>CAVSMN010000022.1:0-23690 GCA_963729045.1 uncultured Nitrososphaeraceae archaeon | reverse complement strand
TATAAAGAAATGGCAATAATGATGAGTGGTATGAATTATCAGAGGAATATTACTTGTACAACTAGAATCAGGCACTCACGTCATTAATGAGAATAATAGAAATGAGACAAAAAAATAACTTTATGTGAATTGCTGGCACTTACAAAATAAACAGCGATGATCATAAAATCTTGGGCCACTGGGTTGTTGTCTATGCTCATCCTTTGAATGGGTACAATTCTTACACATTAACAATTGAATGTTATCCATGTTACTCATAACTTAAGATATACATGATACATATTAAGGATTATCAAAATAATACTAAATAGCATATATAATAAGATAAAAACCAGACATAAAGTAATTGCAATAGAACCCAACAAAGCTTTCTTTCATTATCTAACCATCATCTCATCCAACAATTCTGAAGATTTGGTGATCGCTGCTAATGGTAATATATTACAAGTAGAGGTTAATCAAAGGAAGATCATTTCTTTTTGACTTTTGGGTATATTTAGATTTAATTTAGCCTTTATTTCGAATAAATATTATTAGAACATATTTTACCAATTCAAATTTTGATAGTCATTATTTTTATAACGATGTATGAATCACAAGATCAAATAAAAAGTGATGCCATCAGGGTTGAAGAGAGTTTCAAAACATGTTTAGAAACACCCACTAACGTATCTTTGCTATAAGCAAGGCTAGATCATGTTGATATGATGACCAAAATACGAATAAACGCCCCTAACATGAAGTACAATTCTATAAACTGGTAAAAACTTTATTTTTTGGAGATAAAACGATATAAAAATTATGATATTATGTGAGGTAGTGAAGGAAATCTAATTTGTACGTATCTCTGGAGTTTCATAAAATCTCCTGCTAAATTCCTTTGAGATTTCTTCTTCTTTTATAATCTCTCCTCTTCGTCCAGGAGTTCGCATCATTTGCTGTCTAACACTTCTTCTTTCGTCGTCTAACTCATTAAATCCTCTTTCTATATCATATATTTGCTGTTTCTTAGTTCTTAATTCTTGAGAATATCTTTGGCGAAAAGATGTTTCCACATTTTCATTTGATTGTTCTTCAGCTATGACAACAATACTTTCATTTTTTGTCTGATTTATCACAGTGCTTTTATGAAGAGAATCTAATGACAGGAAGGGAAGGTGATTATTATTATAACTTTTTTCTATTACCATATTACTATATACATACCATGTCTCTTAAGTATATTATGATGGATATCGTTTTCAGTTCATGTTAATCATCATTTCAATATCTATTAAAAATGATTCCTTCACATGAACCATTAATTCAATAGCAAACAGCATGATCTGGAACTAGAATAACGGATAGAATAATTAGGTCATAATTGACCATTTTTGTGTTATCTTTTCAAGGCAATATCTCAGTTTACCGCACCTGATAACATACATAGCACTATTAAGAGTACATAAAAGAAATTCCATTTTTTATGGACATTGCTCAATTGATGGAAAATAGATTGGATTTGTTTGGGGAATGCTTTAGAAAAATACCATGATAAAACTTCAGAGAGAGAAACAAACAGTATTGTAGCAGGTCATAGTTTCTTGCAATTATAGAACAACTTATTTAAATCCAAATTACTCCATAGGATATTGTAGAAATAGAATACGGAAATAATATAGATATTTTATGTTATCGATGACCAGTACATTGGATGAAAACCTGAATTTGAACTAACCCTACTAATACAAGTGGAAGTAATGAGGAGAAATGATAAATCTTGAACATAAAAATACTTGTATGTCATTTATGATCAATTTGTCCAAATACTTTTTTTACGACATTCTAATTGAATTGGACATTAATCATAGAAGAGAAATATGGAAAGTTTAACCCTATCCAAAAAAGTGCAGATCCACTAAAGAATATGTCTAAATGCGCGTATTATTAATATACTTTGGAATCTATATTATCTATGATTACTATTGGTAGATCTTGTATACGGTATGGGTATAACCGATATAATAAAAGACGCTCCTACAATTTTTAGTATCCTAAGTAAATATATGTCTATAAAGTTTTTTAAATCTAAACCATTTCTCTATGGTTCTGCAGATATTATCAACGTCTGCAATTTGCATTGTTCCCATTGTTACTGGTGGAAAACTAGAAGAAATGAACTAGACGAGTTGAGTCCCGGGGACTGGAAAGAAATAATAAAACAGACCTTTAAAAAACATCATGTCTATGTAGTTACACTCGTTGGAGGCGAGCCAATGATGCGTCAAGATATCATAAAGGTTTTTTGTGATGAGATGCCTAGAAGAATATGTGTAGTAACTAACGGTACTTATCCTTTAGTAAGATTTGACAAGCTTTACTTTTACTGGGTATCTCTTGATGGTACAGAAAAAGTTCATGATAGCATTAGAGGAAAAGGCGCTTATTCGAAAACCAAAAAGAATATTTTAGACTATATCTCCGGGCCCGATCGCAATGGAAAACCAGCTTGGAAGGACATTTGGATCACAATGACTATAAATTCTCTGAATTATACCACCATAGAAGATCTAATTGATGAATGGAAAGATACGATAAATAAAATAGGGTTTCAGTTTCATACACCCTTCGCAGATAATGATCCGCTTTGGTTACCATTCGGTGATACAAGAACTGATATAATTAATAATATTCAAAGATTAAGAACTAAATATCCAGATTTTATCATGAACACTGAAAAACAACTAGAACTAATGAAAGGGAACTGGGGAGGGATTAAAACTACTCCGGTGGACTGTCCTTCGTGGGCAATATTATCGTTGGATCATAAAGGAATGTCAAAACAGCCTTGTTGTATTGGAAGCTCCGACAGTAAAGCAATGAAGCCAATATGTGAAAAATGTGGACTGGGATGTTATTCAATACTAGTTGCTCAAGGATTGAAAAATAATTAACAATGGTTTGCTTTTTGGCTGACATTCTCTTAAAGAATTAACGGATCTCTAATAACAATGCTCATAAATGTTAACCACTATTAGACACATTATTAGACGTCTTTTGATAGCATCATCATTTATACGTGCATTGATGTATCACATCAAAAAAGAGGAATATTCTGTTTAAACTTCGTTAAATGTCATTCTGCGGCTAGCAAATTCATTCAGATAAGCTCAAACCACATATACATAGAGACCAAACACTTGGAAGGAAAATACCATGGATTATCTATCTTTATTATGACAGCAACATCAAGATAAAGTATGATGAATAAAATCTATATTACCATTCTCTGATGTCTAAATTATGACTTTTTTAAATAGTACATTATTAATGTGTGGATTAGTTTTTATAGTTTTAACTATTCCTTATTGTCCCGATCTGTTAAATTTTTCATTAGCGCAAAGAGGTAATTTTCATTTTGGTAATCAAGGCATGGAGAATGCTGGAGGTCAAATAGGTCAAGGTAATGCTGGAGGTCAAATAGGTCAAGGTAATGCTGGAGGTCAAATAGGTCAAGGTAATGCGAAAAGTATTGGAGGTGTAGGTTGTCCAACTGGTCCCAAAGGCACATCTAGTGTAGGTTGTTCAACTGATGCTAATCATGTAAGCAGTTCCACAGATACCACAAATAATGTAGTGGTTTCTGGTTCATCATCTTCAACTGGTTCATCATCTTCAACTGGTTCATCGTCATTAGATGGAAAAATATACATAATTCATGGACCGACCGATAAAACTGGTGGTAACCCTTATTCCTCTACTGCATCATGTCACAACGGTGACTTGATCTTGGGAGGAGGATCCCTATATGATATTACTGATGGAAATGTAATTTCTTATTCTGCAATTCCAGATTCTCTTAGCACATTTACCACCACAATTACTACGAGTTCAAATATGGATTCAGCATTAACTGTACAGGCATATGCTATATGCTACGACAATCCGTAATATTTTTGGCTTGGGCAATACCAATTCCCAACACATTAGATTAATTTGTTACTCCCATCTTACTTCTCGCACCTATCCATGATAATAAAACTAATTTTGATTATCATTATTTAAGAATGCAGATCTTTTTGCTACACATCATGATAGCAATGTACATCAAATTATTTTCATTAGTAGCCCACCACGGATATTGTCGTTGCTGGTCCATACAAATCTATAGTTTCCTAAGATAGAAATTAACAATGTCGTATTTCTGACAAGGAAATACGAAATTATCTGATTGAAGGGAACGATGTAAAAAGAGAATAAATAGATCAGTAGATACCAAGTTTATAAGAGGACACGAAATCATCTCAATAAACAAGATACAAGATATCTTTATTATAATACGATTTGACTAATTCAATATACTATGGAAAAAAACCAAAAAATCATCATAGTTTTATCTATATCAATAATCATCGTAACCACAGTAGTAGTAGGATTGTTTGCCCCATTCGCTTTTGAAGAACAATGTAAACAAAATGCCAGTAAAATACTAAATAATTTATATTCACTGGAAGGAAATAAGGAAAATTTTCTTGCATCTTATGAAAAAGGGACTATATCAAATCGATCTCATGTGGAATTACAAAAATTAGATATGGTGACTTAGCAATTGTCCTGAGTTAAAATCCACATCTACAAAAGAATCAGATTATGATATTTCTTTTTTACGGGGATAACTTTCACTCTTCATCTTGGAAATTCGCGAAGTGTACAGAATTGATTTGAACTAAAGGGCAGGACCAATTTTAACAGGATCTTATTGTGATCTGATGATGAAAATCGATTGACCCTTTGGATATAATCTCATTATCCCAAACAAACCGAATCTGAGGTTAAAATATTCAAAATCCTGTTTTTTCAATATTATAAGTTCGCAAGAATCCTTGTTTTACTCGTGGATAGCTTGAAAAGGTTAAAATATTTTATGCTGCTCGAATAGTCCTGAAATAATATTATTGTTGGTCATTGCCAATATATACCAATATACATAAATATCTGAGGGACATAGACACTCTATGAATAAAACAATTAAAGAGGTGGCAAAAATAATGGACAATAAGATAAAAATGGATTCCAATTCAATACAATCGGGCAGGTTAACGAAAGAACAGGTACGAATAATTGAAGAATTTGTAAATGCTTTTAACAAGAGGATATCCATGTTCCTTGTCTCCTAACATATCATGAAAATTAAGTGTATTTTGATATCATTGGTAGTATCCTTATGTGAAAATGGACATATCGCTTTAATATAAGCATTGTTAACATTTCAGATGCAAAAAAACCATGTATCAACCAAATTATTTATTGCAATTGCAGGGATTATGGCTATTGGAATTTTTTCCAGTACTTTTTCAAATCCGGACTCAAATGGTCTAGATTCAGAACCTAATAACAAAGATAATTTATTATGGCAAGAATCAAATAATTCAAATACAAATACAGTGAATGCAAAACAGATCTATTTTAGTCATGGCAATATCACAGATCAAACAATAATTGAGAGCGGAATAAATGGGACAAAGGTTCAGGTTTCTTACGAAGGTATTGGGCAATTTACTGACGGAGGACCCAAGGTTACTGAATACTGGATTTATATAAACAACCATAGATCCGATGGTGTAATTCAAGGAGAAGGAAACGGCAAACTAGTTTACATTGAGAATAATAACACCAATTCAAAGCACGATTCTGTCAAAATGAAAGGATACGGTCGTGGGTTTACAGATTCAAATGGGAATATCATGTTTTATCCTACTGCACAACTATACGATACACAGTTAAATGATAACGGTTCGCTTACATTTCTCAATAAAGTTATCGGCATAGCAGATTGGGATATAGACAATAAACTAAATACTTACAATTATACGATGTGGAACCTAGAAGTCAACTGATTTATTTTTCTGTATTCTGGATCAAAGAAATATTCAAGGAGATCTGGCAATAACACATCCAATAACAGAATAGAAATTCCGTAATATGCGTGATGTGAAGGTGGATAAGAAAGTAATGATGATGACAGCGTTTCGAACAAGTTTTTGGTAATAGCGAGGACTAATCCTATGGGAGAAGTTTCTATAATATTACTTATGCCAGTCTCTCGCGTCTCTCCACTATATCTATCGTATGCAATATCCGGTGATCTGTTTTCAGTCAAACATTTAATATTGTGCCGCGAAGAAATAGACGGATGAAGTTTCTTATATTATTCTATGCCTGATACTCGAATTATAGGAAGAACGACATTATATTTTCCTTAATAATGATTGTTACGATATCGCCATAAATTAATCGATGAATGAGAACAACTTGTTGGAGTTACTGTTAGAATAAAAAACAATTGATCTTTTTTGTATTTTGGATTAATATAGGTAAATTAAAGCACTCATTATATCGATAGATGATGTGCGATTAAGCAATAGATTGTTAATCGTAATCAAGCGAAGTATTATTATAACATTTAAACCTAATTTTACTATTGTGAAGCAGAAAAATACCCTGTATGTTCTATTTGTGTTAGGTATTTTATTTAGCTTAATCATACATAATAATACAAGTATTAGTTCTGATTCTACTTTTTTCCAAAATGCGTATGGTCACAATTTTCCTCCAAATAATTATGCTTCATTTGTAGCATCTCTAGATCAATTTCAGACAGAATCGAATCTTGTTCAGTCAAATCTTCTAAATAATAATATAACTTTGGCTCAAAAACATGCAGATGAAGCTGTTAGTATTTTTTACTGGGACTTGTTGGTAGAAATAGTTAAACAGGATAAAAAAATTGGAGATGATCTCAAATTAGCTGTAGAAGATTTGCGCAACCTGACATCTTCATTTTCAAATACCCCTACATCAGTTCAAGGCGAAAAACAAAAACTAGAACAATCAAATCAATTAGTTGCAAGTATCAATACGAATGTAGACAAAGTCATAACCCTAACGGAAACTAAAAAGCAAGCGGAAGATTCTAACTTTCTAAATCAAGTTACCACGTTCATATCAAATATATTTAGTCCGAAAAAGGATAACAACAGTGGCTCAATCCATCCTATGAGATTTGCTGATGGGGTAGACGAGGTATTAAGGAATTATGGTGATGCTTATAGTGTTGACTTTGATATGACCGATATGGGAAATATGGGAAATATGAACAACGGGTCTATGGTTGAAAATAGTAATAGTTATAATTCTAGTAACAATAACAACATGGATATGAACAAGATGATTGATATGTCACCAACAATGAAGGATTCGGATACCAAAATGAATACAAATAAACCCATAGTAAATATGGCAAATTATCAAAGTGCAAAAGGGATGGCTGAAAAACTATTGGATATCTTTAATAAAGAACTTAAACCCATTATATCCCAAAATGGGACCTCCACCTATGGTACTAATCTGGAAAGTGGTATCATGCAGCTTGTAAATTCGATAGATTCCAAAGTCTCACCAACGGATATAATGATGATTGTTCACACACAGATTCATCCTAATTTGATAAAAGCTTTTGACCTGCAGATTCTTTCAAATACGCAATAATCAGAGGAAAATTTTTATTTTTATTTGACTTAGAATAGGTCATTAAATCATTCGCAGTCGATTTGTTTGACCTATAATCAGCCATGTGGGTATCTATCAATGGTTATAACGAGATGTATAGAATTTGGTGTTTAGTAGATATCTCAAGTAGACATGTAAGTAGGATTTCAAATTGCTGTTCACAGTAGTATTTTGCATATCGTATCATGATAATTAGCATTTGATAGCTTAACTTTTTAAGGTGTGTATATAGGACGCACCAACCAACAACTAACCAAGCATATATGTACTTATACGATATCAGAAATGGTAGATAATATTCAATATTGGTAAATAACTAGATGGTCTATTTGGTGATTTTTATTTTTTTCATTCAAAATACTTTCCTGGAAATCACCACGCACTTAATCAGGATAACACCCTATCACAACAAAAAAAGGAACGTTCACAAATGAAAAAAATAGACTTAATTCTATTAATGAACCTTTTGTATAAATAATTGGATTCACTGATACCAAAAATATCTAAAGTAATATGAGAAGAGGGAAAAAATAAAAGTTTTTGTAGGGATATATACGTAATCCTACCTATGAGCCTAAGAATCTTGCGGATCAACCCAATTACTGATTGGTTGTGGATAACCACTATCCATCGTTGCACCCTGGCCCACGTAAAATGTAAGGCGAACGTACTGGTCGCCTTTTAAAAGATATAACTTATTATCTTCTTCACTGAGAAAGGAAGCATCGATATCCGAGGTAAAATTTTGAGTTAATGATTCTTCTATAGGTACATTGAATGGCGATATTAATGACATGACAATAAGAAATGATAAGAATAAAAAGTATTTTTGATACCCCATATGACTACTTTATGAATAAAATAGATAAAGTTTATGGAACGATATTCTTAGCAATTAGGAAACTTGGGATTGTACCTTACAATCAGTTAGATTATACGTTGCCATCTGAAGTAGCACGAATGTATCAATTGATGTAAACTTCATACTAAATCAGCGGTTAAGAAACAGATTTAATTCTTTTGAAACACCATATTAATTTTTTAATCAATGGCTGTTCTTAGTACTCAAAGTGAAATTTTATTAATCATACTTAATTTTTAATCCCATTAGTAACAAATGGATAATCATGCTGTTCCTCTTCAGAAACTAGATTTCTATCTGATCCGCGACATCAATAAACCTAAATGCTACCCAAAAGCAATTGCAATATCCAAATAACACTTGGATAATTCAATACATCTATTGAACTAAAATTCAGATTCCCGTATTCAGTGATCTCATTCTACATCATGTTTCAACTTTGCAAGCAAGTCTATGGCATCCACAGAAAATTTGGTTATCCAGCGATCATGTAATTCTCGAATAGGAAGAAGATTAATGTAATTCCAGCGATATTTTCCACTATGTTTAACTATAATCAAACCAGCCTTTTCTAAGACGTTCAAATGTTGCATTACCGTACATCTATCCATTTTTTTTAAGATAAGACACAATTCTGAGGTTGTATGTGGTTTATCCTTAATCAAATCAAGGATTTCACGTCTGCCAGAATGACCCAGTGCCTTAAGAACGTGGTCATACTGGCTCTCTGAATACATGTTACATTTATATAACATATACTACTAATAAACCTTATAACGGCGTATATGTATGAATTTGAAATTTAGAGTGCAAGCCAAAATAAAAAAGCCTGTCGAGGAAGTATATGACGCAGTCTACGATCCAAAGAAATTAAGCAAATATTTTACTACAGGTGGAGCAAGTGGCCCACTCGATGAAGGAATGGAGGTCATGTGGGATTTTCATGATTATCCTGGTGCTTTTTCAGTATATGTAAAACAGACAATTAAGAACCAGAAAATCGTTTTTGAATGGGCTAGTGCAGTAGAATCTAATCGCTTGACAGTAGAGATGGACTTTGAACGACTTGGAGATGACACGACGCTAGTAACAATTTCAGAGGCAGGTTGGATAAATGAAGACCAGCCATCATTAGATGAATCATATAGTAACTGCCAAGGTTGGACTCAAATGGTTTGTTGCTTAAAGGTATATTTGGAATACAATAAGAATTTAAGGGAGTTCTTTTATTGATATTTACCGAGTTTCCAAGCAAAGTAGGATCCTGTTTTCATATTTTTATAATTGATCTAAAGACAAAAAATTGCAAGTGATATAAAATAGAACACTCTTAATTTGGGGATTAGTAAGATGTGAACTTATCAATATTTAACTTGTACAAATGTAACTATCTCCATAAAATAATTGATTCATTTTATAAATCAGAGTAGAATCCTAACTTCAGTGGTATGCATATTAAGAACAGGTAACGTAATTGTCGACTGCGTTAATAAGAGTCTATATGATGTCTACCATTTAACACTAACTTGTTAGAGTTATATGCACAACTTCAAAAGTAAAAAAAGATCTGAGATATAGAAGGATTCAAGGAATGAATTTTAGTCGCTAGAATAATTACCAGTTATAGAAGTTATTAAGATATGGAATTATCAAATAAAAGAAGATATATTTATTACTTATTGAAAGTTTGATGTACTCAATTCGCTATTCCTGAGATTGACTGATTCTCAAAATGATTTTTTATATCCTCAGGATCAAAGTAAATGTCAATTTTTTCCTGTGATAAAGCAATTACTGTGGGTTCATTTGTAACTGGACCATCCCTCATGGTTATAGTTGAATTACCATTAAGGTGGATCGTTTGGTTTTCAATAACTGGTGACCCTATTAATTTGAAATCATTTATCTCATGTTCGTGTCCCGCACTCCCATTTGGTTTGGCCATTTCTATAATGGCAGTCAAGCTGGGAGATGATGAATTTATTCCAGTCATTGACCAGTTACCAGAATTTATCCAGGTTGTGTTTCCTGAAGAATCAGTCTGAGTGTGATTGAATACGCCGGCTTTAGTATCCCCTACCTGTCCATCTGCAACAGAAGCAGTACTAGTCAAAATAACCATTCCAGCTATTAAAAAAATAGATAAACTAAACGAAAAGATAATTCTCCTTCTAAGTTTTGTTGTGGTAAAATTCTGATGAAAATCCATTTTTTATATTAGTACATACTAATATAAATTCCTTACCAATTTGTTTGCTCACCTAGTTACTATATACTAGTATTTCTCGTTACCAAATTTAGATTTTTTTAATAATAATCGTTGTAAGCACAGAAATTTTCTACCAGATAGATCAACAAATAGAGATATAAAGTTACGAAATGTTTTAGCTCAGTAACAAGGTTTACCGTATGTGAATATATTGAAAAACATTATGACTTGATGAAACTCATGAATAATTTTAGGTCAGTGATTAAATTGAAATACCAGGTTAATTCCATTCATTTATTTGTTTAGATGGGTTCTGCGAATCTCGTTAGTAAATACAAAGGGATCAATAAAATTTCAGTGGAAACCAAACAACGCTCTATTGTTTAATTTGTACTACTTTTTGTACCTTAATCATTTTTGTCTATATTTTCAGTACTATGAAAATGAGCCATAAAACTTGATCATGACTCCTAGATAAAATGGTCTTTGAAATAAGTATTTAAGCGGATTAATCGATATATAACTCATGGAATTGAGGAAAGAATTATCTATTAATAAAATAAAATTTATTTCTGGGAAAATTTCGACATCAACTCTTGTAAAATTATCTCCGTCTCTAGGCAAGAGGTTGAACTAAAATTGCAAATGACAAAGTTATTGTTACCACTGCCTGAATCTAGTAATCGTGATAATTTTCAAAACTATGCGGAACTTCTTCACGCTGATCACATAATTCCAAATCAGACAACTAATTTAAAAATAGGTTATAATTACTTTTCATTAAATTCAAAACAGAAAACGGACCCTCATATTGATGATGAGGAGCTTACAATAGCTATCAATGATGTTCGTAATAACGACAAGAAAATTCTATCTTTGCTACGAAAAGAAATGTGGTCAACATATTCATTTAAGGCTCTCGAGAGAAAACTTGATATTCACCAACAAAGTCTATCAAGGGCTTTAAAGAGACTTTTGGACTTGAACCTAATTGAGAAAACATCATCAGGGTACAAGTTGGTTGAAGGTAGTGTGTATAACTTCAATCAAATATTAGAAGATAATCTTTTAAATGAAGAGCTAGAAATAGATAAATCAAAAAAACTTAGAAAATATAAGCAATTAATCCAGATATATATGCCTGTAAAGGGTAACATCGAACCCATAGTGGATCATTTAACCGGGAAATGGTTTGGCAAATTAAGATGGTTCGGCATGATAAAAAAAGAAACAGGTTTTAGACTTCAATGGATAGTAGTAGACAAAAACAGCAACAATAAAATATTTCAGATTAATGTTAATATTTTGTCAGAATATATTATTGTAGAATCCGATGCCGTTATCTGATAGTGAGAAAGTGGAAGCTATGTATTACTCAAACAGGATAATTGAGGAAATAATAAAAATTCTGCAAGAGAACTTACTTGAAGAAGTTATACCAGAAAAGGAATACACTCCTGTTTACACTAATGACATTAAATTTTCGCATAATAGGAAATAATTGACGAAATATCAAACTCATTTTGTTAGGACTTGCACCTAAACTGGGAATTAAGATATTATAAGGTACAAGATTTCAAATAATCAATCTATTTTTTTGTGCGTTTTGGACCTGCAGGTTTTGAATAAAATAACAAAAAAATTGTGTTTAGGAATCATTACCACGTATAATGAATTGATTGATATCAAGGTATCAACATCACATTATGTTAGAGTTCCTTTCTTAATTTTGTAAATCCTTTTGACGTAACTATCCCCGACTCAACTACCGGTTTTTCTCCGATTGCTTTTTCTATAGCTTCATTTGACAATTTCAATGCCTGTTCAATATTCATATTTGTGTCATAGCCTTTTTGAATCACATCTAGTGCCACATCGGAAGAGTGACCTATTGCAAACCCACCTCCTTTCAAATAAGTTCCACTGGGGTCAACTCGGTACAAATGTATCCCATTTTCATCTACGCCAGCAATGATTATTGAAGCCGCTTGTGGTCTTACAGCATAAATTGTGTAATTGTGTAAATAAGTACTTAGATGTTTTGTGATAGATCTTATGTCGATAGAGCTATCATATGAAATGCGATGTTTCTGTCCTTGTAACCTTATTTCTTCTATTAAATGTTCTATATCTGCAATATAGCCTGCTCCAGTCGCTCCTATGTGCTTATCAATTACAAATATTTTTTCATTAGGATCCACTAAGGGCAAAGTGGGTTTGATATGACTTGAAATGAGGGCGAATTCTGGAGTTTTTAACCCAATAGTTGTTGAACCCTTATTTACCGCCTCTAGAGCATTATCTACTAGTACCAGGCGACCACCTTGTCCATAGTAGTATGGATATCTACTGTTATTCCCAAAACTATAAGGAGAACCTGCAGAATTATTATCTTCAGACATTTTCTGTTATCTTCCTACTCCTTATAATACAACCCGTTCGGCTGCTACCAATTTTGGTATGACTAAAACATCTATCCCGTTGCCAGAGCCGGGGTCTCGTTCCATAGCCGCTGCAACAGCCTTTTTAGCAATTTCCTTTGCTTCGTCGTTTGTAATATCAAAATGGTAAAGGCTTTCAAGAACTCCATAAGCTATGGGGGCTCCCGAACCTGATGCAGCATAATCTTCATTTGTAATCGCACCACTCATATCTGCAACATTTACATGTGATCCGCTGGTATCTACGCCTGCTACTAGTAACTCGACGTAATATGGTTGATAATTCTTTAGCCCCGAGTAGGCGAGATTTGCGATTAGTCTTGAAGATTCTTTTACACTCAATGGAAATCCCCTCCGTAGTTCTATCAATTTTCTCTCCGCTGCAGTAATTTTGATTAAATGTTCTGCATCAGATAACTGTCCTGCAATAGCAATTGCAAGAGTATCATCTATTTTAGAAATCTTTTGTACGATCTCTGGATCCTATAAAGAAACCCTTACTGGCTCGTTTATCAGATGCAAGTACCTACTCCCTCAGTTGTTTTAATTCCTATTATGGTAGTCATTTTGTTATAGTATTATAGAGAATGGTCGAATTTATTGACCAAGTTCGGTTTAAATTGGTCACAGTTTGACTTTATTTTGTTATCAAGACTTACTGACAAGAACTGTATGATTGAATTTAATGTATATCACATATCAGATACCTAAGAGGGCATCATTAGAGCTTATCAACAAATGTTTTCTAAAGCCATTAACCCTAATCCAGCTATTAATCGGTCCTACTCGTCTATCGAACAAATAAATATCTCCTGATGATGGACTAAGGAACGCAATGAGGTTAAGGTTATTAAATAAAATATCAATATACTGCTACGACATCTAACGAAAACCATTAAATGATAAATATTTCACAACAGGAAAAAAAATTAATAGTAAATTTGATGGGTAGAATATTTAACACATTCTACCTGGTTTGCAATTACTGGGATCAAATATATGATGTTTTTCAGTCCAGCTCTGATGATGACTATGATGATCTGCATGATGAGGATGAGTATGGGTCACGGTATGAGTATGACCGTTGTGAGTAAAGAAGTGAGTATGTTCATCTAAATATTGACCATCGTTATCTGTTGTAATTTTACCGAGAATATCAGAAAGTTCCCCTATTATTGCAGTTAGTTGAGCGGTTGATACTGTTGAATTACTAGTTGATACAGTATTTTGTGCTTGGGTTAAATTTGCGATCAATTCAGCAAGTACCTGGCTATTTTCTTGATTATTAGATTGAGCGGAAACTTCATTGTTTGATGTCCACCCTCCAAAAGTTATACCAAATGTTACAAAAAGCATGGATATGATTGCTGATTTCAGGAAGATAATGTTCTTCATTTCAATTTAAATACTATATAGGTTATATTTAAAGAAAATTACGATTATTGTATCAAATAAATACATATAGATATACAAATAATTCAAAGGATCTTACACTTTTGAATAAAACGTTAATTTATAGAATTCTAGTCAATGGCAATTATAAAAGTAAACTACGATATTCTGGTTCATCGATACTAATTTATATCATGTTTTAAGAATGGTGGAATGTTATAAACATTGTTGCAAAGGATCTGATAATGAACAATATTCTTACAGTTGCAGTCATTGGCGTATTAGCCGCATCAATTTTATTAATAGGAGCAAGCACGCCAGTATTCGCCCAAGAAAACATGACAATGAATACTTCTTCTTCTACGCCGGTTGATAATACAACAGAATTATCAGATACAGGGATGGGAATGGACGCTAATACCATGATGGGCAATAGCACATCAGACAATAGCACAACTACACAATAAATAGCAAATCAAAATAACATCATCCTTATACAACCAAATTTCTTTTTTTTATGTATCTAAAAAGTTATCCTTAGATATTTGATTTTGAAAGTTGTTAGTCTGAATTTTATAATCTATTGTTAAGCTCCTCTCTAGCGATTCATTCTAGGGTCTGAATCCGGAGGGCTATAATGATGACAAATTGTAATATAGAATCTGAAATCGATACTCAATTGTTATTCATCCAATTCCGTTTAGATCTCTGCCTTTTAAACTTAAATTGACATATACTAGGTAGCAATGAATTAACATCGGTGCTTTAGATGTTTGACCTTTTTTAGAAAAAATATGTGTGTCTCTTTAGACACAAAACTATCTATAATTACCCAAATATATTCTATATATAGTAAAATATCTTTATAAAGATTTGATGAATATTTGTACTAAGAAAAACAAAATATAATTGAATATCGTCAACTCTTCGCTTTTTATTTAGATGATATTTTGCTTGTTTTTGCAATCTTGCTTGTCTATTTGCTGACGATAGAGGTAGAAAACCTTGGTAACTTATAATAACCCTAAAACCTAAAAATGAAATCCATTTTGTGTCTAACTATTCACAATGTATGACAACAAACTCATAGAGTATAGAAAAATAAGTGGTAAATCCCTATTAGTAGAAAGATGAGTCCCTATTTTTATACGATGTTAATGTTTTTATACGATGTTAATCAGATAAATTTAATGAACATGACTAAGAAAATAACTGTCACCATGGTAATTGCAATAGCATCATTGTTTGCCGCATCAAGCATAACAAGTATTCTGTATTTGCTCAACCTAATGGCGAAAATGTTAAACAGGAAAAAATAATTATGAAGAATTTGTCTAATTGTCTGACTCAATCAGAAGGAGTAAAGGGATTTGCATCTGAAAGCGAAATAAGAGATTGTTTTAGACCAATTTATGATCCAGAGGCAGATACTGGCACAACATCCAGTGATAATGCTGGCGACAGTAGCGACAGTAGCGACAGTAGCGACAGTAGCGACAGTAGCGACAGTAGCGACAGTAGCGACAGTAGCGACAGTAGCGACAACATTGCCCCCAACTCAAATAGCGATACAAATAATTAGTACAACGTTGAATGCTGGGCTACGAATACACGCCTTATCCATAAGCCATAAACAAGATAAAGAAGACGTTACCTTGTCATTCACTTACTACCCGAATGAATGGCAAGGTATTTTTATTTAGAACATTATAGAAATCAGAAAAGAAACTAATTTGTATCATTCTCATCGATTATAATATAGCAGTATGTCGACGTTAAAGAAATAATAGCATCGCGAGAATATGATTAATTTCACGATGAATCACATTGTTTTCTTTTGCTTTATGGTTATAAATATAGAATTCTCTGTGGTTGAGAAGATAAAAATGAACAACTATTGTCGCTTGCTTGAAGAATAGTTGTATGTGGTCATTTGTTAATAATATTTAGGATATTACCATCGGGATCTTTAAACCATGCTACTTTCATGTTACCATCAACATGAATATCATCTTTTAATGTTGTATTAGGCATGTCATAATGTTCAAACTGTACACCTTTAGATTTAAGTTCCTTTACCAAGACATCGATATCCTCTCCCACTATCCAAGTCGCGCTAGTAGCTTTATTAGTTCCAGCGTATTGTGATTGATATACTATAATGGCAGAGTTACCACATCTATAAACTACTACTTCATTTCCAACAGAGTCTATTTTCTCCAGTCCCAAAGTATTCTCATAAAACTTTCTAGAAATTTCCAGATTCTTAACAGCTATATTTGCTAGTGCACTCTTGCTACTTAACATAATAAATCCCCCGCTGTGAATTTGACAAGTCAACATTTCTATAAAAACATAAGTTCAAAAAAAAGTCAGGTAGTAGTAGTTGTAGTTTTTGATCATGGATCAATTGCTTCATAGGTTAATATGCTCTATATGTTATAAAAATGGGTATGGGAGTGAAAGTATAGTTAGTTATTTTGGTAAGAGTTACTTGAGAAATCCAAATGGATCCATATTTTCAATCATCCTATCTTCCTCATCTGACTCTTCATCTGGGGAATCTTCTGATGTAGGTGAAGATGTATCTGGTCCATTCACTATTACTTCGCCAACCATAGTGGGGTGATATATACAATAATAGTCGAATTCTCCAGGACTATCAAATGTCAGACTATATGACTGATTTGGAATTATAGCATCAGAATCAAATAGAGTGCCCTCATCCAAGTCACCATCTTGTCCAGAGGTTACCGTATGAGATATGGTATCTCCATTAATCCACGTTACTGTTTGTCCAGATTCAATCTCGATAGGTTCTGGTGAATAGGAATTATCACCGTCTATTCCCAAAATGACTGCCGAAACGGACTTGGAAGTTGAAAGTACCATTTTGTGGAGGGGAGCTTGGAGGTGAGCTTGGCTGAGACTTTGGTTCAATGCTATCAGATATAGGCAATATTCTATAAATTGATCCAGTGTAACTTAAAATATACAAGTAACCATCTGGACCTACCTGAATATCGGTTATTCCCCCGAAACCTTGTCCAAAGATCAGAGGCTGATTTTCTTTAGGTTCATCTACTTCATTATCTTCTAATAATCCTGTATTACCAACATAAGTATCATTTACAAAAATAGCGTCCCGGTCTTCGTTCAGTGTAAATCTATACAACAAGCCATTATTGATATCACCTACAAACATATTGTTTGCAAATTGATTTCCAAGTCTATGTGAATTTAAGAATTTAAGGGCTGTCACACCTATTGTCGTATCCCACACAAACTTTGGATCAGCATATTGACTTTTTCCAAAATATACCAAATCTGCTTCTGTGGTACCATGTTCTAATAAATCCTTGTCCACATAGCCCTGGATTTGAAACCAACCACTATTAAATCCAGGAAAAACAAGATTTATTTCATCGCCGGTGTACTGGTCCATTTTCTGTATCCCAAAGATTGCCTGTTAGATGGATCGAAATCCATGCCAAAACTGTTTCGAATGCCCATTGCATAATATACATTAAGAGGCAACCCTTCACCAAATATTGGATCACCGGGATCTACTATACCACCGTCTTGAGTGATTCGAAGTACGCCTCCTAGACCATTCGGGGCAGGCCCAGCTATTATATTTTGGGCCTGGGTTCTGTGACCTCCGACTTCCCCTATAAAATAGTAGACATTATTATCAGGGCCAATTCGAATTTTACCACCATTGTGCTCACCTCTACCATTTATAGGAATTGCGGTTAAATCCAATAATAATACTGGATTTATCAATTTACCATCAACAAATTCATAACGATATAATCGATTTCCTAATGGATCTACAAGAGCATCAACATCACTGCCATCTACACCATCGCCTGATTCAGTATAAGATAGAAATACATAAGTTTTGCCGTCAGGTTGCTTTGAAACGGCTATTCCTAGTAAGCCGCGTTCTATTGCATTTGCTACTGGTACATCAAGTACAGGTTGAGGCAATACAAAACCGTTTGTAACTCGCATCACTTTACCCGTAGTTTTCTCAGTGACTAGAATATCATTAGGACCCAGAAACGCCATACTGGTAGGAAAATCCAAACCATCAGCTATTTTTTCAACCGTAAGGGTATCATCGTTAACTGTCGGTCCAGTTGGGGATAAAGGGGCTTTAGCATAAGCCCCATAAGAAACCTGAACATATGAAGAAGTTATAGTAGAAAGTAAAATCAAAGATATAGCGAAAAAAGAAATCAATAGTTTTGATCTATGAAACATAGGTAAGTCTAATAATATAGAGAAATATCATAATTTAATTAAGGTTTCGTAATAATCCGTCAATGTTCATGCCTGCATAGTTATTTCAAGAATAATTATGCAAAACATTAATATCATAACAATGTTGGATTCTCAAGAATATATTGAAATAGTAGTGAAATTCATAGGATTTATCCAATAGAATTAGGGTCCATCTAACACATAACAATGAGTAAAAGTATCGTAGTCCCCTCCCTACAATGATATTCCTTTTTTTCTCTAATAACCTTAAATCCTACCCCCAAAATTGGTACTAGTGAAAATTTTAACAAGGATCAGAGAAGGGTCAATAACTAGATTCAGTATTAATTCAAATAATAAATCTCATTCTTATTCGAAACAGTCAATCCAGTATGTGGACCACCACCTATTGCATATATTTTATCGTCATATGAAGCGATACCCAATCCATGTCGAGCAGTGGGCATTGGCAATTCTTCGCTCCAAGTATCAGTAGCTACGTCATAACGTTTGTTATTATCAAACGTTCCTTGATTTTGCTCACCTCCCAATACATAAATTGACCCATTTACCGATGTGGCCGCAACACCACTCCTTTTTGACGGCATGGGTTGCAGATCAGTAGTCCATTCGTCTAAAACAGGATTATATTTCTCATTTACATCTACGTTTACCAAAGAACCAGTGAGTCTACCGCCCATCACATAAATATTTCCATCAACTACTGCAGATGCAGCATGATGCCTTGCTGTAGGCATCGAAGATAGTGTCACCCATTCGTTGGTAATCGGATTATATCCTTCAACAACTACATGAGAATGATCGTAACTATCTCCTCCAATTACATACAATATTCCATTAACGAAATTTGCATTTGGCGAACCTCGTGGTGTAGGCATAGGATTACCCAAAGTCCAATTATTGGTAGCTGGATCGTAAATGAACAAATTGTTACTAGGGAGCCAATTCCCTGTATATCCTCCAACCACATAGATCTTGCCCCCATAGATGCCTGATGAAGCATGGTGAATAGGTAAAGGTAACGACGTTATATTTTGAAACTAGGTATTGTCAGTTGAATTGTACATTTCGACAATATCTGTAATTTTACCGTCAAAAGTAAAACCACCTATCACATAAACTGCCTCATCCAAATTGGATGCTGTTACTTCGGTTCTTGCATTTGGTAAAGTTTCACTCCCCATCCAAATGGATTCACCGGAGAGAGTCGGTGCTGCGAAAGACGGATTGAATATATAAACCAAAAAAACTGTGATAAAAAAGATCGACAAGATATAAACAGAACATATAAGGGGTGTAAGAAAAAGCTTCATATTCGTAGTTTATCCATAATAAATATAAGATTGACGGCAATCCTCAAATATGATAACATTTTGATTGATGACAATTAATAGTTTGTAGAAATATAGAAATCAACGAACCAATTCAACAGTACTTCGTCAACTATGACAACAATTAAGCAATTCGTCTCAATTTGTTCAATCATTTCCCTAATGACGGATACTAAGAGATAATACATAGTGATACATTATTGGCACTGAATTGTGAATTTACTAACAAAGATCTCAGTGCTCCAGAGTACATCATTTAATCTTTGTTATAAAGCAGTCAAGTATTTAGTACCACTCTTTGCAATTACCCTAATCACAGGGATAAAATATTGGATAAAGTAACAGATAATTAAATAAAGGATATTAAAATTGACCAAGGTAAGTGAACTAAATATGGTGACAATGATTAAATTAGAATTTCGACCTATTTGGATTAGGATTGATCTTAAAGTCCAAAGAAAATCTAAATCATTTTGAAGGACTAGTCCCAATAGTAAAAGTTAAATATTTGACCCCAGGGAAACGTAGAATGAATTTTTAGAATATATCATATTATTAAACATTTATATACATACGCCTTAGGATAATGAGGTTAGATTTTCCACCTAAATATACTGAAACTATAGGTGCTGTAAAGATTCACTCACTTCAAAAAATATATGAAATAGATTCGGGACATGATTTTAGTACCACTTCGCAGGAGCTTAACAGTTCGACCATTGCATTTGACAGTAACACATTATCAAAGATATTTCAAGCCATGGCAGTAGTGATTCCAGTTAAGGATGAAAAATTGAGTCTATTGGAAGGTGTTTTAAGTGGTATTCCTAACGAATGTCTAATAATCATAGTATCAAACAGCCAAAGACATCCCGTTGACAAATATGCTATGGAAGTAGAAATGGTTAAGCAGTATTCTCTGTTTTCAAACAAAAGGATTGTTACAATACATCAAACGGATCCCAACCTTAGTAGAATTTTCCACAAGATTAATTACCCTTCAATTTTGGATCTCAACAATCAAGTTCGTCAAGGCAAAGCAGAAGGAATGATAATAGGGATCTTGTTATCCAAATTGCTTAAGAAAGAGTATGTAGGGTTTGTAGACAGTGACAATTATTTTCCTGGAGCAGTGAATGAGTACATCAAGATTTTTGCAGCGGGTTTTGCTATGTCGAATTCTCCTTTGTGTAATGTAAGAATATGCTGGCACTCTAAACCAAAAATAGCAAACAACAAAGTATATTTTCCGAAATGGGGAAGAATATCTGAACACAGTAACAAATACCTAAATGACTTGATCTCCTATATTACCGGATATGAGAGAGATATCATTACTACAGGAAATGCTGGAGAACACTCACTTTCTATGTCGCTTGCAGAAAACTTAGAATTCTCTAGTGGATATTCAGTAGAACCATATGAACTAATTAATATTTTAGAAAAATATGGAGGCATTATTTCCAATAAATCATTTGATATCGGACAGCATGGTGTAGAAATATTTCAGGTTGAAACAAGAAACCCTCACTTCCATGAAAATAAAGGAAATGAACATATTCAAGGAATGCTTCAAGAGTCCCTTAATGTAATTAATAATAGTAAAATTTGCAATACTGATATTACTACAGATATAAAAAATCATTTACTCATGTTGCAGCAAAAAGATAGTCTTAGTAATGTCAAATCGAATAATCAAATTATCTTGATGGATCCGATTAAGACTATTGAGATAGATAAATTTCATGATCTTGTTGTAGATAGTCCGAGGTTATTACAACAATTCAACATTGATGAAAAATAACATGGTCTAATCATATTATGTAATTCAGTCCTAACTTTAATAGGAAATAACAATATATCATAGAAATCATCAATTAAAATAACAATTTAGCAAAATTAGTCAAGACTTTATCGATCATGAAAGGCCAATCAATCACAAAAAGAATATCATCAAAAAAAGATGACCCAAACTACATATTGTCATTTAAATTATCTGCTGTCTTGTAAATAAGATAATTAGATTCATATAATTTGTCGATGAAAATATAAAGATCATTTAATAGTAATTAGGAATCCATTAGTGAAAACATACAAAATAAAAGTGAAAGATTACAATCAAAATTTAATTGGAAACCAAATTTTGAATCTAACAAACCCATCCTTATATTAGAAAACAATGGCATATATTATATAGTATTTTAATAAACTAAAGGTGTGAGATGAGGGATTACCAATGACGATGCTAAATGTAAATGATACCATACCAAAAACCACAGAATTTAAAAAATTTGTATCTATCATCATACCTACTTATAACGAATCTAGGAATATTAAGGAATTACTTAATCAAATTCAATCAAATATACCTTCAGGAACTAATGTAGAAATCATAATAGTAGACGATAACTCTCCTGACGGGACTGGTCTAATAGTCGAAAAATATATTGAATCTAACATGAGCACTTTACCTAGAGACAAATCGGTACAAGACATCTCAATTAAGGTAGTTCATAGAAAAGAAAAGACGGGCTTGATCTCGGCCCTTGTGAACGGAATCAGTACAAGTGAGGGACAAAATGTCCTAATTATGGACGCAGATTTTTCACATCCTCCAGAGGTAATAAATAGAATGATATCAGAGCTAAAGAAGGAACCTAATTGCATCATCATTGGTTCTAGATATATTACAGGTGGGGCTATCAAGGGGATGCCCTTTAAGAGATTCTTGCTTAGTGCTGGAGCAAATTTTATTGCTAGACATGGATTGTGTTTAAAAAACATTTATGATCCGATGTCAGGCTTTTTTGCCTTTCCAAAGCATACACTTCACGACATAGAATTTAATACTGACGGGTTTAAGATACTGTTAGAAATTTTAATAAAGAAGAAAAACACTATCAAGGTAAAAGAGATACCCTATACCTTTAAGGATCGAAAATACGGACAGAGTAAACTTAGCTTTCCAATAATTTTAGATTATGTTAAGGCAGTTTGGAAACTCTATCGATATGGAAGGAAATCTAAGAAACAAAACACTCAATTAGAAAAGAGAAAATCGGTTCGATTTATTTCAAAGGCGGCCAGGTTCTATACGGTAGGAGCTAGCGGCTTTGTTTTGAATTATTTGGTATCAATTCTTTTATCAAATGGAATCTTGGGAAGCTTTGGATATTTACAAGCCACTGCAGTCGGGATAGCAGTTTCAGTAACCACTAATTTCTTATTAAACAAATTCTGGACTTTTGAAGACAAAAATGTCAATTTGACCCGATTTATTAGACAATACGGAATGTTCGTTGGATGTAGTTCATTAGGCATCCTAATACAGTTTTTGTCAATTTATATGCTTAGAGAATCAGGTGTTCCATATGATGTTTCACTCTTAATAGGAGTCACAATAGCATCAGTTAGCAATTTCTTATTTAATAAAAAATGGACTTTCAAGGAAAATATATGGGAATAACAACATTGTGTAACTGAATCCATTTAGTTTCATAAAGGTAATCAAACTGAGTTGATATCTATATAATCTTATTTCAACAGGTGTTCAACTACAAAGTTATCTTTTAGTGAAAGGTTTGACACGAAATCTATATCAGAGAAGGTATGAATCA
>CAVSMN010000021.1:0-184887 GCA_963729045.1 uncultured Nitrososphaeraceae archaeon | reverse complement strand
GTTAAAATTGGCTGAAAGAAAAAATGATGTAGATTCTGAGCCCAAGTCTCCAAATGAATCTAAATCATCAGAACCAGATTAGCAGTATTATGGAACCGGCAGAACTGAATAAGTCGTAGATATAGATCGAAACCGGGAGTAATAGAGGAATAGAAAAGCGATACGAGCATTATGCTAAGGTATAATTAAAGAGGATAGAATCTGGTTAAATTACAAGCTGCAATAATTCTAAATAGTGTGTCTGTGTTGGTCTGAGAGAAAAATGAAATTATCACGTTAATTGAGTTGTGAAGAATTTTATTGTTGGATAATTTTCATATCTAGTAATTTACGATGCGAAAAGCATTATGACCTAATTAATCATAAAGATTTTTTTATTTTTAAGCCTTGAGAATTCTATTCTTTATTTGTTTAAAGATATTATTAGTAAGGTATTCTCATAGTTTATCAATACTTACATAATTCTCGCTGAAATGTCATCCCCAAATGCCTATTGTAGATAACTAAATCAAAACGGTTTATCCTTTATCTAAAAATAAACTTGTCGTTAAAGCTTGGTTGACGGAGGAAGCTTACCAGTTAGAAAAAGTTATCAATTGGATGACATCTCTGTTAGATTTGGAGCAAGTGATTCAATTCGATAAACTCCTTCTACATCGTATCTAAAACCTCATTCTGCAAATATATCATCCACAAAACACCACTTCCATGATTCTCCTGGTTCAAATGATTTGATTACAGGGTGCATAGTATCCTTAAAATGCTTTGTTCCGTGTTTATTTCTCGAAGCGTCGCAGCATCCGACATGACCACATGTTAGACAAAGTCTCAAATGTACCCATTCTGAACCGGTTTTTTCACATTCTTCACAACCCTGTGTATTCCCTGGCTTTTCCAAATCGGCTTGATTAATATGCTCACACTGGCTCTGCTGATCATTTTTAGACATACCCTCTAAACTTGACGGTCTTTATTAAACACCAATCTTGAACCTATTTGTAAGATTGCTGTACTCGGATAATAGGACTTCATCTAACTTAATTTACCAAAAAAAGATATCTAAATTCCGGTCAATCTTTGCCATGTCAATTTTTATTTACAAGGCTCAAGTTTGGCAGTGAACTAAAATGGAATATGGGGACAGGCTTAACTGGATAAGACTCTCAAAAAATGTGACTATGATTCGATATAAGTTTACTGCTTTGATAATTTGGGTGTCAGCAGTTTGTATTAATTATTCAATCCTTAAAAAGGTTGCACATAATCTAATCTTTCAGATTTCTTTTTGTTAAATGTCAACCGATATGTGTAAGATAAAAAAAATTTTAGCTCTGAAACTTCATGACCTGCTGATTTCAGGATTAGCTTTCAATTGTAGGATTTGTATTGGTTGGAGATATTACCTTCGTAATTCCTACCGGTTTTTCAATAGCTGCATTTGAGACTTTGTCAGTGGAGCTTGATTCGTCCTTGGATTTATCGCTCTGAGGTGCTATGGAGTCAGTGGAGTCAGTGGAGCTTGATTCTTCAGAGGTGGAGGGTTTCTCAGTGGAGTCAGTGGAGCTTGATTCGTCCTTGGATTTATCGCTCTGAGGTGCTATGGAGTCAGTGGAGTCAGTGGAGCTTGATTCTTCAGAGGTGGAGGGTTTCTCAGTGGAGTCAATGGAGCTTGATTCGTCCTTGGATTTATCGCTCTGAGGTGCTATGGAGTCAGTGGAGTCAGTGGAGCTTGATTCTTCAGAGGTGGAGGGTTTCTCAGTGGAGTCAGTGGAGCTTGATTCGTCCTTGGATTTATCGCTCTGAGGTGCTATGGAGTCAGTGGAGTCAGTGGAGCTTGATTCTTCAGAGGTGGAGGGTTTCTCAGTGGAGTCAGTGGAGCTTGATTCGTCCTTGGATTTATCGCTCTGAGGTGCTATGGAGTCAGTGGAGTCAGTGGAGTTTGATTCTTCAGAGGTGGAGGGTTTCTCAGTGGAGTCAGTGGAGCTTGATTCGTCCTTGGATTTATCGCTCTGAGGTGCTATGGAGTCAGTGGAGTCAGTGTGATTCGTCCTTGGATTCTATCAGAGGTGCTGAGGTTTGCTCAGTGGAGTCAGTGGAGCTTGATTCGTCCTTGGATTTATCGCTCTGAGGTGCTATGGAGTCAGTGGAGTCAGTGGATTGTCCTTGGATTCTATCAGAGTGTGGAGGGTTTGCTCAGTGGAGTCAGTGGAGATTGATTCGTCCTTGGATTTATCGCTCTGAGGTGCTATGGAGTCAGTGGAGTCAGTGGAGCTTGATTCTTCAGAGGTGGAGGGTTTGTCAGTGGAGCAATTGATTCTTCAGAGGTGGAGGGTTTGTCAGTGGAGCTTGGTTGATTTACAGGAACCGTAGAGTCAGTGGAGCTTGGTTGATTTACAGGAACCATAGAGTCAGTGGAGCTTGGTTGATTTACAGGAACCATAGAGTCAGTGGAGCTTGGTTGATTTACAGGAACCATAGAGTCAGTGGAGCTTGGTTGATTTACAGGAACCATAGAGTCAGTGGAGCTTGGTTGATTTACAGGAACCATAGAGTCAGTGGAGCTTGGTTGATTTACAGGAACCATAGAGTCAGTGGAGCTTGGTTGATTTACAGGAACCATAGAGTCAGTGGAGCTTGGTTGATTTACAGGAACCATAGAGTCAGTGGAGCTTGGTTGATTTACAGGAACCATAGAGTCAGTGGAGCTTGGTTGATTTACAGGAACCATAGAGTCAGTAGGTCCAGGAGGAAAAGTTATGTCAACTTGTCCCAGTGGATCGGTAAAACTGTTTTGAAGGTTATTAAATATGCTATTTATATCAAAATTTGAGGTACTACTTTCGTAACTATTTGATCCTTGAACTTCAGCATTGTCGGAATTCAATCCATCAATTGGATTTAGAAATTTGTTTTGAAGGTTATTAAATATGCTATTTATATCAAAATTTGAGGTACTACTTTCGTAACTATTTGATCTTTGAGCAGTAACGCTTTGATAGAAAACCATTTGTGCAGTTGGTCCGGTTATAATCAGGTACTGTTAATATTAGTAGCACACTTAATGATAACATCTTTATCATTCAAGAAATAATAGCATTATATAATAAAGGAGTTTGATAACTGATTACTTAAAAAAATGTACAATATTTTTTATAGTAAGAAAGATACGATAACAGAAAAATCATCTGATAACTTTAAGCAAATTATAATTCTAATATCCCTGCAATCTTCTACGATTTCAGTATAATGATCAGGTATTAATTACCCAAGACGAAGGGTCATTTACCAATTGTATAATTTAACGGATAGCAAGTAATCGAATATTATTATAAAAAAAAGGGAATGATTAGCGCATATCAATTCACAAAGGGATATCAAATTATATCAAAAAAACAAGCTGTTTTCTTCCTACTAGTCTTATGCATAATTTTACCTAAGACCAAGAATGTCTCCTATCATCTACTCATACTAAATGAATAGATTAAGTAGAATCATTTTTGCGGGATTATCAAATCGTATTTATCAAAACTTTACATTGATTTTTCAGCTTGTTAAAACATTGGATCATAGATGGTTCCTTATGAAATCAATGACTTTATTTCCAGGGTACCGAATCATCTAAACTCGATCATCAGAAACGACTATTGTAACAATTTAAGGATATTGGAGGAACCTAATGGTTTAACTAAAGATTGTCCCATTTGTATGAGTCTAACAATAATCATCAAACTTAAACCAAATTCATCAGCAATCAATCATGTATTCTTCAATTTTGATGCAGGAGATGCATTGGTCAAAGGAATTAAATTCGGATCATATATTTGCGGAAATGATATCCCCTACCAACTGAAAACATAATTCTCGATAGTTACTATAATTTGATATATTAATCTCCATCTTGTAAATACAATACTGGCTTACCAAAAGCAAGCAGATTTCGAAGATTATTGTATTATTTAGATATTACCAATCGAGACTGAGCATTTATAAGCAATAAATCACAAGATGACACAATGGGATAAACATATGTATAATGACTAAATGCAACCGATCAACAAGGTTTCTATTTCTAACAGTCAATATGCCAGAAAAGTAATAAATAAGTTATGAAAACAATGGTAATTGAAAAATTACTATATTAAAATAATTCAAGGAAAGAAAAAAAGTCAACTACAAGATTTGATGAGCCTCAAAAAATAGGTGCTTCAAGGAAATAATATATAATATATAAAAGGTAAAGTCAGTTTCACTGGCTTTAACAACTATTTCCAGTTTTTGAGTTATTGAAAAGATCGAATGAGCCGAAACTCTACTAATCCTGAAAAAAGTACAGTAATGATTTTTAGGTTAACAAAAAAATGACAAAAAATTTACTCACGTAAGATAGGTTTGATTGACAACTCTTAAATTAATTTTTCAAACGGACATAAAATTTAGCTATGGACCTTTATCTTTCTGCCCCATATTATTAATAATAGTTTTATATGAATCAATAAAGCCTCTAGCATACATATTAGCATGTTTTTCCGATCCCTTATGAACTCCTGCTGTGGTACGCAAATGATGGTAGAACTCATGCATTATTATGAATGGATTGTAAAAAATTTCTGAATTTATACAATAAATTTTACATTCTCGTTGAACATAAACTGCGTACACGGTTCTTCTCTTCCCTTTGATCGTACCTACCCCGATTTCGGGTGGCCTAATCTCATAAAATCGACTTAATTTTTCTAGGGCCTGTTCTGTTTTTTTATCAAGAACTAGTTGTACAATATATGCTTTAAAAATGTCATCGAGTTCTCTTTTCAAGAGGTAATTTCTAATTCTTATGGGGAATTTATATACGTTTTATCTAATTAAATGAAATCTTACATTTAGAATCATTGATTTCTCATTCATAAAAGCCACTATCAGATTACTTAAAGCATTTCCGTGGTATTCTTCAATTTGTATTTTAAGATAGTAAAAATATCGAAATTCAAATGTCTATTTAAATACTTAACTTCTTGTTTCATTAAACAAATTGTCACTACAAGTGAAAAATAGGACTATCATTATTCAAGTATTTTCAATCACAAATAGTTGAATCAAGCAGGTTTGATCTAGCAAACTAGATTACCTTACTTACTAGTTTTTTTGTTATGAATAGCGAAAGTATTACAGACAAGATTGATATTAATAAGGCGATTAAAAAGATCAAATCGTAAGCGACCTGGGGTTGGATATGACTCATGGGTATTGTCAATCGTAGATCTAAAGCTCTCTAAATAGATACCAGAAATGGCCGGACCTAATGACATTCCAATCAAAAATAACAACATAGTTATTCCTAATGCTGTACCACTGTGGTTTAAAGGTGCAGATACCAATGATATATTAAAAGCACCTATTTCTACGAGTGCTAATCCTATTGCGATAACACAGAGTTCTAGCGATATCACGAGTTCGGATGGATGGTAAATGAATAGCAGCAAGAAGCCAAAAGTACTTGAAATACTTCCGAACAAAGTTGGCTTTATGTTACCTATTTTAGATATTAAAAATCCTGATAAAACTGAAATTACAAATGACAAAATCATGAATGGAAGCTGAACATTTGCAGTGGCTACCGGACCACCACCGAATCCGAGGGGAATAGGACTTTGTATCAAAATTGGCAAAGTTTGGTAAATTATGAAAAAGGCAATACCAATGGTCATTATTAATATATTAACAGGTAAAAGAACAGGGTCTTTCATCAGATTAAGATCCATAATAGGGTATTGAGCCCTCCTCTGTGTGAAAATGAATATCGGTATGAGGACAATGGAGATCATCAAAAGAGCTAAAGTTAGAATCAATTGATTGTTGTTTGGATTAGAAATAGTATTTGGTAATATAGTCAAACCCACAAGGAAAGCTGAAACTAAACATACCAACACCAAAGTCCCGCATATATCTATACTACCTCGAATTCTTGAAACGAGTTTTTCTGAGTCAATTCGAACCCACTTTAGTACTACAACCAATAATATTACCATTAAAGGAACTATTGAGAGGAATGTCATATGCCAACTAAAATATTCAACAATGGTTGCCCCTAATCCAAGGCCGATTACGGCACCTGCTGAGAAAACTGCAGTAAAAATTCCTTGACCTACCGCAAGCTTTTCATTGGAAAATTTCTCTCTAATAATTGCAAAGGCAACGGGAAACATAGCTAGGCCAGTTCCTTGGATTATTCTAGATATTACCATCATAAAGATATCATTAGACATTCCTCCCAACAAACTCCCGACAGAATATATCACCATTACAATCACCAACATCTTTTTTTTTCCATAAACATCTGAAAGTTTACCTATAATTGGAGTCATTACTGCACCAGCAACCAAGTAGGCAGTCAAAATCCATGATGAGGTATTATAAGATATTTCAAAATCATTTATTAAATAAGGGATCGCGGGAATCAGCATAGTCTCTCCGTACATAGTTATTAGTGCTAGACAGCTAAGAATTGCTAGTGCAAACCATGCATCTTTTTGAGAATTCTTTTCATTCATAAATTGAAACTTTGATCCTTAGTTGAAATAATCTCAATTCCATGTACAAGACTATGAACCTAATTATTTTATGCAGATTATAGATGTTCTCATTAAAATAAATTATTGTTCTATCAATCGCAATGTTTTTATTGCATCAACTAAACATTATACTCAAGGAATTTTAAGACATCTTAGAAAATAAGTAGCACAAGTTCCTAACTGATGAAAATCACTACAATATTGTATCAGCCAGAACGCGGTCTTAAACTAGGACTACACTAATTTGAGTATCACGACTCAAAATCAAAAAGATATCAGTCCAGTTCTCTACAAATATCTGTAATATAGGTATCTAGTTGAAGCGGATTTTTTAAGAATGGTTTTAGTTGAAGATCCCTGATAGCTAATCTAATCTTAGGTGGCGATATGTAATACCAATCCCATGCAAGAAGAAAAGCATCTTCTGATGCGTACCGGCTAATTAGCTTGCTAATAATCATTATGAGAGACGTGAAATGTTACAAATTTGTCAAACTACTCAATTGGTATCCAATTGCTTAGCCTACTTCAATTCATCAAGCATCTTGAATCATATGAACACTCTATGGTTACACATAAAGAATTGATAAGTTGCCAAAAATTAATCTTGATTAAAATTATCAACTGTTTCCACCATTAATAACTAGCATAAATGTAGACTTCCTGACTTCATATTGCAATCATCATGGGACTAAAAGAATAGTCAAATAAATGATGCCGATGTCAAAACCATAGAAAGATATCAAGGCTAATTTGTATTATCCGGTCAGATTTCAATAAAATATGAAAACATAGTAATATAACAAGGCAGAATTCTAATATATTGGAATAAGAAAATGGATTTTGATCTTCACCAAAAATGTTAGCTTTTTTATTCATAATTGCAGGAATAGTTTTAATTTTTATCTTAATGGGTGGATCCTTGCAACAGCTGTTTAGTCCAAGTATTCAAGAGCTTGTAGTGGTCAAGATAAAACAAAATGGTACTTGCATAGTTGAGGCTTCGGACGGTATACCTAGGTCAGTAGAAAATTGTCCTTATTCTCAAGGTCAAAACTTTACAATTTATTACAAACAAGGATTGCCCAATATTGAAAGATACCAATAACAGGAGCTTGTGAAATCAATTTTAATCGGACGATACACATACTGGTATCGTTTACTTCACCATCTAGGATACATCCTATCAAAATATTCTTCACAGTCAAGACAAGACATAGACATGGTAGAATCCTTGCCACTAGGTCATATAGGCTTTCCCACTTTGTCGAGCGAATCTCGAAATTCATCAAATGTAATTTTATACCACCACTAAAATACGGTCATACTATTCGCACTTAGTTTTCTGACACTGAATGGACATATAAGCTCCATTCTTATAATCGTAAATACAAAAGGGATGAATTAAAATAATGAAATTATTGGTTGTAATTAAGCAAAGGTGGAAGCAGAAAGGACAAGTATTGGTCTGCCCCCACCTCTACCCTAAAGATTCAGTGAAATGATATGATTTGGTTGAATTGAATACAGATGGTAAAGAAATGGAAATATCCCAATATGATCCTATGAATTGAACCAGCCTAACTTTCTAAAGTATAACACCATAACTCCTGCAGCCAGTGACGAAAGTGATGCGGTCAAAATGAGTGGAAAGTAATCGATAATTTTCCCCCCCTCATTGACACTACCAGGTATTACAATGTTCATTCCATAAAAGGTCCCCGCTACAGTAATTGGAATTGAGAGTGTGAACAATATTGTTAAAAAACTTAGAATTTTATTCGTTTTTTCCGAATTCAGCATATTATCAGTATCTTTGTAAATTTCAATTGTTTCTTTGGATTCATCGAGGGCCTCTAGTACTTTTGATATATGATCATTAATGTCGTCAAAATAATCAATCAGATCCTCTGCCGCTGCGCTGCTTGAAAATCTCTTAACATCTCTGGATGTGATTTCCATCATGATTCGTTTTAACGGCAAGACTATTCTGCGAAGTGTTGTAATTTCTCTCCTGAGGATTGATATTTCCTTAGCATTTGCCACTTTATCATCAAATACTTCATCTTCAATGTCGTCTAAGTTTCCAATAATTTTCATTAATATGTGAAGTAGATTATCAACCAGTGCATCTAAAATTGAATGTAATAGATAACCTGGAGATCCTCCCATGAAATTATTCCTGATCTTCTGACTGCCGCTCTTACAAGTTCTAAATAGTTCAGTTAATGGATAAAGATCGCCCTGAGTAATCGAAATTAGATAGTCCTTACCTATAAACAAGGAGAGTTGAGTAAAGTTTGGGGCAGCTCTTCCTTTGAGAGTAGTTGGAAATTGGAGTATGACAAATATATGATCGTCATATCGATCGATTTTAGGGAGTTGATTCTTCGACAAGCAATCTTCGATATTCAACTCATGAATAGGAAAATTTTTGGATACTAAATCCATTTTTTCTCGGGTGGGTCTTTCCAGGTAAACCCATGACAGATTTTGATTATTGATTGTTTCTAAACCGTTAACATAATCAGGATAATCCAATTCAAATCGATATACAATAGTCAATTTAGTATTTAATGTATTGGAAGATTACTATCATCCTATCAAAATGTAATTTGTATGCTATCACGTATTCTCATGCTCAGCAGGCAGTAATTAAAATGATCAAAACTACTATTTTAGCCATCTTTGTTTCGAAAAGATATCAAGGATGTGCGAAATAAATAGAATTTGCTACGTTGTAATCATCATATTTCTTGATTTCAACACATAGTTTGACTATATTTCTTCCATTATGAAAAAATAAGCCAAAAAGGATAGGTTTCTGCTACAAAGAGTTTACAGTTATCCCTAAATCTCGATCTGTGTATAGATATCCAATAGTCTTAAGGTTCTCTTTATGTAGTCTTGTACAATCTATTGTCGAGTTGCGGCATTTTAACCGCCTTCAACTCATTTACAGAGTGCAGGTTTATCCACACATTTCAATTCCTGAGTTCCATAAACGGGCGAATCTCCAAAATGATTATTGACTTTAGATGGGTTTATCCAAATACTAATAGCACTGTCACCTAGTATGGTAATATTTGTAGGTACATTAGTTATGGGCCCGTCTTTCATGGTCACAGTTGTCGTACCATTAATGTGTGTTGAATTACTTGTTGTATTATCAATTATAGGAGTGATCAAAACCAAGTCATAGATGTCATGAGAATGAGAAGAATTACCATCTGTTTTTACCATATAGAATGATGCATTAAATGTTGGAGCTTCGGAACTAAGATTTTCCATCCTATATACACCGCCCAATATCCAAGTGGTGGTATTATCCGATGGATCGTTCTGCAAGCTCGTAATCCCTCCTTTTATCAAGTTATTTGAGGAACCCGTATTTTGTGTTTGATTGCTTGCGATGGTGTCAACAGTTGAATCATTGCTATCGTTTATGGTGTTGATGGTATCTGTAATCGATTGTTGGACTTGGTTATTTATGGTCGATTGAAGATCTTGTTGGCTCTGTTGGATTGATTCCCCTAGCGATGATGTTGCGTAAGTAAGCATATTTACACCTGGAATTGTTAAAATGCCGGCAAAAATTGTCGCCATCATCGAGATAAATAAAATTGAAAAAAATTTGTTATATGTCATAAAACTATATTATCAATATTGTTATTAAGAATTTGCAATTTATTAAAATCGTATCCAATGACCCACATGCAAGTGGGAGAGCACCGAGTTAATTAGAAATTAGAATAACCTACCGTAATGGAACATTGAATTTAAATTGGGAAAGCATTGACCTATAATCTGAATTCGGTTACCCCAAATGGACTCGAAGATAATTTACTGATCATTTATTGGCATTTGACTAACTCCCATGATATGCGGGTTTTCCTTCCCTTCATGGATATTAGTCCAGCACTTTCAGTATCGGAAGAAAATGGAATATGGACTGCAGAGGTTGGTAATACGGCAAAACAATGTAGTTTTCTTACGTTACCATTTCACAACGTAGTGGAATTAGTATTTGATGCAAGCGTATTCGTAGACTTGTCAAACTACTCATTTATTTAATTTAGTCCGCAGTATGCCACAGAATCAGAATTGCCTCGCTTCTTTGTTATTTGTATTCTGCCCTTCACATATACGCAGCCAGAGATCATCGATGTAATCTTTTGTTCATATTTTTGATTTATCATGGAATAGATAATTTTGAACCGTATTATTTGTTGAATCAATGTCAGCAGGAATGTCTTTTTCTAGAGTGGGATACAATTCACCAATAAATATAACATGAGATGGGGCATTAGCATAACTTATTTTCCTAATACCATACAAATAGCCTCCACGCGCTTGTAGAGCTTTTTATCATAGATGTGTAAATAAGATAAAATTCATCCACAAGGGGAAGCAATTATTCTCCTTTGATTGAATGGTTACCATTTTCTTATAGTGTTATCGTCACAGGAACCTGTACAAACTTTTTCTTACTGAAATATAAAAGTAAAAAGTATAGAATAGAAAAAAGTTGCGGTTCTAACGTTATCAGAAGAAGGGTCGAATGAAATGAACAGTTTCTGTAATCAATGTGGACCCGTTGATGATGCTCATGTCTTTTAATATCCTGATGGTTGTACATAAACAACAATCCTATTATTCAGAATCATAAAAAGTAACAATGGCAGTAAAATTTTTTGAGATGATTTAATTTGAAGGGATCTGACGATGTTTTTTTCTTCTCGATTTCAATTGATCTGTTAAGTATTTGTCATTTGTTTCAGAGTTTAGGATTATAAAAATATATTCAATATTTACTTCCTCATTCCCACCCATCTTACGTATAAATCTCTCCTATGCTCTGACATTTAAGATCCTAGTATTAATTACGGTCTTGAAACAGAAGATCTTAGTAAGGATTCTAACCAGACAATGTTATACAATAAAATTTAGTTCCCAGTAATTACTATGCAGAGACTAAGATCTGGTTTATCTTGAATTAACGAAAGTAGGTTGGATAAAGTAACTCTTAAAACTTGATCAAAAGTATTTCTAGTGTAGGAATGACGAATCCGGATCCATTAGAATTACTTTCAAAACAAGACCTTCTACTTGGGAGATTAATTAAATCTATAGGAAATTATTCAATTCAGATCCACGGTAATCTCTTTGAATCTTTGTTGAAATCCATAATCTATCAGCAGCTTGCAGGCAGTGCTGCAAATGCGATATACTCCAGATTTCTACGGTATTATGGTGATACTTTACCAACTCCTGAACAGATTATTTCTACTTCAAACACTGTCTTGAGATTTACTATAGGATTGTCATTCAAGAAAATAGAATACATTAAAAATTTGTCGACGAAGATCGTCTCCGGTGAATTAAATATTCATGGTTTACCCGATTTGCAAGATGAAGAAGTTATAACTGAATTGGTAAAAGTAAAAGGTATTGGGAGATGGACTGCGGAGATGTTTCTTATCTTTTGCCTGCAGCGAGAAGATGTAATTCCCTTGGATGATTTGGGAGTAAAAAAGGCAATCCAAAAATTATATAATTTAGCTGAACTACCTACTCATGAATATATGCTGGAAGTATCTTCTGGATGGAAACCTTATAGAAGTATCGCTACGTGGTATTTGTGGAAATCACTGTCTAAATTTGATTCTATAGGTTAGACTTTTAGTAAGTTCTTAACTATATTGGATAGGGTTCCCCATCTAATTTTAAACAGTGTTATTCAAGTGATCCCAATCGTCCTACCTGAATTATTTGGATTGCGAACAATATGTTATTGTTTTATAATCCAACAAATTTATCTCATTTTACGAATTCGAAGCATTGAGTGCGGGTATTTGATGATATTTCTTAAAAAGTACAGGTTGTTGGAGTGACTTTACCCGCGAAATCTTTATTATTTTTTCCAATATATCATTTGACCAATTCCTATGATGTTTGGTAAACATTATGGAAAGTTCGTTTGGCATCTGATGAATGAAATTAAGCATAAATGAAGTGGGCTTTCAAAAGATTGTATTGTCTAATTCTCATATTACAATAGTAATTTCAAATATTCTTACTTTAAGTTAATATTCTTAATAGATGTTAAATACTTTGATATAAATGTAAATGGGAAATGAATAAATCATGTGTATTCTTGATTTCTGCACTCTTTGCATCTTCGATTCTTTTTGCAATACCCGTAATTCCAAGTATGCAAGCACAAAGTCCAACTCCTGATTTACCAATGACTATAATCAATGAAACTAGCCCTTCAAATAATACAGCAGAAGTTGCCATAAATACTCATAACATGTCTCCGCCGTTTTCTCAGTAATAAGATGTAAATCTTCCTATTCCGAATTTCAATAGTCCATGATTTAGGTATCTAAGTAGTTTGCCCTAATAACAACTGGTTTACTAGATGTAGATATATTAATTTCTGTATCATCTCAATGTTTTAAGACAGGGTATATTTGACTTAATTTCATTTTCAAAAATAATTTCCATAATAAAGCCATTGAAATATTAGATTTATGCTGTTTTGTTGAAATTGAACTTTACGTCCTCACAAGTATCAAATACTACTACTATTTTGAAATTTTATCATTATCAAAAACTCAAAAATTAATGCTTCGTGGATTCCATTTATCTGCGAACAATAATAAAAAAATCAATTTGGTCAAATGGCATTAATCAATATGTTATCCAAAACAAATCTGAGTGGAATTTTTAAGGTAATTTGATATAATTGAACTTATTAATATAGTATATGAGGATTGTGAGGTTCAATTATCTGGGTGGGAAAAAACTAGATTTTCCATCATGTCTTAATCATAGTGGTGGGTTACCATTGGCTATCTCTGGATGTTTGATTACTATTTCATGCACATTAGAATCCAGTAATTATTCAATATGACTACAGAAAGAAAAGAAAATCCTATTCAGTGCTATACCTGCGGACTGTTGGATGGTTTTCCCTTTAGATGTAATTATTGTAAAGAATACTTTTGCAGTAATCATAGAAATCCAATACATCATTCATGTCCTTTCTTGTATTCATACAATAAGCGAAAGCAAGATACGCTCTTTAACGACAAACAGTATAAGAAATCAACTCATCCGGGTTTAAGAATCGATAGGTAATTTATTGAGTATAAAAACTTCAAAGACCGAACTTCTTCATCTTTCATTAGCTACTGCGCTTGTAATTTGTGTAGGACTTTCCCTGAATAATTACAGATATTTCTCTTGGCAATTCCTTGCAATTTTTACCAGTGCTTTTCTAGTCCATGAATTAGCTCATAAGTTCTTGGCCCAATATTATGGTAGCTGGGCAGAATTTAGAGCCGAAATCTATGGTCTTATTCTGACGGCAATTTCTGCTCTCCCAATAATGCCATTCAAGTTCATAGCTCCCGGAGCAGTGATGGTCAGACTAAATGATCGCTCTAAATTTGGCAGAGTTGCTCTTGTTGGACCGCTTACTAATTTGGCTATGGGTTTTTCGTTTTTGATTTTAACTTTGACTTACGGTTCCTATAATCCCTACTTTGCAGTCGGTGCCTCTTTTAACGGTTGGATCGCGATGTTTAATCTCATACCTATGGGAGTCTTAGATGGACAAAAGATTTTTGATTGGAATAAATTGGTATGGGGTGCTGCTATGGCAGCTGCTATGGCTCTTTTTATCATTGGATATCTTTAGCAGGCAATCTAACCAATCTTTATCAAATTATCCTTTTTGTAAGAACAAAAAATTGAATGGTACTGTATGAAAATGGAACATCTTCTCATACCGTTTTTCCTTTCATTAACTTATCTTTACACTATACTCAAAATAGTTTAAAGTGTTGTTTTTGTTGATAATTCCGGTTATTAACCATCAAATAATCTTCACCATTCCTGTAAAATGCCACATAACCTTGCCTAAATAAAATCATCGATGTGACTTTTCAATTAGTATTGAGAACGGGTCTTCTCAATTAAGCCAGAAATCGAATGGAATATACCAATATCGCAAGTGCTTCTGATGGTTTTCCAGAACATTCTACAATTAAAGACAAATATCCAAACCCATAGCTGCAGAGTTACCCAAGCTCAAATCAATATCGTCTTTCCCAATCCCATATATCATCCATAATTAGAGACGGGTAATCATGATAAGAATGAACTTTATTGATAAGTCATCAGATTTTTGGTCATTTTTGTTTTCATTGTATGAGGTAAAGTGTTAGATATCACAAAACAACTAGTAAGAAAACGGCTAAATGAAAGCAAAAGATCAGCCCATTGAATTATGATGTAATACCTTATATCCACAATAGCGTCCTAAATCTTAGCCTGATACAGGTAGCTGCCATTTTGGAATCTCCATTATCCCAAAGGGGTATCTAATGTTAAAAAAACTCCAAATGTTCAGTCTTAAATTAATATACAATATGTAATTATATAGAAAATAGATTTTTTTAAATTATTTCAGATTGCTTCCCCCGCTACCTGAATTATTTGTCTCATTCGAATCGGTTTTTGCAGAAATTTTTCGATACACTTATTTTCAAAAAGTTCTTTTTTAGTTGGTTCATCCAAATTATATGCGGAAATCAGAATAATTTTAATCCCATTCATTTTCTTTATCTTTTTCGCTACATCATCGCCTAGCATATCACCTAATTTGTAATCCAGGAAAAGGAGATCAATTGGTGATCCCTTTGCTTTTTTCTCAAGGTATTCATGTATACATTCGGCTCCTGAACAAACTTTGATGACGTTATATTTCAATTCCAACACCCTGGAGTAAAGGTCAAGTAATTCCTGTTCGTCTTCACAAATCATTACCACCTTTCTATTCCGGATATCCGAATTAGAAGATTGCATCAATTCTTAGTTCCTTTTCTAATAATTAAATTTTGACTTTCCCATTCTTATACCGCTAAGAGTGTAATGATTTTGATTCTATTCATACCCACTTTTAATGCTCAATCATAATACCTCGCAACCAGTTACATCCTGGTTCTAAAATGATATCGATGTAACGAAGGATAATCATATATGTTGTTGAATTTGTGTCCCTTAATAAATGGGAAATCAAGCCTGAATATCTAGTAGGATATGCCATACTATATTGATTCTATGAATTGAACAATTGGAGACCTATGGTTTAGAATAGAAGTCACAGTATTGAATTTAGAATTTTATAAATCTCTGCTTTCGAGGACCATTATCACATCTTGTATCAATCAAGGATGGGACATGTCCATAAAAGGTAATGAATTGATTGAGTGATTTGGGATTTATTTGATACTAACGACACATTCAGACCTTATCAGATAGAAAAGCCTAACTAGCTAATCGTAATAGGACCATGATGACAAATTTAATTGTAATTGTCAAACGTTCAGAAGATAATGGGAGAGGACACTAACTAGTGTTAAGGATTTACACGATCATAGCAATCCTAGGCGTAATCGGAACTATGGGTGTTACCGATGCTATGGTTACATATGCCAGTAGTGACGATGACGATGATGAAAATAACAGATTTGAATGAGAGATCCATTGAATGAGGCATGCTATAGGTCAGGCTTTAATGATGGAGACCAAAGTAAACCATACAACCAAACTGCATTTAATCAATGTGGACCTAATGATAGAGCATATTACGAAGGATTCATTTCAGGATGTATCGTGGGGCAGGGTATGGAATATTTCGCATGTAATCAGATAGCTAAGTAGTCTCTTAAATTATAAACGATCGTACCTCGACTCCAAATTTATTTTTGTTTTTCAAACCAATCCTTGGATGTGAATCAAATTTATGAAATATAGGAATAGTAAATTGAATTTTTGAGAGCATTATGTTTGAAAGGTTCTTGTTGATTTAACGAGCCGCCTATCGACTGGATGACTTTTCCTGTGATCTAAGATTACACTTCCATAAACATTCTTGGGATTTGGAGGTAGTTAGAGAACATAGAACATAATAAATAAGAGGCTAGTATTCTAAATTCAAGACTGCAAAAGTTGGGCGCTTAAATTTGAATATCGGAACAAGAGAATGTTCATTACTTTAATAATTCTCCACCTTATGAGATAAACAAGAGCAATATAGATAATTTATGAATATGTCATTCTGAAACTTAAGAATTTGCAATCCAATAAAAAGCGGCTGCTATGAAAATTGCTACGGCCACACCATTAATAATCTTCCATTTTGTATCCATGTTGTACTTACCATGGGATTTACCCATCTACGTTATTTTAATTTGTCTGTCTGGTTTTCAGATCAATGACTGGTATTGATCATTGAAAAGATTTGATATCACCTATTTAATCATCAAATAGCAAGAATTGAACATATACCCCGAAAAGTAAATCGTATCATTCTAACCATCTTGGGATTGAGTTTTTTCAGAAATCGCGGGCATAATATTTTGATTTAATAAATATGGAGGTTAAAATATGTATCATATCAACATAATCCAATGATCAAAAGAATACTTGACTTTTCATCAATTCGATGGCAATCTTTAATTTTGAAATTTCTTTTTCAATAACCGCATGTCTCTTTGATCTTTAGATATATCCAAAAGTCTCTCGTAAGAGTTTACTTGGCCCAGCATTATAGTTTTTTTATCTAGACAAAGACTATGAGTCGATTCACTAAAATAATATGAAACATTTTTTGTTTTTAGATTACTCATAGTTTTTGCTTCCACTATGAAAGGGATATCTATTATATTCATAACTTTAACCACCTTCTTTCCTCAACCGACCATTTAGATCAAAAGGAACGAGGTTTGGACTTTAAAGGAAAATCGATCATTCTAATGCTATTATTATTCTTCCAATTAATAAGGAGAATTTAGGTATAAATAATAAAGGATTACCCCTATAAATCAGTTAGAAGATCTGTAACCGTATTCATGAATAGAAATCACACCTAGAATAAGCCCCTGCAGTGTGAAAATCCAAAGGGATCTAGTTACAATTTTTATTTTACCTATATTAAGATCTCGATCATTGTTGTTTTCAAGAAAATAGTATACTTGTCTAGAATGAGCATTTTATCCATTGTACTAATATCTTACTTGGTGGAAATTGATAGTAACAATGTTAATATCAAATCCAATAAATTATATGGATAATGTTATTCCCTACCAATTTAAATTTAGATCTCCAATTATTGAAACCATTTTTATATGATTATGTATTGTCTCTAGAAATATGGTCCTAAAATATTTCATTATGATGTCTTTTGATCAGTCATGGGATAAAATTAATAAAAAAATAGACAAGATATCTTTTAGTTTTTTATCGATATGGCCTTATTATATCCATCTAGTCTAAATGGGTTCTTAACATCCAGGCCATTTTTTCATGAATTTCCATCAAGCCTATCAAAAAATCATTAGTCCCCATGTCATTATATTTCTCATCGCACTTATCGGCACTTTTTCGTAGATATTTTATGGTGCTTTCATGATCGGTTAATAAATTTGATATCATTTTTAAATCAGATGGATATTCACCAGGTTTTTCCTTCAAATTGGTAATACGCATAAACTCATTCATTGTAGCGACTGTGGCTCCACCCAATTGTCTGGTTCGTTCAGCTATTTCGTCAATCATCCCATCTAATTTTTCATATTGTTGCTGAAAAAATTCATGACGCTCTTTGAAATCTTTGCCTACTACATTCCAGTGGTAATTACGTGTTTTTGTAAATAGCAGGTATTCGTCTGCTAACAAGATATTAAGAATACCTACAACTTCTTTCCTGTTTTCTGCTTCTATTCCTATATCTATATTCTCTTTCATTTCATTGATTTGTTTTTCTAGCATGAATTAACAATATGAAATAAAGTTATTAAACCTAATACGAATTTTTTTGACTATGAGAATATTCTTTTGAGACTGGCATAGTCGTAACATATTATTCATGGCCCTTCAAATAGCCAAATGACTTAATTGAGCCTAAAGAATCAAAAAGGATACAGATCATTGATAATAGACTAGATTTATCATGGATAGCAGTAAGATTGGTGCATTTATTTCTCTTTTAGCATTTTTTCAGATACTATTTTATAAATTCATGAGCAAAATTAGATTGGATGAAGATAGTATTACTGGCAGGTGGCATAGGCTCTAGAGCGAGACCATTTAGTGATTATAGTCCAAAGGCGTTGATTCCGATTAATGGAAAGCCCTTGATTGACTACATAATAAGATATGTTTCCAAATTCTCACATATTACGGAAATCATAATAGTTTGTGAATTTGACTCTCACGGAAAACAAATTATTAATTATCTAGAGGGCAAGGAACGCGTTATCGACAAGAAAATTATTTTTATTGAAGATAGAAAAAAGGGAACTGGTGGTGCGCTCCTGGAGTGTATGAAAAGATTGGAGAAGGAGACCTTCTTCATGGTATGGTATGCTGACAACTTGTGTGCTGTGGACATAAACAGTCTTGTTGAGGAATATACCAAAATCAATTCTGAAACAGATGAAGGACTGATAGGAATAGTAATAGCCAGGTCACATCGTAAGGAGGAAACAGGCAGGTTGATCCTGGACAAGAAATTTAACAAAAATATGTACCTAATTAAGGAATTCAGTGAAAAACCAATTGTCAAGCTTGAACACCCCGAAGCATCAGGAATTTATCTTTTCAACAATAGAATAATGAATTTTTTAAGAATAAAATCAAATGAGAAGGATGGAAAAAGTTTTGATCTATCTTCAGATATTCTATCAAAAATAAGAATTAGTGATAATAATAGTATCTATTGTTACGATGTGTTTTTTAGTGGAACAGATTGGATAGATATAGAATCGCCTAGTTATTTAGAAAGAAACAAAAAAGTAGTGGACAAGGTTTTATTACAGATGGAATCATCGAATCATAAATGACTGTAATAGTGAATGTCAATTTCAAGTGGTCAATAATCTAATTGATTAAGAGCCGATCATCAAAAACGACGTATTAACTTTTTAAAAAAAGAGATTACTTTTATCCCATGAAATGCGGATGAAAGATTATTCCTTTGTATTTAAGAGATTTCTAATTAGTCAAAACATAAGATTCATTTGATACAGTAACGGAGTCAATAAATAAAAAGATAAAAATACAGTTGATTATACTGTTGAGGCAATAACAGTAGTGAATCCGACTCAGGAGAAAAAAGGGTAGCTTTAGTCCTTTCAAATTACATATTTAATGAATTAAATCTTGACGGAATAAAGGGAATTGGCAAGGGCGGGAAGGACAATGGGATTTTATTGTTATTTTCCTCTAAACCTGACACATCTGGGGGTTCAATGCGGATTGAGGTTGGTAGAGGACTCGAAGGTAATATCACGGATGGAATTGCTGGAGAAATACTAGACACCTACCTGGTGCCTGCAAAAGATCTTTATGCTAAAAATGGAAATATTACTGTACTCGATCAGGGGCTTCTAAATACAGTAGTTTCATTGGGACAATACATTGGATATTCTAACGATGACCCGAACTATGAATTGACAAAAGAACTTCAGCAACAGTCTCAAGTAGACGTACTTTGGAATTATAATCATTGTAATAATTATTTTGAGCGTCTTACTACTATCCCTTAGAAGAGGCGGACGAAACTGGAGAAGATGGGGAAGTTACGGAGGAGCAGGTTGGTACGGCGGAAGTAGTGGAAGTGGGTGGAGTGGTAGAAGCGGAAGCGGAAGCGGGTGGATTTAGCGGTGGAGGAATGTGGTAGCGGTGGAGGCAGTGGTGGCGGTGGAGGACACTCCAGTGGTGGCGGTGCCGGACGATAATGTTTATTTATAGCACAGTCATGTCAATTTAGACAACAGAGGAAAATAGTGTGGTAAGCAAGAGTATAGCGGCATCCTTAGGCATAATCATAACTATTGCGATCATCATTGTTATATTCATTGTTACCTATTATTCTGGATTTAACGCAGCCTTGGCAAAAAATGAGAATGTAAAGAGGTTGGCAGCAGATACTGATACGCAATTGCAAAGACGTTATGACTTAATTCCCAACTTGGTTCAATCTGTAAAGGGATATATGCAATTTGAGCAACAAACTCTCAATGAAATAACTAACTTGAGAACACAATGGATGTCCACTCCGAACAGTGATATTTCTCAAAAAACTCAGCTAAGCAATTTGATTGAGAGTGCTCTTGGTAGGATTGTATTAACTTATGAGGCATATCCTTCTTTGAAATCAGATCAGGTCGTGACTAGATTGATGGACGAATTAGCAGGAACCGAGAATAGAATAACGGTTGCAAGAACCTATTATAATGACGGCGTTAGAGATTATAACACTTTCCTGAAAATCTTCCCAAACGTTATTTTCAATTATAACGGACTGATAGGACTAAAACCATGGGGATTCACCGAACTACCACAATTCCAAGCAAACCCATTGGTCAAAACTAGTGTTCCTCAAGTGAATCTAACTCTACAATAATAGCGATATTTAGGCAAGCCCAAACACCATTATTTTTATAAATTGTAGAGAAGGTGATTAAAAGAGTCATTTGAGTCATCGGCAACTTTCACAGTGCGATCGAAACCAACTCGAAATTAATTATTTTGATTTAGGACCATTTATACATAATGATACATATTCGATAAGAATTAGTCAAAATACAGTAGCTTTATTGTGAAACAGGTTTGAACTACAATAATTTTGAACTAATAGAAACCCGGATATGGTACAATAATTATTTATAGGTAGCAAGTCCAAGGATAACTATGAAAACGATAAGTTGTAGAGAAGCTGGATTTGATTGTGATTATATCGTAAAAGGTGAAACAGATGAGGAAGTTTTGAAAAATGGCATAGAGCATGCCAAAAGTCATCACAATATGAAAGAAGAAGATATAACCGATGAAATGAAACAGAAGATTAAAGGAATTATTCACAGCGAATAGATATATTTTTTTTGATGAGATAGCATTATTATCAGTTATTTCGAAAATTTGATAACTTCCAAGATATTTTCATAAAATGCTCCTTTAAGATATCAAACCATTGTGGTTCGTTAAAATCAATCTCGACTATATTTTTTATATCATGATAGGGCCCTAGGAATTGTTTTTCATCCAATATTGCAAAGTACCATTTCAAAATAATTGACTATGACTAATAAGAATTGGTTCATCTTTTTTCATATCTGTTACTATATATTTTGGTTTTTATTACAATTAGCGATTCGAACCCAACCGAATTATTTATACAAACTGCTACCCTTTTTAATATTACATTTGAGGGCTCTAGGAAGTCAGAATATGGACATAACATTACATCCCGCTGTAGAATATGATAACGACTATATAATGATGACTTCACAAAGAAAATCTGGATGTGTCCCGAGTGGGATAAACCTTTGATATAGAATTCCCATCCTTTAATCTCTTCTTCGAGTAACCTTTTTGAAAAATGCCTATCATTACCCTAAAATAAGTCAATTTTGATACCGCTGAATTATTGGTGACTATGAGATTTTGATAAACAAAATCTCATAATCCCGTCAAATAGCCGTCAGAGGCAAACATCATACTAAAACATGTTGTTGCAAATCTAAGTAGCGTTCATAGGCTTATTGATCTAGCGGTAAACTAAATGAAAAGGTGGCACCTATTCCATCGGCATTATCCTGAGCCCATATCTGTCCCCCGTGCGCTTCAATTATATTTTTGGCTATATACAAACCTAGTCCGGTGCCTTGATTTGACTTGGTTGCGAATTTTGTAAATAGGCGAGGCAAAATTTCTACGTCAATACCCATCCCTCTATCGGTAACAGATACTATAATTATTTCTGTACCATCGATATCTTGAATATTTCCCTTTTCCTTATCATTACTAGAAAAATGTTCGTTATTATCCTTTAACTTCCTGACTGAAATAGTGACTGGTTTACCTTTTGAAAATTTTATTGCATTATTTAACAGATTTGAAAGGACCTCAAAAATTCTTATCTTATCAGCAAATACGTTAATTGGATCCTGTTGAGGTTCAAAGTCTATCGTTATCGGATTATGTAGATTATTTTGCTCTTTATAGTTATCGGATTTGTTGCTTATATCTTTAATTACATTTTCGATTTTTTCATTTAGATTAAATGATTCTTTATGTAACTCTAATCTATTACCTTCAATTCGCGAAGTATCTAGTATGTCATTCACCAGTTTCTCAAGTCTTTGTGAATTCCTATAGGTGGAGATAAGTGCCTTTCTGAACTCGGCCAACTTTTCCTTATCTTCGACCAAATTCTCAAATTCTCTAGTGATTTCTTCTTGATTTATTGATGTTTCTTGTAGGATCGATGGAAGATATGTCATTTCAACTAATTCTAAATTTCCGGATATTGCCTGGGTCGGAGTCCGTAGTTCATGCGCAGCAACGTTGATAAACTCTTTTTGTAACTTGTCATGTGATTGCAAGTTTTCATTGGCTTTTTCTAATTTTTCAATCGAATCTGTTAATTGGGAGGTCTTTTGATCCACCACATTCTTTAGAATTCGGTTCCATCTTAGCAAGATAATTGTTACTATGACTGATATCGAGGCAATTGCAAAGATTATCGCAAAACTAACTAGATTTTGTGTATTAATTAGACCTATTACATCCCCTGCTAGAGTATGTGGAACCGTTATGAACAAAGTACCAATTCTATTCTCCTTTCCCTGGCTGCCTGGAACTATTACTGCCTGGTAGGCTATTGTGGTCGTAGAATTCTCAAAGTTGAATTCATCTACACCACTTTCAACACCAAGAGCTTTATGTATAATATTGTTAAATCTCTCCTCATTATCCTTAAGAGAGGTTTTCATGAAAGATTGAAATTCCGGTCCAAAATAATCTTTGCCTATAAAGGTTTGATTGGGTGAATATATTATGGTACCGTCTCTATCAAGAAACCCTATTTCACCATTAAATTTAGGATGCAATTGACTTTCAAGGAAACTCCCAAGGGTTTTTGCAGCTATAGAAGCCACTACTACCCCTTTGAAAGAGATAGAATTGTTTCTGGATTGCTGCAGGTCTACAGCAGGATCGAGTAACTCAGTATTATTACTCCTAGTAATAGGGAACGAAATATAGATTCTTGGTACATTGTCGTTAGATTCAATCACAGTGCTTGTATAAATGGTTCCATTCTGCTTTGGAATTTTAAAATAATCTCTATGGCCTAGATTGATACCCTTGTAAGGTGCATATTGTTCTTTATTTATCCCGGTAAAGGTAACTAAGGTCCCATTGCTATCTAATAGGTAATACCCATCTGCAATATAGTTAGTAGAATTCAGGGCGAGGTCAAGTAATCTCTGAATTCCAGTAATATTCCAGTTTGTAATAGACGGGGAATTGACAATTCTTTCCAAATTTGAATTTACAAAATATATAGAGTTTTGAAGGATGTTTGAAATGCTGTATACTTCAATCTCTGAATTTGTTTGCAAATCATTTAATGCCAGATCTTGAATTTGATTTGCTGTTTGAGTGAAATAATTATAGGATAAGATTCCCAAAATTACTGAAGATATGAGCAATATGGGTAAGATAACAACGTTTTTACCATAATCTGCTAACCGCAATGTTTTATTTGTAATATGACTTTATAATTAATTTTGCTCTCAAAGGTTTTTGACGTAAATGGCCATATTATTGTATTTGATTGAAATTGACTTATGCATCCATGATTGAAGGCGATCAGTCACATTTTTTATTTTCATGTTTGCAAAACGCAGTTACTCCGAGGCCCAAGATACTGGCAGCTATTGGACTTATCAACAGAGCTGAACTCGGTGGTAAATTTAGTTGGTCCATTATGTGGTTGACCAGGGATGCGCCTTTTAAATTGTTCTCATATTTCACCATTTTGTGAAGACTGCCGTTTGAATTACATAACTCTTCATGTAATGCATCTGCATATGCAATCCATACAGATCTACCATCAGGATTCGTCTTGCTAAATTCAAAATCAACTTCATAGATAGCCGGCATAATCAAATCCACATCAACGTTATTTTTCCTATAATTAATCAAAATTTCTTCAAGCTTATAATAAACAGCTCTGAGATTGCCATTGGAATTCTTAATTTGTAAGGCTACTTGCTCTGCCAAATCTCCTGCTTTTTCAATATCTGAAAATATCACACCCAATTCTAAACTCCCTTAGATTTTCGTGAGTTCATTGCTTATAACATTTTAAGGCATCTTAATTAGATTATTCAATATTTTTCCGACCTATCAGATCATCAGATTTGGAAAATCGGTAGATCGTTGATAATCCTCGTTATTGATGGACATGGATAGGGTTCCCGATTCCAATTAAACAAATCATAAACAAAGTTATTTGTGTGGGCAAATAGACTCAAAATGTGCGAATCCAAGATTTCTTCCTCGATTCTCATATTGCCCATGCCCATCAGGATTCTTTTAATCTGAATGATACGATAGTTCATGTTGAAATAGAATTATTTCAAATCAGATCCAAAAATCGACCGATCCAATAAACAAGATCAGATATTCCAATCTGAATTCCAGTTATCTATAAATAGGATTAGATGAACAACGTTTATGCTAATCGCAAAGATTGGCCTAATAGTTTGATTTAGGAAGGTCTTACTTGAAGGTATATACGTTAGGTTACACTTCAGGTTACATTAGGTCGTCCTCATAATATGAATAATCTAAAATTGGTATAAGCAAATACTTGTCTCTACTTATGAATGATGGACGTATATCAATTCTCCAAATATATTATCGATAGAATCAAAACCTCTTCAGGTAGGGAATTTGGGTATTAATAAAACCTAAAACTAAATGGATAGGTAAGAGAAATCATATCACATACCAATGTAAATAATTCGGAATCAGGGTATTGGTTCTATTGAACAAATCAATTCTGCGAGTCTAAATGGTCTCGCAAAAATATCGCTCTCACGTATTTTGGTCGATTTTAGTAATTCATTAGACAGGTGTTCTCTTGGTGAAGCACTCATGATCATTATTCTTTGATCGGGACTCTGTTTATGAATCTCGATTGCGACTTCTAATCCAGATAGTCCATCTAAATGAGTATCCAGTAACACAACATCATATTTTTTCCCTCTGTTGTCAACAGTATTAGAAAAAAGATGTAAAGCTTCATCTCCCCTATCAACAGCAATGTAATTCAAATTCAAAGATTCTAAATATAATTTGATCATTGCCCGTACACCAGAGTTTGATTCGGCTACCAAGACTCGGTATTTCTTATTTTTCTTTATTTTAGAATTCGGATGAACCTTTGTCAGGTTCTTATCATTATATAAAAGTGTACGTGCAGAGGTTCTCTTTGGTAGCGATATATGTTTATCACTTTTACTATTTTGATTTTTTATATTTTTCTTATAAGAAGCCACATAGTGCAGGTAGTCAAAGGACATATTATCACCCTAGATAATTAAATTTAGATAACATAGTTAATAAAGCATGAAATTAGGTTAATATATGTTAGTTTACAAAATAGTGGAAATCATTTAAATTAAATTATGTGGCTTTATTGACACTATCCATTATTAGAAATATTTCGTATTAGGATTTACTTCCCTAATTTTAAAGATAAAATAGTTTAACAATTTAGTCTATGTTTGTACGCAACGATTTGTTATCAAAAAATAATTCAAGTAGATAAGATCATTTTATTAGCAAATATTCATTCCTTTTGTTGGTACTTATAGTAATAGCACTATAGACAATCAGTCTTTCGGCAATTCAATCCTAAAATGAATTTGCATGTCAATCCATTTGTCCTTTTTTTGTTTGGATGATATGCGGAAGCATTAAACAATGATAAACACGGATAAAATAATGCGAATGTTCTAGTATCCAGGTAGTAAGTAGACATAGTTGATTGTCTGCTAGGACAGATAGATTATGTGAATAGCAAAATCGACCAGTCAAATCACAAATTTTTAAATTCTTAATTGGTACGCCTCAATCAAATACCGAAAGTAATTCATATGAACAAATTTATTTTAAGATATATGAATAGATGATGTATGCATAGATGAATAATGAAATAGTTATAGTTTCGGCAGGGACCGACTCAAATCAAACAAAGGCTCAAGAGTACATGGTTTTGAGTCACCATTTTAAAGGCGATAGAATGCATTCAGGTTCATATCGGATCGATGAATTATTAAAGTTCGTTATCGACCTAAAACCAGAATTGATAACAATTTTTACAGCCGATATGCATGGAAGGACAATTGTTTCATTTTTAGAGTATTTTTTATCAAGAAAATTTAAATCAGTTATTTATGAACTTTCGTCAGGCCATAGAGGGAAAGTCCATTCAAGAATCATCGTAATTAAGATGCAAAAGTATGTCTAACACTGTCACATTAGAATGTGAATCAGGGGTTTCTACTTGTGTATGACTCTATAGTATGTCATTAACTAATGGGAAAGGCCGACCCCTAACAATATGCTTGGTAAAAATTGCAGTATAAATTTAATAAAATTGATCAATACCATGAACGTTCTGTTGCCCTTTCAGGACTATTCTTAATAGTTTGACATGAATCAAGTGGGTGTGACTATGGTTTTAACTGTTCCATTAAAGATGTCATATCTACTAGGTTCCAACGCTGAACACATTTTCTATCCTTAAAGTAAAAGATGGTCATACCATTTACTCTAAAAGACTTATTGGTTGGAGGTATACCCAAAAACTCCCCTTTATGAGTTCCAGATAAAACGTATCGGCAAACAACTTTACTTTCCTCAATAATAATGTCATCAAATAAGATTCTTATATCAGGGAACGCGTTCCACAGAATATAGATAAATTGCTTAAAACCCTCTTTGTTATTTGGTAAATTAGGAGGAAAACCATGTATAACAAGAGAATCATCATAAAAGTCAAAATAAGACGTTTGTCTAATTTGAGGATCGTTAAAAGTTTCAGCTAATTTTTGAACGACTTCCCTCAAAGGCTCGTTTGTAGTCACAAATAGAATACATATTCCTTTCACTTAAGATTTTCCATACTTTTAATGACTCTGTTTGGTTGTCATAGAGTCTTCTTGGGTGTAGGTAGGTGGTCATTTAGCAAGTAAGGTCCGATATTGGCTAAATATTCATAATTGATCTGTACCAACTTTGATAACCCCACAACAGTCAATATTGAGAACCAGATAATCGTTACTATAAAATAGAAGCATAAATTATTAAGCTCTGATACAACAAGAATTTGGACCAGACTCTAGATCTGTTTGATTTACCATATCACAGGAAGTCAAGTTTTTGTTTAAGTAGACTATTTTTTCATAATTCATAGGATGGGGAGGGATATTTGAAGTTACAAAGTCTATGAATGTATTTTTGGAATCCAGTATGGATGCCAGCTTTTGTTTAATCGATCCCAGTGAATCAAGAACGGGTTTTTCATGTTCAAAACCAGAGCTATAGTGAGCTGGAAGTATAATTGTTTTGTCAGGTAGGTTAAATATCACGTTATAATAAGTGTGTAAAAGTTTATTGGTATATTCCTGTGATTTATTACGAAGATCTGGTCTTCCCACCCCATTTACAAAAATAGTATCGCCTGTAAAAAGATAATAATCTGGTTCATCATTGTCACTATTTTTGGCAAAAGTAACGCCACTACTTTGCTGTTTGTTGGTGTAATCATTTTTAGTAACTCTATGAATTTTCAATAAGAAACTCATGCTACCATCTGTATGCCCTGGGGTGTGAATAGCTTCTAAATAGAATCCATCCCCTAATTCAAATTTTTGTCCTGTTGAAATTAGTTTACATTTTGGGTCCTGTTCAGATGATACCTGTTCTGTAGCGTAGTTTTCAAACCCACTAATCGCTACCTCTGATCCATATTTTCTAGCAACTCTGACTGAACCTGAAAGGTGATCTGCATGCATATGAGTATCAAGTACTCTGCTAACTGTAAGTTCATTTTCTTGAAGCAGAGTGTTGATAACAGTGTCGATATCGCATGTTGCATCAATAATTGTTGCTTTCTTATCTTTAGTGGATGCGATAACATAGCTCATGCACCCCTTTGATATGCGTCTTACCTGCCAAATTTTCAAAGTAATATTTGAATCTAAATTTACTTCAGCAACATCATATAATCTACTCCATCCAGCCATACCCCCTTCAACAGTTCTAACATTATATCCTAAAGACGAGAGAGTTCTTGCTGCCATAGATGAACGTTGACCATGAGCACAAAACGTGATAACTTCTTTATTCTTTGGAATCTGTCTTAGAGATTCGAGAGAAGCCAGTGTATCTACAGGGATTACAAGTGAATCAGGATAATTATCATAAGAAATAGTCCACATATCATGTTCCTGCCTACTTCTGACATCTAAAATAAAAATATCATCGCCCTTATCCATTTTTCTCTTTAGCTCTGTTGGTTTAATCACCAAACTATTCTTGTTATTACTATTACCATCGTCATTTGACATTGGCATAATCATATCTCTAGATTGTAATTTGATATTTATAAATCATAAATTGATGAGAGCTTTAATAAGCATAGTTAAATTTGCGATGGGTTTCTACTCTTTAGAAAGCAAGTTAGTGCCGTTACTAAGCTTAAAAAATGACCACTCGCCACAAAACAAAGGACATTAATGAGACACTTTGAAATTTCAAGATGAACAGGGTCTAAAATTACTCATGCAGCATCTTTCATCAACTATTCAACATTCATGCTGTTCATCTTAAGGTCTCCATTTATTTTACTAATATTGAAGTTGATCAATGATGATCCAACTTTTTCTTCATTATTGCTTAAGACAATTGCGGGCCCATTATAATGGAGTAGCAGTCATTGGAGAATATTTCACTTCAACACATCGTATTAAAGAAGGCAATTTTGAGAGGTGCTCTAAGAAATGTCAAAATGGGAAAGTGATATATTGGATGGATATGAGTAAGAATAGAATTGTAGACAGAATTTGTTTTTTATTTCTTTGACAGGTCGAGAGAATTTTCTTGCATGAGAAATTCAATTATTAGAAAATCTGGCATAAAACGAATACAGTTTATCTCTTTATATAATCGCCCGAACATCGCATGTAATTTTATTTCAATAGGTTCGTTTTTAATAATTCGTGAAAGTCTTTATCAGATAACTCCTTTTTGAGTTTTGAATATTCTTTGGAATCGTTTCCAACGGCAATTCTCAATAAAGTTGCTCCATTCTCACTGTTGGAAGAATTAGCAATTGCTCGAATTATTTCGTCAGCCACAAGGTGTGGATGAGGCGCATGGCTCATGGCATTGTAATAAAAGGACAAGAACTTGTCCACTGTGTTGCTGTAAAGGGACAAGGATTTTTTCTTTTCTCCATCATATGATGTGGATACTAGATCCCTATTCTTATCAATCCCATACTTATTGGAAGGTACGACTAAATCTTTTACGAATTCTGTATTTATCACACCAGGTTCTATTAATATTAATTTTATTCCAAAGGATTCTAACTCAAAAGAAAGAGCTTCGCTTAACCCCTCAACAGCAAATTTTGTGGCACAGTATGCAGATTGGGTAGGAACTCCAGCAAGCCCAGATATGGAACTAATATTAATAATAATTCCAGCTTTTTGTTGCCTCATTATAGGAAGTACTTCACGAATTACTCTGATCACACCGAAAACATTAGTTTCAAATTGATTCTTTATTTCATCCATTGAAAAGTCTTCAAAGGCCCCAAAGAGACCATATCCAGCATTATTTACAAGTATATCTATTTTACCAAATTCCGTAGTTATCTTCTCAATTGCCTCATAAACAGAACGGTCTATGTCTACATCCATTTCAATTATCTTTATTTGTAGATTTTCGTTCCTTGCAATTCTCTCCAAATCCCTAGATTTTTTTTTGTCCCTCATTGTAGCACAAGTAACGAAACTGTTGCGGGCTAGTGCTAAACAAGTCTCATATCCAATACCGGTAGAACTACCTGTTACAAGCGCCACCTTACTTTTGCCAATATTAGACATTCTGCAAACAGTGTTATCTAGAATTAAGTATATATGTTTCGTTACTTACCCTTTGGGGTTATTAAAATCTCCTTGAAACTAAGAATTAAGATATGAAATGTAAGGATTTGGTATTCATTGCAGTAACAGTATTGAACCTTAGTAAAATAAAAAAAGTAATTTAAGCAGAACGACCTTTAGATCCATGTAAAATAAAGATGATAAGATATATGCGATCAATCAAAAGTACACTAGAAAATATTTTCAATTGTTCATAATAACATTTTAAGTTTGCTTTGCTTCACATAGTTATCCCCACTTCAAGAAATGCTAATTGTTTTCTTTTAAGAACAAATTCACCGAAAAAAGGTTCAGGTATCCAGATGGTATTGGTTTTGGTTATGGAAGTCTTAATTACATCTATGGGATTAAGATAAATGCCAGCATAGAAATACTAATTTGCGGATTATTAGTAGCAGGATTTATATTATTATTTCCTCTTTTCTCATCCTATTCAATCAGTACGTAGAAGGAATTAGTTTTAAGGATGGATACATAGTAGAAATCGGTAGCACCAGGAATTCATACAATAATTCCTTTTGCATATTACATTTTAGTTAAGAATATTCTTCAAAAAGTAACAGAGTTTAAGGCAGAAAGTATACATACTAAGGATAAAGCTGAGGTAACCATCGACGCAACACTCAGGAGCAAGATCATTGAAGAAAGATGCAAACGATGTATATCTTGATGTGGAAAACCTTAATGACATGATACAACAAGTTCCTCAAACTATTCTACATAACAATATAGGCTGCACTTTAATTCAAGAAATCAAGTTTGGTGGAGAAGAGATCAACTAAAGTAGCGAATTTAACTTAACGCATCCCTCGAAAATGCAAAAGGGAGAATTTCCAATAAAATTAGAGTTTTACCATCACTTGAATATATTTTTGTATTAGGATTGAATTCATATAACACTTGTCTGCAGGCACCGCAGGGATAGATTGGTTTTCCTGTAGAAGCTACCAATGCAATTTCCTCTATGTCGACGTTCCCTTCAGAAACGGCCTTAAACACTGCAACCCTTTCGGCACACATGGTCAGTCCAAAAACTGAATTTTCAATATTAACTCCATCGTAGATTTTGCCAGAAGAAGTTTTTAAGGCACAACCTACAGATAAACCAGAGTAAGGATTATATGATTTTTTTAAACTTTTCGTAGCCGCCTCTATTAATAGATTCATAGAGGAGCCTATTGCGGATCTCAATAAAAATTATCAAATTAATATCTATTGTTTTTTAAGACTCAGTAATGGATTAACAGACCTAATGGATTGTCTTTTTATCAAATAAGCATCATTATATTAATTATTGAATCTTCATGGAGATATTGTGATTTAACAGAATTGTTTCAGGAAAAAATGATTTTGATCAAAATTTACACCTCGGCGTCCCTATTTGATTCTTTAATTGTAGTCGAAGGTGATAGTGGTTCGGTATCTAGGATTTCTTCGTTACCAGTCATATCACAATATTCACAAGAGTGGTCTATTACCACACCAGCCAGTCGTATAGCTAAGAGATGGGTAAACAATTCACCTGTAAGTTTGGTAAATTCATCTGGATCCTCATCTCTAATTCTATTTCTAAATTCCAACCATTTTTCAATCTTGTCGAGATATTCGATAGGTTTTTTTACACTTTTCAAATCCACATCCTCATATTGAAGTGTCATATTTCCATCTAGTAAATTTGTAATGTAATCATTCACATACCTAAACTTATAATCGGATTCCATTGTATAGTATAGTGTGTATATAACTATATTACCATCTACCTATTTTAATCGCAACTTTCTAACAATTAATATAATTCCAATATCTAAATTAAAAGGCAATTGATAAGGTCATGCACACTCATGAATTTTTCGGGAATATGTTATTTTCCTAGCGAAAATTAACTTTAAAACTTTTTTCATAAAGGAAATCATTTAAAACTTTTTTGTTTCAATTTAAAAAAAATAAATTATAAGAATGATTACATTGCTTATTCAAATTTGTATTTCAGTTCTGGTACCATCAGTATTGTACTTGTAGACTTTTCCATCCTCCTCATTTAGTGTTTTTTTATGAGCACCATCACAAAACGGCTGGTTTTGACTTAATCCACACATGCAAATCCATTTACTATCATTGCCAACCTTCACTTCCATAGGTCCTTTTCCCTCTTTTATTACGTATCTTACCATCTAAACAACATTGATAATTCGAAATATATAAAATATTTTTAAAAGTTATCTGCAATGTATTCTACATTTTGATTCCATAATTCACCAATTATCTATGAGTTCTAATCAATCATAGTGTAAATAGTCATATCAAAACGCGGACAAGAATAAAAAAAGCAATTGTCGATATTATTGACTTTTAGAATTTACGAACTCGATAGCTATTGATTCGTCATAGCTCTTCAAATTGAGTCTTTTTATAAGAGCTTCGAGGTTGACATCGTTATCAATATGCTTTCTATCTTTAACAGCAATATACTGATTGTGAATATCCCTCTCAATTCTATCATAATTTGAATAAAACCAACTAAAATTGTCCTTTAACTTTTCGAATTTTGCAATGTCAGTATCGCTTGTAGAAATATCGGAATACATAACACATCTTTAATCATATAGAAAATTGATTGATAAAAATATTATGTTTGATCTATTTTGAATGGGTTTAAGTAGGTTAAAACAGAACTAGGAGTTGATCAAACAAGCCAGCCAAAAGTTTTTCAAAAAGATCTTTCGGTGAGTCTAATGCAATCTTTCTCAATAGTTTGCTTGAGAGTACACAATTATTCTTTCGTGAATCGGCCACCTACACATCATCGAATTAAACGGTTAAAACCCGTATATAGAATGGAGGTTTGCAGATTTAAGCCTTCTATCGCCTTACGTAACTAGTCGTTGAAGCTCCTAAAAACCTCAAATCTTGTTATCCTACATATATCATGAATCCTTGGAAGAACTGTATTTGGGGCAACCCCCTCGAATGTGAGCAAATACTATTTCTGGATCATATATGTTTCATGTACAATGCATTTTGCCTTAGACTTTTCGAAATAAAATTGGTAACCTATTTTATCAGGTTCATTGACCTCTACCAGTTTGTTTGCTCGTTTCCTTTATCAGTTTCTTGTATTCTTTTATTTTCCCTTCGGAAATAACAAACCCTGTCCTAAAATGAATGGGATACTGCTTCATGACACCTTTTCCTCGAGATTTTGACTCGCTGTTGCCACTCTAGAATGATTTCATTTAATATAAAATCAAAGACATTGCAATATTAGTAATCAGAAACTAAGTACGGGACTCGCTTAAAATTAGTTCTGGATATTTCAAAGTTAATACGATGATCAAAAATTAGTCCAAGTACTAAGGATATGTCTGATTACAATTTATGCAGACGAGATCTACTTTGGATGGATGTTGTTGTGCCTCCATTGGAAGATTACATATATCGCATACAAAATCTACTATTGGAATCTTGGCTGTGTCCATATCCAGATAGTTTGTCTTGTCACTTATTATCTCCAGGTTTTCTAGTTTGAGTTTATGATATAGCATTACTTTCTCAGGTTCTCCACCCTTGAATTTCTCATATTTTGCCAGATTATTTCGAACATCATTATCAACAGACATTCTAAAATAATTAATCATCAACACTTATAATCTTACTTTCATAGCTAAAATTTACTAAAACCTCGATTTTTCATCTAGAAATCTTTAATCTTTGATAAGACTATTGAATAAAATATTCTACGATCTATTCTCGGTTGAAAGTTGCAACTGAAAGTGAGTGTGGAGAAAAATGCCCAAAGAGAATGATTTGATTAGATTGCCAATATCAACATCTTAATCATGATCAAGAAAAGAGGGAAAATCAAGAGTCATTGAAGTGAAAAAAGGTCAATCATATAAAAAGGGCGAAATAGTATTCATGGTTTTCCACTATAACGGTTGGTATCTAGATAAACATACTGGTTCTTAGAATAACTAAAAGTAACAGATACCTACTGATCATGAAGTGGATCACCCAAAATTTATTATTGACTGCATGGGAGGAAATATTGCAAAGAAATTAAGAATAATGGGATTTGACACCGAATTCTGGTTAGACGCTAGTGATGATTTTCTAATCAATAAAAGTAATCATGATCACAAGCTATTGGTAACTAGAGACAGAGGACTCTATTTAAAGATCTCAAAATTGAGCAGGAATGGATTGTTACTCCCTGATGACAATGAAGTTGAAAATTTGGTTTTTATATTAGGGAGATGTGATATCAAACATATCAATCCGGTTCCGAACGCAAATACTCGATGTTCAATTTGTAACGGCACTCTTAGAAAACTTGACAAGACAATGACATCTTATCCCGTTCCAGAGAAAGTATATGAGAGTATATCCACAATTTATGAATGTTCAAAATGTTCAAAAGTTTACTGGGAAGGAACTCATGTTGAGAATATCAACAAATTTATAGATAAAATCAACAAAATGTTGGGGCAGGAAAGGTAGGTCAATATTTTCGTTGACAATATTTAATAGGATATTTTATACTAGTAGTAACCTTGGTGAAACATCAGATAGGATTCAAGAATTAATATTGTTACTTGCATATCTTGTAAATTAAAAGCTATTTAAATAGACTAGTCGCCTACGGCGTTAATCACAGATTTTGATTGGACTATCTTGATGGCCTTTTGAACATCAGTAATGTTATCATGCATAGGTTACGCATAAATTCTTCCAATGGAGAACAAAACGAATTATATTCATTTTTAAATGGAGAGATTTTAGTTTATTATTTTGTTTATAAGTAACAAGATTGAAGTTTCTAGCAAGTAAAATCGATATATCCCATGGAAGAGGTTACAATATTTGTGATTTACGGTTCTCTAGACAATTTTTCAATAAACGACCTTCATGTAATGGCAAGTAGACAGGTATCCAACATAAAAAAATACAAATGTATAAAACGGTATTATTTTTTTAACAACTTGAAGGCATGGTTTCCCAACCCGGTTTGAAGGTAATGAGTTATCCATAACATGGCAAGGGGTTCTAACAATCTCGATTGCTCAATTCCCCCGATGTCTATTGTCTCCCAACCAAATGGGGTTAATAATTCTTCAATGATCGTGTCTTTGGCATCCTTAAAATTGCCACAAATAAACATAGTTGGTGGACCTCCCGGGAAATCTGGATGAATCATATGGGGATTACCTACTATGTTAAAGGCTTTTACAACTTTTGAATTTGGTAGCAAGGATTGAACTACCTCACCAGCAGATTTATCATAGCCGAGTGAGAGTTTTGGGGGTGAATCCTTAGCAAATTCTAATGGATTTGTTGTATCAACGACTATTTTATCATTAAAATTGGATGAAATAGCCAAATTAATTGCATTCTCAGTGCCCCCCCAGAAAGTAGAAATGACAATTAATTCACCAAAAGAAGCTGCATCGGCAAATGATCCAACAAAAGCATTTTCTTTATGTTTGAGGTTGTTTATCCATTTCTGTATTTCTTCTTTTGCAGGATTACGTGTTCCAATCATAACGTGGTGGCCAAGATCTAAGCAACCATCCGCCAATCTTCGACCTACTTCTCCTGATCCTAATATACCAATCTTCATAATGAGGAGTATACATTGAAGTGATTAAAACTTTAAAAATAAAATCACCATTTTTGATTATTTTTAATCCAATTGGATGAGAGGAAAACGAACCGATTTTCTTAATTATTGAGAAATCATAATCAATCTAATCATGTGTTCTCAATTATATCTAGGATGTTCTGGATGGAACTATGGCGGTTCACCAGAAAAGGGTGGATGGTTAAATGTATTTTACCCAGATAATAAAACGAGAAAACTGAGATATTATTCTCAATTTTTTAATGCTGTCGAGATGGATGCTACTTTCTATAAGAGATTCTATGAACACATGCATGAAGGTTTATTTTTAGGAATGGCTAATACAACCCCTAACGATTTTAAAATATCAGTCAAAGTCCCCGAAATAATTACTCATGAAAAGAGATTAGATATCAGCAGGAATGTGGTATCTGATTTGAATGAATTCCTCAAAAAAATATCTCCACTTGAAAGTAGAGGGAAATTAGGCTCGATAATAATTCAACTGCCACCCAGTTTTACCATTAATGAGTCCAATATATTGGAAAAGTTTTTGAATGCTCTGAGAAATCAATCTGATCTTAAAAATCACGACAATATCGCCATAGAATTCAGACATAATTCATGGAATACGGAGGGAGTGTTTGAATTACTCCATCACTTTAGTATTGCATCCGTCTTAACTGATTCTCCTGCGCAAGAGAATCTTGGATTTTTATCAAATGAAAATAATTTGACATCTAATAAATTGGCAGTAGTTAGATTCCATGGAAGAAACACTACTAGAGATCATTATTGGTATGATTATCTGTATTCTGAAAAGGAACTTATTCCATGGGTAAGTAAGATCAATAGAATAAAGGAAAATACTGATACGATTTTTGTTTATTTTAATAATCACTTTGGTGGAAAGGCAATCATAAATTCGCTACAATTTAAAGAATTAATAAACAATCAGCCTTTGCCCGAAAATGAAAAAAAGGTATTAGAGAAAGCAAAGAAATATCTATCAAATACGCTATAATTATTATAGATCCACATTAATAGTATCGCTCGATGTTTTCTTCTCTTTACATTTATGAGTAGTTGGTGTGGTCCGGTTAAATGCTATATGACATTAGTGATATCGGATAGTAAAAACATCAGTGAATAATCACGGACTTTCCTCATAGATATTCTTAATGATACACATCAGTTATTCCAAGCATATTAGAATGCAAAATGTTAATTCAGATTCTATGCTTTAAAATGAAATCTGCTAAAATCTGATATACTTGATTGGTATTTATTATGGGCTTGATTTGAGTTGTTTTGTTGCCGACTTTCTAGGTCACTCTTCCAAGATTTCTCCGATTTGTTCATAATCTTCAAGAAATCATTCACGGACTAAGGACCAAATCCCGCAAAGTGATTGTTGAAGCGCTATTAGCACGTCGTGGATATTATTTTCAGCATTTTGTATCCTCTCAAAATTTCTCATATATTCGATCATTTCTGTTGTTCGATCCTTTACCTTTACAACTTTGCCAAAATCCTTTTCATTTATACTTCTATCCCCAATAAATCTAGCGTAAATTTGGTCGACTGTTATTATTGTAGGGGTAGTTAATTCCTCTCTAACACTCCAAACCAGCGACATGTTTTGCTCTTTTAGAAAATCAAATATCTCGTCTTCAAACCAGGAGGAATGCCTAACTTCAATCGCATATCTAAATCGGGTATCAAGATTGAGTCATTCTCTGTAATGACTCAAACCCCTTCTTCACAGTTAGATAGGGTGGAAGCTGAATTAGTAATAACAAGATTTTTTCAATCCCAGGCTCTAAAGCAGTAAAAAAAATGGACAACGGCTTGGAAACATCCTCAAGGTTTTTTCATGTGTTATAATCTTTGGAAACTTTAATGTAAACTTGAAATCAGATAGTGTCTTGTCTTTCCAATCTCTAACCGCAAACCTCGATGGAATATTATACTAAGTCGAACCAACCTCAACAAAATCAAAAAATTTGGAATAATATGACAAATAATCTTTGCTATCTATATCATTTGGATAAAACGTCCCTTTGCATCCACTGTAACTCCAACCAGAACAACCGATATAGAAATTCAATTATAAAACCCATTTGCGACAAGGAACATTATAAAACTTTCAGCACGATCGTTCTATATAGAAAAAGTTGTTGTTGTCAAGCTATCCTTCCAATTGGTTTTTCTTCTGAAAAAGTATTGATATTCCTTTTTTTCACAACTTCTAATTACCAAACATCCAAACTGGTACAAATAATTCCCTTCTTTTATCTAGAGAATTTCTACTATTACCCGTATTCTTCCATCTTCAGATGTATTTATTCCTCAGATATTCAAACGGTTTAACATAATTCAATAAGAAAATTTATTATGGAATACCATCTATTAATTAATAATGTTAAAGGAAATTACTATCATTTTGTCACTATTGATGGTTGCCTCATCTGCGGACCCTTTTTATGAATTCAAAAATAGTGCAAGAGCACAGGTAAATGAAACTGCTGATAATCAGAATAACAGTAATCAAAAATCTGGAAAGGTGTTTATGCCTGTAGAGGATCTGGTGACCTCCAAGACTGCACAAGGTATGGTAGAAGTGGATGGAGCAGTAAGGAATAATAATACATTTGATGTGCATGATATTGAAATCACTGGTGAATTCTTTGACAAAGAGGGAAATAGTTTGGGCAAATTCAATGAATATGTTACGCAGCCATCTTTTCTATTAAAGCCAAATGAAAAGTATACTTTTAACTTGTTTGAGGTCGTTTCGTATATTAGATTGGCGACTACTAACATAACTGCATTTGGAGACCAAGTTAATTAATTTATTTTTTTAATATAATCATTTTTTATTTAAAAAAACAGTTAATTAGACTTTGGAGATTAACCTTGATTTAGTCCTGTAAGACATTTGAGACTTACGTATTATCTGGGTAGGAGATGTGGTTTACTACATACAAAATAACTTTACTCGGTACGATTAAACGTATTTTCATGCTTATTTTAATAAGCTGAAGATTTCCATTCATTTGCTTTCAATGGATTTGATTATTTTTCTAGAGTATCATCCCAATTAATGGTCATCCAAATATTTAATATTCATGAAGTGTCATCATGATCTGCATCATTTAGGCTTGATGCTTACATCCAGGTGAGTTGAAATACGCTCGTCTGGATGCAAATTATGTTGATTCGTTTAAATCCCGAGCAGGAAATAATTATTTTCACTTTTTATAGTATCAAATTTCACCTACAAGCGTTTTTTACTTGTTCGTTACTAAGACAATTGTATTGGTTGCTGGAATTTGATTGAAATTCTAGCGATTGAAATTCTAGTGAATAATATAATCGTCTGATAAACTTCACTTCATACTCTTTACTAGATATGAATATGAGAATATTTCATGGGAACATAACAAAGAAGGTATGAAAAACGTTTTAAAAAAAATATTCAATATAGGAAGAATGGTGAGTAGATTCACGGTTAATTACATTTCAAAAGGAAAAATAAAATTTTAACATGATAAATTCTGCCAAACTTGTTTTTTATTTTGGTGAATGAAAAAATAGTTAGTGTTAGAATCTACAAAGAAATATTCTCAATCCATTCTTTTGTGTCTAATATGTCTTTATCATGAAGATTATGTCCGTCCTGTTGCAATTTCAAAGTTATATCTGATCGAACATTCTGCAATAGTCGTAAAAGACCATTTACTTGCTCTTTTGGTAATATTGGATCTGCTGACCCTGCTGCAATAATACCTGTTTTCCAGATAGGTAAGACAAGTGCCTGGCGACCATTAGGTATTTCTGGCCAGTGGAAAAATGTAAGTATTGTCCCTAGACGACTTGTTTTATCACCGAAATAAAGATGATACGACTTTGAATCATCTTGGTTTAGCGTTAACTTTACAAGCCGAAGTCCCAAATCATTAGAATAAAAATAAAAATCAATATTATTCGGAGAATCTATGCCTATAGAGGGCAACATGGCACATTCCATGGTTATTCCTATTCATATATTTTTACTACTCTTCTCCTGCTCTTTCCATTCTTTAAAAGATAAACGCGGTAAATTAAACAAATCAGTAGTTCGGGTATACACACAGTTTTTGTGCATCCTCCCAACTGGGGAGATTAGATCGGTATGAACCGTTTGATTCTCGTAAGGATCTAAAAATTCTTTCTTTATATGTAGGTAGATAATTTCCCCCAACACTATGCGGGTGTTTCCAATTTCTACAGTACTTGCTAGGCGGCATTCAAGGTTAGCTGGTGACTCCGCGATCCTTGGTGGTTTCACCTTTATAGAAGGCATCTTGGTTAGCCCAGCAATTTTGGATTCGTCAATTTCTGGTGGAAAATCAATGGATGTCACGTTCACTTGCTCTAAAATACTTTCGTTTACAATATTTATGACAAACTCCTTTGTCTTTTGGATATTATACCCAGTATCTTTCATATCATTTTTTCTAGTTTCATCTTTGCCAATACCAATAGCCACAATTGGAGGGTCATTCCCCATCAAATTAAAAAACGAAAAAGGCGCCGCGTTTGGGATTCCTTTATCACTTAATGTTGAAATGAAGGCAATTGGTCTAGGAGTTATTAGAGAAATTAATAGATTATATCTAAGATGAGCCTTCATCGTAGAGATATCAAATTCCAGGGTATCCATGTCATAGATACACCAATTACTTTTTATATTTTTCATGATTTGTAACCTTTTTTGACATTTTTTTAGAACAGATGGTATCCAAATAGGATTAAAAGGTTCTTGAGAAAAGATGAATGACTGGTAGTTTTAGATTCCTTATTGTTTATCTTGGTCTATTGTCGATTATGACCGCATATACTCGCCTTCATATAAAATATTGTTAATATCAAATGCTTTTGAACAAAACATAACTGAAATGTGATTATTATTTTAGAAGAATATTAAAAAAATAAATTATTGAATGTCTGGAATGTGATTTATATTTACTCTATTTTGATTTCCTTACCTGCGGGTTTAGTAACTTTCTTTTTGTCGAAGGTTATTTCCAATATGCCATTGTTATATGCTGATCTTGCAGTCTCAATTTCTGCTAGCTCTGGAAGTTCTATATTCTTATGATATTTTCTTTGAGCATCCTTTGATGTTGTTACTTCAACTTGCGAGTCATATGCTTTTACTTTTATGTCTTCTTTTCTGATACCGGGCATTTCAACCACTACTTTGACTTCTTTATCGGTCAAGTTCACATCAACTAATGGCTCTCTTTCTGCAGATATTTGGGAGATATTATCAGGTTGTGTTCCTATTTTTTTTACAGAACTGTCATTCAAAGATTTGATATTTCCAAATTCCCGAACATGAGGTTTACCATCGGATCCGATAGTCATTGAATATCCATACACTATTGGCCCTACTTCTCTAACTTTGCCACCTTCTTTTGTTTCATATTCCCTTACGAGTTCTTTTGGGGCGTTATTTGAGATATCATTAAATACATCAAACATTCTATTCATTTCCTTATGGATATCATCAAAATCGCTGAATGCATCTCTGTTAAACAATCCTAATCCTCTTCCTCTGCCTTTTCCTAGACCTGTCTCAAAGAATCTGCTAATCCAATCGCTTGGTATAATGTCTTTATTGCTCATTTATCATATACACCTAACATATGTAATAAACATTACATTATATAAAGTTTTCTTACATTATGTAATAAGAACAAAATATAGAATTATTATGAGGTTCACCATCATATTGAGCATCAAATACGGTCTCAATACACCCAAAACAAAAATAGGATACCTGATGTTTGTGATTACACCTAGCAAAATTGGTGATTTCAATTATTTTATGATCTTCATATGATATTATTTAGTATGGTTAATCTAATGTCATGGTTATTCTCATTGATCTGGTTAATTTAGACTGTTTCAAAAAAGATTTGATTTTTTTATCTTTGTGCTGACCTTGTGTAACATATAGAGCGTCTAATAGTATGAAAGATTAACTTCCGAGTCGTATCATCATGTAAAATATCCCCTGATTCCTACGTATATAGTATCTGGCCAGTAGAAAAATGTATTAAAGAAGGCGATGTATTATATTAGTGCTAGTTAAGATTAATAAAATTAGCGATGTAGAACACAAGGTAAATGTCACTTTACTGGATATTGACGATCTAGGATCTGTGGTTCCAATAAAAGATCTCGAATTGAACCTGCCATCATATGATGAATCAGTAATTAGTATATTAAAGACGTCTACCCACGTAATCATTTTTACCGATGATCCTCCAAATGGGGCTAATCCCACAATAATATCGGCCATCAACTTGACCGATGATGAATTAAACCATGAAAAGGAGAATATGATCAAAGTTGCAAATGATCAAAAAAATTAGAGTAAGTAAATAAGCACAATCAATAAATCTTATCATTATGTCTCCATCTGTCATTCAAAATATTTTTCGGAGCGAGAATAACCCGTGTTCTTTAACCCACGACCTTAAAAGTAATTCTCAAAAGGCAATCGTTAGGAAAAAACCATCTGAGGATGGATGTTAGTAGGATCAATTAATCAGGGCGGTTTCCAAATCGACAACTCCTTCAGGTTGAACTATCTTTGCAAATACTTCATATACTGCGATAAAAGGTTCGCCGTTAATCGTTCTCAGCCATACTGAATCACCTACGAAAGGAATGGATGCAGAGAAATATGGAGGTGCAGTTCCCATAATCAGGCGCGATAACTGACGGAGCACTTAAGACGCCTGGGGTTCCGCGTTCTCCTGTGTCATTATGGTATCCAGAATATAGTTCTCCAAATCTATCTGTATCAAGCTGAGAAAAAGTATTATTGTCAATATTCAGTCTGTGGCTAATGCCCACTTCCACCGGTTTCGTTGCAGTAAACGTTACTATACCTAGAATATATTGTTCCGTCATCCCTATTAGGAAGTAGCGGTGCACCATGTGGATCTTCCCCAGCTTTCAAAGTCACATTATTAAAATCTTCGGATGAGACAATTCCGCGAAGAACAATTGGCAGTTCAGATATAACTTTATTGGCCATATCTGATGTAACATTACTAGAAATAGTATTAGCAGTGTTGTTTATTTGCGCATGCACTTGCAATGGATAAGATAGATTTTGATTTAATGCAATCAAGAAAATTGGCACACTAGGGTCATTACGACAATTATATAACTCCTGTTAACTTCTCATTGTTAAATCAGCAAGTTAAAAAGGCTTTTGCTATCCATAGCATAAATCGATCTTTAAACTCCATTTTGTGAACTGTTATTTTTAATAGTGGAACAGATTTTCGGATAGATCCAACATCATGGTCTTCAAGACAACCCAATCTAACCTGTAAAGGTAACAATAATTCATATAAAAATGGAAATTAGTAGCGATTTATAAAAAAAAGTTACTGTCCTTTTTTTATGTCATCTAGGGTCATTATCATATCCCGGTGGACCTTTCCGCCTAGCATTAACAAAGGTTCACAAGCGTTATACATTTGGTCAGGAGAGGATATATCCATTACAAACATAGCAGTCCTTTCTCCATCAGAAAGAGTAAAAAATGCAGATTCTGACTTTGTGTTTCTTATATATTCTTCTATTTTTTTTAAAAAGGTTGGATCATTTACCATTTCGTTTCCAAGTGAAGTAGGAAATGAAACTCGTATTAAAAATTTCATAGTCAAAGAGTCAACAGTATATTAAATAAATATTTTGAATATCAATGATATACCTATTATTGCATTACCTAATTAAATTCCCCAATTCCCTGATAATGATTCCAGCATGTTTCTATTTTGTGGGTATGTTATCCAATCTTTTACTAAATTTTTCCCCTCCTCTGCTACAGAGGAGATACTGGTGTTACAGTTGTTGTGTTTTCTGCTGGCACGGTACTATTTGTTAATCCCAAATCTGATGGTGATGCGTTTCCAACGGTTGCAGGAAGCTCCGCTGTTGTTGGAGTGTTAGCATATATTTGAGACGAAAATCCTATTATTCCAGAAATGAAAGTTATGGTTGCAAGCATACAGACCAATAGTATTAATCTTAAAGTATACATACTCCTTTACATTTACATCATAGTATAAAAATTGTAACGCTCTGCAGAAAATATTATTTCATCTTTTTACATTCTTGAAATTCTAGTACGACTAAATAATTTTTATGTTTTTTGGCCAGAGTAGATTACCAGATTTAGCAGTAAATTCGTTTAAAATATCAACTCACTCTAGGACATTGTTCAATACTCTTTCATCTCAATAGCGGATAACACGATCTGAACAAAATAAATCGCTTTAAATGGTAATGGAACTGACACTGAAACTCGCTTATTAATAATCACAAATTCAAATCAAGAGAGACAATAAATCATATTAATTCTGCTGGATTGGTTTCTTTTTCATAGGGTGAGCAAATGAAAGTTCATGTCCATCTGGTTCCCTTATATGGAAATACCTTTCTCCCCAAGGGGCATCCACTGGTTCGTGAACAAGCAGAATTAAATTCGAGAAAGACGGGTTATTGACAAAATACGAATATAATTTGTCTACATCCGCCGTGTAAAAAATTATTCTACCAAAAAATCTAGGCTGACATTTACTAAAACAAGTGCTACTTGCAGAACCTTCGAGTTCGAGGTTCAAATACATATGCTGCTTACGCTTTCCAATCTGATAAGTAGTAAACGGATCATCAATAGACCCACCATAAATCAATTCAAAACCAGGTACTTTAGAGTAAAAGCTACAAGATCTTTTCATGTTTCTGATAATTAGAGTTACTGCAGAAATTGCATATACTTCGCTCATGAGATTAATTGTGGAGGTCGTCCTTTCTTAGTTTATGGTAAAATTTAACCCGTTTAAAACACAAGAATAAATTTAATGACAATCTAACTTTATCAGTTCTCTTTGTCCTATTTTGTTTCTATATTCACGGCATTTTTTGTTATTGGAATTCAAACTTATCCTTGCCTGTTTACAAATAGGTTCCTTATCCGATAACTATTCAACAGTACCACCATAAATATCCCATTTGGACGAAAATGATGGCGCGTAAAATATAGTTGATATTTGATAAAGCTGTCCCGTTTATAGGAGAGATTCAAAAGGACAGTATGGATAAACATCTTATTTTCAATTTATCTCTTTACTAATATTGAGACGGTATGGTATACTTCAAAATCATTCTGACAGGCTTTGGGCATATGAATCAAAAAGGTCAGCACTTTACTGCAAAAAAATTTTGCCATTTGAATTGCAATTTTTAAATTACTAATTTGACTTTGGTGGGATTATTCTGATATATACCATGCATTCCATATTCCACTAAGTATAAATCATTCCTTGGTTGGGCTTTACGTATATGATGCAAAAAATGGCAGATATTTGGAAGTATTGTAAAACAAACAAGGTAAACCAAGATAAGAAGACTTTTAGTTGTTCATGGTCATCAAAGAGTGGGATGAATAATACCACCTTTATTATCCCTAATCAAGAAGTGGTGTTATAAAATGGTCTCAGAAAGATCCATACCAGAACCTATTGGACCTGATACAGGTGGAACCGATCCTGGTCCACGTAATAAAGAATTAGACCGTCAGAACCCCGATATTCTTACACCACCTAGTACCTGATTCAGGTACATTACCGAATTTGAAATTTTCATTTTCTTTGGCACACAATCGACTTCAGAAAGGTGGATGGACACGACAAGTAACAGCAAGAGAGTTACCTATCGCTACGACGCTCGCTGGCGTTAACATGCGGTTAAATGCCGGAGGGGTACGCGAATTGCACTGGCATAAGGAGGCGGAGTGGGCGTATATGCTCAACGGAAGGGCACGAATAAGTGCAGTTGACCAAGATGGTTGTAACTTCTTAGACGATGTAGGTACTGGAGATATATGGTATTTTCCTCCCGGTATTCCTCATTCGATCCAAGGATTAGAAGAAGGCTGCGAGTTTCTCCTCGTTTTTGATGATGGCAACTTTTCTGAAGATTCAACGTTTCTCATTACCGATTGGTTTGCCCATACCCCCAAAGAAGTACTAGGAAAGAATTTTGGCTTGCAAATGATCGAATTCGCCAATATTCCGATGCACGAACTTGATCACAAGTACGTACATGTTTCCTACCGAGATACCTGGACCATTAGCATCTGACAAGATTGTCAGCAATCAGGGACAAAGATCTTTTAGCTATCATTTTCTGAATCAAGATCCATTGGCGACTAGTGGTGGTACGGTTCGTCTGGTCGATTCGTCCAATTTCCCAGAAGCAACCAACATAGCGGCAGGACTTGTGGAGGTCAAGCCAGGAGGGATGCGAGAGATGCATTGGCATCCAAATACTGATGAATGGCAATATTATATTGAAGGTTCTGCCCGAATGGGAGTATTTGCATCAGAAGGTAAAGCACGGACTTTTGACTACCAGGCTGGCGATGTCGGGTATGTCCCATTTGCGATGGGTCACTATATCGAAAATATTGGTGATAAACCATTGCGTTTCCTGGAGATGTTTAAAAGTTCTCGCTTTCAAGATATTTCGCTAAATCAGTGGATGGCTTTGACGCCCAAAGAACTTGTACAAGCTCATCTCAATCTGAATCACACCGTGATGGGTTCATTACGTAAGGAAAAATGGCCGGTTATCAATAGTTCGAGTGATAAGGTCTAAAAATTATAGCGTCATCCTACTATGGGATTGACTACTATACTGTTTTCATAGAGTTTCCATCATTGGAACCCTCATCAGGGCTTAGGTCGTTATATATATGGGTTTACCGACATCTATGGTCAACAAATATCAATTTACAATAGGATAATTATTACCACCTTTGTAATCTGCGGCCATTTTGGTATTGCAACATGACGTAATGGTTTTGAAATGAAACTCTTCTTTGGAAGTAAAATCATAAATCGACAAAAATATAGAATTACAAGACTTGACCATCCACCCTTTGAAAAATATGCAAAGTCATGTAGATAGGATTTAGAATTATCCAAATATGGTTATTTGATAAATATTGCTCAAACTAACTAAAATATTTTTAGTGATTATTTGGGCTGTGATAGATTTCTAGAAGACTGAGAAGCTTAACAAAGTGGTTATATATCACATTATTGACATTAAGTGGATGACAATCAAAAATAACAGAATGTTATTTGTAAGCATCGCCCTAGCACTAGGAAGTGTCTTTGCGGTATCAGCAGTTTCAAGTACATCAACAGCATTTGCAAACCACGATTTTGTTGCTAACCTTACTGGTCAAGAGGAAGTTCCAGCAGTGGATACTCAAGCAACAGGAGAGGCAAGATTTACCCCCATTCTCCCAAACAATGATACACTAGACTTTAACGTTAATGCTTCTGGCATCCAGAATGTAACCGCGGCTCATATCCACAGTGGAATTCTAGGAGAAAACGGACCAATCGCAGTGACTCTATTCACATTCGATCCCACACAGAATCCAAATCAAAATGGGCTTACTATAAATGGTACTCTAACAGGAATTAATTTGGAAGGACCGTTACAAGGAAAAACAATTTCTGACTTAATGACTGCAATTAAGGGTAATAGTACTTATGTTAACATTCACACAGTTCAATATCCAGATGGTGAAATAAGAGGACAATTAATGAGTACAAAGTAAGAACGAAGTAATTTTTTACTTATTCTCATGCAGTAAACAAAACTACTTTTTTTTATCTGAATTACCAACTAGTATAATCACAAGTTTCAATATAATGGGCAAGATCATTTAGAGTCAAATAAAACTACTTCTTATTGCTAACAGCTATACTATGATAAAATCCCATGTTCCGTTAGAAAGGATTAAAAGAGAAATTTAAAAAACGAGTGAGTTGTAAGTTAGTTACCATTGTTCAATTATAGGGTTGCCCACTATACTGATATTGTACATCCATCAAAATATTGTGAGGAAATTAACTCATTTTAATATCAAATGATTCAGAAGTTGAATTTGGAGTTATATCAATGCTATCTTTACGATTGCTCCATTTCTCATTCCAGTACCTTATTGTCATAATTTAAAGTTACAGAGTTTTCAATAGATTGTAAGCCGTTGATGGTAGATGAACTATGAAAAAAAAACTTGAGATTTATTATGATACTGTCATGTATGTCACGTCAATACATAACCCCGGTTCTAAATTGATTTCAATAAATAAAGAATGCAGAAAGAGAAATTTACTACCTCAAAACAAATTTCCCATATTTTATCTAATTAGTTTTTTATTTTGATCTTTTGAAATGGCATTTGGTATTAAATAGATCAGAATTAAAATATATATATGAATGATAGTGATAATAGTAAATATAGTAATAATGATGAAGAAAATAGATTTATCGCCAGCCCATCTTTAAAGATTGATCATGTTCACCTAAAAGTCTCTAATTTACAGAATTCCATAGATTTTTACCAATCCATTTTAGGATTTAAGATATTAGAAAACAAACCAAAAGAAAATATAGTATGTCTTGGTTCTCGTGAGCCTGGACAGGATGAGAATTCATCATTGCTAGTCTTGAGTCAGATAGATAGTGTCAATAGTAGTGTTTCGAGTAATCCCAGCCTAACAAAAAGAGAGGCAGGGCTTTATCATTTTGCCATATTACTGCCTGAAAGAAAATTTTTAGCATCATTTCTCCAGCACATTAAGAAAAATCTCGATCCACGATACTATGAAGGTTTGGCCGACCACGCCGTCTCTGAGTCTTTATATCTCCACGACCCCGATAATAACGGGATCGAGGTTTACCATGATAGGCTACCATCTGAATGGATATGGACTGATGCGAACAAAATACACATGGTAACAGAATCACTCGATGTCAAGGATTTATTAAATCATGAAAGTTATGGAGCATGGAATGGTCTTCCTAAGAAAACATCGATAGGTCACGTTCATTTACACGTATCAAACCTTACTAAAGCCAAGAAATTCTATCAAGATATGATTGGACTTTACCATACTGCTTCGTATCCAGGAGCCCATTTTTTTGCCGCAGATAGATATCATCATCACATTGCCACAAATACTTGGATTGGGACAAACATCCTACCTAATAGTGCAAATGACTTGAGTAAAGTAGGACTAGACCATTTTGCAATCCAGATACCTAATAACAAAAAAGAGAAAGACTCATTCAAAAACCACCTCATTAATAATGGCATATCGATGGATGAAAAGATACTTGATTCAGATTTCCACCAAAATTCTTCATTTTATGTTTACGATCATGATGGAATAAAAATACAGTTTAATTTCGTTTAACTCTCCCCTTGTTTATTTCATTAATTTAAATTTCATTGATCATTAAATAAACGAAATAAATTATCAAAAAATATTGATAAATTTACCTGCATGCATATCTTGTTATACTATTGATTTGTAGACATGATAGAAAACGTCTGAATTCTTTGAGAATAGAAGCACTGGTATGAGCCCATTAGTAGAAACATCCTAATAGTAGGCAAAATAGTTAGATTCTAGAAATCTAATCAATGTTTCAATCAATATGAAAAAAACGAACGAAGGATGTTATTTAAAAGAATATTATAGGGCATAGAAGTTAGATTATTTGTTACTTTTTTTTTCAAAATTCCAATCTCTACTATAATTCTCGCTTTTCATATTAAATCCTTTAAAAATATCAAAATAGGTTTGTTTAATCTTTTTTTGTCTTTCAAAATCAGACTGTATCCACAAAATGTCAAATACTGAAGTTGAGGACGATACCCGAGTATCACTAATGGAAAAGGACACTCATTGGGTCAAGTTCTTTTGTTGAAAGAACAGATCCTTCGTTCCCGTAATCAATTTCTACCAAAACAACATTGTCCACAATTATTGATAGATGTAATTGAGGAATTTTTTTGGAGAAAAAATTAGTATTAATGTCCAAATCCTGAGATAGTTCCTTGAGTTTATATCGTATTTCATCCTTTACGGCCGTTTGTCCTTCTTCCAAGTGAATTAGGATCTTTACCGTCACGTCTTTGACTAACATCTTTGAGATTGAGACAAACAGATTGCTATTGTAAAAATCCCAAAAGAGATTAGTTGAGGGAATTAAGATTAGTATTTGATCTACACAAGATTCCACAATCCGAAAAAGTATTTCACTTGAATTGACATCTATTTCTGACTGGGGTTCATGGTTTAGTATGACCTCCATTACGCTTTTTTCAATTTCTGTTATTTTTTCCCTTGCTGGAACGGAATCACCCCATAGATGCTTAAATAAAGAATCTTGTTGTTTGACAAAATTCCTGTTATCCACGTAAAAGAATTGAGTCAATTTCTCCAGTGGCTCGATTTCTTGTTCCAGATCGCTTAATCCATTTTCAGAGAAGTGGCAGAAACAATATGAGTGCTCGTTTCTAAAGCTGCACCCCTCTAGATTATCTGAATGTCTTATATCAGAAAATTTCATTAGACGCTTAGAATAATTTGCGCTCTTCTTGTCAATTTCGACTACGATCTTGATGTCGATATTGCGCAATTTCAATTTCCTGAAGAATGTAAGAATTGATGAATACTCCACTAAATGGCATAACCAATCATGATCTATAATTATTTCCAAATGCTGCTCGGTATTAGAAAATATTTTAAGTATAAGATTAATGGATTCATCAAGGGTATATTTTACATTGACTTCCTTTATGCCAGAACCTGTGGGCATTTTTAATAACTTAAGGTTATTAACCCACATACGAATATAAGATTATCTTTTCAAATTTACCTTCTAATGGAACCCGAAGGTAACAAATTTTAAATAATTGATAAGGTTCTTTGTTTTGTTTTTATGTCAATTTCCATTATTCTAACACCCGATTTTTACCCCAAGTTAATCTTATGCATATAAACAAGTTCACTTGGTGGTAAATTTTAGGGATTCATTACCTGTTGCCATACTAACTTCTGTAATCCATTCACATTCTATGTTAACCTTATCGTGATGCTTAATTACGGCTTCTTTATCGGGAGCACTTAATAAACAAAAACATACACCAGCTTCCATATTGTAGAATAAGTTGACGTGTGTGACCCCATATTCGTCTATGGGAGCCTTAACCAGCTCTTGGAGATTTTCTTCTTTAAATGGCACTTTATGAACATCAAGAAAAATAGCCATACAGGTTTTTGGTATGGTAAAGATATAAAAACATTCTCAAGAATGACTGATATGCAATTAATATCTGTTAAGAGGTCCCTCACAAAAAAGGAAGACCATTATTCTTAGGTAAAGAGGATATGAGGGTACTAATACGAGCAATAAAAATTGGATTATCGCCAATAATTGTAATTGTTTAAAGACAAGCCTTTAAAAAGAAACAGTATTACTAAATTTGGTTAGCATAAAATGTAGCCAGCAATAGGAAATGGATTCCATAAGGATGCTATTGGTTATTTAACAATTAAGAATTTGAAGATTTAGGGGTGATAATATAGAATGTATCAAATGGATTTAGGTAAATCTAAAAATTTTTGTGGAATTTCTGCATTGCCGGCGTACTGATTATATAGGGAATAAACATCAATTTTTTGGTTGTGTTTTATACTGTAATTCCCGAGATAATGTATGTCTTTCTTTAATTCACTGTCAATACTAAATAAGTTATTTGCAAAACTTCCTTCGATCAATATGTGACCTTGATCGCCTAAATCCATAACTCTCCTAGCAAGTATTATACCTGGACCCCATAAATTTTGATTATCATTCAAATCATTGACTATAAAAACATGTCCCGAACCAATTCCAATTCGCACTTGTATTATAGATTGATTTGATGAATTTGAATTATGTATTCCTAGTTTTTTGTGAAGTTCCAGACTTAATTCTACAGGTAGTTTAGGATCGGTTAAGAAACCGATCGCCATACCATCTCCAGTAGGAAGAATTTTCTTCTCTCGGTCCTTTTTATAAGAATTACACGAATTGATCAAATTATTTAGTATCTGGATCTTTTCTATCTGATTTTTGACCGACAGAGAAGGATCTGACAATCCAACTATATCAATAAAGAAGAAATTTGTATATAAAATTCCAGATGATCCAAATTCTGCAATTTTAGAATTTCCGTAAAAATTAACTAATTTCATGTAAATGGCTAAATGTTCCTGATGAAAAGAAAGTTCTTGATAGAATACTGGAGATTCATCAATCTGTTCCTTACATAAATTGCAAATTAGTCTAGTTTGATTACTAATAGATGTTATGATATTGTTATCGTCCAGTGTATAATTTATCCAATCTGATTTACATTTAGTATTCCCAAACATAGATACTAGTTTTATGTACTTTTGCGACTGAGAAGAATCTGAAGGTAACTTAGTTTCAAATAGTCCGTCAAAAAGATGTGCTATTTTGTTAATAAATATGGATGAATTGGGGTCTGTGCTATCAATAGAAAATATTGAATTTACCTCATGGTTTTTGAGCAGAAAGACCAAACTAGTTACAAATTTGGTTACATCTTGATCGTTAAAATTTTCTAGAAAGTTAGTCAATGAACTTAACACAAAGTAAACAGGTCGATTTAGTTGGGTTTCAATTATTTGTCTAACCTCTTCAAAAAGATGTGTGAGCGCTTGACTATTTTCAAAACTGGCTCCATCATATCCCTTTAATGTATATGGATTTAACACTGTCAAATTAAGACACAAGCTCTCCAACCCCGGAAAAAAAATGCTTTTATATTTTTTTTCTATGAATGAAGAGCTGATACAAATACAAAAAACCCCGTCTGTCAGGCCATTTAATATAAAATTATTGCAATAGTGTAATTTTCCCGATAACTTTGGCCCAGAAATTAGATACACTCCAAGATCAGGTCGCTGTAGGTTTCTACCTATTATGTCATTACCAGGGAAATGTTTCATCTAACATTACTATGTTAGGTAGATATTTCTTTTTTTCCTTTGAGGAGGCCTATGAGCTTTGAGACTAAGCGATCCTCAACAGCTCGGATTTGATATGAGAACTATTCGATTTTCTTTGATAATTCATCGACTTTCTTTGAAAAAGGGTGATTTGGATTTTTTAAGACAGTTAAATATTCCTGTCTTTCAAATTGCATATCACAATAACAAGGGATCATCGAAACTACATCCATTTTTATTAACTTTTCCAAATTATTAATTGTTTCATTTTGTTCTAATAGCAAAGACCTAAAAGAAGAAATATTTTCACCATACTTAGAGTTACCTGTATCAAGGGTTACTGGAGGCTCGCAATAGCCTGCAACTCTATTCAACAACAAATAAGATCTAGTTCCATAACTTGTAAAAGAACCATACACATCCATAGCCATATGTTTAGTACCTTCCACGTCTATATTATCCATCTTTAGTGACAAAAAGATAGTATCCGAAATGGCCAAGGAATTAATTGACCAATATCGAATACCCGGACTTGTATCCAGAATGATATAATCATAGTCTGTAACTGTAATACCTGTTTCTTTTAAAAATAACATTTTTTTTAACATGTGAGACTTTGATGAATCCTTCCTCATAACGGAATCTAAATCGGTTATTTCTTTCTTTGATGGATTAGAAAAAACAGCATGAAAGGAGCCTTTTATATCGTTAATCTGCGTGTTTGAATTAAATTCTTTCAATACATGAGAGAAATCATAAATGGAATCACAAAAGGTAATTTTATCATTCAAGTAATCATTAATCCATTTCTTGGGTTGAATATTGAAATAAACATATAAGCTTGGAGCATAGACATCCATATCAACAAGTAAAACATGGTATCCCTTTGACGCCAGGTTTGCAGAAAGGTTTACTGCTAAAGTGGTTTTACCTGTTCCGCCTTTGTACGAATGGAATGCTATGACTTTTGCCACTAAATCAAAGTTCACTATTATATATTTTAATCTTATTAGTGGAAAGCGTTGATACATAACTCTGTTTGATGTAAATTGAGAAAAATCACCATTCACTGCGATATTGAGATGTACCGATATTAGGCTGGTAAATCATCAATAACAAATCCTCAATATGACTCCATTGTATAAGGTGATCAATTCAGAATTTTCAATGAATAACGTGATCGGTAAAAGTAATGATAATTGAGAAAATAGAATGGATCACACTTTCCTAGTTATATACATGGATTCATTGATAAGATTACCATAAAAATTCTGTGCATATATAATACCAAGTTCAAAGATGATAATGCAAAAAAATATCAACCACCTGGATTCTTAACTTTATCATTAATTAGAGTCCATTCTAAAGTCTAAAACCCGATTTACATTGTCAAATAACAATTTCTTGGATCTTTATTACATGTGTATAGGTAAGTCGATGTATCTATAAGGCAAAAAAATCTATACATCTTAGAGACGGTTAATCAATCGATCAATTCAAAAATCATGTTTTTATCCTATCCTTTACACAACTTGTCTAGAGATGGTTGGAGAGAATGAACTTTGCAAAAAAATACCATTGTCAGACCCTATGGCATATATTCCGAAAATTATGTTTTTTACTAAAGGTAGAGGCACCCACAAAGATTATCTCACTAGCTTTGAACTTGCCTTACGTGATGCTTCGATAAGCGATCTGAATTTGGTATCGGTATCTAGTATCAAACCACCACAGTGCAAGATAGTAAATAGAGGAGAAGGCAGAAGATATCTGAAACCAGGACAAATTGTTTTTACGGTAATGGCGAGATCAGCTACTAATGAGCCAAACAGACTAATTGCCGCATCCATTGGATTAGCTAGGCCAGCAGATGATGCTCAATATGGGTATTTGTCAGAACACCACTCAACTGGAGAAACAGCTTCGAAGGCCGGAGATTATGCAGAGGATTTGGCCATGGAAATGCTTGCCACAACAATCGGATTACCCACTGATCCAACACTTTCATGGGATCAAAACGAAGAACAATGGAAACTTTCAGGAAAGATTTACAAAACACAAAATTTCACCCAGTCAGCTGCAGGAAACAAGGATGGTCTATGGACAACGGTAGTTAGTGCGGCAGTATTAATATTATGAAGCCATTATTTCGGTGGTATTTGATAAAGTCAACTTTGGGAAGATCTACTTAGAATAATCATATTTTTTAAAATTACTATTTATATAGAACACTGAAGATGAAAGTATGGTAGATTTTATTTGGAAAGCCTTAATTTGCGCTGACAAAATTACTTTTTAGCTTTCTTGACTATATTATCAATGATTTTACTACTACATCTAACTGCAATAAAAATAGGGTATTTTTAATCGATGGTTGTATTAAGATTTGTATTTATTTTATGATGTTTGAATCAGGCATGGCAGTGGCAATTCGAAGCCAAAAAGTAAAAGTAAACGGGTACAGGACCCACTATGAATGTGTATATGATGCTCTGCTTTATTTAGAAAACCAGCCTATCCCTCTAACTAAGTACAGAATCTCAACAAATAAACATACTTTATCATCATTATTATCTAATCAGTTCATTAAACCCGTTACTAATAAGAATCTCTTATTGAATAGTAAATACACAGATGTTCCTCACTATGTTATATCTCCAAAAGGAATTGAATATATCAAAAGATATGAATCACTTAAACAGTTGTTTTCATAAATTAACCAAAAATAATATGGAATTACGAAATACTCTTATTTGCAAAATGGACTTATCATAAGACAGATCTTATTTAATTAAACATGCCATTATTTCATATGGTTTCACGATTAATAAAGAAATAAAATTTATTAAAAATAATATATTATGAATTAGATATTATTTTTTCTTAGCACTGCCACTGGTCTTCTTAGGACTAGTGGCCTTTGTACTAGTGGCCTTTGTACTAGTGGCCTTTGTACTAGTGGCCTTTGTACTAGTGGCCTTTGTACTAGTGGCCTTGGCTTTGGCCTTTCCGCCTTTACTTGCGACCTTCTTTTGTGTTTCCTTATCAGCAGATGCTAATCCTTTCTTATCATCCTTTGGTGTAACTTTCTTAGATACCATTTAATAAACACTGATTACAAACAAACCATATAGAACCTATCATTAAAAGTAGTATAATAAATCATATAATAATTATAATAAAAGATTGTTTTGGAAGCGGAAGTAACTGTGGATCAGATAGAGCAAACAGATATTGATAGAATAATAAAGTATTTTTGATTTTTTGTTTGATGGTATCGATGAAATATAAAATAATACCCAATAACTAAAGGAATATCTTAAAATAACTATAACATTCCTCTAGCCGTTGTACCATATTTTTTCGTCTGTTAATATTTCTTTTTATATTTTTGCTTCTGTCATGGATTTTTTTCCTTGTTATCACTTAACAGAGTCCTTTTGTAATCAGGTGAAACAAGTTATTAATCAATATAATAATTCGTAATCAATGGCCCATTAATAAATACCTTAAATATGTCGTAACAAATAGTATATGCAAATTGCTCAAGACTGGAATTATGAAATACCTTCTAAGAGAGATGTGGTAAATCATATCTAGATATTGATCTAAAATCAATGGAAGAAGGCAGAAATCCAGACATATGATTGGAAATTCGATAACTTTTCCCAAAAAACAAGAGATTAAAGAAGACATAAAACGAGTCGACATAACAATGGTAACTATTTTTTCTGATTTATTTATTAGTTCATCAGAACTAAATAGTCACTTACTCTACTATTACTTGCCCAATCATGGTAGGATGGTAGAAACAATAATACGAATAAGTGCCAGATAGATCAAACACCTTACTATAAAAGTGTCCCGGCAATATTGCGGTAGAGTCAAACAATATTCCAGAGTTATTTTCGTATCCATTTTTATGAGAATTTGAGGTTACTGTGTGAGAGATTGCATCACCGTTTACCCATAGAATTGTTTGACCTTCTTGGACCACTACAGGATTAGGATTGTAGGACCTGTCACCCTCAATACCCATTATTTGTACTATGGTTGAATTAGAAACGGAAGGTGCGGTTTGGGTCAGTGGTGACTGTGATTTATTTGCATGTAAAGAATTATCGGAATCAATAAGGTCTAACTTTGGAATGATTCTATAGATTTCTCCGAAATAAGTCAAAACATATAGATATCCATCTGGTCCCACTTCTAAATCTGTAATACCTCCAAAACCACTTCCGAATATGAGTGGAATAACCTCTTTCGGAGTATTTACCTGTTTATCAGCCAAGATATCCAAATTTCCCTCATAGGAGCTTCTGTTTATTTCGATAGCATTTCTTTCTGAATTTAGAGTGAATCGGTAGATATAGCCGTTGTTAATATCCCCCACAAATAGGTTGTTCTCATACTGTTTACCTAGTTTGTCAGATGAGAAAAATTTAGCATCGGTTATTCCAACAGTAGTGTTCCAAGAAAATTCAGGGTCACTGTATTTGGCATCTCCTAAAATCAACAAATCTTCTGCAGATTTACCGCGATTAAGAATATCGCTATCAGCAAATCCTTGGATTTGAGCCCATCCACTGTTAAAGCCAGGTTCAACCATATTTATTTCGTCTCCCGCTGCTGGTCCGTTTTCTGTTGCCCATAAGGTACCTGATACAGGATCAAAGTCCATACCAAAGCTGTTGCGGATACCCATTGCATAATAGTACCTTAATGGACCCTCAGTTCCAAAAATAGGGTCTCCGGCAAATTCACCAGTAGGAGTTAGCCTGATGATGCCGCTTGTACCATCAGCTGCAGGACCATTAACAACATTTTGAGATTGTGTTCTGTGAGCACCCACATCTCCAATTACCGTGTAAATGTTGCTATCAGGGCCAATTATCACCTTGCCCCCATTGTGCTCCCCTTTATTGTTCACAGGGGTAGCAGGCAAGTCCAAAAGAAGCGTAGGATTTATCAATTTTCCGTCATGATATTCATATTTGTATAATCTGTTACCCACAGGCTCTACACCGGCATTAAAATCATCACCATCTTTACCACCACCTGATTCTGTGTAATATAGAAAAACATACGTTTTAGTGTCGTTCATGCTTTTTGAAAGAGCCAATCCCAACAATCCTCTCTCCATGGCAGTAGCCACTTCAACGTCTAGAAGAGGAACATTCTCTTTAACTTGTCCATCCAATACTCTAATTACCTTACCCGTCTCTTTTTCAGTTACAAGTATATCATTGTGTCCAAAGAACGCTAAGGATGTAGGAATGTTTAAAGGTTTGTCGTTGACTTTTTCGACCACAAGGTTAGGGTCATTTAGAACCGGACCATCGGGTGATGCAGGTGCTTTGAAATAAGCGCCGTATGACAGAAAAATAGTAGACGATGAACAACTAAATGAAAATAAGATAAACAAAAGGACAAATAAGGTAATCGATTGTGTTGACTTATTCATGGTTTTGTCAGATAATAGGATGAGAGATTAACTATTAAGCTTATGTGTAATTGTTAATGAACGAGGATAAAAAAACTTACCAGCCTATTTAATAGAACATAGCGCTGAGTCGGTGGAAATCATAAAAGTGTCCTATGAACTTAATAATTATATGACAGAAGGTAACATATAGACAGATAAAAAAAGTTGTTTGATAAAGATTTTGAGGAAAGGTGAATTGCGATGGATGTTATCTGTTAATTTATTATATCGAATGAAAACGATTCTGCTACTTGTTTCTGATTAGCGTCGTCGCCTTCTACTCCATAATTGAATGTGACTTGTGCATTCACCTTACCAGGGTTTTCTGCTGTTAATACTTCATATCCTTTCCCTTGTACTGTTGTTGTTTCATGAGTATCTAGTGTTTCTGTAGATATTGCCTGACATGCTATGGCATAGTTAATATTTACATTGTTATCAAATTGAATATCTAAAGGTGAACCCCCACATTGGGCTCCAGTATATTTTATTGGGACATTCAAGTTATTTATTACCGTTGCCAGCACTTTAAATTCGTCTCCTGGTTTTAGATTTTGTGGATTTGTTCCTAATTGCATAATACTTACCTTATCATCATTACCGATACATCCTTTATCCTCTCCAGGTGTACAGCATGGCGGTGCATTTGGATTTATTCCACAGTTCTGGGTACTTCGCCGATACATCCTTTATCCTCTCCAGGTGTACAGCATGGCGGTGCATTTGGATTTATTCCACAGTTCTGGGGTACTTCGCCGATACATCCTTTATCCTCTCCAGGTGTACAGCATGGCGGTGCATTTGGATTTATTCCACAGTTCTGGGTACTTCGCCGATACATCCTTTATCCTCTCCAGGTGTACAGCATGGCGGTGCATTTGGATTTATTCCACAGTTCTGGGGTCCAGGATTGGTAACTATACCGGGTTGAAGTTTATTATCATCGTTTATTGTGTCCTGTTTTTGCAACGATTCATCTCTTACCAAAGACTCTTTTTGAACATCTCCGACTCCTGTTTGATTCTTTTGAGCAAAAACTGTTGGGAATAAACTAATATCTAAATCTCCAGTATTAATTGAAACAATCATAGAAAAAATCGATGACCATATTACAAAAACAATCATCAGAGAAGCAGGTTTTCTATATTGTTTGTCAAAATTAGAAATTTTATCCATGTATTGGTGATTAATTAGTAATTATTAAAAGATTGTCTACAACTGGCGGAATTTTCTGATCACAATAGCTCTGTAATCACTACTTCTTTTATTTCTTCAACAATAAAGAATGGTGAGTTCTCATATCTTGTATATCTTGTTTTGTAATTAGTGGCAACGGTAATAAATAACTTGAATGTCGATTAACATTGTATGATCCATTCTTTAGCAAGCAAATATCCATTTGTTCAAAGATGGAACTATCAACCGTTTCTGAATTTGTATTATTAATGAGTTGTTCTGCGCCTTCAATAGGTCAAAAGTTAGGAGATTCACTTAGCAATCTCTATCGTTGAGTGGAAATACAACATAGTGTTTGCAGACATCAATATTAAATCGAAATTTGAACGCCAGCTTGATACAACCAACGGCCCTTTTGAATATTTTGAACATCATTCTATTTAATGCCAAAATTCTCAAGTCATTGAGTTGAACCATCAGACTTTTGGTTATTATGTTGCTGGTTTTATTGGCGTCGTGGCGCTACTGCAACATAGAACAAGGTAATATTACTAGGGCCATACGATTTGAATCGCCTTGTATTACAAAACAAATAATGGCAATTTTATAGAATCAAATAATCATCGAAATATCAAGACATATGTGACAAATTTAGAAAGGGAGCAGGTTAACTATTTTTGTAATAGCTCAGGGATAGTGATCTGCTATATTTTGTTATTGTCAGAGTGAAGATAAAATCTCAAAAGAGCGAAGTCTTGCAGTATGGTCGTAAATATGAGAAACACCCATGATTTCATCTACCTGAGTTCTGTTCAAAAAGGATTCTAAACCCTTCTTAACCTTAGAAGGATTTCCAACAAATGAGTATTTGAGCCGTTCACCCACTGCATATTTTTCAAGTTGGTCCCATATCTCATCGATGTTGTCTATTGGGGGTTGTAGTAGTCCATGGTTTCTTCTAATCATTCCCAATGCCATTAGTTGTACAGATGTGAATAAACGACTTGCCTCCTCGTCAGTATCAGCTGCAAATACATTTACTGCAGCCATGACATAAGGCTCTTGTAGAGTTTTAGATGGCTGAAATCGTTCTTTGTATATATTTACAGCAGATTCCAAGTAGGCAGGAGCAAAATGGCTTGCAAATGCAAATGGTAATCCCCGCGCTGCGGCTAGTTGAGCACTGAATATACTAGAACCCAAAAGCCAGATAGGTATATTCAATCCCTCTCCTGGGGTAGCCCTTACTTCCTTCGTGATGGTTTGGGGTGCCAGATAGTTCATTAATTCCTCTACACTGTTGGGAAAATCTTCTTCTGATTCATCCAGAATACCACGCCTCAAGGCCATAGAAGTAAGCCTATCAGTTCCTGGGGCTCGACCTATACCTAGATCAATCCTACCAGGATACAAACTCTCCAGGGTTCCAAATTGCTCGGCTATGACAAGAGGACTGTGATTTGGAAGCATTATCCCGCCTGAGCCAACTCGAATGGTAGAAGTACCTCCTGCAATAAACCCGATGAGCACTGAGGTAGCTGCACTTGCTATACCAGGTATGTTATGATGTTCTGCCAGCCAATATCGATTATACCCCCATCGTTCCACATGTCGAGCTAAATCCAAACTATTTTGCATTGACTGGTTCGGAGAACTGCCAGCATTTACCATTACCAAATCAAGAACTGAGATGGATAAATTAATTTTTTTTCCAGGATGCTGCAATGACTTAACTATGACAGTCCGATGCTTTTATCTTTCATTTCATCTTTAAAATTGAGTATTGCAAATTCACGTGCATAGTCCCTCCTGATTCACTCTGGCTTGGCTTTCAAAGCTTTTTGGCTATTAGTGCAACTGAAATTATGGACATTACGGACTAGACAAACCCCTAATCGGACTTTTTTCTGCTAAATTTGCGTGTTGTTTAGTAGATGAAGGCCCTATCCGTGTGCAAGTTCACTGCGATAATGAACATCAAGATCTATAGTATGGTGAAAATCATGTGGGTATTCCTAAAATCTCAGAACATAAGTAATGATTCTAATTGTTCATATTCGATTTTTTATATAGACTCTAGAGGGTAGACGCTGCTCATTAAGAGTATTGTAGATTATGAGGTGAGAGACCCGTAGATCATCACCCACTAATTGTGAACTCGAATCATCAAATATTTTATCTTGTTTTACTTATACTACCTTGCTTTATGGATGCAATAGTAATTTGCGACACTAGATGAAGTAAGAATTGGAAATCAAGCTAATCAAGTTGTTATTTGTGAAAGCAGTGTTGTACCTAGGAATAATATTTTATCTCAAAATCAAATTAGTATTAATTGCCATTTCTATTTTGAATTGTAGGATTTTTAAAGGCGAAAAATTAGATAGTGTAAAAGTAGGCTTAACTATACAGGGTCACACAGGACAACAGGTGGTGTATTTGATTGTACAAATGGTTGAGTCCATTGATAAGTTGTATGTCCACTATTGTCTTCATCCAACTGTGCTAGGACCTCCGGCTTTTATTCTTTGAATGGAACATGGATCAACTCTAGCTATTGATTTTACTTCTATCACATATACCTCAATTGATTTTGGACGTTACATTAAATTACTAATAGTTCGGTTTCTACAAAATCCTAAATTGATGAATAGACTTGTCTCTATATTATCGATATTTCTCTGGCGCCGATGTCTATAACGCCGATGCTTATCAATTCACTAAATACAACTCTCTTCAGTCTCAGAGGAAAGCTGAGAAAAAATAATCACTATTACTAGCTATGAAGGAGGAGCCATGTTGAAGCGTGTGACCTAGAATTCCGACTCATTACCTGTCAAAACACCATTGTATTCATATACTGTGGGAAAATGTTATTAATGTAAATTACAATCATCAAGTTAGAATATCTAACTGTAGTAACTATTTACTCAATAGCCTCAACCAGTGCTAGCTAGCTTTTTATTAACGGGTATTCGTTACTCATATAGGGTAACAGTTACTGTACTATGAATTGTAGAATAGTCAATACATATGATCATTATTAATATAAAAGAATAATGGGTACAATAGAATCATATGAAACTAAACTAAACATCAAGTTGTAAAGAAAGGTTTAGGGAAGGAAGCATCAATCTTTGACCTAAAGAGAAATACAATGACAATTATTGATCTGGTGTGTTTTGTATGTATGAGGTTAAGAAATCGGACCATTCTCTTGAATGACTTTACTGTTTGTATGGTTATCAATTATCAATCACACAAAGTCATTAAATTATTTACTGTTATTTACTTTCAAATCTTTTGAACATGATGTTATATAACTATAATAGACTGATTTAATTCCAAAGGCGTTATGAAAGCTTTGAATATATCATTATGCATATGCAGCAGCATAGACATTACATTATATTATTTAAAAAACTAAAGAATCACCGAGATTATTTCAAGCAAAAAACCCTCAGTTCCATTATCTTATGAATTGAGGGCTCACCGACCCAATCTATGAATTATTTTTTAGTATTTTACTCAAACATTGGAAAATAGCAGTGGAAAGTCAGAAAAGAATGCAAATTGTACATAAATGAGACAAAAAATTAGTAGATCTCTCTAAATCTATAATCCAAGGCTTATGTTTTAGACATTGAATATTCTTAAACAACCGGTTCAAACTACCAAGGATCCATTTCCTGTAGAAATATTCCATAATAGTTGACCATTCATCTAGGCTTGTTACAGAGACAATTTTTGAGGATGACTCTTTTTAATGTTCTTGCTTTATACGTTTAAGAAGATCTTCAACATCGGTTTGAAGCTTCTTGAAGTGCTCTCCTTCTGCCATTTTAGTTTATTATTTTGAAAGACTCATGTACCGCATGAACAAAAAATTAATGGCAATTGTGCAACATTATTCTACCTTTACCTCCTTACCTTTTGGTTTCACATTTTCTTTTTTATTGAAAACGATTTCTAAAATACCATTAGTATAGTTAGATTTAGCTGAATCGATATCTGCTTCTGTCGGTATTTCTATACTTTTGTGATATTTTCTTTGAGAACCACTAGTCATAATTTCCACCATGCCTTCAGTTGCATTTATTTTAATATCTTCTTTTTTTATTCCGGGCATTTCTACTATAACTTTAATTTCCTTTTCAGTAGTATTTAGATCTGCTAGGGGTTCTCTTTCAGCTGTTAATGCTGGTCCTGAGCCCATACCAGCGAGATTTAGTTCTTGCTTGTTTGATCCTCCAGCCAAATTCTTAACGTTTCCAAATTGGCTTATATGTGGTTTGCCATCAGGTCCAATTGTCATCGAATATCCATAAACTATTGGTCCAACTTCTCTCACTTTGGTACCATCCGGCGCTTGATATTCTCTTACCAATTCCTTGGGCGCATTGGATTGTATATTATTAAATTGTTTAAATATTCTCTCCATCTCCTCTTGCATCTCTTCAAATCCGGCAAAGTAATCATCGAAGAATCCCCCTCCTCTATTCTTGTTTGGATGCCTTCCAAAGAAATTCTTATACCAGTCAAATGGGTTAAAATCTCTACTACTCATATACTCCCCTCATAATTAACATAGTTTATTATATTTGATCATTTCTTTCTGATTCGGTAATATTTTAGCTTTATAGTCGAAGCCAACTGAAGATTAAGCGTAAATGAAACAGGTATATTATTTCAAAAGTCAATGTTCGTATATATGTAGTAGTTGATGCAAACTATGACGATATCTGCACGGTATAAAATAATCCAAACCTATTGGCCGTAGGACATTAGCTATTTCATGTGGGTCACATATTACAGCCGAAATTCCAGGAGCTGCTACTACATTACAAAATTCATTTGGCGACAAAAAAGTAGATTCTATATGAATATGACCATCAATAAGTCCAGGACACATATACATTCCTTGAGCATCATACGAATATTTAGCATCATAACCATCACCAAATCCTATAAGGATTCCATCGGAAATTGCTACGTAGTTTGATGTATATCTCCCGAAAATATATATTTATTATTCTTGTATTTTTAATAATCAGATCAACCTTCTCTTCACCTCTAGCTAAACTGATTTTTCTTTCCAAGTCTGCTAGCTGAATATCGTATTTATTGCTACTGTCATTAATCATACTTTTTGATCAGGTATCTTGGTTCCTTGGAGAAGCATAGTTCTTATAGTTTTATGGACACGTTGATCACTAATGCAATCCAATTTGACAAATTAGAAATTCCTAAACATTTTTCTATCATATGATAATGTTTTTTTGTTCCCATGGAAAAACGATCCATTTGTAATGATTTAATATTTTTCCGATAAATGCTGTTTCATTGCCAGGGTTATTGCCATTCGGGTCGTGGAATCTCCTCATAAGAAACGCATAATCACAATCAAAATCTTGCATTGCGCATTTGACTTTAGAAAATGTTTCACCAGTATCATATATTTCATCCACTACAAGATACTTTTTATTGGCCATTAATTGAGGCATTTCTTCAATATGCAGTTTTTTATTTCTAACAGGTATTAACTCTATATGATTTATATCAAGTTCTAGGGCCATTAATCTGGCAGGAATGATTCCACCATTTGTTATTCCTAATATTATATCATACTTTTTGTTTAAATTCTGTATTTTAGCTGCAACAATATATGTTAGTAATTCTATCTCCCCCCAACTACAATACTCTTTAGTGGAGCTTTTTTCATTTATCTCTTCTTTTTTGTACTTCAAATTACTATTATACTCCTAACAAAGCCAACAACAATAATATTAACAATCAGATTATCGTATCTATAACTCTATTACAAGTGCCCTAGGTATGTAGGATTTACAGATGACTATATTCAAATCGGTATGTCGGGTAAAGTGCTTTTCATGTGTATACACTAGTATTAATCCAACGGACTCTAAAAATTCCGATACTATCTTTGACCAAATCGATTATAATACAGATTCATTAGTCTAGGGTTTGCATATCTTAGTTGAACAGCGTAGCTGGGGGATTGAATTCAGAATTAGTATATGTAATTTTAATTAATTTATGTAAATATGATAATTGGTAAAATCATCCGAGATGATTGCATATATTTGGAAAAAAAGTAAACAAGTAGAATTCGACAGGAAACCGGTAAATGATTAAGGCTATCAAAAGCGACATTCAAATATTATATACCATGTTAAATCTTTTTCCATAAACTTGACCTTTGATTTTCCATAACACCTTTACTGGACCTTTGGGCTATTCGGATTATAGGTTTAGAAATTTTTTCTGTTTAATTTTTCCTCTAAAGATTAATAGAAATATCTAAAATATCCAATATAAGTTGAATTGTAATGATATGGTTTACAAGTATGAACACAAGTAAAACATTACTAGTATCAACAGCAGTTGTTCTTGCACTAGCTTTAGTCTTAGCCCCATTGGCAATTTCAGAAGACGCATTAGCAAAAAAGAGTAACAAAGCAAAACAAATCATTAGTCAATCTCAAAAATCAAAACAGAATAGTCAAGTAGTTTCTGGTGGAGACTCCATACTTTCAGGCAACAACTTAAACTTCCAATTCCAAGCTAACACCGGAAGTAATGCATTAGGACAATCAAACAACTAACCTTTTTTTTATTGTTCACTTATTTCTTTATCACTAATTAGATTTCAAATTTCAACATATAATGGTTGTATTTAGCCCACAGAGATTATTACTTTTACCAAGATCTGAACTAAAAGTGAAAGTGAGTATCAGCCAGTTTAAGGATTTTGATAATACAACGATTGGCAACAATGACTTCAAGTTAGGAGATCTGAAAAGATACCTACCGTATAATTGAATAATCGAAAATCGATAATTATTCAGCAAAATGTTTGTTCTATCTAATAATGAGGGTTTTATTACAAAACTTCTAATATTTTTTCAGAATCTCTGAGGCAATTAAGAGTTCTGTAAGAGCAGTAGCTGATAGAGTGTCTGCAACAGCGTAATCTGTAGATATAGGTAATCCAAGGATAGTCGTTTTAGAACATCAAAATAGAGTAGAATAGAACAAGATGATGTCTAAACGAATTTTGTTTTCAATCTATTTTTTGTTCTTGGTTTATATCTTCCCAAAAATAGAGAATTAGTAACAACAGTGACAGAGCTCATGGCCATTGCAACCCCAGCAAGAATTGGAAGCCACCCAAATACAGATAGTCCCAAAATAGGAACCAATGCACCTGCTGCTATTGGTATCAATCCCGTATTATAAGCAAAAGCCCAGAACAAATTCTGTTTTATTTTTGAGACAGTTTTCATTCCTAATTCTAAAGCGGTTACAACGTCTCTAATATTGTTGTTTATTAAAATTACGCCACCAGTTTCTTTGGCAACATCTGTTCCAGATCCTATTGCAATTCCCAAATCTGCTCTGGCTAATGCTGGAGCATCATTAATTCCGTCACCTACCATTGCTACAACTTTGTTTTCTTTTCTCTGAATATTGCCTACAATCTCTTCTTTTTGACTTGGTAAAACTTGGGCTATTACTCTTTCAATCCCAATTCGGGAAGCGACGGCATTTGCTGTTCTTTCATTATCTCCAGTAAGCATTATTGATTTAATTCCCAGGTTTTTTAAGTCAAATATCGCTTCTTTGGCATCTTCCTTTATGGTATCAGATATTGCAATTAATCCCGATAAATGATTGTCTATTGAGACTAATACTGACAGTTTTACCATCCTTTTCTAATTCCGAAAGTTTTGTTTCGATGTTTCCAGAAATTGAAATATTATTGTCTAACATTATTTTTCTATTTCCTATCGTTATATCATAGTTAGAGTATCTGGCTCTAAGGCCATAACCTACTACCGCTTCAAATGAATCAGGCGAAACTGTAGAAATCCCTTTTTCGTTTGCTTTTGTGATTATAGCCTTAGCCAATGGATGCTCTGAACCTGATTCTCCTATAGCTGCTAGTCTTAAAAGATCGTTATCATCTATTTCGTCAAGTGTAATGATGTCAGTAACAGACGGTTTTCCTTCTGTTAATGTTCCAGTCTTATCAAATACTACCAAATTGACTTTACTTGCCATTTCTATATACTCGCCGCCTTTATACAAGATACCATTTTCAGCGCCTTTTGCCGCACCCATCATTAATGCGGCTGGTGTAGCCAATCCTAAAGCACAAGGACATGCTATTATCATGACAGAGACAAATGCCAATATGGAATAAGTTAATCCTGCATTACCTATAAAATACCAACCGAGGAACACTCCAATTGCTATTATTACAATGGCTGGAACAAAATACTTTGCTACCTGGTCTACCATTCTTTCTACTTTGGCTTTGCCTGTTTTGGCCTCTTCTACAAGGGTTATTATTTGTGATAATACTGTATCCTGACCAATCTTAGTTGCTTTTACTTTTAAGAGGCCGTTCTTGTTAATAGTTGCCCCAATTACTTCGTCGCCTTTTACTTTGTCAACAGGTACACTTTCGCCTGTTATCGCAGACTCGTCTATCGAAGATGAACCATCTATTATCATTCCATCAGTAGGAACTCTTTCACCGGGGCGTATGATCATTAAGTCGCCTTGTATGATTTCTTCCACTGGAATTTCAAGTTCTCTCAACTCTTTTGAAACTAGCTTCAGTCTAGAACCATCCAAAGCATTATTACTTTTATTATTAGTATCTTTGCTTGCATAATTTTTTTCTCTTATTTCAGGTCTTAATACATGTGCAGTCGTGGGTTTTAGATCTAATAACTTTCTCACTGCACTTGATGCTTTTTCTTTTGTCTTAGTTTCAAGAAGTCTTCCTATCAAGATAAGAGTAATTATGATTGCAGCTGTTTCGAAATATACCGCCGTAAATGGAAAGTATCCAGGAATGATGGTAACTATGGCGCTGTATACATATGCAGCTGTTGTTCCAATAGCAATCAATGTATCCATATTTGATGCTTTTGCTTTGATACCATCCCAGAATCCTTGGTAAAAACGCCATCCAATCCAAAATTGTATTGGAGTAGCCAAAGCTAAAAGTACATAATTGATATATCCCATCATTTCGATTGGATAAAGATGTCCCAGTTGTGGAATCATATGTGGCAAGCTAAGCAACACGATTGGTATTGTCAGTGCTATGCTGATTATAACATGTATTTTTAATTTTTTTAGAGCCTTTTCGGGTTCACGGAATTCGTTTAAACATTGAGACGAACAAAAATAATAGGATATTCCTTCTTTAGTATAATGAATGGAATTTTCATTTTCTTCAACGAACATTCCGCATATTGGGTCCTTTGCCATACAATAAATAATAATAAATAGATATATAACAACAAGGCTTTACAAATGTAAAATTAGTTTATGTCGGTAAAATCTTCTTGAATCGCTGATTCTCTGACACTTTAGAATACTTACCTTTTTAGCAGCTCAATTAATTAAATAAATCACAAAAATAGAATTATTGACACCCTCTGAAAAAGCCTACTTTAAAGTTGTCGGAATGTATTGTACTACATGTAAACCTATCATTGAAAAACAATTAAAAGATAAAAAGGGAATCAAGAAAATAGATATAAACAATATAACAAATACAGTGATTGTTGAGTTTGATCCCTTAACAATAACTAAACACGACATTAAAGCAAGATTAGAAGAATCGGGATACAAATTCATTAGAGCTGCACAATATTGACTAGATTTAATTTCCTTTTTTGGCTAAACTTATCAGGCAAGCATAGAGACATACCGCTACTCTTTACAAATGTAAAGAATAATATGAGAAGATGGGTAAATTGACATCGTTAAATGCCACTCAGCCTCGATGAAATCGATGTATCCATTCTAAGATCACTACTAGAGAATGGCAGAAAGTCATTTAGACAAATATCAAGGGAAACAGGAATAACAACTCCAACAGTAAAGGCACGTTATGAAAGGTTGGTTAACGTAGGATTTATCAAGGGGATCCTACCGGTTTTTGACTTTGAGAAGATAGAATCAAAAGAAAAGAATTTCATTCAATTGCAGTACCTTGATGAAAATAACAAAAGAAAAGAGAACACCGATAAAAATCCTCAGAATAAGATTCTAAAAAATGAAATAGATGAAATTCAGAAAAGAATTGCAAGTGGCCTAGCAATAAACGTTATTTGTGATTTTTGTGATGGACCTGTCTATGGTAAACCTAAAATATTGAAATTTGCAGATATTGAGCGATTCTTCTGTTGTATATCATGCAAATCAGGATATACTGAAAAATATCAAGGCAGAATAGAATCAATTAAAAGAAAATATGAGGATAAATCCGAAATTGCAGAGTGATTTTTTTATTTATTCGCGATTTGTCTCAATATCCATATTTTGATGGGTATTGATTGAATTGTTGTTTGCATGCAGAAGAACAGAGGTATATCTTGTTTTAGTTAATTTCTGATATGTGCTCTGCAGTCTTTTCATCCACCTTCATATTACAAACGGGGTCTTTTGGCCATATACACTTATCTCATGGCATACCAAGATATTTAACCACAGACCTTTACAAATGTAAAAACACTGGAAAAAGATGGTCAGACAACTTGCACTCTATCAATAGTGATGAGATCATTGTAGCCTATCAACGTTTTGAATGTTAGTAACAAAAGTCTAATCTTTTTTTGTTCATCTATTGGTTCGATCATCATGGTTTGATTTATCACTAATCCTTCCAAAAGCACTGCCGATTTTCATCTGCTACCAAATCCATCCACACCCAACCAAACTATAGCGTCTAGAACCTTTTCTTTCATCAATAATTCGATGATAGTTTTTCAAGTCTTTCCATTTATTTTAGCATTTTTTTATGAGTATATAGGTTAGTCACTTCATTCAAGGTCATATCTAGAAGAGCACTATTGTGACAATTGAAACCAATAGTATTCTTCTATCATACAGTGTCAAAAAGGAAAATCCAATATTGCCTATGGTATTAATCATCATATTTAGAATTCAGTTACTTTCTATCATTACTATAAATTCCAAAAGCAGAGATGATATGGTGGTAGAGAAGCACAAAATCCAATATCTACTATGAAAGAGGATCTCGGGTTTAAAATCCCGCTGACTCATAAAATAGAAAACATTCCCAAGATAAAACTACAGGTAGCATTTACAATCAAGACATTGAACCATGATTCCAAGAACTAGAAGAATAGATGCAATCTTGCATATCGTGTTAGATTCTAAAGTTGCCCCAGTTGCAAGCCAGACGAACTCTAATACCTTGATTGTTTATTATAGATCTTTTGATATTCTTTCTCTATTTTTATCCATCGATAAGTAATATATTTTTAAAACAATATTGAAGTGAAATTATTTCAGTATTTCAAAATTCTCTATTGAATGATCATGACCATAAACATGTGCATAGCAGCAATAACTTGAACATATGGTGCACCGCGATAAGGGATAGGAATGACAATTAGGTATATAGCACGAAGGTAATTGTTGTCTATTTTTGTCTTTATTGTTTGATAAAGCTAAGTCAGTCCTTCTAGGTATATATTTTTGAATATAACTACCCACCATGACCATATTCAATCATGTCATTATCACCATAAATCTATAAAAAGATTTTTCCTATAGATTATTGTCAAAAAAAGTCACTAAGTGAACTATATATCCGCATAAACGAATTTTAGTTTCACTATATCCTTTTCATCGGGTATCGTATTAATGAGACTTGGAAGAGATTGGATGTGACACAGTATAATTTTACTCATAGTTTATTTTTGTTATCTGAGGATGGATAAACCAACTTTGCAATATATTTTTAATATATTAGGGTCAAGCCCTAGCCTTTTCTTAATACGAATAGATTACAACATGGTCATGACAATAATTGACTAGTGAACAAGCAGAAAGGAGAAGGAGTAAAAATCATTTGCAAAGATAGGAGAATCATTAGTATATCCCCATTTAGTCATTTTTTAGAACAAATTTCTCTTAAAACAGTTCCATAATTTAGCTGTGATCTTATTCTCATATAGGGAATTAATTTGTAATGAATTGAATAATATTTCTTGTCTTGAGTGAGAATTCCTTTGAGCAATAGTGATACCAGTCCCCCGGACACCTTTGAAGTAGGAATATTTTTTTCTATCGAAACTTTGTCTCTGATTATATGGTATTCACTTGAAGTAAAATAATTTCTGTTAATCTTTAGAATTAGTGGCCATACGATGTATTCCCACACTAACCTCCGATTTTCAGTGGAAGTTGCATATTTCCCTTTCCTATTGGATTGGACATTGTCTTTGCCCGACGTTTTGCTATCGTCATTTTTTTGATTTAGGAATATGAATAATATAGTAGATCTTCCTATTTAATAATATTTAACAAATTCTAAGACTTCCTCCATTTGGTAATTCTCATCGAGCTACCAAGCGTGACCTAATCAATTAACCTAAGATTTTCTCAATCTCTTAATTTTTATCATATATGGTAAGTTTATTTACATGAAATACTTCATTTCCACTGAAAAAGAAATCCCATGTCAAAGAATATAAAAAATGTGCCTACTCAGGACTATGAAGATGCTGTTGTTACTGTAGCTTTATATGTAGAAGGATTACGCATGGGCAACGTCACTGTCCTTTCCCAGGCCTTTCATAAGGATGCCACAATGTACGGATATCCCGATGGCAAGTTACTCCATGGGCCCATCAAGAACCTCTACGACTTTGTTGAGAAGAATGGCCCTGCGCCCAACATCAAGACACGAATAGATGTGTTAGCTATTACGCCGACAACGGCAGTACTGCGCGTCGACATGGAGAATGACGCGCTTGGGGCCAATTATACGGATTTTCACACGCTCATAAAACTTGATGGGACCTGGTACATCATCGCCAAGGTTTATCACATGTACGAAGAGTAAACATTTCTGTGAATATTATGCATTAATTATGGATTTGTCCGATTGTTTTTGAAACTCCATAAGAAAGTAGAATCGTCTGATATCTTGTTTCCAAGCCCTAAAGATTATTTGAAAAAAAATAATCTTACAGAGGGTGTTTTTTGTTTAGTAATTAATCGATACTTTGAAACCAATTTTGTTTTAACATTGGGAAAATCATGTGGTAATAAATGCCAATTAAATTGATAGTGTATAAGATAATAACAATACTATTCGTACATTTGAGGATCCTCTTTACCAGGGTTCATATTCTCTTGATAAACAATTACTGCAGTATATTCATCAATACCGTTTTTGCTAAGGGCGGTAAATTTAATATCAATTAACTGTTTAACCTCTTCTTTCTTCAGAAATTCATTAATATCTTTTTCAATATCGGATAATTGTTGGTTATTATAAAATTTTACTCTTGTCGTATTCTATTCGCCTTAAAATAAATATATGATCTTTTACTGATATATAATCTTCGATTCAATACTATTAACTCATCGGCCAAATATCAACAACCCCTGTCATATTGAAATGTCAAAATTATATGATACGGCAGTAATCTTTTAAGATAAACATCAGGTGATGATAATATTTACTCTGATGAATCAGTATCCTATTGACAACCAACAAATTCAAAATAGATATGATTTGTTTTGAGTATAGTCGTTTGGGAAAAAGTGTATGATAAAAAATATGCTTCAATTTTTTTTTGTTAATATGAACGCAGACATGATTTTATAGATCGATTCATGATTTAAGAGTACTTTAGTTGATACCATACATTTAGGCCGTTACTATATGCATATGGTTAAAATATTGAGTACCTCATAGCACGTATAGTCTGAGGAAATCTGGATGATATTTAGATGGGTTACACAAATAATAGATAATAATAAATCCAAAAGATATGATTCTAGTTAAGTGCAGTACCGAATTTCACATCGTAACCCTCGATTCCACAACATGTATTAGATATTATGTCTACAACTATTAGGACTAGTACTTTTTTTGTTATCATAATTTCATCTAATTCGTTATTTCCGGAAATTACTATCTATTGTATGTTGACTCATAATATTGCAATCGGGTTTAGTTAGTGTAAGTTTTCAAGATTCATGCTAATAACTATTTTAGATAAGAAGGGTGGAAAATCAATAAAAAACCTCTTCCCCACACCTGCATCATTATTAGTATTCTGATATTAACATTGAATGAGTGTTACCAGTATCCTAATTTCAAAGAGGTACAAGGTTCCAAGATGTTTAAGAAGAATAGATTACCTTAAGATGATTATCGATACTCATCACCACAGTCTCCCACCATGTCAAATAAGTTATTTGACTTTGTGCATACAACATCTATTGTATCATAGTCTGACTTGTCTAAACTGAAGTTAAATGCCTGGGCATTACTATTTCTATGATCGGATATTCCAAGTCTAACACCAATTATGGCGCCTGCGACTGCAGGTTTCTGCAGGATATATCGAGTTGCTACATTAGCAATACTCACATTGTGCTTTTGTGCTACCTCGTTCAATGCGGATAAAAGTTCCTGGAATAAACCCCATCCCCCCCAAATATCTATCATCTTCTTATATTTTCTCAGGCTTAATGTATCTAGATCAGTAGCAGACGGTTCTTGCATTTGCCCTAGATATCGTTCTGACAATAGCCCTCCACACAGGCTTCCATAGGCAAGAAGTTTGATATTATGCTCCATGCAAAAAGGTACCATTTTTACCTCGGGTCTTCGATCTATGATAGAATATTGAATTTGGTTTGATACAATCTGCAAACCAGAATCTATCATGAGTTGCATACGGTCGGTATCAAAATTTGTAAGGCCTACATGCTTGATTATGCCTTCATCTCTGAGGTCTGACAAATATCTGAGAGCATCCATGTAATATGGATTATTATAATCCCACCAGTGGAACTGAAGTAAGTCAAGAGAGTCTACACCCATTCTGGAAAGTGATTTTTGAATATTTTCTTTGACGATAGAATATTCGATTCTTCCTGGATGCGGTACCCATTTTGTTAATGCTTGGATTCTATCGAGTTCTTCTTCTCCTTTTATACTAGATAATCTACTTCGGAACTGTCCAATAAAATCCTCCGCTGGGCCATAAATATCGGCAAGATCCCAACTTGTGAATCCAGCTTCGTGATATTTCATCATCTCCTCGATTGCCAATTCATGATCGATATATCCATGACCTCCTGCGACTTGCCACATGCCGTTGATTATCCTATGTATTGTCAAATCAGGAGCTAGTGGATAGTGCTGGTCTTTTTCACTTGTATCGTTATTCATTTTCTATATTTACTTTACATTTGATATTACAAATATAAAGTACAAAAATTCCGATATATTGTGATTCTACATGCATTCCTAGAAAATAGTAAAAAGACATCAGTAAACTTGTGACCACGTCATCATTCTGTTTGATCTAACCTCATGTTTTCCAGAAGTTTTAGCAAGGAATCTATTGCTTCAACGATAGAAAGTAGTTTGCGACGTACCTTTCGTTGCCATAGTCCTTACTATAACATTCTTTATGACATGAATGTAGCCTTATTACTATTCTCTAGGTTATTCATATTTATTCAAAAAAGTAAATAAACATATCACTAAATTATGACAATACGAATAAAATAATTATTTGTTATAAGATTTATAAAAATAACATAAATTTATCTAATAATAACATGAAGTCAGACGGATACATATTTGATTCCAGTGTTGAACCGCTCCAAAAATTTCTAATCCAATTTGATTTCTAATCAGATTCTTTGCATTGGAAGATTAGACTGACTGACTAGATGTAATCAAATAAATACGATTGAAAGAATATATGACCTATATCAATAGGTCTAACTGGTCAAAACATGAACCTAGTTCATGAGTAAAGTGAATCTTCTCATTACTTTTGAAAATCCTTGATACCAGCATAACCTACTATCTAACTTGTGATCATTCTTGTTTAAATAATTAGAATGAACTAAAATAATTATTTGTAAGAATTTATCCTACAAATGGAAAGATAGTAACAGGTATATAGAATACTCGATAGAAATCCTGAGGACAGTCCCGCAGGTTTAGTGAGAGATTTATGTTTTGAATATTAACTGATATAAAAGATAAGCCAAAATTATCCTTTGGTATCTATTTTATGAAATGGAACAGTCTAGCGTTTTTAATTCTTTTATTTCTCAGTACATAAAATGATAGAAGACAATCATGAATAACCCTTCAGATAAGACACCTGCAAAGGATTCATCTAAGTTGCCAGCAGATGTCAATGATGCCACATCCCAGATTTTGTATTTGCGAAACATACTATTAGTTGCTCTTGCATCTATGTCGGGGTTCATGGATGCTATAAGCTTTATAGGACTCGATGTTTTTGCATCTGTTTTAACAGGTAATACTGTTCTTCTTGGACTTGCGATTCAGTACTGGAAATATTCTTAATATCATAGTGCCTCTTGTTGCAATAACGGGTTTCATAGGTGGAATAGTCCTAGGTAACAGACTTGCGGAACCTAATCTAGATTTTCAAAAGAAAATTTGGCCGGCAACAGTTACCAGGGCTTTATTGGTAGAGGTGATAGTCCTAGCCCTATTCACACTTGGAGGGTTTATGGTGGGTAAAAGTATTGGTGGGTTTGTCTTATACCTTTTCATCATGTTAGCGACAATAGCTATGGGCATACAGAGTTCAGCAGTTCGTGCGTTAGCGGTACCTCACATTTCGACCACATATATCACAGGCACTTGGACTAACCTCATAATTAGTTTAACCCGTCAACAGACTGCAAAGACTTTAACGGACAATGACGAAAGGAAATCGGGACTCTTGCTCTCAATCGGAGTAATTATTATTTATATTTTATCAGCAATAGTTGGAGGATTGAGTGTAGCTAATTTGTCATTGATGGCAGCTATCATACCTGTGATTGGTATATGCCTAATTGTGGTTGTCGCAAAGGCCCGAATGTTCTAAACATTTTTCATAATAAAATAATTGACTAATTAGTCAGAATGTATTAAGCATGGCAAAAAAAAGAGTGAACTCATTTCAGTATACAAGTAGTCCAAGGTGATAATACCCTGATTTGTCCAATGTGTATTTCTGAAATCAAATCAACATTCAGGTCTTTTTTATATGCAGAGGAGTGTCCAAGATGCAAAGGCATATGGCTTGACGCCTCTGTAATAAAGTATTTAATAAAGAATGCTACCAAAGAATCAAAGGTGCTTGAATCAAACATACCATTGAATTCCAATAATCAAGATTTGAACAAAAATGGTAACACAGACTATTATTATTATAAGAAGGAATTTGTTGAAAATGGACAAGTAGATGATTTATTTGACTTTGAATGAAAAACCCATGTGGAGAGATTGTCTACAGGTACCTGATTTTTCTATTAACCAGTAATCATCTGAACTATTAGTAAAAAAAACCGAGGATTGATTTCTGAAAGACATAGATACCATGAATATGGGTGTATAAAAAATATCACCTCCCTCATACCTACGTCATAGTTTTCTTGACCAAATCATAATCGCTTCAAAGCTATAATCTAGTTAGCAGTGTTTTAGGACAGTCATCAGTAGCAGTTAACTTATCTTTAAATGCAATAAAATTCAAAAACTCTTTAATGAAGGTTTCAGAACTAGATTATGCCGAACAATTCCATGTTTTTAATTTCCTAAAAAGATTAGCTGAAACTGTCAATGGCGATGTCCGAAAAAAAGTCAAATTTGAGAGAGTTTGGATGGGAATTGAAGGCGATGTTACTAATTTTCCTATAACAGAGATAGCGTTTAAGGATAATATCCTACCTATTCTTGTTCAAGAGAAATTGGTTGGTTGGGATGAAAAAGACGAATTAAACATCATCTATGAAGGGATATATAGAGTTTCAGAGCACTATTTGGTATCCCCAGAAACCTTTGGGATTTTATCAAGAAATGATTTGGAGAAGTATTCGCAATCATTTCTAAACTTGCTATCTGATTTGACACTCAATCCAGATCTTGTAACTATAAGTAGTCTTAAAAAACGGTATCGTCACAGATTAGGTGTAATACCTTTAGTTCAAATGATTGACTTACTTGAACAGCAAGGATTAATAATTAAACAAGAAATTGATGGTGACTACGCCATTTCCCTACCTAAAAATTACTGAAAAATCTTCTAGGCTACCTTCTATCCGCTAGTCAGTAATGATTTTCTTTTTATCTAATTAACTAACCTTTCAAACACCATATCCATTTTTCCTATATTCACAATTGACTCACACAGACTAAGCATCCTGCCGATCTGAATGTCAAGTAACTTATCGGTTTGGTTGAACAACATAGAGGAATCAAATTTAAGATTTCTCTCCTGTAACAAGTCCCCTTAGTTCAGAAGTTTCTTTTTTCCAGATTTCATTGGAGAATCGGTAGTTTGGGTTCTAGATTAGGAAATAAATCTGGTTAGCAAAGAAAGACAACTAGGACAAAAGACTAATCCATCGTAAAAAAACCAACTTTCCATTAATAAATCAAATCAAAAAAAGTTACATAAGAACCATAATTATGGATAAAAAATAAAATCGGTGGTTTTTTTACATTTATTGATTGAGCAAACTCCATATTAAAGATGATAAATTATCCGTCTGGTCGAAACTTATACGTGTAAGATTAATATCTGCTATATCGGTACTGCACAGTATAACAATACCTCTCTCCGTAACAGGATTAAATGCCATATAAGCATTGTAACCACCGATAGTAGCCCCATTATGCCAAATGATTTCATGGCCAAAGTTTGTAGTTACAAACCAGCCTAAACCGATATAAACCCCGATCTCATTGTTATTACCTGATGCAGATGCTTGTAAATTATTAGGTAATAACTGGCCGGTGCTATGTCTTATTAAATGTGATTCTTGCATGGCATCATCTAAGGTTGTTTTAATTAATCCCATATTGGCTGACAAGAATTTTAGCATATCACTGGCTGTCGAATGAAGCCCACCCCCTGGTGCAATAGAACTCGAAAAGTTCAATGTAGGGAGTTCTTGGCCGTTAAAGTGTCCCACTGCCAATCGAGATTTTTGTGAATCTGAAAGACCAATGCTTGTGTCATTCATTCCTAGCACATTCAGAATATTATGTTCTAATAGTTTATCAAAAGATGACATATTTGATTTTAAGGTCAAAATGTGACCAAGTAGACCGGTACCAAATGTTGAATATTCAACTTTTGACCCCGGTTCTCTTGAAAGTGTGATATTAGAAAGTGCCTGATAGAATTGGTCAAATGTATAGTTCTTGGTACAGTTCATTAAATCTTTTCGGAATTGGACAGAATCTTGAATCCCTGTTCTTTCAGGATCGAAAGATGGACAGTAATTGTCAGGAAATTCAGGTAATCCCGAAGTATGAGTAGCTAAATCTTCAATGGTGATTTTATGACCATTATATTGTGGAACAGTAACATAAGATGGAAGGTAATTTTCAATAGGATCATCTAGCTTAACCAGACCCTTGTTTACCAAATCGGCCAATAGAATTGTAGTAAATACTTTAGTATTAGAACCAATGGAAAATACGGTATTTTCGTCTACGGTAGCGTTACTTGAATTGGACATTTTACCCTGAGCATAGAACTGAGTTCCATTGGGGTCGATAAGCCCGATAACAATTGCAGCATTAGTTTTATTTTCATCTAAACGATCATCTATGAGGGTTTTTATCTGGTCAGTTATTGCAAATGTTGAAGTCAAATTATTATTATCTCTTTGTGGTGTAGATGGAATAGAGAGAGAAATGTTGGATTTAGGATAACTAGAAGAAGTACTCATGTTGGTCGATGAGGAGGCTAATACTGAATTTATCGTTGGACTCGTTATGATGGCTATTAAAAATACAATCATCACATAAAATGATGGGTTTGAAGACATGACATGTCTACTTTAAATTGCATATATAAAAGGCTAAAGGAAATTCTGGACCTGTAAAGTTGTCGTTATTTTGCTGTTATGCTTACTTGCAAATGAATTGAGACATTATTTGATATGCTTTAACTTACAATTCATTTTTTCTGTTGGGAAAATACTTATCAAATCCAAATTCTGTCCTTGATGTATTGCATCGTTCTCTCATTCAGACTTCTTTCCAGAGAGGAATGGATATGGTGAGCACGATTTAAGAACCTTCATTATTGAGGTTACCATGTTACGGTATATGTGGAATCTTAATGTATTCTACGAATATTGCTCAAACCTGATAGAAACCTCTCTGGATGAGCATGTTCCTCTCTTTGGTTATTTTTGCAAAATTGCGAGAATCTCCCTCCTATGAGCCTCAATTTGATTGCAAATCATAACCAGATTAACCAGGGTAGACTTTTAAGAATGTCTCGTATAACATGAAATTTGAAATCTTTGTTCTCTTTGCAGAAACCTTTTGAGGTCTGTCCTTTTATATCAAATTCCATATCGCAACACAGCTTCCCTGGCACAATTTGTAAAAAGGACAATGCTTAGGCAGCATTTCTAAGTGATAAACCAAGAAAGTACAAATACAGACCATGATAAATATACTCTGAAAGGTGTTCTCCGTCTTTTGCTTACATAGCGAAAAGAGAAGCTGAATGACTTGGGTTTGATGGAAATATCCTACAATACCACAAATTATCTGATCTAACACTGAATTTAATAATAACCAAAGAACCATAAAATTGAATGGATAGTTTCTTAAGGCCTCCATTAGACTTTACGGTTTCAAGGGAAGACTGGTGCCGATATGATTTATCGGATAGCTCGATTCTAAAGATTAAATTAATAGCCACTAAAATTCGGAAAAAAAATTCTACTTACAATATTGATGTTCAAAATATAATTGTGGTTTTATCAAATGAGAGAGAACAACCAGATTCCAAAGCCTATTCTCCATCCGAATTGCAACAATCAATAACACATGATGTTCGTTATACAATAATAACTCAAGATTGGAATGAATATGTTGTCGATGATGGAGCAAAAATAAAAGTACAGCCAATGGTAGCTAAGGTATCTAAAACGTCAAAATTTGATCTCCATGGTGATCCTATATATTTAGTTAATGTGCAAGGCAATGTGGTTGTTGAGCCACCAGAAACAATAAATCAATAATATTTCTTCTTCGGGCGGTTCTCTTGTAAAAAGCTATGGTTGCAATCTGTTGTATTGACGTATCTTCTAACTCCGTACTCCAAATTTCATGTCCCTTAAATCGTAAGAAATTTTTGAAATTAGGTTAGACTTTTCTTGTTGTGGTGATGTATTAAGTGACATTTTTTAACTTGATTTCTATCGAGTCACTTATAGACAGCTTAATTCTGGCGTGAAAGTATTAGAGTTTGAAAAAGAAAAGGAAAAACTCCTTTTCGCATGGCATCACAGTCTACATTAAGGATATGAAATCAGTTTAACAAAATCTAAAGGATAATTCAAATGATAAAAAAAGATATAGTTGGGCAGTCTATTGTTGACCTGTTGCGTTGTTACCATCATTTAAGTTAAACGATAATCCAACGTTGTTACATGATGCTAAACTATCCCCCAAAGATTCACAGACTGCTTCTTGTCCAGTTACTGTTTCTTGCCCTATTCCCTGAGTAGAATTATTAGATTTTTTGTTTTTGCAAAGACACTCTGTTCGTCTAATCCAGAGGTCAAAGAACCTGCAACTAACTATGTAGTTGCAAAAATAGTAACCATACAAAGATCATTGATTTGTTTTTTATTGTGGACATACCAATCATATTCCACCTTAACGTATACCAATATGTAGATTATCAAACTAAAAACTAAAAAATTATTCTACCTTATGATCAGAAAAAATATTGTACATGTTAGAGAGAATCGAATAACCCTAACACGGAAGATCTTGTTTTTTATCACGAAAGCTCATCGGAGACGTGACGGTAGTTTTTTGTTTATTTAGAGAATAGCGATCTTTGCACGGAATTAAAGGTTCAGCAAATCGTGGATAGCATGGTTAACTATCTGAATATGTCAATTTCACTTTAAAAGTTATTGACTTAATTTGATTAACTATTATAGAACACTAAATGCTTTTAACCGAATCTAAAAAAAACAATGAATTGACAGGAGAAGTGTACAATAAATGACATAAATTGAGTTATGTTAAAATTTGGTGTTTAATTAGACTAATTGGTGTTACCAAGCATACCTAGCATTGGTATTAACAATTAATAACAGTAACATCCATCAATAGAATATTACCTTATTGATTTACTAAATTATCTTATTAGACTTTTTTTGAAAAAAATATACTTTCTAAATTTAGAATCGTATATTGATTATATATTCTAAATTAGATGTATGGTAATTGTGAAAACTAACGTTACTATTAGTGCAACTGTCGTATTGACATTATTGATAATAGGGTTTCAGTCATCAGTTTTTGCACAAAGCACCAACTCATTGGGTTTATCTATTTTGGGTAATTCACAGATAGACAATGCAGAGATGATAATTGACCAGAAACTGGATGATGTGCAACAAAAGATTGGTTCGATAGATCTTGGGAACTTTATGGATATGGATGTATCTGAAATCCTAGAAAAGTTCAGAGAAATAATTCCATTTTCTGGGAATAATTTGGGAGGGATACCTGGTCAAATAGGTGTCTTGGTTTACACACATGGGTTAGGTTACCCAGGAAGTCATGATCCAGAAAAAACCGAACCCATTAAGGAAGCCCTTGAAAAGCTAGGATATCCAACCGAAATCATAACACATATGCCATATAATTGGGATGAAGGATTACAAAAGCTTGATGATAGAGGTGTAAAATACGTTATCTTTATGTATTCAGATCTGTTTGGACCAGAATCTACTGTCATCCACAATGTCACAAGAGGATACTTTGGAGGAATTGAACAATTCAAATACTGTCCTGGTGTCCCAATGGGTCCAGATACCTGTCAATATATGGGAATGATGACAACACCTGCAAGCGAAACAAGTGATGCAACACATATCTTCTCAAGACCAGCTAGTCCTGATGACAGAATTTTAAGAGAGATATTTGTCAAAATAGCAGAAAAGTCAAACTCTGAAAATGATGGAAGCCCATCCAACGAAATATTTGTAAATGTTGGTCATGGCGCAAGATCTGACCTGAATGATATGGCTCAAATAGAGGAGCTAACAAGTTCTGCTAAATATGTTCAGCAAAAGATAGGCTATGCTGATGCCTTTGGAGTCACGGCAAGAGAAGACTGGCCAGATTTAATGGAAACAGCAGTACCTGCAGCAGCCGACAAAATAGAAGAGAAATTAGCCGCACACAATGCAGATAGAGTGGTCCTTGTTCTGGCAACAGGAGGAATGGGATATGAAGCTGTCAAAGAAGAATTAGACAACAGGGGAATATCATATGTTGAAGCTGATGCTCCAATACCAATAGGTTCAGAGGAGTTTGTTCAATGGGCCCTAAAAAATGTCCTTGCAACTACGGCTTTTATCTTAAAGGAGAAACCTATGGAAAACACAATAACACCTGACTGGAATTAGACAATTAAGCAAGAGTTTGTCTAGCCCATTATCCAAGAATTATTTTTTTTATTTTAGAATAAGTATAACTAATAGGATATTGATACTATAATAAGGAATTATAAATCACAAATAAAGTTATGAGTAAATGAATTGAAAATGTTGGAAAACAACAAAATAAATAGCAATAGGTATTTAATATTGAAATTAATTATCAACTTTCTAGGTATTATATACAATGATCTGGCTAGAATTACTTAATCTAATAATGAGTCCTATCACATTCCCTTAAAGTTTTAGAGCAAAACGACCTCATAAAACCTTCTGTTCCAAATGACGATTTTCAGATTATATGATACTTAAAGAATATACGCCTAACAGAATAATTTTGTTTTTGCATCATAACAAAGACGCTACAACGTTTGATGAAATAAAAATACATATGTAAAAAAGTCATCAACAACCACCTCTTGGAATCTTAAAAAACTCATGACAACATTATTACAACATTATAAGCAAAGAAGAAAAATTATTTTTATGTCATCAGAGATCCCGGGTTGATTAATAGAGGTACAAAAAATCCCAAAAATTTATGTGTATATAGAGCACTTTCTAACTATATTTCTATTGTTTAATTGTTCTCATCAGACAAAACAGAATTGATCTAAAAAATAAGATATAAATTTCTAATGATTTAGATGTTTATCGAATTTCGATTAGGATCTTATATACTTGGACTCCTTACCTTGTATGATTTGTTACTCCTGTATGATGAGTCATTGTACTATTGTTCCCTTCATACATTGATGAAATCATCATTTGAGCACCTCGAAGATGCATCTTTTCGCCTTGTGTATTATTGTTGTTTGGTTCATTCATGACTCTGTCCAAATGCATTTGTAATTCTTGTGTTTTCTGACTATGATAGTAAAGTCTGAGAGAATATTGCCGTCATGATCTTCAATTAACATTCAGCACTCAACTATACCTTCGTTGTTAATTTACTATAACTGAGCATTACACCAACTAGCCAAGCATTTTAAGGTGGAAATATTATGAAAAAGCATCTAATTGGAGTAATTATATTCATCACTTCCTATTTAGACGATTTACTTATTTTTTTGATCTTATTTCCTTTAGAACCGTTTCGTAATCTAGGTGGACTCTTTTTCTCATATATGGAATTAATTTGTAATGAATTGAATAGTATTTATTATCCTGAGTGAGAAATCCCCTAACTAGAAGAGATACCAGGCCTCCAGCCATCTTTGAAATAGGAATATTATTTTCTTTTGAAACCTTGTTTCTCATTTTATGATATTCCTCTCGGGTAAAATAGTTCTTGTTAAGGTCCAGGATTAAGGGCCATATTATATATTCCCAGACTAATCTACGATTTTCTGTGGAGGATGCATATTTTCCCTTTCCACTTGAGTGGGTACCAGTCTTATGCTCACGCTTTTCAATTGTCATTTTCTTGGTTTAGAAACATAAACATCATGATAGATTATCATTTATCATATTATTTAACAAGTTTTATAACACCACTTGTTTGGCAATTTTTCCTCGAGCCAACAAGTGCGTCTTACTCAATCATGTTATGATCTCGTTTTGACTGAGACATGATTAAGAAAATTAGTTGGCATTTTGTATCTAGGTATTAGATTTTAGAGGAAATGAATTCCAATCTTATTACTTATAAAACAATGAAACTCAGATGTAGAGTCGTACACAACGAGGATTTGGTTGAAATCATCAGTATATCTACAGAAGTTTGGCAAGAAGTTCATGTATTAACAAAAATCCTTTTGGATTTAAAAGTATTTTAACTGACTCTGAACTTCATTGGGGATTGAATTCTTGACTCAATTTAATTCCAAGGTGGATTATGTTTATAGCCCTGAAATGAAATAACAGGAATATGCGGTTTATGCGGTACTTTTTTATTATCGATATTATCATTGCCGCTACGATTATCATTATAATTCTTTAGCGTTTTAATTGTCTTTGTTAGTGGAATCCTGATTATATAGTGACGCCGCTATAGATTGAATGATCCTTCTCATTATTGGTCGAATTTTTTAAAATTATGATATAAATTGGCTAAGGATGGATGGCAGTAGGATTAGATTTTACCAGTGCGGATTGGATCCACCAGAATAAATTAAATCCAATCAGCTTGATTTGGCATTCACTATTAGGATTGGGATTCACATCTTAAAAAAACACGGTGGCAGAAATAATGAAATAATTATCAAGTTATCTACCATCAATAAAGGGATTTCAGAAGGTAAGTGTGTGGTCGGATGGCAATATTTACAGACCTGGGAATAATTCGGGTTTTTCTCCATGTTGTATGAAAGGTCTTTTTGATAAACCTTTTGAGGTTCTCACCTTCACTATTTCGAATAAAATGACAAATAAAAAGCGGTTGGAAAATCCAGTTAACGTCAATTAAGTATTTTTCAGTTATGTCTAATCTTAAATGGAGGGTTATAATACAATCATCAATGGCAGGGGGAGGTTCAAAAAGAGCAATTTATGCAGCTTTATTTGGAAACTTAGGAATTGCAATATCCAAACTTGTGGCTGCGATTCTAACGGGTAGCTCCTCGATGTGGGCTGAGACATATCATTCATTTTCCGATACATTTAATCAAGTATTACTTTTAGTTGGGATTAAAACAAGTAAAAAACAGGTTTCTGAAAAACATCCATTCGGGCATGGAAAAGAACAGTTTTTTTGGTCTTTTATTGTAGCCACACTCATCTTTGGTATTTCTGGAGTATTATCGTTAGAACAAGGATTTAGTTCGTTATTTGGAGTTGAGACACATGTGCTAGAAAATGTATCCATAACTTATATAATTTTGGCGATATCATTTGTTTTTGAAGCAAATGCTCTCAGAATAGCATTTGGAATATTCAAGAAGGGAATTGAAGACAGAGGCGAAAGATTAACTATTTCGACTTTGATGATGGAATTTAAAGAAAGCAAGGATACATCTGTCTTGACTGTTATAGTTGAAGATTCAGCAGCTATCTTGGGAATAATTATCGCAGGGACAGCCGTCTATCTTTCAGATATAACTGGAAATATGGCGTATGATGCCATTGGTTCTCTCTTGATTGGTATAACGTTAATGACATTTGCATTCTTTTTGGCCAGAGAAAACAAAGATTTGCTTATAGGAGAAGCCATGTCGAGAAGAGATTACAAGGCTATCTTTAATGCAGTTTCTAAAATACCTCAAGTAGATAAAATAATTTCAATTCGTACAATGCACCTTGCACCAGAAGATGTCCTTATAGCAATAGAAGTAAGCTTAAGTGATGATTTGAGTACAGATGCTATCGAATCTATAATTGATAACATTGAGAGTAAAGTTAAGCAAGCTATTCCTTATACCACATCTTCAAAAATATATGTGGAACTCGAACGAGCAAAGTAACAAGAGTCAAGGCGCAGAGAAAGTAGAAATATTCTGAACATTAATTTCCTTAACTATACAGATAAAAGAAAATGGTCATCTAAAAATCCATGGTACGAGGTCAAACTGATATACTCTACGAATACACCGAAATTTTTATGATCTCAATTTAATGTCTCTATGTCATAAATTAATGTATGAATTGAAATATGTAGTTTTTATATTTTAGCAAGCACATCAGTTTTTCACTTTTGGAATTTGCGGGTTTATCTCTTATTACCGTAGATATAATGGTAGATAGCAACGGTAACATAACACTCGCACATCAATCCATCGCTATAAACAAATAGTAGCAATGTTCCAATGAGGTAATATTGCAATGCTTTTTCAAGAGTAAAATACTCATAAATTTGTAATTGCAGAAAATGAAGCGAAATCACACTAATACTTATAAGTAACACTCTTCCAACACACAAAATCAAATCAAAGAATATGTTATCGGGCTTCCAAAACGACTTTTCAAATGGTAATTTCGCAAACCCTTTCTTTATTCGCGCTGAACAGGTAAGTGGAACCAAAACAATGAATTAAAAAAAGGTTTATTCGGATACGATACCAAACACCTTAATGATGATTCCGCATTATCAATGGTAACAAAGGATAATAGAGCAATCAATACAATCAGAGATTCTATGGAATATCAAGGTTCAGAATATTTGATATGAAAACTATTGATGATATGGTATTTAGATATATAGTAAAAAAAATATTGTTAAAGTGTCCAAATAATTCTTTAATCTAATGCATCTTTTATCTTTACTTTAGCCTTGTTCAAGGTCTCTGAACTAGGCTTTCCTTCTGCGTGATCTTGGGCTGTTTCTGCCTTTGCTTCAGCGTCTTGTTGTGAATTTTTTATTTTCTTGGCTGCATCATCAATAATATTGTCTGTCATTAATTGTAGATGTTCAATATTGTTTATATAACTAATAATTTTTTTAACTAAATATTGTAAAAGCTAACTTGAAACTATTAGTAATTTTATTTTTCCTAAGACAATACAAATATAGTAGTAAATATTGAAACTTTCATTCAATTATCAGGTTTAGCTACCTAGCAATGGTAAGGAAGTCATTCATATGAGTAAGAATACTAGAAGATTTTTCTGTTCAAACCAACTGAAACATGTTCATATAAAATTCTAAAATACCTAATATATATTGCATTATGATAATAGAATTTACAAGTATGAACACAAGTAAAACATTACTAGTATCAACAGCAGTTGTTCTTGCACTAGCTTTAGTCTTAGCCCCATTGGCAATTTCAGAAGACGCATTAGCAAAAAAGAGTAACAAAGCAAAACAAATAATCGAACAATCTCAAAAATCAAAACAAAATAGCCAAGTAGTTTCTGGTGGAAGTTCATTCTTATCTGGTAATAACTTTAACTTCCAAGACCAATTCAATAAAGGCAACAATGCTTTAGGACAAATCAAACAACTAATCCTTTTTTTTATTGTTATCTTGTTTATAGATATTGTATTAAAATTTAATAGATATTATCAATATAAAATTAACAGACAGAGTTTATTTTTAATATTGCCTAATTCGATACTGATCACGATTTTCTAGAATCCCATTAGTTTTTCTGATAGGCATTGGGTAAACCTTAATCGCATTAACAGAAAAATTTGGTTCTTCGTCATAATTTCACATTACTCAACCCAATACAAGATAGATTAAGATAGGTATCCTAAATCAGGCCCAATTTATCCGGTGATGTTTGAAGTTTAGGGTATCGATTATCGTAATCCTACTGCTAAAAAGTCATGTTTTGATTTGTTAATAATCTAGTTCTAGCATTTTAAGATGGCATTTATCTACACCATAATGATTATTCCAAATATAATCGCAATCATGATGACTAATCAATCTTGCTATGCCTATAGCTCCTAAATGTTTTTTAATTACCATCCCATATGAATTTAAAAGAATTGAAACCATTTAACAAGGACGATTTTCCGACTTTTCTAAATCACAAAATAAAAGGTGACAAGGATTAAATGAATCGGGAACGCAGCAAAGAAGACATAAACCCGATTTGTCTAAAGGTAGCCATCACGGAATCAATCTTGTTAGCGTGCATAAAGGGGTCGTCATTTTCAGAAATCGAATTACATATTCCTAGAGTTATTCCTACATCGAAAGCAGTTTTGAGAGAACATTTGCATCATTTGGTAAATAATTCATTGATATCCTATAATAGAGTCAGAAAAGTATATTTAATTGAGGCAAACGGTTGGGATCTCTTATACAGAATTTATTCACAGCGTGAGAGTTCAATATCAGATTATACTGATCTTATTATCAGGGTTGAATCAAATAATTATGATTTAGAATTTCAAGGTAAATGAACAGAATCTGCTTAATAAAGAGGATATTTGTAAGTACCTTGTGTTTATTACAATAATGTGGATTACATTAAGAACATTGAACGACAAATGGAGTGTCACTTGCAATTATATCAGTTATTTCTTCTTCAATATATCGCTTTTCTCATAATTTCGGATCATTCGACATGAACCATATTATTTATTCTGTTGCTATTTTAACGAAGTGATGATGCGGAAATTTACATATTGAATTTTTTTATTTTCTATCTATTTCTTATCTTTAATTATGTTATTAATGAGGCATCAAATTCCCTATCATAATAGTTGTAATGTAGTTTATTTCCACTTTTCTTCTCTTTCCATATCACTTATTTGTTCTTCAACGATCAGATGATACAACCATTGCAGATGTTTGCCGAAAGTTAAAATATACTTTATTGTAGGTCGACACTTCATCTAAAACGGCCACTAACTTATATTTTGTTAACTATTGTTGTTAGTGTTAATCCTGTTATTACATCTGTTTTCTTCAAATTGCAGTGGTTGTCACTTGAATATGGTCAACTACAAAAGTGATGATCCATAAAAAAGTCAAGGCATAAACACCTCTTCGAATAAGGTCATCCCAAACAATGCTTAAATCATAGATCCTATAATTACATTTGTCTTGTCATTAAATCAGGTATCAATAGTATTTTCTGTTTTAACTTTATGTTTCCTATTTAGTAGTCACTCTCACAGTTCATGGTCAATCAGATCTAAAGACAACAAAATATAGAAATATGGTAATAGATCTGGATAATGGATTAGAGACTAATGCAAGATTAAATCTCCCAGTTATTGGGGACGGCCCATACCCAGCTGTTCTTTTAGTACCTGGCTCTGGAATTACAGATATGAATGAAACTGCGGGTTATATTCGTATAGATAACGATACAAATTCTTTTATCTACCCATCTGCTAGACCATTCTTTGATATAGCTGAATATCTTTCAGAAAGAGGTTTCGCAGTTTTGCAATATGACAAAAGAGGCGTAGGTGCAAATTTTACAATTTTAGATTATGATGTATGGGGAAATGTAACATTTGACGATCTAGCACGAGATGCTCAGAAAGCATTGGATGTCCTCCTCCAGCAACCAGAAGTGGACCCTAACAAAGTGGTTTTGGTTGGGCATAGCGAGGGTACTGATGATACTACCAAGAATTGCGATTAACAATTCAGATAAGGTAGATGCAATTGTACCTATGGGCACCTTGGCCCAAAATTTGTACGAAATAGGATACGGCCAGGCAATGGTACCCGTGTTGTACGCTCAGCAGGTTCTAGACCATGACCATAATGGTTTAATTTCAGTAAAAGAGGCTTCCGAGGATCCTGTTTTCAGATCGCTGTTTGGAAATATTACCTTGGTTCTTGCTAAAAATGTTGATTCAGTGAATGGAACTGGAGGTACGGGAGAACGACTAGTTCCCCAATACGATATTAACAACGATACTCTCATAAGTATTAATGAGAGCTCAAGCCCAGGCAAGTAGACAAACTCAAGTCTTCTTCGGATATGATCCCAGTGAAAAATGCAATGGTCTATCCGGCCCGTGTCCTATTTGGGTTAATTCACAGTTTTCTTTGTTACCCAACTTAGATATCATAATAAAGTTCCATCCAACATTTCTGTTTTAATTCTTCAAGGAGAGAATGATTCAGACACGCCATTACAACAAGCATTACTTTTACAACAAAAACTTACAGAACTAAGACATCCTGATCATGCATTGATTACATATCCAAACCTGGGGCATCTATTTTATCCATCATCACAATGGGTTACCACTGTAGGAGGACCAATAGAAAAAAAGGTTCTGGAAGACCTCTTTAAATGGATTTCAGACCCAGTTAGAAACTTCAAGTAATTTCTCAGTTTATCTGAAAAATTGTAATAGTTGTTAACAGATTCAGTAGGATGATCTACAAATCTGTCATTAATCCTTTTTTAAAAATTGGAAATTTGGATAGTGGTAGACACTTTGTATACCAATTGAAACATTCATATGATAATTGCCTTTCAAATTTAGGCTGACAAGTTTATCGTAATCCTGGTAGGGTAAATCTCATAAAATCATGTAGCGGCGGTCAATCTCTTTGACCTTATATTCAGTATTGACCTTAAGCTGGTATATATAAGAATACCTTGCAATACATATCCCCCTATAATCAGAACAATTGCATTTAGTGGTTTAGAAAAGGTCATCATCAAATTAACATGTGGTGGAGCAAGGCTATTGCCAATGATAATTAATGTAGCTAACGGGATACATGCATACAGTGCTTTATCATATCCTTTCCATATTAAAACGGATAGTGTGATAAATGTTAATTCCAAAATAATTGCCCTATCAATAAATTTGGGATTTCCAAATGGGATTGCAATTAAACCTGTTGCTGCAATTGAGACTAAAACAATTAACGTAACACGATAATAGTAGTCCATTTGTTTAGTAATTATTTTCTTTATGAATATAAAAAGATTACCAGTTGTTTCAAAGTCAGATCCTATAAAATGTAAATTAATCCTACCGTCATCATTTAATATGTACGCACATATTTAATTCACTTTTGTCACCAAGATTAATAATTGACGTATAATGTGGTGAGATTAAATAGAGTATTGTATAGAGGATTTGGTGAGAATCATAGGATATTCACACTAGTTGGATTAAGAATATGAGAGATCAAAAAAGATATAGAAGATTATTTCTTCTCAGGTATAATTTTATCATCTACCAATTTAAATCGCGATAGTTGCTTATATGCAAGAAACACGACTAGAGCGATTATCAGAAAGTCAATAATACTTGATATAAGTTGTCCAATTCTAAACTCTGTAGTTCCACTTGATATATTAGGTACCTGTACAGACACTGCATCTAGATTTCCCGCAGGTAAAAATAATCCAATTAGGGGATTTATGATGTCGTCTACGAAGGAAGTCACTAGTCCAGAGGCAGCCTGACCAATAACAAAGGCTATTGCTAAACCAATTATACCAAATGTTTTTAGAAAATAAAAAAATTCTTGAGCGAGTGTTTTTTTTATAATTAATACTTCCTCAGTTGACTCGCCCTTTTTTATATCGTCACTACTCATTGGTTAGCTTTTCAAAACTATAAATAAATGATATCTGAATGTTTCCTAGTTATCATTCAATAAGATAATTCTAGTTCTTTAATGTTTGGACGTGTTACTATTAGATGAGTCGTTTATAAAGTGCTACTCAAATAAGTTGCGAGCTTGGCGGAATAATAAGGATATCAGTATGAGTTTATTATATCGAAATAAAATTTTAAATTAAATTAGTCTGCTTTAACTGGTTTTTCTTTTCTTATATATAGTGGGTTTTTGAATTCAAATATTTCGTTTAGATCATTATATATATTTCATAACATGTGCAGTTGTTTGGCACATATTTTTGGTATTGTGGCTAGCCGAAAGGTTTCTATATATGACTAGGCGATTCTTGTTGATTATCAAGATCCATAAAATTCTATCAGAAATCAATCATATCGGTTATTTTCGAAAATAATCGATATGTACAGTCAATTATTTTATTTGATTATTTGTCCTCTAATTTCTCCGTTAGGATTTTCTGTAGTCTGGATTTCCACGTATGTATTGTTATTTTCCATAAGTTCGGTCAGATCAGACACCTGTTTTCCAATCAATGGCCCTTGAAGATCATCAATGTTATAACGCCTTGGGTTAACAGCCCATTCACTGGACCGCTCGGAGTTATATCTTTGAAGCGTATGAGTGTTGATAAATGCAGGACCATTTCCATCTTCTTGACCTTGATATATTTGAGCAAGTGTGACACCATCTATATCCGTAACGTACACCTCATAATTCATACTCATTCCATCGCTGCTAGGAGTAAACTCAGAAGTACCAGTAGCTTTAGAATTTGTTGGTGGAACCACATCCTGCCCGACAAGGTTTGCGGTAAAGTTTTGCTGCTCTTGTGCTAATGCAAAAGATGGAAATTTGATGGCTGATGGCGACATCATATTTGTCGCAGTTATTATAACATAAAAGACTAAAACACAATGTAACTGCTACTACAAACTTGCTACTTTCTATGTTCACAAATCTATTGCGATCTTGCTTCATTGTAACGTATCTATAGTTTTGTCATTTATAAGGTAATCGCGTATTTACTTTTGACAGTGATTATGAGTTCCTCCTCTTAACTTTTTTTTCTTCTCATTTCGCATGGACATTATTTGATATTTGAAACGAATGAGCTGACTGTACGATAGATGGTGCAATACACACTGATATTGCCTACGAAACTTTAATGCATACTTAGCATTTTCTGGCACAGATATACATCCAAACACATAACCGTCATACAGGAAGAACCACATATATCATAATTTTCATTATTAAATTGACCCGTCATACCCTCATAGTTCATTCCGATAAATTAGTCTTGAACATAACAGGAATACTTTCTAATGGTACCACTCAATGAACACTTTCATACAGCCCTTCATTAAATCACAAGGCTGATGTTCAGATCCATTTTGTAGTTGTTTTAACTATCTCTTGTCTGATATGAGCATATCCTAATTAGAGCATCCTTGATGTTGGTCCGATTGGTGTTATTTGAACAGATACAAAACAATTAAAGGAGATTAGATTAGATGGGATACTGAATTTACTATTATTATTATTATTGCACAACTCTCGAACATTTCACAATCAAAATTCAACAGTTAATTTATTTTAGACAAATACTTGATAGGTATAGATAGTGGAAGTTACTTAACATCTAGGTTTTAGTATCTTTATGATTAAACTTAAGTTAAGTGAATGCTCCGATTGAGAAGTATGTTCCTTGTTCTTTTGCATAGAAATACTAAGACATATCTTTTTACCAACGGTCCATAAATTCAAAAACAAACATTCTAATCAATTTGTTGACTATGTCCTCTAAGATTAGACCTTCGTTATTATTCGGTGATTCCTTAAGATATAAATTAGTGAATAAGAGGGCTAAAAAGTTATAAACATTATGAACAATCCTGAATGACCAATCGAAAATTCCCTATTAAGACACTAGTATTTAAACTAATCGATTCATTAATAAACTAAATTGTTTCTAATATTGATACAAATCATGTATAACAAAATATCAGTAAAAATTACTATGATCTTGATTATGACGGCAACTCTAGTAGTACCATCATCAGTTCTGCAATTATCGTATGCACAAGGGGATTTAGAAAATACCATCTTGAATACCCACAACCAAGAACGCGCTGCAGTTGGAGTTGCACCGCTGACGTGGAGCGACAGCATCGCCGCCAGCGCACAGAATTGGGCCGATAATTTGCTTTCAACAGGCCAGATGGTCCATTCCACCGGCACAGGTTATGGTGAGAACTTGGCAAGTGGAGGAGGTCCGTCATACGCTACTGTGGACGTCCTGCAGCAGTCCTGGGTCAACGAAAAGAGTCACTATGTACCTGGCACCCTGCGGCTCTGGCAATGGTCACTACACTCAGATGGTTGACCAGCGTTCAACTGAGGTTGGTTGCGCATTCACTAGTGGACCCGGTGGTTAATTCGCTCAATATGGTGGAACGAATGTATTGGTTTGTCAATATAATCCACCTGGCAACTTCAATAGCCAACCACCATATTAGAGGAGTCTCCTTCCTATCACGGTAAGTACTCGCCCTTCACTCTTCCAAGATTTCTGAAGGAGGTCCTCTAAGCAATATAATCATCAGTACGCGAGAAGTAGAGGTTTAATCACTTCTTAATTTTTGCTAGAATTTAGATGAATTAAAAAACATTTATTCTCTTTTGCATCGACAAATTCATCTACGACAAACCAATAATTCAAGTAAGCAAAATATTTCACATAACATTTGTGTAATTGTAAGTAGGCACAAAGACTTGATGTCTAATTTCTATCAGACCAAACAGGTATCGTTAATTCTAAAATTAGTAGAGATATGATTTCAAGCCCTAATGAGATAGTAAAAGTATAGCGAGTCCTAAAGTTCCCGTTCAATCTTGCCCTACTAAAAGAGCACGATTACTATGGATCTAAATTTACTAGATTTTGGGACTTTGCCGAGTCTTAATTATTCTATTGTATTCTACTCAATTAGAGGTTAACAAAAGTCAGATAAAATATAAAAGAAAAAAAGGAGAAAAAAAATTGGTTAATTTATTTTAGTTATTGTTTTCGTCTCCACCATCAGAGCCTTCGTCTCCACCATCAGAGCCTTCGTCTCCACCATCAGAGCCTTCGTCTCCACCATCAGAGCCTTCGTCTCCACCATCAGAGGTTTCTCCACCATCAGAGGTTTCTCCACCATCAGAGGTTTCTCCACCATCAGAGGTTTCTCCACCATCAGAGGTTTTCTCCACCATCAGAGGTTGCTTGGCCTTGAGGAGCATCAACTTGGGGTGTTTGGCTTACAACCGAATCACCTGCTGCTGCTGCTGTAGTAGCATTGCTCGCATTATTGGCAGCCATTGTTGCATTTTCTGCTGTAAATACCAGTGGCGATCCTACCTGAACTTCACCTGTGTCATTTCCTTGTGCAAATGCAGTTGTCATGGTTGATCCAAAAATCAATGCTGTGACAAATACTGCGCCTATGCTCATAATAAGGAATAAATTAAATTTATTCATGCATGTAGAGTTAAATTTACTGTTATATAAATACTCGATCAAATAATATTGAATTTATACAAATTAATTTTATAGAACTTTTTTTAATTTTATATATGCATTTTGAAATTGCTAAATGCATAAGGAGGTTACATGATGGAACCCATTATTATAGTAAATATTATCAATTATAGCCTTATTTGCAGTTATTATTAGAATTATATTAGACAAAATATCAAAGATAAACAATACCCCCAAATAATTCTACGCAGAATTTGCAAATGAATAATATTACAAATTGACCAAGTTTTAACCTTTAATCTTTTTGAAAGAAATTCAGGTCCAAGGAAACATTTTTACAAATATTCTAGATCACTTTCTATTAAGAAGCACAATAATTCGTCACTGAAACAATCTTTGATCCAAAATGATCAAAATTTATCGTTAATTTGTAGGTAAACGAATCCTACAGAAATAGATTTCATTCTGCCCGCCGGTTATTGGAGGAGCTTTAAGACTTCAGGTTGTTTCAATGAAAATGGGTCAGTTATTTACATTTGTAGTTGCAAGGAATGTATTTAATATCGTACCAATTTCCTCGGGATATTGATCCATTACTGCATGGCCAGCTCTTTATATCTCAAGCCATGTTCCTCAAATATTATCTAGATTTTTCGAGAATTGACATGAGGTTGGTTTTGTCATCATCGGTTACAGTTATGACCAAAGTAGGCTTATTCAATTTTGCAAGCACATCACAACACCATTCCAGTTTGGGTTATCCTCCCAATGCTTTCCTCGATATTGTGACTATTTGCTACCTCTGGGGGCAAACCCGGCTTTAATTGCTGTAATGATGTAATGTTTGCCGGAACGTCCACAGATTCAGGATGTAGTTTTATCCATCCTGATCCTACTGAGGCAGAAACAAGTGCTTTTAATTCCTCTGTAGTGATTGGAACATTATTTAGGGATTTGTTTACAATATCGGATTGCAATTTTATAAACTCAGGTGGTTTAGGTGTGTTTTAGGGTTCCTGCAATAAATTCTTTCTTTTTGACTTTTTTCAATCAATTACAACTCATCTAAAATATTTGTTCGCATCGAATACAATAAAAAATTTAAGGAATGAACCACAATACTCATAAATTTGTTATCGGTAATGGAAAATTGGAATTCAACTAGTAAGGCGAAATGAAAGTAAATGACAGAATATACTAAATTAAAATCTTATTATGGTAGAGACCTTGCAAAACTTCTTGCAGATAAAGTTTACAAAATATATCCGAAATTTCAAAAACAAAAGTTTATTGATACAGTGGATAAGAAAATCACAAATTTGGAACTAAAGGGTCGTGTCGAGGTAATTGCCGACACATTACATGAATTTCTTCCCAGAGACTACAAAGAAGCCATCAATATAATGATGAGCATTCTTGGGCCTCCGAATCAAAATGAGACTGGAATGTTTAGAGAGGGTTACTGGATCATGCCATTAGCATTTCTTGTAGAAAAGTATGGTATTGACGATTTTGAGATATCAACTGATGCAATCTATCAAATAACACAACGAAATACTGGAGAATATGCAGTACGTCCTTTTCTTGTAAAATATCCAAAAAAAATGACATCTTTAATGCTAAAATGGTCGCAAAGTAAAAACGTTCATGTAAGAAGGTTGTCTTCTGAAGGTATTAGACCAAGACTTCCATGGGCAAAAAAGTTGACCAATTTATTTTAAATCCGAAACCAATCCTACCCATACTCGAGAATCTAAAACAGGACGAATCATTATTTGTAAAAAAATCGGTAGCGAATAACCTCAATGATATTCTAAAAGATAACTACGATATTGGAATCGAGGTATTAAAAAAATGGTCAGATGTCTCGAAATACTGACACTCAATGGATAATAAAACATGCATTAAGAAATGAAATAAAAAAAGGAAACCTTGAAGCTAAAACACTAATACCATGTAACTAACAAACTTGGAAAATCAATCTGCAGACTCTTCATCTATTGTCATCTAATCCATTTTAATTAAGAAGATACAAATCAAAAATTCAAATTAGAAGCGTTCAGTTCGATAGGAAGATTTACAGATCTATGAATTCACCATTATGAATTACTACGATTTCAGATAATCTCGATAGATTTTATTAATATTTGACTCTAACACGTATCACCCCTGCAAGCCCAAAATAATAATTAATGTCAAACGAGTTTATGAGGTTTTTTCTATATATTAAATCAAAAAACCTAGAGAGACAATTGTTTAATGTCTTCTCATAAAAAAGACTAAAGTATTATGCCATCTCATATGTATCATGACGCTTAGGATAAAATGCAAACAATGTGATTTTAATCATATTTCAAACATATATCGATTGGAAGAACATCATTTTCAGAGACATTTCTCAAATCTTGAAAGTTGTCCTAGCTGTGGATTTGTATCAAAGTATGACGAATCAGATTATAGCTTTTAATTGAATTTTCAAGATACAATTTTTTCACATTTTCGAGCAGCATCCATTTATCTCAATTTAACATGATTATAAGAATAGAAAGTATAACCATGATGAACGAACAGGTTCGATATCTGGAGCCAGTAGCCAGTAGCCAGTATTTTAGATAGATAATCATCTGAAATTGTCAGTCAGAACTATTGGAATGCCTATATCAAAAACATGATGATGTGTAATCATAATAATGATTAACAGGTCGCCTATAAAATGAAATAGTGACATAATAGAGTATGTACAAATTCGGTGGGTGTGGAATCATGTGGATTTCCATGAGTTTGATACTTTTTAGACGATGCTTTCTTAAAAGGATCCAGTATATCAATGACAGGACTTGATATCCGTTGATTCCAACCATAAGTTGCCTTTCCCATTCTTTGTCAGGGTCGGAATCGATGAGAAACCTAATAATCTAGGTTTTTGAAATAGTTTAAGAGTAGATTGGGCAATCTAGAAATACGCACTGCATTGGATCGCCACTGGGAGTTTACTGGTGTAGATATAGACAAGTCACACGAGATCTATCGTGACGACGTCATTGTTGAATTTCCTCAGTCTGGTGAACGAATTTTAGGTAAAAAAAACCTATACGAACTCAGGAAACACTACCCTGCCAAACTTGGATTTAAGATCCTGCGGACGCGTGGAGAAGGAAGTCTTTGGGTAACTGAATATATTATAACTTATGATGGTCGTCCAGTTAATGTAGTATGTATCATGGAGTTCATAGATGAAAAAATCGCACATGAAACACTCTACTTTGGAGATCCATTCGAACCTCCTGAATGGAGATCCAAGTGGGTCGAGAAAACTTGCTGAATTAGGGTTGGCCTTCTAATGTCATAGCAATGGGTTTAAACATGAATGTAGCAAACAAAACAAATCATTGTGTTTAGTCGCTTCCTTCCTTACATGCATACCTCTCCCATTTTCTGATACTGATCTAAGAGTGCTGACGAACTTGATATGTTTGACAAGATCGATGGCCAGATACTTATTATGATATTCTAGCATATCTCTTTTCAGGGAGCGACATAATAATTGTTGTAATCAGATCATATCCAGTGGAGTCAAAGATGGGTATGTAGATATATATTCTTACCGTGATAGTACCACCATGATGGGAACATCAATGAAATTGACAAAAGTTTGGTAGAATTACACAAACAATGAACAAAAAAATTAGACATTAGAAAAAAATTATTGTCGGTATTCTTAATTCACTTAATACTCGTTCAAATGGATATCACCATACCAATTTTTCTAGTTTATTGAATTAAAGTTCAAAATAAAACAAAGTTTTAGTCTATCAAAAATATTGATTTAACTTGATGAAAAGTCATCTAACATATCTAATGTTGGAACAAAAAATAGAGTTCCTGTTTTGGGTATGCTGAAATCCAATAACCTATCATAATTTCCTTTAGGAGAACCAATAAACATATTATTAAGCATTTTCTTTACGGTACTGAATGTGCTGGCATATGCGATAAAATAAGTGCCCATTTCATTGGTGGATATGTTTCCAAAAGGCATGTTATCACGAATAATCTTGAATTCGTCACCAACATTGGCCAAGGCAATATGAGAATTTGAGGGTTTTATATTATCCGGCATTTCGATATCATTCATTTTATATCTGCCAATTACCTTTTCCTGTTCTTCAGTTGATAATCTTTCAAATGCATTTAAATCATGAACAAATTTTTGAACAAAAAGATAACTTCCACCTTTATAAACAGGATCATCATCTCCAACCAACCCAAATATTGCCCGTTCCTGTTCATGAGGATTTTCAGTCCCATCAACAAAACCTAAAATGGAACGACCGTCCTGATATCTGAAACCATGGATTTCTTCCGTGCTTATAGCCACCGGTTCCAACACGTCAGATAATGCATGTGCCATATCATAACACATACTGCTACCATTACCTCTGATATGAAAATGCAAATCTCCTTTGGAAGAAACTGCTGTGTGTTTTTCACCAACAATAGGCATAAAGGTTCTCTAATTCTTTAGGGAGCGGAACATGGAGATTAAGCCGAAGCCATGCATTATGTCCAATCCCCATTACGCAACTTGCCCCGGAATCAGGAAAACGGTCATCAGCTGAATTATTAAGATTGATAACCAATTTGCTAATCCTCTTAAAACCATCTTTGAAGTCTATATCTTTCTTAAAATTCCAAACCATAAATATGGCGTTGTTACCATGATAATCTAATACATTCTGTGGCTTGATATCCATATCAAATATTTAAAGACTTAATTGTTATTCATTTAAAGCTTTATGGATTTTGCATCCTATGGAGCAAAATATGATAAATACAATTTTTGTTTTGCGAATTACGACTATGTTGTCTCATTCTTTTGCAAGTTTTCTTAATGGTGCTAATTATGCAAAAGATTTACTTACGGACATTTACCAAAGATAAGACTACCTTTTTGTTGATAAAGAAAAACTTGTAGATTTCATAGTGGATTCCAAGTTACCTTACCTGCTGGAAATACATAAGCAATTTTCTAGTGTTGCTAGAGTATTAGAGTATTGCAATTAGTTAGCAATTTCAATATAATTATTTTTACATTTAGATCGTATGAGTATAACAACTCTCAAAAACAAAAATAAAAACACAAGAATAGTAGTTGCTTCAATAGCAATAGTGGTTGCATTAGCACTGATGATGATGTACTTTTGTAACTATAGGTGATGTTAATGCAGCTGCATTCAAAAAGAAGGAAATGGATTGTCGTGAAGGATGGATAAAGTTACCTAGTAATCTAAATCCGCAACTTGGAGACTGTATGGCTAATACAATAAAAGCAAACTAGTGATTAATTTCTAAACCTGAGACCGTACCCTTTTATTTATTTCCTAATTTAAAAGTCAACATTTTTTATTTTGGTAATTACTGAGTCGGTTCTAAAATAGGTAGCGGCTTTGGGTGAAGTGTGAAATACTCTTGATTTAATTCAATCACTTTACCATCCTATCAATAACTATATCATGGAATTTTACCTAATTAAGTGACATGTGTCAATCGGATTCCGTCAGCCTCTTTTGTCCTCGTTGTGAAAAGGAATCAGAACTTCAATAGATCAGGACCTGTCGGTTTCGCAATAGATATGCTATGATTCTGGATTCCTCAATCTATTGTTAATTCCTAAGAAATAGTAAACCACTAAACAATACTTTTCAAATCTTCTTAAATCAAAGGAAGAAAAATACTTCAACAAAAAGGAATACCTCTTGAGATCCTTGATTAGAAATGATTAGATAACAACCCCGTAATGTTCTTATACTCACTCCTGTATACTTACACATTGAATCAAATAATTCATAAAACTGACAAGAATATATTATTTCATCTAAAAGTTGTGTTATTTTCTGTATTATTTATGAATTTTCTGATATTAAATACAATATTTGGAGGAATAAGGCATGTCTAATGAATCTCAAGCTAGGGATATAGTAGACAGTTTTCCTATACAAAAGGCCACAGTAGACGATATAGAAATAGAATATAAAATTCTCAAGAATAAAAATATTGGCCAGCAGTGATGAAAATACTCCACTTCTATTCATTGCCGGACTGCGGATAACTATGGATATGTGGCCACCTAGAATACTAAACGAGCTTGCTCAGTCTAATCGTAGCGTTATAATCTATAATAATAGGGGTACAGGTAACTCTTCAACTGGAACTAAAGATTATTCTATTAACCAGCTTGCCAAGGACGCTGCAGATTTGTTAAATTCACTCAATATAGAGAAAGCACATGTTATTGGATGGTCAATGGGTGCATATATCGCAGAGGAATTAGCACTCTTTTATCCGGATAAAGTAAGTAATCTTATTCTGTATGGCTCTGGGCCTGGTGGAGACAAAGCAATTCCTTCAAGTGCTGAACTAATGCAAACATTGGGTGGAGTGTCTGGGACTCCTGAGGAACAAGCAAGACAAATACTTTCGTTTTTTTTCCCTTCGTCCTGGCTTCTCGACAATCCCGACTTCATTAATCATTTTCCACTTCTCAAGAGACACTGTATCTATTGAAACTACACAAAAACAAGCACAAGCAATCATTGGATGGAATGGAATATACTATTCTCCCTCAGTGATTATCCAACCAACTTTAGTTTTGATGGGTACAGAGGATATAATTACTACACCCAAAGCTGCATTAACACTAATTGAAAAAATCCCTTTGGCATCGCTTATACAAATTAAGGATGCAGGACACGGATGGATGTACCAATATCCGGAAAAATTCACTAAAGTGGTACAAACATTTCTAGATGTTAATTAGAAATTACATACCCTTCTATCTTGATATCTAACATAGGTAATATAATGCGGGCCTGGTGGACTTTGTAAAAGATGTATTACTAGTTCAATATCAGAACGAAATTCATGTAGATATGATAGTCCAATCAATAGAAAATTTTTAAATACAGCAGATGGGATTAAAGAGATTTATCTCAGACAGATTTGATGAATTAATTTCCATCTCAAATGTGCATTGTAAATATATAAAGCTTAAATGGCATGTTTACCACTCATGATTAATGAATAATAACATATTGTTCACTATAATTGGTGCTCTAGCTCTATTGTTGGGAACTGTAGGGGTCAACGCCTTTGCTCAAAATGTCACTGAGGATGCTAATCAAACTGGAGAATACACACAGGGTGCAGTGAATGAAACTGGTGAAGCTGCAGGCAATGTAACTGAAGGGTTAGGAAAAGCAGTGAATGAAACTGGTGAAGCCCTCTCGAATGCTACTGGAAATGTACTAGAAGGGATTCAAGACGTAGTTAATGGCTCAAGCCAATAACTAAATTTGATGTAATTATTAATAAAAATAGCAAAACAAACTCAAATATCAATTCAATTTTTCTTTTATTCGTTTCTCATAATATCAACATACAAAACAATCACATCGTTTTAACCTGTCTAATTATATTCATTGTGATGATGCAAAATCGATGTGAAATATGTTCAAATCAATGAAATCAGAAAGTGTGGTACTATGAAAGGTAATTAATAAAATAGCTGACATTATGCCGATTTATTTAATTATATAATAAGATCTGATGGTCATCTTTCCCAATGTATGGGTATAGTGGAAGAGACCGTGTCAGCATAAATAGATCTGATCTATTGTTTATCTAAATAAGAACAATAGTAAGTAAATACTCATACAAACTTTTGTTGATTTATTCCCACTAGATATTTGACTCACCATATCGCTATTTTACAAACCGGATTTACCAATTTCTCCATGCATCGGATGACTAGTTGTACTTTCAAATGATACGAGAAAATAGGTAACAATTGTATTGATTATTTATACTGTGTTATACAATCTAATTTGCAATGTCTGAGAATCAGAATAATAAAAAGACAGAGAATCGCGGTGAAAACCTTGTGGATATAACAGACGATTATAATAAAAATGAAAGGCCTCAAGATGAATCTGAGAGTGTCCTCGATGAAGCAGTTGATAAGGTAAAGGCAGGAACAAAAGCCGTTGTCAATAAAGTCAAAGATACTGAAGCAGTTGATAAGGTAAAGGCAGGAACAAAAGCCGTTGTCAATAAAGTCAAAGATACTGACAAAGACCTGGGTGACGAATATAATAAGGAAAAAACAATATAATCTGAAAATAAAAACAAAAAGGTATAGATGAGCTTTAGTAATTTTCTGGGCGACATCTACCCTTTTATATGGGTGTGGTATTTGGAGTATCCTTTATAGCATGTATGGCTCTTCACCAATAGGACTTATCCTACTATCATACCCATTAGCATCGAAGGTCGAAGATATCATAGCCATTAGCAATGACCTTTTTTTGTAATAATTAGAATAGTTTCATGATATATTCGTTACTAATATAGATATCGACTTCTGTGGTGATCTCGAAATCTACATGGGTTTGATATGATGTTTTTCTTGTTCAAGTAGTTATATATTGTAGATAGAAAAATGAATTAAAGTACTTTAGCAATTTCATTTTCTCTTAATTTTTTTCTGATGTAATTCTTTATGTAGGGTAAATTATGATATACACCAGGAGAGATAAGATATGGTCGATCTCAAAATAGAAAACCTCACAAAAAAATACGGAGAGACGACAGCTTTGGATAAATTTAGTATCGATATAAAGTCGGGTGAATTGATGGTATTGTTGGGGCCATCTGGATGTGGAAAGACTACCGCTATTAGATGCATAGCAGGATTAATAACCCCCACAAATGGACAAATTTATTTGGGAAATAGAAAGGTAAACGAATTATCCCCCAAGGATAGAGACGTAGCGATGGTTTTTCAAAACTATGCACTATACCCACATATGTCTATTCATGATAACATCGCATTTCCACTAAAAATGAGAAAGATATCTAAATCTCACATACAAGAAAAGGTCATCCAAATGGCTGAGCTATTAGGAATAAAGGATCTTCTTAACAGAAAACCAAAGGAATTGAGCGGTGGACAAATGCAAAGAGTAGCACTTGGTAGAGCATTGGTAAGAGAACCCAAATTATTTCTCATGGATGAACCTCTAAGCAATTTGGACGCAAAGCTTCGAACACATATGAGAACCGAGATAAAGAAACTGCAAAAGAAAATTGGAATAACTACTTTGTATATAACTCATGACCAAGTTGAAGCCATGAGTATGGCAGATAGGATAGCCATTATGAAAAATGGTAATATACAGCAAATTGGAACTCCTACTGAAGTCTATCATCAACCTAAGAACACTTTTGTTGGACAATTTATTGGTAACCCACAAATGAATTTGATCAATGGATCTATTAGGGATAAATCCCTATTTTTATTCTCACAGCCAATTGTTATTCAGCCAGTTGATAAAATACTACTTGAGAAAAAACTAACTCCAAAATTCATTGTTGGGATAAGACCAAGAGATGTAATTATCCTTAAGGAAACTGACATTTCAACAGGAATCAGGTTGGATGGAATTGTAGTCTTTATTGAAATGCTTGGTGATGACACAACAATCGAAGTAAAAATTGGATCGGATAATTTGCTTGTTACTACAAATAATATTTTAAATCCTTGGCATGTGGGTGATAAAATAGAAATAGGAATTGAGTATTCAAAGATGCATTTTTTTGACGATGAAGGAAGAGAGAATAGAGTGACACTTATCAAAATGTGTTTTTCTGCTTGTAATATGAACCGACTTTTAGAAATACGGTAGATGCAACTTCAAAACTTTGAGATTAATTAGATGAAATTTTATAGATTGAGTAATACTTAAAAAAGTTGGTGTACTTATAAGGCTAATGAAATTATATGTGCATTCATTTTCTATACTAGTTTTATTAGTCTTTGTAACTTTTTTTATACAAAATAATTACGGGGAGGTGTATGGGCAGCAGCAGCAGCAAAAGCAAGTTACACTTACTGCGATTGTAGCAGAACCTAAAGAAAGATGGGATATTTTATTTGAAAAGGCATTGGACAAATTAAGACAAAACCATCCAGAATTAGACATTCAAATTGACTATCGCGTATTGCCATATGACGCAACCAGAACACAGATCTTAACCTCTATGGCAGGACAAACTCCCTTAGATTTGATATCTGTTGATCAAATATGGCTCGGAGAATTTGCAGAGGGTGGTTTTCTTATCGGACATTACCGATAAAGTAAATGAGTGGGGAAGAGCAAATGAATGGTATCCAACCAATTGGGAAGGAGGAAAATATGAAAATAAAACCTATGGTATTTGGTCTTGGACTGATGTTCGAGCGATGTGGTATTGGAAAGATCTTCTCAAAGAAGCAGGGATTAATCCAGAGAATTTGACTACATGGAATGGATATATCGAATCCGCCAAGAAGTTAAATGATTTATTAAAAGACCGTGGGATCCAGGGAGTGACATCTTGTGGGAGCCGCTCATTCTCCTGATATGTGGTATCCATATTTATGGATGCTAGGCGGTCAAATCCTTGAACAAAGAGACAATCATCCTGTTAAGGGATCATATTGGTATCCGGCATTCAACAGCTCGGAGGGTGTAAAGGCATTGGAATTCTTAAAGCAACAAGTAGACGCAGGTATTTCACCTCAACCTAATCACTTTTGGGGACAGGAATTTGCGGATAAAAAGTTTGCAGTTATGCTAGAAGGATCATGGTTGTTAGGTACTTTTCCTAAAAGTGAATGGAACTCACTGGATGAAAAGATTGGAATGCTTCCGCTGTTCCCAACCCCATCATCAAACGTTAATACCACCACAATGATGGGTGGGTGGATATTAAGTATTCCACAAACATCTCCTAACAAGGATTTGGTATGGGAGTTGTTGACACTAATGGTGGATCCTGAGATTTTAACCCCCATGTTACAACAAGAAGGGTATCTTCCAACTCAAAAACCAATTGGCGAGGGTAACTATTCATCCCAACTAAATAGTACTATACCTTATTACTCTGAACTGATATCTATGATTCCGGAGGGTCATAGTAGACCAAACATCCCAGAATATCCTCAAATTGCTGAGAACATAAAACAGGCTATCGATGAAGTTTTTTACAACATAAAAGCACCTAAACAGGCTCTGGATGATGCCGCCAAAAAGACTGCTGAAATTCTAGGCTGGTAACAAAGTCTACATCCATACATTATTTTTCATAGAAATGCATTCTATAGCAAAATATGAGCCCTATCTTTATCTCTTACCGGCCATTTCAATTTTGTGTGTATTTCTATTGTTTCCATTCGTATGGAATATTTATATCTCCACACATGGAGTCTCGATAACAACAATTTTAAAAGAATGGGAATTTGTAGGGCTTGATAATTTTATACAAGTTTTAAATGATCCAAATTTTCATACTTCAATTAAAATTTCGATAATATTTGTAGGAGGATCTGTAGCATTTCAGTTTTTGATTGGTCTACTTATTTCATCCCTATTAAATCAAAATATTAAAGGAAAACAAATTTTGATCGCTTTAATTATGATCCCCTGGATTACATCTGGATTGATTGCTGCTTTTTCATTTAAATTTATTTTTGATAACAGTTTTGGAATTATAAACTACATTCTAGAATATCTGGGATTTTCGTCTATTGCATGGCTGTCAGATCCTAACATAGTTGTATGGTCAATAGTTATAGCAAATGTTTGGTATGGAACACCATTTACTATTTTATTTCTCACTGCAGGATTATTATCTATAAATCCATCTATTTATGAATCTGCTAAGGTGGATGGCGCCTCTAAAATCAAGTCGTATTTCTATCTAACGCTTCCTATGATAAAATCATTTATAATAATTGACATCATCTTGATAACTATCTGGTCGATAAACTTTTTTGAAATACCATTAATAATGACTGGAGGTAATCCATTATTCGCTAGTACTCCTGCGTCGCTTTACATGTACAGACAGGCCTTTGAATTTGGACTTTTGTCTAAGGGTTCGGCATCAGGAATTATATTGCTATCTATCAACATAGTAGTTGCTTTTATCTATATCATCGCGTTAAAACGGAGGGGATAACATAAACTTGAGTATACTTTCTAATAGTAGGATTGAAAAAATTGAAAAATCCTTTATTTATATTGCGATATTTATCTTCATTGGGCTCACCTTATTTCCTTTGATTTGGGTTTTCACTACATCATTAAAACCAAATGATGAAACTATGAGTTTTCCCCCGAAACTAATTCCTGAACATGTTACATTTGAAAATTATGTTTTTGTATTTACAAATTCTACTATTGTAAAAAGCCTGTACAATAGTTTAATAGTTAGTTTTGGGAGTATGATTCTAAATGTTACTATTTGTGCTTTAGCTGGGTACGCTCTAGCTCGATTTGAGTTTAAAGCTAAAAGGATCTTGTTTTCCCTTATACTGGGTTTATTTATGATACCTGTTGTTATAAACATAATACCTCTATATAGTATTCTTGCAAATCTAGGTCTACTTAATTCCCTAGTTTCCCTGATTCTAACCTTTCAAATACTCATTATACCATTGAACGTGATATTATTAAAAAATTATTTTGAAACGATACCGAAAGAATTAGAAGAATCTGCATTAATCGATGGATGTTCAAAGATTGGAGTATTGAGAAGAATCACCATTCCACTATCTATGCCCGGGTTTGCAGTAGCATCGATATTTTCTTTTATTTTTTCTTGGAACGAATTTGTTCTTCCGATCGTACTCGCAAATTCTCCGAATTCCACTCTATTTCAGGTGGCACTATACCAATTCATATCTTTGTACAGGATCGAATGGGGATACCTGGCTGCAGGGATCACTATAGCGCTGTTGCCTGTGATTATTCTCATCGTGGCTTTCCAAAGACAAATGATAAAAGGATTTACTTTGGGATCGATAAGGGGATAAAGCAGATAAAATAATATTTAGTGTATTCAACTTCCCTATATCAAAAGAAGACTGAATAGATAACTGATTAATTATTGAGATTATCATAAATTTTTGACTTTTTTTATATGTCATTGATTTATGACTTTTTATTATTAATTTAATAACTATCATTACTAACATGGGTATCTAGTTCGGTGGGATTAAGTTCCTTGCGGAATAAGGGATTGGGTCAATCACAGGAATATCCGCCACTGATAAAGGTATCAAGTCAATTTTGCAATCATAAAATAAACATCATCTAAAATATTTAAGTGCAGTAAAAAATTACTCAAAACATCAAACTCAATACTACTTCATTTAATTACAAGCATCGATATGGTCTAAATATCACATTAACAAATAATGGATCTTTATTGAATATCAATTTAACAATGCCTTAATCTCAATCTATTATAATTATTATCTACAAAGGCGTTTAACCATCTGTAGCATTTTCACACGAATCTCTACTGTTTCTTTCTATTGATATGACCTTTGAATAGATCCTTGGTAATTGTCATCGCCACAATTATCTAAAGTTCTTTGACTAATGGGTGGCCTTCTCCCTCAATAACTCCTCTATCAAAACAGGACACACTTTCATCATTGCTTGTATTCACGGTTGTCATGATTCCAGTCGCACTCATATAGACGACATGAAAACGATAAGCCTTAAATTTTGGTATTTATCAAAAAAGATTTCCGATGTATCTAAAATATTGTGAGGAATATAGAGGTTCAAATTAAATGATCTCCAGTTTGACCATCTAATGAGAAGAAGAGATAAAATGAGAAAAAATAATTGTCTAATGTTGTGGGTTTAGATCAATTCTCATGGTCTAGTGGTTATTCCGGACAACAGCCGCTTGCATCACCACTTGCCACTAATTAGACTGGTTCAAACATAGGAACATCTCTGCTAGTCTTGGGATTTGCATTTATGCAATTGATAACATAATCAACATCAGGCGCCTTCGCACATTCGCTTTACTAATTCTTGTTTGTTAGGATAGAGGAACGCCTTAATCCACATTCCTACTATTTCGTAACATGCCGCCTTAAAATCTTGTTTTGAAAGACTGCAGAACTTGACCCCAACGTCTGTTTTTGCATCCGTCTTCAGGATTGTCTTCAGCGTCCCTATCAAACAATCATCATGATAGGTTGGCTGATTTCCAACATAACAAGCCGCAATTGATGGTTCTGGATTTGCGTAGGCAAATGGTGCTAACATCCTGCCAATACCTTGATAACAATATTTGACAAATTTGTCTGGAGATATATTATCGCATTGAGCAAATAATCTGTGAGATTGTATCCGAGGGTAAGATTGTTTTTTATCAAATTATACTCCGGGTAATAGTAATAGCACTGAGGTGCAAATTTTTCAACGGTTCTGTTACAAGGGGAATAAATGATCATTTTTGTCAAAATCGCCTTTTCCTGTTTCGAGGAAATAATCAGTGTTTTCCATAAATACACCTCTTGAACATGCACTCTGTGCCCATAGTGGTATAAACTCATTACAACGATCAACTGCAGCAGTAGTGTTGTAATTGTATAATTTCACTAAACCATGTCCTATTCCATGGATGCAGTCCCGTTCGTGTAGCCAAGTGACGTTTTCCTGGCCTATAGGACAAAGATGTGTAATCATGATCTGGTTTTTATCTACATTGTGAACAAATTGTTCTCCCCCAAAATAGCTTTGAAAGATTCCATGGTAAACTGAACCTCCACAGAGTACTGTAGCATAATTGAGTGCCTCTTTTAAATTTCCTGTATAATCATTCAACCACATTCCAAGTGATGACCCTCATGATGACAAGAATAATTGTTTTTATCATATAGCTGAACAAGATCCGAAAAAGTTCCTAAAACCAATTGACGGCTTACTGTTTTATTGAGTTCGTCTAGGGCCATCATAGGACAATGGATCGTCATCATCTTGGCATGATGTCATAATTTGTTCTGCATATGAATTAGATGAATTATTGACTAACACACCATGCTCTTCTATGTTAGTATTCTGTTGGTTCTGCATCGACATGTGTGCACCATGTTTGGTATGTGTTGTCGATTGAATAACCAGGTATAATATTACCTAGAATAAGAGATATGAATACCAGAATTATCGCACTTGTGAGAAAAATTCCAGACATTAATGTGAATCGTTGGAAATTTCTTGAAACCTATATTTAAACAAATCGGAATTCTATTGTCCTGTTATTCAACTTTTTAAACCGTTGTTATGAATTATGAATTAATCAGAGAAGGGCATTATCCCAGATACTTCATACCTTGTAATGTAGTTTGAATTGTTGACCTGTCAGGTGACATCATTATAAACTCTCGGCAAATAGACAATGCGAATAGTTTAACGGCATAATCATTATTATTCTCTGACAAATGAGCTCTTGTTTTTTTTTGTTTGAGATTTTTGGGACATGTTAAAATCTTTTAGATAAAATCCCCTATCAGAGATATACAATTGGGCGTTTGGTGGCATGTAAAACAAATTTGACATAATGTTGCCACCCATAATATACGGATCCCACAGCCTTCGAATGAATAATCATTTCAATGGAGAAGAATACACATAAACCATTTTCGGATATCGGAAATACTTCACTGTGCGAAATATGTTCTAATTTCAAGACTACTTTTAACATAACATCGATCCTTAAGGTCGCTATTTTATCTCCACTATATGAATAATTTTTTCAGTCGAGGAATAGCCAATTCAGTATTTATAAAGTTGATAATAACCGTTCTTACATTCTTTGTTAATTTATAAACTATTAAGATGAGAGCAATTGTAATTGAGATTATGCCAATTATCAACAATGATAATGAAATATTCCTAATCAAGACCTTGTTACTATGACAACTACCATCTATACATATTGTAGATTAATCAAATTCTAGAAACAGAAACAAAGAATTAAAAAAGAATTAAAAGATTGTAAGGAAAACTAACAGAATCATAGAGCATAAGAATAAAATAAAAGCATGTCAGACAAATATGATCATAGGATATTAACGCGGTCTAGAGACATGTCAACTAACTCATTTACTGGGTTGTTTACCCTCCACACCATTCCATCTACTTCTCAATTAACCAAATTGTCCTTTTAATCTCTGGAGTCTGTTTGTCCATACCTGTGGCATTATTTAGAAATGAGAAACTTGAACTATTTGTACTATCAAATTGGACAATTCCATGAAACAATTCACCTTGGTCATTAATCATTCCAATATCTGAAGAGATCCAACTAATGCTCTGTCCGTCTTCAGATGTAATCACTCCCTTGGCTGCGCTCTGAATTGTACCATCTGATAAATGAGTATTTATGAAGGTCATATTATTGGTTACATTGCCCACGTTTTTCATAACTGCTTTTTCGATAGCATAATCTTCGCTTATTATAGGTGGACCGGATGATAAATTTTTAGTTCCTAGGAAGATTCCTGAGTATGCTTGATATACTGGATGCAGAAAAATTCAAGGAGTTCGTTACTAACGTCTTGAAATCGTGATTTGCAGTTTCATTTTCATTTTGATATGGTTGACTGAATGCCTCTTTGTCATTTTGTAATAACATACTTGCACTAAATAGTATTATAATAAATAATATTATAGGTTGCATATCAATAACAATGAATGATAATATATAAAATTGCTTTTTGACTTATCAGTCCAACAAGTTTTCATGCATTGAATAGGAGGTAATAACTACTAAATTATGCTAAAATATTCTCAATTTTAATCTCCAACTTTATTGCAAGCTGCTACTCAAATAAGACTTATTTGTACTACCCTGAGGAGTCTAAATTGCGAGTTTATGATAATCATTTTTGGATTGCTCTTGTTTAAAGATAGAACAGGAATTAGCACCACTTGATTATACACGGTTTCATCCGCCGCCTTTACTGGTTTTGAATTGTATAAATCCATGTAAAAACATCCTTAAGCTAACGAGGTTAATACGAAGAACAGAAATTTTATGAAAGTGTATAAAAAACTTATCAATCTGTTTATGTGATTACCTGAAAAACAAGAGGAATTGAAAGATAAAAAATCTATTTCTAGATATATATGTTATATTGTTTTGCTGATGGCAATTGTTTTGTCTCCTACTTTTTTGAATACCTGGAAAGTATGGGCACAATCGACAATGATTACTATCAAAGTGGGAGAGTCTCCACAGAATATGGAGTACAACCCAAGTAATGGTAATATCTATGTATCCAATTTTAATTCAGGAGATATATCTGTAATAGATAGCGGTACCAACAAAGTGATCCATACATATTGACTGCAGTAAACAGATAAAGTCCGCAACTTTAGAATGACAACCCAAGTAATGGTAATATCTATGTGACTAACGAAAATTCAGACAATGTGTCGTTAATAACCATAAATGAGACCAACTCCACAGCCTGAAAAAATATTGTATTAAATAAACTTAATAATAGTTCTGTTTCTAATTTTTATTTTTCTATTTGTCATTTGGAAATCCAGCAAATACAGTCATTTTGTACATAGTTAAGTCTTACCGTAATTCATCATTATAACAAAATTGTCGTATCAATCTTTGAACGAATTGCATGATATATATCTTACATAGAAAAGCAAATACCACAAATAGGATTTATCCACTTAAGCATTTGACTAGCCGCATATGTCAAGGAAATCATGTGAGAAAAGTATCTCCCCTCGTCTGATTAGTGAGTCGTTACGGGAAGGCAAGTCAATCAAGAAGGATAAATTGCCCTAGTCCAAGAACTAAGCGAATGTCCTTATTTGTCATTATCTGCTCTTTAACCAGTCGCCTACCTTGGGCCATAACTGTTCATGTGCCCTAGAACTTATGCAGGCACCAACATGACCTGAATTGAATTCTATAGTCGATTTGTCTAAACTTCCTATCGCATTATTTATCGCTCTACTTGATGCAGGATCAACCAAATCATCCCTCTTTGCTATTACATTTAAGAAAGGCTGTTTAATTTTACTCAAATCAATCTTATCATTTTTCCCTATTATCATTTCATTTTTTATTAGTAGATTTTTCTTATAACAGTCATTTACGAATTGTTTGTATATCTCACCTATTATAGGAGGACTATCATACAGCCAAGTCTCTGTTGCAAAGAATTGGATTATAGAATCCATGTCCTTAGGTTTTCCCTCAAAGAAAAAGTGAGGATATTTGTGCAGAAAATCTATTGGACTTCTTAGCAAAAATGAACTGTTAATAAACCCACTAGGCGTATTACCAAAAGTATCTACAATAGAATCTGCGTTTATACTTTTTGTCCACACACTTAAAAGATTATTATCAATGCTAAAATCACCTGGTGTTGCAAAAGTCACTATATTCTTTATTTTTTCAGGATGGAGTGCTGTTAGCATAAGAGCCAGGTCACCTCCCCAACAATAACCCAATAATGAAACCTTTTTAGAATTTGAATGCTCTAATATGTGATCGATTGCGTCGGTAAGATAATGGTTCACATAATGTCCCACAGTTAATTCCTTATCATATGCACTTGGAGTCCCCCAATCTGTTGTAAATACATCAAAGCCTTGTTTTTGAAAATTTCTAACGATACTCGAATCGGGAAGAAGGTCAAGTATGTAATTTCTGTTAATAAAGGCATAGATAATCAGTAGTGGTGTAGAAACAGGTGTAGTATATCCACCAGTTGTTAGTTTTGTACCTGATATCCTCTTTTTAACAATCTTATCTTCATCGTTTTTTTGTCTATCATTATTTTCTTGAGGCAAATCATAATGAAACAGAGAATATTTGTTTTCAGAGTGGATTTTGTGAGATGGGGTTCTATATATTACGTCTCTCAAAGGTTCGATAAATTCAGTATTCCAAAAGGAGTTTACATTGGAGATATATTGATATATCAATCCAGTACCTGTAATTTTTGCAAGGTCGCAATAGCTTTTAATAAATTCTGAAAGAGATGCCACAAATGTTTTATCTCTAAAGTTTGTATCAAATTTATTACGTATTTTAGAAAGTATTATTTTTTCAGATTTATCGTAGATTTCTTGTTGTTTATCATAGCTATTAAACATCAAGTCCTTTCCAGCTATGGCTTCCTTTTTTATTTCTTTTAGATCTTCTCTCGCATCAATTAATGGCACAGAGAAGGCGTCAATAAACGCTCGGTTTACCCTAGAATAGAATTCGATTGAAGAAGCAAAGGCATCAATATAGGTTTCCATTAATTGAGGTTTGACATGATCATCATTGGTATTGGTATTTGTAATATGGTTATTTTTATTTAATTTAGTATTAGGATTCATATATCTTCTTTTGACTAATAGTATATTAAGAAACTATATAGTATATCTTCACAAGACCGTTAGTATCCTATGCTTATTCCATTATTGTCTATACATATTTACAAACAATCTATCAAATTCTATCTCTGAAATTCTGCTTCATTAGATCTCTTGCTTAATTAGAATATTTTAGTATTTACTAACAAATTTAATCTTTGGAAATAAGTAAGATAAATTGGAAGATAATATCAACTTGGATTGCACGAAGTTTTACCAATTTTAATAATTACTTTTTAAATATTATCTTAATAAAAGCAAAAAAAAGAGGTCTATCTTTGACCTAAGGCTAAGTTACCTTCGTTGTTTTGGAACATGAAGCCTAAGTTGTTGCATCCAGCTATTGTAAATTCACCAGACACACATTGTGCATTCTGTTCGTTCTCTTGGTCTTGTTCAATTGCCTGTTCTGCGTCATTAGATTTTTTGTGTTTTCCGCCTGCATATGCCATGTTATCTCCAAATGCTACTACTGAACCTATTAAAGCAGCTGCGATAAACATTGCAAAAAGTCCAACCTTATAGTTTTTTGTTATGTTACTCATTGTAATTATAATTTATAAGTGAAATTACCAATATCACAGTTTAGACACTTGATACTGCAATTTTTCTCTATACTAAATGACGAGTAATTTATTCTAATAAATAATAAGATTGTTTTGAATCAATATGGAAGGTGTTAGTACCGGAGATCACAATGAAATAAGCATCTATCTTAATTTTCGATATTTTCTATTTGAATTTAATTTAAGGCAGGATACAAGTTAACGATAATCAATCTAAAAGAACTATACTCGAAGATTTTTCAGATTATCGAAATATTTATCTCATAAATTAAATAGAAAACAGAGTTTTTGTTGATGAGGTCAAATCAAAAAAAAGATGTATCTTCCAATTTGGTATTAGAGGCTTTTGTCTCATAAGGTTCTGCAAAATAATTTTTCAAAGTAGGTGATTGAGTACATGATGTTACTAATAATTAAAATAACTACATAGTTATTTTCAATTCAGCCACAAGTTCTATAGATAGCATATTGATGGATTAGAATTGTGAGTTCCAAATCTAAAAAAATGCACATTGGATTTATTTGTTACCTTTGGTATCTATGCGTGGCTATTAAAGTGTGACATTTAATTTTTCTACTATGTAGTACATAAGACAGGATGAAATAGATATTGCTGGTTTGTATAGACGGATTACCAGTATCTGAAATCGATTAAGGGTATAATCAATGATACCAACCTCTGAATGAAGGGTGGGAAAATACATATTTTATCTGGTAAATGATTTATTTATATAACATGACGGAATCAAGAAAATATATTTTATAAATCTTACAATCTTTATGTGGGTAAAATTTGCAAAGGCAAGATTAAGTTATTAATAATTATCGAACAAGTATTGCAGTAATTGGATCTCAAAAAATAATAAATACTTTTTTAATATGAATAGATTCACAAGAGAGGATAAAACATATAATTATACTAGCATACTAAATAGAAAGTGATAGAGTATTCAGAATCCACGATGGTAGGTCTATGGGTACTGTTTATATCAATTTCTGTGGGCATATTAGCTAGAAAAAGAATATTTCAGGTTATACGAAGCAAGCTTTAATTTAATCCCCTATTGATTTTCTATTTTTTATTTCAATATGATAACATAGTTATTTTGGATTAAACCAAGCAGTCACTAATAATTGTTAACTGATATCTATGTGTACTAGTAGATTTGTAATTATCTAGAAAGCACTATTTTTATCAAGATGAGATATTTTCAAAGGATTGGTAGATTATTTTATGAATGAAATTCTGCATAGAAATACGAATCAATGCAATTGATTAATTGTTAAATATCTTAAAACCATAATACCTGAAGAGAAGAAAATAAAAGAAAAAAGGACGATCTCTTTTTGTTCTAATTATGTTTAATTATATATTTGCATTATTGGCTATATAATATAGTATTACTCTTAATTTAATGTCTGTAAATGTAGAATGTATATCAAACGTATTAATGAGAACCATAAACTCCATAGACAAGAATTGCAACCGGCTTATTTTTATCCCAAACCCGAAAATTGCTATCATCACTATTGCAATTACGTTGATAATTTCGCTATCTGTTGTCATAAATAGTGAGAATTTTGGAATTATTAACGATGTATACGCACAAGCCCAACAAAAGGTTGATATTCCAACCTCACAGGACAAGATAACAATTCAACTAGACTCTGCAAAGTTTGCTCCTCTGACAGATAGTAATTTTAATCAGCTTAAGGTTCTTGTTAATTATCAAACAAATGACCAATCATTGGTAAACACCCCTATGAAAGGAACTATGAAAGTGTATTTGTCTGATGGAACTCCTTTAAAAACATCATCTATTCAAAAAGGATACGTAGTTGGTCAATCAGGCATAATTCAATTTGCAACTTCTTTTACAGATAAATCAATACAAAAAATCAAAGCGGAAGTTTATTTGACTAATACTCAAGGTTCAGAAAAGGTATCTAATACACTTACAATAGATACATCGTTAGAAAAGTGACAAGGGAATAGTACCAAAGAAATATCAAAAGAGGTCAGCATAGTCCTATGTTAACAGAAACTGAGTCGGTAAATAGTAAAATAGCATATCTCGAATGTTGAAGTTGCAATCTTTTTTGTGGTTTTGTATTCAGGAGTAATTCGGAGTCGTTTCCAGTAAGATTTACAAGTTGATATCACCTTTCATCAAGACATCCTCCAAATTCAAAAAATTCGAAAACCTATTCAATAGTGACAGATGTTGTCTCACTATCTCCTTTGATTTAAGAATATTCCTTCATTAGGTAATCCTTCTCTTCTGGTCTAAACATCTTTATCACTTATATTTGGGATATCCTGAAAGGAACGCCAGCAGTTATATTATCAAATATTTCAAAATCAACTTCGGTATTTCTTTCCTAGGCAGAAACAAAAGTATTGAAAATATTGATGTGATGAATAAGGGTCACAGCATCATAAAGTCTTTTCTAGAATTAGTTGTTACGCTACCAGATGCTGCGCCACTGTATTGGTTGGAGGTTTGTGATTGGCTTATGCCTCAGTCAGATGAATTTCCTCCATCATCACCGCTATCACCGCTATCACCGCTATCACCGCTATCACCGCTATCACCGCTATCAATATCATCGTTACCTCCTTGTTGTGCTGCTGCATTGCTTCCACTGTTGTCTTGACTTTGTGAGTTTGCGCTGGTTGCAGAATCAGTTGTGTCGCCACCAGATGCTGCGCCACTACCTTGGTTGGATGTTTGTGATTGTCCTATGCCTTGGTTAGCAGTGTTACCCCGTGCCACCTTGTTGTACTAATGCGTTGCTTCCACTATTTACTTGTTTTTGGAAGTTTTCATTGTCACAAGATACTATAGCATCTTTACCAGAAACACATTGTGCGTTTTGGTTAGAGGATTGTGATTGGCCTATGCCTTGATTGGCTGAATTGCCACCACTACCACTACCGCCACTTTGAGCTGCTGCGTTGTTTCCAGTGTTTGTTTGACTTTGTGTATTTTTGTTACTGCATGAATTGCTTAAGGAGCCGCCTGCTACACATTGTGCGTTTTGGTTAGAGGATTGTGATTGGCCTATGCCTTGATTGGCACTGAATTGCCACCACTACCACTGCCACCTTGTTGTCCTACTGCATTGCTTCCGCTGTTTGCTTGGTTTTGAGTACTGGTGTTATTACATGAATCAGCTACGTTTCCGCCACCAACACATTGTGCGTTTTGGTTAGAGGATTGTGATTGGCCTATGCCTTGATTGGCTGAATTGCCACCACTACCACTGCCACCACTTTGAGCTGCTGCGTTGTTTCCACTATTTGCTTGGTTTTGAGTACTTGTGTTATTACATGAATTTGCGGTATTTCCACCAGAAACACATTGTGCGTTTTGGTTAGAGGATTGTGATTGGCCTATGCCTTGATTGGCTGAATTGCCACCACTACCACTGCCACCTTGTTGTCCGACAGCGTTACTACCGGTATTATTTTGAGTTTGAGTATTTGCGTTGTTTCCGGAACCAGCAGTATTGCCACCAGAGGCTACGCCACTACCTTGGTTGGAGGTTTGTGATTGGCCTATGCCTTGGTTGGCTGAATTGCCACCACTACCACTACCACCTTGTTGAGCTGCTGCGTTGTTTCCAGTGTTTGTTTGACTTTGAGTATTTGCGTTGTTTCCAGAATCAGTTGTGTTGCCACCAGATACTACGCCACTACCTTGGTTGGAGGTTTGTGATTGGCCTATGCCTTGATTGGCTGAATTGCCACCACTACCACTGCCACCTTGTTGTCCGACAGCGTTACTACCGGTATTATTTTGAGTTTGTGTGTTTGCGTTGTTTCCGGAACCAGCAGTGTTGCCACCAGATACTACGCCACTACCTTGGTTGGAGGTTTGTGATTGGCCTATGCCTTGGTTGGCTGAATTGCCACCACTACCACTACCGCCACTTTGAGCTGCTGCGTTGTTTCCAGTGTTAGTCTGGTTTTGAGTATTTGCGTTGTTTCCAGAATTAGTAGTGTTGCCACCAGAGGCTACGCCACTACCTTGGTTGGAGGTTTGTGATTGGCCTATGCCTTGATTGGCTGAATTGCCACCACTACCACTGCCACCTTGTTGTACTAATGCGTTGTTTCCAGTGTTTGCTTGGTTTTGTGTATTCGAATTATTACACGAAAAAAGTGTACCGTTCCCCGATACACAAACACCAAGTTGGATTGCAGATTGTGATTGGCCTATGCCTTGATTGGCTGTATTGGTTGTAGCAAATACATTCATGGTCATTGAAGTTGGACCTAAAAGTAAAATGAATGATATTGAAACTATAACTAAAGACAGAGTATTTACATTAGATAATGCTACTCATTCAGCACTTATTACGAATATGGGTATATAAAGTCATGTATATGATTACTAATTCGAGTAGAAATTTGTCATATATTTTCTTTTTTATATTTCCAGTCCTCTTTCTAAAATCGTCCTCAAAAATAGTGGCACTATACCTTTTCTTTTTGTTCAGAATTGAAATATGTGTTCCAATTCTGGGACCTTGTTATTTGATTCTAACTCACAACAATCACTAGTTAATAGTGTCAGACGATATGTTTTTCTTTAAAACGATATTTGGATAAAGTAAAACAAAATCAAATTCAGTTACTTTATCATAGGCTCCAAGTTTTGATTCAAGACCGGATTTCTCTATGTCTGGTTCAATAAATGAGAGAAGGATTTGAATATTTCTGATGTTGTAAGTTTCCATTGTATCAGTATACTTCTTTTTTTGAAGCATTATGAAACATAACCTACTAAAATCATGAAAGCATCATCGAATACTGTCGTTTAACCTCTTTTGATTTTAATGCATACAAAATTTTGATATGGTGATGGGCCAGATTTCTGTAATTAATATACAATACATATAGTCCAAATTTGATATATTATTGTATAGGCCTAAGGGTGTTCGGTGAAAATAATGAGATATCCACACTTCTAAATAATAGATAGAGTAATTCGGTAGTCTTTAGATCATCGATTAGAATTTATGCAAAGACGGATCAGCTTAGGTTTTATTAATTTTGCCAAGTCAAATTGATCCTTAAAGTCAATACAATTAAAAAATAATAATGTGATCGATAGAGTTAAGATAATATGCCTAATTCAGATGTGGATCAATTGAGACGAGATCAACGTCAAGATTGGGAAAGTGTAGCTGCAGGGTGGGAAAAGTGGTATAAGACATTTGAAAATGGTGCTTATAAAATGAGTGACAAATTAATAGATATGGCAAAAATAAAACCAGCTTCAAAAGTTCTTGATATAGCGACTGGGATAGGAGAACCCGCAATTGCTGTAGCTAAATGCGTGGGTACCAGTGGTCATGTGTTGGCTACAGACATATCATTACAAATGTTGTCAATAGCAAAAAAGAGGGCCATCGCAGAGCACTTGGAAGGAATAATTGACTTTAAAGAAGGTGATGCAGCAACGATTGACTTACCCGAATCAAATTTTGACGCGGCATTATGTAGATTGGGATTGATGTTTTTAGACGAGCTCGACTCAGGATTATCTAATATCTATAAATCATTGGTAACCGGTGGGCGTTTTGCGGCTAGTGTCTGGGCAACATCAGAGAAAGTTCCTCAACTTGCGTTGGCTATGGATACTGTAAGAAAGGAACTTAATATTCCATCACCATCTTCTCGTAGAACACCGGGACCATATAGTCTAGCTGATGAAACAATTCTCAAGAATTCTTTTATCAGGTGTGGATTCAAAGATATCGAGATTGAACGGATTAATGTAACCTTTGAGTTTGATTCTGCTGAAGAATACACAAATTTCACTAAAGATATAGCCGCTCCGGTTCTTGCAATGTTAGCCGATCAAACTTTAGATCGCAAAGAACAGATATGGAAAGCAGTTACAGAAGCAGCAACAAAATATGTAAAAAATAATACAGATTCCATAGTTTTAGATAATGAAGCTATATGTATAGTGGGTGAAAAACAATGATCCAGCACACGAAAACTACTATAGATTTACTTGACAAGTTAACATTGCGATTTTGACTTGCTAGTCCTAGGTCTGTTATATTAGTGTGTATTTCTAAGCAGGTCATGTGGAAATCATGAGGATATTAAGATGAGTCAATTCAATAAGGTAAGGGATATGTACAAACTTATAATCGAAAAATAGACTTCAGCTGCATCGCACATATATTTGACTCGAAAGCCATTTTTAATAACATAATCGACTATGATTTCTAAAGTATTTGAAATCATCGTATGAATAGACGACCTTTAAAGTATTTTACTAGGTAATCATCATATTAACAATGGATAGAACTTTTAATAGTTGGTTATGTATATGTGTTGTATCAATATTTCTAACAACTGTTTGTGTGATTTATGGTGGCATTCCTATTATTCACAAATCATATTCGCAACAACGAAACACGACAATATCTTCGGTTGAAAATGCAACTCAAATTCCTGATGCAAATACGGTAAATAAGCCTTACCTATCTATTACCATGCAAACAATCAAGGATCCTGGAGGGTATAGTTCTACAGGAGAGCGATACAACCCTACAAACGGAAGTGTCACGGTTCTAGTGAATGAAAGTGGAAATCAAAGGATAGACCAACATCCATTGTTCAACTCAGAAAATAACAAAGTGATTATTTCAAATATTAGCATTTTTCCATCATTCTCATTTAGAATTGGCTGATTTACAAAAAAATAATTCACAAAACATTGAAGAAATAAGTCGAGTTTTTAGTGTGAGTAACATTACAAAGGAAAATAATGGTCAATTATATCAAGGAATTAGCAAATATACACCAATAACTGTAAACAATAAGGTTTATCCTGGACCGGTTGCATCGTTTTATCAATATAATAATGGTACAGGGACATTAAACATTTATGGTAATAATCCACCTGAACATGGGCATTAATGCCTATGAGAATATAAAGAATGGATTGAACTGATAAAATATGGTTACCATATATTATAACAGTGAATCCATAGTATCTCCTTATACGACTACTGGGGAAGGGGACAGCGGAGGAAGTAGGGGAATAGGGTAAAGATGGAGATGATTAAGATTCTACCTATCCTTAGTTTAATAGGGTATATGTTGCTTGGAGCAACTTTATCAGGGTCTTGGCAGATAGTGATAGATAGATACTTACCGCGATTGGAACAAGGCTTTTCCAATACACTGGCTGCCCAAAGATGTTGTCCGTCGGGGTGTAGCGAAACACCAGAAACGGGAACCACAGTATATCACTATGGGCAGTCGCACAACCAACCTCGATCGTAGTCCGCCAGACCCTATTAGCATAATGACCGGGAGCACCGTTCCAGCCCATAGTCTAGAACGGTGCATCTTGATAATCTTACTTTTCGGCAACCACACTTCGTCTGCCCAGGTCTGTCCATCGTCAATCTCTAAATCCGTCGTGCCAGTGACTATTATATTACATCGTTACCAAAACATGTGGCACGTTCGGTATATATCATGAGAATTTCCACATGAGTTACTCCTTGAAATTAGTCTAATTATTAAATCAAGTTTCTTCATATGGATGAAAAAGATAAGGCTCAGAAAAGTGAATTTAATTTCAGTATCGATGAGTTTAAAAATTCTTAGAGTTTGTTTGACTCAAAGGATAAACCAAATGGCTGGATTTTTCTGTTGTTTCTAATAAATATTTAGAAATCAACTACTTCTGGCATAGGTTTATCTGAGTTCGTTCCCATCTTACATGCAAGCAAGCCGCAAGTGCTTTCCGTAATTTCACTTTCGTTAACTGGTACTAGTATAGCTAGAAAATGTTCTCCTGGTTTTACTTTATCCGAATCAAAAGTAAACGTAGCCTTCAGTTTATCAGGTGCATCAAATCCAAGTCGCTTTATTTGCCCTATGTCTCGGTTGGGAAAAACTATCCCATAATAAGTGTGTTCATCATCATCTTCACTTGGGTGTCTGATAATAACTTTAAAAACCATACTTTAGTATCGTAATGGATCCTATTAAATATATTGGTAATAAATCCCAATTCTATGTATTATCGTTATATATAACTTGATAATTAGTATAGACTCATCTCATACCTCCTGACGCATTTTTGTACCTGTTTCCCAGGAAGATTATCCACAATGTCAATGAACATATTTAATCCTCCTACGCATTTTTCTCAAGTTTTGGATGTCCGCATTGCAAACAGGATCATTGAATATTGATCACTGTATTCTATTTCTATCAATCTACCTTTCTCTGGTTATTGGGATAAAGTTCTGAAAAAGGAACAATAACATAACAGGCTCGGTGGTATGTAAAACAAATTTGACCCATTTCTATCACTCAATAATAGTAAAACAGCTAGCGGGTTCAGTGGGATTAAGTTCCTATGGTATAAGGGTTCGGTGGAAATCATTAGGAGATCCACATGGGTTTAATAGGTTTTTCTAACTGGAGTCAGTCCGGTAAATGGATTGATAATCTGAGAATATTTGATTTTATTACTAGCAAAACTTATTTTTATTTTGACCTTTTGTTGTTATCATATTGTCAAATAATGAAATCTCATATTTACAGGCACAAAAACGATAATAAAATATCTTGATAATGTACTCTTAACCCAATTTTAATTTTGGTGTAATAAAAAAAGGCTATACATACAATAGCTGATCATTGTAGGTATTATCTGCATTTGCTATTTGAGTATTTATTTATTTTATCACTTGGTGTAATTAATACCTTACAATCTCCAAAGTTACAATGTGTAGCTCCTTGACCACTTGACCCTTTGCTATCACAAGGAATAGAAGCGGCAGAAGCCTGTTGAGATATTTGGCCGACTAAGGCTGCAAAGCCTGCAAACATTGAAATAATTACGATTGTGGCAATGATTTTCGAATTCATCAAAGGGCCTATTATAACAATATTAATGGATTTTGAATTTAGAAGGCCAAGATCAACTCAGGTTTTTACTAGAGCTTAATATCGCGAATCCCACATCAGTTTTTTATGTCAAGACTATTATAAAAGATTAGAACAAATAGAACATTCTATTAATTAATTGGCAATTCTATTTTGTTTTATTGATCATCATATCAAATTGATCCAAAAGGTTGTCAATCATATTTAGATAATCATCTACTTGATCAAGTTTGTTGGTGGATAAGAGATCATAGCAAAAGCAAGGTACTTTCATCAATCCTTGGAAAATGTAATCCTGAATAGTAAAAATCTATTCCATGTATATTCGATTTATCTGTTTTTGAGATATTTAACTGAAGTAGCAACTGCAATATCACCAAGTTTGTCACGGCTTTCATATTTATGATAAAATTTATGTAAATATATGAGGTCATACAAAATTTATAATTACATTGTTAACTAGTGTTATACAATGAAATTCATAAGTATGCAAATTTGAGATGAATTCTATTTTTTGAAGTTATGAATTATACTAACACGTCATTCACTAAATGGTTAGGTATTGATATATCAAATGACAACATTGAAATCATACAGATAAAGAAATATATATGTTATAATACTCGTGCTAAAGTTATAGGAACATGGATGTACTTAAGGTATTTTTGGTAGCCGTCATAATGGTTAGTTTTTCAATATTAGGATTTTCACATTGTACCCAACAGCCGTAAATGGAGAGCCACTTGCAATTGCAGATCCGGGTGAACCCCTAGTGCATGAATCTAATTCGCCTTTAGAACTTTCTAATCGTACACTACCTGTAGGAAATATTACAATCGCACAATAGAAAACCATGATCCTAATAGAGTAAAACAGATGATATGATATTAATCTAATTGGGTTGGTATTATAGAACAAAATCATCAAAATAAAATTAGGACCCTGGCTCAGTTAAATATCTACTTTCATAGTTTTCTACAAAATAAACTCGATATAAATTAAGAGCATTCTACTATTTTTGTTTCTCTGATAATATTTGCAATCCTCTTAATTATCGTATATCTTCAACAGGAATAATTATATTCTCGATCAACCTTTATTCGAACCAAAAAGGATGTTTGATCCTAATAGTTGTGTGCATATAGGATTGTTTACCTCTTCTCATCAATCATTGCTTATTTTGTTTGGAGCAACTCCGTTCGTGATCTTGGTACAGAGTGATAGTGGGATATTTATAGTGACAGGAAAAACTCTCCTAATACGGTGCTTGCCCCATGTAGTTGCCCGGTGGGCTATAGCGACAAACTAGAATGTCCCACCCATTGGAGTCATCTGGCCCACCGCTGGCGGTCCCTCAACCAACCTCAGTTGTAGATTTCCATACCATCTGCGTGTAGTGACCTACGACATCAGTTCCTGTTGCAGAAGGTAGGTCTTACTTATTTGAGACAGAAAACATTCCATATTGATCATGAGAGGGTTATTAAAATAATGGTCTTCAGTATGATTAATGACTTAACGAAACATAATAGTAATTAATTCGTCAAAGTCCGTAACTTCAATAATGAAAATATCTTGATAAATTACCTATTGTTACACAGCGTAATATATATTAACTAAAAAGTATAATTATTTAGATGAGTTCATCCGAGGTCTCCAACACTAATTCAAAATATTGTGTCTATGGTTGTAACACCAAAATTTACTGGAATACCCTAAATAGCGAATATTCAGAGGTTCTAACAAAGAAGAAACATTTTTGTCCAAACAGAGCAATCTATAGCAATAAATCGGCAGGTGCAGGAACAATTGACAATAATATCTCGTCAAAGCCCACGCTTTACAAAAATGATTTCCAGAATAATTATAGCAGTAAGAATAATTACAATTATAAAAAATCATGGCCTAACTCAAACAACAAACAGCCGATGGATAACTCTGTGGAAATACTAGAAGGGTCACCCGATACGATCATAACACATTATGAGACGCTATCTGATTTAATAAAAGAATTCAAAGGAAAAACTCATGGCTCTCAATCTCACAGTCTACCAAACAATTCCTTACAGATAATAGTCTATTATGAAGTACCGGAAGGAATGAGAGATGAAATCAAAAGAATGTTTAAGATCTATACGAAAAATGAAATAGAAAATCCTCTTCAATAATATTAAGTAATTATAAGAATAGTCATAAGTAGATTCATAACATAATTCAGCGTATCAATACTCTCGTTTGCATTATCAACAAAAGAATGTCCAATAGCTACCATGGATAGGTATCGTGTTCGGTGGAAATCATATGGATATCTCTATGAGTCGAGCAACAAACAATGGGTTAAAAAACAGATTTTGACTTGGGCCTTGTTATACAAGGGAACCATTACAAGAAGGTCATCAATCTATAACAAAATATAATTGAATAGGTAAATCTATCTAAGCACATTGCGTCGTACGAGAGTAATAATTTATTATTATAGCAATTCACAATAATTTTAAATCAGCAACAATATGTTCAACCTTGCTTCTTTTTATGGGTCCAAATACTAAAACTGTGGGCATATTTTCAGACTATCTTTATTTTTTGATCATCTTTTACAATCTTGATTGGAAAACTGAGTTCATGAGATAACTCAATTAGTTTTGAATGTAATTCATGAAATTCATTTTCTGAATTTACCCTTAAGACAATTTTTTGAGAACCATGGAATTTCTTCCACGTTGTATATGTAATGTATTTTCTCTGTATGCATTCCTCTATAACATATTGAGTAACATCTGCTACTTTACCTGCAATTTGTCCTTTGCTCATTTTTATATCGGATCTTACCAAAAAAATCATCACTACTCTATTACCCTCCAAATTCATTTCTTCCACTTGACAAACTAAATTATATTATATTTAGTATATAGAGCAAGCTGCTATCACTCTTCAAATTGTTCTCACCATAATAAGCTCTGGGACCTTAATTCCTCAAATTGATTTAATGGTTAGATTGTGGTAGTGCAATGTTATTACGGTGATTTAAATTTTATAGGGGCATCTAAAAGTAATATTATTCTAAGTGAATGATACCCTTTCATAAAATCTCGTTACTTATATAAGGTAGCGCAATCGGTGGGAATACGGACTTGTTAGTGGGAGGTTAGATGAAGATGATTTACGGATCTGCGAATATTTCGTCATCTTTCTAACTATATAATGAAACTCCTTATACCATTAATCTCGAATGGCGCCAGCGAAAAGTTATCAAATAATATGAATATTTCACAAAAAATAACTAAATCACGTAAAAATAATTATACATTGGCATGTTGAAACATAAATAGAATTCATGAAAGTGAAGTCAATTTCTAATAAAAATGCAGATCATGTATATCCACCAGGACCACGTGAGATATTTCCTTACAGGTTGGCTTTTAAATTCATATCAAATCCTTTACCAATACTAAAAGAAATCACCACTAGGTACGGCGATATTTCTCATTTTAAATTTGGACCAAAGTTACATGTATATCTCATAAATGACCCATATCTAATTGAGAATATTCTAGTAAAACATAATCAAAATTTTGTTAAAAGTCCAGGATTGCAGTTAGCAAAACGAGTAATTGGTAATGGGTTAATAACAAATGAGGGAGAAAGTCACTCAAAGCAAAGGAGAATGGTCCAGCAAGCATTTACCAAAGACAAGGTAAGGACATTTGGAAACATAATAACAGAACATTGTATTGAATATACAAATACAAACTGGAGAGAAGGAATGATAGTAAATATCCATAAAGAAATGACTAAATTAACACTCTCTATAATTAGTAAACTACTATTTGGAAAAAATGCAATAACATTAAATGAGATCGATAAAATTAGTGATCATATTACACTAATTATAGAGTATATTAACAAACTCAGACTTCCATTTTTAAGATTTATTGAAAGACTCCCTATACCCTTAACCTTGGAATATAAAGAGGCTTTAAAAGAACTAGATAATACAATTTATAGTAAAATTGATCTGCAACGTCAAAAAACACCTGTTGATGAAAACAAGAAAATAAATGAATCTAAAACTAATGGTACTCAATTAGGACAACAAAAGAATTTCCAAAAATATGAAAACGAATTAAATATTCTTTCTGTTCTTATCGGTTCAACAGATAAAAAAGTAAATGATAATGACGAACAATTATTATTCGAGAAAGGTAAAGAACAAGAGAAAGCTACTTCAAAAATGACTGATAAACAGCTTAGAGATGAAGTAATGACGATATTTTTAGCAGGGCATGAGACGACTGCTAATGCGTTGACATGGACTTTGTATCTATTATCTTGTAATCCTAAGATTGAATCTAAAATTCTGGATGAAATTTACACCATACTTAAGGAGAAAGAGGATGATGAGGGCAACAGAAAAATTATCACCGTTGATGATTTAACAAGATTAAAATATACAGAAAAAGTTTTGATGGAGTCAATGAGACTCTACCCTCCTTCTTGGGCTATAGGTCGTCAGACTATACAGGATTACTCTCTAAATGAAAAGTATTCCATACCTTCTGGCTCAGTTATTATAATGAGTCAATATCTAATGCATCATGATGTCAGGTATTTTTCAGATCCTGAAAAGTTTATTCCTGAAAGATGGTCTTTAGAATTTAAAACATCAATGCCACGATTTTGCTACTTTCCTTTTGGTGGCGGTCCTAGATCATGCATAGGAGAACCATTAGCTTGGATTGAAGGTATTATCGTGTTAGCAAATGTTGTCAATAATTGGAAGATTACACTTGAAGAGAAAGATAGTGTAAATATAAAAATACAGTCACTAGTAACACTCAGACCAAAAAATGGTATAAGAATGAAAATATCGAAGAGACATAGTGACTGACATTGGGCAGATAGCCTACTCAAGATACCTGAGATTAGTTACCCTAGATGGCTTCATGGGTAAGTGTAACAAATATGACATGTTTTTGTAATATAAGAAAAAATCTATAGATATGAAAATAAGCCGCGATTAAAGTTTGATTGCCTGGAAATTTCTGTAGTCCATTTCTTGTTGTTAAATAGATTCTCAATTGTTATAATCTGAATGATTTAGTTAGTTACTAGAATATTGAACATGATTTTGTCAAAAGAATCATCAAACAACAGAGTAAGGAATATTTACCAATTTATAATCAATATTATTTTCAGCATTCCTCCTTGAAATACGACGCAAACTTATTAATCTACTATATCAAAAAGATTGATATGAAATTCAGAATCAAAAACAATAGTGCTTTAGCATTGATTATTGGATTTGTAACCCTCTCTTCTATGGCCGCCATCACACAATACACCCAGGCCATTGATAACACCAACACATCTCAATTTTGAATTTGGGAAACCCATTTCTTGTTGAACATTATGAGACTACCGCAGGGAAGCCGAAAACTACAGACAACAGTATTACCGCAAGTTTCACAGGCGAGGGATTAATTAATGGTACATTAAACATAACTGCAGCTGGAAATGGCACTGAGACTTTCAGAAACAATGACACATCCTACATCCAAGGAAAATCAAAATATGTTACTGATGATAAAGATATAGCAACTTATAAGTTTTATGCGATTGGCAATTATAACCCAGATGGTAGTTTTGATAGCAACGGAATAGCAATTTTTGATGATGGTGCTACAGGTGAACTCTCATTTCCGAGCAATTCAGCAGGAATCTACAAGGATCAAGTCGACAAAAATGGCACAGGTACATTTCTTATGTGGCATTGGAGATAGATACAGGCGAAGTAACGATATCGGATAGGGTAGAAGACATGTTTGAATCGGGGCTTTTGAAAATTTGCCTTGGACGTTAGTAATTGACATTAATTCGACATTTGAACATTTGACCATGAGACCGACCACCAAATTTTTCGTTGATAATCGGAGAACTTGACCATATGGCCCCCATCTTCAACAAGAAGTGGTTATATTTACCTGAATGATGAGAAAGGACAAGAAAAATTTTATGTCTTAGTTCGCTACTATCCCACCTTGAATTTGTAGTATTTGCAATAAAATCCTGATCAATACTAACATAGAGATCTGGATCGGTGGAAATCATAAGGATATCCACATGAGTATTTCAAGTTTGTTTGTAAATAATTTCAAATCATAGTTATTTTTTATCTTTTAGTTTACTAACCCGTTTTTCTGGTCTTTGTTCTTTTGAAAATAGAGGATTAGGAAATTTATTTAGCCATTGATTACTCATTCTTTCGGTACTCTTAACAGACTCTTTATACAGGTCAGTCATTTTTTCGGTATTTATTGCCAATTCTTTATACAATTCGGTCATTTTTTCTGAGCGCTTAATGTACTCTTTGTATATTTCAGTCATGGACGTAATGTATTCAATATATTCATTATACATTTCACCCCAAGCCATAGGCGAATTCTGTTGCCACCAATCCGTAATCAATCTAAACTGGTTAGGGTTGTTCATGTTTTGCTCATCTTTGGTGTTATTGTTGTTAATATTGTTTTTTCCGTTTCCTTGACTATCCATAATATTCACAGATACTCAATATTCAGAGTTCTAATATTTTACAGTTATTGGCCTGATTTGTAATTTGACTAGATTGGATAAGATTTTAGAATAAAGCTTAAACATGAGAGATTGTCCAACAATTAAATATTTCTTTTTGTGATCTCTAATTTTCCAGAGATATATTTAATCTCCAGTTAATATGAAAATAATAAAGTTCCTTACATCATGACGAATATAATAAAGAATATCTGACATATATTCCCGCATAATATGCGGGTAAGATAGTAGATGAAACAAATTTGACAGAATTTGCAACTCAGTTTTGAAATCCTGGAATATTATCATTCCGTGGTTACAGGTTATAACAAAATAACTTTGATATTTTTGATGATCACAGACCACGAAATCAAATTTATTCTATTAGAACAACATCAAGTGATATAGAAGAAACATCTAAAAGTAAAATTAATAGTCATTATTATGTGGCCAGTTCAAAATGAAGATTTGTGTATACAATAAGTTCATTTTCGATCTTGACTTCATTATCTTTTGTTTTCTAACCTTTTTTGTATTTGCTGTTTTAGCGGTTTCATTTGCTGATTTAGTTAAAGTTCTAGCTCAGGATGAGGTCATAGTAACTATAACGGTTGGGAACCGTCCAAGTGGTGTCGTCTTTAACGCGGACAATGGGCATACGTATGTGATGAATCAATTCTAGGGCTCAGTTTCGGTAGTAGACCAAAATAATAATGTGGTGGAGACTGTAACGGTGGGTCATTCTCCATCTGGAGACGGGTACAACACGGACAGTTGTGACTTGTGACAAACTTTGGTTCACCCACAAGGTATACATGCTAGTCCTGACTCAGCTTCTTGATATTTCTTGAATGATTACATAAGAACTTATCCAATCATTTTCCACAGAAGATAACCTGTGGAACTTGTCAACAATATCCGCTATTATCCTAAGAAATGCTCCAAGTTTCATGTTCCATCCCGTAACAGTCAAAACTGAGTTTAACAATGATTAGTATTATTTCCATTAATTGGTATCAGAGAACGGTAGCCAATATTGGAATTTTGCTTCAACCTGCAAACTCAATTCCAACTAGGCTGAATTAGCATCTTCTATCCGGATACATGTTTAAACATTGCAATTCATTTGAACCGATAATGAGTCGGATTCTAGATATCATCCAGACAATGGTTCAGGAGCCAAGATATTTAGTCTCAAGGTAGTTAACAAAGTAATCTGGGTTATATCCTTCATTTAGGTTCTTATCAAGAAGTACTTTGGGAGCAAAAGCAGATCCATACTGATGTATTTTTAATCTTAACCATTTTCTGATAGGATCAAAATTACCCCTCTTAATGTCTTCCTCGGAGTCTTCTAGATCTTTTCGCATCTTTGAAGCAATTATTGCTGAAACCAAATTTCCCAGAGTGTAAGTTGGGAAATACCCAAAAAGGCCGCTGCTCCAATGGGTATCCTGAAGCACTCCCTCTGAATCCTTAGTTGGCCTCACACCAAGAAGCTGCTCCATTCTATCGTTCCAGAATTCAGGAATCTCAGATACATTGAGCTCATCTCCAAATATTTTTTTCTCTATCTCATACCTAATTGCTATATGTAAATTGTAAGTAACTTCATCGGCGTCAACTCGTATATAGTCAGCTTTGACATTATTGAAATAAAGGTATAATTCGTCATCTGTAGTTTGGTTTGTGAAATCTATTTGTTTTCTAATCAATGGACTTATCAATTGAACAAAAGGCATACTTCTGCACACAATGTTCTCCCAAAACCTTGACTGAGATTCATGGAGTCCAAGTGAAGATCCTCCTTCAATGGGAGAAAAAGACAATGATTGATCGCATTGTAGATTGTACAATGCGTGACCAGCTTCATGAATGGTACTAAATATCGACTTTTTGAAATCAATCCCTTCATACCGAGTAGTTATTCTGATATCGTTTAGCCCCATAGTCTCGGTGAAAGGATGAGTGGATATATCCATTCTGAAACGTTTCATGTCGTATTGCAGAAGAGTCAAAATATCGTGATTGAGTTCATTCACTTTATTGATATCATATTTTGATTTTGCAAGTTTGTTCGTTTTGCAGAACGGGCTATTTGAATCTACGAGTTTTTTCAGAAGCGTTTGAATACGAGGGGTTAATGCATCGAATATTTTATCCAAGTCATTTACGGTAAGCTGCTCTTCGAATGTATCTAAGAGTGCATTATATGGATGTTTTTCATAACCTATCTTCGCAGCGATTTGCTTCTTTATTTCTATCATCTTCTTCAAGTGCGGTTCATACATCTTAAAAGCAGATTTTGCCCTTGCTTCCCTCCATGCCATATTTCCCCTTATCCTTACCAAAGATTCTGCTTCAGTCAATTCTTTGGGTATCTTGACCTGCTTAGTTATTTCCCTATCAAGTACCTGGTACAATTCCCTTCTCAAAGTCACTAAGGCTCCTCAGTTTCTTCGCTGACTCAACAAGACCACTAAAATCTTTCTTTAGCAGAAGATCTTTATGCATCATGTGAAGCTGAGAATCGGCCACTCCCCTCTCTTCTGCCCCTTCTCTAGGCATATAAGTTTCAAAGTCCCAACCCATTAGAGAAATGGCATGTTTTAGCGACCACATCGGTTTATAAGCATCGAGTATCTGATTCATGACAGGGTTCTCGCATCTCATTTTGTAAATCTTTCATGAACTCAATCAGATCGGTCAATTAATCCTTCCTAGTTAAGCCCTCGTCTGAAAAATCACTGTAATTGCTTTAAAGTGAAAGCAAAAGTGATAGTTATATGCTTCAATTGTCGTGACGTAGCTTTTGATTTATCTTTAGCCGAAATACTTGCTTAATAAACTAGTTCATCTAAAGTGTTCAAATCAGACATTCTAGGGCTGCTGCCATTCTCATCAGATTATACAAATATCCATTACAGATCTGATATGGGTTAGGCGGTATATGAAACAAATTTGTCCTTATTTTTTAATTTGAGTATTGAATTGAATTAGTATGTGATATCCGCTTTGAAATACATTGTTGTGTCTATAGCAAGAGATTCATCGATAATAATGTCAACAAATCACTATTTTACATCATAGATATCATAATTCATTGTTTTGTAAACATCGTATGGTCGATAAGTTTATTGATCTCTTAAATTTTTACTTTAAGATTACTATCAATAAAATAGACCAATTAACTATTGCTCAAAAGTTTCATATTATAAGGAATGTTCATATATTAAATAGAATATCTTTTCCGTACCTATAGACATGTATAAAGAAATAGGTACCTTTTCTGATATATTAATTGCTTAGGATATTATGTTAAATTTTCTTGAAGATATCTTTTCAACCTTACTGCGTCTGAATTATTAATCCGTATATCGTTTCTATAAACATCCTTTTTACCTTTGTAAGCAAGTATTTTAACAACAGCAGAATCTTCTTGTGACTGCGAGGATTGTGGAATTGTATCCATTACCTCCATTCTCAATTCTGGACCACGAGTCATCATTCCTCCTTTCTCTGCCTCTGCATAAACTATATTATCGTATTTACTATCTTTGTGTGGATTAACAAAGGATAAATCGCGTCTATTAATTCGATCTTCAACCATAATTTTTAAATTATTGTCTATAGAATTATGCTCAAATTTCAATACATATTTTTCAAGCCCTTCAATTAATAGTTCATTTCCTATTTTTTCATTGCTAACATTTTGTTCCATGGAATCTTCAAATTGTGTTTTTGAATGCCATATCATTCCTTCCTTTGCTACTATTATTTTAAAAGAATAATGATCTTCTGCACCTGTTATAGGACCGCTAGAATCTATTACCTTTTGTAGTTCCTCCGATGTCATAGGTTTTGTAGGTCCTCTAAACCATTGATTTTTAGCATCCTCAAGATCTGCTAACCCACTATAATGCACTATATAGCTATCTTTAGCATTCCATTGTCTTATTAGTGAGTAAGCATCTGAAACAGAGATCATTCCTGTTTCTGGATGCGGATTATAGCTATGAGCCCCCAGTACAACAAGATCAGGATTCCAGAGTATCTTTTCGTCTACGTCTACTAGAGAAAGAAAATCCCATCCAAATACCATTTTTATATTATCTGTATCTACTACATAAATGACTGAACCAGTAGGAGTATCGCTACCATGGTTTGCCAAAATAGGAGTTATCGAAAGATTATCAATGTTAAAGATATTGTTTGGACGTATCACATTAACTGAAACAGCATTATTGTTTATTACAGAAGAGGGATTGGATGAAATAATAGATGAAAGTTGGGGAAACTTTTGAACAATCTGTGTATAGCATTCTTCAGGTACAGAAAATCTGTAAATTCTTGGAACTATTAGTAATTTTTTCTATTAAGGCTGGAAGATCTGCAATATGATCATCATGTGAATGAGTTATCAAAATTGCGTTAGGAAGATGGGGGTCTGGTAAAGATGATGATTTGAATTCAAGACTAGAGAATCCTCGCTCAATGCTTTGGACTACTCCACGGCCAACATCCACAAGTACATGAGATGTATTTTCATTATGTTCATTTTTTGAAAAAATAGAACAAGACGTGTTTGATGCGATATTCTGCTTCATTACTTTGAAGGTTCTTTCAGAGATTTCTTCTTCTCCTAACTCAGAGACATTTGGAAGTACTCCATTAAATCTTACAGCAACTTGCATATTATGTTATGATAACTTCGTATATAAAGATCAAAATGATATTAGGTCCTAATTGGAGATATATGACCCATATTAAATAGATTCCATGTCATTACAATCACGATTGAACGAATACGCCTATCGGGATAGCAACGAATAGGCCTCCTCACTTCTTCAATTGTAGGAGCATGAAACTCTAGGCAACTTTTCCCTCTATGTAGTCTCTTCGAAATTTCTATCCGTCAAATGAGGATAATCGTTGCTTCACAAAATTACTTGATTGTTTTTTTTGATGCTTTCTTTAGGTGCCACCATTAGTTTTGGACTATATCCTGATTCTGGAATTAAATAAAATCAAGAATAGGTTTAAAACCCATTGTGGATTTTTTTGTCTTTTTCGAGTGGAAATAACACTTGTCATGAAATTCGTTTCCTTCGATAAGAGTAATTGAAAAAGGTCCTCAATCTCTAAAACAATTCCACTTTGTTTGAGCTGATATGATAGGCAGGACGGAAATCATTAATGGTTCAATTTCATGATTGTCTTCATTTTTCTCTCTCGATAAGATTAGAATCACCTCCTATTGTGATTTTCGCTAAAATTGACTTAGTTAACACCTTTTGTTTCTTTTCCACTATAAGATCTAATATCATTTTTTTCGTATTTGATATTATAGTCATAAAGCACCATCTATTCTAATTTCAATAGAGTTGACTCAAATAGTTTTAAGAGTGTGGGTTTTACAGTATCACCTAGAATATCTATTATCCTCCTGACTTACAAAAACAGTTTGATTATATTTATTTAGAAATGTTTTCTTTGTTGTCGAACCGAAGGAAAATCAGGTTTTGTAACAACATGAACATCCTGATTCAATTAAACTTTGGTAGTAACGTGGCAATATAATTAGATAACGGAAACATGCACTCCGACTCTCCAATGTTTCAAGAACAATCAACAAGGTATGATACTCAATTAATATTTTACATTCCTCCCCGCAAAAATCCCGATATGAGAAGGAAATGGTGTCATATCAAAATCAATACTACCGCATCTTTTTATTCATGGATATATAATAGATATTCATGGATATCTATTCAAAGAACTCATCTGACCAACCAGTATTTGAGTATTGTCTTGTTTACATATAGTGTTGGGTGGATTGTTGATGGAAATGAAACTTGAATTGATTGCAATTCCAGTAACTGATGTGGATCGTGCACTTGATTTTTATAAAGATAAAATAGGTTTTAACTTAGACCATGACCATACCGTGAACGAAAAGCTACGTTTTGTTCAAATGACACCTCCTGGGTCTGCCTGTTCAATTTGTTTTGGGATTGGCATTGCCGAGAATATGAAACCTGGTAGCATTAAAGGTTTACAAATGGTAGTCAAGGATGCTCAGGCCGCTAATGATGAACTTGTAAAGCGCGGAGTGGATGTTACTGACGTCGATGTACAAGCTTGGGGGAAGTTCATTCGTTTTAATGATCCTGATGGCAACGCTTGGACACTTCAGGAATTGCCTCCGCGTGGCCAATTTAAGGTAAGATAGAGGAAATATTTCATCCAGCTTACTTTAAATTATGGTAGGAGCAACGTTCGCTGAAATATTTATCCGTACATTGCTTATCCATTTGTAACAAGCCAGTATATATCTAAATTGAAGACATGTTTATTTCTTGTCTGACATTTGCAAAACTCTATTTATATTTTCACAAACTTTTTCAAACTTTAGATGTTTTTCATGTGTGCAATTCTTTGTGTGTGGGGTCACTGAAAAAACTCTTTAAAAACAAGTCCATCGCATTACAAGCTATCTCAATTTTAAGATATCCGGGGGCCTTTTTAATCCCAAAGAAAAGTGTGTTAACTAACATGAGCGAAAAGGAAATAAATATTTTTCTAAATCGAATTTGTGTAAGGAAGAATTTCATAAATAACAGGTTGGGTGAATATTATTGGGTACAAGTAAATATGTTAGGTTTAGATCATAGTATGGATCCACAAATATTTGACTTTTAATATTATATTCAAATTCCATCTACTCCAATAGGTGAGACTGGTTGATAGAGTTGAGATTAAGTACAAATTTTTTCAAAAAGGGATTGCTCAACAATGTCAAATAGTAATTCGGAACAGGGTAGTGATTAATACCGTAATAATATTTTTAGCGGATTCCATTCTTGATGTCAAATTCGTTTCACAAATCTCTGGTCCTGAACCAAAGTATATTGAAATAAAATCCTACCGAACAATACTTAATACGATATTCAACGGGTTGACTAATTAATGCTAAATTTTGATATGTGGTAAGATCTGGTTCATGCAAGAAGTGAGAAACCAAAATTGATGCGGGTTCGGATATGTGAAACAAATTTGACTCAATTTAACCAATTTACATAAATGAAAAACTATGTGACCAAATTATAGTCAATTAATTTACTTTTAAATTAAGCAGTTCCTTATTGTTTTGCTAATGATGATAAATGTTTTACTATTATTGGACTGGCCACAAATGGATTAGAGTTGTGTAGGTAAAGGGGTTCAATAACCTTACTGCAATACTTTGGTATATTTAGAATCCAATATCAAGAAAATATAAATAAAAACTATAAAATGGATCAGGACAGGTAACGGGTCCGGAGGTTACGTTTAGGATTTTAACATTCTAGACTTATAGTTAAATGATAATTTTTGTTTTAGACATATTTTATTTTTTGTGATTATGATTAAATCACATTGTCAATCGCGTCTTCCCCATTCACCAATGAAGTTGCCATTGCTGTCAAACTTTTGAACACGATGATTTTCGTCGTCAGTTACATACACATAGCCAGATGTATCCACGGCTACGCCTTTGGGAAACTTGAACTCTCCTTTGTCAGAGCCTTTGCGTCCCCATTCACCAATGAAGTTGCCATTGCTGTCAAACTTTTGAACACGGCAGTTGCCATCATCAGCTACGTACAAATAGCCTGAAGTATCCACGGCTACGCCTTTGGGAAACTTGAACTCTCCTTTGTCAGAGCCTTTGCGTCCCCATTCACCAATGAAGTTGCCATTGCTGTCAAACTTTTGAACACGATGATTCGCATCGTCAGCTACGTACACATAGCCATTGGAGTCAACTCGAATCCCATAAGGATGCTTAAGTTGACCATCTCTCGAACCCTCTGAACCCCACGTTGTAATGAAGTTGCCATTGCTGTCAAACTTTTGAACACGATGATTTTCGTCGTCAGTTACATACACATAGCCAGATGTATCCACGGCTACGCCTTTGGGAAACTTGAACTCTCCTTTGTCAGAGCCTTTGCGTCCCCATTCACCAATGAAGTTGCCATTGCTGTCAAACTTTTGGACACGGCAGTTGCCATCATCAGCTACGTACAAATAGCCTGAATGTATCCACGGCTACGCCTTTGGGAAACTTGAACTCTCCTTTGTCAGAGCCTTCTTCTCCCCATTCTTTTCTAAAATTTCCATTGCTATCAGATTTCTGAATACGATGATTCGCATCGTCAGCTACGTACACATAACCTGAAGCATCCACGGCTACGCCTTTGGGAAACTCGAACCTCATTGCCAATTTTGGTGACTTCATTCAATAAAAAAATATCTATTGCTACCATGTTCTCATATCCAAAACTTCATAATTAAGATATAGTCTGTTGTCCATTCTGTGAAATTCAAATAGAGGAACAATCATATTCAACTGAAGCCAAATTGATAACAAAATTTATCTTATTTCCTATTAAAATTAACCCATTCTATCTTCTGACATAATCGAGAGTTCTTTTGCAATTGTCTATATATAGTCCTTCATCTTTGTCAATTCGTCTTTGGTGGTGTCCAGTTCTTCTTTTGTCCTTTCGTAGAGTTTTGCCTGTTCCCAAAAACCTTCGAATAAAGATGAATAATACGATACTGAAGATGGACTATTTGTATTCACGACTCTGCTTATATCCTCAAAACTGTCATCGGTAGAATCGTCTGGAAGTTGTGGCTTTGAAAATTTCAGGCTAAATATCTATCACAATCCAAATATTCATTTGCATTATGTTTCTTTCACTAACTCCAGCTATTAAGCGAGTCAGTTTGGTCTTTGCCATTGTTTGTTTCTGATACACATTATTCACTTATATTACTGTCAAATAATGCTAGCATGGATGCAGAACAGCCTTTCCTCCCCATCTGCAAAAGTAAGCAAGACTAAGATAATTGGACTCATTTTAGGTCCAGTTTTGTTTTTCATCCTTCTTGTTATTCCTGCCCCAGAAGGTTTACCAGATCAAGGTAAACTAGTTGCTGGCATAACACTTTGGCTTGTCGTGTGGTGGGTCACCGAAGCTGTTAGTATCTATGCAACTGCTCTATTACCTCTAGCTCTGTTTCCTATAACAGGAGTCTTACCACTACGAGTCGTAGGAGCAGAATACATGAGCCCAATAATTATTCTTCTATTGGGGATGTTTCTGGTCGTTCTCGCAGTTGAGAAATCCGGTTTACAACGAAAAATTGCGTTAGGAATCATTAACATTTTCGGATATTCACCCAAGAGAATAATACTTGGTTTTATGATTTGTACGGCTTTAATTTCCACGGTTATTATGAGCACTACAGTAGCTATTTTGATTATTCCAATGGTTTTCGCCACTCTATCCCTGTTATCTGATAACGGTATTAAATTTAGTAGAAAGTTTAAAGTTAGCCTTTTACTTGGGGTTGCATTCTCCTCTTCAATTGGGAGTATTACAACCCTTATTGCATCCCCTCCTAATCTAATCTATGCAGAAATTGTAAACGAGTTATTCGGCAAAACTATCACATTTGGTACTTGGACTTCGGTAGCTGCTCCACTGGCAATTACAATGTTGATGATATCTATCCTATATTTCACAGCTCAAGTAAGAAAGGAGCAAATGGATGAATCCCTCATTAAGAAGATAATTATCGCTGAAAAAGAAAGATTAGGAAAAATCACAAGGGAGCAAAAGGCCTCATTAATAATTTTGCTATCAGTCTTAATCTTAATGTTCGCGGCTCCATATTGGGCTGGTGATGATTCATATCTTGAAACTGCAGTTATTGCAATTTTTGGGGGTGTATCATTATTTGTGATACCAAAAAATAGAACTGAAAAATTTCTGAACTGGTCAGATGTGCAAAAAGTCCCACTTGGCGTTTTATTTATCCTGGGTGCAGGAATTTCCCTGTCATTAGCGTTTACAACATCTGGCCTTGCTGACTATCTGGGGACCAAATTATCAGTATTAAGTATTCTGCCCTTCCCAGTAATAGTAATTGTTATTGTTTCTATAACAATGATTATAGGTAATACTATGTCAAATACAGCAACGGCAGCTATATTCATACCCGTTGTTGCAAGCATGGCTGCATTAAATCAATGGCCCCCATTACCGTTTCTTGCTGCTATCACATTATCTAGTTCCCTCGCATTCCTCCTACCAATGGGGACTCCTCCTAATGCACTAGTTTATGAACAAGGCAAAATACAGGTCAAAGAGATGATCAAGAATGGAATTGGTACTCACCATTGTTGGAATCATTATGATTTCGGTATTTACAATCTACCTATACCCTTTGCTCTTGCCAGAGATATCTTAATGAAATTAAGAAATGGAAAGAGCAATTAAGAATAAGAGATTAACTGGAAAAATTATTGCGTTATAATCGTAATAGATACGGAACTGTTAATATTATATTATCTTGGGTGCTCCGAGTCCCACACTTGTAGTATTTTAGCTTCCTGCTCTAATGTTTCTTTATAACCGTCTCTTATTAGATTTCTAACTGTGGTGCTTGAGAAATCAAAAGTTTTATTCGATATCGTATGTGTGTCGTTCTTGCGTTCTATTCTAATTACCTGTTCTACAGAAACCATATGTTCAACCAGATCCGCGTATTTTAAGTGCTTCCCAGTGCTAAAATTTCTCGTATCGGCCTGCCGCTTTAGAATGTCATCTATTAAAGACCTTTTAACGTTGTTATCTTCGGCTAGCTTAATGAGGCTATTAGCGATGTTAACATAATCGGTCATCAGTAACGCCATCCTTTCATCAAATAAGGTCCTATCATGATACGTCAAGTCATTTTTTCTGTCCACGAGAGAGTCATGATCAGTAGGTAAGGAGTCTTGTTTAATTGGATGTACATTAACTATGAAAACGCGTAGAGGAGGTACTTCAGATTTTCTAACGGAAGCCCAATACCTGCGGTGTTCAATAACGGCCTCTCTAAGTGGAGTATTTGCTATAATGCCACCATCCCAAAAATACCGAACTTTCTTGGTAGTAGGACTATTTACCTCTTCTTTCTGCTGTTCGATTCCACTTTTAATTCGATTACTACCATTGGTATCTTCGACCTGTAATTTGGTATATTCGTAGTTAACTGGTACTGAACCACTTGCAAGAACAAAGTCAACTTCTATCCCGTCATTATGACTTATTACAAACTCAAATCCTCCGTGGTCATTGGGTCCCCTTACATATTCAGGACCGTAACGACCATATTCAGTTTTCCGAGTGCCATCCTCCTTTTCGTAACTATCAAATACTACAGTGCTTCCTTCCTGTACGTCGACGCTCACCAAAAGTAGCCGAGGTTCGTTATTTTGGTAACTGGTCGCTATCGGAAACTTTGCAAATTTCTCAAGACTCTTTCTGAGCGGTTCGTTACTATAAAGATACTGAGTATTAACAGGATCCAAAAACCTCCTATCTTCCAACATTTTGGAAAGGGTAAATACATTTGGTACTCCTCTAAGCATGAATTGTTTAGTGTCATAATATCTTCTCGCTGATTCGCTTGATGCCAAATCTTTATTAAAATATTGCCAATAATTCCACCATTCATTAAAACTTGGAATTGCATCCATAAAGGATTCCGTCGCCATATATTCCCAGAATTCAATCAGCCGATCCGCAGATCCTTGCCAGCTCTTGTTCTCTTTTACATAACTGACTAGTACGGCTGCATTCATTGCGCCTATAGAGGTACCAGCTACAATATGAAATATCGGTTTTCCTTTCCTACCCAGTTTTACATCCCTCTCAGAAAGCAATTCATAAGTAGCCTTGTAAACGCCAGCCTCATAAGCTCCTAAAGATCCGCCTCCCTGAAATATCAATGCCCTTTGAAAGTGACTTGTTGTATTCAATCTTTCAACATTGCAATAAGGAAATGGCTACTTTTATAACTTTCATGTTATTTCTAGTTACTTGAAGGTTGTATCTTAGAAAATATGTCCTGATGGGGATCCGACGTCATCGTAGGATGAACTTGTAGAGGATTGATATTGATACTTTGAGTCTGAAACAGTATTGGTATACTTTTCTTGGGGCTCCTAATTTGATCCTCGTATTCGTGGATAATCAGTTCGTCGCATTCCCGGCTTTTGTCTAGTATGTTATTGCAGGAATAATGGCTTCTAGAGACAATAGTATTAATGTTAATGCAAAAACTCAAGATAACCTTTTATCCTTTGACATACATAAGTTATACTCCAGTTGATTAAGACAAATTTGATAAAATCTCTCATCATTTATTCAATGTTTATAATGCATCTGGGAGCTGCTGTTGATGTGAATATAAACGACTCAAAAGTATATTACATGATTACTCCTAAGGAGATATACAACTTGTTTAAGAACCTTACTCCTGATAACTTAGGATCTAGTGACTTTACTAATAACGACAAAGATGATTTACTTAAGGATACTAGTAATTCTTCAGATTTCTTTACTGATAACACGAATGTAGAAAGCATTGGATCTAAAAGTAAATTTTAGACAAAGCCTAAGCCAGGTCCAGTTTTTTGAAAACAAATAATTTAATATGATGTGTTTAGTGGCTCTAATAATTTAACGACAAAACTATTCCTTGAAATGGCTCAATCTCTAGTATGATTTTTAAAAGAAGCAAGACATTTCTATTAGATTTGGAATTTAGTCTTCATTTGTTCTATCCTGGTTTGTCGACTAGAAACGTTGTCAAAACAATGTCATTCTTAAACAAAGTCAAAAGAAGCGCCACGGCGCGAGTTGAAAGTTGATTCAAAAGCACAACCCACAAGAAAATTTATCAATAAAAAGAAGATTTCAGAATTCATTATAGACTCGTCTAGCCTTAAAAAATAGGGTCTTCTTATATATTGGAGTAGGTTCTAATAAATCGATGTCAAATTATTATGAAAAAAATTTGAAACGAAATATGAGTAATCTTACAATCTTATTATTTTTGGGATTGGGATTGGGATTTGTATCTCTTATTGTTATGTACATGGAGCCTATTGAGGTATTTGCCCAAGTCACGGATTCTAACCAAGTCAATAAAACTCAAACAGCATCTCTCAATAATACTTTATTTGTGTCAGGTTCTGCAACGGACAAAGTAAATACCGATTTGGTAACTATCTCGATTGGATGTACAATCTACAAATGAATCTGTCACTGATGCAGTAACATCAAACTCGAAAATAGCAAACGAAATAATCGCTAGTTTAAGAGATAATGGCGTCAAAGAAAATGAGATCAGTACTTCTCAATATAGTATTCAACCTAATTTCAATTTTACAGAAACAGGAAATATGGTAAAAACTGGGTTCACAGTGTCTAACATCGTGACAGTTCAAAGTCCGAACTTTGATAATATTTCATCATGGATTGATTCTGCTGTAACTGCAGGAGCCAATACCATTAATGGGGTGGATTTTAAAGTTTCTGACAAATCGTTAGACAAGGTCAAAAATACACTAATACAACAAGCTATTAGCAACGCCAAACAAAATGCAGATATAGCCTCATCGGCAATAGGGTCTACAATCGTAGGTATCAAATCAATATCAGTTAATACAGATGGATTCAACCCCATGCCTTTTAGCGATCAATTTATGCAAAGATCATTTGCTTCTGGAGCTTCCTCAACTCCTATAATTCCAGGACAACAAGAGGTTTCTGTCAGTGTGCAGATAACCTATCTGCTCAACTAGATGTTAAAAATACTTTATTTTTCTTTGTTCATAAAGATAAAGGTCTAGCAAACTTTTGTGGATAAACAAACAATATTGTAAGTGCAAACCGATTCATCCTTCTTGTATGAATTAATTTCTTGTGATAATGTCGATTTTTTATAATTGAATACCTTGTGATAAGACACCCATAAAAGAGGGAGCATAAAGAAACTAAGAATGTAACTTTCTCATTGGAGAATCAATTCATATAACTTTTCAGTTAGCTAGGTTCTTTGAGGTTTAAGACAAGATCTGTGAGGTCTATTGTTAAAACCATCAGCGTTAACACAAAAAGCAAATACCGTTGACGAAATATGATAAAGTGGTCTAAGTATATTTTACGGGTAAACGCTTTGGATGTCACATCGGATAATACAGATTCAAAATCCGTTCTATTCAGTTTAATTACTAGATCCTTTGAACTTTAGAGAGTCTATCAGAATATTTAAGGTTAAATAACCTCTATGTACGGATTTAAAGGAAGTGAACGACTTTGATTAGAAAAAATAGATATTGTATCATCAAATCCTGATAATTTTGATATGTTCTTGTTCTGATTATTTCTTTGTCAAATTAGATGATATATAATAATCTTAATCGATGATAAGCTTCATGGTAACCATTACCTTTGAGACTAGAGACTATGAACTAAGTAAATTTATGATGTATGGATTATCAAATCATATATCCATTGAAAATTGTAGTTAGGTATATTATACTGTTACTATTCTTCCCTATTAGTTATAGATGCATTCATTTTCATAGCACTATTCATTTGTTTTCATTATCATGGAAATGATGACAACTAAAACATATAAATATCAAATATCCAATCACAATCATGCCTCTTACGAGAAAAGCATTCTCGAAAGGACGATGCAGTATATCAAGGACAAAACCGAGAGTTTTGATGACTACTATCCTTATGGGTTGAAAAACTGCAAACTTAATCATTCAAAGAATTTGCTGAAACTATTTATCCACCATCATAGCAAGGAGTTAGAAATGCTGAAGTGAATAGAGCTGAAAATCATAAAGATCCATATTTTTATGACGAATATATTAAAGAATAACCCGTATAATAGGCGGGTTCGGTTAAAATCATTAGGATATAACATCGGTTTGATGACTATGGTTACCTAGTTTGTACCGCCATGATGTGTATAACTACTATTGAAAGAGACGTATTATTCATTTTATACAATCATTTGCATTGCCGAATTTGCTTTACTTAGTTTCCACGCATTGATATAGTTTGATATGAAATAACTCGTTCCTGACTGCTTTGTGATTTTAGATTCATCCAAATATTTATGTGACGGGATTGTAAGATCTTTTAATTCGAAATCATCTCCGATTGTCGATGATGATTCAGAAGTTGGTAATTGCGGTCTTGGTATTGATTTCTCATTTACGCCCCCTTTATCATCTGTCAAAATGATTGTCATAATAAACATGGAAACAAAAAGAATTGAAAATATCGATGTTAGTTTCGACATTTGATCAGTATATTGTTGTGAATTGATGTTTTGAAAATTCATAAGAATGATTGAAAATCTGGACTAATAATGTCCACGTTTTTGTTGTAATCAATTGCAATCAATTGCGTTTTTCTGGATATCATTTCATTATATTATTGGTTGAATAATTCATGAAAGCATTCTTACCATGAGACCATGTTAGTAAGCTGTTTCGGTGGGAACAACCCCAAATTTGCTTGCATTTCAACTATTAAGGAAAAATAGATAAAGTACATACTGAGGATTCGTTGAGGTCGTATTAGAATGAAGGTAAAGGTAAATGTTTTTGAACGATGACCATACCTAATACATCTCAAATCCAATCCTTAAGAATTATGCAGGTATTTTCTAGTTTAACACCATTTCTTATTAGGACTGAAGTAGTTGTGGGCTAGATATCACATTGGTGAAATTAATATCTTAGGGTTCAAGGATGTATCATGATGGCATGGTTTCTTGCACCATGGGCAATTTCTTCTGTCTGTATTGATACAACCACATATATGATCTTCAAGAGAACCTCTTGAAGCCGTTGTAGATTCTTTAATACTGGTACAAGATGAACATATAGTGGTGGTAGTTCCAGATGATACTGTACCGCCACAAATTTCACATGTTTTCATTTCTCCAATTCTACATCGATATTATTGATAAACTCTTTGTCATGTTTAATGATCATCTTCTGTGAATAGCCAAGACAAAGTAATATGATAAGTGTATTATCTAGCAAATAATAAACCCAAAACAAAAATTACTATGAATTTTATTTATCCTTTTTATCGTATGATAAGCCCATGAATTACTGATAGTTGGTAGCCTGAGACATAGTTTTGCTTATGTTTCATTCAAATATTATAACGTCTGTGTTAGAGTCTAAAAGTTGATTATATGACTTAATAGGACATAAATATTACGGAATCAGAGTATTAGATGTCTTTAACTTGATTACTATTTGTGATACTGTATACTTTGTTCTTGTATGTGAAAAGGAAGAATTTAGGATAGGGTTTTTGGCTTGACTTCTATTGGATATCGTTACCAAAATGAAGAGTTGATTTATAATGATTAAGTTCTGTATGGTATAATGGTTCGATTGGACGAGTATTAAATTTCACACGAGTCTATAATAAATTTTTGAAAAGTTTTAAGAGTTTGTGTATTAAATATATCCCACTTCGGATTTTTATTGGGCAAGATATTGAACGCAGTATACAATTGCGAATCGAGTGGGCTAGGCGGCAAAAATGACATGGAACTATTATAACATCTTGATTGTTGGGATTCAGGTTCAGTGGTCAGTCTCTTTGAGTGTCGAGGTTCGCGACAAAAATAATAGATGAAAAGAAATGATAATCTTGCAGGCTATTGTCTTGTCTATAGAAAAAAGGGTGGGCCTAATAGTTAAGTGCAGGACCTAAAGAATTGAGTTCAGTGGTGATACACAAACTTAGTTCATCCGTTTTGTATTTTGGTAAACCCGGGTTTGGCGTCTGCCAAGAGAATATTAACTTCGTCCAATACCATTTGTCTATCTTGTCGAGTCATAGTTTGATTTTTCATTAAATCCCATACGCCATCCATATCAGTTACTGGACCGCTACCTCCAGCAATATTCTCATTTATTGCTGTTATTTTGTTGTTAGTAGGTATAAGGAGTTAAAGTTCTGAACGGTTTTTGTGTAGTTTTGAATTTCGCCAGTCCCTACCTTGGTTTCTTCAATTTTCTTAAAACAATCCGTTGTGTCATTTTGAGCTTTGGATATTTGGGTTTGTAGGACAAGTATCTATTGTAACGTTTGACCTAAAACAATCATTTGGGTCAATTCCGGGGCTTTGCGCTAACGCAAACGGATCTGAAAGAAAGGTTACTGCTGTAAGTCCGGCTACGGCAAAGGCTAGTACAACGAACAAAGCCACTGTTTTTCCTTTTTGGGATATATTTGTCTTAAACATTTTACTAATCTCCAATCACATCATCACCTATTTAACGATCTCAAGGATACCCATCATGCCAAAGTCCCCATGGAACATCAAGTGGCAGTGATAAACAGTTTTTCCTACAAAATCATCAAACGGTATCCTAATAACCACTTCACCTCCTCAGTCGGAATAATAACTGTATCTTGGTATCCGTGAGCGTCATATGGTTTTCCGTTAACTGACATTACCTGAAAATCATTTACATGGATATGAAATGGATGAATATTGCCAGATGAGATTTTATCAAGGTTTACTAACTTCCACTCCTCTACAGTTCCAAGCTTCGCTGTTATATCTACTCTGTTAGGATCAAAGGTCGTGTTATTTATCATGTATATCCAATCTCTATCGTTTGATGAGAAATTAAGGACTCTATGATTAGTTATGTTCGCATTACTTGAGGTCTCTCTTTGGAATTAAGCTTGTTGGAAGGATATCTGCAGGTTTTTCATCTGGTTTGGTTACCTTGTATATTTACAGTCGCAATGTGTGAATCATATGGTGCAGTAAATGGTATTAACAGGATCCTAATGGAATAGACCCGCTCCCGTTGGCAGTCACCAATACATCAAACCGTTTTCCAGAAGGTAAGAAAAGAGTATCATTATTCCACACCTTCCAAACTGGGCTTCCATCTTCTGCTATAACATTGAATGTATTGCCAGGCAGTGGAATATGTAGTTCATTCTCAGGACCGATGTTTGCAAGACGCCATAAGCTGGGTCTCTCCTGATGTAATGTTGATAGTCGGGTTGACTTCACCGTTAACAGTTAGGCTTTCATGGCCTGTCATCGTATTACTCAAATCATCTGTAGTAACGAATAGATTGTCAAATGGAAAATCTCTCATGGCAATGGTATGTTGTGTGATATTCTGTAATGGCTCTGGCAATAACTTTTCTAAACCTTCAACAATAAACAAGCCCAGACAGACCTGCCGAAACTTGTCCATAAGAAAGTTTATGCAAATGTGAATGATACCAATTCGTACCTGGTTCGTGATCTTTTGGAATATCGAGAACATAATGCTGTGTCTTACCTGGCGCAACATCAAGAAATACATTGTCCGAATTATTTCCAGGAGATACATGAACTCCATGGAAATGGAGATTGGTAGATTCATTGAGATTGTTTACTAAATCAATTTCAACTCTATCTCCAGGATAGACATGGAAAGCGGGCCCCGGAGCGAACCATTATAGACCATTCCAGTAATTGTCTGGTTATCAACTTGACCTATCTTGTAATCTGCAACTAGTGTAGTTTTCAAAACTCCATCTTTACTATATACATCTACAGGCTTTGAAAAGTTCATTCCAGCCAAAGGTGAAGATTGATTTTGGGCTAAAGCATTATAATTTGAATGATTCAAATGCAAACATAATCATCATAAACAAACATAGAGATGGAAAAAGTGTATACAAAGCCACGGCTATTAATAGAGGACCTTATTTTGTTAACCATTTAATTAAATCCCACCAAGTATTTTGATCTTTCTAAATGATTTCTTTTATGTTCAATTCTTAAACTGTACTGTTTATTAAAAAAGTAATAGTTATTATTCTGTATCATCAGTAATGCTCGTTTCTTTCGATTGCTATTTATTGCTTGCTATACTTTTTGGTTTTGACCTCATATATTCGCCATAATATGTACGACCTAACCAAAAAAATATTAAAAAATGAATAATATATTGATGTATTGATGTATTTAACTATCGGTGTAGATACTAACTATTAGAAAATGTAATTATATGATTTATAAAATCATTGGAATAGAATAAACTAATACCATATCGCAATTTGATGAAATTTACACTGCGGCTTCGTTTCGATAGATGCAAACATCAAAGTTATCAAGAAAGCCTTCCGTTTTTTAATTTTAATCTTCTATCGTTATTTAATTTAAAGGTGGTATAACTTTGGAATTATGAACAGAATTTCGGGAAAATCCCAGAATTATAACAAGTATTACGATCTGGACATTAAAACAAAAAATATTTCATTGTGAAGTGCCAGTCAAAGTGTGCTGGCTTTTACAATTCTATGAAGAAAGGCGGCCACTTCCGTATTATTTATTCCTGTAATAGTTGAGGTTTCCAGGTCCATTCCTCCAATTGGTTAAACTGTATCGAAATATTTTGCTGCTCTTATGTGCCATTCCCGCATTGACTCTTAATTCTAGGTTATAGTTTTTCAGTGCCACATATCTTACTTCCAGTGCCACATAAGAAATGCCCCGTTATCATTGGCATCAACCTTGACCTTATAGATGGCAACTGAATTCGCTAGGGATGATAGTTTTCCAGTAGCGACTTCATCAAAAATTGCCACGCCCTTACTTTCGTACGTGTCGTTTGGACCATAGGTACCTATTCCTTGGAAATTATAACTTGCCGTATCCATACCATTATGAGACGTTAGACTATAGTTACCTTGGAGATAGACTGTGTTATTATTTCTGAGAGTCTCAGTGTCGTTTCCCACATGAACGACGCTCAAGTTTCCATTGATTATTCCATCGTTTGTATGGTTCACATAAAGATTTGGTTCAGATTCCGATTTTGGCGGCTCAGGATCATGCTAATATTTCTGAACAAAAAATGGACTACCTAAATCAACAGTTGTGGCCAGACCACCTATTGCCTCAGTATTATTGATAGCATATGCGTTCGGAATAAAAAATACTGTAGCATAATTTGAATGATCAAATGCAAACATTACCAGTACAAACATAGAGATGGAAAAAGCGGATAACAATCCATAGGTATTAATGGAGGATCTTATTTTTTGAATCATTTAAATAAATCCATCTTGTTTTGATCTTTCCAGATAATTCCTTTTAAGTTCAAATCCTACATTGTTCTGTTTATGAATAAAGTAGGTTTTTTTAATCTGTCTCATTACTAATACTTATTTATAGTAATTGGTATTTAACGGTTGTGTTATTTTGCCATATTTTGACCATAGATACAAAATACCCAAGTACAGTCGAATTATGAACGGAGTATTGGGAAATACCAGGAAGAGAACAAGAGTTAGTACCAGGACATTAAAACAAAAAATACTTACTGTGAAGTGAGGCCACAAGTGTGCATGGAATTTGATATATAAGATAACACTTTGTCAATTGAGATGAATTCAGGTAATTGACTAGAACAGAGTGGCATCAATATCGATCCCGGTAGAATAATTGGATTCCAAATACTATTAGAACAAGAAGGAAATAAACGTTTGACAATAACCTGAATTAAAGGATATGAAAGATTGTAAGATGAGGCGTGTACCAACTTTTCGTAATCTAATGGGTAAAACAGATTGTGGATTTCCTGTAAATTTGTAGGATATCGTATGTCGACCAAACAGAACCTAGATAGTCTAACGCAATATCAAAGTTTAACTATACTGAATATGATACTGGCGCGATAGATTATGATCCTGAGGCAGATATGGATCGGATTAGTTCATCCGAAGGTATTATTGTGATTCAGGGAAGACTCGAATGTAGCTATTAAAGCTGCATGACTCAATTAATTGGATCATTGGTAACAAGAATAGAATCACACAAAGGGGACTAAACGATAATGTAGATAAAGTTTTAGAGGAAAATGCCCCTGGTTCAATCAAAGATGAGGTCATTATATATCCATTAAGCAAAAAACACTGGAGCATCTCGAGTAATAATTCATGCAGAACCAGTGTGACATATTGATATTATATTCATACTATTTCAAGGATTAAGAATACATCATTCTCAAAACAGAAAATAACTAAAGGAAATATAATAGATTGAATTTTACTCTAATGGAAATGTTACGTATTAATATCGATTGCATTGACATTAGTCATCTCTATAATTCCAGTTGCCTATGCACAATCAAATAGTGAAGTATCAATAGTTTCGGATGCTTCTACACTAGGAGATAAAGCATACAATCCAAATCCTATAACTATAAGCCAAGGTGATACAGTCACATGGATAATACCGACTTTGGTGTTCATACAGTAACAGAAAATAATGATATTTTTAGTTCAGACGATCTCAGACCAGATCAAACTTTTGAATACATGTTCGATCAATCGGGTACTTTTGATTATCATTGCAAATTACATCCCACTATGACAGGAAAAGTAATTGTAAACTAACCACCGCCACTACCACCACCACAACTTTATTATTTCATATATATTACAAATTTCATTCGTAAACCCTTCCGTAAATCTGGTTGATAATTATTATGTCATTATACGTGAAAAAATTTCTTAATCAAAGATAATTAATAAAAATGGGAACCCTCAAATCAAAATAATTACTGTATAATATGTGGATCTCTTGTGAATTCCGGGTTGCCACTAACACCAAATATTAAAGGAGATTTACCAAAGTGATAGTCAATACTTTCAGGATCACGGTAATTTTAAACAGAATAAGGGATCTATCTATATTTTATCAGCATTTTCTCGTTGAGCGATATTTATTATTTTAATTTACCGACTTACTACTTATTTCCTGTTCGGGATATACCTAAACCAAACGATTACTTTCATCATGAATTTTCATATTATTAATTATTTAATGAACAACTGTTTGTAATTTTGCGATAAACAGTATATAGAGCTAAAATCAAAACACCAATTGCAAGCAATCTTAGTGGAATCTGATAATTTGTAAGAAAGGCAGTAGCAATTACCCCTGCGCTCCCAAAAGTAGAAATGATTACAAATCCAATTGAAGAACAGCTGGCGCAAGCACTAGATAATATTGTAAAAAATGAACTCGAAATTAACGATTTATTAAATCTAATACTTGAATTTCTCAATAGGTAAATATTCATTGAAACAAGAACTCCCAGAAGCAGTGCACTGATAGTAGATAAAACAAATCCGACTATAGCGTCTTTTGGTAGATAAAAATAAAGGATCGGTGAAAAATATAGCAGCTCATCAAATGCATTAAAAAAAATCCAAAAGACAGTAAATACCAGAATGGTTAATCCGATATACAAAATTGGATTTGAACCGTATACTACTTTGAATGCAAAAAATCCTGACATCTAATTCTTAGTTATCTTGTTTTCCAGGTTATCAATAACTGTCTTAAATATTGGAAATGGCTTTGGACCCTGAATTTTTTCGATAATGGAACCTTCGCTGTTCATTATTATGAAAGATGGAGTTTCTGTAAATCCTAATGAATTTGCCAAGGCAATATCTTTGTCTATGAATGATTCATATTTTTTAGTATCAAAACATGAGTTAAACTCAGTAATATTGATATCAGGTAACTGTGAAGCAAATTTCTTCAAGTTTTCAGTATTGACCCAACCGGAATCTATTGGACCTTGATTTGCATACAAAATCTTATGAAACTCCCAGAATTGTCCTTGGTCATTTGTACATTGTGCTGCTAATGAAGCGTTTTTCGAATCAAATCCTCTGTTTGGAAGATGTTTAAATACATAGATTGCTTTGTCTGGTTGGACATAGGAAGAATTGATTTGTTGTTCTGTATTATCTACATATCTTTTACATAGATGACATTGAAAATCGCTAAAATCTATAACCACTAATGGAGAGCTAAGATTTCCATAATAAGGAGAGCCTTGATTAATCATAGTAGATAGTGTTAGGTTATCAAGAGTTTGGGCAAAAACAATATTCTTTACTATATATTGATTTGATTCTGTATAAATGAAATTTAGTGCCAAGAATAGGAAAAAAAATACGAAGACAAAAGATGAATAAATTTTGACACTACTTTGAGTAAATATCATGCTCTAAAAGTTATTGTCATCATTTCCTGTATATACTCTCCTCCAATATCTCGATCCAATTGAGATTGACTTCAACCTAATTAAAAGAGTTACATGGTAGTAAACGTGGCTATAGAGTTTCATTAACTATCATTTTACAAAGCTAGATTAAAGTAGAAATTATTTTATATTCTCAAGCTCTTTGGAACACTTATCACAGACAGTCTCATCTTCTTTTGATGTAAATAATCTACCACACGACGAACATTTTATCGTATGTTTTTCATACATAACTTAACAATATGTATAACAAATTATTAAAACAATTACCATCTTCTATTTATCCTTTAATTGATATCCAGTGATTAGTCAAACGATGAACCCAATTTTCTTTCTAATATGTAAAGAAAAATTCATAGGCTTCTTGGGGGACTAAGTTCCTCATGGTATAAGGGTTTGGACGTTTCGACTATGATCAACTACCATAAATATGCGTTCTCTATTTTAATGCGGGCAATTAGTGATTTGATTCAAAAGTGAAGGAAATAGATCAAATGATAATCTAGTAACTTGTAAAGATCCTTTAAGTCTAGGAATGGATTTTCTAAATTCTTTGGATGCTCTATTTAACTTGTCCTCTGTTTTTATACAAAAAACTACTGCAGAAAAAATAAATTAAATTCACCAATGAGCATAAAACATTCATCTGCTAATAGTTTTTTACATAAATTTGGCTCACATCTAGCAAACAGATACTATAAGTGCAATTGCATAATAATAAAATGGAGACATAGAATGGAAAAGAATTTTTCATCGATAAGGGCATTCGTTGACCTTGGCGGAAAGACAAAATACTGTGTAAGTTGCGGTAATACGGCTACTCAGGAAGCAATATTCACTGTAGAGGGAGCTACCATGATAGAAAAATACTGTGATTCATGCGCAAAAAAGGAAATAAAATAACAGAATCCAAAAGATCGTTTATCTGACCTTTACTCTCAAAATAGTCAAATGGTCGTTTTTCCCATCTCAATTGTGAAGATGAAAACACAAAAAAGATTTGTTTTAAAAAGATGAAAATTAAGTATTAGCCCTATATCTTATACCTTCCTATATCGTTACTAAAATAGGTAGCGTGTTCGGTGGAAATCATGAGGATATCCAAATGGGTTTGTTTATTTAGGTTCCCATAATGCATTTAATGAATAAAGAGAAAATGATAGGCATAGAAAATTGGCGATAATGTATCCTATGATCATTTAGTTAATGGCAATGTGAAATAAAACGTAGCCCCTTTTCCATCTTTGTTATTTTCAGCCCATATAATCCCACCATGAGCGTCAATAATACTTTTTGCTATATACAGTCCTAGTCCTGTACCTTGATCTGATTTTGTAGCAAACTTTGTAAATAACCTTGGTAGAATATCAGAGTCTATGCCTGTTCCTCTATCCCTAACTGATACCACCACCACCTTTTCATCTTCATTTTCCCTTGTATTTTCGGTGTCGACTAATTCATTATTATGATTACTACTTATCATCGCTCCAATTTCATTTTTTTGAAAATTTTTAGCTGAAATAGTGATGGGTTCACCATTTGAAAATTTTATCGCATTATTTATCACGTTTGAAAGAACTTCGAAAATCCTTATTTTATCTGCAGATACCATGATGGGATCTTCTTGCGGTTCAAAAACTATGTTAAAAGAAGTATAGGAATTACCATAATGTGAACTAAGATTAGTCTTATTGTGGATATCTTTAATTACATTCTGTATTTTTTCGTTTAAATTAAAGGATTCTTTATGCAACTCAAGACGATTACCCTCAATTCGTGCAGTATCTAAAATATCATTCACCAATTTCTCTAGTCTTTGTGCATTTCTATGTGTTGATACAAGTGTATATGTAAAATCATGTAGCCTATCTTCATCTTTGACCAGTCTCTCTAATTCACCTTTAATGCCTATTTTATCTGGCGGGGACGTTTGGAAAATAGAAGGAACATAAGTCATTTTGATCAATTCCAAATTTCCTGATATCGCCTGAGTAGGGGTTCTTAGTTCATGGGCTGCTATATTGATAAAGTCCTTTTGCATTTTGTCATGAATATTAAGTTTTTCATTAGCAATTTTAAGGCGTTTGTTTGATTCCTCTAAATCTTTTGTTCTTCTCTTAACTTGTTCATTCAATATACTATTCAGTTTTACTAAAAATAAAACCAAAATTACAATTGTAGTAGTAATCCCCGCAATCAACAAATAAAACTTTGATCTTTCTGCAGATAAAGTCTCATCAATATCAGAGTAAACCGATGCTGTAGGCGTAATTAGGAAAACGAAATATTTGGAGTTTCCATCAACAGAAACAGGATATCCAGTATTAAGTCTTTCTCCAGTTCCAAAATCATATATGGCATATCCTCCAAATAGTCGACCATCAAAAACACCTTGATAATATTTGTTTTGGATATGAGTTAAAATTGAAAAAGCGCTGAACTTCATCACTAAATAAGCTTGTCCCTAAAAAGTTGGTTCTAGGAGTGGATATATAATTTGAATTTCGATCATACGCTACCAAAAATTGTGAATCTGATGTTATATACATTTCCGTATCGTGCAAAGAAATCAACAGATGGTATTTCCACTCCGACCATTCCGAGGTATTCTTGAGTATCTCTATTTATTATAGGAGAAGTTAATGCTATTTTATAAGTGCCATCAATTCCTTTGAAGCCATTTGAAAATACGGGATTTAAAGTCCTCTTTGTTTCATTTACGTAATCTCTAAGTGAAATATCTATATTGACAAAACTCCTTTGTCCTTCTGATACCTTATTATGCGTTATTATATTATTTTTGTCTGCGATAAAAAGCCCATCGATTTTACTAATGTTGTTTATTTCATTAAATCGTTCTTCTATTAGGTTTCCAACCCTATCGCCATACAATTCTCCCTGTTGCAAATAAATAGAATCGGATAATCCTTGGAGAATCGATGCTACCAATCGAAGATCGGCACTAACATGCTCTGAAAGACCCTTTGTAACCTCTATCTGATTATTCCTATGAGCTAGAAAAAGACTGTCTCTAATATTCTGTTCTGCAATATTTTGTTGGAAGAATAATAAAGAATAAGATCCAGCAATTAATAGTATTATTGAAACAATGGTCATTTCTTTTCTTCTGAGAAATAGAAAACGCTTTCCCAATTTGCTTCACTATTTCAATACTTTTAGAAGGATTAAAAAAAAGATATTCGTCAAAGATTTTAACCTGTGTTATTAGCAAGGTAGTTTCCAATGTTACCGGAATATCTTTCAGGTACTTTGATTTTTCCGTTGACAATATCTTCTTTTAACTGTTCAAACCATAGCTTTACGTTTTCTGGAACATTATGATCAAGGTTATGAAATGGTGCTATATACACGATTCCCTCCCCAGATGAGCCCTTTTCTGATTCTAGCCCTGGCTTAAATATTTGCCCACTGAAATTACCTGTTTTTACTAATTTAATAACTTGATCAAATGCCTTTTCGGCATCTAATACAAAGGATGTAAGTACTGTCTCAGGAGCTAACTTATTCTGGTCAGAGATTGCACCAAAGGCGTATATTCCTCTTTCTTTAGCAGCTTCAATAACACCTTGGCCAGAGGTATCAGCCACATGTAATAGAAAGTCTGCGCCACTATCTATTTGAGAAATGGCTGCTTTTTTTCCTTTTGTGGAATTATCCCAATCGTCTAAATATGTGACGAGTACCTTTACGCTAGGATTAACATCCTGAGCGCCTTGTCTATATCCTTCATAAATATTGATCAGATTAGGGTATCTTTCTCCACCTACAAAACCAATTGTGCCTGTTTTGGACATAGTTGCTGCAAGTGCTCCTAACACATAAGTTCCTTCTTGTTGCATCGGATAGATTGAAGCCACATTACTAGAATTAACAAGTCCTGTAAAAATTACAAACTTTGCTGCGGGATAATCCTTACCTACATTAACTGCCGGCTTTCCCCACTCAAAGCCATGAGATATTATTAAGTCATAACCTGCCTTGGCATAATCTCTTAATGTTTCTTCTATTTTTGGAATAGGCACGTTTTCTTTAAGTTCGACTATATAGGAATATTTTCCCTGTAATGCCTGTGCTGCATTGTATCCGAATGCCCCCCACCCTGCATCACTAAATAAGCCATCCGTTAGAAAAGCTATTTTCAGTTTCTTTCCATTATCTGCTGTAGACTGGTCTTGTGTTGGAGTTGTTATTAGTTTTTCTGATATTTTCGTATAGTCGGCACTTATGGGAAAAATATTAGAAGAGAAAATGACAAGCACTCCAAACATGACAAGAACAACCATAACAAGGGTCTTAATATACAAACTTATCTTATTATTCATCGAATTTTAATGTATTAATGTTTTGTTTATTGTATTTATAATAAATTCTAACATATCTTTTTTAATTATTTAGATATCGTCCCTTTAGGCTTAATTTCCTTTTCAACATATTCCTTAAGTTTTATAGGTATCTTTGTCTGATATTCCCAATATGATATAATTTGTTGTTTAATCTCTCCACAATCGGTAGTTATGAATATTCTTTTGAAAATATAGAAGATAAATTCAAATCTGTACTATGATGATCTTATTATGATAAATTCATCCGAGTAATTTCTTATTGACATGTCTGTTAAATATGAAATAAAGATGGGTTGACATATTATATCAAACCGTTGCAATAATTACCCTATAGTAATGATCCAAAATCAGTCTTAAAGATATGTATTTCTCTGAGCCCACCTTAAATGTAACATCTGAATATGGTATTCTTCATCATCTAAAAATGTAGGGAGTTCTGGTATTTCAGCTACTATACTGTAGGATCTTTTGAGGTAATCATCAATTCTTCCCGGACTTTTACCCTTCTTTTATCTAATGAAGTGATAGATTGTCTTGTACAGAAAAAGTGTCCCTGAGAGGAGAGATGGAAGTTTCATATGATAATAATTCATCTTAAGGTTCACCGTTACTAATATTAGCAGTATCCATCAAGTTTTCTCCAAACATCTCATTTGATTGGGACAGAGAGGAGAAGGGTGAAGAAGAGGAACTGCTATTGCCATTCATCAAAAGGCCGAGCAGTGGACCGACCTTATTGAATATGTTTGTAAGGGCCTGATCGGGACTTGACGATTGAGTGGTGGATGACGGAAATGAGGATTGATTATCCAGGGTACCGACACCAAAAGATTCGTTTGATTGGGACAGAGAGGAGAAGGGTGAAGAAGAGGAACTGCTATTGCCATTCATCAAAAGGCCGAGCAGTGGACCGACCTTATTGAATATGTTTGTAAGGGCCTGATCGGGACTTGACGATTGAGTGGTGGATGACGGAAATGAGGATTGATTATCCAGGGTACCGACACCAAAAGATTCGTTTGATTGGGACAGAGAGGAGAAGGGTGAAGAAGAGGAACTGCTATTGCCATTCATCAAAAGGCCGAGCAGTGGACCGACCTTATTGAATATGTTTGTAAGGGCCTGATCGGGACTTGACGATTGAGTGGTGGATGACGGAAATGAGGATTGATTATCCAGGGTACCGACACCAAAAGATTCGTTTGATTGGGACAGAGAGGAGAAGGGTGAAGAAGAGGAACTGCTATTGCCATTCATCAAAAGGCCGAGCAGTGGACCGACCTTATTGAATATGTTTGTAAGGGCCTGATCGGGACTTGACGATTGAGTGGTGGATGACGGAAATGAGGATTGATTATCCAGGGTACCGACACCAAAAGATTCGTTTGATTGGGACAGAGAGGAGAAGGGTGAAGAAGAGGAACTGCTATTGCCATTCATCAAAAGGCCGAGCAGTGGACCGACCTTATTGAATATGTTTGTAAGGGCCTGATCCGAACCTAGTGATGATAATGGAGAAGTTTGGTCACTTGTATCGTTAGTGGTAAAGCTAGGAACTGACGATAAAAAAGACGATGATGGGATTGACAACGAATCATTCTCTGATGTGTTTAAATTATTTGTATTGGAATCAATTACGTCAGGTGTATTAGAATTTAGCACGGGGTTATCATCAATACCATTCATACTTGAGTAATTCGTACTCGATCCCAGATCGGCAGAAAATACGGGATTCTCAACAGTTACTTCTCCTCTGATATGACTCCAAATTGGATCATAGTATGAATACAAGCCTGGTTCATCAAATGTTACAGTGTAATTCTCATCTGTACCAAAGAAATCACCATAGAATATGTTATTTGGACCTTCATCTGGGGTTCCAGAGACTAACATGTGAGGAGAAGAGTCTTTATTTATCCAAGTAACATTGGTCCCTGCAGGAATAGTAACATTGACAGGTGACATAGGATTCTGGCTGTCGCTGTTAGTTGCACCAGGATTTAAGACTATGGTAAAATTGCTTTCTTGAGCACTCACATCTAATTCATTAAAACCTAGCATCAAAATTGCAAGAAATGTTATTGGTATTATTATTTTTCTCAATTTTATGTTTCTTCATTAACCATGCGACTATATATTCATGATCCCCATCAACACGATGGTATATTATATTAAGAACATTTGGAAAGTATCATACCTACTAGGTACATTTCAATATCCAAGAAACAAAAAAGAATAAAAATAAACCATAAGGAACCAATTAACGCTATCGAAATAATTCGATTGAATAATTCATGATTTTCAATCCGGGTTAGACTATCATTGTATTTATGGTTACTAAGATATAGAGCTAGTTAGGTGGAATTCATGAGGATATCCACATGAGTTTTAATGCATCCCACCTTGTTTATATCATTCTTTTGATTTTGTTGATAATCTGAGAATAGTCCAATATTTAGCATATCAACATTATCATTCTCAAAAATCAATGATATTGACACAGCAATATTTAAAAGTACAATTAATAGCCATTGTTATATGATCTATTAATATTGAATTAATATGTCAATAAAACAGTTGAGTTTACCGCTCATGTTCATATTCCTTCTCTTATTAATTGTAGTAGTAACATTCAATTCTCCTCTCTTTAGCGCAAGTGCTCAGAATAGCGTGTTATCAGAAAGTGTTGATAGCGATTCAGAGCAAGGAACCGAATAATCTCAATCATCTGGACAAGATAATCAGATAATGTCAGGAGATGCTGCTACACTATCGGAGAATAATGTACAGTGTGATAGCCAGATTAATTCAAAGACTACATCTAATGTTTCTGGGGATATACGTACTATTGATGGCTTAGATGGAACTCATACAAATGAAGACAAAGTAAAAATAAAATTAATAATACAATTCATTATCTGCCCTGGATGTGAACCTGGTCGTGCTACTGATCATGGGTGTAATGGTCACGCAGGGTCGTATTTGGGAGCTGCAGGACCTGGAACAGCTAACATATTTAGAGGAGATGTCACAATAGGTGAAGGTCAGATGGGAAAGACTACTGAGGCATCTTTACCATATAACCGCGTCATATTCATTGAAACCACTGTTTCACCAAGATTTTTAGACTTGAATGGGTATGAAGTTATCTCCAGTCAAATTGGTAACAAGCCAGATGAGTTCGACTGTACGCAAAGACATGGTCCACTAGAATCTATAAGTTGTCACACTATTAATACTACTAAGGATGGACAAGAAAAAGTATTTTTCTACATCTTCAATATAAGGGACAATTCTTCTTAGGCGAGTGTTACTAAATTGTTACTATACCATATAGTGGTAACTGGTTCGGTGGAATGTGAAACAAATTTGACCGAATTTGCAACTCTATCTCCTAAGTCGCGAACATTAATGTTTGGTTACAATCAAGTGTATGGTATGGTATAAGGGTTCGGTGGAAATCATATTTTATCAATTTGTAATGTTTGAAGTAAAATATTGTTTTGATGGTTTACTGTCATAGATAGATAGATAGAGTTAAGTCAGATCTGAGATTACTTTTTGTATGTCATATACCTTAAATTCCACTGCTTATTTAAATAACGGAATTCAAATTCCACGGCTTGGACTTGGAGTCTATCAAACACCTCCTGGGGGAAAAACCACCAATGCAGTCAAATATGCCCTGAAAATTGGATATAGACACATTGACACCGCCAAGATTTATGGTAATGAATCTGATGTGGGTAAGGCTTTGAAAGTCAGTGACATAAAAAGAGAAGACATCTTTATCACCACAAAAGTCTGGAATAGTGATCAAGGATACGATTCAACTTTAAGAGCATTTGAAGCTAGCCTGAAACGTCTTGGTTTATCTTATGTGGATCTTTATCTTATACATTGGCCAGTCCAGAAAAAAATTATTGAAACATGGAAGGCTATGATCCAATTACTAAATAATGGAAAAGTCCGTGCGATTGGAGTAAGCAACTATTCTATTAATGAACTCAAAGAAACGATACAAAACTCTGATATTGTACCTGCTATTAATCAGGTGGAATTTCACCCATTCTTATACCAGAAAGATCTATTACAATTCTGCAAGAGTAATGCAATTCAGCTTGAAGCATATAGTCCACTAACAAGAGGTAAAAGACTTAACCATCATGACTTGGTAAAAATGGCAATAAGGTATGACAAGAGCCCTGCACAAATACTTGTGCGTTGGAGTTTACAACACAATCTGATTGTTATTCCAAAATCTAGTCATGAAGAAAGAATTTTAGAAAACAGCAAGGTATTTGATTTTCATATCAATCAAAAAGACATGGAAACTTTAGATTCACTGAATGAGGATTTACATACAGTTTTTTTGGATTAGCGACAGTTACAATATTATCACATACGTATTCATCAATTGGTTGAATTGAATTTTATTATCGATAGGAAAATTTTGTATTTCTGAGAAAAATTAACCTGTGTCACTTGAGACACAAACCCTTAATTAATTTTCCTTAATATATCTATATACGATTCCATTTATAAGTAATTAAACGGTCAACAACATATTCAACCTCATTTGCAATACAAATATTGTTTGATTTTTCTTCTTGTATTTTTAAAATAATTTAGAAATTGCGATATATTCACACATCTTTTCATAAAAGCTGTTTGGACTAATTACGCAAGAGATCTAATGTATCCAGTAATTATGGTTATTACGAACAATATTTTGAATCTCTAATTATCTAAATGTTCTAAATCATAAACTGCCCTGTTAGTAAATTCATGGAGATATTTTCGTTTATGAAGGTAAAGTTAGTTAGTAAGAATAGTTATGGATAGTAATTTTTAATTATTACGGTATTGATTATCAAGTAGAAATTTTGAATAGAAAAATCTACAATAAAAGTTTTTTCTACACGCTTGTTATCAATGAGCTAAAATGAAAGCATGGTCAAATATCGGAATTTTTGGATTATCATTTGTGTTGATAACAATATCGGTTTTAGACGTAAGTTTTCATTCTGATGCTTTTAGTCAGGAAAACAAGAAAAAATATGACATGGTATTACTAAGTCAAAATTATACTAGTAAAGCATTTGCGGATGAAATTGTTGGTGTGATTTTGAATAATGGTACAGCCACTGCAAGATCAGTAGAAATATCTGCAATCTTTTTTGATGATCGGGGGAGAACCGTAGGTCACGAATCAGGCGGTACTAGTCCTACCACTATCGGCCCAGGAGACAGATCTGATTTTGCTTTACAAATACTTGACGAAGCGATTAAGAGTAATGGTACCAGCTATGACTTTACCGTTAAATGGCAAGATGAACACTCATTTAGCTATTTTACCAAATCGACAGGAGGAGAGATAACAGATAATAGCGAAGGAAATGATGCAGATGGGGACGATGGGGATGATGACGAAGACAATTAACAACTCATCAATGAGATACTCTTTGCATAACCTTTAATTCATGAAGTGATTCGGATCCTGTAGAACTAAATACACTAGATGATGTAAAGTATTTAGAAGGTGTCTTAGATGAAATTACAACAGTTAATGAATTTACTTCATCAAGAAGCATTCTGAACAATAGTGGTAAACTAAACTTAATCAAACATTCTCAAATGTCCAATGTATTCTCCATACTTTGTATAAATTTTTGGGAATAAGATATTGTAAGGTTGTTAATGAATTAGGTCGGCGGGATTAAGTTCCATATAGTATAGGGATTCTGGAGAAATCATGAGAAAATTCACTTGAGTTGTCTTATTGAGTTATAATTTAAATCATTTTTTCTTTATGGATGAAAAAGACAATGGTAAGAAAAGTAAATTTAGCTATAGTATTGGTAACTTAATTCCTTGAGTTTGTTTAACTCCAAAGGAAAACTGATGGGTTGATTTTATTTGCAGTTTTGAATTTGTCTATTTTTTTGTTAATGATGTGTGGAGTCTTTAGTTCTAGTAGCAGAGTTTGTGTTTGAATTGACTACCTCTTTAACATCTTCTACTAATTGGCTTGAATTTTGTTCAAATGTTCTTGCTGTATTTACTCCCGTGTTTGATATGTGTCTAGATATATCTTTTGCTTGTTTTAAAGCTGGTTTCCATGATTCTAAGGTTGAGAAAATTACGTTGTTTGAAAGTCTAACAGCCGATACTGTATTATCTGCAACGTTACTGACAAATCTAGTATATGCTTTAGCTGCTGCATCAGGGGAAAAGAAGTTGGTAACGAACCCATTAAAGATTTCATTGTATGGTCTCCAAACTGATTGGAGTGAATTAACAACTTGTTTTTGAGAATCGATATAATCCTCTGAAATCTCTTTTGCAGTTTGTAGTGATTCTTCTTGATAACTATTTACAATATTATTAATTCGTGGAATTTGGTGTCTTGATTCATCTATTGATTTTTTGATATTATCTTTGGTTTCATCTAGTGATTGGTTAACGGATTCTTGGAAATCATTATTGTTATTGTTGTTATTATTAATTTGTTCATTGGTATTATTTGAATAGTTTTCTTTAGTTCCTGTTTTCTTTGACATATTATATAGCACTCAACATACTATATAAACATGGGTATCAAACGGTTTTTAATACCAAATATTGACGAAAATAGGCTCCCAAGGATTAAGTTTCGTATATTATGAGTTTGGTAGTACGGGTATGAAATTTCATACTAGTCTAGAATGATTTTTTGAATACGATACGAACTAAACATATGATCTAAAAGGACAACAAGAGCGAATCACTAGGGTAAATCGATGAAATGACATTTTTGTTAATCAAAGTGATCAACCATCGAAAGGGTAATTCTTAATAATATTCTCGATATGTTAGAATCTAGTACTCATAGATCACATAATAGCCAAACAGGTTCTCTTCTTGTGGGTAATTGTTAAAGGCATCCAATACTAGTAAGATCTTACACAGAAAGAGTATAAGACCTTAATTGGAAGACGATTTTTGACTACGGTAATCATATACTCATTGAACATATTAAAAAACTTTTTGAAATTCAATTTTTACTTGAACTTCGCATCCTACAAGTTGGCATAAAATTGCAGAATGATGAGGCAAATTTATTATCTCTAGGGTCACTAAGCCGTTTCTTTGGAAAGACCCCCGATCTGAGGGTAATCCACTATTTATTATATGATTTCTACAAATTCAATAGTTCAGTAAAATTAAATACAATTGCAGATATGATATCTTAACATTTTTACACATCAACTTTTTTTGGAATTTATAGATCGTTCTTAATTTGTTTATTTAATCTAAAAATTGATAGATTTTAAAATCAAAATTTTTAACTACTTGAAATAATTTATCCTAAATACCTTCAAATAATTAAGGAATCCTAAGAGTAGTGATTTTAAAATGTTTAAGATCGTTCTTGTAAGCTCTCATCATCGTTGGTTGTGTCTTTGGAGTTTTTATCATCGTCGTTAATATTGTCTTTAGTCTGGTCAAAGTCTCTACTTAACGAACTAAAAGTGTCACTGTCGTTTTACTACGTCACTTCAAAAGACGGATTTGGGGAAGCCATGGAGTTTGTAATAAAAGTAAAGTAAAAGAGATATAAAATCCAAGAACCAATGCCGGTGTAATTATAGAGAAAAGTAATATTCACAATATATTATAATATGTATTAAATTATGAAGTTACGGGAATCGAAAATTTGAAATTTCCAACATTTGAGAATATTTAGGATAACTTTATTATGTTGCACAATATCAATATGTCGTGACATTAAGTTTAAACTGTAAAGATGCAGGTGATCCTGTTTGCACTCATACAATGTATGGTGAAACTGAGGAAGAACTTTTAGAGAATGCAAAAAAACACGGTATAGAGGCTCACGGATATACAGAAGAGACATTTAATGAACGCGTCGGCAAGGACAAGGAGAACTTTAGAAAGTTAATAAAAACGAGTTGATTTTTTTATAAACTTTTTTAATAATACAGACAGTTTAGAATTACTTTACCTCTAACTGTATTCGCTTCGTTACTAATAGGTAGCTGGTTCGGTGGAATTAAGTTCCGAATGGTTTGCGGGTTCGCCAGTATGTGAAACAAATTTGACCGAATCTTATTACCCAATAAACACTTTTACCATGAGGTATTGGAGATAGAGAGTTCTCTTTTAGTTTCCTTTACATATGATTACCCCTTATTCTGGATCAAGAACATTAGAAAGTCTATGGATGATTTCTTCCTACAACATATTAGATAGAGGGTAACTGGGTCTTCAAATGCAACTTTTATTCAAAGCAATTTAAATTGTCCACCGAACAAACTCTGTATATCAGTTTTCCGTAAAGAAACGAATTTTAAAACCATTAATGTTGAAAATATCTTTTTAAATTTCTATTTCCTTCCTATAAAAATTGTCATGATTACTTCTGGCTGAAAAAAAGGGAAACCCCCCCATCTTTTAATACTCTTTATTTCTGAGATAATGAAACTGAGTTCATCTGATGAGAACTTCATATTAAGGAACATATGGGAGTAGATTGCATCAAACTAGTTATTTGGAAATGGAAGTGCATTTCTTACATCAAAGGTTTGTGAATTTGCTTGCAATTCTTTTTCTTTTTTTGCCTTATTGAGTATTAATCAACTCCAGCGTTTAAATAATCTAATGACCCTATCTGAATTCCATTTGATTCAAAAAATATCGAATCTCTTCCATGACCTGCACCACCTAATTCTAACAATTTTTTTACATTAATTGTTCTCATTTCTTTTAAACAGAGGCTTGCAAAATGGCTAGGTTCGTCGCCAAAAAATGCATTATCTGACTCATATATTTTATCCTATACTTTACTCATTGTCTTCATTCATTCTTTGGGACATCTGCTCTATGATTCTTTAGTCAGAATAGTATACTCATCTGTCAGTATTTGGGTTCATGATTTAGAACTGGTATTTTTAAAAAAATAATATAGAGTATGCAATATTATATTTGGTGGAATATTACAATTTTTTCTGCATAGACATCGTTGGATCATCTAAAGACGTTGATTCACAGGTAGACAACATTAAAGATTTACTTCAAGTAATAAACGATTTTTTGGAAAATTCCGAAAAAATGTTACAAATATCTTTTACTGGCGATGGTGCAATAATTTGGTTCAAAGAAGATTCTCTATTACCTTTACAACTGGCATTAAAGATTCATGAAAAATTTCCGCCATGTTCTGAGGAACAAAATTTTGGATTAAAAATTGGTATTGCACGAAATAAAGCAATAGAAATTGAGTCAGCGAAATCTATTCTAGGTATACCTGTATGGGGAAATGGTCCAACGTTTGCTAGGAGGTTATGCGATCTTTGTGATGATAGTCACATATTGTTAGATAGCAATGTCTACGAATTCTTTACTAAAAACTACAAAAAAGAAACAAGTGAATCATTCGGTTTTAAAATAGCTAATAGTAGATTCTTTCAGGATTTAGGAGAGTTTTTTGTAAAACATAAGAAACCAATACATGTTTTTAATTATTGCAACACTAAACAAGATGGAAAATCATTTACCTTTGGGAATATTGCGATCCCAAAAGATAAAAGAGGTTTAATTGATAGAGTAGATATAAATTCAAAATTGGTAATTCCTTTTGACATATTTTTAGAGTCTGAAGCATTATCATTAAAGAAGAAAATTGACCACGGAAAAGAAATAGTATTGTTAGATGAATCAACCACAAATCTATATCATGCCCTATTTGAAGATGCTAGTCAATATGATTCTACTAATTTACTGTTACCAAGTAAATTCCAAGAATATCAATCAAAAACGTCATACCTAAATCTTCATGCAAACCTAATACGGAGAACCAAAATCAAAGATTTCCAAAGTGTGAGGATAATGATCCTTGATAAGTCGCTTATTGAAAAAGATTGGCAGAATTCTAAAACCAGAAATTTGTGTGCAGATTTTTTCAAATGGCATAAGGAATGGGGTGTTACGTTGTTAGAAATAGATCCAAGCACAGCTTTAGAACTTGTAAGAAAATTGGAAGACAGCGTTCCTACATTCTATATTAAAAGTACTGCAATGGGATTGTGGAAAGAAAAATATGTTTTACAATCCGAAAGTTTTGGTATCAAAGAACATGATCAAGGTATAAAAACAAATAGAATCTGGCTTTCTGATTCAAATACTACTTCCTACAAAAATTGTGAATTGTTCTTACAAGAATTACTATCTAGTGATGAACTATGGGAAATACTCTACGAGGACAGAGAGGGAATCGATTTCGCTATATGGAACCATACTTACTGGAAGCCACAACTTTTAAGGCATTTTTAGATATTAAAACGTTACTATAAGTAGGTATCTAATTCGGTGGGACGAGTATGAAATTTCACACTAGTTGGGAATTAATATTAATCAGGAGAATGAAATTTGTTTTCAAAGATTTGTGGGTTTCCTAGGTATAATAATAATTACAACGGATGGTCAATTCATGATTATACTGTTCTCTTAAAGAATAATCCTAATTCTCACAGCTGAACTCGCGATATTTGCAAATCCTCGTATGTCCTATACTAGAGTCTAAAAATGCTATTATTGAATAAAGCTATATTTTCTTGCGAAATTATAGTTCTACCCGATAAAACATTAACTTTTGTATACATATTATTTAATCTATGATCATTTCAGACTTAATGAACATTAGTTTTGGATTAATTTTTCATAATCTTGGATATAGTGGCCTAGTAATCTTTCTTCTTAGTCTTGTATTTATTGGTCTGAATCTTAGTTTATAACCACAACACGGACAACATAATCCATCCCATTTGATATAAATTTCCCATACGCTACATCTCTTTTGTCCTTCTGCGTATCTTGATTGTTTGTTTGATGGTTTTGATGCCATATACTTTTTACAAATATTTTTACATCCCATGTTATTTCACATGATTCCTTAATGTTTTAGAAAACAAATTATAAAAGGGAATCAGATGTAAACATACTAATATAATCGAGTTGGTTGACAGTATCAGACGATAAGAGATATAAAAAATATTTAGAATAATCTCAAATGGGGATAAGATCAAATAATTACTTGGTTAATTTCTGTAATCAATCTTAGTCTAATCTCTGCCTTTCAGTTTGCGAAAAACTAGAGTAACTGGATGATTTGGTATTGTATACATAAAAGGACCATTTTCAAAAATATACTTATGCACCATATTTTCCAAATGATCTGGCAGTAATCTTGCCAATCTTGACAGGATCAGGATTATCAAATATTTGATCACAACAATATTTTAGAGAAAATAAAGCCATTTGCTCCAATATCGGTCGTAATTCTTTACCTTTCTGAGTTAAGTGGTATTCTATTCTAACAGGAGTCTCATGGTATATTTGTCGTTTTATGATTCCATCTTTTTCCATTTCTTTTAGACGAATAGATAATGTTTTAGGATTTATTTCTTCAATAGAATTTAAAAATTCATTAAATCTTCTCTGATTATTATAAATCATATTCCGAAGTATCAATAGCGAAAATTTCTTACCAATAATGTTAAAGGTGTTAAAAACAGGACAGCATTTGCATTTCATTCCATCTATTCTAACTGACTGATTATAACGAGTTTCGTATTGATGATTTTGTTTTAAGGTATTTATTTCTTCTGTCAACTTACCAATCTCTCATCTACTTACAATTATATCACTTACCAATTTATATACTTACTTTTTTATAGTGACTATTACAAAGTGATTTATTGATGACAGGAAATCAATGTGATTCAAATTGCGAAGTTCATTATGGAAGAGAAGTCTTCACATCACAGTCATAACAAGTATTCAGATATGCATGAATGCAATAGTTGTGGGTGTGAAACAATGCATGGTAGTAATGACCAGTTGTTCGTGTTGCAACACCGATCCAATTGAAGGTGCAAAAAAATTATTGGAAAGCGCATTTTTTGAAGCTTTAAAAGAAGTTCATGTAGAGAAGATAAAGAAAATAATTGAAAGAGATTGGGGAAATAATATAGACAAAGCGGCTGAATTAGCGGTTAAAACAATTGAAAAACAATGGCAAACATCATTATCCACTTCATCTCCAAGCAAGGAGTTTTATGAAGAACTAAAAAAGATAATGACATCGGGGAATAAATAGACTTGAAGGTTATCCTATAATGCATTAAACATACTATTTTTTTCAAGTTCATTAGGGCACTCATCACAAACAGTCTCGTCGTATTTTGAAGTAAATAATTTGTCACACGATGAACATTTTATCGTATGTTCTTCATACATAACTTTATAACAATTACAACAAATTATTAAAAGAATTACTATCTTAGATATTTGTCCTCGGTGGTATGTGAAACAAGTTTGACTTATCTTGCACACAAAATAACCTTGGATAGGTCGGCTAGATCCATATTTTTAACGTTCAATTTTGGATTTAACAATTGACTAACACTTTCAGAACTAAGTATGTCTCAAAGACAAAAAGAATTAATCTTGAGGGAGATTTTGGGTAATATGTAGAATGTACAAATAGATTAAGAATCTGAAGGAGTTTGAGAGCTCATTTCTTTTTTAAAAAATATAATGATAGTTATTTTGTATTACCATCGGTGATACATCCGCTTATGATTTATCCTCTAAGGATATCAGGTATTATTCTATTTCCTCTCAATTAAAGAGTCAATTTTTTTTTCCAGACCAAGTATTTGTTCAAGAAGTTTTTCCTGATGTTTTTGGAATTGTTGTATTACGTTTAAGATATTATCATGTCTTTCATCTAACTCTTTGAGTCTCTTGAGGTTTTCATCTTGTTTGACAGTGGACCTTTTTTGTAAAGCGTATACCAACCAACTAATTAACGCACCAACAACAGCACCTATAGCAATGCTAAGATATGTGCTGGATGCATTGGTCATGTCTATACAGCCCTTTGTTATTTCAGGAGTGCAACCCCATGGAGCAACAGTTTGATTTAGAATATTAGAATCGCGAGTTAATATATCGACTTTCCCACTATTGGGATCATATTCTAACAACAAAGGATTATCGCCAACTTCTGCGCTAGTCACTAAAGTGTCAGCCGAGACTGGATCTATATCCAATAGAATATTGGATAGTAGCGCTATGAAAATTAAAACTGGAATTAATTTGATGGACAATATCTCCCCCTAATTGATTTTAGAAAAAAACTATACCAATAAACAATTGGGAAGAATCTTTAAGAAATATTTGAGTTATAACTCATACTATCCTTAACTAGATCCACTTTATTCTTTTAGCCAATCCTCCTCCATCTATGCGAGAATTTTAAAAGATGTTAAATCTTTAGTGACTTTTTAAGCATATTCTCTAGAAAAAATAACCTCAATTTTGGTTCGGTGATATGTGAAACAAATTCGACTTGAATTTGCAAATCAAGAATTGACAAACAATATTTATCTGCTTTGAAATACTATTTTCTGAATGTAGAGAGTTTTGCCATTATGAACGTCAATTTCTCACGGTTTTGTATTGTGAATTTTATTCTTTAAGGTCCTGTAGGCTCCACCTTGTCGATATGATTATTGATCTAGTAAATTTTAGTTTGATAAAATTATTATGAATAGACTAGACCGATTAATTATTACTCAAAAATTTCATATCGTAAGGAAACTCCGTTAAATACATAAGAGTATCATTTGTTCACTATGGTTTTTTGAATCCTTCAAATTCTTTTAAAAAATAAAAGAGGGAGACTCCACCTCACTCTCATTTTTTAAGTGCTAATTTGTTTGTAAAAGCAACGTCTTTGGTCTTGGTTCAGGGTGAAAGGCGAGTACTTACCGTGACAGGAAGGAGGTCCTTCTAATATGGTGGTTGACTATTCCAGTTGCCAGGGGGAGTATATTGACAAACCAATACATTCGTTCCACCATATTCAGCGTATAGACCACCGGGTCCACTAGTAAACCCGCAACCAACCTCGGTTGATTGCTTGTCAACCATCTGAGTGTAATGGCCAGTGCTATCGGACGCGGGGGTGCCCGGTACATATCCACTCTTTTCGTTGGCCCACGTCTGAGCTAGCCAAGACGGAGTTGCATAAGACGGACCTCCTCCCCTTGCCATGTTCTCACCATAAAAACCGAAGTCAGCACGCCCACTTGAATGGGACGCATCACCTGTAGCATATACATTATCGGCCCAAGGCTGTGCGTGGGCGGCGAGGCTGTCGCTCCACGTAAGCGGTGGAACCCCAACTGCAGCACGCTCTTGGTTGTGCAAGGTCAGGATGATGCTGACCAAATCCTCCCCTTGTACATTTCCAGTATTGTTACTTAACGGAGATTCACTTGGTAAAGTGGGATTATTTTCCGTAGTCGATTGTTGATGAATCGGCATTTACATCAGTAGACCCGCTATCGGATGATGAGTCGACGTTATCGGGAAGAAAGTCAGACGGTGATGAGTCACTATTATCAGTAGACCCACTGTCTGACGTGCCGTTACTATTATCAGTAGACTCACTACCGGATGATGAGTCGACGTTATCGGGAAGAAAGTCAGACGGTGATGAGTCACTATTATCAGTAGACCCACTAGCATACATGAATGCTGAGACAGGTAAAATAAATAAAGCCACTATCAAAAGTACTAACAAATTAGTTATTTGATTCAATGTTTCTCTTATAATGTACATAGATAAATAGTCATTGCTACAAGGTTAGTTCAGAGTGAAGGTTTGTGTGCCTGAGAAAAAATTTTTTAGAATTATCATCGTATAATTTGATAGATTTTTCTTATTTTGGTTATCTTGACAGACCCATTTGACGGGTTTATTAGTGTTTTTTTCAGGATGAGGTCATAGCGACTAGAATGGTTGAGTCTTCCAGTTTGATAGAGGTATAACCCAGGTAATGGAAAATACGTATGTTAGAAATTAATTCCAGAAATGGTTTCTGTAATTGGAACGTTACTCTTGTCATTTGAAAGAATACTCGGACCTGGTAATAACATAAACACTCAGGTACAGGTAAATTCCGGAAATAATGCAGGTGGACAATCAGATGCTGGAAATATGTATTCTGGTTCCCCCATATTCCAAGGACAATCTACAGAGCATGATAGTCAGGTAATATCTTACTTTTAACAGGATAAGACAAAAAAACCGCAGGACTGGGTAAAGCACTCATCCCTTTATTTATCAAAATCCAAGCAATTTAACATAGAATGATACTTCATTGTCTTACCAGTAGTTACTATAAATAGATAGCGGATTCGGCGGTATGTAATACACTAGTGTATGCAATCTATGTCGAGATATTTCATTACTCCACAATTAACCCTGCATTGAATTGGAAAATATGACTGCGATCTCTTGGGATGCTTCAAGGATGACATCTCAAGTCAATGCCCCGGATATTCTCGATGCCTCTATTCCATATAGAAACAGCATATGGTAGCTTCATATATCGTGAATTACAACCAACCAAGCACTTTTGCAGAAGCAGAGGCAGCATCATCTAGAGCTCGTTTTGGGTCCGCGCCTTTATAGAAAACGCCATCTAGTGCCTCCTTCACAAACTCAGCTATCTGAGAATATTCTCTGATATTGGGTCTCTCATGACCAGAGTTAATCATGGAAATCAAATCGTCATAATATGGTATAACACTCATTGGTTCTTCCGAAAAAGGACCTTCGCCAATTGGAATCTGAGTTGGCAAATTTGCATGGTTTACGAGATATGGACCAAGAATATCTGGTTCCAGCATAATGGTAATTAGCTCCCATGCGAGATCCTTGTGAGTTGAAGATGAAGGTATACTGAACAGCCATCCCCCCATTAAGGTAGAAGTTTGATTGCCTTCATGTGGAACAGGAAACATGGGTATAAATCCGACCTTCTCTTCAAATGCAGATCGGTTGTCGGCAGTCGTTATGGGTATATGATGTTGTAGGGCTTCTATCATTACAGCAAATTTTCGATCAAGAAACTCCTCTCCCCAGAAATGATTCTTTTGAGGTTTTATGCCCGCATCCACCTGATCCTTTATGAAATTCATCGCCCTTACTCCTTCGCTGCTATTAAAAGCAGGAAACCAGTAAGTACCTTTTGTGGGATGTCCTTCTCTCTCCTGTAAGATATTTCCACCGAGCATCCAAAGATATGGATACCAGAGGTCAGGGGAATGCCCAGCTCCTGTAAGATGAATTCCTTCTATCCCTTTAGGTCGAAGTACTGAATCTAGTTGCTTTGCCGCTGCGATATATCCGTCCCATGTCTTCAGTGAGTTAGGATCAACTGAGGCCTCTTCTAGTAAATCCTTCCAGTACCAAATTCCTCTTACATCAGTCCATGCCCATATGCCATAGATATTCTCACCTAATGCACCACCATCCCAATTTACTTCATACCAATCTTTCTGACGATCCCAGGTTTGTGTGTAGTTTGTAAGATCCGCAATTAATCGGTCCTCAGCAAACTCTCCAAGCCAGATCTGGTCAAGTGTAATAAGATCAATTGGGATGTGTTCCGAAAGAGTCGATAATAACTTCTCTCTTGTTTCATTATAAGGAAAAGTTCTGTAGTCGATGTTGATGGTGGTATCAGGATGCTCCTCTCTAAGCCTATCCAGAGCTGGCCCAATCAGCGAATTCCACCTTGCCGGATCGCCTTGGTCTTCAAGGATTGCGGAAAGTGTGACATTTTCTTTGTTCGATGAGTTATCTATCTGCTGCAAATTACTTCCAAAACTTAATGAATAATTCGCTAAAATGGAAACTGCTAGTACCCCTATAGCGGTAATAAGCGCTGGTCGTAGCAATCTTATAGTGAGATACATAGTCAACTATATAAGCCTAGATTCAAATTCGCCCTCATCCCAGAATTGGTTAATAAGAGCTAAGATGGTAATAATAATGGGTCTGATTGGACAAAGTTAAGAAAATTGGCATAATATCAGTAATCTTGATTTTATCTCTATCCGTAGGATTAATTATCTACAATCAGAGCATTACTGAAGAATCGGTTAGAGACAGGTTCATTGAGGAGGAGAAGGAGAGGCAACTTGAATCCACAAAGAGTATTTCCAATCATATTCAGTCAGATCTTAATCTTGTAATTACTATGTTAGATGGATTGGCGACATCTAAATACTTTCAAGAAGGCGATTTAATGGGAACAGAACCAGAAATGTTACTAAAAGAAAAGTACGACGACTACGACGATATTGTAAATCGGCTCTTTGTGATTGACGAGGATGGAGTAGTACGTATGAGCTTGGCACCCAGAGGAACTGAAACTTTTCTGGGACAAGACTTCTCGCTAAGAAATTGGATCAGAGACACCAAGACCAACCTCAACCTAACACTATCTGGTGGATTTGAAAGACAGGGTATCTATAGGGAATTCATAACATATCCGATAGTCAATAGAGAATCGAACCAATATATAGGAATAGTAGGAGCCGCTATTCCCACTGAGCCCTTTTTTGCAAAATATGGAAATGTGGAACTCGGGGACAGACAATTTCTGGTCGCTTTTGATCGATCGGGGACTATCCTAGCCAATGGTGTGGACAAGAAATTGATAGGGCAGAACTATTTTGGGAACTATGTACAGGATTTTATAAATCACAATACAATATTGAACAACCTTACTCGCTCTCTCCTGATGGGCAACTCGGGTTACGCTATTTATGACTATGGAAGGGGAGAAAGACTGAATACTCAATCTCCTGTCATCATCGGAGATAGACCTGAATTTTTTATACAGATTGTCACACCGACGGACCAAATTCACTCACAAATCCGACATGTAATTTCCGCCGAGAATCTAAAGATGTTAACTTTATTTACCTCAACCTTTGTCGCTGTAGTAGTATTGATAATACTTTTAGCAAAGTGGAATAACACTCTCATTAAAGAAGTTGAGAAAAAAACGAGGGAACTATTTGAGGCTGAAAAAAGAAGAAAGGAAATAGAGGAATCCCTCGAGTCGATGAAAGAATATGTAAATGATGTATTGAAAGAGGCAAAAACTGCCATGGGCATCAGGAGGCTCGGAGGCTTTGGAGGAAGAAAACACTAATTCTAAGAAGTTAGATCGAAGTTTCCAATATGAGATAAAACTAGTATAAATTTTATCATTTTTTATCCATCTGTTAGTAGAACCCATTTAAAAGAACTGTTATGCTATGTGGGTTCGGTGGTATTAAACCCTTCTTGCTGTTTGCTATGAGCTGCATCACTAGGTGGATGGAACGGTTTTATCGGTGGTCCTTCTCCACCACCAGAATAAGCTGGATTTGGTACATACTACGCATTAGTCTTTTGTCGTAAGATAGTGATAGCACAAATAAACGCACCAATGAATACTATTGTTACTGTTGTTAGAATAATTACATTTGTTGTTGTTACCTTTCCGTGTTCCTTCATGGATGTAGCTAACACCCCAATAGAATATAAAGATAGTATGTAGAGTTAAGAAAGGTGGTGTTGCTAATGGAGAGTCTGGTACTGATAATAGTAATTGTGGCTATTGCGGATTTGTTATAGGAGAAGGTAGTGATGCCACCGGAGGTGGTGTCGCAGCATATGGCGATCAAACTGGTCCGGATTGCAGTGTAGCAGTAGGCAACCAATGTTTTAACCAGACACGGAGGAATATTCAGTCCAATTTAGACCGCCAAAAACACATTTTTCAGTACGGATGGAACTTGCTGAGTAAAATTTAATCAGAGCTGTCTAAAGGAACTAACCTCTATTATTTGGAGGTTTTGTAAGTTTAACTCTTTCCTCAACTAATCTAGCACCGGTGTTACTCTCTGTGTAATTATTTCGTTAGTATCAGGTCCACAATACTGGATCAGTTCAGTTATTGACCATTTTGAGGGACATTTCGGAATTTCTGACTGCTTGTCAATTTTAGGATTTACTTGTTTGGGAATTATGAATGACAAACTCTCCACAATGAGTATTTGAAACAATAACAATAGAATCTACTGATCTTGAGAGATTAAAGCATGGTTATTTTGATTGATGAAATTAAACCAAAGAAAGCCAAACAAACAAAACTAGGCAATATAAAACCACTCATCTTAGCAGTAATAATTAACAATAGATATTATCGATTTATTTGTAACCGAAGGTTTATGAAAGTATAAAGAAATGGTTAGACCATTTTCTTCATATTTTAATCTTGTAAATAGGACTGATCACTATGGATCTGCCATGAATTAATTCATGGTTGCCCGATGTTTTGGGGCGGCTCATACAGATAATCAAAACAAGCCTCTGCATACCCTTTACCAATGCACATCCAAAATGAAAGCCCTGGTCGTAGCAACCACCGTATCTTTGAACTTGGCTCTCAAATTGACCTGTCCTCATGTTTTCGTTAACAGTCATTCCGTCAAGGACGCCCTGATCATAACAGGTATTGTAGCTGCCATAACAATCATTAAAGCCTTTGATATACTCATTCCTGAATTCTTCATTTTGATTTTCAGATCCATTTCCTGGCTGATTTAGGTATCTTTGATTCGGATTATATTTTTCCATCTGAGCACCCATGAGTATAACCGTCACTTTGGGCAGATACTAGATTAGATTGGATAGAGACAGGAAAATACAATGTAAGTATGGTCAATAATTAATTATGGAACATTTTACCTTTAATTATCATAGTTAATTTATTTGTGACCTGAAAAAGTCGTTTAATATCCGTTATATAGTCTGAATTATGTTCTGTAATCAGTTAAACATTTCGCTAAACAACAAACCTTGACTATTTCTATCGTTACTACTGTTTAGACTAACTTAATTCTCTCCTCAACTCATCCAACACCGTCCTTATCCTCTTTGGGATCATTTGGTTAAAGTCTAGGCTATAGTAATGATTAACAGGAACACAACTGCAAAACAGTCAATGTATGCTTGTCCTAGATTCAAACTCTAGTTTAATTATATGATTCAATGGATAGTTATTTCCGAAGCCCATTAAAGGGGGTTCTGCGCACTAGTGTTTGAGGATTCAAATAGACCAAATCCGGCGATAAACGTGGCTAAAATGATCGATAATAATAGATGTTTCACTTTCATATATATGTCCTATTCACAGGTCAAATAATATGAATAATTGAGTTAATTGGACTCATTAGAAAGGGATTACTTTTTACTTACTCTATCTACTTAATTATTTTATCCAGACCGAATAGATTTTCTTTGTTTTAACAAATCTATTTCTTGTCAGCAAACATGTCAAAGAATTCTAATTTACATTCGAAATCTACACATAGCATTAATGCAATTGCAGAAGAAATAGAGATTAATAATAAGTCTATTGCTATGTTCAATTAACTGTTCCTAAATCCTAGTTGTGGTATTCAGTGAATAGATTCGACCAATCCCGTATATGCTCTAGTTTACAATTTTCTAGTCTGCATGGAAAATAATCATCTTAAAATTCAGTTTTGCCCTTTATGTAACGCATTGTTCTTTCTAACAGGCTTTTCCCCTTTTTGGCGAGCTTTAATAGTCGAGTCATTTTTATTTGATGCTTCTTCAAGATTTAGAAAACTCAAACCTCTGTTTAGCAATGAAGGATGTTGTCTTTTTACATCTTTGGATTTAAGGGAAAATGTAAAATTTTCGTATTATGCAGGCCCTTTCCCTAAGCATACGGATTAATCAATGCTTGAATAATAATATGATCAGAAAAATGGTCTAGTTTTTTGAGATATAACAAATTCTAATATATCGTTACTATAAATAGGTATCTGATTCGGTGGAAATCATGAGGATATACACATGGGCCATCATCAATAACAAATGAGTGGTGTAAAAATAACCGTTATTTAAAATAGTTCAAATAATTTTATTTATCTAAAATTAATCATGTTATCTACAGTAGCTCTGTTAACTTATAATCCAAAAGTTTCAATTAAAACTAAAAGCGAGTTGATTGATCAAGTATTTGACACAATATCCAAAAGCGGTGAAAACGGAATATTCCAAACAGAACTTTGTAAGACGTTTTCTCTTGATAGCAGGGATGGCTCAAGATTAGTAGGTAATCTGGAAAAACAGTCCCTTATATCTCGAGAAAAAATGTTACATAACGGCAGATGGACGTATAAATTGGTTGTAAAAAAATCATCGATAGTCGCAGAATTAGCAAAAAAACCTATCGAAATAGCAAACATAGAAGGTGCTCCTTGTATCAGTTGCAATTATCAGCATCTGTGTTCATCAGACGATGAAACTAGTCAATATAGCCCTGCAAAATGTGTGTGGATTGAAGAATGGGTTTCAATGGGTTTCAGCAAAATGTTGACTTCACAAGAGCATTCTGAAATGGAGAATGAATTGTAGTTGTATGATAGAAAATATTTTGATAGTGTTATACATTATGGTTGATGAAATTTTCTTAGTTGTCCCAAAGACTAATATGTATACTTGTAGCTTCTAACTACTACTCTACCGCAATTTTACTTGATATAAAAGAAATAGTATTCGAAACAAAAATTCAAACATCTGTATATGTATACTTTATATTTTTCGTATATTTTACATGTATCCATGTAAACGATCAAGGCATTATAGTCCTGGCATGCTCTGGAAAGTTTTTTAGTGCATCTAAACTATGATTTGGTATCCCATAGATCTACATCTAACATTGACTGGGCAATATGAAAAGTGCTATATTATTGATATTATAGAATTTTTGATTTTCGATATAACTTTGCTTTTTCTTAATTCTTACATCACATAGTAGTATTATTTATATTCATGTTTTACATTCTCTTGATAGGTATCTTAATTTTAGGTTTAAATTGTTTATGAGCCTCAATATTATTATTAATCTAAACAGAGAAAAAAATAATGTTAAAATCTAATAAAACAGCTCTGCTAATAACCTATCCTTTAGAGGAGGTAACAAAAGAAGCTATTTCTCTAGCAGACGCAGCTGGATATTCTATTATTAAAATAGTAAACCAGCGTAATCTTACACAGTCAAAATATGGAATCGGTAGTGGGAAAGCAGAAGAAGTAAAGGAATTAGTTGAGCAATTAAAACCAGGAGTAATTATTTTTGATGAGGTGCTAAAGCCAAGTCAACAATATAATTTAGCAAAAGTCTGTAAAATAGACATACTAGATAGAGAGCGCTTAATTCTAGATATCTTTGAATTAAGAGCAAGCACTGCGGAATCAAGAATTCAGATTAAACTTGCACAGTTACGATATGACATGGTTAGAGCTCGAGAAAAAGTTAGACTCGCAAGAGCAGGAGAACAGCCAGGATTTTTTGGTATGGGAAAATATGATGCTGATGTCTATTTTCTAGATATCAAGAAACGATCCGCTATCTTGAAGAAGAAGTTGGAAAGAGAAGAGAAGAGAAGAGAACTTTTTCGGATTCAACGATCAAGAGCAGGTTTGCCTACCATTTCTATTGCTGGCTATACTTCTGCAGGAAAGACGACTCTATTCAATACTTTAACAGGAGAATCAAAAATGGAAGGAAAAGAGGTATTTACTACTCTATCTACCTTTACTCGAGCAATTAATTTGAAAAATGATAAGAAGCTGTTAATTTCAGATACTGTCGGATTTATCAGCAAGCTTCCAGCTTATATGATCGATGCATTTAAATCAACACTTCAGGATATAACTTATTCTGATCTTGTTTTGCTTGTAGTTGACATTAGCCAGTCTATAGAAGAGATTAAGAAGAAATTAGACAGTTCCATACATATTATTAATGAATTGAAAGTACCTTTGACTAAAGTCTTGTATGTGATGAATAAGGTTGACTTGACTAATCTTGAAAGTGCACATGATAAATGTGATAAACTGGGCTTTCTCCCTTTTGGACAGTATGTTTTACTAGTTTCATCAAAGACAGATTTTAATATGGATAAATTAAAGGATTTAATAGCATTACGAATATTTTCGAATGATACAAAGAAGGATTCAATGGAGATTATGAGCGAGATTGGCGACAGTATGACCAGAAAAAATTATTAATTATTAATAAAATTACAATTTCTCTGCTTAATTGTATCATTTATATTTTCGTATTATATTATTGCAATATGTTGTCTGCCTTGGCTAATTGAGCATATCATTTCCTAGTTTCGTAGCAAATATCAAGTGTTTTTTTGTCAATGTGAAGCTGCGCGTTCTATGGGATATAATCAGATAATAGAATAAAAAATCATTCATTTTATTAATATAAGGCATATTAATTACATCTTGTCTATGTGACGTAACAACACCAAATATAGAGTAGTATGTTACTTCTTTATAATGCGAATCTTAATATGTGAATAACGTGAATGGGTAGATCCGAACGTAACTATAAAAGGCGGCGTTGGGATGATTGTGGTCATAGTGCCATTTCGTGATTCACCGACCTCCAGTTGCGCTCATAACATGGAGATTCAATATTAAGATTATTGAATCTGACAATGGTCACATCAATACACGACCCGCACAATAACAAGTTGTCCGGCCGTACTCTTTACTTTATATAGAAAATAAATGGATTGACTCCGGTTGATCCTGCCGGACCCGACTGCTATCAGAGTGGGACTAAGCCATGCGAGTCAACGTAGAAATACGTGGCGAACGGCTCAGTAACACGTAGTCAACATGCCCAGAGGACGTGGATAACCTCGGGAAACTGAGGATAAACCGCGATAGGTCATGATTTCTGGAATGGTTTATGGCTGAAATCTATATGGCCTCTGGATTGGACTGCGGCCGATCAGGCTGTTGGTGAGGTAATGGCCCACCAAACCTGTAACCGGTACGGGCTCTGAGAGGAGGAGCCCGGAGATGGGCACTGAGACAAGGGCCCAGGCCCTATGGGGCGCAGCAGGCGCGAAATCTCTGCAATAGGCGAAAGCTTGACAGGGTTACTCTGAGTGATTCCCGCTAAGGGGATCTTTTGGCACCTCTAAAAATGGTGCAGAATAAGGGGTGGGCAAGTCTGGTGTCAGCCGCGCGGTAATACCAGCACCCCGAGTGGTCGGGACGATTATTGGGCCTAAAGCATCCGTAGCCGGGACTGCAAGTCTTCCGTTAAATCCACCTGCTCAACAGTTGGGCTGCGGAGGATACTACAGCGCTAGGAGGCGGGAGAGGCAAGCGGTACTCATTGGGTAGGGGTAAAATCCACTGATCCATTGAAGACCACCAGTGGCGAAGGCGGCTTGCCAGAACGCGCTCGACGGTGAGGGATGAAAGCTGGGGGAGCAAACCTGATTAGATACCCGGGTAGTCCCAGCTGTAAACGATGCAGACTCGGTGATGGGCTGGCCTTGTGCCAACCCAGTGCCGCAGGGAAGCCGTTAAGTCTGCCGCCTGGGGAGTACGGTCGCAAGACTGAAACTTAAAGGAATTGGCGGGGGAGCACCACAAGGGGTGAAGCCTGCGGTTCAATTGGAGTCAACGCCGGGAATCTTACCGGGGGCGACAGCAGAATGAAGGTCAAGCTGAAGACTTTACCAGACAAGCTGAGAGGAGGTGCATGGCCGTCGCCAGCTCGTGCCGTGAGGTGTCCTGTTAAGTCAGGTAACGAGCGAGATCCCTGCCTCTAGTTGCTACCATTACTCTCAGGAGTAGTGGGGCTAATTAGAGGGACCGCCGCCGCTGAGGCGGAGGAAGGAGGGGGCTACGGCAGGTCAGTATGCCCCGAAACCCTCGGGCCACACGCGGGCTGCAATGGTAAGGACAATGGGTTTCGATTCTGAAAAGAGGAGACAATCCCCAAACCTTACCCCAGTTATGATTGAGGGCTGAAACTCGCCCTCATGAATATGGAATCCCTAGTAACCGCGTGTCATCATCGCGCGGTGAATACGTCCCTGCTCCTTGCACACACCGCCCGTCGCTTCATCGAAGTTGGTTCTTGGCGAGGTGGTGCCTCATTGGCACTATCGAACCTGGGGTCAGCAACGAGGGAGAAGTCGTAACAAGGTGGCCGTAGGGGAACCTGCGGCCGGATCACCTCCTTTGAATGAGGCCGGACTACTTTGTGTAAAGGGTTGTGATTGATGTGATGTGATCAATCAACCAAACTATGAATGATGATGATGATGATGATCATCATTTATATGATCAAAATGCAAAGAAGTAGCGCTAAAGAAAAAGAAGTAGCGCTAAAGAAATTGATGCAATTCCTTGTTATATGACAAGGGATGAAGGATGTAGTAAGCGTAAGTTTACAATGAGCGTCATGTATAGGATCAACAACAAGAAATCACGCCACATATTATTGCTAGAAAAGATAATCTAGCAATAACGACAGAAGTTTTTAAGTGGTAAATAAATAAATAAATAAAAAAAAGATTGCTTTACATATGTTCGCGTAAAGTGTTAGGTTTTAGACATATTATCATAGGCAAAGTGCAAACTGGTGCGAAGACGCCGGTTGGAGGATGACTCGGCTTGATAAGTGAGGAAGGACGTGGCAAGCTGCGATAAGCTTGGGGTAGGTGCATGCGACCATAGATCCCAAGATTTCCGAATGAGATCTCTCTATTACACTCCCTTGCTTACGCTTGGGAGGGCGAACCGTCCGAAGTGAAGCATCTGAGTAGGACGAGGAAGAGAAATCAATTGAGATTCCGCTAGTAGCGGCGAGCGAAAACGGATTAGCCCAAACTGAATCTGTTTCGGTAACGTAATAGAGATGTGGTGTGTTATAGCGTATAGGATGCTGTTTTCAGAACTGAAGTGCTCTGGAATGTGCTGGTAAAGAGGGTGATACCCCCGTAAGTGTATGAAAATGGGATTCTGCTATAACAAGAGTAACTGGCCTTGGCAGTGGCCAGTGATGATGGGTGAAAGTAGCATCTAAGGCTAAATATTCATCAAGACCGATAGAATACTAGTACCGTGAGGGAAAGTTGAAAAGTACCCGGAAGGGGGGTAAAAAGTGCCTGAAACCAACCGGTTACAGACGTGTATGGCTCGAAAGGAATTAGGTAGAGGTTCCGAAAGGGACTTAAGCCTTCTAGAGTTATACGTTCCGTCTAGAAACACGGGCCAGGGAGATTGCTGTTATGGCGAGCCTAACCTCTAATAAAGGGGAGGCGAAGGGAAACCAAATTCGCGCAGTTTG
>CAVSMN010000020.1:0-246079 GCA_963729045.1 uncultured Nitrososphaeraceae archaeon | reverse complement strand
GAAATGAACCCAGAAAAAGGAAAGAAGGAGAAGGAGGAGGAGGAACGACATGTTAGCTGGTTAGAACTATTTTATGATTTGGTATATGCTGCTGCAATTGCTCAATTAGGTCAAAATCTAACTCATGATTTATCCATACAAGGGCTTTGTTGAATATGTTATACTATTTATAATCGTATGTTGGGCTTGGACAGGGGCAACATTCTACGCCACGAGGTTTGATGTAGATGATCTAGTTCATAGGATATTAATCCTCTTGCAGATGGCTGGAGCAGTATCTTTAAGCTGTAAATTCAAATCAGGCTTTTGATGAAACTTCCATGGGTTTTATAATTTCTTATGTAGCAATTAGGTCTTTTCTAATACTAGAATATCTAAGAACAGGGAAAAAAATAACGAATGCTTGTCCGCTTACAAGTAAATATAGCATTGGTTTTTCTTTCTTACTACTTTTTTGTGGTTAGTTTCTCTATTTGTTCCTGAGCCATTACGTTTCATCGTTTGGATATTAGCAGTAATTACAGATATTGTAGTAACAATATCTATAACCAGAAAATATGTAAACCTGCCTCCTAATGCATTTCACTTATCTCAGCGAATGGGATTATTTGTTATAATAGTTCTGGGAGAAACAATATTTGGTTTAGTTTTTAATTTATCCCCACTAGAATGGTCTATTCCAACCGTAATAGGTATGGGAACAGGAATAACTATTGCATTTGGTCTTTGGTGGATCTACTTTGATACCGTAGATGGTTCTGCTGTACGAGCCCTTAGGGTAAATAACAGAATAGGAATCTATTTGTCTTGGCTTTACTTACACTTTCCATTACTGATTGGTATTGCTGCTATGGGCGATGGCATAGCTCATGTAATTAAAGCCGATCAAAATCTTATTATTCCATTTTCAGAATTATGGTTGATATGTGGTTCTGTTTCGCTATGTCTCTTTTCCATGGGGTTTCTTCATCTTGTAACCTTTGAAGCAAATTCTTCAAGAAAGATTGGATTAAAATGGCTTTTCTATAGATTTATCTCTGCCTTCATAGTAATTATGATCGCAGTAACCAGATGTAAAGGGTGTTACTCATTGATCTTATTACTTCGCTATAGCTATATGTATGTATTATTCAAGTTATTATTTATCTAGGTATCATCCGCACTTACCGTATATTTTTCAATATCGTAAACATAAAATCAATTACAAATCTCATCATTTGGGATGCTGAAAATCTCACTTTCCAACATAGCACTTGTATCTGTTTCAAGCGTTCAAACGAGTGGAAAGCAATCCTTGATGAATTATTATCACATAAATTACAGACATTGCTGCCATTTCTATTATAATACAATGGTATTTAGATTTGACTATTTCTATCGATTGTTATAAGTTGATTTCTTACTATCATTTTTAGATAATAACGGACGATGAAATTGAAATTCTGCACAGTTTAATGGAAATACTATTTGAAATGGAAAATGTCATTTGTTTCGCTATGTGCCTACGTACCGTATTTCTTTTCAACATCTTGTTCATTACTATCGCTCAATGAATCGTTAACGTTATAGTTATCGTCCTCCTTATCTAATCCCTATTACCGGAACTATCGAGCCGGCTTCTTCACTTTCAATAGTCTAAATGACATGACAAAAACCATGAATATTACTGCAGCAGAAATAAGAAAAGTAGTTGGACCAATTAAATTATATAATAATCCACCCAAGATTAGCCCTATAATACTGGCCAAACTTCCCATGCTGCTTCCGACACCTTGAATTACTCCCTGGTGAACAGTTCCAGCACGCTTTGAAAGTATAGACATAAAAGATGGCCACATAAGACCATTACCGAGTGCAAACAAAACTAACGCCACATAAACTAATACGGTGCTATTAAACATGAACAGTGCAAAATTTACACCTAAAATTAAACTCCCAATTACAACTAGTTTTTCCTCAGAGAATTTTTGTAGAGCTTTTCTAAGCACCGGACCTTGTACCAGAATCATTACGCCACTCAACACAGAATAAAATATACCCATTTCTGTTACCGTCCATTTTAAACCTGATACTGCATGTATTGGAAAGGAGGTGTAATAGATGTTAAATCCAAGAAAGATAAAAAAATACAATACTAACAAAAAGGATATATCTTTTAATCTGAAGACGTCTAAGAATGATAGATTTTTAGGATTTGGAATCTTGTAGCACTCCTTTGGTTCACAAGAAAAGACTTTTCTAATTGATTCTTTTTCTGAAATTTCGACCAGTGAAGCGGTGGTTGTTGTCGCTGTTGTCGCTGTTGTCGTTACTTTCGATTCCTTTAGCATAAAGGCTATTACAATTAATGCGATTAAAGAAATAAAGACTGCCGCCAACACAGGTAGTATCTCTTCATAAACAGTAGAGCCTAAAATCCCCGCCAACGCAGGTCCAACAATAAAACCCAAATTAGATGATATTGCCATCTTGCCAAAATTTTTACTTCTACTTTTATCTGTTGAAATGTCTGCAAGATAAGCATTTGCAACAGAAATATTGCCGCCCGTTATTCCATCTAATGCTCTTGCTAAAAATAATATTATTAGAGGAAGTGTAATAACAAAAGTTCCAAGAATGATCGAATTAACACTGTAAATATTCCAGACAGGTACAAAAAGTGCAATAAGAAAAACTACCCAACCTACGAATGTACCGCCATTACTTATCAGTAAGACCTTTTTTCTTCCGATAGTATCAGACCATCTTCCTAATAGTGGAGCTCCAATGAGTTGAAACGCAGGATAAATTGCCGCCAATATCCCATACACAAGAGAATTACCTCCAAAATCTATAACTAAAAATACCAAAAAAGGCAAAACTATGCTAAAACCCATAGTTCCAATAAAATTCGATAATAATAATGGAAAAATTGAAACCTGCTTATTTACAGTGGTCATTTTGAGTTTAAGACGATAAGAAACTTGTTATACTTAAGGTTATGATAGAACCATGAGAAATTATGAGGTGTCGTTTGAGTGATCATTATTTTAGCATCATTGAGAAGATTTCTTATCCAAATGTAAATACATAAGCTTGAAATCCTTTTCCTTTAACATCTATTATTAATGAATGAAAGTCATCATCATATGATTGATGATTTACTATGTTGTACAACCTAGGGTAATCAATTACGAATTGAGAATCACTTTCTGTATCTACACCTCTGGAATAATTTGATAACAAGGAATTATCCTCATTAACTATTCCTTGACCTTTACCTCCTGCTACCAAGTTTACAGACTTTGCAGAATAGAGTAAACCAATGCGGCCTGAGTCACTTTGTAATTCAACATTATCATGATTGATTTTCCATTTTCCTTCGAGATATATTGTATTAGGTTTGATTGATCCATTCAATGATGGTATTGCATAGGTTACAGTTTGTCCAGGATGAACTCCTTCGGAATTTCCTATTGCTGAATTTGACCCTTGATTTCCAAAATACAATTCTGGTGTTTTAATTTTTGAAAATTCAACAGGCTGTTTAAGAAAATTATTAATATTATTGGTAGAATTAAATTGAGATTTGTTCTCATAGGGGAAGGTTGTATTTAGATCGATATTTTCTATTTCTTTGTTACCATTTCTTTCAGCTAAGAGTGATTGAATTACCTTTTCTGTTTGATTATACTCTCCCTCACCTATTTTGTTATACACTATATACCCTTGAGGATCGACAATATACATCCTGGGCCAATAATTATTCTCATAGGCATTCCAAATTTTATGGTCATTGTCTTGTATTACTGGATATTTTATGCCGTATTTTTGTAATGAAGTATTTACATAATCAATATTTTTTTCAAATTCAAACTCTGGTGTATGTACTCCAACTATTACCAGTCCTTTATCCGCATACTTTGTATTCCAATCTATAATATGCGGAACGGTTCTTAGTACATTAATACAACTATAAGTCCAAAAATTGACAAGTACCACTTTTCCTTTTAAACTAGTCATTGTTAGCGGCTTACCATCATTGATATTGATGATATCTATACCTTCACCAGGTTTTTCAAATTCAGGTGCAATTTTATATTGAGATTTATTGCCTGATACTTTCTTTTCGTCAATCTGTGGTATTAATGATGCATACTTTGGAAAAATTTTTCCATCCGAGTTAGTACCTGCATTAACCGTGAATGGAAATGGGGAGTATGTCAAATAACTAATAATTAAAGTACATGCTATAATTGCAGTTATTAAAATAATGATATTTTGTTTAAATTTTAATCACTTTTTCCTCATTCATTTCATAGTAGTATTTTTTTCAAAAGACTTTGGCTCGTTTGTTCCTGTCTCAATATAGAGATACTTGCTGTTGACAAACATATTGGCTGATCTAAATCCTATAAATATTATAAAAAAAGTTTGTATAACAATTAAACGTGTTCTTTTCCTACATAATTTTTCATGTATAATGACCCATTTATCTAATATTTAAGATAGATGAATTCTGTAATTAAGAATTATTCGTTAGACTTGAGTATGAACTTTTTTGATAAAATGACTATTGTTTTAAGAAAATATGAAGCTTAGCCGGGAAATAATATCTTAATAAATGATACTTCATATCAATACATAAAGAATAGAATTTGATAAAAATCCATACTAGGGATTAGTATCAAACGCCAAAATTATCCATCTTATATGTCCAATTATTATGAAATTCCATTACCCAAATACAGTAACTACATAAAATTAACATGATGGTCAAGAACTAAAAAGAAAGAATTAGATTATAAAAAATCTTTTAAGGACAGAAATACAAATTCTTATTATGAGTCTTGAGGACAACACACAACCGAGTCAAGAAATACTTGATATATGCAATCAGTTACAAGCGAACTATAATCCTAAAAAGACCCATTGGACAATGGATGAATTATATAATAAAATATTTGACGATCCAAGGCTAAAAGAAACTAGGTTAAGTTCTGAACATTTCGTAAAGGATATGGATTGGATAATAAAACTTGGTTTGATCTCTTTTCATGACGGTATGGTGAATCTGGACGAATTTACTAAAAATAGACTTGTACAATATTTTGATGAACATACAGACACCGTGGAAGACTAAACTTTCCAATACAAGAGGCAATAGTCATAATCTTCTAATCTATTCTAATTTGTATTAAGGATACTATACAAAGCCATATTGTAGAATAGATTGACGAATGATCTTTTGCAGAATAAAAGATATCTTTCTTCAAGACAAACCATGGTAATAACATTATTTGAAGTTTCTCACTAGTTTAACGTTCCTATCAATAGTAGAAAAGGTACTCTCTAATATCATACTCAAACCTCACTTCATTTGTGATTTTTCTGTTTACTACTTTCAATTTGGGTTGTTAATTCTATAATCCCGTACATTTTTTTGGTAATCATACTTATTCAAAATAAACTCGTGAATGCATTTCCACCTGCCCGTTTGATATCTCTTACTTTTTAGAACCCTAGTAGTAATCTATTCAAATAATGACATACATTTTCTACAACGTCACATTAGCCGGAAAATGATAAACAAAGGACAAGATTATTTTGAAGTTTGAATAACAAAAAATATGATACAATATGTAAAATCTAATAAAATCCTATTAAAACCGGGTAAACGAGATCATAGTACCAAGGCGATTTCAGAATTTTTCAAAAAGGTTCAAACACAAGAAAGTAAAATGAAAGGATTTATAGTAATGGATAGTCTAGAAGACCCATCTGAATCCATAATCCTTACTTTTTGGGAAACTAAAGAAGAGATGGATAATTTTTATCAGATAGATAATCGCCTTTTATCTGATTTGGTTGAAAAACTTAAACCTATTTTTGAAACATTACCTGAAAGAAGAGGTTATGAGGTATCTGATCTTCAAATTTAGTTGCCAAGACAATTCGGAAATATTTTTTGCATATGAAATATGTATAGATTTTTTAATAGATACAGTAGTAAATCAAACATCAAGTAATAAGATTGTTAATTTTGATTTTACCTAATTTAGCAGATATTTATACTATAATTGGAAAATACTACTATGACTAGGGATAAGAGTCACCAAAGTATTCTTGGAATACACCATATCACGGCTATAGCAGGTAACCCCCAAAAAAATATTGACTTTTACACCGGTTTTTTAGGTTTGCGACTTGTAAAATTAACAGTTAACTTTGATGATCCACAAACATATCATTTCTATTATGGAGATGATATAGGAAGACCAGGGACAATCCTGACATTTTTCCCTTGGCAGAGCATGCCAAGAGGTTTTAGGGGAACGGGCCAAGTAATTACTACATCTTTTTTGATACCTGAAAATTCCATAGAATATTGGGTTAACAGACTAAAAAGTCAAGGGGTTAGTTATACCGGTCCGACCAAGAGGTTCGAAGATGATACTGAACAAGTTATTACACTTTATGATCCAGATGGTATGGAAATAGAACTTGTTGCACATAAGGACGCTGAGACTAAAAAAGATCATGTTTGGAGAAAGGGCCCTATTCCAGAAGAATATGCTACTAGAGGATTTTATTCAGCAACTCTTTCCTTGGAAGGATATGAACGAACAGCAGATCTCTTAACTGAAAACATGGGTTTCTCAAAAACTAAGACTGAGGGAAGTAGATTCCGATTTGAAATTAAAGATAAAGAAAAAATAATAGATGATTTCTATGGTAACAAGCAAAAAAGAGAACTTGATCTTTTGAATTCTCCATCTACTGTGGACCTCGTATGTCTACCCTATACTCAACGAGGTTCTATGGGAGTGGGTACTGTCCATCATATTGCATGGCGAACTCCAACTGATGAAAGCCAGTTAGATATGCGAAAAATAATAATCAATACAGGTTTGGATGCTACCCCTGTAATTGATAGAACATATTTTCATTCAGTATATTTCAGAGAACCTGGCGGTATTCTATTTGAAATAGCAACTGATCCGCCTGGTTTTATGGTAGACCAAAAAGAGGAGGAGCTGGGACAAAAGCTCTTACTACCTGAATGGTTAGAACCTGACCGCAAATATCTTGAGAAAGTGCTTCCCAAAATTAGTACACCATCACTTGATAAATTTTCTTCTTCTATCTTCTAATCAAACTAGTAATACTCAAAGTGAAAGATAATGAGTAAACCTGATTTTAAATACCGTTTTATTCCTTCCCCATCACAGCAGCATGATGCAGACAATTCTGATCAAGCATATGGACCCAAAGATAATCAATCAGAAACTTTGACTTTATTACTGCTTCATGGCACAGGTGGAAATGAGGATGATTTGATACAAGTTGGTCAAATGATATCACCTTCTGCATCATTATTAAGTCCTAGAGGAAAGGTGTTGGAAAATGGAATGCCTCGATTTTTTAAACGACTCGCTGAAGGTGTATTTGATTTGGAGGACTTGAAATTTAGGACCAGAGAATTGGCTGATTTTGTTAAGGAGGCATCGAGCATTTACAGTTTTGATTTAAGCAAGACAATTGCAGTAGGTTTTTCTAATGGCGCAAATATAGCAGCAAGTCTTCTTCTTTCTTATCCAGGAACCCTTATGGGTGCGATCCTGTTTAGAGCGATGGTTCCTTTTATACCAGATTCTCCACTCGATCTATCTGATAAAAAGGTACTATTATCTGCAGGAGTGTTTGATCCTATAGTATCAGAACATCAGACACGAAGCCTCTTTGATATTCTAGAAAAAAGTAGAGCAAATGTGACTTTGAAATGGCAACAATCAGGTCATAATCTTACAGAGTCAGATATATTAGACGCAAAAGAATGGTTGTCTGAAAACATTCACTAGTATAAAGCTCACTAATTCTATATTTAAATAAGTGATAACATTGCAGATCGCAATATTTCTCTTTATGTAAGTACCATTCACGTTACTTACGCTCGAACACTTAATTAGGTTGTATGCATTAACGATATCAAATCTAGACCATATGAATTTTGAACTTTCCAGATAATGAATATTGTTAACTGATGGTTTCTGTAGGAAGGAGTTATAATTTATTGTCCTAAAAATATTTTCCACTAATACGATATAATCATCCTAAAAAATTTCTACTATTAAATTATAAAATATAAGATAGAAACTGTTTTGATTGTTAGATGAATCACTTATCTTCTACACGTTTTTAAATAACTATGATATTTTAAAAACGGGGAAGATTTAACGATGAGCATAACCGGTATTCAGGAAGTTGATTTTTTAATAAATATTGGCTTGTCATTACTTGCCGGTGTATTAATTGGTGCAGATAGAGAATTGAAGGGGAAAGCCTCTGGAATTGGAACACATTGTTTTGTTATTGGTGGTTCAATGATATTTACTTATCTTTCTGCATTAGTTGATCCAAACTCTACAACAAGGATTGCTGCCCAAATCGTAACAGGAATTGGGTTTCTTGGAGCAGGGATAATACTAAAGGATGAGATTTTTGATAAAAAGGATACGGTTGATTCTAGTCATACTAAAGTATTGAATTTGACTACCGCAGCAAGCATATGGTTTTCTGGTGCAATCGGAATGGCAATAGGGTTTAACTTTTATTTTGTAGCAATAGTTTCAATAGCTTTTGCCGTAGGCGTCCCTCATATTCCTAAAATCAGACGACAAAATTAACATGTCCAAATAGGTACTCATGTGATGTTGAATAGATACCAATAGTAATGACTGATACTATGGGAACTCTAAATATTATCAATCAGAATTTAGGTAATGATCAGATGATTATATATCGAATGAATCGATATACTTTCTATAAACAATTCAGAAATTGTATCTATATTATTATTTAAGCAAAAATAGCCTTGGTTACATCTACAGTAGGAAAGCAATGGTAGAGAATTTGACAATAACTATGGATGACAGTAGTGAGAATAAGACACAACATGCAATGACACAAGGTAATACAATCTTGATGAATAATAACAACATTACATCTGTATCCCTAGCACCTATAATTGAAAAAGATAATAAATTAGCGAAAATTAATCAACGTATAGTTGCAGATAGGAGTGAAATTCAATTCATTTTCTAATTACGTATTGTAACATTTAATCAATGAGTTCTTTTTGATAAATATTATATACATTTATCTTTACTGGAAATAGATTAATTTACCTTTAAACATTCAGATAAATTAAATGCTAAAGTCCACAGAAATGCGTTGGTTTTTTGAAGGTAAGATACCCATTAATGTAACTAAAATTTTGTTTGTTACGCGGAGGAATGAGCCATATAAAGGAAAGATGGTATTTCCAGGAGGATCTCTAAATGTAGGTGAAAGAGTAGAAGATGCGGCGATACGTGAAGTAAAAGAAGAGACCTCCTTAGATGTAGAACTTGATAGCATCTTAGGTGTTTATTCTGATCCTGATAGAGATCCAAGGGAACACCGGATATCGACAGTATTTATTGGAAAAATCTCTGATAATAGCGACAAAAAAGAATTACTGGCAGGGGATGATGCAACTTCATTAAAATGGGTAGATCTTGTAACCATGGACGAGGAGAGCTTTGGATTTGATCATAAAAAAATACTTGAAGACTACAAGAAATGGAAACTAACAAAACAAACCTTTTGGTCATCAAAAGATACAAAGAAAAATTAATTTTAATTAGGAAAAATAAAATAAAAGACTGCTTTCATAATGAAACTATCAGAAATTGTAACTAATATACAAATAATTACTAATTTCATGCACTACAGGTACTATGGCAGACATAATACAAGTCTCTGATGAATTCTGTCGGAAATCTATCTCATAAGATCTGCTATGAGTTTCTCTATAGTCCTCATATTTGAGAATGTTCAGGAATCTTTTTAATTAACTAAATAACATTCTGATTTTGATGTCGAGTTTAGTAAACATTGTATTGTTTGATAAACCTACTCATCGTTAGCTTCTCTGAAAGGTAGAACTCGGAAGAGAACTTTGATAGATCATAATGTGATAGAACCTCAGATTTCCCATACTTTGGATGACAATTATAGGTAAATAAATGAAATCGAAAGTATACCCAATATACTAAATAACACTTGGACAATTAATGTAGAGGGAGAGGATATCAAAATAACCCCATATGTTGTATGTATTGCTATTATTCAATAATTTTTTTTTGGTTGTAGGCAAAATCAAATCTAGAGAAAATGTTGGTTCTCATTGTAAGACTATAATTAACTTAGTCGTTATAGCATTATGCAATTGTAAAGTTTGAATAGACTAATAATTTTTATTTTATTCCACTCTGATCAATCAATCAGCAGCCTAGACATTCTCGACAATAGCTATAAAACAAGAATTTTCGTCTGATCCAAACCTAAAATCTCGGGAATTTGCTCTTCGACTCCTCGAATTATCAAAAAGTTTTTCATTGGAATTGTCATAACTATTATATTAGATTGACATCTATTGACATTTTGGTTATCTATATTGATAAAGACTATGGCCAGTAGAAACAGCGCTGATCTATATAAACCATGTATGAATTGTTTTCATACAAAAGAAGATCATCTATATTATGAGCACCAGGATAATGCTACTCACCCATGCATGAAACTTGGATGTAATTGTAATCAGTACAATTATAACCTTAAATAATATTTGATGATTTTTAACCCCATCTCTTTCTTTATTAAAAATATGTTCTATGTATAGAGATCAGTATACATCATTAATGTCTACTTTAAATCAAAACTAGCTGAGTTCTATTACAGTTTGGATCTTAAAAACATGTTTATCTCATATTCTTGCCTCAATATTACTAGATGGTTGAAGTTGAGAAACTACCAAGATAAATGATTATTAGCAAGAATATCAAATGCATTGGGGTTCAATACGTTATTAGGAACAAGTAGACAACGCAGGATAATGAAACACCTGAAAGATTCCGAATATTTCATTTATATATCATAGTATAAAGATAAAAGCAATACTACCTACTAACAATAAAGCACTGTTAAATTTGCAAAAGATTTGTTATTGGGATAGGAAAAGAGGATGGATTTTATTGCATTACTATCTTTATTCTATCTATCCCTATCCCAATGTTATCACAGTATGAACTATTTAGCTTCAAAGGATAAATGCCATGCTACTAGACGCCATTGCATTTGATTATTAGCAATAAATTTAATCAGATAAGAGATGTAGAAACAGCCAGCAATATACCAGCCAAATATTAAATGCACCCTGAGAAACATGAGACGCTTTATTAAAACTTAGATAGCGGACAATTTAAAATAACAATTATGATACTGAACTAATACAAGATATCTCTTCGGATTACAATGCTGAGCTAAAAAATGCCCTAACTGACAAATTATTTAGGTCTAATAATAATTGCGATTCTATCCAAAAATTAAACCCGGATTCAAATTAATACTGTTTACAGTAACAACTCTTATTTTGTCATATAATATTTAATATAGTATTTTCTCTTCGAATATATTTGAGAAGAGAAGATGGGGTAGAATTGAGTAATGACATTGGCACTGCTGTATCCTACCCCATCGCGAAATGGTCGTCATTTGGGTCGTGTAAAATATATTACTGTACTTCAACGACGACAATATATCAAAAATATCTTGTGTATATTTTATTTATAGATTGTATAGTATAAGGATAAATCTAATAAAAGATATTTATGACATTCTACATTAAAATGATTATGAAGTTTTGACAATCGAGAATTGCTTGATAGTTGATTCTTCTTACTAGAGTTTTTATAGAATATATAAAAATCTTTAAAACATATCAAAATGAATTCTTATTATTTCTCAGTTCGATTCCAATATTGTCTAAAAAATTCCGCATAATCTCTTGCAAATTGATTAAATGATGTAAGTCTAATACCCGTTACCTCTTCTACTGCAGGAGAAACCTGTGAAGCGTGTCCTTTTCTAAAATAGCTATTTAATTCCAAAATAGCATCGACATGCAGATCATCCATACCAATTTCTTTCATTCCTCCTCTGGCCTCGTCATCTGAAGTATCAAATTATTCTATTTTTTCATTTGTTACTTCAGAAAGTATTCGACCATTCTGTCACATGACCGGGTTCCGGGTCTTGTTAGCATCGTTGTTTTATTGTGATACTTTGCAAGTCTATTTTGACCACGTGCTTTCACCGCTACAACTACAAAATCACAAACGCCAAGATACTGACCATCGAGTGGCCCGCTGGTAAGTAGAATACATTATTGCTCTTAATCGACGGGCTATGAAAATTTATGAAATTCTGCATGAATTCATTTGGACTCAGAAAAATATATCCAATTCCTGATTCTTCAATTATCTTTTCTGCTTGACGATGCAATCTCATTGTTCTTATGTCTGCCTTCAAATCGGGCCCTCATTACGGTTGCTTTACTATAAGACTTACTCCACATTTTTTTGTCTCATTAACCAAATTAACTTCATGATCAGCGGTAGTCAATTTGTATTACCTCAACTCCTGGTTATCGTACTTTGCCTATATTTTCAAATGAATGAATTGCTGCCCTAATATTGATATCTGAGGTGTCTTTTAGAGCTGCTTTACAACTTCACTTCCCAGAGAACCGGTAGCCCCGGTAACTAGAATCTTTTCACCCATGTACAAATCGTTGTCAAAGAATTATTTATTTTTGGCGATAATGTATTGTGGATAATGTAAACATTTTATAGCAAATGAGTAATCACTATCACCCAGTAGATAAAAAATGACGGTGGATATCGTTCAATCTTTAATTTTGGGAATCGTGCAAGGAATAACTGAGTGGTTGCCAATATCTAGCTCAGGACATCTAGCACTAACCCAATTATTACTTAATATTCATGTACCTGTTTTCTTTGATTTGATTCTTCATATAGGAACTCTAGCAGGTCTCATAGGGTTTTATCGAACTGATTTGTTAATGATTTTCAGGTCTGTTTTCTATTCTCGCTCCATGTCTTTGCAAGCTGTCAAAGAATATAGAAAACTATTGATGCTTATCATAATTGGAACCATTCCAACTGCAATTATCGCATTTGCACTAAAGTCCTTCTTCGAATTTTCATTTTATGATTTCTTTCTATTATCTATAGGATTTCTGATAAGCGGTATATTCATTTATATCACTAAATATTTCAAGAAAGGTTCCAGAGATATCAGTAAGATTGATGCTGTATTAATCGGAATAGCTCAGGGATTCTCTGTATTCTCAAGCATTTCTCGAAGCGGTATTACAATTTCTTTAGGAATGATAAGACAAATTGATCATACTCAATTGGTCAGGTTTTCATTCCTGTTATCCATTCCAGCCATTGTAGGTGGCTCTGTATTTGATTTTGTTCTAATGGATACTACACAGCTATCTGCGATAGGGGAAATCCCCTTTTCTTCTTATATGGTTGGATTTTTATCATCCGCAATAATTGGGTATTTAACAATCAAACTGTTAATAAATATCATAAACAGAGGAAAGCTTTACTATTTCGCATATTACTGTTTAGGACTAGGAGCAATATTATTAATATATTCATTCATCATAGTTTGAAATTCACCTGATGACTTTCAAGAATATTATAATATTTTGAAGTAATAATATGACCTTTAATAAGGGATCATTCTTAATCAAGTCTTTGTATTGAATTTTTCATCAACAATAATCGTCGGACCACCTAAATATCGAATGGTAGTCATCTAAAAGAAAGAAACCGTGAAGTTCACTCCGTCTTTGAATTGATCAAGACAAATTATGATTTATAGAGGGGATTGCCTTTTGAACTGATTTCATTTAGATACTATAGTATAAAAATAAAAACAGATTTGCAGAATAGGTGATCTCTGGTTCAACCGGCTCATGCCTCCTCCAGTATTAGGATAGGATATAGAGTGTTTGTTATCTCGATCTGTCCCCACTCTATTTACTATCCTATTTCTAATCTATGATTTCTATGAGATGATGTGTCTTATATTAAATTATTCCTTATTATTCAAGGAATCTTGTTATTATTTCTATTGACGTTATTTAATAATAAAATACCAAATTCATTATATAGTGATGTGGTAACAATATTAAAAAGTAGTATCTGGCAATATTTTATGTAATATAATGATGCAATTTTCTTACTAATCCATCATACGCGGGTTAAAAACAAAACCGAAAGGTCATGCATGTATATGTGTGCAATTGCGTACCTAATTTAGGCATAACAACCTACATATAAGAAAACAAGTTTTCGGTGTTAATATTTCATTTAGATAATATAGGATATGGATATATCCTATTCCTTGTATACTCATCTTACTCAAACTACGCGATGATCTTGTGGAAATAGGATAGGACCTCATCTCGCAAACGGGTCGTCAGACTATCCTATTTCCATTTCGATTTAATTTATGTTTTCAATATAGATGAATATTGTAAATAAAAAAAGAATCATGAACTCAAATACTATCAATTCATGATATTGATATTCTAATAGTGTTAATAGATCCGAACAAGTAACGAAACTATAAAAAATGTTGGAGGAGAAATAAAATGATAGGGAATAAGTGACCTCATTGTTAAACGTTATTACATTTTGAAAATCAATCAATAGTTTAAGTCGTATGAAATCTATCTTATACTAACTGAAGAAAACAACTTGTTAGGTGAAATAAGAGAAAATGATCGTAATATACTCTATCGAAAACTAATTTATTGATATTATGGTTGTAATTCCAAACCATTTTGGACAAGACCAAGAATGAAATCTCCAATTTATTGATCAAGATCAACAAGTTACATAATCAATTATTGATGCTTTTGAAAAATTATTCTCAATATATTTGGATCATTAGTTTTATAATATCGATATTTTCTTTACTACTTGGAAGTGGACCATTAATGTTGAATATCGATTCATATATCCATGAGACTTTCACAGGCTACATGATATTACAATAGCCCTTACTCTATCATACTTCTAGAATTTAGGTTGCAGAAGAATCGTTTTTAGCATTAAATCATCGATCCATATACTATAGTGAACATTTAGATAAATAATTAATATATTATAGAATAAGATCGGATATGGAAGAAAGACAATTTCTCCATAGATTGTGCACTACTGCACTTCATGTTGATGTTTCTATACAATTTGCTGGCATTATTGACTCTAATGGAAAATTGCTAGTAGGGAAATCAAGAAATATACGTCATAATCCCCATTTCTCAAAAAGGAAAATTACTTGTTCTTCCTTTAGAAATTCCAACCATTATGGTAACCCACTTTTTAAAGATAAAACCTTGTCATCAAATAATATAAAAAGTATAGTATCTCTCCAATCCAATTTAATTGATGAAGATGCAGAATTCAGACTAATTAATCTATATGAGGATGTTTTTTTGGCATATATCCCAATAAATGAACTAAACGATCGCTTCCTCTATATCTATTTTAGAACTGATGAATATTTAGAAGATGTTCTCTTAAAACTTGATACTACTTTTTCATAAAAATGCAATTGTCACTATTAAATTACAAATACGAAAATACGAAATATGAACTATGTTATTATCATAGATAACATATAATATGTGTCACTTTGTAGAGTTATTGACTTGACCGATTTTACAAAATGCAAAAAAAGTAGGAAGAGTTAAGTTACTAACTAGTAGTATTTTTTACATGAGGGAAATAATACCCATATCTATTTTCTTTTCTGATAAGTTCTAGAATTTTTCCGGCTCTGTTGCTCGTTCTCCTCAAATAATCAAATACTAGAGTACAGGATATTTTTTCTATAATTCTTATTATTGAATTGTAGACTCGCTTGATAATCTCGTCCTTCACTTTTGACCTTTTGTTGAGTTGTTCTATTGTAGATTTTGAGTCGCTTCTAATAACTATTATTTTTCTTTTTCCTCTTTTTTTTAGCTTGGTCTTAAATATTTTGAGATTATCTGAAATTGCAAAATATACTGCTAGCATTTCCATTCTCTGAACGCCATATCTTTCGTTCTTCTTGTAAGGTTTTAGTGTTCTTATTTTGCTTTTGTTTTGAAAATGGTTATGCCAGGAAATGTATCCCGATGGTGATCCGTCTACATCAATTGCGATTTGTATCTTGCGCAATCTACTTTACTATAATCCATGTCATGATATAACCATTATCTATATAGTTACTATAAAATGTATGAACTTTATCTATTGATCTTCGAGGTGCTTGTTGATCGACGATGATCATAAACTGTTATAAAATAGGATAACACTTACGAGAATCGATATTGTTATGCTCTGCTATCGATTTTGATAAACAATGAACAATGTATGATGAACAATTTATGGCATGTCAAAGTTGAGGTAGAAAATAGTGACCATTCAACGACATGGGAGGAATGGTCACTAAGTGTGATTGCAGAAGGAAAAAGGTAATTTGATTATTAATTCAGTCAAACTTAAAACTTGTTATAGTTTTCTATATAGAGGTAGTTCTTTAATATTCACAAAAGCTGTTATTGGATGGTCTGTTTCTTGTTTTCAAAGCACGATCTCCTGGAGGGTTCGGCAGTAATAAGATTAGAAAAACTTGTTTTGCATAGAAATTATTTATGGAGGTATTAATACTATGATGGCCTTTATTATATCAAGAGAGAGATATTTTATTATATAATATCTTACAAATATTTTTTTATACTACATTAATCTATTCTATATAGTATATGAATAATATATAGACAATTGATTAATAATTATATAATTATACAAACTTGATGAATAAATTAATCAACTATAGGATATTAGGTATATCACTTTTAGCCGTATCGCTATTAGTCCCAGTTTATGTGAATTCAGGTACATGCACAAGTTGCTATTAATGGAGCTGGAGCAACCTTTCCATATCCTTTAATAGATACTTGGAGAGTAGAATATCAAAAAGTAAATCCTGATGTTAATCTTAATTATGCTTCTATCGGGAGTGGTGGAGGAATTAAACAGTTCACTGAAAAAACAGTTGACTTTGGTGCTTCTGATGCTCCTCTTTCGGAAACCGAATTCCAAAAAGCAGGAAGTGCTGTTCACATTCCAGAAACCCTAGGTTCTGTTGTCCTTGCATATAATATTCCAGAAGTAACTACACCTATCAATCTTACAGGTCCCGTTATTGCAGACATATTTTTAGGAAAAATCACTAAATGGGATGATCCAAAGATAAAAGAACTTAATCCGGGTGTTACTTTGCCCTCTGAAAATATAGTTACAGTCCATCGTTCTGATGGTTCTGGTACAACATTTGTATTTACTGATTATCTATCAAAAGTAAGTCCTGAATGGAATCAAACTGTTGGTAAGGGCAAATCAGTACAATGGCCATCTGGTATAGGCGCACCAGGAAATGAAGGTGTGGCCGCATCAATTCAAGGAACACCTTATACCATTGGATATGTCGAATTAGCATATGCATTAACAACACAGATGAATTATGCAGCAGTACAAAATCAAGAGGGTAATTTCATTTTGCCATCAGTTAATTCTACCGCAGCAGCAGTAAGCGCAGAAGCATCTACGTTACCTAGCGGTTCAGAATCTTGGTCTAATGTAACAATAACAGATGCACCAGGACCTGATTCCTACCCAATCTCTAGTTTCTCCTACCTTTTGCTCTATAAAGACTTGAGCACTAATCCATCGATAGATGAACAAAAAGCAAAAGCAATTGTTGAATTCGTGGAGTGGGCCGTAACTGACGGACAACAGTTCGCAGAATCATTGGGATATGTTCCATTACCTCAATCTGTCGTTGATGTCAATGAAGCAACATTGAAATCACTGACTTTTAATGGAAACCCAATACTCACCAACTAATTTTTATTTTTTTTCTATATAGAATATATGTTCTATATTGATTATATATGTAAAATATATTATTGAATAGTTTTACTTTATTGATATACTTTGCCTCCAAAAGATTCTAAAAATACGCATGCCGAGCTAGTAAAGAAACTAGATTTACAATCCAGAAAATCGTTTTTTGGAGATAAATTTTTCAAAGGATTGGTAATTGGGGCATCTGTTTATACTCTGTTTATGGTTGCCCTTGTATTTTTTGCCTTAGCTGAAGGCTCTGTACCTATCTTTCTTAAAGAAGGCATTAACTTTGTAATAGGAACTGATTGGAATGCTGTTGAGGGGCGAGAGTCCTTTGGAGCCTTGCCTTACATAATAGGAACGCTTGTTAGCTCAACAATTGCAATGGCTATTGCGGTTCCTATCAGCATAGGAATAGCCATATTTATTACAGAAATGATGAAAAACAAACTTGGAACCATTTTATCATTTATAGTTGAGCTCTTAGCAGCTGTCCCCAGTATTATTTATGGTCTGTGGGGATTATTTGTATTCAGATTCTGGATTAGAGACTACGTAGAGGAGCCTCTTCATAACACACTAGGAGATTTTTCTCTTTTTGCCCAAGCTCCTTTTGGTTTGGATGTTTTTACGGCAGGAATAATTCTTGCGATAATGATTATTCCTATCATTACAGCCGTATCGAGGGAGGTCATTAAGGCTATTCCTCATTCACAGAAAGAAGCCGCGTACGCACTGGGTGCAACACGATGGGAAATGGTCAAAACTGCTATTCTACCCTCTTCAAAAACTGGTTTGATGGGAGCAACATTTTTGGGATTGGGAAGAGCTATTGGAGAAACCATGCTAGTGACACTGGTTATAGGAAATGCAATTGGTTTGGCTGCTATTCCGACATCTTTGTTTTCTCAAAGTCAAACTCTTTCTAGTATTATTGCCAATGAATTTAATGAAGCATCAAACGATCTCCATCTTTCAGCATTAATTGGTTTGGGGTTGGTACTTTTTGTAATTACTATTTTCATAAATGTTGCTGCTATCTATATAATTTCAAAGGTTTCCAAATCCTATTCTAACTTGAGGGAATAGTATGATCAAAGACAACAAAACTAAAGATTACACATCAATCATTCAGGAACGTATTGCGAAAAATTCCATAAAAAGAAAGGTCTTTAATAATTTTATGACCGTTTTGTTATTTGTTTTTGTAATAATTGCGATCATACCTTTAGCCTCCATTTTGTTTGAAGTGTTTAAGAATGGTGTTGGCGCTCTAAGCTTTGAGTTTCTATTCAGTCCTCCGGGTGCATTCGGTTCAGGCGATGGGGGTATTGGTCCAGCCATCCAAGGAACTTTGATAGCTGTAGGACTTGCCTCTTTAATTGGAGCCCCTGTTGGAGTTCTGGCAGGGGTTTACCTATCCGAATATTCCAGTTCTAGCAAATCATTTTGCATATTTCCTTAGACTCTTTAATGATGTATTGACTGGTATTCCTTCTATCGTAATAGGAATTACGGGATATATCGCACTTGTATTAACACTTGGCTCATTTTCAATCATGGCAGGAGCCTTTGTTTTATCTATAATAATGATTCCTATTGTTGCAAGGGTCTCTGAAGAAACATTGAAACTAGTACCAAACACTCTAAGGGAGGCAGCATATGGTCTAGGCCTTCCAAAGTGGAAGGTGGTATGGCATATTGTGATAAAGGGATCCAAAAGCGGTATATTAACAGGCATTGTACTTGCCATATCTAGAGTCGCTGGTGAAACGGCACCATTAATAATGACTATTTTAGGAACAAGTCTATTTTTCAGCGGCTTTAATTCCCCTGTTGATGCATTACCTTTAAGAATCTGGAGATTGGCTTCACAACCATATCCAGCAGCTCATGAACAGGGTTGGGGTGCTGCATTGGTGCTTATATTGCTCATATTGGCGTTAAGCGTTGCCCTGAGGATGTTTGCACAAAAAAGGAGTATTACGTGTTTAAAGCGAACTACGTGATAATTTCTCTACCTTATCTATATAATACTATATATTTCGTATAGAAAACAAATATTATGATTTTTTGGTTAATAAAGATATCTCGTGGGTAACTTGGACAACTCCTTAAAGTCTTCTATTAAAGATGAAATTGATGATATTTCAGAGTACACTAAAACCAAGGCCGAAACTGATACTACACTACCACTACTACCACTGAAGATGGGATTTCACCTTCTATTAAAGCTAAAACTGAGCACAAATTTGATTCAGAATTCAAAATAGAGAATCCTAAACTATCAATCCAATCTTTGAAAGCCTGGTTTAGTGGCAAACTAGCTTTAAAGGGTATTAATCTTGATGTTAAGGAAAACTGTGTCACCGCATTAATCGGTCCATCTGGATGTGGTAAAACAACCCTGTTAAGATGCATTAATAGGATGCATGATTTAACCCCAAATGCAACAGCTGATGGCAAAATTATTTTAGACGATTTAAATATTTATGATAAACAATCAGATCCTGTCCTTATAAAGCGACGAATGGGGATGGTCTTTCAAAAACCAAATCCATTTCCTACTATGAGTATATATGATAATGTAGCAGCTGGCTTGAAACTCAATGGCATTAAGGATAAAAATTTGATAAAGGATATAGTTCACGATAGTTTGAAGGGAGCAGCGTTATGGGAAGAAGTAAAAAATGATCTTGATAAACCAGGAATAAGTTTGTCTGGTGGCCAACAACAAAGACTTTGTATTGCCAGAGCCCTTGCGATGCAACCTGAAATTCTCTTGATGGATGAACCTACTTCTGCTTTAGATCCTATTGCATCTTCAAAAATTGAAGAGTTGATGAATGATCTTAAGAAGAATTTGACTGTGATAATTGTAACTCATAATATGCAACAAGCGGCCAGAGTTTCGGATTATACTGCATTTATGTATTTAGGAGAGTTAATCGAATTCGGTCCAACCGATCAAATATTTAAGTATCCAAAGAAAGAATTAACTGAAAGATATATTTCCGGCAAATTCGGATAGGCTTATTTATATAAGTTTTTAACGTTTTAATCAAATTGGTACGCTTACTTGATTTGGGGCTGACTAAGGTTAGCAGCATTATTTTTGATATGGCTAGTTTAGCTGAAAATACAGTGTCCAAGGCTATTACATCCTATAAGGATGATGATACCTCCACAAAAAATCAAATATTTGAGTCGTCTGCAAAATTGAGGTTTCTTCAGGATGAAGTATCGGAATTATGTATAGAACTAATCGCTAGATTCCAGCCTGTGGCAACAGACTTGAGATACATAAAATCTTGCATGGAGCTATCTTACGTTTTTTCAAGATTTGGTAGATATGCTTTTGATATTATTACAGTATTAGAAATTCTTGGACCGTTAGAATTGTGCGATAAGTCTTCAGTAATGCGCATGTCAAAACTTGTTTTAGAGATGATGGATCTTGGGATATCTGCATTACGATTACGGGATAATTCTATTTTAGCCAAAATTTATGAAATGGAGGAAATGGTTGATATGTTGTACAGAAAAAGTACGCGTGAATCATCTCAAATTGTCACCACAAATAATTATTCAGATAACCGATGCAATATCTCCACTGCTTTAATTCTAAAATATTTGGAACGCATTTCTGATCATGCATGCTATATTGCAGATTCAGTTAATTATATCGAAACTGGTATGGCTAGTCCAAGAAGATAGATACTTTGCTTTTATTATGACTTTTTTCTATCAAACGTCTTCTTGTAATCATCTTCACATTGAACTTATATCATGTTTCTTCACTGAAAAAATATGAATCACATCGTATTACGTCATCCGCATAAATTCAACCCTTGGATTTTCTCATCGTCAATTTAATTATTATCAAATAAATTTAACTATCTTGATGAATTGGATATATTGAATAGGTTTGAATAAAAACAATAAGAAATGCATAATATGTGGATGCTCTGGTCATTCTCTTTTCGGCTGTTTTTCTCATTGGACGGGTCATAAGGAAAATAACGGTATCTGTAATAAACCATAATCACTAGTCTCTTACTTCAATTCATAAAGCGCTATCACTAATTTTAACAAAATTTTTTCGTTAGTTGTCTCTGCTAATGGTACAAAATATTTCTGAGTTTCCTCCTTAATTCTTGCTATTTTGTCCTTCCTTCTTGAATTTTTCAAAGATCGAAGTTCATCTAGTCGTTCAGCCAGGATAATGTTTTTTATCATGTTGTCTGATTGCTTTATTTTGCCGAACTGTTTTTCTATTTTTAATTCTTCATTTTTATTGGATTCTAAATTGGTATATTTGTTAAAAAACGATACTGTTGTAAATGTTTTTTCGCTAATTTCTTTTTTTATATAGTCTTTCGTCTCTTTGGATACTTCTTGTTTATTGAAAATATCATGAAGTAGTGCGGAACAAACCAGATCTGAATTATCTGAGTTCATCTCTTCGTTTAGAATTAATGCTACTCTTAGTGAATGATTTATTTGAGGTTCAATTTTATCATATTGATATTTTCTCGTCATGCTACTGTAAATCCTCAATGCTAATCCGAAGGCTTTCGAAATTTTTTCTACTTCGTTCATTGAATCCTCAAATGGTTTTAATAATTTGGTAAATCCTATTTTAATGAAATTATTTTTATTATCATTATCCTTAGACATTTCTAGTAATTTGACCTAAGACCTTTGGCATTTCATCCATTAATGTACTTTTCATCTACTTCCTAAACTACTTTGATAAAAGTTCATAACAAGGGTAATAGATATACATTCATAAGTTTATAACATTTTATCAGTTTATTGAATATATTTACATGGTTTACGATGATCCAAACAAGAATAATATTGTAAATATCTCAATTCAATATAACGATATAAAAGTGCAATTTAGTGGGGAGCCTGAGAATGTTCTTCTGTCTACTATTTCTTTTCTTACCAAAAATATTCCAGAGATACGCTTGGCTCAGAAAATTTCCTTAAATTACTCTGTGTCCGAATTAATCGAGATGTATTCATCTATAATCAAAATTACCCCTGAGGGGCCCAAAATATTACCCAACCTTGGAGAGATTCATAATAAGAAATTTTCCGATAAGGAAATAGTCATGCTATTTTTGTTAGGGTCAAAAATAGCATTCGAATTGGGCAAGATTTCGGAAAAATCATCTCCTATATCCGAAATCCAATCTACAACAAACCTAAATCCAAAATCTATTAGTTCAAGATTGTCTGAATTAGTTAAAGTTGGATATGTTGTAAAAAGTGTAAGTAAGGAAAATCAATCAGAATCAGTAGTGTATGGGATTACCACTATAGGAATTAAATGGTTAAATGATATTATGGCAAAAAAATTACTCTAAAATAGTTACTTTTCAAACAATGGTTTTTTCTGAATATATCTGTAGTTCCTTAGAGTTCCTACACGAGTTAATATCCCTTCTCTTACCATGTCACTTAAAGAATGTGATACTGCTGTTTTATCGTAATTATATCCAATTCTTGACAACTCTTGGTGAACCTCTATAAGTAGTCTCTCACTTTCAAAAAATTTCTCATAAAAGATCTTTTCCATCAAACTTCTACACGTATTTCCATTCTTTGCAAGTTCCTTTAATGAAACATTGTTTCTTCTTTGATTCATATTTTGCAAATTACTGTCTCCATCAATTTTTGATTTTAATAAATCAATTTCAGTCTTTAATTTTTCAATTTCACTATTGGTATTTGTACTTGAGAGCGAGGCGATATCTATTCCGGTAAGGACATTCTCCACTACATTCTTAACTTTATCTTCTACACATGTAATTTCGACTTCCCATTCTTTATATTTCAATTTTATCTTTGTCTCCAAAGATAATTTCGATACCGCTTCACTCATGCTTGATATTTGTATATACTTCCTGTCTGATAAAGGTGTTGTTGAACAACATGCACATCATGAACAACATTTATTAGCATCTTGTTGTTGTTGAACAACATGCACAATCAATTAAATCTCCATGATCTGGAATCAAATATAGAGAATATGAAAAAATCTTTAATTAACAACTTTAGTAATTCCTACTTTTGTAAGGACTATAGAAATTTAATTGAAAATAAAAAGCTGGTTTTTGTAGACGATGACGAGGGCGTACCCATACAAAATTGGGGAATTCATTCAGAAAGGTATGCTAACCAGAAAATAAATGAAATCGAATTAGTGCAAAAGGAAAAGTTAGTTTTTGGTATTGATTCTAGCTGTATTAAGGTTGCAGAAGTCGAGGATGGTGGATTATATGCTGTAAAGGGATCCATATGTATATCTTTTAAGGGCAAACCTGCTGCTCATTTAAGAATAGGCCCGTTAATTTTTTATCTTAACGAAGAAGCTCTTCAGAATCTTCGACTTGAGCACAATGTATCCAAACTAATACTCTTTAATGATGATTATGCAAAAAAATTCTTGAGAGTAAATATAGAAAGGTATATTCAGTTTTGGTTATCAAAATTGGTTTCAAACTCTATAATACTCATTGATGGTTCATTGAAATCTTCAATATTTGAGAATCATTTTTATGATATTTCAAAAACCATAGAAAATTCTGTTATCAATAAAAATTCATTAATTGGAATAAGTAAAAACTCCAAAATAAAGATACTAAAGTATTTGTCATATCCTTTGATAAGATCTAAAGTTTGTTCCTATGTTGATATAAACCTGGTTATTCGAAGCTTGATATCTAGGATACATGGAGAACATCTTCTAGTAAAGTTATCTAACAGTCAATACTCAAACATACTAAGGGCCGATGTAGTATCATATAATAATGATGTGAATAGTACTTTAGGAACATTACTATATAACGAATTAATTCATTTTGGTTATCCAAGCACTCTCCAACTTTCACATTATGTCTCTGTTTTTTCAAATACGGACTTGGCAAGTATAAAGAGTTTCATAAAGTCTAATTATTCTGTTAGAGAAATCTCTCATGAGAATGCTAGATCATCCGTTTTAGGGACTGCCTGGAGATGAAAATTCTATCAAAAACAGGTGATGAAATTCTCTTACTCGCGGTAACAAATGATTTTGCAAATAAGGGTGACTACTTTGTTATTGAAGATTTTAACAATAATAAGAAACTACTAGTTCAATTCTATGACGAAGAGTATTTTTCATCATCGTCCCTTGTAGAGGAGATAATTAAGGATGAGGTGATTTCTAAATTTAGTGCTGAAAATATTTTTGATCCTTTGGAGATTACCAATCTATCTCAAACAATACGGGATGTCAGGATCTTTAAGACTAAAATAAGGGCTTCTATTGACAATGACAATCAAATATCAACCGATGTAGACTGGGTACCATCAAGAGTAAACTCCAAGATTGTCAAAATTGGTCTAAACGAGATAAAGGCTTTATTAAAGAAAAACATGCAATATCCAATTTCCTTAGGTAGATGCGGATCTGATAATCAAAACTTTGAAATTTTTGCTGAAGATCTAGATGGTAAGTTAAATATAATCACGGGCAAGAAAGAAACCGGTAAATCTCATCTTTCAAAAATACTGATCAACTCTCTCATACAGTATGGAGCCTATGTAATAGTATTTGACTTAAATAATGAGTATAGTGGGCTATCCTCTAATGTTGATGGGACGCCCTCATCTATCAGTGATAAGCTTCTTTTGTTAAATCCTGGAAGAGAATTGAAATTCAATTTAACATATTTTGGAAAACCTTCTATTTCTAATATGTTAAAAAATGCATTAGATATGCCTTCTGCTTCACTAAGAGAATTTTTTAGAATATGGGATTCGTTAGAAAATAAAAAGATACTTAGTCTATTTGAGCTTGGTAAAGCTTTTGGAACTTGGACTATTAATGAATTGGTTAGGGATGCACTATTATCCCGATTCCACATGATTAATTCTTCTCGACTGTTTTCATCCAATGGTGTTAACGAAAGAGGGTTTCAATTTGAGGATGTAATAAAAACCAAACCAAAGGGTGCTGCTATGATAGTGAATATGAGCAGGATATCTCCAGTAGTAAGACGAATGATTGTTGAGCTAGTGATGAATAAATTAATTGAATTATTAGAAAAATCTCTAATTCCACCAATTTTTATATTTGCTGAAGAAGCTCAATTATATATTCGTGATACATATTGGGAAGATCTAATAACAAGGATGAGACATTTTGGAATTTATTCTACATTTATTACAAATCAGCCAGATGCTATAAATGATACCATATATAGACAGGTTGATAATATTTTTTTATTCAATTTTACAAACGATTCTGATCTAGAAAAAATTTCAAAGGTGTCGTTAGTAGACTCCTCAACTATCAAGTCCTTGGTCAAGACACTTTCCCATAGAAATTGTTTGGCAATCGGAAAGGCCGTATCAAATTTGCCAATGGTGATTAAAATAAATCCAGTTGATATGATGACTCTGGGAGAAACAAAAAAATTTTTCAAATAACTGGATTACCTTCAATCGATAGTATGAATTCGTTTTCAGAGATTTTCTCAAAATGATACTCTATAGAATTGAGCATTCTAATCACTTCCAAATTTGTTAATAGGTGTGTCGTTATTCTTGATATTTTGTACCTGGATTTCCCATCAACAAAGCTTAATGGCAGGACTAGCATATCCGCTAAATGTTGATCAATACATGCGCGAAATTCATAATCGTCTATGAATTTCTTTGCAGCTCTATTGCCTATTACTTCTGCTTTGACGCCCTTCTCGCCGATAGAATCCGCCCCCAAATATATACCTGATTCTGAAGTAGTGTATACTAGAATTGAAGATCCTGGACTCTCTGAATTTTCTAAGATAGATTTGTGTTTGGAGTATCTTATGCCTTTTTTCTCCAAAGTTGCTATTGCACTTCCAATTTGTCTCTCTGGAATGTGTTTTGGCAATCTTGCTGCTATGCTTATTATGTTTGGTTCAATTTCTTTGAAATTACAAAACTCTATTGGATGAAGATCGATGGCTTTTCTTATTTTGATTTCGACGACTCCTTGTCCTCGGGGATAAAATCCTCTTTTTAGGACATTTATGTCAAATACGATTCCAATTTTAGAATATGCATCTCTTAATACATATTTTATGTAATCTATGGTTGGACTAAATTTCACATCGGTTCCGCCTGACAATCTAATTACCAAGTCTTTTTGAGAAATTGCTACTGTCGGAATTAATGTCTGCAATAGTAATGGTATACTGCCCGCAGTTCCAATGTCTGCAATTATGACATCATTTGCAGGTTTATCATATTCGTTGAATCTACTATCTTTAGATGCTTCAAACCTGATCCATTCCGAACCCAAACTTACATTTTCGGTATGTACATTAAATATTCTTGAAAGTAACTGAATTGTTAAGACATGCTGATGCTTCAAACCAGGATCCTTTCTATTTGATCTTATATTTGTCACTTTTATTGGCTTCCCGATTATTGTTGAAATAGTTATTGCACTTCTAAGAATCTGTCCACCTCCTTCGCCGGTTGAACCATCTACTGACAACATTTACAACTATTTCCTCAAAACTCCAACCAATCTGACTTAATGATAATATTCTGTGGTAACATGTGATTTTGTTAGGTTGTATAAATTCTTTACCCTGTCTACCCCCTCGATTTCATTAATCAGTTTTATTGTGGGAGTGGGTACTAACTCTTCCCAGTTCTTGTCACTTGCAATCCTGTGCCTTACTTCTGTGGCAGACATGACTTCTCTACTAATTAAGTCCGGATGTATGATTTCAATTCCCCTTTCCTTATATAACATACTAGTAAAGGGATCGTTTGTAAATACAGTATTATATCTAGGAACTAATAGATCTATGTTATATGTCCATAGTAAGTGTACTCCTACATCTGGAACTGGGATAAGAATGATTTTATCACGTTTTTCTTTTATCCCAGCGGTTATATTTTCTCTAATTATTTCTATTCTTTCTCCAGCGGTGAAAGGATTTCTTAATTCAAAACTTTTATCTGAGCTTCCCACAGCAATTATCAATTCATCTACCTTATCGCTGCACCATTTGAGCGAATTTAAGTGCCCTTTGTGGAATGGTTGAAATCTCCCTATGTACAATCCTCTTTTCAATAATTTTTTTATATTCTTTTTGATTAAAAGTATATCTACATTACTCGTAAACTTGTAATACGATATTGCATTATTTTATTGATTAAAAAAGTTATTATAATTTGACTGCTAAAAAATTCTAGTTTTGTCTTATAGTGGATTTGGACGCGAAGCAGAATATGCTGCCGGATCATGTCTTACTAATTATGGTTGGGCCGTATTTTTTTCAAAGGGTAGTAGAGGACCAGCTGACATAGTAGCCAGCCGGAACAACACCTTCTTGTTGATCCAAGTAAAATCTAGCACAAAAATACCAAAAATTCGTGGAGCTGAAATACGTAATCTTATACAAATGTCTGAAAAAATAAGTAACAGCTATCCATTGCTTTCGTTTGTTCATCCTCATATAGAATGTAATGTTAACAACAATTCAATTATTTTTGGAAATTATATAATAAATTTCTTCATTTTACCTCAATGGGAAAGCGTTGATTTTCTAAAATAAAAATAAAATGAACACTTTCAACTTTTGATTAACAAATTAGCATAAATGTGATCGGAATCATTTATTACTAAAAATTTTCCAAAATTCTTCAACCATTTTTTCATTCATTCTGATAGAAGTTATTGCAAACTCCTTCCAAAATTCAATTAAATTAGAAATATAATTTTGCCATGGGTTTTCAAATTGACCTGGATCTGTTTGGCCTTTTTGTCCTAGATACTGAGACCCTGATTCATTTTGAAAACCTGTTATATTGTTGGAAACCAATTTCATTATCTCCTCATTATTAATCTCGTTATCGGTTCCGAAAATGACTGTTTCTTCGCCCATAGGCAAATTATATAATTTCATTTTGTCATATTCGAATATTACAGACTCCAAATTTCCCAAGTCCGTAAACCTTTTTCCAGCTTCCAGTATAATAGGCGTTTGAATCATACTTAGTTTAACATCATTCTCATCAATTTTGTTATCTTGGCTAAAACTTATATCTTGGTTACCATTTTTTAATATTCCAATAAATTTTATTCTTGAATCACGCTGTAAAATTACATTAGGGTCTTCTCTCACGCTCATCGCTTTATTTTTTTTACAATTAGGACTATATTTAGATTCTTTTATTGAATGAATTATTGTCGGATTGGATTGGGGAGTTTATCAATTCATATTAATTCCTCAATCTTTCTTGCTAATATTATATCATTTTTACTTATACCGTTTATGTCATGCGTTGTTAGATCGATATGAACACTATTATATGATATTGTAATGTCTGGATGATGATTCATCTTTTCAGATATCATTGCAATCCTCGTAACAAAACTAAAAGCTTCAATAAAATCTTTAAATTTAAAGTTCTTACTTAGTTTATTAACTACTTTCTCCCATCCTGCTAAATCCTTTATCTCTTTTTCAAAGTCTTCCATGAAACTTTAAGAGTGCAAAAATTATTAAACATTGTTGAACCGTTAACCCCGGTATTTTTAATTTGGAATTAATCAAGTAAATAGATTAGTAATAACGTGTACATGTACCTTTGATTCACGGAGTGAGGTATCTTAATACTATTTTTTGAGACGAAAGTAAGGATATAACAGTAGATGATTTTTCAATTCTTTGAGTGAATTTAAGTCAACTAATTCTATTCACTGACAACTAATTTAATATTAAACTTCATTACTCTTTTGTATGATTATGGTAAGGGTTTCGATTGTCCAAATGAAGTCGTCACCAGACAAAGAAGAAAATCTGGCTTTCTCTTTGGAACAAATTGAGCAATCTGCAAGAAAAGAAGCGAAGATTATTTGCTTCCCGGAATTCCAGATGTCGTTTTCTCCCCAATCACAATCTAGCAAAGAATTGTTTTCGATTTCCGAATCCCTGAATGGTAATTTTGTTAAGCAATTGAAGAAAAGCGCCAGAGAAAACAATATCTTTATTGTTGGTTCCATTTATGAGCATACAAATCTAATAACAACCAATACAAAGCAGGAGAAGGAGAGTAAAATTAACAAAAATTCTTATCGTGTTTATGATACAGTGGTATTAATAAATGAACAGGGAAAATTAATTTCTTATTATAGGAAGCTGCATCTTTATGATGCACTAGGTTTTAAGGAATCCACCAAGTTATTGGCAGGAAATAAACTATTTTCTCCTGTTATTTCTCCTTTGGGTAAACTTGGAACTTTGGTTTGTTATGATTTGAGATTCCCAGAGCTTTCTCGAATCCTTGCCATTAAGGGCTCTGATGCATTGATAGCTCCATCTGGTTGGGTGCAGGGAACAATGAAAGAAGATCATTGGTTAATAATGTGTAGAGCTAGAGCAATAGAGAACGGAGTTTATCTGATTGCCCCTAACCAAATTGGCAATATTTTCTGTGGTCGCAGTTTAGTTGTTGATCCTTTTGGCGTTGTTGTTATGGATATGGGTAATTCAGAAGGCTTTGAGTTTATAGATTTGGATCTATCTAGGATTGGCGTGGTTAGAAAAAGCCTTCCATTGTTAAAGAATAGGCGAAAGGATTTGTACCATATACACTAGATAGTAATTGAATTGACGGTATCAGAGACTTTCTGAATTAGGATTAATTGTGTAAAGCGTTACTGAACTTGACCCAAATAATTTTCTCTTTTCTTGAGTTACATGTAATATGTGAAAACAAATTTAAATCTGTTACCAAAAAAAGGTCACTACAATGGACGTTTCCGATTATTACTTAGGTATTGTTCAAATAAAAACAAAAACAGAATCAATCATTTTGAGATTTTATGCATCCACTTTACATTTTTATTATGCTAGAGCCCTTTCTAATATATGGGTGAAAAGGTCTATGTACTTGGTGCTGGCAGTACAAAGTATGGCAAATTACATGAGAGTATTATTGAGATAGCCTTGAATGCTTCAAGAGATGCCATTGAATCAGCTGGTATAACTCCAAGAGACGTGAAAGCAGGATATATTTCAAACGTCTTTGGTGTGGCTGATAAACAGGTTCACATGGCTCCGGTAATTATGAGTAACCTTGGGATCCCTGATGTACCTGGTCTTACTATTGAATCTGCATGTGGTTCTGGCTCTGTAATGTTTAGAGAAGCATTTGCAAATGTATCTGCTGGATTTTATGATTGTGTTTTAGCACTGGGGGTTGAAAAAGTAACTCATACCAGTACAGTTGAAAGCACAACACTCTTTTCCTATTGTTCTGATTTTTTTTATGAGGGGGGTAACGGAGCATCATTTCCCGGTCTTTTTGGTTCGATGGCTAGAGCATATCTGGCTACTTATAAAGCGACAGAGGAGGATCTGGCTAGAGTCGCTGTTAAAAATCATGAAAATGGTTTTCTTAATCCAAAAGCCCATGTTAGGAAGAAAATTACTATAGAAGATGTGTTAAAATCTCCTGTGGTCGCATCTCCACTAAAGTTATATGATTGCTGTCCTTTCTCTGATGGTGCCTCAGCTGTCATACTATGTAATGAGGAATTCGCAAAAAAAAGCGGAAATCCGTATATGGAAGTAGTGGGTTCAGGTAGGGGTGCATCACCCGCTTCAGTCCAATCTAGAAAAGATATTACCACGATTCCAAGTACCGTTGAAGCATCCCGTCAAGCTTATAAAATGGCAAATCTGTCTCCAAAAGATATTGATTTTGTTGAAGTGCACGATTGTTTTACCATTGCCGAATTAATAGACATCGAAGATCTAGGATTCTTTCCCAAGGGATCTGCTGCTCAGGCTGTTAGAGAAGGACGTACCAGATTAAATAACGATATTACTGTTAACCCATCTGGAGGTTTAAAATCTAAAGGTCATCCAATAGGAGCAACTGGTGTTGGTCAAGTTGTAGAAGTATTTGAACAATTTACGAATAAAGCTGGAGAACGAACGGTTAAAGATGCTGAGATAGCCATGACTCATAATTTTGGTGCTACCGGGGCTAGCGCAGCTGTACATATATTCAAGAAAATAAAATAGACGGTGATATTGTAATTGACCCAATCAAAGTCAAAAAATCAAAGCTCCCGAGACCGGTTCATCGAATTTGCGAAGAATGGGAACATAATTCTTAATCAGTGCAATAAATGCCATAATATTATATTAGAAACCGTATATTATTGTGATAAATGTTTTTCTAGCTCTTTTAAACAAATATCATACAGCGGTAAGGGCACAGTTGTAACATTTACAATCCAAGCAGTAGCACCAGAAGGATTTGAAGATGTCAATTCGTATGCTTGGGTTATTTTTAAATTAGATGATTGTGACATAAATGTTTCCGGGTTTCTGCCTGGAATATCTTCACCTTCTGATCTACCATTGGGTTCTAAAATCAAAGTGATTGATTTCCACGAAAAACATGGTTTAATATTGCAAAAATATCAATAGTTTAATGTCGTAACACCCTAGCTAAATTTAATCCTCCTTTTTGTTTACAGAGTTTAACATTTGTTTTTAACAAATGTCCTGATTACTGATGATTTGATGGAAAAAAGTGGCCAGTTCTATTATGATGTTAACAGCGCTATCTCTGTGATAAATACGCAAATTTCGCAACTCAAATTAATGGATAAAAAATTTTCTAATATTGATGCTAATTTTAGCTCCAAAATAACTCAAAATATAAAATCAGGAAATAATGCACGTGCAAATATCATTGCAAATGAGTTATCTGCTATGAGAAGACTTAGAAAGAACACTCACAATGCAACAACGGCCTTAGAAGTCGTTGCAATCCGATTCACCACAATAACCGAATTCTCAACTATTATGGATACAATTAATCCGACTGTAGAAATGCTCCAAGATATTCAGAAAGATCTTTCAAAGGCTGTTCCGTCTGCAACTGATGTTTTGAATGACATTCATACACTAACTGGTGATGTATTAATTAATTCTAATATTGACACCGATGCTGGTAAAATAGCATCTGTGATCGATAAAGATGCTTTGGCCATATTAAGTGATGTTCAAAATAGTTTGGAAGACGAGGCAAAAGAAAAACTACCCGAAGTTCCAGTTTCTGTCATTTCAAAGAGACCTAGTATTAATTTAAAGGATGATATACTTAACAGCGGACAAGTGTTGTTAGAAAGCTAGGTTCTCATCAAACCAGAGCATCTTATCCTTATCCTGACCGATAGTTTTATTTATATACTAATAATAAGACTGCTCTTTGTAGTTGAGGTATACATATCTGCCCCCATCCGAAACTAAACGCGGAGTTTTGGAATCCACATCCAAACGAGTAAGAATGATTTTTTCAGTAATGGCCAGTCCTAATCGAATTGATATCTTGCGCATTCTTAATAATAAAGGACCTCTAACCTACTCTGAATTAAAATCACTAGCAGGATTTAAATCAAAGAAAGAATCTGGGAAATTTGCATATCATTTAAGAAAACTATTGAGACAATCATTGGTAGGTCTAAATAAGGGTGAAAGGAGGTATACCATTACTAATCTAGGTAAATTGGTGTTAAACTTGGCTAGACAGATAGAAGAAAAGTCTATAATTGAAAGTGGGAAAATGTATGTTAGAACCAGCCATCAAACCATCGAAGAATTCAATCCACACAAAATAATTCAATCCTTGGTTAGAGAAGCAAATATGTCATTAGAACAAGCTACAAAAATTACTGAAGAGGTGGAAAATAAAATATATAAACTCTCAACCTCTTACTTGACATCTAGACTAATAAGAGATTGTGTAAATAATGTATTGTTAGAACATGGTTTAGAGGAACAAATGAATAAGTTAATTAGAATCGGAGTTCCCATTTTTGACTTAAATAAAAAATTCCATCATAATGATAATTCATTAAGAAATGGCATAAATGACCTAATTACAGATATTTCGGAAAAAGTTTTTTCTGATTATTTTGCAAATAATTTTCAAAAAGATATTATGGATATGCATTATAGTGGTGAGGTTCATTTAGATGCATTAGGTCATTGGGGTATAGGCGCTGATACTATTTTTGTTGATATCGAGCAAGTAAACAAGAACTTGAATCTCAAAAGCCATTTTCTTTTTTTACCTAGGAATACACATGCTCATAAATTAAATATCACATTGCCTATCATGGTTTCATTACTTCAAAGAGAGGTTTCCAGAGAGATAGTCATAGAAAACATCGATAAAATTTTTGGTGATTATGCTATTGATAAAATATCTGAATATTTTTCATTTTCACTGATTTCATCTTCTGTTTCAATGCAGTATGCAGGATCTCCATTTATAACGCTAGTTTTGAGTGGAAATGAAAATAGCGAGCGTTTGCTTCAAATGCTAAGTGGATATTTGTCTTATATAGAGCAAGTATCTCTGCCCAATTTTGGACTTTTTATAACTTTTGCAAATTCTTTATCTAATGACTTGTTGTCCCTTCTTACAAAGATCATAAAGTTAGGTGGTCGAATATCTCTCTCACAAAAATCGGTTCGTAGTAGTAGAGGTATTCATAAGATGCATCAAGATATGGGGTTGCCGATCGTCGCACTACATTCCCTTTCTATAAATTTGCCCCGTTTAGCTTATCAATCAAATAAAGATGAAACCTATTTTAGGACTAAATTAGCCTTGTTAATGAGGCCCTCAGTAAGTACTTTATTACTAAAGAAGGAGATATTATTAGAAAACATTCGACAAGATATATTACCTGCTCTATCCCATACTATGGGCTTTCCACAATTGGGTTCTACTTCTATAATCGTTAACTTGACTGGATTAGATGAATCTATTCATGATATTTTGGGATTTTCTAAAGATGTGGGATTTGATATTGTAAAGAAAGTGGTTAAAACGGCTAATGACGTCCTAATTGATTTCGGCCAACATAACACAGACAAATTTGGCGTTTCCATTATAAATGATTCTAGTTCAACAAGATTTGTTAACCTCGATTCCGAGAAATTTGGTAAACTGACTCATGATTTTAGATCATATTCACAAGGACTAGTTATTACCAAAAAAATGCTTGATGATGAAGATTCATTATCTAGAAATCTAATTGAATTGGATAATCTTATGGCTGGAGGTTTGTACGTAAAACTACTCACTAGTGATGTTCCTACTCAGGAAATGGTGGAATTGATACAAAAATCCACTAATTTTATCCCCTACTTTGATATATTTGAAGAGAATCGCATATGTTCTATATGCGGAACTCGAGTGGCTAGTAGTGATGTTTGTTCTATATGTGGATCTCGAAATATTGTCACATTTAACTAATATCCATTGTTCAGCACATGTTGAATAAACTCCATCCATTTAGTCCTTTAGTCATTTTTTTGTATATCTGTTAGATTATTCATAATTGTTTAATACCAGTCCATTATAATACGACTGTCTATTACATATGGTATACTTTAAGCCTGGATGTAAGTTCTTATTTGAAACTCGCTAATTTATAAAATAAGCTATCGAAATTAATATAAACGATCTATAAATAATATATAAATGTTATATGGCTGAAACTGATCTTCATGATTCAAAAAATAAAACCATTGTACATATTAAAAAAAGAAATAGTACAATAGTGGATTTTGAGCAATCAAAAATATCGAATGCAATTTACAAAGCATTGGTTGCAGCTGGTAAACCCGATCATAAATTGGCTGAATTACTTGCATCAAAATTGGTAAATAAAATTATTAAAAATGGATACTTGGAGTCCATTCATAGAGATCATGTTTTGAGCGTCGAAGATGTTCAAGATATGGTTGAATCAATCTTAATTGAAGAAGGTCTGGCTGAGACCGCTAAGGCTTACATCCTATATCGTCATGAAAGAAGAAAATTAAGGGAAATGAAAATGAAGATCTTAAATAAAAAAGATCTTGACGAAGTGGATAAAACCCTGGATGTCAATTCTCTGCGTGTTCTGTCTTCAAGATATTTATTGAGGGATAATAGTGGTGAAATTATCGAAGGTCCAAAGCAATTATTTGAACGAGTCGCAATATTGGTTGCTATATCGGATATTATTCATGACTCTCGAGTTTATGATTTTCACAATAATCATACACAGACTTTATCTGAAGCAGAATTATATTATAAAAAATTAGACGATTTCGATAGCAAGTTAAAAATTGGAAGTTATTATTTTAATAAATATCATTTTGAAGCATTAATCAGATCATATATTGATGAGGCCAAACTGGGAAGAATGAAGTTAAGCTTTAAAGAACTTTTACGATTGATTGCAGAAGGAAAAATGAGCAATTATGGCAACAAAATAACGGAATATTACAATTTGATGGTTTCTAATGAATTTCTTCCTAATACGCCAACTCTTATGAATGCTGGTGCCAGATTGGGACAACTATCTGCCTGTTTTGTTCTTGATATGCCTGATGATATGTATTCTATTATGAAATCATCCACTGACGCAGCAATGATTTTTAAATCTGGAGGAGGTGTTGGAATAAATTATTCTGACTTAAGGCCCGAAGGGGATATAGTTGCATCTACTAGTGGTGTTGCATCTGGACCAACTTCTTTTATGCAAATTATCGATTCAATTACAGACGTAGTTAAACAAGGTGGAAAAAGGCGTGGCGCAAATATGGGTATTTTGGAATCTTGGCATCCAGATATCGAAAAATTCATTACAATGAAAACTAAACCAGGGATGTATGAAAATTTTAACGTAAGTGTAGGTATCTGGTCAGATTTTTGGAAATCATTAGTAAATAAAGCGGATCATAAATATTCTCTGAAAAATCCCAGAACCAAGGCTAATGTGAAAAATATCGATTCTCATCAATTAATGGAGCTAATAGCATTGAGTGCATGGAAGAGCGCTGAACCTGGTGTCATATTTTTTGATAATATAAATAAATACAATCCTTGCATCGATGCCAAAGGGGGACCACTTAGAGCAACTAACCCATGTGGCGAACAGTCCTTGTATCCATGTGAGTCCTGTAATCTCGGATCCATTAATTTATCCAAATTTGTAAAACGAAAAGCAGATGGAATGTATGAATTTGATTGGCCCAAATATGAACAATCCATTAGAACAGCTACACGATTTTTGGACAATGTTATTGACGTCAATAAATATCCTGTAGAGGAAATAGATATCAATACAAAACTAACCAGGCGAATAGGATTGGGGATTATGGGTATAGCAGACTTATTATTCATGTTACAAATCCCCTATGATTCAAAGGAAGGATATGAATTCATGAGTAAACTAGCTGAAACTTTGTCGTATTTTAGTATGGATGAAAGTGTTGTCATTTCAAAATCTCGAGGTGCTTTCCCGTTATTTGATCAGACTGAGTATAAGAATGGAGATATTCCGCTGTCGGGTTACCATGAGATCCCTAAGGATTCACATTATTATGATTGGGACTCCTTAATAGAAAAAATTAAAAACTATGGAATCAGGAATTCATGGACTACTACTATCGCACCTACTGGTACTTTATCAATGATTTCGGATGTATCTAATGGTGTTGAACCTGTTTTTGCTTTGGTGTTTGAAAAACGTGTTACTGTTGGTAGGTTCTTCTATACAAACAAGATTTTTGAGAATGTTTTGAAAGAACATGGATTATACACTGATGAAATTTTGATAAAAATTGCAAATAATTACGGATCCGTTCGTGGCATAAATGAAATACCTGAATGGATACAAAAGCTATTTGTTACGGCCATAGATATTCATTGGACCGATCATATAATGGCTCAAGCTGTGTGGCAAAAATGGATCAGTAACGCGATTGCAAAAACAATCAACATGCCTGGAGATGTTACGGTTGAGGATGTAAAATGTGCATATCTACTTGCTCATGAATTTGGATTAAAAGGGGTGACTATCTATAGAGATGGCTCTAGGAATGAACAAGTTTTACATATTACTGGTAATGATCGTGAAAAAAGATTCCAAGTTAAACCAAGTATGTATTTGCATGATTATATTTTAACAAACATACATGAACCTTATGTTCTTGATCAGGTAAATCCAATTTTTAAGGATTATGAATCAAGTGATCAATATGCCGTAGCAACTAATACAGTCGATAACCAACTAGAACCTAATAGTTTTGAATCCAATACTGTATCAATTACTACCAAACCTGACCCATACACTCTTACAAGAACAGAAAGCGATAAAGAAGCATGCCCAGTTTGTAAAAATTACTTAATTATTACAGAAGGCTGTAATATGTGCATTGAATGTGGATTTAGTAGTTGTGGCTCAGGATGATTTTTTATCCTTGCTGTCTACTGAATGATGGTATATTTTAGAAAGTATTAATTACATGGTTATTCATGATTCAAAATAGATTTTTTAATCGCAATATAGTGTCCATTCGCGATTTCAATATAGATGATTTTACTTTTCTCTTTGATATTACTGATAAAATAAGAACATTGAAATCTAGAGAGCGTGGAGAAATCGCAAAAGGCTTAATTCTTGGATATATTTTTTATGAGTATAGTACTAGAACCCGGTTAAGTTTCGAATCTGCTATGTCCTCCATTGGGGGCAGATCTTTGGGAATATCAGATGTGGATTCTTCATCTATCATGAAAGGCGAAAGTTATGCTGATACCATTAAGACCATCTCATTATACTCCGATATCATTTTAATACGTCATCCTTCCGATGGTTCGAGTAGATATGCTTGTGAAATATCAGAAAAACCTGTGATAAATGGAGGTAGTGGTAGCGAAGAACATCCTACTCAAGCTATGTTGGACATTTACACCATATTCAAAGAAAAAAAAAGAATTGATGGTCTATCTATTGGAATAATAGGAGATCTAAAGTATGGCCGTACGGTATATTCTCTAATCTATGCCCTATCTAATTATAAAGTCGAAATTCATCTTGTTTCTCCATCTGTACTAAAAGTTCGAAGTGAATCGATATACGATATCTCAACTAAGGTAAAAATGTATCATCATATTGAATTATCTGATGACTTGTTAGAAAAATTAGACGTGATATATGTAACACGTATCCAAAGAGAACGATTTCCGGATCTTCAAGAATATAAAAAAATTCAAGGATTGTATACTATTGATGAAAATATCTTGAAAAAGTCAAAACCTGATGTTTCTATTTTACATCCGTTACCTAGAGTTGATGAAATATCTCCATCAATTGATAATACTGTGAATGCTCTTTATTTTAAACAAGCTGCTTACGGAAAAGAGTTAAGGGCAGCTTTATTGTCCGCATTACTGCATGAAGAACCTTTCTGATCTAAAAAAGTTGTTTCAAGATATTAATTTAGTAATATATACTTTTATGTATTAAAGATCAATCTCAAACAATAAATCCGTGGCCTCTTCCACATATCATCGACTGGAAGTTGCGTTTATCGAGTTTAGTGGCACACGCACTTTAAATGTTCCTTTTACAGTAACTATTAGTGCGTTTTATGCATGCGGTGAGCTTCAACTTTCTCAATTTATGAAATCAAAGCTTACATTAATCTTTAATATTTGGTCTAAAAATTTATCAACCGATGAATTTTTAAGAGAACATTTCCCTGACCATGGGAAATATCGCATATAGTTTCCTACCCAGTGATCTCTTTTAAGAACACTCTTGAATCTAGCTTAGAAAATTCTTGAAAATTAATATTTGCACCATCTTTCATCATGCTTTTTAAATATTTTCCGGCTTCTTCTGATTCCCACCAATTTTCCCCGTATAATTCTTCAATTTTTTTTTCTAACTCTGCAGCTCTTACAGCAGCTAATAAATAACTTGGTACGTACATTATTGATTCTGGCATTATGTGGTGAAGCATCCAGTACTGCCCTGGCATTTCTATATTTGTATATTTTTTCATCATCGATGAGTAAATTTTATTTGTATTTTCGATGGACCGTTTATTCACCCAAAAATCCATTTTTGTTAAAGAGTTTGCAGAATAGAAAGTCACGAAAAATAATTCCATAAAATTATTTAGTTCAATTATTTTATCCAGCTTTCCTCTATTTGATATCTTTAATTGTTTTTCTAAATATTTCTTATTTCTCGTTAGTCTTTCCAAAAAGATTGAGAAGATTTCGTTAATTCCCATTGGGATGTGGTATTTTTTTTCATATTCTAAACTGGGATTAATTGAGGTGGCATGCATCGCGTGTCCTGATTCATGAAAGCATCCTTGAAAATCAAAATATGGACTTTCTTCTCTATAAAGAATTCTTATATCTGAAGGAATGTGTATAAAAAAGCAGATGGGGGATGGATATTTATTTTTTCTATCCTCTGAATCAAAGGATATTTTTTTTACATTCATTTTTAAATCCCTTAGAGTCTTGATAACAGTTGAAATAGGATTTACTTTAGCAAATTCATCTGAGATATCTTTAAAAACTCTGTTTCTAAAATAGTAAAAATCATCATAATACTCTGGATTTCTATCAAAAATTTTATTAGATAGAGTAACTAGTCTTTCGCTGAATAGTTTGCTTGTTGAATTTGCTAAATTCTCTACAAATTCTTTTAACTTATCATATGATACTCCTTCACTTTCTAAATACCCATGCAGAGGATTCATTCCTCCCTCATATTCGTAAATATTCCTAATTTTGTTGAACCTCTTTTCTATAACTGGTTTTATCAATTCTGTTTTCTCAATAAAACAATCAAAAACATTCTTTCTATAATTATGATTTGTTTCTATCGCGTTAAATTGTCTCCAGTTGCTCCAGTTTACATAGTTATCTTCAATCCTGTATCTCTTGTCCACCAATTTCTTATTTCTGATCTCATGTAATTCACGCTCTAAACTTTTAGTTTTATCTTCTGCAAGACTTTCTAAGGATGACAAAAACAATTCTCTAGGGTATCAAACGATTTCAAAAATAACCGACAACCTTGAATCTTCAATTTTGATATTTCTTGAATTATGGCGGGATTATACTTTAGACCTGCAAATTGGTAATATGTTTCCTCATTTTGAATTATGTGAGCGTTTTCTTATATGTTCCTTATATTATCTATTTTCATGAATTGATTGTAAAAATTAGATTAGAGTGTCCTTATTTATATTTGCATTCTTGGTCCTTCTCATAAATTTCAAAATAAGTTTACTGCATAACCTTTTGCTGTTCAAGGAATGGTGTCTACCCAAATAACTGGTTCCATATGAATGGGCCCATATTGTATACCAATAAATAGAATTTATTATATCAAATAAATGAATGCAAATGCAAGATGAACGGTCTAGTTGTAATGGTATGATTCTGATATCTACCTTCACCGATGAACAATCTTTAATCAATCTATCTAAAACACTTGTGGTGGAGAAGAAATTATGTGCGTGCGTAAATTATACAAGAATAAATTCTTTGTATGTTTGGGAATCTGAATTAAAACAAGAAGAAGAAATTATCGCTTTTTTTAAGACCTACCTCGAGTTGTATCCAAGCATTGAAGGCTGAAATTCTAGCCCATCATCCATATAAAGTACCTGAAATTGTCATTATTAAGATGGATGATGTTTCATTGGAATATCTTTCATGGATTATTAACAATACACGCAAGGGTAATCCTAATTTCTAATTTGGATTGATACTATGCTATTGAATTTTTCTACGTCTCAGCATTCAAAATCTAATGAATAAATTGTTATTGTGTGCACTTTAAATAAAATATATGCATATTGAAAGTCTTTTTTTGAATTGGTTCATAATACGTCATTGTGTTATGTGAATCCAAATCAAACTTCAATTTATTCGATATCGCAATAATGCAATTATTCCACCTAGTGATGACACCCTTAATCCAATATCGGTAGTTGAATCAGTTGCATAAATTTTTACATTATTATATTCCATATTGTTTAGTAGTTTTATGAACTCGTCTTCTTTTATTTCTGAAAAAACCTTGTCAGAATAAACCAGCGAATCAATGGCATTTAATGAATTAGCGTATTTTGTCTCTTCTATTCCCATTGCATATTTTTTTTCTCCGTTGTTTATTTGTTGCATCACTCTATCCAGAATCGTCGAAACCATGGCAATTTTGCTACTGGACATAAGATCCTTCATGGCTTCTGATCTCAAAAATACATAAATCCCGTCTTCACCAGCCGTTTCAATACCGTCCGCAATTACAAAATCTTTGTCTTGATAGGCTTCGTTTTTTTCCCTTAGATGATTAAGGAATCTTCTCTTTGTCTCTCCGGGACCAAATATTACTATTTTGATTCCTTGTTCTTCTAAATAAATATCTAAGGCAGTTCTTATATTCTCAAAATAGATCTTATTGCTTGATTCATTTCTTTGATCAGTAACGTATCTTTTGCCACTCTTTCCGGAATGTATGTTAGGAGTTATTTTCAAATTTGTTCCAGTTAATTTTGCAATAGCTGTCTCTTGTGAGTCTATTGAGATAAATAAATATTTAAATTCAAGAGCCGACTTTGATAGTATTTTTATATAGTTTTCATTCCAATTTGATTTTTCTAGGATGATCGTATCATTGATTTTTACGTTAATAGAATGGTGCAGACCCTTAGGTATGTTTTCATTGTTTGAAGTAATTATTACTCCTGATATCTTCAATCTGTCTATTGCATCATCAAAACTAATTTTTTCTATTCTTAAAATTATCCTGATTTTAATTCTTTCTCCTCTGTCTGGTCTAGCGTATTCATTATCCTGTTTGATTACCCTAGTAGTATCGGCAATAATGCTGTCTCCTATGTCTATTACTCTTCTTAGACTAAAAAGATCATCTGGTTCTTCTAAGGTTAAGACTATTTTGTTTTCTGAATCCTTTACTTTAGTGAATTTCATTTTTTATTTGTATCCTATTTAACCAATTCTTCATCTTGTTTTTGAGACTTCAAATAGTGTTCAAACCAGTGTTTGGTTAAAACTCCTGATTCCACCAAATTGGCTAATCCGCCAGGTGATGCTTCGCCTATAACTTTTCCATTCTTGTTCTTTAACTGTCTCCATTTCAAAATGATATTTCCAGTTTTCGATGAATAGATTATTCCAAATATTTCTTTTGCATTTACAAATGTAATTTCTCTTAATTTTTTTACCATGAGTTTATCTACTGCTTCAATATAAATATCGCCTGGTCCGGTATCTCTTTCGGGAAACATGTCTGGATCTCTATTATAATTACTAGGAATGAATGATTTACAAGTGCTGAAAATCATAAATTTTCTAAAACTTTCCAATGATGACGTAGTTTCTATGTGAACCACTACTACTCTACACTATGTGTTATTAATACAATGAATATATGTATTTGAAATCTAAATCTAAATTCAAATTTTTACAAACAATCACAAATTAAATAGGACAAACTCTTTACTCAAGATCTACTTCATCTACTCAGTAGGGCTTTTCACATCATTGTTTGTCCTTACTATTTCTAAACTATTCTGTTATAAGGCTTTAGCTGTCCAACCTATCCTTTTGCATCTTGCCACAAATAATGAAAATAGTCTTTAGCAAAACTGGCCAATCCTGTATGCTCTGCCCATATGGCTATAGTGTCATAGCTGGAGGTTGTCGTTGGATCATTTTTTCCTTCTCCAAGTAGAATTAATACATGTCTGGAATCTCCTATGACTCCGCCACCAAACATATCATTCTTGAGCCTCACTTCAGCTACTCTAGACATTGCTTTTACGGTTTCACTATTAGTTTCATCGGACGCCAAAATAATAATTTTTACTCCTTTTTCGAAGAGTTCTCGAAGTACTGGTTGGATCGATTTTACGACATTCTCTGGAATTTTGGGGATGGCTATTAAAAGTTCTTCCTTTGTCGATTGGATTATTTCAGTAACTTTTATTGCTATGTTGTATAATCCACTTACCACCCAGATATCTGGTTTCTCTTTTAGTCCAGTTTTTTCGTAGATCGGCATTAATTCATTGATAATGACATTTTTATTACTCCTTAAATTGTTCTCCATTTCTATCATCATGGCTTCCACTGCATTTGATGGTGATTTAGGAAAAAAATTCTGTGGCCTTTGGTTATCCGAATATATCCATCCTCTTACATACAGACTATTTAGAACATCATAGATTTTTGAATATGGTACTCCTGATTTCTTACTGATTTCTGATGCCGTATTTGAACTGGCAAACAACAACGAAGTATATACTCGAATTTCGTAATTTGTTAATCCAAGGCTTTCCATAGATTTCTTGGCCTTGTCGCTAATTTCCATAGTTTTATGTGACTAGTTGAAACTTGGATATTAAATCTTTCATCTATACTGTACTTTACTAACTAAACACCGTAGGATTTGTCAGATCATCTTTATAAAGTTAATCAAGTGCAGTATTAAAGGTCAACATTATGGATCTAATACAAATTTCCAATTTAACTAGTAAAACTATTGGTTCTAAACGCACCATTAGGTATACTCAAAGTATCTGCCCAGATTGCAATATGATTCTAGACGCTGAGGTCTTTGAAAGAGAAGGCAAAGTTTTCATGACAAAAACTTGTCCTAGCCATGGTGAATGTGAGGAATTATACTTTGGCTCATATGAAATGTACAAGAAATTCAGTACCTATTGGATGGATGGAAAAGGTGCACAAGCTCCAAATGTGATGGTTGATAAATGCGCCTGTCCTACTAATTGTGGTTTATGTACTAACCATCTTTCACATTCTGGGTTAGCAAATATTATAGTCACTAACAGGTGTGATCTTACCTGCTGGTATTGCTTCTTTTATGTTAAAAAGGGATTAGAGGGTGCTTATCTGTACGAACCTTCACATGAACAAGTACGTGCGATGATGAAAACCTTAAAGGCTGAGAAGCCTATAGCAGGCAATTCTATTCAAATTACAGGTGGTGAGCCAATGTTAAGAGACGACATAACAGAACTAATCAAAATAATGAAAGAAGAGGGTGTAGATCATGTACAACTCAACACTAATGGCATTAAACTGGCACTTTCACCAGAAACAATGAGACAAATTAGAATGTCAGGTGTTAGTAATCTCTATTTGTCATTCGATGGAGTGACGGCTAGAACAAACCCCAAAAACCACTGGGAAGTTCCATACACACTAGAATCAGCAAGGAAATGTGGAATGACTGTTGTTTTTGTTCCAACTGTAATAAAATCTATTAATGATCATGAGTTAGGTGGCATAATACGATTTGCTCAAAAAAATATGGATGTAGTACATGCTGTAAATTTCCAGCCTGTTTCACTGACCGGTAGAATGAGTAAAAAAGAACGAGAAAAGTATAGAATTACAATACCTGATTGCATTGAACGAATTGAAGAACAAACTAACGGTGAAATATCAAAAGATGGCTGGTTTCCAGTTCCATCATGTATGCCTTTAACAAATGTGATAGAGGCATTTAGCAAGAAACCAAAGTATGAATTATCCATCCACTTTGCATGTGGTGCTGGAACATACGTTTTTGAAGATGTTCAAACAAAGAAACTGACACCTTTAACCTCCTTTGTTGACATAAAAGGTCTCTTGGAGTATTTCGAAGAAAAAACTGAAGAGATTAAATCAGGATCGAATAGGTATTGGACTATGTTGGAAGTGATACGAAAGCTTAACCAGTTTGTAGATCGCAGTAAACAACCCTACGGACTTGATTTGGGACGAATGTTTTCAAGTATTCTTCTCAAACAGAATTTTGATTCTGTAGGTTCATGGCATGTAAGATCATTATTCTTAGGAATGATGCATTTCCAAGATAAGTATAATGAGGATCTAGAAAGATTACAGAGATGTGACATTCACTATTTGACTCCTGATTTGCGTATAGTACCATTCTGTGCATTTAATGTAATACCTGAATGGTACCGAGATAGGATACAGAAGAAATACAGTGTACCAGTTGAAGATTGGGAAAAAGAGCACGGACAGACATTAGAAGCCGGGTTGTATCGTGGTATAATGAGAAAGGGCAAACCAGAGGCTCAAATGGGATGTGCAATGTCTGAGATGCATAAAGCAGCTGCAGAAGCAGAATCAAATGAGGAACACCGAGGAGTTGAGCTCCGAAATGGAATGGCCGGTGCATAAAAACCAATCTTCATTTGAAAAGTTAATTTTTTATATTTAATAATTTTTTTAGATTTTTAGATCTTCCGTTTCGCAACTTTAAATTGATTCTTATAGATGTTTTTGTAGATAATTTTAAATAGCTTGAAAGTGTAGTAATATATGTAAAATGCCGTCGTCATCAATTAATGCAATTACTCGTATGAGTGCAACCTTAAAGGATCTTTTTATTTATATCTATGATTTGTCACCACTAGATATGGATTTATTGCTTACCTTAATAGCACATAATAATAAACAAATGACTTTAGAAGATTTGTCTAAAGCTGTAAATCGTGACAAGAGTACGGTATTTAGATCTTTACAAAAGTTAACAGGATTGGGAATATGTGTAAAAGAAAGCAGAACTTTGAAAGAAGGAGGACATTTCCATGTATATTCTGCCATCTCTAGAGAAATATTTAAACTCGAAACGGAAAAACGTGTAAAGGAATTAGAACAGAGTTTAAGAAGAATATTGAAGAAGTTTGAAGATGATCTAGAAGTAATGTTGGATGATGTTTTTGACACAAAAAAGAAAATAATAAAGTAGACAAAAATAACCTCAAAATACATTGGATTTCAACTTAGATAAGGTATTCGAAGGGTCTGGTCAACAACATGTTGATATTTTTTTAAATTCTTATTATTCATTTCTTTTTTTAAAAAAGAATTCATTCTACGATTTTTTAAAAGCAAAAGGTGATGCGAATTCACCTGTCATACGACTGTTGATTTCATGTATGGACAACGATCAATATGATTCGATAGTGGATTTTTTCAAGCCTTTCAAGAATGTACAAGTAAAAAATATCTTAATATCGACTGAACCCACCGAACACATGATTACAATTATTATTAATCAAAATCAAGTTGCTTTTTTTAAAATAGATTACAACACTGATAAGCGAATGTTTACCTGTAAGTTATCCGATTCGCTTACTGGTGATATTGTTACTTTTTTCTATACCCTTTTTGTCAATATCTGGAGCACTATTGATAAAAATATCATCCTCGAAAAACGTAATATTTTTCAACAGGATTTTGTTGATATTGCTTCCCATCAATTAAGAAATCCTATATTACCCATCATAGGATTTTCTAAAACATTAAAATCAAAAATTGAAGATCCTGATATGTTGGATTATCTCAATATTATTATAAAGAATGCTGAAAAACTGAAAAATATTGCAAATGATATTTTGGATATTTCTAAAATTGAAGCAAATCCGCTGAAATTAGATTTCGAAATTTTTGATCTATGCGAACTTTTGGAGATTATTGCTAGAGATTATAATCAATTTTCAAACAAAGACTCTTCAGGCATTCGGATACTTTTTCAAGGACGTCCTAATGTGTTTATAGAGGCTGATAAGGAATACATTAAACAAGCATTTGAAAACATTCTAAATAATTCTTATTTTTTTACAAAAAAGAATGAAGGGAATAAGATTATTATCAGTGTCTTTGAGGATGATGATGATTTCTATGCTAATGTATTAATAGAAGATGAAGGACCTGGTATTCCAGACGATGATCCAGAAAGAATCTTTACTAAATTCTATCCAAATTCTGGAGGGGCCGGACTTGGATTGTTCATTTCAAAAAAGATTGTGGAAATCCATGGGGGGAATGTTGTTGTTGGAAATAGGATAGACGACATCGGAGCGAAATTTCTTATTAAAATCCCACTGAAAGGGACAAATGTGCTTAGTCAAGCTGACGACAATAAATCTACCGATGGTCTTAAACTCTTAATTATTGACGATTTTTCAGAAAACCTGGAAACGGTCAAAGAATCAATCGTAAGTTTGGGATACGATATTGATTATTTTGAAGATCCTTATAATGCGATAGAAAAATTTGTTCCAGGAAAATATTCACTGGTTTTCTTAGGTATTAATGTCAAAGGGCTAGACGGCTTTGACCTATATGATGATCTAAAAAAAAGAGATAAGAAAATTAAGGGTTATTTTATGTCCTCTAATAAAATAAATAAGGAAGCTATGGAATTTTTGAATAATAATATGATGTATGATCACTTTATTTATAAACCGCTTTCTCTCAATGCAATTGTAAAAATTCTACGAAATGAGCACGTGAATTAAAAATATTAATCACATCATAGTAAAATTTTATTATTCGTTTGCTTTAACTGGGTTAACATGAATGTTCTAATCATTGAGGATGATGATGATATTTGTCAATTGTATTCTATATGGTTAGAAGAAAACCGACATGAATACATTATTGCAAAAAACTATGAAGATGGGATATCCGCATACGAAAAGTCGATTCAACAAGGTGACGAAGATTATGAATCTGATAATACTATTTTCGATTTAGTTGTCCTTGATTACGATTTACCATCAAAAGATATGTCTTCCAACCAAAATGGCTTACACATTGCAAAAGAAATTTTGGAATTAAAAGGCGATCAACGAATAATGTTCGCATCCGCCTGGCCCAAAAAAGCATTCGTCGAATACGTTTCTACTCTAAAAAGTGTACCTGAAGTTCTTCCAAAACCTTTCGAAAAAGAAGAATTCATTAATCTAGCCGAAAAAATTAATTTATATGATATTGCCAAAAAATTTACTAAACAACTTCGAGAGATGAAAAATCCAAATAGTCCCAATGTTGATATCAAATCGCTAGAATCTTTGTTTAAACTCATGAACAATGCGAGAAGAGAATTTTTGCAAAAAGATGATGATAAAAACAATGATATAGATTTCATTGAATGAAATTTGATAAGATTTATTTTAAAGAACCATTGAAGTTTGTTTATGTCTTCCATGAAATATATTCAAATAGATTTACTTAATGAAATTGCAATATTGAGGATAAATAGACCTGAAGCTTTGAATGCGATGAATCTTGATGTAATATTCGAACTGGCCAGAGCAATTGACATAATTTCCGCAGATGAGGGAATCAAAGTACTAATAATTACCGGGGCAGGAGAACGCTCTTTCTGTGCTGGTGCTGACATTTCATACATGGTAAATATTGACGCCATAACTGCTGAAAAATATGCCTCATCTGCGCAATCCGTGCTAAATAAAATTGAAAAGATGGAGAAACCTGTAATTGCTGCAATAAATGGTTTTGCACTTGGTGGTGGATGTGAACTATCTTTAGTTTGTGATATAAGGATCGCATCTGAAAATGCAAAGATTGGTCAACCAGAAGTAACTATTGGTATTCCTCCTGGATGGGGTGGTACTCAGCGACTACTTAGGGTAATTGGACCCGCAAAAGCTAAAGAAATGATTTTTACCGGGAAAATGATTGCCGCACAAGAAGCTGCCACTATTGGGTTAGTTAACCAAGTTATTACTTTATCAGATGAGGAAAAGCGTAATTTAGATCCATCTATCGATCAAAATAATGAAAAGGAGAAAAGTATTGCACTCTCAAAATTACTAAATAAAAAACTTTTGGAACATTGTATTACTTTTGCTAGCGAAATCACTAAAAATAGCTTTAATGCTGTAAAAATCAGTAAAATGCTAATTAATAAAGGTATGGATGCGGATATTGATACTGGTTTGAGGCTGGAAATTTATGGCTGGGCTTTGTGTTTTGCTCATGAAGATAGACAGAAAATGATGAGTGCATTCCTCAATAAAAATACTAAAAAATGATCTATTTTTCTTCAAAGCACGGATTTTCATTTCAACGAAATTATTCTTGATCCATTACCGGATTTAGATATAAATGTTTTACATTTGATATTTATTTTATCATATTCCTCTTCCATGACTTCTGATATGCGCAGCCCCTTTTTGTTTGAATCTAAAAAAGCTACCGTAGAAGGACCGGCTCCACTAATGGTAAAAGCCATTGCTCCCTCTTCTAAGGATCTTTCTTTTATTTTTTCATATCCTGGGATCAATTTCTTTCTGGCGGGTTCTATGATACAATCATTTATACCATTACAAATCATTTCTACATCCTTGCGATAAAAGCCTGCAACTACGGAACATGCATTAGCTACATTATGAACCATTTTTTCCAAAGGTACTTGTTGAGGAATAACTTTTCTTGAAAACTCTGTCTTCATTTTAGGAACTTGAATAAGTGGTACGCATATAACCATAGATAGATTATTTGGCGATTCTATCCTGATAAATTCTAATTTTGGATTAGTCTTAACGATTACAAAATTTCCAAAAAACGAGCCTGCGACATTATCGAAGTGCTTTACACCCGCACTTGCGAGTTCGCCTTCGGCGGAATAATCTAGTAATTTGGTATCCTCAATATTCAGGCCAAATAATGCATTTAGTGAAACTGCAGTTGCTACTGCTGATGCGCCACTACTTCCCATCCCATACCCTGGTGGAATGTTTTTTCTAATTTCTATTAAACAGTTGTAATTATATAAATCATAATCTGATATAATTTTTTTTGCTACCTTGCCTGCAGAATTGGAGTCAAGATCATTTGGAATACTCTTGCCCATATCACCCTTCATTATTATTTTTACATTGTTTTTGTTTGCTATTGTTTTTCTCTCTATTTTGATGGATACTGTATCCTGTAGTACATCCAGGCCTAACCCAAATACATCATATCCGGGACCCAAATTTGCAGTTGACGCAGATGCAGTAGCAGTGCATTCTAGATATTCAGCTACAATTTCATACCTTTCTTTTTTCATTCGTGTTTCTGCTCCTCCTCACCTTGTGTTAATATCCTTGATAATGCTGCAGTTAAATTTATCATTCCATTCATAGTTAAGTTAGATACTGCAATGGGGCTCAACATATTTCCACTTTTATAAAGTGTTTTTATAATGTCCTTACCCAATAAAGATTGTTCTGAATCTTTTTCTAGATTTAGGGAGTCTTGAAGTGAGGTAATGGAGTTGGACCAATTCAAAATTTCTGTCAACTTCTCAATTATTTTATCTCGTTTCGTTAGGACGTTAATCTGTGGAATGTTTAGACGTAATCTGACTGATTGTGACAAAAACATCAAAGAAACAAAACTAATTGGAGACATTGCTAATGTACCATCTATGGTAAATAGTGTTACTTTAGAATCTGAATAAAAATTTGAAACAAAGTAAGGACCACTAGACCTGAAAGCAAACAGTTCTATTTGTCCGGGAGTATCGATTATTACATAATCGGGATTAAGTTCCTGAACCTGAGTTTGGATTTCATCTATTTTTGTCGATATCAAGTCATTAGCCAGTATCAATGACCCATTTGGTCCTAATTTGTAATCATCCATTATCGAATAAAAATCAATAAACTCTCTCACATCTATATCTGGATCATACGGTAAACTAGATACTCCTGGATCCAAATTAATTGAAATTGGTGAGACATCATTGTTGTGGTACCATTCCAACAATCTCGAAGTCAATAGTGTTTTCCCTGAACCGGCCGTACCAGTCACGAATATAGTATGCATTTCAAAAATTTTTAATTGCTATTCTAATTTTATTGTTATATTTGTATGATTATTATATTCCTTCTTTTGAACTAGTTGATATACCTTGAATTGGCGAATAATTTTCATTCTTGTAAGTGTTATCCCTATAATGCTTATTTTTCTATTTACTCCTGTTTCGCTAAATGATGTTTTATCTGTAGGTGTTATCCCTTTTTTGCTTTCTTTTCTTGCAACAATGATAAGAATTTTTCTTCAAGCAATTAGGTTTTATTACTTTGTTCGAAAATTTATTGGAAAGAATGTCAGTACATTTTGGAAAATTATTTTTGCCAGGTTAGCTGGAGAATTTGTAACTCAAACTACTCCTTCTTATATTGGAGGTGAACTAGTTCGAATTGCTTTTTTAACCAAGAGTGGTGTACCAGCGGGACGAGCAGCATGGGTTACTACCATGGAAATTATTGCCGATGTATTTGTTGGTACAATCTTAGCTTTTATCGCTGGATTTGTTGCAATAGCTAACGGCTCCATGTTTATTGGTCTGTTAATTATTGCGATTGCTGCTCCTACATTTGGATTTTGGTTTTTTATCTTGATATATTCAGCAAAAAAAAATATCCGATTACCTTCATTTTCTTTAAAATTGGCGAAGAAATTTATTTCAGAACAAAAAGCACAGCGGGGGATCAATTCTGTTAATAAAGCATTGGATGATTTGTGTATAATGAGCAGAGAAAACTTTAGTTCATTTAAATCTGTAAAAATATTTTCCGTGGGCATTGCAATTACAGTGGTCGCATTTATTTTCCAAGGTCTTTCATTTCTAGTTTTAACACATTCTGTAGATATTTACATAGGTCTATTCTTGTCATTTATGGCTACGGCTTCTTCTACAATTTTGGGTACCCTTCCCATCACAATAGGAGGTTCAGGCTTAGCTGAGTGGGGATTATGGGCATATATCAATCAATTAAATAACGTTTCTCAAATTGGTAACATAGTAAATGATATCGATCAATTAAACGTCATAATTGCATGGAGGATTGCTTCTTACTATTTGCCTTTAGTAATAATGTGGATTGCATTGATGAGGTTAGCATTGGGAACTAATTATTCAAAACCTACCTCACCCTCTTCCACTACACCTGATAGTCGAGCTGATTGATAGCATTTTAAATGATGATTATTTCTTTTTTATATGGTGAAAATTTTAACCGACCTACTAAATAACAAGATAGTCCTTATTACTGGTGCATCAAGCGGAATAGGTAGATGCATTGCAAGTGATTTTTCACAATTTGGTTTGAAATCCTTGATTCTAATTGCCAGAAATATTGATAGACTGAATGATTCTGTTATATCGATGAAGGAAAGGGACTTTGAAATACTACCGCTGAGTTGTGATGTGTCCAAAAAAGAAGAAGTTAAGCGCATTGGTGATCTGATCCTCGAACGATATGGGTACGTAGATGTTTTAATCAATAATGCAGGGATTGGCATATTTGGGACGGTTGAAAAAACATCCATTGAGGAAATCGAAAAAGTCAGTTTCACTAACTATTTTGGCATGATTTATTTTACAAAAATTTTTCTTGATTCAATGATTAGGAGAAATAGTGGTCATATAATTAATATTGCCTCCTTAGCTGCCAGTTTTGGTATACCTGGGATGGCCGCATACTGTGGATCAAAATTTGCCATGTTGGGTTTTTCTGAGTCCTTACGTCGGGAATTAAGAAAAACAAGTGTAAAGATATCTGTTATAAGTCCAATAGGTGTAAAGACTAATTTTTTTAATAATGAATATTTTAATAATAAAACCCCGATGAAATATATGTTAAATCCGGAAACTGTTTCCAAGGCGGTATTAAACTCGCTTACATCCGATTCTTTTCAAATTTTTGTACCCCCGATAGCTGGATTATCCGTACCGTTCAAAGGTTGGTTTCCTGCGATAATTGATTCAATTATTGAGCGCCAATTTCGTAAAAATCTTAGCTGAACTGAATTTATTATTCCTCTTCATCTTCATCCTTGTCCTTCTTATTTGGATCAAAATCTGATTCTACATCCATCATTTGTGCACTCTCCAAATCAAATTTAAAAATCTCATCCATATCAATTTGATACTTGGTTTTTAATAATTCACATAATTGATCACTTAGTTTGGCTTTTGATATTTTGATTTTATACTCATATACGAAACCTTTCATAAGTTCTGAAACCTTCAAATCATCTACTAAATCGATTTCTTCAATTATTGTTCTACCGTCGGGTAGTGATTCGTAGAGCTGGATATCTGCTTTTTTGGTTTGTTCATTGATGTCTAGAAAATAACCTGTTCTATTAATCGTGTCTAGTATTTGAAAATTTGCATTTTTCAGTTCATTGTCAGCCCATTCGGGAAGACCATTCTCCTCTGATTTTGTCTTTGCCGCTTTTCTTGCCATTTCTTGCCCGTTATGTATTCTAGTGACTTTTTATTAAAAACTTTTTCAAATTTATCTTTGGGCTTCTAGAAAGCATTATCTATAAGATTACGTATACTTAGGTCCTTGAACACCGTTATAAATGGTGAATCTTTACTTGATTTAATCCGGGGTCAACACTCTGATTTGATACTTGTTGATACCCGATCATTTGCTGAGTATGCTAAGGGTCATATCCCTGGTGCCATTAATATCGATTTGATGCATTTCCATTGGTTTGATACTTCTACAATGGGAATTTTGCAATTTGAAAAACAAATGGGTTTACTATTAAATTATCTAGGTATTAATCCCTCAAATAGGGTTATTTTTTATGATAATGTTTCAGGTCCTACCGCTTCTCGGGGTGTTTGGCTATTGAATTATTTCTCTCATCTTAATTCATTTATGTTAGATGGTGGGTTTGAAAACTGGTCAAAACTTAAATATCCAGTTGAAATGAAGACAAACCAATATTCACATTCCGCATTCAATTTTTATACGAATAGGGCGATATTAGCTGATTTGGAATATATGAAAAACTGTGTAGATAAAAATTCACCGGATGTGGCAATTATTGACTGCCGTTCCCAGGCCGAGTACAACGGCTCTATTGCCCGTGCTTTTCACCGGGGGCATATACCTAAATCCGTTAATGTTGAGTGGTCAAACAATCTTAGCAATGAGAAATTCTTAAAATTTGACGCTTTGGCGAGGTTATATTCCTTTATATCAAAAGAAACAGAAGTTATAACGTATTGTCAAGGTGGTTACCGAGCTGCAAATACTTATCTTGCTCTTAAACAACTTGGATATCCCAAAGTAAGAATGTACCTGGGTTCTTGGGGAGAATGGGGTAATAATCCTACACTTCCAGTTGAATTGAATTAATATGATAACTGACGTTTTACCTTCCGATGAATAAGCTAAATGTTCTAATAAAAAATGGAGATAATTATTTTTTATTAATTGGAAGATTGTTTAATTCTTGTAGTTGTCTATTTATCTCAGTTGTATTTTCCTTTCCATATGTTATCAATATTCTGTCGTCATCGTTTATTACATAGCTCATTATGTCTTTAGTTTGATTACCATTAACATAGAATTTTAGTTTATATTGGTCGTTATCGCAAAAGCGCTGGTTACTATCTGTAATGAAACACCCATTGGAAGCGTCCATTCTAATACTTTTGAGGAATTCACCAATTGGAACATTAGACGAGTGTTTATGGATTGTTGTTCCATCCAGTGTGCCATTGTATGTTTCTACGTGAATATAGTTAGACCTCACCATGTATTTTTGTTGTGCTAGATCCAAGTTTGTACCATTTAGGTTAATCAATAATGCTGCATGTTCATGTGCTGATCCTAGAGCACCATATTTGGCTGCTACATTTTCACTGGGAAAAAATATTGCTAACACAATTGCAAGAGCTGCTATCCCGACAACAACAGGAACTATTATTTTCAAATATTGTTTTCTTTTCTTACGACCTCTTGCAAAATAACTACTATCGTTATTATCATCCTTGTTAGGAGCATTATTCTTGTTACTATCAACGTCTGAATTCTTTTTCTTCTTGCTCATTCTATCGTAACTCTACTGATATGCTCTCTAATTTAAAATTAATATTTGTTATTCTGCGTATTATTTGTCATTTCGCTTATGATGCTTCTTAATTTTAAAGAAAATGGATGATTTGGATTGTTAATTACTGTCAAAAACTCTCTAGGACTAAATTGTATGTCGCAATAACATGGCAGTGGGGAAAGAGAGTTTGCACCAGTAACAGCATGAAGTTCTTCCAAAACTTTCTTATGATCTTGGTTTTCTTCGATATTTGAATCGAGTGTGGTAGTCGGAATACAATATCCTGATATCCTATTTAGCAATATATAAGAAATAGCACCAAATCGTACAAATGTTGTATAAATTTCAAACAGTAGTTTTTTAGTTCCTTCAATGTCCAAATCATCCATTTTCATAGTAAGTATTAATTTATCAGCTATTGATAGGGCATTAATGGACCAATGTCTTATTCCTGGACTCGTATCAATAATGATATAATCTGTATCGAGCTTTGTAATAATTTGTTCTCTAAGAAAAACTAATTTCCTAAACTGTTTTTTCCAATAATCTGTTCCATTACCCATTTCAAATTTAAATATCGCATCTCTGCTAGGATTAGAGAATCCCGTATAGAGTCTCCCTGTAAAATTGTCCTGCTTTTGGTCATCTTTAAAAAGAATTTCAGTCATATCAATTATCGATTCATAAATATCTGCATTATTATCCAAAAAGTCGTTTATCCATTTTTTTGGATTTATCTTAAAATAATTATGTAAGCTGGGTGCATAGACATCTAAATCTAGTATGGCAACCTTTTTCCCCATTTTTACAAGTAATGCTGCGGTATTAGCAGCTATTGTGGTCTTACCAGTGCCTCCCTTATAGGAATGTATTGCTATACAGTGAGTCATACTAAGCTTGCCTACTACATTATTTCTAAGTTCAATATTAAATCTTTTGAAAATTTGTTATTGAAATAAATATGTTATTGTTAATTTCAGAACTGTCTATCTTCCTTTATGAATCATTGATTTATTGATCACTACTTTCATCCTATTAAATACGAATAACATAGATTTGATAAGAACTAATCATAGGACAGGTTATTAAAAACGTACCGTATCTGTATATCGTATTCATACATCAGTGTCCTCTATACAGATCAGGTGAAAAGACCGTTTGATGGCGTATATATGACATGTAAATAAATTATAATTAATGGCTAAGAAGGGTAAATTAGAAGAAATTATCAGTAAAGCACTCTATGCAGATGATGCATCCTCGTATCTTGTAACATATAGGGATTACGAAAATTATAAACTAATCGACCTTGTCAGATTTCATCTTAATTTCTGAAAATTTTCAAACAATCCCTGCGTCAAGGATAACAAGAATTGAATTAAAGGGACAACTACTATATGAAAAAAATTAAAATAATACATTGTTTAAACACCAATAATAATAAATCATGGAAAAATATGTTACCGATTTCAAAAACCTTTGCAATGAAATTGTGCAAATCGATTCGAGAATACGATTCATTGGGGTTGCTGACAAGCATGGAATAATTATTACTACTGCAGAACGTAAAGGAATAATTCCACTTTTAAGCGATGAAGAAACTGAGCAATATGCTATCACTGCCTCTACCAGACAATATACTAGGTTAAGGTGGCAAGATATACTTGGAAAACTAAATTATACCTGCTCTCTTTATGAAAAAATTTTGCGGATTACGATACCAATTACAAATCAAAAAAATAGATTAGAGTATCTCTTGATCTTTACATTAGATCCACATACAGATGATTTTGATAATTTAATCATGGAAAAAATAATGCCGTCGATTAGTGGTTTCTTTTCAAAGCTTTTCAAAGTAAACTAGTCCAGCATTAACAACCAATATACGAAAATAACGAGAATAAAAAACCAAGATCAAGATTGGTCTGTGTAAAACAGACAAAAGTCATTCATAGCGATTTATGTTTAAGGTAACATTCAAGCGGATAATATTATGTTACTATTGGATTTAATAAACTATAATGTTTAACTGCATGAAAAGGAATTGAATTGAATTAAATATTAACATTTACTCCTATTCAATAAATTGAATCTTTTTCCAATCTAACAATTTGTAGACTGAATCAAAAACCCCATTTTACTGGTATAATGCAATAAAAACTTAAATACTCGTCCTCAGTGACGATGATATTGTTTAATCAATTTCATAATTAATTAATAGCAATAGTTAATCGTATTATGGAGAATTCTTTTTATTTTCATTTCTAAACCTTTGCTAGTCTTTCAAAAAATTCTCTGAAATTTGTGATACTTGGTCCATATTTGATAATCATCCAATGGTTTAATAGATCCATCTGAATGTTTTTAAAAGAAAAAAATCTATTTGTATTTGTTGACAATTGTCGGTAATATTTCAGTCACTCCATATGGAAAGACTCGGATTATGGGTATCATTAATGTGAGTCCCGAATCATTTTACAAAGACTCGATCAAACGTCAAGAAGACGAGATTCAAGATACAATCCTTAGAATGCAGGATAATGGAGTTGATATAGTGGATGTTGGTGGTATGTCAACTGCTCCATACTTGAAAACACTGATTCCGAAGGATCTCGAATCAAAACGATTGCACAATGCTATCTCAGCTATTAGACAAATTAGCAATATTCCTATATCTGTTGATACAGTTAGATCCGACGTAATCCGATCCTTATTGAAATTAGAGGTGAATGCGATTAACGACGTTACTGGTTTAAAATATGATAAAAAAATGCCTAATCTGGCTTCTGAACAAGATCTTCCTGTAATCCTTGGCGCTTACTTGTCAGATAGAGAAAATCTTTATGGTGATGGAGACATACAAGATACTAGTTCTTTATTAGCCGAAAGTATTAGAATTGCCAAGAAATGTAAAATCGACGATGATAAACTGATCATCGATCCTTCGATTGGTTTTTTTAGAAAAGAAGGATTCAATCCATTTTATTCCAAAACTCTGGGAATGGATTGGTACGTACGTGATATCGATATAATTGCTAATATTAAATTGCTAATGTCTTTGAAAAAACCAATATGTGTTTCAATTTCCAGAAAATCGTTTATAGGATCTTTATTTGGTTTAGCTGTGGAAGATAGACTGATTCCTTCAATTATTGCTGAGATGTATAGCGTGATGAATGGCGCCTCTCTGGTACGGACTCATAATGTCAAAGAAACTAGACAAGCAATAGAAATGCTCGAAATGATCCACTAGATATCTGAGTTAATGTAACAATTATAACTATTAGAATACAAATATCGTTTGATTTGATTTGAATAAAACTCATGAAATTGATCATATTATTCCTGGAAAATCGTTAGCTATAATTGAGGAATTTGATGCGGGTAAAAACACCTATTTAGATGAGGGTGAGGTTAGATCTTCTGTTATTGGAAAATCTAGCGCTAATATGGTCGATCGTATATTAAGTGTCAAACAAAAAAATCCCCCTATGATACCTAAGATTGGTGATATTGTTGTTGGATATATCGATATGCTATTTGGAAATATGATATCGGTAAGGATTGTTTATATCAATGAAAAATATTCCAAATCTGGTTTTTCTGCGATAGCCTCCACTCGTATGTCTAATTCAGGGTGGAAACTATGGTTCAGGCTGGCGTGAGAGAAGTTATAAAGGTAAATTTGTTTTTAAGGTAGGTGATATTATAAGAGGAAGAGTATTCAGCTTATTGAATTCTTCAATTCATTTGACGTTAGAGGACAGAGACTTGGGAGTTGTGTATACAATTTGCTTTTCTTGTGGAAATGAATTTGTCAAAGTACCAGGAGGATTGAAATGCAATTCCTGTGGTAACTTTGAAGACAGGAAAGTTTCAATTGATTATGGAAAAGAATCCTTTACAGTTTTATATGATAAACAATTTCCTATGACATGAATGCCTTCAAGGTAGGTTTTCAAGGAGAGTCTGGATCTTACAGTGAAGCATCTGCCCGTATTCAATATCCTGATCCAAATTATTCATTCATTCCATTTAGATCATTTCGTGAATTGTTTGATGGTGTTGAAAATTCTGTCGTGGATCTGGCAGTAGTTCCTATTGAAAATTCTACAGAAGGAAGTATAAATGAAACTTATGACTTACTAGTTGAAAAACCTCTTTACGCTATCGGGGAAATATATCAAAAAATACATCATTGTTTAATCATCGATAAGAATTCGTCTCCAGACGAAATTTCTGTTGTCTACTCTCATCCACAGGCGTTAGCTCAGTGTAGAAAGTATATCCAAAAGAAACACTTAGAATCAATCCCTATGTACGATACTGCAGGATCTGTTAAATTTATTAAAGAAACTCATAATACTAGCGCAGCGGCGATAGCTAGCAAACATGCAGCCCAAATCTATGACATGAAGGTTGTAGAAGAAGATATCGAGGATAATTCTAATAATTTTACCAGATTTTTAATAATTTCCAAAAGTTATGATATGAAAGCCGATGACAATAAGATATCAGTTATTTTTTCTATCCCTCATGCTCCTGGATCATTATATTCTATACTCCAAGAGTTTGCATTAAGAAACATTAATTTAACAAGAATTGAATCAAGACCTACGAAAAATATACCTTGGGAGTATTATTTTTTTGTAGATTTAGAGGGAAACGTTAATGATGATAAAATTTCTGCCTCTCTTTTATCTGTCAAGTCCGCTACTATATTCTTTAAGTTATTAGGTTCGTATAAGAAAGACGAAATGAGGTAGTTATGACTGCATTCTGGTTCTGATTCCTAATCCTAATATTACAACACCTGTTATGATCAACATCATTTGGCCACTAAACGCAAGTGGACTGGCCTTCGAAAATGCCCCTAAATTCAAATTCAATGTATTTTCTCCTTCATTAATAACCTGAATTTTGTACTTACCATTTACTTCTGACGTAACAGTTTCATTCATTACCCCCGTATTTCCAGTTTTATTCATTATCAATTTATTGTTGGGGTCTATCATTAGTACTGTAGATTCAGATCCATTAACATAAATATTTGCGATGTTACCCGAATTCATATCTGGAGTGAATATTCCAGATTGATTTGGTTTTATCATCTCAGTAATTTCTACATATCTAGGGATGTTCGAATCAATAATTGAAACAATACCTATCCCAATAAAAATGAATCCTGCAATAAAAAATATTATCAGGGAAAGCCTTTTTGATATAACTACCATAAATTTGCTTATGATAGCAGATGATTAAATATAATCTTTACAAATTCTACTGCAACAATTATTCGGGATAATAATTATTGTTTGAAAAACCAAACAATGCTACTTATGCTATTGTTTATTTTTTATTAAACCTATTGATTAGGAGATTGATTGGTAATCTCAATAAAATGTCACTCATGCAGAAGAATTGTATTGTATATCTAATATATACCACAAGTTTAATATCAAATGATTCGGAATTGTGGTGTTATCCAAACTTATCCTATAACCAATGCTGAATTTTGAAAAATTCTTCGATGGGTTCTTTCTTTAATAACTTTATCAAAGCTAATCCTTGTGGAACTGATAGTACTGGTTTGGAAAAATAATTATCAGTTCCTAATCGTGGACATGCTACTTGAATAAAAGCATCAATTTCTCTAAAGTTTTCTAACTTCTCATTTGAAATCTCGGTCAAAGCTATAAGTTGTACATTAATTCCTAATTTACTTAGCTCTTTCTTAAATTCTAAAGCTTTAATATTTGCAAATTGCCCTTCTTTTAATCCTATTATTATCCCTAATGTTCTTGCATCGAGTGCCTTGTACACAGAGAGTATTGCTCTCTTCTTGACAACTTCTGCTTCGTTATTGATTTGCAAAAATTCCTCAAAATATGGATTTAGCATAAATGTTGGTTTTTCTGTGGAAAGGGCTATCCCTATCGAATGGAATCTACTTTGGCCAAGAAAAATAAAAGCATCAATTTCACTTTTGATGTTGTGTAGTGGATGAAATTCACAACCAAAGACTTGTGCATCATTCAATTGTCCTTTGCCTTTCCCTTTTACCACGACAAAACCGTTATCCTCAAAAATCTTTTTGACCATGTCAATTTGATGCAAGTGCTGACTGTCTGTAACTAATGATATAGTCTTAAATCGCCCCTTTAATTCCGTTGCGCATTTTAGTGCAACATTATCAAACCCTATGGTATCAAAAGCATTTATCATGAATACTTTCTCTCCAAAATTTTCTATAGTTATAGTATGCCCTACGTTAAATAATATGTCTGCACCCAGCATCTCTGCAGCATGTGTGTTAAGATCACAAGAACCCCAGCTCTTATCTCCTATTATATATGATATTATGTTGAATTCAATTTCAATTTTTTCAGAAACTTTTTGAATTTTTGGTAATAGGGGTTCAGGACCATTCAGAGCTACGGAACGAGGTTTTCTCTCTCTAATGATATCAAAAATTCTGTCTTCATCTATCTGGATCAAATTAAACGCCTTTCTGAATCGTATTGGACTATACGTTAATATTTTTATGTATTTTTATATCTCATCTCTCCATTACCAAAAACACCACCAGCCGTTCCTTTCTCCTATCAATATTGAATATTTGATCTATAATTTCTATAATCCTAAATCGTTAATCAAGAGTTAAATCTACTTATCATAATTGCAGTTCTTGTCTCGGACTAATAATTTGGATACTTTGAGAAAATAACTATAATATAGATGCAACTGTAATTGCTGTCGCGGATAATGTGATTAGCTTTAAGAATGATTTGAGCTTGGAAAATGACAATTATTTCTCATCTTCCATTTTCTCTTCAGGATTTACTCCTCAAATAGTTTAGAGGTTTATAAAATATTTTGTTGCAGGTTAATCATGTGACGGCTACCTAGGATACAATCGATACTGCATTAGCTATTGCATTGTTTGTGGACGTTACCGATTTTGAGGAGGCGATGGTGATAAGATCCTTACTGAGCAATGGAAATTTGGAATATTAGTTAAGAGGTCAAATGATGTATCAAATGAGAGAATAAAAACAAATATCATTCAAAAGCATAATATGTATTACAATATTTATAAAAATAAATAAAAAATTAAGTAGAGGTCCTATTCAGTTGTTGGCTTAGATCATATTGTGAAATATAGGGTTCGGGGAATCCTATTCTATCTTCAGGACATCCAAAACCTCCTTGCAGTGCCTTTCTTACCACATTTTCGGAAATATCGACTGTAGAGTTATCAGAAGATGCAGATTCTCCTCCTGCTGGTTGACATGAGAATGTTACATCAAAGTTCGTTCCATTGATGTTTCCATAAATTCTATAGTCAAATGTTGTTGCAACTGTTGGATAAAATGTCTCTGATTCATATTTTCCTACTTCACCAAATGCAGGATCCAAATTAGATGTCATGTTCTTGTCACCGGCTAATATTTCCACCTTTAACATGTTTTCTAGTCCAGTAATTGGTTGGGTCCCGTTTGCTCTACTATTGGTTGGATCTGAAGCATTTGGCCAGTATCCATCAAGTGTAGCTGCAGTTTTATCATCTACATATAATGGTTCATTTGCAGAACCAATAACAAACAAGTAATCTTTCCCGTTTATGTTAAAAAGGGCTCTTTGGTGAGCATATGACATTTGCAACACAGGAGCTGCTAACATCGAGACTGCTATTACAGCTCCCAAAAGAATCAGATGATTTTTATTCATAAAGAGTTTATGTTTAAAGTTTATTATAACAATTGTTGTACAATCTTCGAACGTATAGATTAACTCCAATTTTTGATGCAAAATTGTATAATCACGATCTTATGTCCAATGAAAACTCACAATTCAGCTATTGATTTTGAAACCATATACGTTAGCGACTTCGACATTTGTACAATAATCATATTATATCTTAATTGTAAATATAGTTTATGAATTTTTCAGCAATTTTGTTTGTTGCTGTGGTTTCTATAGTAGGAACTGGTATATCGATTTTGACATCTGTATCATTATTACCCGTATTCGGTCACGCAAGTCCTGTAACTTATTTGCCTGAACCCAATGAAATAATCGATTCTCCAAAATCAGTACCTGACCAAGTAACTATCGCATTTACGGAAAATCCAGAGCCAAGAGCAAGTAGTATCAAAATAATGAATTCTAATAATGAAAGAATCGATAACAACGATTTAAGGGCATCTGATTCAAATAAGTCACTTTCTGTTACTTTAGACTCATCTAAAGTTATCCCGGGCGTTTACACCGTCAATTGGCTTGTATTGTCTAAAGACGACGGGCATATTACAAAAGGCTCATATGTCTTTTCAGTTGAAGACAACAACAGTAGAACCCAACAACCATCAGATAATATATCAAATATATCACCCGATTATTCTACTAATATTACAACCACTGACAATGTAGTTCTTAATTTTAATATTGCTCCTTTTAAAGTGGGTTCAAATACCTTTGATCTTCACATCTATCATGTAAATGGTACCGCGGTTGAAAATATTAGGAATGTGTTTTTAGAATTCAATAATCCTGATAAGAACTTGGGGCCACTGGTTGATACTATGAAAAAAGTAGGAGTGGGAAATTATTCCTCTACTGGAAATTATCTTAGTCAAGAAGGGAAATGGAATATAAAAATAACCGTTCAAAGAATTGGTGAATACGACATCAACCAGCGAATTAACGTTGATGTCCAATAATCAATTTATAAGGATTCTGAGAAGTGGATATCGTTCAGCATACAACCAAATAATGTTCAAACCAAGAGCATCTTGTTAAATGACACATTTTTTAACAAACCAATCCTATTATTTAGTGATATTTTTAATTTCGGATCAAGAAATTGGATAGATCGTAGTAAAAGATGGGGCATAACTTGAAATATTTCTTGCCCAATATCTCTTCCTGATTAAAATTATTCATAACCTAAGGTTAATATTATACTGAACAAAAATCTATTTTGACTTGTACTATGCAAGTCGCACAGGAGTTAGAATGTGAATGGAAAAATTAGTAACTATAACAAAGTAACTACTTTTCGATGAAACAACTAATCGATGTCATTAAACTAGTTAACATGAAAATGATGAGGGAGATTCGATCAAAAAAATCAGTGCTGACCTGATAGATTGAATCTGACATGGGAATGATCAGATAGATGATATCGAAGTATAGATCACTATAATGCTATTATAATTGCATTAAAGATGATCCTATAGAACAAATCTAACTAAATGTGTGATTTTATTATTTGTGAAAAAAAAACAACATACAAATCTAGTTTTTCGATCGTACTCTTTCTCTTTATTGTTAATCTGAAATAGAATAACAATAAAGAAAGAAACTCAATAAACGTCCTTTCAATTTTTCGATCTATTCTTTCCTGAGATGGGGAAGAAGATAACAGAAGAAGAAGAAGAGAAATGGACGATATTTATATATAAAATAAACAAACAACCTCGTAAAAAAAGTTAGTTTGTTTATGTGAGAATCAACCGACGATTTATAATAAAGTAAATAATAATTCTACAGCCATTATTTACTTTATTTGACTCCGGTTGATCCTGCCGGACCCGACTGCTATCAGAGTGGGACTAAGCCATGCGAGTCAACATAGCAATATGTGGCATACGGCTCAGTAACACGTAGTCAACATGCCCAGGGGACGTGGATAACCTCGGGAAACTGAGGATAAACCGCGATAGGTCATCACTTCTGGAATGGGTAATGACTTAAATCTATATGGCCCCTGGATTGGACTGCGGCCGATCAGGCTGTTGGTGAGGTAATGGCCCACCAAACCTGTAACCGGTACGGGCTCTGAGAGGAGGAGCCCGGAGATGGGCACTGAGACAAGGGCCCAGGCCCTATGGGGCGCAGCAGGCGCGAAACCTCTGCAATAGGCGAAAGCTTGACAGGGTTACTCTGAGTGATTTCCGTTAAGGAGATCTTTTGGCACCTCTAAAAATGGTGCAGAATAAGGGGTGGGCAAGTCTGGTGTCAGCCGCCGCGGTAATACCAGCACCCCGAGTGGTCGGGACGTTTATTGGGCCTAAAGCATCCGTAGCCGGTTCTACAAGTCTTCCGTTAAATCCACCTGCTTAACAGATGGGCTGCGGAAGATACTATAGAGCTAGGAGGCGGGAGAGGCAAGCGGTACTCGATGGGTAGGGGTAAAATCCGTTGATCCATTGAAGACCACCAGTGGCGAAGGCGGCTTGCCAGAACGCGCTCGACGGTGAGGGATGAAAGCTGGGGGAGCAAACCGGATTAGATACCCGGGTAGTCCCAGCTGTAAACGATGCAGACTCGGTGATGAGTTGGCTTATTGCTAACTCAGTGCCGCAGGGAAGCCGTTAAGTTTGCCGCCTGGGGAGTACGGTCGCAAGACTGAAACTTAAAGGAATTGGCGGGGGAGCACCACAAGGGGTGAAGCCTGCGGTTCAATTGGAGTCAACGCCGGAAATCTTACCGGGGGCGACAGCAGAGTGAAGGTCAAGCTGAAGACTTTACCAGACAAGCTGAGAGGAGGTGCATGGCCGTCGCCAGCTCGTGCCGTGAGGTGTCCTGTTAAGTCAGGTAACGAGCGAGATCCCTGCCTCTAGTTGCTACCATTATTCTCAGGAGTAGTGGAGCTAATTAGAGGGACCGCCGTCGCTGAGACGGAGGAAGGTGGGGGCTACGGCAGGTCAGTATGCCCCGAAACCCTCGGGCCACACGCGGGCTGCAATGGTAAGGACAATGAGTTTCGATTCCGAAAGGAGGAGGCAATCTCTAAACCTTACCACAGTTATGATTGAGGGCTGAAACTCGCCCTCATGAATATGGAATCCCTAGTAACCGCGTGTCACTATCGCGCGGTGAATACGTCCCTGCTCCTTGCACACACCGCCCGTCGCTTCATCGAAGTTGGTTCTTGGCGAGGTGGTGCCTAATTGGTACTATCGAACCTGGGGTCAGCAACGAGGGAGAAGTCGTAACAAGGTGGCCGTAGGGGAACCTGCGGCCGGATCACCTCCTTAGTTATTATATTGTAGTAGTGGTAGTGGGTTAGAAAGGGCCTTGTGCTCTTTCTAATCTGCGAGACTTTACAATAATTATACTAATAAAATAAAATAAAATCCCTAAATCTATCTACCAATCAACCATCCAATCAATCACATCCATACTATACACACTTATCTGTCTGTCCTGTCCTGTCCATTACGAATGGACGATGATAAGATAGTATAGCAGTAGAGTAGGATGGTAGATAAAGAAGGGAGTGCAATCAAATCAAAACTGATCAATCAATTCCTTCATTTTTCATACGGTTTGAAAAACTGATTAGTATGTTGTATTTTTATACAAAAAATATTCATATTTGTTAGAGTTCTATTGGCGTAATCTGTGTAAATATTATAATGAATTCTAAACAAAATCATAAATCATCTATCTGATCATTCCAATTAAAATCAGCATATAGTATCGGATGCAATTCTTTGTCTCATGTAAATGAGGAGTAGAAGATAAAGAATGAAGTTGATGTAGTAAATGTGAGTTTACAATGATCATCATGTAAAGGAAAACTCCAATCATATATGGATAGAAAATAAAATACATAGAATAACTAATACTAATTCAAAATTATTATGATAATAGATTATTTTCTATTCGCGTAATAATGGAATAGTGAATTGTAGTAAAATATTATGTGTAACTGGTTGTAGTGCAAACAGATTTAATATATAAACATACATACGAAATACCAATACCAACCAAATTGAATTAGACTTTTCTACCACAAGTGGAACTAACTAACTAACTAACTAATTAGATAACTAATAACAAACAAAAGATCCAAAGGACAAAGAAAGAAAAACTCCAAATAAAAAAGTAATTAATTAATTAATTAATTTATTAATTAATTTATAACTACTGGACTGGTGCAAAGACGCCGATTGGTGGATGACTCGGCTTGATAAGCGATGAAGGACGTGGCAAGCTGCGATAAGCCTGGGTTAGGTGCATGCGACCGACGACCCCGGGATTTCCGAATGAGGTCTCTCTATACACTCCCATGCTTTAGCTAGGGAGAGCAAACCGTCCGAAGTGAAGCATCTGAGTAGGACGAGGAAGAGAAATCAATTGAGATTCCGTTAGTAGCGGCGAGCGAAAGCGGAACAGCCCAAACTGAATCTGTTATGGTAACATGATAGAGATGTGGTGTTACGGGTATGACGTATAGGATCCTGTAATCGAAGCCAAAGTGTACTGGAAAGTACCGGAATAGAGGGTGATACCCCCGTAGGCGAATGAGAGCAGGATTCTGTCATATTCAGAGTAACTGGCCTTGGCAGTGGCCAGTGAAGATGGGTGAAAGTAGCATCCAAGGCTAAATATTCATCAAGACCGATAGAATACTAGGTACCGTGAGGGAAAGTTGAAAAGTACCCCGGAAGGGGGGTTAAAAGCGCCTGAAACCAATCGGTTACAGACGTGTATGGCTCGAAAGGATTTCTAGAGTCATACGTTCCGTCTAGAAACACGGGCCAGGGAGATTGCTGTCATGGCAAGCTTAACCTTTAACAGAGGGAAGGCGAAGGGAAACCGAATTTGCGCATTTTTTCATTTGAAAAAAGAGGCAATGGATCTGAAAGGGTCTTGAGTCATGGCAGTAAGGCTAGAAACCGGACGATCTAGTCCTGGATAAGACGAAGGTGAGCGAAAGCTCGCTGGAGGTCTGCAAGGGTCCTGACGTGCAAATCGGTCCCCTGATCTGGGATTAGGGGTCAAAAACCAATCTAGTCCGGTGATCGCTAGTTCCCACCGAAGTGGATCGCAGTCCTGCCTTAGCTGAGATTGCTTGTACTGTAGAGCACCGATCGGGCGGTAAGGGCTCGAAAGAGCTCGCCATCCATTCGAACTCCGAATGTGCAAGCGTCGTAGAAGCTAGGAGGCGGGTTTATGTGGGGTAAGCCTCATAACCGAGAGGGGGACAACCCAGACTAAAGTTAAGGTCCCCAAATGTCTACTAAGTGTCAAACCAAAGGGTGTTTTCGAGCAAAGACAGCAGGAAGGTAGGCTCAGAAGCAGCCATCCTTCAAAGAGTGCGTAACAGCTCACCTGCCGAGCTCGAAAGCCCCGAAAATGTACGGGGCTCAAGTAGACTACCGATACTTTAGACCACCGACGATGTCGGTGCGTGGTAGGTGGGCGTAGTGTTTGGGTAGAAGCTGGGCTGTAAAGTCCAGTGGACCGAACTACTAGTGCAGATCCTGGTGGTAGTAACAGCATAGCCGAGTGAGAATCTCGGCGACCGCATGGGCAAGGGTTTCCCGGCAATGCGTCATCAGCCGGGAGTTAGCCGGTCCTAAAAACAACCTCAACAGAATTGTTTGAATGGGAAACTGGTTAATATTCCAGTGCCTTGAAAGTTCGTTATTCACCTCTTCTGTCGCTTCCGGATAGGGTAAGCAGAACCGTCGTTCTGTCTAAGTATTCTAGCTTTGAGGAGTGCCGTAATGGCGAGAATTAAAGCGAGATACCAATGGCCTTCTGCAAGGAGGGTTTACTTGATTCCAGGAGACAATGAAAGCAGAAATAGGAAGATACTTTCAAGACCGTACCGAGATCCGACACTGGTGCCCTGGATGAGAAGTCTAAGGTCTATCGGGTATACCGTATGGCAAGGGAACTCGGCAAAATAGCTCCCGTACCTATGGTATAAGGAGTGCCTGCAGTTTTTACGAGGAGTAGGGACTGCAGGTCGCAGTGACTAGGGGGTCCCGACTGTTTAATAAAAACACAGGTGGTCGCTAGTCCGAAAGGATGTGTATGGCCTCTGTATCCTGGCCAGTGGCGGTACCTAAAACCTGGGTTCAACTGGGCTAAGGGCCGCTAAACGCCGGGAGTAACTCTGACTCTCTTAAGGTAGCCAAATGCCTTGTCGGGTAAGTTCCGACGTGCATGAATGGAACAACGAGGGCCCCGCTGTCCCTGCCTACAACCCGGTGAAGCCACATAACGGGGACGAACAGTCCCCGAACCTCTGTCGGGGAGAGAAGACCCTGTGGAGCTTTACTGCAGCCTGTTGTTGCGATATGGTGTCAAATGCAGAGAGTAGCTGGGAGCCGTTATGGTCAGTTCTCCGGGACTGATTTAGGCAAAAGTGTAACACCAGCCATTTGTTACCGTATCGCTAACCTGTTTAACAGGGACATCGGCAGGTGGGCAGTTCGGCTGGGGCGGCACCCCCTTGAAAATGTATCGAGGGGGCCCAAAGATTGGCTCAGGCGGGACAGAACTCCGCCGGTGAGGGCAAAGCCAAAAGCCAGTCTGACTGGATTCCCAATGATACGGGATTCAGAGGCGAAAGCCGGGCTTAGCGATCCATCATGTCCTCACTATTGGGGGCTGGTGGTGACAGAAAAGTTACCCTAGGGATAACAGGCTCGTCGCGGGCGAGAGCTCCCATCGACCCCGCGGTTTGGTACCTCGATGTCGGCTCTTCCCATCCTGGTTCTGCAGCAGGAGCCAAGGGTGGGGCTGCTCGCCCATTAAAGGGGAACGTGAGCTGGGTTTAGACCGTCGTGAGACAGGTCGGTCTCTGCCTGACAGGGGCGTGGTTGTCTGAGGGGAAGTTGCCCCTAGTACGAGAGGAACAGGGCAGCGCAGCCTCTGGTTTATCAGTTGTCCGACAGGGCAAGCTGAGCAGCTAAGCTGTTTAGGATAACTCCTGAAAGCATCTAAGGAGGAAGCCTTTCCCGAGAAAAGACAACCTTCCGTAAGGAGGAGGGCGGCCATAGAAGATGGCGTTGATGGAATGGAGGTGTAATTATCAAGCCTTCGGGCGAGATATTCAGCCTGCCATCACCAATAGCCCAACGCACCTGATCTGTAATTAAAAAATTACAACCGACAAGTAACTATAAAAAACAAAAACAAACAAACAAGCAAGCAAGCAAGCAAAAGTATGTATGTAAAATACATTATCTTTCTTAATTGCACTCACTCACAATACACAAAAAATATGAACTACATTTCTATTTCATGCGTAAAGAATAGCATTATAATTTGTCAAAGTAATTTTGATTATGTTCAGAGTTTTATGATTTTTTTCTTCTAAATGAATTGTTATGATTGGACTTTCTTTTATTTGTGGTAGTCGAAGGGTGAATTCAAACTAACTTGCTATTTGAAATCAAAGCTCGAGTCCTGTTTTCATCTATGGCTTCTTCAATAAATGCATTTACGGTCTCAATCGAATATAATCTCAAAATTTCAACTAATTTAGAATTTCTGTTCAATTCATAATTTTTAATCTTGCCTTTATATTTATTTTCTATTACAATCTTGTTTTGAACTAATTGGGGGATGATTCTTTGGACTGTTCTTAGAGGTATTTCACTAGATTTGCTTATTTCTACTGTAGTAAAATTAAACTGCTGATTTATTATAAGGAAATCAATCACTCTGGCAATATTATTTCTAAAAATTCTTTCTAGCGGTCTATTCTTTATGACAGTTAATTCTATATTTTCATCCATGTTAGGTACTATTTCTGACAATATAAATTGCTTGTGCCAAAACTGGCGCTATAGATCAAATCTTAACATTATTGCTTTCTTCTTGAACCCTATTTTTTCGTAAAATTTAGATACTTTTTCATCACAATCAAGAATTATTTTATAGCATCCACGGTCCCGTGATATGGTGATTAGCTTTTTTATTATTTCTCTACCAATACCTCTACCTTCGTACCCTTTTCTAGTTGCTACATCTTCTATGTGGCCAACCTTACCTCCGTTATGGATGAATTTTTGTTCTATAAATAATGTGGCTGTGCCGATGACCTCTCGACTCTTTGCATCCTCTGATATAATTATTACATAATCCTTATTTGTTATGATTTCTTTTATGATTTCTTTTTTTAACACTTCATTGGTGTCTATGCCTCCTATCGTGGATAAGTTTGAGAGTGTTTCAAAAAACCCATTATCAAAATCATTCTCTTCAATTTCTCTTATTGTGAATGACATGCGTTTTAAATTATTTTGACGTATTGTTAAATTAATCTTTATTCAAGTCTTTGTTCTAAAACACGAAAATTTGGTTTATGGATATTAAAATTATATAAAATCTCTTCCTAGTGGATTGAACATACAATTAATATCTGTATTTTCATTTGATACCGTCTCCATCGTTTTCGAGTCTATAAGTCTTTATTAATATTTCTTCCAATGTCTCATTGACACTATGCCATCTTGAGAATGCCTTAGTTTTGAAACAACAATTCTCTGGATAAATGATATTGATATCACCTTGTTAAATATATGTAACTATAACTAGCATTGTTTTTTCACGGATGAACTTTGTACTATTAAAATTAAACTATCAAATGTCTTCAGCTTATTCTATTGTATAAAGGAATTACGAATTCTTTAGAAATGCTAATTAATATATTTCCTTTAATCAATTATTAGTGTAAAAATAATATCCATGACGTCCGAAGTTGAAATTAACAATCCTTACAAGAATAAGATGGCTAGAATAATGGTAGTGGATGATGAAAAAGATATTCTTAGAGTTATTAAGAGAGATTTGGAAATAACAAATGAATTTAAGGTGGAAGTATTTTCTAGTGGCCATGATGCGTTTAGCTCTTTTAAAAATCATGAATCAGGCTACTATGACGTAATCATCACTGATATTAGAATGCCTAGGATGAATGGTTTCGAGCTATATAGAAATATCAAGGAAATGCGCCCTGATACCAAAATTGCGTTCATTACTGCGTTTGAAATAAACAGAGATGAATTTACAAAAGTTCTTCCTTCAATTGATGTTAAAGATTTCATTATTAAACCGATCGATATGAATGATTTAGTTTTCAAGATTAAATCTATGTTAGCAATTTAAATGGAATTTTTATATCAAAAATGTTAAACAGCTTGTAAATGATAAGTATAGTATCATCTAGAAATAATATTTTCTTGCTAATTCTTGTAATTGGCGTAGGTATTTCTTTGTCTATATTATCTTATCATTATTCTGGCCTAACCGCAGATCAAATTGGTGAGATTGCTTCTAGTGATATCAGGTCAAATGCTATAATTGAAACAGATGGTCTTTCTAAAACTCTGTTACATATCATAGATCCAGTATCTACTAACCTCGAGATCTTATCTAAAATTGTAAACTACAGCAATATAGATGGAACTAAAATAATTATGGATGAAGTTCAGAACTCGACAAAGTCATTGACTGAGGGATATTATTGGATAAATGAAAATGGTCGAATTGTCTCAATAAGCAACGTTAACTCTAGCATAATTGATTCATATAGTGATATTGATTTAAGTAATCGAGAATATTTTGTTATCCCTAAAGAGACTCATGCTAGCTATTATAGTAGTGCAATAGAGTCTATAGATAAAATTCCGCGACTTTATATTTCATTTCCTATTATGAAACAATCCGCCGGAGAACCTGTGTTTAAAGGGGTTATCGTTGCATCAATCAAAATCCATGAATTAGGTCGTTTTTTACAAAGCGAATTGGCCCCTCAAGTAGCAGGCAATGTTGGATTAATGGATAAGAATGGTATTATTATTTATGGTAGTAATCCTTCGCTCATTGGAAAATATTATCTTGGAGAAGAATTTCAATCCCTAGTACCCGAGGAAATTAGAGGACCATATAATTCTCTATTGGCTAGATCTCTTCAAGGATCTGCTGGAGCCGAAGATCTAATACTGGATGGGGGAAACAAGACTACTATTACATATCAACCAGTCTATATAGGTGGAAAGTATTTGTGGACTTTGTTTGTAAGCTCTCCACATCAATTAGCAGCTGAGGTGGGATTCTTGATTAATAATCAGAAAAATTTTAGCACTTTAATGATCCTGATAATTGGAGCGGTAGCCTTGGGCATTGCGTTTTTGATCCTTTCCTGGAATAAACGACTAGAGTCCGCAGTAAATTCGAGAACTATAGAGCTAAAAGATGCAAATAATTCATTGATAAATTATAATAAGTTACTCGAATCGGCCAATGAAAAACTAAGCATTCATGATAAGATGCAGAAAGAATTCATAAATATTGCTGCTCATGAATTGAGAACTCCCATAATGCCTATACTTGGAGATGCGATATTTCTTGAAAAGCAATTCGAAGATGGAAAAGAAGAAGTCAAAGTTGACAGAGAACAAGTGAGTTCTATTATTAGAAACGCCAAACGCTTAAAGAGATTAGCATCAGATATTTTGGATATTACTAAGATTGAAAGTCAGTCCCTGAAGCTTAACAAAGAACGCTTTAATATTAAGGACATTATTTTGTCATCGATCAGTGATATAAAAACCCAGCTATTAAGCAGTAATCCAGAACAGCTGGAAAATTTGAATATAATATATGAACCCCAAGACATCTTTGTATTTGCAGACAAAAATCGAATCACACAGGTTATTTTTAACCTTCTTGGTAATTCTGTAAAGTTTACTGAAAAAGGATCGATTGGCATCGATGTAAAAATCGAGAGAGATGCGGTAAAAAATATTGAAAATGTGATCGTCAGTATCTCGGATACTGGACAAGGTATCGATCCTGATATACTTCCAAGATTGTTTACGAAATTTACCTCCAAGTCTTTTGAAGGTACTGGTCTGGGCTTGTTTATATCAAAGAGTATTATTAATTCTCATAATGGCAAGATCTGGGCAGTCAATAATCCTAATGGCGGTGCTACCTTTTATTTTAAAATACCTCAACAGTGAATTAATTGGGGGTAAATCAATGATGCTTTTGCAGATTTTATATAATCCAAGTTGATCTCGGCTTTGAAAGTATAGTACTAGACTGGAAGAAGAACTATCTCGCAAAGTAAAATGAAATAAAATTCAGATGCTGGATCTAATGTTTCTGAATATTTTTATAATATTATTCTGGGTTGTTTTCTTTTTCGCGGTTTGTTTTTTTGGCTAGTCTTTTATTCCATAACTTACTTGCGATGAATAGTAAAACTATGGTTATTATCAGTGATATTTCAAGAATTATTAAACTCGTAATGGTAAGAGTATCAAATATTTGAATCAATACTATGCCCATTATATTTCCGGTAATTAATGCGATAAAAAAAATCTTTAATATCTCCTTCCTTGTCATACTGCGATTATCTCTTCATATTATAAAATTAAATATATTTTTATTGAATTGACTTATTTACATTGACTGACTAAATATTGAATTAATGTAGCCCATATTCAGAATCTATAGTGTAAAATATCAAAAAAATTATGTTTTATTAAAAGCTGTCAAAACCTCCACCATCAAAATCAAATCCTCCTCCCCCTACGTCTCCGCCCTGCATGTCTACATTTTCTGTTGCTCCTGTTTCCGTGCCGGCTCCAGAATCAGACTCCGACCCCGTGCCACCGGTATCTCCTGTGTCTCCAGCCATTGAACTCTCCATTGGATTAAGGGCCATACCCATAAATGACATTAATGACATAAAAAACACCATATCCATAATGCCTGAAAAAATCAAAAATGGCATCCATGATCTGTTATTTCCCATAAATGTTTGGAGTTGGGCCTTATCACCTTGTGAATACCATTGCTGAACTTGTCTCAACTTATTCTCTAGTTCCTGTTGTTTTGAAGTTAGTATTTTTAATCCCGTCTCTGTTAATTTATATTGCATTTTCTTCCCTAGGAAAAATATTTTCTTTTCAAATTTAATGACAAGTCGTTGACTTTCTAATTCCTTAAGAATTGTCTCAACTTCTGATTTTGTAAGTTTTGTAAATTTTATGATTTTATCTAAAGTATTAAAATTCTTATATATTGCATTAAGAACTATGAAATGTGTTGGACTATCATTAAGATTGAATGACATATTTATAAAATATATAAAGTTATACTTAAATACTATTGCATTTTTGCATTTCTATTAAATTGGTTTTTGTAATGAAAAAGTGATATCCTAATACCATGTCACTGAAAAATTTAGCAAGATGGAAATCTTTTCTGCATTATAGATTTCATCCGCTGAAGAAATAACTAATCCTAGTAATCCTACGATCATTAGTATGTCCTGTGTCATCCATATCAATAATGTCCACTCCATACACTTTTTAACAAATATCATATTATGATAAATGAAATCATAACGAGAACCGGAACATCCACAGAAACTAGGAGGTTAAAAATAGTTATAGTTATACTAACTATTTATCTAGCGGTAGAAATCGTGGCCGGATATATCACTGGAAGTCTGGCTTTGATTGCTGATGCTCTGCACATGTTTGCAGATGTCTTCGGAATCTCACTTGTTCTTGTGGCTTCCATATTTAGTAAAAAACCTCCAACTCCTTTACATACCTACGGATTCTATAGGTCTGAAATCCTGTCCTCTCTTGCCAATTGTGTTATTCTTTTATTAATTTCAATTTTTATCATGTTTGAAGCTTATCAACGGATTTTTGAACCTCGAGATATAGAAAGCTCCTTCATGCTGATCGTTGCTATAATAGGATTAATTGTAAATCTTATTGGGCTAAGGCTTTTAAAAGGGACACATGCCCATGCGCATGCGGATCATACATTTTCTGCATCAACGCAAGAACATGATAAATTAAGAAAGACCGATGCTCTTCATATTCAAGGTGCGAAGCTAGAACTATTTAGCGATCTTCTCGGATCTATTGCAATCATCGTTGGAGCTGTTCTCATTTATTATACTGATTATTATCTGATAGATTCTATAATTAGCTTCGGTCTTGCTCTGTTCATTATACCTCGTGTTTGGTATTTGTTACAAAGATCGATATCCATTTTGATGGAGAGTTCTCCTTCAAGTTTGTTGTATAAGGACATAAAGGATTCAATTCTGCAGATAAGAGGTGTGACAGGAGTGTTTGATCTCCACATATGGAGTATAACGTCCGGAAATATTGCATTATCTGCACATATAGTTATTTTTGATTCAACCAAATCACAAGAGATACTCCAAGAAATAAATTCACTCTTAGAAAAGAAATTTGCAATTTATCATACTACGATTCAGATCGAAAAATATCATACAGTTGATGATAGGGATCATTAAATGTTTTTTTATTATATTAACATAAACTTGATTATAATGTCGTCATCATTATCGGATAAAGTAGATATTTATGTATGCAACCTGATCAATATTCGTCCTCAATGGTCTCTGAAATAACTATCGCGTTGGATCTCGATTCTGTTTTGGCTGATGTAATGCAAATCTGGTTAGAAGAATATAATGCAATTTTTAATAGCAAAATAAAAAAACGAGATATATCTGATTGGCACATACATAATATATTATCAATAAGTAAACAACAGATAACGGATTTATTCATAATGGTCTGGAAAAAACGATGGCAAGACATACCTCCTACTAGTAATGATCTTTCAGATGTAATAAATCAATTACAAGACAAGGGCTTTCGAATTTCCATTATTACAAAAAGGGAGCGAGTTACAATGCCATTTGTGGCTCATTGGCTCGATCTAAACGATATCCCGTTCAATGACATTGTTTTCATTTTTGATGATGTGTCAAAGAGCCATTTTCCTTTTTTTCTATTGGTCGATGATTCTCCGATCAATGCTAAGGAAATTGTTACTCCCAAACAGATAATAATTTTTGATCAGCCTTGGAATAAATCTTTAGCATCTTATACAAGAATAAGCAAATTGAATGAACTAATCGACTTGGTATAGGATATAACCCTTGACCTTCCATTCTATCTTATTCTACTATCCAGACTCTATGAATAATCTATTTAAGACTGATGATAGTCCGTTATGATTACAAAGGAAATTGAAACATTCTTCAAATTTGTCTCTATCCGAAGTTGGTTTTCCCAAGTAATCTAATTCTATGTCTTCCAGATCTGTTTTCAAATAAATCGCTATAGAAAATGCTTCGTCTTCATCAATGTCACTTAATTTGTATTCTCTAAGCTCAAGCTTTGTTATGATCCTCCCTTCGATCACAAATTTATTCTCTAGAATAACTTTCCTTCTATTTAATCTCAACAGTATTGAAACACTATGATAACTAATTTAATGTTAAAGTTCTCTTTATGAGGTATATTATTGTCCACTTATTTATAGTCCAAAAATCGTATCCATTCTGGAAACCATAGCTGACTTTCATGAACACCAATACCTTTTGCCAAAATCTCCGGAGAGTTGTAAAATACTGAATCAGCTCCTAATTCTAATGCTATCTTCTTATTCAGATCATCTATATAGGATATCTTGCCAACATATTTTCGTCCAATAAGATCCTTTTGTTGAGTATATAATCCGACTTGGCGGCCATCAATGGTGGGAACGTAGCTAACCACTATATCAATTCTATTAACACTTGCTTTTCTTAAATAGAAGACTGTTTCAATTATGGTGCCTCCAGTTTGTATTGTACCTTGAACGGATAAAATGTTATTGTTGTGGGTAACTGGAGTAATAATGAACTTGAGTGTTTTGCCATTGGATAGTAATTTGTTCTTACTTACCTGTTCTGAATAATCTATCATTGGATCTGAATCGTCATATCTGTCTTTTATTATGCCTTCAACCATTTCAAATTTTTTTCCATTATTTTTGAATCCTATGTTTAAGCCTAGAGCCATTGGTCTCGTATAATCTGGTTCCGCAAAGATCATGTCAGCGTCTATGTTTTTGTTTGATAGATATTGTGCCTGAATGTTTCCAATATTTTTTCTTATAGAATAAATGCTCTTGTTATTAAAAATACTTGACACATGTGACTCGCGAATAAATTCGAATGGATCCATTAAGATTCTATTCTTATCCAGTTGTGTCAATATATCCATACCGTACTTGGGACTCAAACGAATTAGCTGTCCTGGATTTATTTCTTTTAATTTTAAATGGAAAAAACTCTCTAGGTAGTTCTCGGAAGTAACCATAAAAAATAATTCGTTTTCATCCTTTCCCAGAAAGAGGGGTTTAAATCCTGTACTATTTCTAAAAACATAGATTTCCTTGTTAATATTTATTACATAATTACCCCTTAAATGCCTGTCCAAAAATTCAGCTGCTTTATAAGGATCTTTTTGTGCCAGTAGCAGTTCTTTGAAAATGTAATGAATTTGCTCTAATGGTTCGGAATTTCTGTTTCTTATTAAAGGATGTGTTGTCAATTTATCTAAATCTATAAAAAATCCATCTAGAGCAAAATTTATTCTCTCCATTCTTTTGGACTTTGGCTTTTTTTTTGAAAGATGTCCAACCGTCGTTTGCATTGGATTATTCAGCTGCTTTACGATTTTTTCATGGATGGTATCAAATGTAGGTAATGAGCCATATCCACTGACCTCAAATTTACCTGAACTAATTTTCCAAACCGCCTTTCCACGATGTTGGAGTAATTGCATTCCGCGAAATACTTGATAAATTGTCTTTTCGTTATTGACGTTCTCATCCAGTACGCATACTGCAACTATTCCACCCATTAAAATTCAGAATTGCTTTATCGTTAGAACGATAAAAATTTTGATATTTTTCCATTTTTTGTTCTCTGATCATTTTGCTCAAAATGCTAACGTAAATATATATTCCATTGTTAACTAATCTTTTAGAATTGATAATTGGCTTGTTGGGTAAAGCAAATGTTGGTAAATCAACATTCTTTAATGCAGCTACAGATTCATCAATACCAATTGCTAATTTTCCGTTTACTACTATTAACCCGAATATCGGTGTTGCATTTGTAAGAGTAAATTGTGTTTGTAAAGAGTTGGGTGTTTTGGATAATCCCATCACTTCTAAGTGTATTGGTGGAATAAGATATATTCCGATAAAACTAATAGACGTAGCAGGATTAGTTCCCGGTGCACACTCAGGAAGAGGTCTAGGAAATAAATTCTTAGATGACGCTCGTCAGGCTGACGTTCTCATCCACGTAATAGATATCTCGGGATCTACCGACGAAGAAGGCAGACCAGTTAATCCGGGTGAAGGAAATCCGCTTTTTGATTTGGAGTTCATAGAAGATGAATTTGATCTTTGGATACGTTCATTAATTCTGAGAGATTGGGACAAGATAATAAGAGAAAGTGAAAATTTAAAACAAAGGATAGAAACTGTATTGTCTAATAGACTTTCTGGTCTATCAATTAGCGAACAATTGATCAGAACTTCCTTGGATTATATCAACTTGATCAAAAAGCCAAGCGAATGGACTGAAGAGGATTTGCTCATATTAAGCAAACAAATACGAACACGTTCTAAACCTATTATTTTAGCAGCTAACAAAGCCGATATCTCGTCATCAGATATCAATATCGAAAAATTGAAGAATTTAAAAAGACCGTTTTTTCCTACTGTATGTGAGGCTGAATTATTGTTAAGAAGAGCTTCTCATAAAAATCTCATTTATTATTTGCCTGGAGATTCGAGTTTCAAAATCAGACAATCTGAAACACTTTCCAACAAACAGAATGAAGCTTTGGAGGTTGTATCCGGTATATTGCGCAAGTTCGGCTCGACAGGGATTCAGCAAGTAATAAATCATGCATGTTTTGAAATATTACAAAATATCGTAGTTTATCCAGTGGAGGACGAATACAAATTTACAGACAAAAAGGGGAATGTCTTTCCTGATGCAAGAATAATTTCCAATGACTCCACTGCCAAAGATTTGGCATATTTAATTCATAATGACTTGGGAAAAGGGTTTCTCTATGCTATTGATGCAAGAACAAAACAACGAATTGGTGCTGAGCATAAATTGAAAAATGGCGATATTATTAAGATAGTATCCACAATGAGTAGGAATTAATGCATGCTATGCTATGTTTAGGAATTGAAAGCACCGCCCATACGTTCGGGTGTTCTATAATAGAAATTGACAAAAAAAGTGATGCTGGCAGTGCATATAAAGAGTTCATTTTGTCAGAAGTAAGGGACATTTATAAAGCATCAGCAGGATGGGGTATTCATCCGAGAGACGCATCCAAACATCATGCCATGGTAGCTACCGAAATATTAAAAAAATGTCTAGAAGGAGCTGGAGTCGGGATTAAGGATATTGATATTGTTTCTTATTCTGCTGGTCCAGGATTGGGGCCTTGTTTAAGAATAGGTGCTGTTGTTTCTCGATCATTGGCTTCTTTTCATGATATACCTCTAATTCCTGTAAATCATGCAGTGGGACATATAGAATTAGGAATTAAACTTACTGGATCTGAAAATCCATTAACATTATTGGTTTCTGGTGGACACACTATGTTACTTATTTACTATAAGAATAAATGGAGAATATTTGGGGAAACTTTGGATATTACCTTAGGACAGCTTTTTGATCAGGTGGGAAGAAAAATGGGCTTTTCATCCCCATGTGGGAATAAGATCGAAGAGGTATCTTATTTATCAAAGGGTCGAAAGGTATATTCCCTCCCATATATTATTAAAGGGAATGATGTATCATTTTCGGGATTACTTAGTGCAGTTAAAACTTTGCTAAATGACAACGATAATGATATCCATGACATATGTTTTTCATTGCAAGAAACAGCATTTTCTATCATTGTAGAGGCGGTCGAACGTGCATTAGCCTTTACTGAAAATAAGGAATTTCTAATAGTTGGGGGTGTTTCAGCGAATAAGAGATTGTCTAACATGCTTGAAACCGCCTGTGATATACATAATTCTAATTTTAATTCTTGCCCGCAGAGGTTTTGTGGAGATAACGGAGCACAGATAGCATGGACTGGCGCTCAGATGTATTTAAGTCGTCCATCGAGTAGTGTTAAACCTGAAAATGCATCTGTTAATCAGTCTTGGAGATTGGATAGCGTACATATTCCATGGAGATAACTTCATGAATTACTTTTAGCTTGATCTTCAATCTGTAATTTAATCTCTTTAACCCAACTACCGGGATTCAAAACTCCAAACTTGTATGTTTTATTACTATTATTTAGTTCTATCACCAATTTTTTGATAATTCTTCCTTCAGATCTTGCTTGTGCAATGTCTTTTAATTCAAATTCTATTTTTTCTCCAAGTAATTCTTTAGATAATGTTGCTATTCGACCTTTGGTTTTTTCAAAGGCAAGTTTTCTATTTGTTAGAGTAAGAATTCCACTCTTCAAAGTATCTTCTGAACAGTCTTCAAATAGAACATTTTTTTCATTATTTGATGAATTTGATGTTTTGTCCATAATTTTTAAAGTAATAACGTATTACTAAAATTATCTATTGACGAACGATAGAATATTATTAAAAAAAGGCGCTGAATCAGAACTGTACCTCATTGATTGGCATGATGTTCAGGCCATTTCAAAGATTCGAATTGCCAAAGCATATCGTAACTCATCTATCGATATTCCATTGAGGAAACGGCGAACAATTCATGAAGCTAATATTTTATCCCAAGTAAAGTTTTTTGGGGTCAATACTCCTTTCATTTATTTTCTTGACATAAATAATTTTGAAATTATTATGGAATACATCAAAGGAAAAACGCTTAAAGACTTTTTTTCCCCCGATCTTTGTATAAATCTTGGGGAAATCGTTGGAACCCTTCATTGTAATAACATAATTCATGGCGATATTACCACATCCAATTTTATTATATCATCAAATGGAGCCATTTTTGCAATCGATTTTGGTTTGTCTTTCTTTTCTGAACGATACGAAGATAAAGCTGCAGATATTCGGTTATTTAAAGAAATATTGACTAGCTTCCATGTCGATGAATTTGATATATCTTTCAAAAATTTCTATGATGGATATAAGAAAATATGTGGTAGTAGAACGTCAAAAGTATTTAAAACGGTAGGTGAAATTGAAAAAAGAGGTCGCTATTCCAGATCTGAATTCTAACATTGTATGTAATTTTCTTATAATATTAAAATAACTATTGTATAACTTTTTTACACAATCCTTTTTCCTTATGTTGTACAAAATGATCTTGACAAAAATCAGTTTCGCATTCATAGCAATGCCAACCGCATAAAGTATAACATACATTGCATTTTGAAATCGGTTTATTATAGTCAAATTCTTTAGTTTGTTTTACAATTCTTGGCTTTTGTATTCTTTTTTGCTGTTGCCTCATATATCTATCCTCTATTAAAGCGCAAAACATCGTCGTGATGTTTGAAAATTCTTCTCCAACTGTGTGGATCTATCAACCTGTTTCATAAAATCAGAATGTTATTTAAGCTTTTCAAACGATAATTAGGGAATTTGCATTGGATTTGTAATTCAATTATTTCATAAATGCGGGAGGTGGGATTCGAACCCACGAATCCCTAAGGAACAGGGTTGTAGGAAACTTCCAAGCTCATTCTAAGCATCGCACAATTTCTGACCTGCGCCGTTGACCGGGCTTGGCAACCCCCGCATTACCTTGGACTACATTAAAGCCAAATTTATCTATTGTTAATACGAATCAAGTTGAATTCTTTGTTCGATGATCTTTTTTTAAAAGACCGATTATTCATCCCCTTATCGTTTAATAATTATTAGGATGGTATAAATATTGATTTAACTGGGGAGATGTTTTGACGGAAAAAAAACTATTTGGAACTAACGGCATAAGGGGGATATTTGGAAAAGATCTGTCGATTGAGTTTTTGATAGATATCACTTTTTCTATAGGATGTTTTTTTGAGAAGGGACCAATCGTGTTAGGATATGATGGTCGTTCTTCTAGTTTTGCAATTCAAAAAATTATATCGGCTGTGTTAATGTCAATGGGTATCGATGTATATACGATGGGCATGACGCCTACACCCTGTCTACAATTCACTGTCAAAAATTTAAGATCTTCTGGTGGAATTATGATTACAGCATCACATAATCCTAAAGAGTATAACGGAATAAAACCAATTTCAAGTCATGGGTTTGAATTGTCTAGAGATGATGAAATAAAAATTGAGTCCATATATTATCAAAAAAAGTTCATGAGAGAGTATTCTGGTTCCTTTGGGAACTTATTCAAATTGGATGTTTTGGAACAGTATATCAACAAGGTGCTTTCTTTTATAGATGCTGACATTATTAGACGATCAAATCTTAAGATTATTATGGATTGTGGTAACGGGGTCCAATCGTTAGTAGCCCCTTTGATAGGAAGAAAATTAGGATGTGAAGTGCTGATTATGAATGGCTATGTTGATCCAAATTTTTCTGCAAGGGGCTCCGAGCCGAAAATGGATAATTTATATGGTCTTACTGAAATGGTAAAAAAGACAAACTCTGATTTGGGTGTTGCATACGATGGGGATGGCGACAGAAGCATTTTTTGTGATGAAAAGGGAATTATCCATTGGGGAGATAAAACAGGATCAATTCTATCTTATCATTTAATTCAAAATAAGAAAATGGATACTACAATTGTATGTCCTGTTAATTCTTCACTTGTTATATCAAAAATTGGTGAGTTGGTTGAGAGAGATGTTTATTTTACTAAGGTCGGAAGCGTTCAAGTTTCTTATGGCATGAAAAATACTAATTCTCTTATCGGATTTGAAGAAAATGGAGGTTTTTTTTATGGACCTCTGAATTTAGTTCGTGATGGAGCGATCACTACAGCTCTGGTTTTAGAAATGATGAGTTATTATAAGCAGGAAAAACTGGGACAAAACACAAATTGCGGTGACAATCTATTGGATAAAAAATCGTCCCTATCAGATATTTTCTCTATGTTCGATAATACATTTCAATACAAATCCAGCTTGAATTTGTCTAGCAACGATGATATGCAACATGTTTTGGATTTATGTGCTGCACATGGATCTGTATACAAGATAGAAAGGATAGATGGAGTGAAAATATGGTTTGATGCTGAGTCTTGGATAATGTTCAGACCTAGCGGCACAGAACCTCTGATTCGAATCTATGCCGAATCCAATGATAAAAGCTTATTAGATTCAAAAGTAAAAGAATACCTTAATTTAATAAATAAAATTCTGAACGCTTCTGATTGATACATGATAACATTTTTAATACTCTTTTTTATCATAAGAAAGAGTGGAAATGATCCCAATGGGTGATTGTAAATTATGAGTAAACCATATTATGTAAAATTTGAGATACCTAAAGATCTGGTTAGTGCCGTTTATGAGGCAGTAAGACTTGCCAAACAAAGTGGTAAGGTTAGAAAAGGAACAAATGAAACTACAAAAGCAATAGAAAGAGGAATCAGCAAATTGGTTGTTATTGCAGAAGATGTTGAACCACCAGAGGTTGTAGCACATTTACCAATTTTGTGCGATGAACGTTCATCTAAATATGTTTTCGTTCCTAGTAAGAAAGACTTGGGTAGTGCATTAGGAATTGATGTTGGTTCTGCTGCTGCAACCATAATAGATCCTGGCGAATCTCAACAAATTCTTGACCAGATTACAAATACTATTGATAGCATAAAAAACAAGTCCGAGTAAAACAGGTGTATTTTATTAAATGAGCAAGACTGAGGAAAAGGTCATTCCTGCAGAAGTAATTCAAATCGTAGGTAGAACTGGTATCGCTGGAGAAGTAATTCAAGTTCGTGTAAGGATATCTGAAGGAAAAGACAAAGGCAGGATTCTGACTCGAAACGTTAAGGGACCAGTTAGAATGAATGATATTTTAATGCTTAGAGAGACAGAACGTGAGGCAAGAAAAATAAAGTGATGCTTAAAATATGGAGTTATTGTAGGTGGTTAAATAATGAGTAAGAATGTTGCGTCATTGCGAAACTGTTTTTTTTGTGGAAGGCATGTTGATACAGGTAAAGGGATAATGTTAGTCAAAAATGATGGATCGATCCAATGGACTTGTTCATCAAAATGTAAAAAGAATCTTCGCGATTTGAAACGTGATCCACGGTTATTTAAATGGACTGATAAATATATCAAAGGTGGAATTAGGAAGCAAAAGTGAAATGGGGGTAGAACAAACTCTAATACTTATTAAACCTGATGCATTTAAACGAAAATTGGTAGGAAAAATTATTCAACGTTTTGAAGAAAAAGGATTTGACATCAAACAACTAAAGACCTATGATTTTACAGATGAAAAAGCTCAAGATTTTTATTCAATTCATCAAAGTAAACCTTTTTTTAAAGAGCTAGTTTCATTTGTTTGCTCTGGTACCGTCGTTGCATGTATTTTGGAAGGAAATAATGCTGTCAGCACGGTTAGGATAATGATTGGACTTACAAAATCTTTTGATGCTGCACCAGGAACAATAAGAGGCGATTTTGGTCTGGGAATAACTGATAATATTATTCATGCTTCCGATTCGCATGAAAGCTTCATAAAAGAGTCATCAGTAGTATTTTTATAAGTGCATCTACGTCAGCCTGTAGTAGTAGTTCTAGGTCATGTAGACTCTGGTAAAACCTCGTTACTAGATAAGATGAGGGGAACATTCGTTCAATCGCGAGAAGCTGGCGGTATTACTCAACATATCGGTGCAAGTTTTTTTCCAATAGAAATAATTCAGAGTTTGACAGGTCCGTTATTTAAGAAATTATTATCACATGATCATGCTATTCCTGGATTACTGGTTATTGATACACCTGGGCATGAGGTTTTTGCAAATTTAAGATTAAGGGGAGGATCAGCAGCAGATATAGCAATTGTTGTAGTTGATGTTAATAAAGGATTTGAACCTCAGACTATAGAAAGTATAAACATTTTAAAGAATAGGAAAGTGCCTTTTGTAGTCGCGATAAATAAAGTCGATCGTATTACGGGCTGGAAAAAAGGGATTACCAATTTCATTACCGAAGAAATTAAAGTTCAACCTAAGGAAGTTCAAGTAGATCTTGATAATAAAACATATAGTGTGTTGGGTTCTCTTTCACAATTAGGATTCAATTCAGAGGCTTTTTGGCGTGTTAAGGATTTTACGAAAGAGGTTGCATTAGTCCCAGTTAGTGCATCAAGTGGTGTTGGTATTCCTGAGCTTTTGACAGTCCTGGTAGGATTGGCTCAACAATTCATGATAAAAAAATTAGAAAGGCATGAAGGATCCGCTAAAGGAATTATTCTAGAAGTAAATGAAGAAGTTGGTTTAGGACCTTCTGCTAATGTCATTCTTTTAGACGGTATCATAAAACAAGGTGATTCAGTAGTGGTCGCAAAACGCAATTCTGTTATCGTGACTAGGATTAAATCATTACTTCTACCAAAGCCACTTGATGAAATGCGTGATCCACGGGATAAATTTCGTCATGTAGATATGGTAATTTCTGCTGCGGGATTAAAAATAACTTCCCCTGATTTAGATGGTGTAATAGCCGGCAGTCCATTGTATGGACTTGCCCCTACCGATGACGAAGAAAAAATAAAAAATCTAGTTGAATCAGAAGTAAAATCTGCACTTATTAACACAGACTCCAATGGTATTATTCTTCGATGCGACACTATCGGTTCTATTGAGGCAATTTCGGAAATGCTAAAAAAAGAGAACATCCCAATCCGGTCCGCAGACATCGGACAGATAAGTCGAAGAGATGTGATGACTGCCTCTGCAGTTAAAGAAAAGGACAGATACCTGGGCATAATATTGGGCTTTAATGTCAAAATTTTAGAAGATGCAGAAAAAGAGTCATTTGAAAGGGATGTCAAGATCTTTAATGAAAAGATTATTTATAACCTTGTGCGTAGCTATACCGACTGGGTATCTTATCAAAAGAATCATGAGGATTCTATCTTATTTAATGAAATATTTCCAATTTGTAAATTTGAATTTATGAAAGGCTATGTTTTTAGAAGAAGTGATCCTGCTGTGTTTGGTGCGGAAATTACCATAGGTAAAATGAAACAAAAAATGTCAATAATGAATCCTGATGGAAAAAAAATAGGAGTAATACATCAGATCCAGGATAAGGGTAAATCAATTGAAGAAGCTACTAGGGGAATGCAAGTGGCTGTATCAGTTAATGGACCTCAGATAGGTAGGCAAATTAACGAAGGTGATGTTTTTTATACCTATCTGGATAGTAGGCAAGCTAAATTACTATTAAATCGTTTTAATAATAAATTAGATGAAGAAGAGAAAGTAATTTTGGATCATATTGTTAGCCTAAGAAGAAAATCAGATCCTGCTTTTGGATACATATAGTAAATTCGTTTTTATTGTCATCTGATATTTATATAGTGTTAAATTTGTAAATAATATAAAACCTATGAATGAATTCAATTTAATAGGAAAAATTTTCTTTGCTCCTAATACTTCTGATTCCGAATTAATCGAAAAAGCCAAACTAAGATTAAAAGAACATGGGATACCTGAAGAAACAATTGAAATTAATTATAATGTTCAAGAACTAAACGAAGGTGATTTATATATAAGCTATGATCCACCAGATTTGGTATTGAGAAAAGTGTATGCCAAAACTCCAAGTGGTTTTATTAAAATGAAAAGTGTAAAATCTATCAAACTCTAAATTTATCTCAATCTTATTGTCGACTAACTCTTGAACTAATTCATCAAAATCCTTAGTTATGTTTATCTTCTTATCTGTCTTATGAAATGCATCTCTTAATGTTAGTTTGCCATTTTTTTCTAAATCCTCTTTACTTACAATTATGATTTTTTTACTCTTCTTATTTTCTGCTTCTGCAATTTGTTTTGAAAATGATCTTCCTGACAAGTCATAGTCAACTGGAAAATTGTTTCTCCTTAAATACGAGGATAATTGTTCTACATAGTCAAATATTTCGATAGAGTCATATACTATATAATTCAAATCTTCAAACTCACTGTTTTATCTTTCTTGAATATTCCCTGTTGTTTCATTGCCAAAACAATACGCTCAACCCCACCAGCTGCCCCGATGGCTCCAACTTCTTTTCTTCCAAAAGCATCGGTAAGTTTGTTGTATCGACCACCTCCAACAAGGGATCCTAGGTTATTTCCTGTGTCTATTGCTTCAAAAACTAACCCTGAATAATAGTCCAAACCTCTTACGATGCCCAAATTAATTCGAATGTTGTTTATTCCTTTATTTGATAACGACATGTTGATTTTTCCTATGTCTTCCCAGTTCTTCAGTTCGAGCAAATTCATAGCATCATCTAATTCCTTGAAACTACCTTTTTTCTCTGCAAAATTAATCACTTTTTCTAAGACTTTACTATCAATTCTTTCACTATATTCTTTTAACACATTGGCTTTTCCCTTCTTTGGTATTTTGTCAATTGCCCTGAATATCTCAAATATTTCTTCATCATTTGATACCTTGAGAATATTTTTGATATATTCTTCAATTAAATTTCTACTGCTAATATCGATAAGTATATTTCTCAATCCGAGTTTTTGTAGAAAAATTGATGTAAATTCAATTATTTCAGTATCCGATTCTATTGATGAAGGCCCGTATATTTCAATGTCCCATTGATGGAAAAATCTGTATCTTCCTGCTTGTGGCTCATCATATCTCCAAACTCCACCAAATGAGGCCATTTTTGTGGGAATCTTCAGATCTCTTCGGGATACAAAGTATCTTGTTAATCCTATGGTTAAATCAAATCTAAGAGCAATATTTCTATTCCCTTTGTCTACGAAATTGTAGATCTCCTTAGTTATGGAAGGACCTGACTTTGTCTCGAGGGTAGATAATAATTCTAATGGAGATGGTTCCATTAACATAAAATTAAAAATTCTTGCAGAGTCTATGAATGCATTTCTGATCACATTGATGTCCTTATACTCGTCTGGCTCTAGATCTCTCATCCCTCTCGGCAGTAGAAATTTCATTGTTGTTTAGACTGTCAATATTTTTTAAATTTAGATTTTCCGGTTCATTATAATATCTATCAGTTTAATAAGACTGCATGTTTCTTGACAGTGTTGAATATCTTGACCATATGACGGACGCATACTTACGTATCAGAGGTCAAACCATGAATGAAGCTTTTGAATATTCGGCAATGGGCTTGGTTAATATCATGTATGATATAGAAAATATAGAGAAAAAGCAGCGGATTCCTATTTTTGCAGAGGGTGACGAGTTAGAGAATCTATTGTTTGATTGGCTTGATAAAATCTTGTTGATGATGCTCATTGATAAAGTGATTTTTTCAAAGTTTAAAATTGAAATTACCTTTGATAAATCTTCTGATAAATACATTCTTACTGGCTATGGTGAGGGTGAACTTGTAGATCTTAGTAAACATGAACTTAAAGTGGAAATTAAGGGAATAACCTATCATGAAATGAAAATACTCGATTATAAAGATACAAATGAAACCATAATTGAATATATAGTAGATTTATAGCCCTTTAGCATTTAATATGCGTTATATCTGTTCTTGCAATTCTAAGATTCATTAGCAGATAGAATATATTGTACAATTGAATGCGGTTTACTTATGTCTAGTTCTTATACGGATACGCTTTCCTTCGAAATGTCATGAATTTTTCATTAATATAATAATTCATGTGATCGTAAAGTCTTATATATCAATTATTAATATAGATTATCCGTAAAAATGACTAACGAATCAGGATCTACCTCTTCTTCTAATACTATAATAGAATTATCGGAAAATAATTTTGAACGCTTTATATCTGATAACAAGATCGTCTTGGTTGATTTTTGGGCAACATGGTGTGGCCCATGCCAATTTATGCTTCCAATATTTGATAAACTTTCCAAAAAATACACGGATAAAGTCAAATTCGGTAGATTAAACGTAGATGACAATCAATCAATAGCAATGCGTCTGGAAGTATATGCAATACCCACATTTGTAATGTTTGTAGGTGGTAATGCGGTAGATAGAGCAGTTGGTGCAGTAGGCGAAAAGGGATTGGATAGTCTACTCCAAAAAACCAATCCTAACAAATGAAATCTATCAATATAATTACGAGTTTTATTCTTAAATTTTCTATTTATACAATCATATTAAAAATTGATAATAAATAACATATACTATGTAAACTTGTGATTAATTATTAGAAAGAATTTATTATTGACTTGATTTAGATATCATGAGATAAAGTATTTGACGGAAACTCTTTCTTATGATATACTTATAGTAGGGTCCGGCTTGGCAGGACTTAGGGCTGCTATTACTGCCGCCTCGAAAAACAAGAATCTAAAAATTGCTGTTCTGTCAAAAGTTCAGGTCATGCGTTCTCATTCTGTATCTGCTGAAGGGGGCACAGCTGCTGTACTATATGAAAACGAAGGTGATAATATAGAATCGCATATATATGATACTATTAAAGGTAGTGATTTTTTAGCAGACCAAGACGTTGCAGAAAGACTTGTAAATTGGATTCCATCAGAAATAATACAACTAGATAGATGGGGAATGCCATGGTCAAGACGAGATAATGGAAGAATCGATCAACGGAAATTTGGTGGCTATTCTTTTCCGAGGGCTACTTATGCCCAGGATAAAGTGGGATTTTACGAGATGCAAACGCTCTATGATACATGTCTTAAATATGATAATATTTTTTTCTTTAATGAATGGTTCTGTACCTCCATCCTTCATGAAGGGAATACCTTTCAGGGATTTACTTGCATAGAGATGAAAAATGGCAATTTTGTTAAGGTCGTTGCCCCATCAGGCATAATTTGTACTGGAGGAGCAGGCAGAATCTATAGCTTCTCTACATATGCTTATTCTTCTACCCCAGATGGTTTAGATATGGCATACCGTGCTGGCATGGCTTTAAAGGATATGGAATTTGTTCAATTCCATCCCACGGGTATTTTGCCATCTGGAATCTTGATTACCGAAGGTGCACGGGGAGAGGGCGGATATTTGATTAATTCTGAAGGCGAACGGTTTATGAAAAATTATGCAGGCGAAAAATTAGAACTTGCTCCAAGGGATGTGGTGTCTCGTTCTATGATAACTGAAATCCAGGCAGGGAGAGGATTTAAACATGTTACAGGTGCTGATTGTCTTAAATTGGATCTAACTCATCTAGGTGCAGAAAGAATTAAAGAAAAACTTGCAGGAATCAGAGAAATTGGAATTAAATTTTCTGGGGTAGACGTAATTGATGAACCTATTGAAGTGAGACCTGTGTGTCATTATATGATGGGTGGCATCCATTCTAATGTGGATGGTGCTACTGAATTTAATGGACTGTGGGTAGCTGGTGAGGCTTCGTGTAATAGTACTCATGGAGCAAATCGATTGGGGGCAAATTCTACTTCTGAATGTCTAGTATGGGGTGCCATTACTGGAGAATTGGCTGCCAATCACGCGTTAAGTAAAAAGACTAGCATTCCAAGTACGGATAATCATCAATTTTTGATGGAAGAAAAGAGAATCTATGATGGGATATTTAGAGGTCGTGGTGATACTAATCCTTATGAAATTAGAAAGAATCTGACTGACACTATGGATGAAAGATCTTATGTTTACAGAAATGAAAATGATCTTATAGAGGGCTTAAAAAGAATTCGTAGTCTTAAATCGTTGAGTTGGAAACACGTTGATGATCAAGCAAAAGAATACAATACAAATTTCATTAATGTGATGGAAATAGATTCCATGATGCGGGTTGCCGAAATAGTATTGATGGGTGCAATAAATAGACGCGAATCTAGAGGAGCTCATGCACGAATAGATTATCCCAACCGCGATGATAATAACTTTTTAAAACATACTCTTGCGTATTATAATAGTGACGGGGAACCTAAGATGGCATGGCATCCGGTCGTATTTACTCGATATGCACCAGTGGAGAGAAAATACTAATTGGGTATAAAACCTAATAGTGAGAATAATTCTAGTACAGATGGCGATATTAAGCTCAAATCTGGACGTGAAGGATTAATGGGCTGGTTGAACCCTACTAGATATGGTTGGGAAAGAGTATCTTATTGGCTGCAACGTTTAACCGGAGTCGGTTTATTAATCTACTTTATAGGGCATATATATGAAACTAGCTCATTAGTAAATGGGATTAATGCTTGGAATAGTATGCTAGAGTTGACTCAAACAACCGGAGGCCACATATTTCTATTATTGGTCATAGGTGCAAGCACCTTTCATACAGTTAATGGATTACGCCTTATTTTTACCGAGTCTGGAATAGGCATAGGTAGACCAGGACGACCGGATTATCCATATGATGCAACTTCTTTGAATTATAAGCAAAAATCTGGCATATGGGTTGCCATGTTATTAGCTGCTATTGCCATGTTGTATGGTGGTATGGTTATGTTTGGAGATATGAGCTAAGGTTGGACATGACAAACACCTATAGCAGCTTGAATTATTTTATGGAGCTTAGAATCTAATGCCGCTATTAAAATTACGCGAAAGTCAAATAATGAAAATTCATTATTTGACGGGGATATGTGCCGTATTCTTTGTAGCAATTCATATATTATTTAGACTCATTATGCCATTTGGCCAAAGTTTAGAATTTCATAACGTAGTAGCTAATTATCATAATATGTACTATGTTATACTGTTGGAATTAATACTTGTTTTTATCTCCATTCATGGATTTAATGGCTTGAGAATTATTTTAATAGAACTAAAACAAAATCAATGGTGGGAGTCCACAATAACTATATTGGTGCTAGCCGCAATGATTGGTGTTGTAGCATATGGTACAAGAACAATTATTATTGGGAGTCAATTATAATATGTATCAAGAAAATATAATACCCTGGTCATCTTCTACACTAATTCTGAATGTTAATCTTGAATATGAAATAAAAAACATGTGCGGATAAATATGAGTGACGAAACTAATAAAATAAAATTAAAGGTATATAGAACTAATTATAACAAAGAAGAGTCTCCACATTATGACGAATTTGATGTGTCCGTTAAACGATGGACTACCGTTTTGGATGCATTGTTAGATGCCAAATCTTATTCTGACAGTAGCTTAGGAATTAGATATTCATGCAGAATGGCTTCTTGTGGTTCATGCGGCATGAAAATAAATGGCAAGCCCCGATTAGCATGTTATACAAAAATATCTGAACTAAATGACCAAACAATAGTTTGTGATCCACTCCCTAGTTTCCCAAGGATAAGAGATTTGGTCACAGATTTTACGGAATTCTTCGCTCATCACAAAAAGATGGAACCGTACATACACAATGAAAAGGTGCCCATTGAAGTTGTAGATAAAGATGACTTGGTTGAATTTAAACAAACTCCAGAAGATGTAGACAAGTATTTGCAATTCTCGTATTGTATTAAATGTGGTTTATGTTATTCTGCATGTCCTACAGTAGCAACGGATACAAAGTTTCCAGGACCTCAGGCTTTGTCTCAGACTTATCGATATATGGCCGATAATAGAGATTCTGGCGATTCAACTAGACTTGACATAATTGATGATAGACACGGAATTTGGAGATGCCATTTTGCGGGTTCTTGCAGTAATGTATGCCCTAAGGGGGTTGACCCGGCCTTAGGGATTCAGCTTCTTAAGGGCCATCTGATCGGAATTACAAAAAATGATAAAAAAATTGCGACACTAAGGTCGAAAGAGGAATAGTAAAAAATTCATTAATTACCTGGTGACAGGCTATTTTTCACTCTTTTTCTCATCTGGTTTATCTGAAGGTTTTTTACTTTCATTTACCTGCTTGTTTATCGCTTCTGCCATGAAGTGATTGCTTACATTTACTTTTACATCGTTGATGCCTTCAACTTTAAAAATATTGTCTCTTACATCTTGTGCTATTTTAAATCCAAATACTGCTGGACAGAATGGACTAGTAAGATGTAAATCGACATCAACTTTTCCTTTATCGATGTCTACTTTGTCTATTAATTCTAACTCCATTATTGAAACTCCTATTTCCGGGTCAACTATTTTTGTAAGTTCATCAAATATTAGACGTCTAGTTAGTTGTAAATCTTGAGACATGATTAACATATATTGTCATCTTGCCTATTTATTAATTATTTAGTAAATCCAAATATTTTTCGCCTAATCAATTTTATTATGTTAAAATATCCGATTAAATTAAAATTTTTGAATGTATAGGTCTAGGCCCAGTGGAAATTTGGATAATAAAGCTCTATCATTTTTGTCCTCAATAGCCGAAGATGCTGACTTATTTTATTACGATATCTTGGGGAGTCAGGCTCACGTAATAATGTTATATGAAGTTGGTATCCTGGCTAAAAAAGAACTGGTTACTATTTTAAAAGGTATGGATCACTTATTGACCCATTCCGATTCATTAAACAGATATGGTGATAGCGCTTCTGAAGACATCCATGAATTGATAGAATCTGCTATTATAAGGATTACCGATATCAATTCGGGTGGGAAAATGCATACCGCAAGATCGAGAAATGACCAAGTGATATTAGACATTAGAATGAAACTTCGGGATGATCTAAATCGAATTAGTGCTAATATAATATTGTTAATAAAATCATTATTATTGCAGGCAAACAGTAATGTTGATTCCATAATGCCTATGTACACTCATATGCAACAGGCTCAATTGGGTGTTTTTTCTCATTATTTACTATCATATTGCTTTTCTTTAACCCGAGACTTCGAAAGGTATTCAGAATCATATAAAAGGATCAATTGTTCTCCACTGGGGGCTTGTGCTATCGGGGGAAGCAGTATGAACATAGATCGTGAAAGAGTGTCCTCCATGTTAGGTTTTTCAGATATTGTCTATAATAGCATAGATGCGACGAGTTCACGAGATTCGTTGATAGAATTCGCTTCTGCCTCTCTTACTTGTATGTTAAACCTATGTAAGATAGCAGAGGATCTTATTGTTTGGTCTACATCTGAATTCGGTTTTGTTTTCTTGGATGATCGATTTAGTTCATCCTCATCTGTAATGCCACAAAAAAAGAATCCTGATCCTCTGGAACTTATTCGTGGAAAGACTGGCGTTATACAGGGGATTTTGGTAGCAATTTCTACAATTATGAAAGGACTGCCTTCAGGATATAGCAGAGATTTACAGGAGATAAAACCTTTGTTATGGAAAATTACTTCAATACTTGAAGGGTCTCTATCTATTATGGCCGGTGTGATATCTACAATGAGTGTCGAATAAAAACAAAATGTATGCAGATTCATCTAAAAGCTACGCTATATCACTAGACATTGCAGAACAACTTATCAAAAAAGGGGGAATATCGTTTAGGGAGTCTCACAAATTAATCGGTACTTTAGTAGATTATGCGGTAAAGAATGGAAATATCCCTCTGAATCTATTAAAACCAAGTGATATATCTAAGGCATTAGGACTGATTGACTATTCAAATCCTGATCTAACTCTAGAAAAGATTCAAAGTATAATCCAAAGTATGACTCCAGAAAATTCAATAGAATATCGCACTACCAAAGGTTCTCCTAATAAAAATGAACAAAAAGAGATGATTTCATACATAACTACAAAAATGAATGAATATGAGGAAATTCTTGAGGACCGTTCTAATAGATTAAAGATTGCTAATGACAAACTTAATTTGAAAATAAAAGAATTTATTGATGAGTCTTCATAACGTTTTAATAAGAGATTATTCTCTATTACTAAAAAATCTTAGATTTAAATTATCCCCTCAAATTACTTATATTGATGTCAGAAGTACACTCACAACCTAATCAACAAAACAAAGAAAATAGCCCTACAAGAGATGCAATATACATCGGTAAAAAACCATTGATGGCTTATGTAACTTCAACACTTATTCAATTGGCAAATCAACCTTCTGTAACTATTAAAGCCCGTGGTTTAAGCATTGGCAGAGCTGTGGATGTATCACAGATAATACTAAAGAGAATGGAAAATGCTGGCTATGCTGTTGGTGATATCCTTATAGGATCTGAAACCGTTCAAGCTGAGGACGGCAGAACAAGAAATGTTTCGACAATAGAAATTCAGATAAAAAGAAATTCTTAAATACCTTTAGTTTAATTTTTCTCCCTTTGTGCTATGGAAAAAAAAATTGCAGCGATATTTTTAGCACATATTAACCCTTTGACTGTTTCGCATGAGTCAATTATCCGGAATCTTTTACAGAATTATAGTGTTTATATTTATCCGGTAAGGTTTTTGAAAGATGGGATAGAAGTAAATACACGAAGTTTCCCATTTTCCTACGAAATTAGAAAACAAATGATATTGGAATCCTTTAATTATCACAAAAATATTCATGTTCTTGGAGATTATGCTTTTCTTTCTCCATACATACAATACTTTCCACCATTTGTATCCCCTGCATTTAAAAGATTAAAAAATAAGATAATTCTTAATATCCAAGAAAATTCTTTTATAACCTACACTGGAGATAGAGCCGAACGGGTTCTGTTATCCCTCTTTGGTTTTAATCCCGTTAAAGCTAATAGACAAGTTGTCTCGTCGACGAATGTAAAAAATCTTTTATATAAATCGGTTTTATCCACAGAAAATCTAAACCCGAATGAGGGATCAAATAACAATGATTTGAAATGGCATGAATATGTTTCCCCTAAAGTCGGCCAAGTGATAGAAGACAATTGGGAAACTATAAAAAATTTTTCCATTACAAAGGATGAAACTATACGTGTTATGGGTATGAAATTCCCAAAAAATGGGTTTATTTAAGTTGATTACTGTAGATTTAACACTTTTATAGAAGTAAAAAACTTGCAAATCTATGAATACTAAGAATGCTGATTTTATTTGGTTTGACGGTGAATTCAAATCATGGGATTCTGTTACCGTTCCTATTACGACTCATGCGTTACACTACGGAACGTCAGTCTTTGAGGGCATCAGGGGATACTCAAATGATCAAAATCTGTTTATTTTTAAACTTAAAGAGCATATGCAAAGATTACTTCAGTCTGCAGAGGTCTATTCTATCAATTCAAATTATACTCTTTCTGAAATGTGTACATCTACTGTTGAATTATTAAGGAAGAATAATATTAAAAAGTCTTGTTATATTAGGCCCTTATTATTTGTTGGATTACATGGAATAGATCTTAATGTTACTAAACGCTCCCCTTCTCATCTAGCCATTATTGCTTTCCCTTTTGATAGATATTTTCCAGAAACCGGGATAAGAACATGCATTTCTTCATGGAGACGAATAAATGAGAACTCTACTCCACCGATGGCAAAAGCTGGAGGAAATTATATGAATTCAGTATTAGCTACTCAAGAGTGCAAAAGAAATGGGTATGATGAATCGATATTACTCGATTATTATGGCAATGTGAGTGAAGCACCAGGAGAAAATATTTTTCTAGTTCGAAATAATAAGATTTATACTCCATCATTATCGGATTCTGTGCTTGAAGGAATAACTAGGGATACGGCTATCACGATAGCAAAGACATCTTGGTTATGATGTATGCGAGCGATCCATTACCCGTACAGAATTATACATTGCCGATGAAATATTTGTTACAGGTACTGCAGCTGAAATTACTCCAATAATAAGCGTGGATAATCATAAAGTTGGAAACGGAACAGTTGGCGAATTTACAAGAAAAATCTCTGACTACTACCAAAAAATAGTGGTATCTCAAATACCCGATTTTAATACGTGGGTTACTCCAGTATGGTAACTTCAATGTTATTAATTCTACATTCAAGAAAAAATAGCGTAAATTTAGGAGATGTTGAAACAATTGGATGAAAAGTCAATTAAAATTGCGGTAATTGGAACTGGTGGCTGGGGAAAGAACCACGTACGTGTATTAAACGATTTGGGTGTATTATCTGCAATATGCGATTCAGATTGGAATAGATCTCAAGCCCTAGCAAAAAAATTTAAGATCAATTGCTATTCAACTGTTGAACAATTACTTGAAAAGGAAACTTCTCTTGATGCATGTCTAGTGTGTACTCCGACCAAAACACACTTTCCGATTGCACAAGAAATAATTAAACGTGGGATAAATGTTTTTGTAGAAAAACCATTATCTTTCTCATCAATTGAGTGCGAAGAACTTACAAAATTGTCAAAACAGAATAATGTAATTTTAACCTCTGGATACATAGAGCGTTTTAATCCTGCTGTGCAGGATCTCAAGCAAATTATTGATGACAATACCTATGGGGAATTATTAATGATGGAATTTCATAGGGAAAATCGAATGCCTATGCATATAAAGGACGTAGGTATAATCTATGATACTTCGGTTCATGATATTGATACTGCTTTGTTTATTTTTGATAGTAAGCCAAATGTCGTTTTTGCTCGTGCAGGTAAGAAGTTTCATAATTCTGAAGATTTTGCAACAATAATGTTAGGATTTCCCAATCAAAAAGTAGCAATAATTGCATCTAATTGGATTACTCCAAAAAAAGTTAGAAGATTTTCAGCTGTTTGTTCTGAGGGAACCATCACAGGAGACTTTATTACTCAAGAAATAAAAATAGATGATGAGAACCAAACACTTATTCCACGAAGGAATATCCGAGAGCCATTAACCTTGGAACTAGAAAACTTTGTTAAATCTTTATCTGGTAATATTACCAAGTATCTTGTAACTCCTGAGGATGCGACCGCCGTAACAAAAATAGCTGAGGCAGCTTTAATTTCGAGCAACACGGGGACACCTGTTTACCTTTCTTTCTAATATACTCACATATCTGCTAATAATATGCACATTCTGAAATATGTCTTGAATTGTAATGTTCTCAGATGAAGATAATGTGTTCGTAACTAATATTATTTTCCTTGAAGATATGGGTGTACTCCTTTATCTTTTTCATTTTGGCTGCTTGATTTACTGACTCAGTTCCTGCTCCACATCTGTTAGGTAAATTCGTATTTTAAGTTAATTATAAATGGACTGCGATAGAAATCTAATTGAATTAGAAATGTCTGAAAAAAAAGAAAGTTCTATAATAAATTTCATTTCTCCTAAAGCAACGATTGGTAAAAATGTTAAGATATGGCATTTTGCGTATATTGGGGATAATACCGTTGTAGGTAATGATGTTATGATCGGCTCACTTACCCACGTGGATTACAATGTTAAGATTGGAAACAACTGTAGGATAGAAGGTTCTGTTTATATTCCTCCACTTACAGAAATTGGAAATAATGTTTTCATTGGTCCTGGAACTACCTTTACCAATGATCCTTATCCTATGAGCAAAAGAATGATTGGGGTGATAGTTGAAGATGGAGCAATCATTGGAGGTAGATCCATTATTAAAGCTGGTGTAACAATAGGTAAAAATAGTGTAATTGCAATGGCCTCTGTTGTAACTAAAGATATACCTCCAGATGTAGTGGTAATGGGACATCCGGCAAGGATAAAATATACTAGGTCGGAATACGATGTAAAAAAAACTAATTGGGATGTTTAGTATTTCCTTATTTTCAATTTTTTTTACTCCTGACAAATTCATATTCTAAATTAGATCCTCTTTATGTAGACGATTTCACAAAGCCTGAAGTAACATTGAACGTGGATGGAGAACAAATGATACAGATCACAATTAATGCTTCATTCATATCCAAATTTTCTGCATAATGCTGATACTACAATTCCATTGTGTTGAAAGTAGAATTCGCCGCTACTACAATTAACTTGTAGTTTGGATGACGATGATTGATATTCTTTTCCATTCTGTGAATTATTTTCTTATAATCTGCACTTGAACAGGCAATTATGATGTTGTTAGTAGAATTGGGGATATAACTTTCAACGTCTTCGATTTCTACTTCTGCAATATAATCTCGTAGTTTTGATTCCAATAATTCTCGAATAATTGTTTTGTCTCCTCTTATTTCGTGATTATCAATCGTCCAAAAAATAGTAACCTTTGTTCTACTGGCCTTTATCTCTCTGGATTTTAGTTGACTTCTTGTTTCGTCAACCAAATTTTTTATGAATCCTTCTATCGACCTTATTGTCCCATTTACTACATAGCTTAATGCAGTGGAGCTGGATATAGACAAACCAATAATCCTTAGATCGAACAAGCCATTTGCTATTTCATCAAAATATATTGATTCTACATTTTTGTAAAAGATTTCTTGTTTATCTTCTTTTGATTTACCTAATTTTGAAATTTCATTGATGCACGTTAAATTTGAATACTTGTTTATGATATTAATCGAATATACTAATTCTGCAGATGTTATACTTGCTAACTTGATATCATTTTGAATACGATTGTTCTCATTAATCAAATCAAAAATGCTATCTATAAATAAATTTTCATTTCTTTGTTGATGGGAACCTAATATTATTTCAGATGTCTTGTCTGAATTTATTGGATTATAATAATATGTAACATCTGTCCCAACCATTAAACCTGATTGATGTTCAATGAGTGTGATTATTTCATTATTTCCTCCAATACCTAATGGAACATTAATTACAATCACGGTATTTTTCATTAAATAGGTAATTATCTCTTTAAATTTTAAAATTATTTCATTCTTTACATCTTGATTGACTTTTCTTATTCTAGGTGCAAAAAAGACTATTGGAGCATTACTAATTGCTTTGTCGAAAGGTTCTAAATTTAGCAGTAGCTCCTCCTCATTTAAGAAGTTAATATGCGGGTATTCTTTTACAATTTCAGAAGTGAGAATAATTCCCAACCTAGAATTTTCATCAATAATAATTACCTTTGATTGTTTGCGGAGTATCTTTTTTGCAATTTCATAACCCTCAGTGCTCAACCCATAAATCACAATAAGTTTGTCCTTCGGATCACTCTTTTCTATATCCAGATTTTCAATATTCTTTCCATTATTAAGATATGTATAATTTGATAATTTTTTAGGTTCTTCACCAATAGTGTCATTTGGTTTATCTATTTTGTCTGAAATTCTCTACGCCCCAAATATCTTAATTTTAGATTTCTTTATTTAGTTTTGGATTTATTGATTTTTATTGCAATTTCGACTAATTAACGACATTAAAAGCGAAAGAATTTTTTAATATTAAAGAATAATTCTAATTGTGAAGATTTGGTTTGACATTCTGACTCCCAAACAAATAATGTTTTTTAAACCTGCGATTAACATATTACAAAAACAGGGTCATGAGGTCTTATGTACATCACGAAATTATAGAGAAGCCAATGAATTATCACGATTAATGGGGTTGAATCTTTTGATGATTGGTAACCATGGAGGATCAGATCTTTTTGATAAACTCTTTCAAAGTTCAAAGCGAATTATGGAACTGGCTAAAATAATTTCAAAATTTTCACCTAATTTGGTGATCAGTTTTTCATCTCCTGAAGCTTCGAGAGTTTCTTTTGGTTTGGGAATAAATCACATTGGTTTCAATGATTCACCACATGCTGAAGCTGTTGCAAGATTAACTATTCCTTTGTTAACGACGTTATTTTCTCCATCTGTCATACCTATTTCTGCTTGGAAAAAATATGGCATATCATCTAAGCAAATCATTCGGTATAAGGGCTTAGATCCTGTTGCATGGTTGAGCCGAGACATTGATGAAATTACCTTCCGACTGCACGGTAGGAAACGACCTCGAGTAGATAAAGATTTTGAATTCTTGAAAGAGTTAAAGATAGATCACTCGCGAAAAACTATCCTGATAAGACTTGAAGAATCAAAGGCTGCCTATATATCTAACAAGAATTTGCGAATACGACCATTAGATTTAGTAGATTTTATTGTAAATAATTTTGCTGATAATAATGCCATCATTATTCTATGTAGATATCCAGATCAAATTGCAGAAATGTCCAAAAGATTCAGAAATAAAGCCGTTGTATTGAGACAAGTTGTTGATGGAGTTAAATTACTAAATAATATTGATATTTTTGTCGGTGCAGGGGGCACAATGACTGCAGAGTCTGCACTACTAGGCAAACCAACTATTTCTATAGCCCCAATTCAGTTCTATATTGATGACTATTTAAGAAAAATTGGATTAGTTGTTCAAGCTTCTAGTCCAGTACAAATTGACAAATTATTGAAATCATTCTTAGACGACGAGCGAGAATGCATTTTAATACAAAACCGTGCTGCAAGGATTTTAAATAAAATGGAAGATCCAATTGAAAAACTCGTAAGTTATGTATCTACAATTGATAAAAAATAGATTCGTAAAATTAATAACGTCCGTACTTACAATATAAAAATGCCCGGAAGCCCGGTAGTATTACAAGTGCCGAGTGTAGTGGCCAAGCATAGAGGCCTTTGGAGCCTTTGACCCCAGTTCGAATCTGGGCCGGGCTATTTCTATGAATAAGCAAATAAATATATTCTGAATTTCTATTTTATTGTGCTGCGCTGTCATCCTGATAACTGCTAATAGATTTTTCTTAATCCAATAATAAATCTGTGAAACTGGTTTCAAAGATACACAAAAACCAAATGACTAGATTAGAAAATTTTGCTTACTAGTAGGACGAACTTTAACTGGTGTTAATTTTACTTGATCAAACCAATTTCATGAATGCTATCTCTATGACAATCCTGAAACCTATAGTTAGTATAATCGATTACATCAACAATATGAACTGTGATTATCTTTGTATTTATCATAACCGTTATGTGAGGGATGGTCTGTACTTCTGTAAACTAACAGTGTTCGTTTAGATGTCACAACTTTAGCTACCATTTTTCTCATTAACCATGGTTATGAGTTATGCCAATCTCATGTTGATTTCTGATGATGAAAAAAACAAGTTATATAGCATAATACAAAATAAGCGTATTGAACTGCATACCAATACTAAGATCTTTCTGCTAAAAGATGAAGAATATATTGTTCCTTAAATAAGGAGAATGCCAAATTATCACGACACTGACATGAGAAAATGGGTACATCGATTCGATTAACACAGTATCGATGGAAGCATAATTGGTTTACATATACAAGGTATCAACGTGTTAAAATAATTCTTAACCTCATAACTTAATTAATCAAGCAAAATATTACCATGATTACAAGTATATAATTTTTAACGTACTGGGCCTAATTCACTTTGTTAAAGATATAATATTGGATATAAAATTTAATATACAACCCATTAATTACAGAATTAGGGAAATATGCAAAACACACCAGATCAATAGTTGCCGTTGTATTTCTCTTATAGGTTAAAGATTGATGCTTACCTTTTGTAAACCTTTCTTTACAACTATGATGTTTAGTTTAGTTTACATATGATTCTATTGTACCCATTATTCTTTTATATTAATAATGATCATATGTATTGACTATTCTACAATTCATAGTACAGTAACTGTTACCCTATATGAGTAACGAGTACTCGTTAATAAAAAGCTAGATAGCACTGGTTGAGGCTATTGAGTAAATAGTTACTACAGTTAGATATTCTACTTGATGGTTGTAATTTACATAAATAACATTTTCCCACAGTATATGAATACAATGGTGTTTTGACAGAGTAATGAGTCGGAATTCTAGGTCACACGCTTCATCATGGCTCCTCCTTCATAGCTAGTAATAGTGATTATTTTTTCTCAGCTTTCCTCTGAGACTGAAGAGAGTTGTATTTAGTGAATTGATAAGCATCGGCGTTATAAGACATCGGCGCCAGAAAAATATCGTATAACATAGAGACAAGTCTATTCAATCAATTTAGGATTTTGCAGAAACCGAACTATTAGAAATTTCAATCGACATGTCCAAAGTCAATCGAGGTTCAGTGATAGAATTAACATCGTTATCTACCGGTAAGGAAGGCCACGTTCAAAGAGTAAAAGCCTAAGACTTGGTCAACTTTAATAGATACAAAGGTGGTGATCCATCTGGAGGTATCTAACCCATTAATAGACTCAACTATTTGAACTACCACTGCATTTTTTGTTATATTCACATGTCCAGTCATATACTGCTTTACCTATATCATGTTCATTTTCAAAGGTGGAGTTGTGTATCAAAATAGTTAGGTAAAGGTGTTGTGGTATTTAAACGAACACTGTTAATTTAGACAAGAATATAGATCATCTTTCACACAACTTTTAACCATATGATTCATGCTCATAGCACCATTTCCACGATTTTTTTGGTAGTTCTACTATGACTGGATGTTTGTGATTCTCAAAGTGTTTCCTAGCATGAAGCCCGACTGAAGAATCACAACAACCTACATGACCGCAAGTAAGACACATTCGTAATGCAACCCAATTCTTTCCTTCATTTTGGCATTCTTCGCATCCTATAGTGTTTGGGACCAATTCCTTTTTGTTAGATTTATCAATATGTTCACATTTTTGTGTCATATGCGATTATGAATATCAATGAATTTAAACAATCACTCGTTGAATTCCAATTTTTGTGAATTGAATGTATGCGGAAATAAACTTGTGTCTCCTTATCTTTGCGGTATGTAATCAGTCCATTGGATCTGAATGATTCCTATAATACCAGCCGATCCTTCACATCTCCGTCTTAATTTTAGACTTTAAGTAGTAATAAGTTACCAACTTTATATCAAATTGATCATATACTATATTTTGAATCCTTGTATACAAGTCATGTGGTGTGGTGTTACTGTTTGAAACTTGTTTTATAGATTTCAGATATAGTTTTGGAGATTTCTCTAGCCTAGAGGAACTAATGTATATATGATATCACAAAGTAAAATAATCTAAAATTGTTATTCTTTTTGTAGCTACCTCAATTTCTATTCAATTGAATGATTGAATGATTGATTTCAATCAATTTTTTGAATATTGCTTGTTTTTGAAAATTCAAATCCTTGTTTAATTTAATCTTTCAGGATTAGAACAGCCAAAAATTCTTGAATTGGCGGCTCAGATCCTCGATTGGACTTGACAAAGGTAATAGAGATTAAATAGTATGTTTCACATGTCTTGATATTATGCCTCAAAATAACAACAAAAACGGTAATAATAGAGGTTTAGCTTCAGCTAGCGAAGAAACTAGAACACGAGTAGCAAGGGCCGGTGGAAAAGCCCAGCATGATGAAAGAGGACTGCAAGCAGCTAGCGAAGAAACTAGAACACGAGTAGCAAGGGCCGGTGGAAAAGCATCACGTAAGAATACATAATCCTATTCATTAAGGGTTTACACCCAACTTACTTTCCTTTTATTCGATGATTGTAAGGCTCTTTCACTCTGTCTAATACTTGTACTTTAGAGTTTTGACTAAAGATAGTTCTAGATTGAGGATTAAAATCTGATTTCGTTATATTATTTTCTTATTTTTTCTAGTCTTCTAATTGTGACATTAGTATTAACTATCCATTTAAATATCTATTAAATTTACACAGCTGATTTTTAGATTCTACATATTGATTAAGACTAATTTTGAATGCTCATGTAGTCATATCTTAGTAAATAGATGTAAGAAATAATTGGTAAAAAAATAGAAAAAAATTTATGTTTATTGTTGTCCGACAGCGTTACTACCGGTGTTATTTTGACTTTGTGTGTTTGCGTTGTTTCCTGAACCAGCAGTGTTGCCACCAGATACTACGCCACTACCTTGGTTAGAGGATTGTGATTGGCCTATACCTTGATTGGCTGAATTGCCACCACTACCACTACCACCTTGTTGTGCTGCTGCGTTGTTTCCAGTGTTTGTTTGACTTTGTGTGTTTGCGTTGTTTCCAGAACCAGCAGTGTTGCCACCAGATACTACACCACTACCTTGGTTAGAGGATTGTGATTGGCCTATACCTTGATTGGCTGAATTGCCACCACTACCACTACCACCTTGTTGTGCTGCTGCGTTACTACCGGTGTTATTTTGACTTTGTGTGTTTGCGTTGTTTCCTGAACCAGCAGTGTTGCCACCAGATACTACGCCACTACCTTGGTTAGAAGATTGTGATTGGCCTATACCTTGATTGGCTGAATTGCCACCACTACCACTACCACCTTGTTGTGCTGCTGCGTTGTTTCCAGTGTTTGTTTGACTTTGTGTGTTTGCGTTGTTTCCTGAACCAGCAGTGTTGCCACCAGATACTACACCACTACCTTGGTTAGAGGATTGTGATTGACCGATTGCTTGGTTAGCTAAATTGCCACCACTACCACTACCACCTTGTTGTGCTAATGCATTGTTTCCGCTATTTGCTTGATTTTGTGCATTTAAATTGTTACAAGAAACAAAAGTTCCAGAACCTGATACACATAGAGCATTTTGGTTAGAAGATTGTGCTTGACCTATACCTTGGTTAGCTGTGTTGCCATCGTCATCGTCGTCATCATCGTCATCGTTGCCACCACTTTGTGCTGCTGCATTATTTCCGCTATTTGCTTGATTTTGGTCACTCAAGTTGTTACATGAAAAAAGGGTGCCGTCACCTGAAACACAAACACCAAGTTGAGTTGAGGATTGTGATTGGCCTATACCTTGGTTAGCTGTATTGGTTGTAGCAAATACATTCATGGTCATTGAAGTTTGACCTAAAAGTAGTACAAATGATATTGCTAATACGGCTGAAGTCACTAAAAATTTATTTACAGTAATGAAACTATTCATCCGATCTTTATTACTAATAAAAGTATATAAACTCATTTATGTAATTATTGAATCTAAAGATGTTTTGTATGTATTTTCTGTTATGTTCTTCCATACATCAAGAACCGAATATTTCATTCAGTCATGGAATTCTAGTATGAATCAGACTCCTGAATCTTATTTAATCAAAAAATAATTGTTGTAATTATCAACAGGATATATTTTATTTGGTGTTTTCATCCTGTTTGATATTTCTATTCATATATGAAGGCCTTTTTAATTTCATATTCCTGAACCGATCCATTCTTGAAGTTACTCGCGTCTCTGAAGCGGAATAAGGATGTGGGATTACTAAAACTCTTTCAATGGATGGAAATTGAGAACTAATCACCAACTGTATTTTTAAAGATAGCATTTCGACTTCTTCTAATGATTCCTTTCCATCAACTGCTATGTGTATTTCTGCTTGATCTATCATGCCCGAAGAGCGAAGTAATACGTCTCTTACAACTATTTTTTCATCGCTAAATTGTTCTGAAATTATGTTTTTTATTACTACTGTTAATTTGGGGTTTTGCCATGAGTCTATGAGTATCAAAGATGATTTTTTAAGAGATAAGTATGAAACTGAGAAGATATAACACGCTATTATCATTCCACCTATTCCGTCCATTTGTTCAAATCCAAATTGTGTTGCAACAAGTATACTAAAGAAACCGATAACTGAAGCTGATCCATCTTTTATAGAATTTCTCGCATCTGTCTTTAGTGAAAGCAAATTATACTTGTTAGCTATAATCCGCATTTGAAATGCTCTATGAAGAGATAATGCACTTGCTCCGGCTAGGACTGCCATAACAATATATGCATGCCTTATTTCATGTGGATGAATTAATGCCTGATAGGAATTATAAAATATGACTATACCAATCACTATCATTCCTATTGAAGCAATTAATGCTGTAAAACTTTCAACTTTATGATACCCAAAATGAAACTTCTTGTCAGCCGGTCTATGTGCAATCCTTAATCCTAATAATACTATAAAAGAAATGGCTGCATCTGATATTGAATCTAAACCATCAGCGGTAGCGACTACACTGCCACTGAGAATTCCTGTGATTATTTCTACAATACCTATAGCCAGTAAAGTTATAACTGAGGTTTTTGCAATTTTTTTGCCTGCAATGATTCCTTCTTGGACTAAATTGGGCGATTGCTGTGTATTAGTGCCGCTTTTTATTAGATTTTCCTTGAGGTCCGCGAGTTCATCAGTAGATTTATTTTCTTTACTATCTTCTACATCGTCCAAATTAATAATTTATTCTAGTATCTTGCTTACACTATTTAAAATTTGCTAGCGAGTCTATCTTTGTAAAAATTTTTTCTAAATACTATAATCAAAATTAGCAATTTATTAGTAAAATTTTATTAATTTTAAAATATTTTGAATGTTTTCTGTGTAGTACTAAATAATCTAAAGTTCGTGCTATCATTTAGTAGTATTGGTAATATTCTTATTTCAGTTTACATTCGAATTGGTACAATCTTTAGGCTTCTGTTGATAGTGTATACATCATATTGTCTGAGTTACTTTTGTATAATACATGTTGGATGATATTTGTGGATCTATTATTCTAAAATGGGATCAGCCGGATTTGAACCGACGACCTCCAGCGCCCGAGGCTGGCATCATACCAAGCTAGACTATGATCCCTCCTATTTTCATATTATACTATATTATGCCTGTGGCAAAAGTATGTAAGTACTGTTATCAGCTTTTAATCCTTTGTTTATTAATTTTATGATCAAGTAAAATCAAGATCAATTTCATACTTACAAGCTTCAATTAATTTCTGGTCAAAACATGCTACTTGAGCATCCTTGTGGTTATCCACTCGATCATTTCTTAAAATCCCTAGTTGAATAAGTTTAAAAATTATTGAATAACTAATGGGGAATGCACCTGTGGCTCCTGGAGAATTGTAATTTAATATATGCAACATGTTATTTCTTAACATGAAAATTGGATTCATTACAAAATTACCTTCTTTGTCTATCAAGTTTGACCGAATTCCAGCGGTCCCACGAATTTTAAAGTCTCTATCTTCTATAATGGGAAGAAATTTTTTAACTCTATTTATCATATATTTTTTAGAAATGCTACTTAATCCTTCCTTGTAGATTAAATTGAGCATTTCTCTATTAAATAACGTTCTTTTTATTTTACTATTTTTTCCATTCATAAGTTTGTATATTTTGGGAAGAAATTCCTTTATGTTAACGATCTTGTTGTAGCCATATGGTGAAAAAACCGGACATGCATTGGGTCCTACTTCTCTATTTCCATTAGCTCTAATTATCCAGTGAGGATCCAGAAATGGATATTGTTGGAATTCAGGCACTGAATAAATACTATGGTTTGTGAGTTTGTTATATTTTGGTGGTGCTATCCAATATTCACCTCTGAAAAAAAGATCACTATATTGATGGATTATTTTAGCCATATCTAAAATATTAATCGCATTGCTTCCAGCGGCGTTGATCAAGAAATCACATTTGATTTCTTTTATCTTGTTTTCGAAAAGGTTGATATATTCTAGGATAATTTCAGGACTTGAATTACTTTTATTTTTAATGTTTAGAACTTTAGATCGCGTTATGAAGGATACTTGATGATTTTCACTGCATATCTGGATTGCTAATCTTTGGGTAATTTGGCCGTAATTTACCGAAGCATCTTTATGACATAAGATCGCTGACTGACATTTCAGATTGGGTTCAAAAATTGATATCTCCTTTTCATCCATCATCATTATCTCCTTTTCATCCAAACCATTTTTTATTCCCCATTCCAAATGTAGTGAAAGTGTCCTCAATGCTTTATCATCATTTGCTACTTCAATTACTCCATCCTCTACAAACAAAATCTTGTTTGCTTGACAATATCTTTTCCAAAAATCATAACCATACAAGGCAGCTTTAGCCCAAATTTTCTTCTTTTCAGGATTGTAGATAAAAGGTGCATGGACCTTGCCGGTATTCCTCGAACTTGTATGCAAACCTGCCATTTTTTCCTGCTCAATTATTGTTACCTTTGAGCTTGATAGAGTAGAAATAGCATATGCTAAAGTTGTTCCTAGAATACCTGCACCTATAATTACAACATGGTTATTATTTATGGTCAGACACTCTTTCCTCTATCTCGTATTATTCTTATACCCCGGTCATAGTTACTTTGCCCATCATCAACGATTGGTTAATCTCATTTATTTCATGACTTTTATGTTTTCTTCTTTCTATCACATACCCTGATTTAGAATGATAATATATTATCATGTCCGTCGGATAAAATGAAATTATTGAATGGTTGTCAGAATCAGATGCAAGATGTCGAAGATGGATACTTTCCCATTCAAAGAGTTTGTCTATATTGCCATCAAAATGGAAGTTGCTTCCACAAGCACACTGAACATTTCTCCAGCTTTCCTTAATATTTCTTAACCATTTGTCCTTTTTTGGCACTACTTCGACTTTTTCAATGTTATTCTTTTTACCCATTATTTTTGAATTATTAGATAGCTGCAAATCCCTTTTCTCCGCACTCTTCAAATACAATATATGATCTTCTTATTTTAAATCTGTTTACTTTTATGAACACATGTTATCACATCTATTAGTTTTTTTGAATAAAATGCCTCAATCCAATTAAGATATATGATCTCCTCTGAGGCTATTTTGTAATTCTTTAAAAATATATTTGTTTTATTTCAAAAATAATTCGCTATTTGGGTAAATCACTGCTTTTCAATGTCATTTTGGCTTTCGAATAGTCAAGACCATTCCACTCGATATGGAATCCAAGCGACGTGAGTAGATTAATATGTATTTTTTCGGGTATTTTTTTGGAATCTAAAATCTTACATGCTTCGCCCAAATTAATGACATTTTTTATATCTTTCCAAATCTCTTCAATAAACTGCGTTTTGAGAATATAATCATCAATCATTAGTAGTCGTTTTTTGGATAACTCACTTTCAAATATAAACTTGAAATCATTATTCTTATCTATCAACTCCTTAAGGCTCACTTTTAAGAATGCATCACCAGTAGTGCAATATTTCTTCAACATTTCATCTAGGTCACCTAAATACAAATAATTTATATTCAGATATTCTAAATTCTTCTACCAGTCCAATCATATTTTGAATGATCTTATTCTGATTCTGTGTGTTGAGAACATTACGACTTATGTAAATGTTTTCAATATCTTTAATATATTTTAGTATCTCTTTGAATGAAATCTTATCGTTCTTGTACGAGGTTATTAACACATTCCTATTATTTTTAATATGAGTTATCTTATCTTCTTCATTTAATTCATATGACATCAAATTTTCAAGATTGATCACAAGGATCATGAAAAATTTTTCATCATGAGTCTTGTTTTGTACTATTTCAAATATTTTAGTTATTTTCCTTTCTAGGTATTCTTTTGTCCAGAAACCAATAATCTCAACAAATACACTATTGTCAAATTTTGACAAGACAAAATCTGGTATAAAAGCAGTTTTTTGTTTTGTTATCATAGGTTCCGGTTCTCGCTCTATAGTCCATCCTGTTTTAAATAGTTCAAATTTTTGTAAGAATATCTTTTCTATTTTGCTATCAAAAAGCATTGGCACATTAGAATTATCTATGAAATTCTCGATATTGATTTCTTGCATGTTTAAATCCTTTCTATCTTTGGAATTATATTCATCATGAGATTTCTTGTTCATTGGAAAAGGATCTTTCTTTGATTCATTGTCCTGATAAAAGGGATTTTCTAAGTGCATTTTAATCATTTTATCTGAAGGAAATGAATTTGGATAGGATTTTTCAGAAATTTCAAATTCGTAAACTAGTTTCTTTCCACTATTTGTTACCCTGAGAATATCTGCCTGTAGGTGCCATCTTTCTGATTTCATAATGGTGGGTATTATTTTTGATATCGCGCTACCGTATCTATCAGTCAATTTTATTACATTTAAAGCACCTTCAATGGAACAAATTATCGTATTTTCTTTAGAATCCTGGGTTGTTTCATCTACCACATCTAACCAGTACATTAGACCGAGTCTTTTTACTTCTCTGAGTACTTCTTTCCATCGAGTTCCTAGATTTAGGTTCGACCCTAAACCTATTCTAATTTTTAGGCAACTAAAAAGTAAAGTTTGAATCAACGATACATTATAAGAAAGCAGTAACTTCTCGACACTGATTGGTACAAATGTACCCATTATCATGTTTTCATCAAGATCAGACCACATCACTTTTGACAACATCTCATTGGATATTCCTAGTTTATTAGATATTTTCTCAAGAATTGATTTCCTTGTTTGCTCACTTACGGCGATATTCTGTCTGGCTGATTCATCAAAAACGCTTCTTCTAATATCCATTGCAGTGAAATTTTCTAAAATTTCGATTGGCTGTTTTGACTCGTTATGATGAGGGTCTTTTGAGTGAACTTGCGATATGGATTTAAATGTACATCTTTTTTCTAAAACCGCGGCTAATCCTCTAATGAGCTTATAGTCTTTATAAGTTTGCTCCAGACCCTTAAGAGACTGACTCAACTTTTCTTTTATAACGCTATGTTGATAGGAATATTCAAAAACTTGTATGACTTGTTTAGCTATCTCGACGTCTTTAGAGTTCTGTTCCAGAGAACATAAAATGGGATATATTTTATAACTTTTATTATCCAATTTACATCTGAGTAAATCTGAAGATATCATTTCTTATTCACTAACCATTTTCTGATCATCAGACTCGGAATAATAGATGATATTGTCATTTAGTACTCATTGATCTGATTTATCTATTAATTGCTTTTTATTGCTTATCCCTTTGTTTCTTCTGTTGCTAGTAAAGATTTCACTCGTATCGGATGAAATTATTTCAATAAGATTAGCTACGTTTTCAACATCCTTTTTAGGTCTGAGTAATCTTCCTAGTCTTTGAACAAATTCCCTTTTGCTTCCTGTGCCACTTAATATTATCCCCATGTTGGCATCAGGTACATCTGTTCCCTCGTCCAAAACCTTGGTGGTGACTATAATTCTGTATAATCCTTTCTTGAATTTTTCTAAGATTTCATTCCTTTCTTCATTCTTTGTTCTATGTGTTATGACAGGAATCAAAAATCTGTCTGAAATAATATAGGCCAGTTTAGTATGAACCGTAAAAATTATTGTTTTCTCTGTAGTATGGCGTTTTAATATCTTTTCTAATTCTACAATTTTTGCATAGCTATTTAGGGCTATATCTACAGCTTCATTTCTCAGAAGTAAAGCCTTTCTAAGATTGCTATTGTTAGCAGATAGGATAATTAATCTTTCTAGTCTAATGGGATAGAAGATTTTTGCTTCTTTTAACAATTGGTTATATTGAAAAATTCTTCGTTTATATCGTAAAATTTCGTCTGGTAACATCTCTACCTTAATTTTTTTCAATCTAAATTTGGCTAGATGGTTATCTTGAGATAGTTCATAAAAATCTTTACTGAACACTATCTTTCCTACTAATTTGTAAATATTCACATGTTTGCCATCTTCTCGCTCTATTGTTGCTGTTAAACCTAATCGGTAAGGAGAAATAAATTGTTCTCCAATTAACGAATATTTATCAGAAGCCAGGTGATGTACTTCATCGAATATTAAGAATTCAAATTTGTTTCCTAGATATGATGATTTTAGGTATGCTGAGTCATATGTTGTAATTGTAATACTTTTTATGTCTTCATTGCCACCTCCAAGCTTGCCTATCTGGTTCTTCACTTTTATGATATTTTCCATGGCTTCAAACCATTGTTCCATTAAATTTAATGTAGGAACTATTACAAGAGTTGAGGTATTTGTTTTCAATATTGCATGTAATGCAATTATTGTTTTGCCTGCACCCGTTGGTAGAATTATACACCCTTTCATATTATGTGTTATCCATCTTTTCCAAGCTTCTTTTTGATAGTCCCTTAATTCATTAGTTATTTTGAATTGGTTCCTATTGAGCGGAATGATGTAATCTCGTACTTTATCCATGTAATCAATTTTATTTCTTCTGAAATAGTGAATTATTTCCGGATAGTAGATACCTAGGGCCCGATATCTATTGATTCTGGGGTCAAATACTGAATATGGGGTATGAAAATCGCCATTTAATAGAATAGTGCCCTTATCATATATTAGCTCAGTCACAGCATTTTTTTTATATGTGATATATCAAGAGGTTTTTTTATTTAAATCTATTTTCAGTTCCCAATAACGCTAGATTTTCTGCGTTTATATCATTGGTCTCATCCTATTTCAATGTCTTTTTCTAACATTTGAATTACCATGACAATTCATTCTGCTCCATCCATCCGTCTTATATATTAAAAACTTTTGGTATATTATTCCAATTAATGAGTAAATAGATAAAATTAAAAGGATAGTGAATGAAATAATTATTGATTGCATAAATGTCAGGTGACGAAAGATTATCACAATTTTTAAAAGAAGGTAAAGATTGGGAAAGAAAACCTACCAACATAGCCGGCGTTTTTTTATTTAAACTTCCTGAATATCGTGGCAGACCAGCATCGATAGCAATAGAAATTAATCCACTCAATTCAAATGGCACTCCCAGTAAAAAAAGAGGGATTGTAATCAAATCACTAGAAGAACTAAATTCCATCTTGGAATTAATTAGTAATTCTAAGGTTTTACAATTAGCACAATCTATTGACAGTGTTAACCCTGAAAGGAAAACCATGGTAAAGAGTGAATCAAATGAGGTATTTGAGATCTGAATATTGATAAGTTCAGTCCTATACCACCATTACTAGCCTTCTCTGATATTTCATAATCTAACTTTGGTCAAGAACTATTTTGCTCATCCTCTATTAAGGGATGAAATTATTAAATATAGACAATACCAGGAGGACATTGTAAATAGGGCGTTATATAAGAATTCATTAGTTGTGATCCCTACATCTTTAGGAAAAACAATTGTTGCTTTATTAGTTAGTCTTGACATTTTACTTAACTGGAAAAAATCAAAGATTCTAATTCTTGCTCCTACTCGCCCTTTGGTGTTTCAACATTTTGAATTGTTCAAAAAGAATACCTTTCTTTCAGACCAATGCATTGCCTTAACAGGAAAGATAGGACCAGAAATTAGAAAAACAATGTGGAAATCCTCTTCGTTTAGGGTGTACTTTGCTACACCCGAGTTGGTAAAGAATGATATCCGAGATGGTATAATTAAAAAAGATGAATTTTACTTAATTATATTTGATGAAGCCCAACGAGCTGTTAAGGACTATAGTTATACATCCATTTCTAAACGATTTTACGATAATTCTGATCATGGTAAACATCCACTAGTCCTAGGGTTATCTGCTAGCCCCGGAGCAAAAGAAGAAAAAATCAAAGAGATTTGTTCAAATCTATTTATAGAGCAAATCATTGCCAAATCTGAACGAGATGATGATGTGTTACCATATGTTTTTGATACTAACATAGAGCATTACTCCATCGAAATGAATGATTATCATAAGGATCTCTCAGCCCTCTTGAATTCTTTGATTAATGATAAAATCATCTGGCTAATCAATAACCGATTCATAAGAAAGAGGAAGGTTGAAAGTGTATATAGAAAGGATCTCTTGTCACTTGGAGACTATATAAAATCCAAACTAGATCCAAAAAATATGAATTTTTTCTTACTTACTGCTTTGAAGTTTCAATCTTTATCTTTGATCTTGTTATACTGTCGTGATTTAGTTGAATCTCAAGGCAGTTTTGCTCTCAAAAAATTCTTAGACAATGCTAAAGATAACTCCGAAAGTAAAACTTATCAGGAACTATTTTTGGATTCACGAATAAAAGCAATATTCGAAATATTAAAGGATCATAATAATGAACCTCCACCTAAATTAATCAAGGTGTTATCGATAGTTAGTCAGTTTCTTGATTTAAGAGAAGACATAAAAATATCCAGTAATTCATCTAGGGATACTGATGATGTTATTACCAAACAGGGTAATTCGGATTACAAAGGCTGCGAAGACCAACTGATACCTACTAATTATCAAAAAAAGATTTTGATTTTTTCTCAATATCGTGATACGCTTGAAGAAATCACAAACTTTCTAAATTACAATGGTATACCTTGTCAAGGATTTTACGGGCAATCAAATAAAAATGGACAGAAAGGCCTCAGTCAGGATAAACAATTGTCTATTCTTGGTGATTTTAGGCTGGGAAAATTCCCGGTACTTGTTGCTACGTCAGTTGCAGAGGAAGGTCTTAACATCCCCAATGTTGATCTTGTACTATTTTATGAACCTGTACCAAGCGAAATTAGGTTTATACAAAGGAAGGGAAGGACGGGCAGATTTTCCAATGGAAAGGTGGTCATTCTAATTTCTGAAAATTCTATCGATACAAAATATTTGGAGATCTCTAAAAGAAAAGTTAATCGGATGAAATCAAGTCTTCAGAATTCAAATTTTACTTTTGAGAAACATGACAAGAGAACTTTCAAAAATCCAGACAAAATGCTTGAATCTGAACTCTCTTTTCTCTACGATAAATCTAAAAAATATTCTGAATTTGTAAATGAAGATAATTACAACGAAAATATTAATCCTATTTTGGATTCTATTTCTTCAAATTCCAATAAGAAGATTAAAAGCCTTGTCAAGAAACTATCCTACCGTCATAGTAGCTCCAATGATTCAGAACTATCTGCACCTTTTACAAAAAAAAACTTGGAAGATCTTTATGAAGTCTCATTGAATTTGGATAGAAAGAAATTAGTCGAGCGAGTTCAAAGACAAATACATGACTTACTCGGAAAAGCTGGGAAAAGTGGACTAGAAGTTTCATATCTAAATGAGGTAATAGGCATTGATCATGAGATTATTAGAAAGGCGATTGAAAACCTAACCAAAATGAAGAGAATTATATGGGTAAATAAGAATTCAATTGCATTAATCGAATCTATCAAGTTTCTATCTGGAAGTAAATATTCTGTATCCGTTGAAAAGATTGTAATGGGTAAAGCAATTGTAATCGTAAATGAAAAGTGGTATGCTTCTTTGGAACCCCAGGATTACTTTGGTCCTAGGGCGATATTAAAAAAAGGTAATACTTTCCATATTATTGGTGAATTGTATCGACGTGCAGGAACACTTCATTTGATTGTAAAAAAAATAATCTAGCTATTGATATGGTATATTGACAAAACCTTGGTCCTAATGGGTAATCATACTACAAAGGTGAAACACTTGGATGATCATGATTATTGTCCACCAGAAATCCTTATGATTATGAAACCTAGTATGAACCCCAATATGGCACCAAATGTTGGTATCCATTTCCGTTCTTTATGTGCCTTTGGTATCATATCATAATATAGCATGTAAAATATACCACCTGCCGATAGAGCAAGAATTATGGATATAATAAATTGCATCCCCTGAAGATAGAATAGGCCTACAAGTCCTAAGATTATGGGTATTATGGATACTATGCCAATCGCACCTAACGCTTTCTTTGGATTATTATTAAAAGCGGTCTTTCCTGTCATCATTTCTTTATATGATGCAATTCCTTCAGGAATATTTTGTATCCCTATGATAACAGCTAAAGCAGTTATTGGTCCTGCTGCTGATGCGGCTATCGATGCACCAATTGCTAGAGACTCAGGAATCGAATCTAATCCTATTCCTAGTAATATGCCTGCACCCCCACCCTTCTTTTCAGCAATATAATCTGCAACAGTGAATATTACTGCTCCCAAAGCAAATGCAATCATGGTTAAAACCAATCCTATATCTTTTTCTGCTTCTAAAACCATTTGAAAAATCGCTGCAGACATGAGTAATCCAGCACCAAATGCAGTTAATGTTAGTATTTTTGATTCTGAAAGTTGTACCTTGTGAGATATCAGAGCACCTACAAAGGATGTACATCCTGCAAACGCAGTAATTGCAATGACCGTTATTACATTTGATATTTCTATAGTCAATCTGATGGACTATTGATAATATTTCTCAATCTAAAAATCTTTCATTATTCAATTATGTATTTTTTGAAGTTCAATTGGTCTAGTTTTATTCCAATTATTGTTAAATTTCTGCTATTTTAATGGAAAATATTTCCTTAGTATGAATCTAGTTGTAATACTAATATTTAATATCTATATTTATTAGACAATCAAACAATCAAACAATTAAGGAAATCTTGTTATTTGCCATTGTGATTTCAAATATCTAATCATCCGACATCTCGAGATTATTTCTTTGTCTCTGGTGGATCATATCATTCTGGAATAATTTGATAATTGTGGGTAGATAAGATAATTCTGATATGCTTAGTCAAGGTGTTCAAATATATGTTGTATTTCTATGAAAAAGATTTAATCTTTACCCATACATCAATCGATGACTTGGAACGTTCCCATCTTCTGGTCCTCCTCCTCCTCCTCCTACTCCAGCAGCACGCTGTTCCTGTTCAGCTTTGATAATTTGTTCTAATTGTTTCTTCAATTTTTGTCCTTGTTCTCTCAATTGACTTGTCTCAATCTTTAGTTTATTGTCTTTTATGAAATTATTAAAGGATTCAATCAATAGGGAGGCGCCTTCAGGATCAGGAATTCCGCTCGAAGATGGAATGAGAATTGCAGCGCATGGAATTTGATTAGATAAACAAGCAGACAACAATCCGCCTGCAATACCTCCTATGAATGTAGTATACTTCTTAGTTGAATCTTCAATCGCTTTTCGATTGAAATTACTTTGCGGGTTAGATCCATCATCCAAGGCATATTCGGTTTCACTTCCCTTGTCTTTTTTTACTTCATTATCTGTATCTTCAATTTCTTTATTTGTATTCTGTTCCATATTCTCGCTTGCCAAAATCACTGTTTTTCTATCAGAATCAGGTATGCCTTGAACAGGAATTCCATCTAAAACCATCACTTCTTCTATTGAATTTTTCATCGCCCAATCCATTACTGCATCTAGAACAAAATGTATACCATCCATCATTATAGGCGCTTCGCATACCAAAACGCAAACATTTCCTTCTTTGTTTGCATATAGCCTAAATGGATGCCTTAACTTACCATCAATAAATATTACTCCGGGAGATATATAATGGGATTCTACAAATGCAATCTGATACATTTCTAATTTGTCAATTATATAGCTTGTACTAATTGAACCGACTAGTCCAGGCCCTGGAAATCCAGCAATAAGAATTGTTCGGTCTTTTTTTAAGTTATTTAAGTCTGCAATAGTGATAATTTTTGTCGTAATCGGAGTTGTGGTCGCAGTTTCACTACTACCTGATAATGATGAAGACATAGAATTCATTAATTATCTATACCTCTCATATTTGCTTATTAATTAATATAGTTATTAATGGTTATATGGCAGAAACTTTGTACTAGACATCTTTGGGTTGTCCTATCATGGGGAGATTTTTTTGATTCTTCGTTATTTTATTTTAGAATCTTTGTTAGTATATGATTCATACCTTCTCTGATATAGATTTCGTGTCAAACCTTTCACTAAAAGATAACTTTGTAGTTGAACACCTGTTGAAATAAGATTATATAGATATCAACTCAGTTTGATTACCTTTATGGAAGAGATAATTTGTAGTCCAACACTTATTGAATTAAAATTATACAGGTATCAACTCAGTTCGATTACACTTTAGAAACTAAATGGATTCAGTTACACAATTTGTTATTCCCATATATTTTCCTTGAAAGTCCATTTTTTATTAAATAAGAAATTGCTAACTGATGCTATTGTGACTCCTATTAAGAGTGAAACATCATATGGAACACCTGATTCTCTAAGCATATAAATTGACAAAAACTGTATTAGGATGCCTAATGAACTACATCCAACGAACATTCCGTATTGTCTAATAAATCGGGTCAAATTGACATTTTTGTCTTCAAAAGTCCAGAATTTGTTTAATAAGAAATTTGTGGTTACTGAAACTGCTATCCCTACTGCAGTGGCTTGTAAATATCCAAAGCTTCCCAAGATTCCATTTGATAAAAGAATTGATACCAAATAATTCAAAACAAAGCCGCTAACTCCTACCGTATAGAACCTGGCCGCCTTTGAAATAAATCGAACCGATTTTCTCTTTTCTAATTGAGTGTTTTGTTTCTTAGATTTCCTTCCATATCGATAGAGTTTCCAAACTGCCTTAATATAATCTAAAATTATTGGAAAGCTAAGTTTACTCTGTCCGTATTTTCGATCCTTAAAGGTATAGGGTATCTCTTTTACCTTGATAGTGTTTTTTTTCTTTATTAAAATTTCTAACAGTATCTTAAACCCGTCAGTATTAAATTCTATGTCGTGAAGTGTATGCTTTGGAAAGGCAAAAAAGCCTGACATCGGATCATAAATGTTTTTTAAACACAATCCATGTCTAGCAATAAAATTTGCTCCAGCACTAAGCAAGAATCTCTTAAAGGGCATCCCCTTGATAGCCCCACCTGTAATATATCTAGAACCAATGATGATGCAATTAGGTTCCTTCTTTAACTCTGATATCATTCTATTTATTACCTCTGGAGGATGTGAAAAATCTGCGTCCATGATTAGGACATTTTGTCCCTCACTTGTACTGATTCCGTTCACAAGGGCCGAGATCAAGCCCGTCTTTTCTTTTCTATGAACTACCTTAATTGAGATGTCTTGTACTGATTTGTCTCTAGGTAAAGTGCCCATGTTAGATTCAATATATTTTTCGACTATTAGACCAGTCCCGTCAGGAGAGTTATCGTCTACTATTATGATTTCTACATTCGTTCCTGAAGGTATATTTGATTGAATTTGATTAAGTAATTCTTAATATTCCTAGATTCGTTAAAAGTAGGTATAATGATGGATACAAATTTTTTATATTCTGTGGTTTTTGGTATGGTATCACTTACATTTAGCATTGTCATTGGTAATCCCTCATCTCACACCCTTAGTTTATTAAAATACTATATAATACATGCGATTGTTTTCTAATATAAGGATAGGTTTGTTAGATTCAAAATTTGGTTTCCATTTAAAATTTGATTCTGTAATTTTCACTTTTACTATGATATGTTTTAGTAATGGATTCCTAATTATTATTAAATGATCTTTATTTTTTGATCATCTTTTTTTGGATATATTATTTGTGATTGATTATCTTTTCATGATTGAGAAATCTTGACTAATTTTGCTAATTTGTTGTTTTGATTGGTGATTTTTATGATTTATTAAAGAATAAATAAAAAAAGTGTATTAATTCGATTTCAAAACCTCATGAATCAAGAAAAAAGATTAGATCTTAATCTGAATTAGGAACTATTCTATAGAGATTGCCATGTATATGAGAAAGAACATAAAGATATCCGTCTGAGTCCTTCCTTAATGTCAGTGGCAATACCAAATCCTTGTCCAAATACGATATCATCAAGTTCTTGGTTATTGTTAGCTACTTTATCTGCTAGATTCCCATTTAGATCCAGGCGTGTTCTGTCTTCAGTTAGATCAAAATCATACAAGTAATCATTATTATAATCAGCAGCGAACATGTCATTTTGATATTGATTCCCTAACGTATCATTTTTAAGAAATTCTAGAGCAGTTACTCCTACAGACATATTCCAAGTAAATTCTTGACTACTGTATTTTCCTTTATCTAGCAAACGTCTCTTAAGTTATTCGGTATTGTTACCATCTTGTCTTCAAAATAACCTCTCTCAGGGAGTAGCGTTGTGCATTCTCAACAGGCCACCAGCCTTGTAAATCTTAACCAACCGCTATTGAACCCTGGCTCAACCAAATTGATTTCATCCCATAACCTGTACCATTTTCCGTATCCAAAGTTTGTTTGATATTGGATCAATGGCAAGCCCAAAACCGTTCCTTACTTCTTAGCCATGTACAATTGAGGGAATTGTGATCACTAGTGCCTGTCCATAAATACATAAATAATGTCAATAGTCAAGCAAATTCACTGCGATACCAGAAAACTAAAATGAGAAATGAATCTTATGGTTATTCTAAACCATGAATTGGTTATTTCCTATTAAAGTTTAGAACTGAATTACCTGATATAATTAGACCGTCCTATTTTTCATCAATGTTAAATTGTTGTAATAACCTCGGACTATCTACAACAAGATCATGAAATTTATCTATCTCAATAGTCTTAATCGGATCCATCAAGATAATTTGATTATTTGATTTGATATTACTAAGACTATCTTTTTGCTGTAACATGAGTAAATGATTTTTTATATCTGTAGTAATTTCAGTATTGCAAATTTTACTATTATTAATTACATTAAGGGACTCTTGAAGCATTCCTTGAATATGTTCATTTCCTTTATTTTCATGGAAGTGGGGGTTTCTTGTTTCAACCTGAAATATTTCTACGCCATGCTGTCCGATGTCAAATGATTTATTGGAAATAATGCCTCCATATTTTTCTAAAATATTAATTAGTTCATATGGTTCTACTGAATATCCACTAGAGAATTCTAAGTTTTCTGCAAGCGACATAGAAAGTGAGTGTTCTCCAGCATTTCCTGTAGTAATAATATCTCTCTCATATCCGGTAATATATGAGATCAAGTCATTTAGGTATTTGTTACTGTGTTCAGATATTCTTCCCCATTTCGGAAAATATACTTTGTTGTTTGCTATTTTTGGTTTAGAATGCCAGCATATTCTTACATTACACAAAGGAGAATTCGACATAGCAAAACCCGATGCAAAAATCTTGATGTACTCATTTACTGCTCCGGGAAAATAATTGTCACTGTCTACAAACCCTACATACTCTTTCTTAAGCAATTTGGATAACAAAATCCCAATTATCATTCCTTCTGCTTTGCCTTGACGAACTTGGTTATTGTGATCCAAAATTGAAGGGTAATTAATCTTGTGGAAAATTCTACTAAGGTTGGGATCCGTTTGATGTATTGTGATAATCCTTTTATTTGAAAACAGAGAATACTGCTTAACCATTTCTACTTCCATAGCATATCTATCAACGGGATGTCTTTGACTGTTTGATACTATGATTATTAGACATTCGTTAGGAATACCGCTTAAAACACCTTCCAAAAGACTCAATTTTTCATCCTTAACTGGAATCACTACTGCCATGGCTTGAAATATCTTTGATAATGTGTTACTGTCAAATGCTATGGTCGACCTGTTAAAGTTCCTGCGAAGTGGTACCAAAATTATACCCGGAATCTATTTCATATATTTTTTGAAGTGAGTGAATCTTTACAGCACCTATAGTTTCAGTATATTTAGGTGGAAAATCTAACCTCATTTATCCTAAGGCGTATGTATATAAATATTTAATAATATGATATATTCTAAAAATTCATTCCACGTTTCCTTGGGGTTCAAATATTTAACTTTTACTATTGGGATTAGTCCTTCAAAATGATTTAGATGTTCTTTAGACTTCCAGATCAATCCTAATCCAAATAGGGATGAGAATTCTAATCTAATTATTATAACCATATTTAGTTCACTTACCTTGGTTAACTTCAATATCCTTTGTTTACTTATTTGTTACTTTATCCATATTTATCCAAGTGATCATGGTAATTGCAAATAGTGGTATTAAATGCTTGACTGTTCTATGATAAAGATTAAATGATATACTCTGGAGCATAGATCTCTTTACCTTGGTAGTAAATTCAGAATTCAGTGCTGATAATGTATCACTGAGTATTACCTTTTAGTATCCGTCATTAGGAAAATGATTGAACAAATTGAGACGAATTGCCTAATTGTTATTGTAGTTGACGAAATACTGTCGAATTGGTCTATTGATATCTATATTTCTACAAACTCCTTATTGTCACAAATCAGGATGTTATCATATTTGAGGATTACCGTCAATCTTATATTTATTATGGTTAAACTACGGATATGAAACTTTTTCTTACACCTATTCTACGTTCTGTTTATATCTTGTCGATCTTTTTTGTCGCAGTTTTTTTGGTTTTGTATATTCAATGCCTCTTTCGCAGCACCGGCTCCCTCTGTAGAATCTATTTGGATGGAGGGTGCAGCTTTACCAAATCCAAGAACCGAGGTAATAGCGGCTAATTTGGAAGAGGCAGTTTATGTGATAGGTGGTTTTACTTTAGACGGTAAAATTACAGACATTGTCGAAATGTACAATTCCACTGATAATACCTGGGTTCAAAACATAAAGTCGTTACCTTTACCTCTTCACCATGCTTCTGCAGCCCTCTATGGGGGTAAGATTTATTTGGTTGGGGGATATACAGGGAATTGGATCCCTAGTAACAACCTGTTAATTTATGATCCTGCTACCAACAATTGGACTTTTGGTAATCCTATGCCTACACCAGAGGTTCGCCAAATGCAAACTTCGTTAATGGAATATTGTATGTAATTGGAGGGGATAGTTACGATCATTCTCTCGTAATGTTGAGGGGTACGACCAACTAACTGAACAATGGACCTTACTTGCCCCTATGCCAACTGCTCGGCATAATGCTGCTTCTGCAGTAGTTGATGGAAATATTTATGTGATGGGGGGTAGACTTACTGGTTCTTTAGTAAACGTAGATGTAAACGAGAAATATGATCCTGTTTTGGATCAATGGACTACTGATCTCGAACCCATGCCGTCAAAAAGGAGTGGTATTGCGGCCACATCAGTAAATGGATCAATTTATGTATTGGGAGGTGAGCAAAATCAAGGAACGTTTAATAATAATGAACGTTATGATCCGGCTACTGATACTTGGAGTGAAGAATTGCCTATGCCCACTGCTCGACACGGATTAGGTGTCGCTTCATATGATGATAAGATATATGCAATAGGAGGTGGTCCACATACTGGATTAACTGTTTCGACCAAGAATGAGATCTATTATTTGAGTCAAGACTAATCTAGTATTTGATTCTTATCTGATACCTTTCAAAATTTTTACTGGGACATTGAGGTTATCCGAATATCGAAATAAGGATATACTTGTAGGGACAGGAGAGGAGCTAAGATACTTTTACTCATTGTTATGTGTTGGATAGACCCCTATTTCCATTGGATAAATCTTTGAATTTCACTACTATTCCATTATATTCTTAAGAATTCAAAATTGCTCATAATATTAGTGTTTTGTATGGTTTGTTGAAATAACTATAGGTATGAACCTTGATGGATTATTACGAAACCTTAATTAAATTATAATATTTCTCTATATTATTAGACTTACCTATGTTTTATAGACCAAAACTATTGATTTCTTTTTTCGCTATATCTCTGATTTTACTTTCCACCATTACTTCTTCATTTGTTCAGGTTTCTTATGGGGCTTATGCTAAAGCCCCTTTATCCCCAGCTGGACCCACAGTTAACGATGATACCCTTACGGTTGAAAAAATCAGCCGATGGTTTGGATTTTCCTACCAGTATGGCGTTTCTGGGTCCTAATGATATTCTAGTCACTGAGAAAACTACGGGTAAAGTGATGCGAGTTACAAACGGTTTTGTGTTGCCTCAACCTGTACTTGATGTACCAGTAGCAAGTGCAATAGAACGCGGCTTGCTAGGAATAGCTGTTTCAAAACAACCTGACGGAAAAACTTATGTTTTTCTATCTTATACTGAATCAGGCAATGGTGTAGATGGCAGTGATGTTGATGCTCTTGTTGATCCATTAGGAAATCGATTATATCGTTATGAATTTGTTGATGGTAGATTGATAAATCCAGTGTTATTATTGGATTTAACCGCAATTCCAATAAATGGTAGGGGTGAGCACAATGGTGGTAAAATTCGAATTGGTCCTGATAATAATGTCTACTATTTGATAGGGGAAGTTGGGGGCCACAGAACCCAGGCCCAAAATATAATAGATGGGCCGGCCCCGAATGGTCTAGGAGGCGTACTTCGAATCACTCAAGACGGTGGTATAGTAGATCCCGGCGATCCAATATTTGGTGAAGGGTTGCCTCTTAATGTATATTATGCAATGGGTATTCGAAATAGTTTTGGTATAGATTTCGATCCATTGACAGGGAACTTATGGGATACAGAAAATGGACCAGTAGCAGGCGATGAAATTAATCTTGTTTTTCCTGGTTTTAATAGTGGTTGGTTTCAAGTCCAGGGCTATGTAGACAAGGATTTACTAGAACATGGTACAACAGAAGCAGATTTGGTATATTTTGGAAAAGGCCAATATGCTGATCCAAAGTTTGTGTGGGATACGACAATAGGTGTAACAGCCCTTAAATTCTTAAATTCACATAGACTTGGAGATCAATTTGCAAACAATATGTTTGTAGGTGATATCAATAATGGCTTGTTGTATAGATTTACACTGAACGAAGAACGAGACGCTATTTTTATAAATGATACTTATGTTGGTAATACGGAATTATTGGAAGATAATGAAGTAGATGAGCCTAAAGAAAATCAACCTCTGATCTTTGGACAAGGTTTCGGGGGAATAACCGATATTCAGGTAGGTCCAGATGGTTACTTGTATATTTTAAGCTACACGGGATCAATTTATAGAATATTACCTATATCTGATAGCATTGTTCCAAAATCTCAGCCAAGCTCCACCTCCAAGCTCCCCTCCAAGCTCCACTCCTCAAAATGGTACTTTAGCATCCAAGTCCGTTTCGGCAGTTATTTTGGGAATAGATGGTGATGATTCCTATTCGCCAGAACCAATCGAGATTGAATCTGGACAAACAGTAACGTGGTTTAATGGAGATACCATATCTCATACGGTAACCTCTGGGCAGGATGGTGACTTGGATGAGGGCAATCTATTTGATTCTGATGCTATAATTCCAAATCAGTCTTATAGTCTGACATTTGACAGTCCTGGAGAATTCGATTATTATTGTATATATCATCCCACTATGGTTGGCGAAGTAATAGTGAATGGACCAGATACATCTTCATCTACATCAGAGGATTCCCTGGATGAAGAGTCAGATGAAGAAGATGAGGATAATTGAAAATATGGATCCACTTGGATTTCTCAAGCAACTCTTACCAAAATAACTAACTATACTTTCACTCCCCTACCCATTTTTATAACATGTAGAGCATATTCACCTATGAAACAATTGATCCCTGCTCAAAAACTACAACTACTACCTGACTTTTTTTTGAACCTATGTTTTCATAGAAATGTTGACATGTCTAATTCACGATGGGGGATTTATTATGTTGAGTAATAAGAGTGCACTAGCAAATATAGCCGTTAAGAATCTGGAAATTTCGAGAAAGTTTTATGAAAATATTTTGGGACTGGAGGAAATAGACTCTGTTGGAGAGGAAGTAGTGGTTTATAGATGTGGTAACTCTGCCATCATAGTATATCAATCACAATACGCTGGAACTAATAAAGCTACTAGCGCAACTTGGATAGTGGGTGAGGATATGGATGCCTTGGTAAAGGAACTTAAATCTAAAGGTGTACAGTTTGAACATTATGACATGCCTAATACGACATTAAAAGATGATATTCATTTTGATGGTGACATGAAAGTAGCATGGTTTAAAGATCCCGATGGTAATATTCTAAATATTATTAACAAATGACCAGATACAACTATTCTTCAATCAAGCAATAATAGTTATTCATTTTTTAGTATTCTCAACCCTAGAAAATTCTATATTTATAACCATAAAGCAAAAGAAAACAGTATGATTCATCGTGAAATTGATCATATTCTCGTGATGCCTATTATTTCTTTAACGTTAACATACTGTTATTACGATCTATGAGTATATACAAATTAGTTTCTTCTCTATTTTTATTATGTACTAAATAAAATAATTTATCATGTCATTCATTCACTATTGAATGAATGACATGGTAACGTATTCTTTATTTTGTCTATGGCTTATCGATATGTTATAAGGCGTGTATTCGTAGCCCAGCACTCAACGTAGGGCTAATTATTTGAATCGCTACTTGAGTTTGGGGCAATGTTATCGCTACTACTCGCTACTATCGCTACTATCGCTACTATCGCTACTCTCGCTACTATCGCTACTACTACTATCGTCAGTATTATCACTGGATGCTGTGGTAGTACCTGCCTCTGGATCATAAATTGGTCTAAAACAATCTCTTATATCGCTTTCAGATGCAAATCCCTTTTCGCCTTCTGATTGAGCCAGACAATTAACAAATTCTTCATAATTATTTTTTCCTGTCTCGTCATCTTCGCCGTTAGATTGAGCAAATACGGGACTACTTGTTATGCCGGATGCAGCAAACAATGATGCTATCGCAATTACCATGGTAACAGTTATTTTCTTAGTTGTGTTCATTAAATTTATCTGATTAACATCCTATAAAAGCGGGGGCTCATCTTTCTACTAATATGGATTTACCCCATATTTTTCTATACCCTATAGAATTTGCTGTTATATACTGTGAATAGTTAGACACACAAATAAATTTCATTTTTAGGTTTTCGGATCTTTGTAAGATGCGTTTAGTTTTCTCTTCCTCTCGTCAATTGATAAATCAGCTTGGTTATAGATTAATCGTTAATTCCCTCTGATAACTATGACAGCACAATAAAAGAGTGATTAATCTTGCATGATGATGATTATTGCTTCATTTTTGCCTGTTGTGATAAGTATATTACATTTATGCTCTTCGTTTCACACCATATGCCATAAAATCACGAATTACGTTGAGAAGAAATCTTGATATCTTATTTTATGTTTTCAAATCATAAAAAAAAGGAAATTGGTTGTATAGGGATGATGTTATTTGATTTGCTATTTATTGTGTTGTTGTGCTATTGTCTGATGTGCTATTGCCCATCATGGTATTAGCGTCCATTCCCATCCCAGTATCTGACAAGTCTGTTGTATTTTCAACCGGCGTAGAAGAAGAAGTATTCATTGTCATGTTTTCTTGGGCAAATACTGGCGTGCTTGCTCCTATTAATAAAATTGATGCGGCCAATACGCCTATGACTGCAATTGTAAGAATGTTGTTCATTAAAAGATCCTAAGTAACAATGTTTATAACATTCCACCATTTTTAAAACATGATATAAATCAGTATCGATGAACCAGAATATCGTAGTTTACCTTTGTAATTGCCATTGACTATAGAATCCCATAAATTAACGTTTTATACAAAAGTGTTAAATCATTTGAATTTTTTGTATACCTGTATATTATTTGATACAATAATCGTAATTTTCTTTAAATATGACCTATATAGTATTTAGATTGAAATGAAGAACATTATCTTCCTGAAATCAGCAATCATATCTGCGCTTTTTGTAACATTTGGCATAACTTTTGGAGGGTGGACATTAAACAATGAAGTTTCTGCTCAAACTAATAATCAAGAAAATAGCCAGGTACTTGCTGAATTGATCGCAAATTTAACCCAAGCACAAAATACTGTATCAAGTAGTAATTCAACAGTCGCAACCGCTCAACTGACTACAATAATAGGGGAACTTTCTGATATTCTCGGTAAAACTACAACAGAGAACGATGGTCAATATTTAGATGAACATACTCACTTCTTTACTCACAACGGCCATACCCATACCGTGACCCATACTCATCCTCATCATGCGGATCATCACAGTCATCATCAGAGCTGGACCGAAAAACATCATATCTTTGATCCCAGTAATTGCAAACCCGGTAGAATGTGTTAAATATTCTACCCATCCTATCCGCTCTTAATTTTTTTTCCTGTTGTGAAATATTTATCATTTAATGGTTTTCGTTAATCCCGTTGCAGTATTTTGGTATTTTATTTAATTATATTAACACATTGTGTTCCTTAGTCCATCATCAGGAGACATTTGTTAGTTTGATAGGCGGGTATGACGCATAAATTGCTAAATTATGGTTAATGGCTTGAAAAAACATTTGTTGATAAGCTCTAATGATGCCCTTTTAGGTATCTGGTGTGTGATATACAATAAATTCAATCTTACAGTTCTTTTCAGTAAATCTTGATAACAAATAAAGTCAAAGTGTGACTAATTTGAACTGAACTTGGTCAATAAATTCGACCATACTCTATATTACTATAACAAAATGACTACCATAATAGGAATTAAAACAACCGAGGGAGTGGTACTTGCATCCGATAAACGAGCCAGTAAGGGTTTCTTTATAGGATCCAAGATAGTACAAAAGATTTCCAAAATAGATGATACTCTTGCAATTGCTATTGCAGGACAGTTATCCGATGCAGAACATTTAATCAAAGTTACTGCAGCGGAGAGAAAATTGATAGAACTAAGGAGGGGATTTCCATTGAGTGTAAAAGAATCTTCAAGACTAATCGCAAATCTCGCCTACTCGGGGCTAAAGAATTACCAACCATATTACGTCGAGTTACTAGTAGCAGGTGTAGATACCAGCGGATCACATGTAAATGTTGCAGATATGAGTGGTGCGATTACAAATGAAGATTATGCTGCATCAGGTTCGGGAGCCCCCATAGCTTATGGAGTGCTTGAAAGCCTTTACCATTTTGATATCACAAACGACGAAGCAAAGGAAATTGCTAAAAAAGCTGTTGCAGCGGCTATGGAACGGGACCCAGGTTCTGGCAATGGAATAGATGTCCTAGTCATACCAAAATTGGTAGCAGCCGAACGGGTTGTAGTATAAGGGGTAGGAAGATAACAGAAAATGTCTGAAGATAATAATTCTGCAGGTTCTCCTTATAGTTTTGGGAATAACAGTAGATATCCATACTACTATGGACAAGGTGGTCGCCTGGTGTTAGTAGATAATGCTCTAGAGGCGGTAAATAAGGGTTCAACAACTATTGGGTTAAAAACTCCAGAATTCGCCCTCATTTCAAGTCATATCAAACCCACTTTGCCCTTAGTAGATCCTAATGAAAAAATATTTGTAATTGATAAGCACATAGGAGCGACTGGAGCAGGCTATATTGCAGATATAGAACATTTAATAGAAGAAATAAGGTTGCAAGGACAGAAACATCGCATTTCATATGATAGCTCTATCGACATAAGATCTATCACAAAACATCTAAGTACCTATTTACACAATTACACAATTTATGCTGTAAGACCGCAAGCGGCTTCAATAATCATTGCTGGAGTAGATGAAAATGGAATACATTTGTACCGAGTTGACCCCAGTGGAACTTATTTGAAAGGAGGTGGGTTTGCAATAGGTCACTCTTCCGATGTGGCACTAGATGTGATTCAAAAAGGCTATGACACAAATATGAATATTGAACAGGCTTTGAAATTGTCAAATGAAGCTATAGAAAAAGCAATCGGAGAAAAACCGGTGGTTGAGTCGGGGATAGTTACGTCACAAGGATTTACAAAATTAAGACAGGAACTCTAACATAATGTGATGATGATACCCTGCTATCAAACAATTCATTGTATATGGCAATGATTCCAAAGCACAATTTTTTTTTACTATTTTATTCCAAATCCTATAAGTCCATAACGCGCGGAAAAATAGATTGATTATTTGAAATCTTGTATGTTACAATATTCTTAATTCCCAGTTTAGGTGAAAGTCCTAACAGAATGAGTTTGATATTTCGTCAATTATTCCTATTATGCGAAAATTTTATGTCATTAGTGTAAACAGGAGTGTATTCCTTTTCTGGTATAACTTTTTCAAGTAAGTTCTCTTGCAGAATTTTTATTATTTCCTCAATTATCCTATTTGAGTAATACATAGCTTCCACCTTCTCACTTTCAGAAAAGGCATTGGACTCTACAATAATATATTCTGATAAAATACTTACATTAATCTGAAATATTTTATTGTTGCTGTGTTTATCTACTACTATCCATTGAAGTCTAAAACCTGTTTCTTTTTTTATCAAGCCGAACCATCTTAAATTGCCAAACCATTTTCCGGTTAAATGATCCACTATGGGTTCGATGTTACCCTTTACATGCATATAGATCTGGATTAATTGATTATATTTTCTATGTATTTTTGATTTATCTTTTTCTGGCTCTTCATTTAAAAGATTATCTTCTAATATTGGATTGAAGTTATACCCATTTCTTTCAACCAACTTGTACCCTGATGATGTTTTCTCAATTAGGTTCAAGTCCAAAAGTCTCTTTAAAGCCCTTGAAAGACTTTGTTGATGAATATCAAGTTTTCTCTCGAGAGCTTTAAATGAATATGTTGACCACATTTCTTTTCGTAGCAATGATAGAATTTTCTTATCGTTATTACGAATATCATTGATAGCTATCGTAATCTTCTCATTATCTATATGAGGGTCCGTTTTCTGTTTTGAATTTAATGAAAAGTAATTATAACATATTTTTAAATTAGTTGTCTCTTCTTGAATTTTATGACCGGAGTGAAGAAGTTCCGCATAGTTTTGAAGGTTCCCATAGTTGTTAGATTCATATTGTGGTAACAATAACTTTGTCATTTGCAATTTTAGTTCAACCCATTGCCTAGATACGGAGATAATTTTACAAGAGTTGATGTAGAAATTTTCCCAGACATAAATTTTATTTCATTAATGGATAATTCTTTCCTCAATTCCATATGCTATATATTGATTAATCCGCTTAAATACTTATTTCATAGACTTTTTATCCATTTGTCATAATCAAGTTTTTTGGCTCATTTTCATAGTACTGAAAATATAGGATAAAAATGATTAAGGTACAAAAAGTAAGTGCAAATTAAGTAATAGAGCGTTGTTTGGTTTCCACTTACATTTTATTAATCCCTTTGTATTTACTAACGGATTTACAGAACCCTCTAGATCTAATTAATGAATGGAATTAATCAGGTATTTCAATTTAATCATTGACCTAAAATTATTCATGAGTTTCATAAAGTCATAATGTTTTTCAATGTATTTACATGCGGTAAACCTTGTTACTGAGGAAAAGACTTTTCGTAACTGTATATCTCCATTTATTGATCTCTCTGGTAGAAAATTTTTGTGCTTACAATGATTATTACTAAAAAATTTAAATTTGGTAATAATCAATACTAGTATATAGTAACTAGGTGAATTAACAAATCGGTAAGGAATTTATATTAGTATGTACTAATTTAAAAAATGGATCTTGATCAGAATTTTACCGCAACAAGACTTGAAAGAAGAATTATCTTTTCATTTAGTTTAACTATTTTTTTAGTGGCTGGAATAGTTATTTTGACTAGTACTGCTTCTGTTGCATATGGACAGGTAGGGGATACTAAAGCCGGTGTATTCAATCATACTCAGACCGATTCTTCAGGAAACACAACCTGGATAAATTCTGGTAACTGGTCAATGACTGGAATAAATTCATCATCTCCCAGCTTGACTGCCATTATAGAAATGGCCAAACCAAATGGAAGCGCAGGACACGAACATGAAATAAATGATTTCAAATTAGTAGGATCACCAGTTATTGAAAACCAAACGATCCACCTTAATGGTACCTCAACTATAACCATGAGGGACGGTCCGGTTACAAATGAACCCACAGTAATTGCCTTATCACAGGAAAAAATTGACATTTACTTTGATCCTGAGAATATAAATAATCATTTTGAGAATCAGTCAATCTCAGGAATAGCGAATTGAGTACATCAAACTTTCGATAAGTAATAAATATATCTTCTTTTATTTGATATTTCAATAATCTTAATAACTTCTATAACTGGTAATTTTTCTAACGACTAAAATTCATTCCTTGAATCCTTCTATATCTTGGGATCTTGTTTGATTTTGAAGTTGTGCATATAACTCTAACAAGTTAGTGTTAAATAGTAGACGTCATATTGACTATTATTAATGCAGTTTATAATGTGTTACCCGTTCTTAATATGCATACCACTGAAGTCAAGATTCTGCTCTCTTTCTTATAAAATGAACTAATTATTTTATGGAGATAGTTACCTTTGTACAGGTTAAATATTGATAAGTTCACATCCTACTTCTCTTCAAATTAAGAATGTTCTATTTTATATTACTTGCAGTTTTTTGTCTTTAGATTAATCATAAAAATAGGAAATAAGATACTACTTTGCATGGAAACTCAGTAAATATCAATAAAAGAACTCCCTTAAATTCTTATTATATTCCAAATATACCTTTAAGCAACAAACCATTTGAGTCCAACCTTGGCAGTTACTATATGATTCATCTAATGATGGCTGGTCTTCATTTATCCAGCCTGCCTCTGAAATCGTTACTAGCGTCATGTCATCTCCAAGTCGTTCAAAGTCCATCTCTACTGTCAAGCGATTAGATTCTACTGCACTGGCCCATTCAAAAACGATTTTCTGGTTCTTAATTGTCTGTTTTACATATACTGAAAAAGCACCAGGATAATCATGAAAATCCCACATGACCTCCATTCCTTCATCGAGTGGTCCACTTGCTCCACCTGTAGTAAAATATTTGCTTAATTTCTTTGGATCGTAGACTGCGTCATATACTTCCTCGACAGGCTTTTTTATCTTGGCTTGCACTCTAAATTTCAAATTCATAAATATACGCCGTTATAAGGTTTATTAGTAGTATATGTTATATAAATGTAACATGTATTCAGAGAGTGAGTATGACCACATTCTTAAGGCACTGGGTCATGCTGGCAGACGTGAAATCCTTGATTTGATTAAGGATAAACCACATACTACCTCAGAATTGTGTCTAATCTTAAAAAAAATGGATAGATGTACGGTAATGCAACATTTGAACGTCTTAGAAAAGGCTGATTTGATTATAGTTAAACATAGTGGAAAATACCGATGGAATTACATTAATCTTCTTCCTATTCGAGAATTACATGATCGCTGGATAACCAAATTTTCGGTGGATGCCATAGACTTGCTTGCAAAGTTGAAACAAGATATAGAATGAGATCGCTGAATACAGGAATCTGAATTTTGGTTCAAAAGATGTATTGAATTATTCCTGAGTAAGTGTTATTTGGATACTGCAATTGCTTTTGGGTAGCGTTTAGGTTTATTGATATCTCGGATCAGATCGAAATCGAGTTTCTGAAGAGGAACGGTATGATTATCCATTTGTTACTAATGTGATTAAAAATTAAATATGATTAATAAAATTTCATTTTGAGTACTGAGAACAGCCATTGATTTGAAAAATTAATAAGGCGTTTCAAAACGGATTAAATCTGATTCTTAGATGGCTGATTTTGTATGGAGTTTCTATCAATAGAAACATTCGTGCTACTTCAGATGACAACGTATAATCCAAGCAGAATTGTAAGGTACAATCCCAAGTTTCCTAAATGCTCAGAATATCATTCCATAAACTTTATTTATTTTATTTATAAAGTAGTCATATGAGGTATCAAAAATACTTTTTATTCCTATCATTTCTTGTTGTCATGTCATTAATATTGCCATTCAATGTACCGATAAAAGAATCATTAGCTCAAAATTTTACCTCGGATATCGATGCTTCCTTTCTCAGTGAAGAGGATAATAAGTTATATCTTCTAAAAGGCGACCAATACGTTCGCCTTACATTTTACGTGGGCCAGGGTGCAACGATGGATAGTGGTTATCCACAACCAATCAGTAATTGGGTTGATCCCCAAGATTCTTAGGCTCATACATAGGATTACATCTATATGCCTACAGAACTTTTATTTTTTCATCTTCTCATAATACCTTAGATATTTTTTAGCATCAATGAATCCAATTATTTTACAAAAGGTTCGTTAATAGAAACTATGTCTATTTTTTTCACTTGTGAACGTTCCTTTTTTTGTTTTGATAGAGTGATTATCCTGATCAGTTGCGTACTGATTTCTAGGAAAGTATTTTATGAAAAAAATCAAATCACCAAACAGATCATTTAGTTATTTACCAATATTGAATATTGTCTGCCTTTTCTAATACAGTATAAGTAAATATGCTTGGTTAGTTGTTAGTTGGTGCGTCCTATGTTCACACACCTTAAAAAGTTAAGATATTAAATGCTAATTTTCATGATGTGATATGCAAAATACTACTGTGAACAGCAAGATTGACATCCTACTTACACGCCAACTTGACATACCTACTAAACACCAAAATTTTATTCATCTCATCTTAACCATTGATAGACACCAACATGGCTAATTATAGGTCAAACAAGGCGACTGCGAATGATCTAGTGGCCTATTCCAAATCACATAAAAATAAAAATTTTCCTCTGATTATTACGTACTTGAAAGAATCTGCAAGTCAAAAGCTTTTATCAAATTAGGATGAATCTGTGTATGAACGATCATCATTATATCCATTGGTGGAACTTTGGATTCTATCGAATTTACAAGTTGCATAATACCACTTTCCAGATTCGTACCATACGTGGAAGTCCCATTTTGGGATATGATGGGTTTAAGTTCTTTATTAAAGATATCCAATAGTTTTTCAGCCATGCCTTTTGCACTTTGATAATTTGCCATATTTACTATGGGTTTATTTGTATTCATTTTGGTATCCGAATCCTTCATTGATGGTGGCATATCCATCATCTTGTTCATATCCATGTTGCTATTGTTATTAGAATTATAACTATTACTATTTTCAACCATAGACCCTTTGTTTGTATTTCCCATATTTCCCATATTTCCCATATCGGTCATATCAAAGTCAACACTATAAGCATCACCATAATTCCTTAGTACCTCGTCTACCCCATCAGCAAATCTCATAGGATGGATTGAGCCACTGTTGTTATCCTTTTTTGGACTAAATATATTTGATATGAACGTAGTAACTTGATTTAGAAAGTTAGAATCTTCTGATTGTTTTTTGGTTTCCGTTAGGGTTATGACTTTGTCTACATTCGTATTGATACTCGCAACTAATTGATTTGATTGTTCTAGTTTTTGTTTTTCACCTTGAACTGATGAAGGGGTATTTGAAAATGAAGACGTCAGGTTGCGCAAATTTTCTACTGCTAATTTAAGATCATCTCCAATTTTTTTATCCTGTTTAACTATTTCTACCAACAAGTCCCAGTAAAAAATACTAACAGCTTCATCTGCATGTTTTTGAGCCAAAGTTATATTATTATTTAGAAGATTTGACTGGACAAGATTCGATTCTGTCTGAAATTGATCTAAAGATGCGATAAATGAAGCATAATTATTTGGAGGAAAATTGTGACCATACGCATTTTGGAAAAAAGTAGAATCAGGACTAATACTTGTATTACTATGGATTATTATGCTAAATAAAATACCTAACACTAATAGAACAGATAGGGTATTTTTCTGATTCACAATAGTAAAATTATGTTTAAATGTTATAATAATACTTCGCTTGATTACGATTAACAATCTATAGTTTAATGGCAAATCATTTGTTGATATCATAAATGCTTTAATTTATCTATATTAAACCAAGATACAAAAAAGATCAATTGTTTTTTATTCTAACAGTAACTTCAGAATTTTTCCTCATTCAGCAATAACTTTATGGCGATAATATGACAATCATTATTCAGGGAAAATATATGTTATTCTTCTTATAATTCAGGTATCCAGCAGAGAATAATACAAGAAACTCCATTCGTCTATTTCTCCACGGCACAATGTTAAATGTTTGACTAAAAATAGATCACCGAATATTGCATACGATAGATATAGTAGAGAGAGACGCGAGAGACTAGCATAGGTAATATAATAGAAACTTCTCCCCATAGGATCTAGTCCTCGATTTTACCAAAAACTGTTCGAAATGCTGTCATTTCTCATTTTCTTATCCAACTTCACATCATGCATATCACAGAATTTCTATTCTGTTATTGGATGTGCTATTGCCAGACCACCTTGAATATTTCCTTGATCCAAATATACAAAAAAAATCAGTTGACTTCTAGGTTCCACATTGTATAATTGTAAGTATTTAGTTCATTATCTATATCCCAATCTGCTATGCCGATAACTTTATTGAGAAATGTAAGCGAACCGTTATCATTTAACGGTGTATCGTATAGTTGTGCAGTAGGATAAAACATGATATTGCCATTTGAATCTGTAAACCCGCGACCGTATCCTTTCATTTTGACAGAATCGTACTTTGAATTGGTATCATTGTTCTCAATGTAGAACTAATTTGCCATTTCCTTCTCCTTGAATTACACCATCGGATCTATGGTTGTTCATATAAATCCAGTATTCAGTAACCCTGGGTCCCCCGCCAGCAAATTGTCCAATACCTTCGTAAGAAACCTGAACCTTTGTCCCATTTATTCCGCTCTCAATTATTGTTTGATTTGTGATATTGCCATGACTAAAATAAATCTGTTTTGCATTCACTGTAGTTGTATTTGAATTATTTGAATCTTGCCATAATAAATTATCCTTGTTATTAGGTTCTGAATCTAGACCATTTGAGTCCGGATTTGAAAAAGCACTGGCAAAAATTCCAAGAGTCATAATCCATGCAATTGCAATAAATAACTTGGTTGATACATGGTTTTTTTGCATCTGAAATATTAAGAATGCTTATATTAAAGCGATATGTCCATTTTCATATAAAGATACTACCAATAATATCAAAATACTTAATTTTCACGATATGCTAGGAGACAAGGAACATGGATATTCTCTTGTTAAAAGCATTTACGAATTCTTCAACTATTTGTACCTGTTCTTTGGTTAACCTGTCCGATTGTATTGAATTGGAATCCATATTTATCTTGTTGTCCATCATTTTTGCCACTTCTTTAATTGTTTTATTCATAGAGTATTTATGCGCCTCAGATATTTATAGATATTGGTATCTATTGGCAATAATATAACAATAATATTGTAATTGGGTCTACGAGCAGCATAAAATATTTTGGCCATTTTCAAGTTATCCACAAATAAAACACCATTCAAGGATTTTTGAATACTCTTGTAATATTGAAAAGACAGGATTTTGAATATTTTATCTATTCTGAAGTTTATTGCCACATACTAGAACACGATTTTCAGAAGACATAGGTCGACTGAAGCCTTTGTATTGATAGTTTTGACAAGTCATTGGTTAGAAATACGGCCATTTCCACATTGTTTAACTTATTCATACGCAGTTTATCTCTATTAACCATTAATATTTTAGAAAAAATTCCATCCTGAGATTCGATTTGTTGGGGAAAATGAGAGTATATCCAAAAGTTAATCGATTTTCATCATCAGATTGGTGTAAGATCCTGTTAATATTGGTCCTGCCCTCTAGTTCAAATCTTTTCCATACTCCTCGCAAATATCAATAATGAAGAGGGAAAGTTATCTCCGTAGAAAAGAAATATCATATTCTGATTCTTTTGTAGATATGGATTTTAACTCAGGACAATTGCTAAGTACCATATCTAATTTTTGTAATTCCGCCTGAGATCGATTTGATATAGTCCCTTTTTCATAAGATGCAAGAAAATTTTCCTTATTTCCTTCCAGTGCAAATAAATTATTTATTATTTCACTGGCCTTTTGTTTACATTGTTCTTCAAAAGCGAATGGGGCAAATAATCCTACTACTACTGCAGTTATGATGATTATTGGTATAGATAAAACTATGATGATCTTTTGACTCTTTTCCATGATATATTGAATTAGTCAAATCGTATTATAATAAAGATATCATTAAGGTCTTGTTTATTGAGCTGAATTTGTATTTTCTCATCTTCTTGGCATTCTATTAATCTATTTATTTTCTTTTTACTTCTTGTTACTTTCAGTCCGATATCTTCGCATTTCCTTTGTCAGAGATATCGACATCGCTAATTTCTCTCTTAAGAAACTTAACAGATCGGGACTATAAGGAATAGTTAAAATTATAAAAACTAATCCACACATTAATAATATACTATTTAAAAAATTCATAATTTAGAAATCAGAAAATGGTAATATAGATTTTATTCATCATACTTTATCTTGATGTTGCTGTCATAATAAAATAGATAATCCATGGATATTTTCCTTCCAAGTGTTTGGTCTCTATGTATATGTGGTTTGAGATTATCTGAATTTATTTGCTAGCCGCAGAATGACATTTACGAAGTTTAAACAGATATTCCTCTTTTTTGATGTGATACATAATGCACGTATGAATGATGATGCTATCAAAAGACGTCTAATAATGTGTCTAATAGTGGTTAACATTTATGAACATTGTTATTCGAGATCCGTTAATTCTTTAAGAGAATGTCAGCCAAAAAGCAAATCATTGTCAATTATTTTTCAATCCTTGAGCAACTAGTATCGAATAACATCCCAGTCCACATTTTTCACATATTGGCTTCATTGCTTTACTGTCGGAGCTTCCAATACAACAAGGCTGTTTTGACATTCCTTTGTGATCTAACGATAATATTGCCCACGAAGGACAGTCCACGGGAGTAGTTTTAATCCCTCCCCAGTTGCCTTTCATTAATTCTAGTTGTTTTTCTGTGTTCATGATAAAATCTGGATATTTAGTTCTTAATCTTTGAATATTATTAATTATATCAGTTCTTGTATCACCGAATGGTAACCAAAGTGGATCATTATCTGCAAAGGGTGTATGAAATTGAAACCCTATTTTATTTATCGTATCTTTCCATTCATCAATTAGATCTTCTATGGTGGTATAATTCAGAGAATTTATAGTCATTGTGATCCAAATGTCCTTCCAAGCTGGTTTTCCGTTGCGAGCGGGCCCGGAGATATAGTCTAAAATATTCTTTTTGGTTTTCGCATAAGCGCCTTTTCCTCTAATGCTATCATGTACTTGTTCTGTACCATCAAGTGATACCCAGTAAAAGTAAAGCTTGTCAAATCTTACTAAAGGATAAGTACCGTTTGTTACTACACATATTCTTCTAGGCATCTCATCACAAAAAACCTTTATAATATCTTGACGCATCATCGGCTCGCCTCCAACGAGTGTAACTACATAAACATGATGTTTTTTAAAGGTCTGTTTTATTATTTCTTTCCAGTCCCCGGGACTCAACTCGTCTAGTTCATTTCTTCTAGTTTTCCACCAGTAACAATGGGAACAATGTAAATTACAGACGTTGATAATGTCTGCAGAACCATAGATAAATGGTTTAGATTTAAAAAACTTTATAGACATATATTTACTTAGGATACTAAAAATTGTAGGAGCGTCTTTTATTATATCGGTTATACCCATACCGTATACAAGATCTACCAATAGTAATCATAGATAATATAGATTCCAAAGTATATTAATAATACGCGTATTTAGACATATTCTTTAGTGGATCTGCACTCTTTTGGATAAGGTTAAACTTTCCATCTTCTCTTTTCTATGATTAATGTCCAATTCAATTAGAATGTCGTAAAAGGAGTATTTGGACAATTTGATCATAAATGACATACAAGTATTTTCATGTTCAAGATTTGTCATTTCTCCTCATTACTTCTACTTGTACTAGTAGGGTTAGTTCAAATTCAGGATTTCATCCAATGTACCTGGTCATCGATAACATAAAATATCTATATTATTTCCGTATTCTATTTCTATAATATCCTATGGAGTAATTTGGATTTAAATAAGTTGTTCTAAAATTGCAAGAAACTATGACCTGCTACAATACTGTTTGTTTCTCTCTCTGAAGTTTTATCATAGTATTTTTCTAAAGCATTCCCCAAACAAATCCTAATCCATTTTCCATCAATTGAGTAATGTCCATAAAAAATGGAATTTCTTTTATGCACTCTTAATAGTGCTATGTATGTTATCAGGTGCGGTAAACTGAGATATTGCCTTGAAAAGATTAACACAAAAATGGTCAATTATGACCTAATTATTCTATTCGTTATTCTAGTTCCAGATCATGCTGTTTGCTATTGAATTAATGGTTCATGTGAAGGAATCATTTTTAATAGATATTGAAATGATGATTAACATGAACTGAAAACGATATCCATCATAATATACTTAAGAGACATGGTATGTATATAGTAATATGGTAATAGAAAAAAGTTATAATAATAATCACCTTCCCTTCATGTCATTAGATTCTCTTCATAAAAGCACTGTGATCAATCAGACAAAAAATGAAAGTATTGTTGTCATTGCTGAAGAACAATCAAATGAAAATGTGGAAACATCTTTTCGCCAAAGATATTCTCAAGAATTAAGAACTAAGAAACAGCAAATATATGATATAGAAAGAGGATTTGATGAGTTAGACGACGAAAGAAGAAGTGTTAGACAGCAAATGATGCGAACTCCTGGACGAAGAGGAGAGATTATAAAAGAAGAAGAAATCTCTAAGGAATTTAGCAGGAGATTTTATGAAACTCCAGAGATACGTGCAAACTAGATCTCCTTCACTACCTCACATAATATCATAATTTTTATATCGTTTTATCTCCAAAAAATAAAGTTTTTACCAGTTTATAGAATTGTACTTCATGTTAGGGGTGTTTATTCGTATTTTGGTCATCATATCAATATGATCTAGCCTTGCTTATAGCAAAGATACGTTAGTGGGTGTTTCTAAACATGTTTTGAAACTCTCATCAACCCTGATGGCATCACTTTTTATTTGATCTTGTGATTCATACACTTGTATAAAAATAATGACTATCAAAATTTGAATTGGTAAAATATGTTCTAATAATATTTATTCGAAATAAAGGCTAAAGTTTAACTAAATATACCCAAAAGTCAAAAAGAAAGGATTTTCGCTCTGATTAACCTCTACTTGTAATATATTACCATTAGCAGCGATCACCAAATCTTCGAGAATTGTTGGATGAGATGATGGTTAGATAATGAAAGAAAGCTTTGTTGGGTTCTATTGCAATTACTTTATGTCTGGTTTTTATCTTATTATATATGCTATTTAGTATTATTTTGATAATCCTTAATATGTATCATGTATATCTTAAGTTATGAGTAACATGGATAACATTCAATTGTTAATGTGTAAGAATTGTACCCATTCAAAGGATGAGCATAGACAACAACCCAGTGGCCCAAGATTTTATGATCATCGCTGTTTATTTTGTAAGTGCCAGCAATTCACATAAAGTTATTTTTTTGTTTCATTTCCGTTATTCTCATTTAATGACGTGAGTGCCTGCTTCTAGTTGTACAATAGTGCATTTCTCTGATATTTCTGATTCATACTACTCATCATTATTGCCATTTTCTTCGCAATTTTCTACATGAAACTAGAATAGCAATTATCTTGTTATTAATTAAAATCGACAGATCATCTATATATCAATATGTAATAAGCCCATCTCAAACAAACATCCAGTAAAACATTGCTTTTAGTATGCTATTTAAATACCTCGGAAACAACCGTATTCAATGTTTATACCAATTCTGAGCAACATCATCTCAAAAGATAAATTCTGTGTTAGCGATTTATCCAATTGAACTCCGTCCAATTGAACCCCGAAATCCTAAAGAGATATTCAAATAATCCTATACTTATTCCCAATAAGAATAACTGGTGGGAATCAGAAGCTGTTTTTAACTGTGCCATATTAAATGATGGAAAAAAAATTCACATGCTTTATCGTGCGATCGGAGAATATGAACACTACCTTTCAAGAATAGGATATGCATCCAGTGATGATGGTTACCTCTTTAGCAGGCGTGATGGAATTGCGTTTAATCCGACATTGGACTACGAAAAATACGGTATCGAAGATCCCAGATTGTCCGAAATTGACAGTCAAGTTTACATTACTTATGTAGTATTACCTGATCGTCCAAAAAAAGGTCCAATGGTATCAACCGCATTAGCAACTACTAGAGATTATTCCAAATTTGAAAGACTGGGCATTATTACGAATGAAGGGATGGATAACAAAGATGTGGTTCTTTTTCCAACCAAATTACCCTCTAAAAATACCATCAATAGTGAAAAGATGGCGTATTTCTGCTTGCATAGGCCAAGTTCATGGGTAGGTGACGCATACGGAATTGATAAACCCAGTATATGGATTGGAGAGGGAACTACATTGACAAGTTTTGAAACGCATACTTTGCTCATGAAGCCGGAACAAAAATGGGAAGAATTAAAGATCGGTGCTGGTTCTCCGCCTATTAGAACAAAATATGGGTGGTTAGTGATATATCATGGTGTGAGCGCAGACAGAACCTATAGTGCTGGTGCTGCACTTCTGGATTTAGAAGATCCATATAAAATAATTTGTAGAAGCAAAGAACCCATTCTAGTGCCTACTACACAATATGAGAAATATGGTGATGTAAACAATGTGGTCTTTCCTACAGGTGCTTGCATTATCAATGGAGAACTTTTTGTTTATTATGGTGGTGCGGACAAGGTGTGTTGCGTTGCCACTGCCAAGATAAGCGATCTTGTAGATTATATTTTTCAAAATAGTTAATCTACCATGGGTCGTTAACTCATTGAAATAGTGTAGGATTAAGAAAACTGTTTATTATAGTAAGATTTAATAAAAATGGAGCGACAATTTCACTGACTATCATCATATATTATATTATTTCATTGTTCCATAAAATGTAATTTAGAAAATCTTCAAATCATTACCTTTTACATTAACTATTAAATACTATAGTAAGCAGTGAAAACAAATTCAGAACCATGTCTTTTCATGTTCTTATCAGAGATTAAAAAAATAATCTCTTCTTTAATGTATGAATCCATTGAGCATATAACCTAAGTGTCGGTCATAATAAATCATGAAACTATTAAATTTCTATTATGGGCTGACATAAGGGACTAGGTTGTTTTTGATTCCCTTGTTCTCACCCAAAACAGTGGTATAAAGTGCATAATGCTGCAACGCAACATTATCCCACGTTAATTCCTTATTGAATTCCTCAATTCTTTTAGTATAATGAGAGTAATTCGCTCCGAGTTTCTTTATTGCTTTAGCAAATTCATTTGGTCTTCTTTTTACCACTATTCCAAGTCCTTTATTTGCAAATTCTCTAAAGAAACCTAAATCAGTTGCTATGAATGGTAACCCGTGAGCCAGTGCATCAAACATTACCCCTGAACCTGAAGTTACAGTATAGGGAAGGATGATTATGTCACATGCATAAAAAAGAATTGAAAGTTCTTTATCTGTTAAGAATCCTCGATTCAAATTAATTATTTTACTATATCGTGTATCTTTCCTTTCTGTGTGAAGAACTCTTTTCTGGTTATCATTACCATCAATTGAAGACGGCTTTATCGTATTGAATAAATTTTCCGACTGATTAATTACCATCGCCCAATCATCTGGAATATCCAAATTATTTAATATGTCCCAGCCTTTTGTATGCGTCATGAATCCAAAGAATAGAGCTATTTTACGATTTAGTGGTAAGGAGTATGCTTCTCTTGCCTCCTTTTTCTTTAAAGGCATATTCAAATTTGACTCTGCACCATGATATATGACAGTAAAATTTTTCAATGATTTTTCATCATTTTCGGCTATTAATTTGGCCAAATAATTTGAAAAAACAATACTGGCCTGACTCATTTGCATTTTTTGCTTGTTTGCTGTATTAAAAGATCGGTAGTTTATAAAGCGTTTCCAATAGGCTATTATTTGCTTGCTCAAATTAATTGGAAAAGTAATCATGTTTTTATCTAAAAGATTAGGGTGTTTTGATAGCCCAATCCATTGTCGTAATGGATATGCAGAATGAAATGTAGTGATTATGGGTATTTTACATTCTTTATAAAATTCATCTATGTTGGTACTTAATTTACTTGGATTGATGGCGTCCATTTTTAGTCCATAAAGTCCATGTTCTAATTGGATGTGCACAAGATCAGGGACATACTCATCAATTACATCTAGTATTATTTTTGAATTATTGCTATTTTCAGGATCAATACCCATATAATCTCCTTTTCCCTTCTCGTTGCATAAAACAGAAACTTTCATACCTGATCTTTTTAATCCCTCTGTGAGATTCTTTGCATATCTCCCAACGCCTCCGGGAATGGGTGGATATTCGGTGGAAACCATTAGAATTTTTAACGGAAATTTATCATATTTATCTAACTTATAAGACATCATAATAATAGATTGTATATAACAACCAAGACATATAAGCAAATGTAATAACGCTATAAATTCATCGATATTTACACATTTTTTACCGGTATTTACTATATTTTGGTTATCTTACCAAAACTACTGGACACGTTGCTACTTCTGAAATCCATCTAGAAATACTTCCTATACCTTTTCTATCATGTCTTTTCTTTAATGATCCACTACTACCCATTACTATCATGCTTGCATTCTCTTCCTTAGATACAGTAAGGATCTCATCTGCAGGATGACCTACCCGAATTATTGACTTGGCTGCAACACCTTCATGGATTAATCTATCTACCTCCTTTCCAATCATTATCTTGGCTCCCTCTCTAATTGTCTTTTCAAAATAGTGCCTAGTTTTGTCCAAATCATCCATATTTGAAATATATTTTGCAATTTCTTTGGGATAGAAGCTTGTATCATCAATAACATACATAACGATTATGGTAGAACTCTGGCTTGCTGCAAGATCTTTTGCTTTATCTAATGCCTTTATTGACAGCTCAGTTGCATCAAATGGAACTAAAATATTAGATTTATTATTATTCATTCATTATAACATGATTTTTTGAATATATAGACATCACCTTTTCGCTATCTGATCCTATTTTTCTCGTATCAATGATTGGGTTAAAGACATTTTATCCTCCATACCCGCTAATTTTGTTTTCTTTATGATAGCATACAATATATCATGCATTACATAGTTTGATTACAAAATCTATTTCCGACATAAATACCGTCGATTGGATTTTGGTCCACCCATATTCTGACATGATAGAATAGAAATAAGAAAATTTCAATTTATCTACGATATTAGATTGTCTTATGGAATGAAATGGAATGGATTTGACTTGCTAGTAAACTTATTTCTGGATAGTAAATTGGACTAATTTCAGCAATTAAGGCTTATCGATCCTTATATGTTATTGACCTATCTTAGGTAATGGCCCAAAAAATCCTATATTTCAATTTATATGAACGATTGCAAGGCATCAAGTGCGGAATCCATCTTGATATACTTAATAGGAACAAATTATATATCTAACCTATGAAAGGTACTGGTAATTATAGTGGTATAATGATGTCTTTGGCTTATTTACACAAAGCAATAGCCGAAAAGAACCTGGTAAATAAAGATGAACTGAGTTTGAAACCGTCTGTTTGAAGGAATACACTACTGACATTATCAACACATAAGAAAGAATAGTCCTACCATCATAAAGAGACATTTATTGTCAATTTGAATTCTTATTAATGCGACAGATATTTCGTTAGGTATAGTACGTGTTTATTTGCTCCTCCGAAATCTTGAAAAATGATTTAGGAGAATCATCCTGGATTTTTTTCTCCAATCGTGAATTTAATAAATTTTAGAAAATACTACAAGTAGATTTGACGACCATATCTTTCCAATAATTGCATTCATGTAATATGCAAATGAATTAAGGATTAAAGTTTTAAGCCAAGTAAAAAACAAACTTATATTCAATAGATGCTTTAAGAAAATAATAAAATGAAGAAAATAACTTATAACATCGAGCGTCAATAATAAAATGCCGAATAAACAAGTTAAACAAGATAAACAAGATAAACCATCAGCTAAAATAGAAATATTAAAAAAAGCTAAGAAAAAGGTATCTGATGCATCACAATGTGATAATCTATCTATCGCTGAAATAGATGCACTTCACTATCATTATAGTAAATTTTCTCCATTGTTTAAGAATGCTCCTCATCCTACATTCTTGGTTTTAAGGATCTTAGAACGATATATCCAAATAGACAATATTGTTATTGGAGATGTAATCAATGAAATCAAACAAAGAGGACTCGATGTCTCTCATACTGATGCGCAAATAGATGAATTAGTGAATGAGCTGGCATTAAATAATAAAAAATATAAAGCAAAATCCAGTGGTTAAGACCTAAAAAGTATATATGTATTTATTGACACTAGGAAACATCAATACTGTTTCTTCATAATATTTCTACCATCAGGTACATGTTCTGAAAAAAGATGTTTTGGATTAATTAGTAGTATTTCGAGAAATAAAGCAAATAGCTGAAATGGAATTTGCAAAGTCAATTTTACCTATAATAATTTATGAAAATGATTTCACAATTGCTAGACGATCGAATACTGTTGTTGAATGTCATATCCTGCTGGAGAGATATTGGAACTTGTTTTTGACTTCAGAGTTTTGCGGCCTTAACAGACATGTGTATCATCTTTAAATGGAATAAAAAATGAGGTTCATCGTACAAATTGGAACTAGTGTAACTATAATTATTGTTAGTTTAAGATTGTTAATACCATGTTTTATTACTGGTCATCTTTCATTGTTATTTGATATTTTGGTCCGAGACAAAAAAAACATCATTAAGATAGATCAGTTAAATATTCTGAATTTATGACAGGTCCACATAATCCTCAAGCACATAATTATTTAAATGCCCTTTTGAACATTTGAATGTTGAATTTGGATTCTTCTCAGACTCATTTCTAAATTCATTCATGTTGTCTGTATATACTCCACTAAAAATAATACCACAAGTTTTACATTTTAACATAAGCATTGGCATCTTTATTCCTTCATCCTCGACGTTCTCAATACGTTGAACTTGTTATTATCCTTACATAATTCTGGAAAATCGATAGTCAAAATCAAAATGATAATCGATAATCTGACAAGATCGGTTACTATTCAAGCATAAACTTCCAAATATTTGTGTATATTTACTTTAATTTAGATTTAAATGTCGTTTTTCATACTCCTTAAAAATTATACTTTTGTACTTTTTGAAGGTAAAAATATCTATTTAGTTGATTTAAAAGATAAAATCGTAATTTATGTCCTCATGGCAGAATACCTGGTGTCTCCAAAAGTTGTTGGGGCACAAAAACTTTATGATATCTATACATAGTGTATTCACCGATTAAGGATATTTTTTCTTGTTATGATTTAGATGATTTATTCATTCTGGTAATCATGCATTTCAACAAAAACAGATCTTCTATACAATCTTTTGATAATTCTACTTATTATTTTCATACAGATGGACTAGACCGCTCAGTTGCCATTGTGTGTATTTATGATTACTAATCAGAGTAATGAATTGACTTTGCATTTAACGCCTTTGAAATAAACGAATAATGTGTCACGGATTTGGATGAACTATTAAAGGTTTTTTAGCGGGAATGGATTTGCGACAATAGTAAGCAAATCCATTGACAAGAGATCTTATTTTTAGTTTAAATTTAGTTATCTAATATGTACGTGAATATCTCCAACTGCCGTTATGAAATGTTTCAATGAATCTAACCCCTTCAGTATTGTTTCTTATTCTCGTGTTTCCATTCTTAGGGTTATTAAGCTGATTTCTCCTATTAATGACCTCAATAAGTTTTCTCATATTTATATATACATTTCATCATATAAGAACGTATAAAACATTGATAACAAATCAAATTTTACTTTGGAATAGTAAATTGGGGTTTTTTTGACTAATCATAGCATGATTGTACCTACATAAAGTAAAATTTCATTCTTTAGAGTGAAATATCACCTGGCTCTGACCTGTATAATACGCTACTTATTGCACTTGTAAATGAATTCGCAACTACCTCTCAGAAAGGAGCATAATATGATCCAGTTACAATAATGTAAGTTTTCTATCCGCATTGATCTTTTATTGCCCTTGCTTATTACAAATTATTCTACCAGATTATTGAAAATTCTTAGTTATCGGTACTTATATCATCAATCGTTTATTTTCGATCATGACTTTATTTCATTTGGTAAAATATTGATTTGTGTTCTTAGATGATTTGACATAAAAGATCCTTTATCCTTCTTTATGGATCTAAAACACTATTGTTATGTTCTCATGCTTCTTTTTATTCATGAGGTAAGAAAGGTACCGTCTTATCTTTGTTTAATTTCAATCAGTATTATTCTTCTTTTGAGTATTTTCATTTTGGAAATTTTCATTTTGGAAATACATGTGATTATTACCTTTAGTACGCTTTGGCACGTTTGCAATTGTTGCTTCATCATCATTCTTGCTATATGACATCAATTACTATTCGGATTCATCTTATATAAGATTATATTAGGTTCTAGTTTCCATGGGAAATTCGTTATTTTGAAAGGCAATCTAACGGGAAGGCCTTCTGCAATCACTTGGCGATAGAATTTTTCATCAAATTCAAATTCAAATGTTGATCTTATCTTTTTTGGAATTTGAGGTATTTTCAGAAGTCAATGTATTTTTGGGTTGATTGGCCTATAATTCAACAGGCTGATGATATTTTTACTAGAGTTCACTTTTTTTATCTTGTGCAGGAAGCAAACGTGGTTTGTAAATGAAGTCTCTCGATGGAATTACTATCAATCCAGAGTCCAGCACATCCAAAAATCAATCAATTATTGCGTGTCGATCGATATACACTGAATTTCCTATCCTGATCTCGTAGACTGGATTTTACGATATAGTCTACATAATTGTCTATATTCTTGACATACGTTTGAATCATAACTTGTCACCTTTATGGGGTAAAACAGCAACGCATTTTGAGAGGACTTTTTCAAATTCTAGTGGATCTAGAGGTCTTTATCTATAGCCAGAAATTACTATTGTCTAGTAATTTTCCAACCATTAATATATTTGTAGGGCGAATAATAAGTAATGAATGATGCTAGTTTTCAATTATTAATATGTAAAAATTGTACACATTCAAAGAAAGAACACAGGGATGAACCTAATGGTCCAAAATTTTACGATCATAGGTGTCTTTTATGTAAGTGCCAACAATTTACATGACCTTTCTTTCCCTATTTTTCTTAAGTTAAGTGTTAAAAAATGCTGTCATGGTATTAGCATGAAGATGGGGTCAGGGTCAAAGGGTATATCCCAAAATGAATCATATCAAACAAGTTCTTTCTGAAATTATTGATATCATATTATAATAATACATTCATACTTTATTCAAATGATCTTGCTGTGTTGTCATTATAATGAAAAGATCTAGTTATCAATCTATCAGATATGACCTTGGTTGTGCGTCAACCATGTCGTTCTTTTTTAATGAAACTTATTTGACCATTTATCTCTAAATTTGATATTTCTATCTCATTTATGTCTCTTATTCCCGCCAATCGCATGAATGATTGATATTCTTTTATGCCTATTCTAGCTTTTATCATTCCCTCCTTATCCATCTGCCCATCCTTGACCAATTCTATGACTTCTGGATTTATTATTTTCTCCATCCTTTTGTTTTTGGCACTTACATAATCTAACAGCTTGAATACTACGATGATGATGACGACGACAGTAACCATAGATAGTATAGGTGTGTCACTATTGATCATAGGTTCTGCCACTATGTTTCCAAGACTCAATATTATGATTAATTGATAAATGGTTAATTGACTGACTCCTTTACTTCCAATCCATTTTATCACAAAAAGAAGAATTCCAGATACAATCAAAGTCCTCATGATTATGGATAATACTAATGCAGGTTCAAAACTCAATGCGGTATTCAAATATTCTGAAAATGACGCAACAATGTCCATTTTATCGCTTCATCGTGATATGGGGCTAACCTTTGATATAGATTTAATTTTGCCTCTTTCAAATAGTTTGAACTATTCTTATCTATTTTTCGAATTGATTGATAATCACTTTGTAAGTAATATATGAATGGTTAGAATAGAAGAAAAGGTAAAGCTTTGTTGAAGTTTCAGTGACAAATAAATAATACTATGACGGTCGATTTGAAGTCTTAAAGCCCATCTCACCATAAAAATAGTCTAAAATTAATTGGTAAAAAATCCTTGTATGTAGAATATGGTAATTGCAAAATCCCGATCAGGTGGTTAGACTAAATTGTTGATATGAAAAGTGAGATCCATTGACGGAGCTACTGTATTTTCTGTATAGAAAAATGTTATGAACAATCTTGCGTTATCATTTTTAAATTAATGTCTATAGTATTTATGAGATGTATGGTCTTAAAGTATTGGTACTTTTTAGTGTTGTTTTCTGTTTTGGGTTAATAACTCTAACATATTATGAATACGGTAATGTCTATGGTTCGTTGGCATCAAATAATTCCACTGAAAACAATTTGAATTATACTATCTACTCTGATGATCGGTTGGGAATCAGTTTTGAATATCCTTCTGACTGGAACGTTGAGGAGAAAATTAATCGGTTTTCAAAATATTCCGATGTACTAGTGTATAATGGTAATAATTCATTCAAAATCATGAAATCTCAATCAAATTCCGATGCAGTAATGGCAGAGAAACTAGGAGGATTAAAGGAAGTAGTGGAAATAATTTTGCCACCAGAAGAAAGGGTAGTAGGAGATATAGAGGAGAACAGGTATGCGATAGATGGTTCAGATACCGTGTCAGTGCTAACTGCAATGGAGGGATTGACTAATATTCCTGACAAAGGTTTGGAAAGAATTCTATTGATACATGATGATATTTTGTATATTCTTACTTACCAAAATACCGTGGATGAATTTGATTCAAAGCAAAGTCAAGAAACAATAGGACACATATTGAGTTCCTTCAGATTTATAGACTCAAACAATGAGGATGACCCAGATGGTACTAACGACGATGACGACTAAAATTCGACAACTACAATATGGGTAACCTTTGTGATGATAGAAATCATATCTCCTCTACTTATTTTCTCGTCTGAATTGCAAGATGAATTTAGAATTTAGCGTTTTATTGATCGATAAATCGTAATAAATCATAGGACAAAAAAATATTTCCAGGGCTACTGAGTGCTTCCTTCTTGAGTAAAGTCTTATCCTGTATCAATCAAATCGTTCCTTAGATGATATCACTCGATTTTAGTATCTATTCGATATGTGGATCGACAAGTATTTTTACATAAAAAATCATGTACTTTTCTCATCGTATGTCTGAATACTGTATAAATATCTCTTCTTTTCTGTTCGCATTAAATAAATGATTCCAATTACTAATACTATCTCTAATGCCTTGGCCATAATTCCGGCAAGATCGACATCTTCGGGAGTTGAATTTGGTGAAAGGGGAGGGGGGAAAATGACTGAGTAACAAGTATAAGACTATTAGAACCAAAGACCCTACTAATCCAATCCAGTTTAAGATTAAAGATTTTTTGTAATACTCTTTTGAAATATACTTTTTGTCAGTTTTTTTGACCGTTAGTTTATCATCAGAGAAAATTAGCAAGATATATGAAATCCCATAGAAAAGTTGTCCACCTGCGGCGGATATTAGAAATATGCTATATTCATACCTTAACGTTGCGTGACCCGAATATACTGCAAGGTGAACTATGGCCGCACCAAGTGCTAAAAACAAGACTGAATATTTAATAAATTCATCATTCGATATCGGATTTGTTTTGCTTTTTCTTCTGCTTAGAAACATCCAGCTTAAAACTAATCCGACAATCAAGATAACGCCTACAGCTGAACCATAAATCACTGTAGTAAAAATGAAGCCAAACGATTCAGTTATAGAGACATTAAATACGGCTCTTTCACAGTTGCAATTTGAATTATCACCTAATATTGTACGTGCAGGAGGAATTGTATTGATGATATCATCAGTAGAATTATTGGAATTATCATCTAGTATGCTTAGAACAATTTGATAATTTCCTACCTTTGGAAATATGTATGGAACTTGGAAATCGCCTACTGCTAGCCTTGTCCAAGGATAAGCAGACAACCGTTCATTGGTAAGTGTTGAATAAATTTCAACCATCCCTACCAAATTGCTCGTGTCTTTACCTTGCTTATCTTGAATGCTAAATTGGATCTGCGATAATTCATTTGGTTTGGTATATTCTGGCTCTATTTGTTGAAGAACCATGTACTTATCCCCAATTCCTGTATCTCCATTATTATAGTGAGCAGAGTGGCTGAAATGTGCCTCGGCCGAACCAAATGAGCCTGAAATAAGAAAACAAATAGAAAACATTAAAGATATTGAAATCAAGAATTTAGTATTTTGCTTAAAAGAATAAATATCATTTATTCTATAATTTTTCAATTTTATATAATTATACGAAATCATGCTATAAATACCGTTATCTTATTTACGATCTTCGAACTTCCAAATACTATAGACTTATCTGTCTAATAGCTATTACTAGAAAATTTATGCCGAATTGCCGTTCAATAATTGCGTTGGCAACAAAATTCTGGCACTTTTAACTGAATTAGCATCATATACTTGATACGACATGTTAAAGATAGTTTTAAACATGTAGACCAAGGTACGTTGCCTATGCCTGTCAAGATATTTTACTAGAGATGTAAAATTTTATGTTTAGTTTATAGTACTGGTCACTTAATCCAAGGCGTGTGAGTGATTCAAATTTGTAGAATTAACTCTGGGATTAGGATTAGTAGTATTGTTGGTATTAGAACCATCCAATCCTATTCCGCTGATTAGAGTACCAAACATTTCCTTAGAACTAGAAAAATGACCTCCAGTTTTGTTAACATCAATCATTAAACCCAAAACCTTTTTGCCCATAAGGTGAATAGTAATTGGCACCTGTGCGTATTGGGTTCCATTATCGGAATGTATGCTTGATAACCCTGTAACTACGATGTCATTTCCAGCAAAAATAACGTTATTTGAGGTAAAATTATTAATCAGATGATTATGGGAAAGGCTTCCATCGGGTTTTATCATGGTAAAATTAGCATTAAAAGTTGCACTCATGTTTGAATTTTTCATATTTTTGTCGCTAGAATCTTTGATTTCCAAATTCCATAATCCCCCTTGAATCCAAGTTACTATGCCATTTTCCATCTGGTTATTTGCGAAGTGTCCTGATGCCAATACTAGACATTGGCTCATTTTGTCCACTCATAGTGAGGTTATTGTTATCATGGCCCCGAGTAAAACTGGCTGTAGGATTGGGAACTGGCTCGGAAATCATTTGTGCATGCGCCTTTATCATGTACGGTTTCTGCTGTATGGGATCCAAAATCGTAAGTGCTATTCCGACGGAAGTGGCTAACAAAATTATTACAAGGGATAGGATGATTGATATATTATATTTTGATATGGAAAAAAATATGCTCACTAGAGAATGTATTAAATTAATACATAAATTTTTTTCGTAAGGGGATCGTATTTCCTACCCAAAATGTTTCCTATCAATGTTTATTGTGATCATGCCTTAATGTAAACTAAGTCTAAATACTATCAATAAATTATTTTGTAGGGTTTTGCTACTTTGTCTTGAAAAAGTCTGTAAATCCAATAGGACAGATTACAAAAAAATGTTTTGTATTTCTTTTACTTGGTCTAGATTTTCATAGCCATAGAGAATTTTAGGCTATTGTTACTGAGATGGTAACCATTACTAAGCATACAATGAATGAGTAGCATTTCAATTACCATCTAATCCCGTTGTAGAAACTAATGGCTGTTGCCACGGGGTATTAATCTCCTATTATATACAAAAGCCCGGACATTTCAAAAGTAATGAAAAAAAATTACTATGTTTGGCATATTGATTATAGATCTTACATAATATGACCTTAGTTGATTAGATTTGCATCTTCATCAAAACCAAATCCATGGGGTAAAAATGAATAGCCATGAATATTAGATCCAGGGGCTCTCCTCTTGTAAATATTGACTAATTCGTTTTGACATAGAGTTACTACGGATTCAGGAAAAAAAGATTTTGATACGGATTCCTCATTCACACATAATTGGGTCTTGGATAGTATTTTTTAATGGATTTTCATTTACATTAATGTGAAGTGAAAGCGAATAATAACTGAAGGCTTCTTTTGCTCTTACAATTAAATTTGAGAGAAACTATAGAGCAAATGAATGGTGATGTTTAACAAATGATTCTACCACTGCGGATAAAAATTGATATCATTCCTATTCAATCAATCAGTAAGATGTTATGAATAAATATTTAGTTTCCTCTATTATCGTATTTGGAATTTTCATAGTCTTTACACTTTGTAGTTTATAATGATGTTATTGAATTGCATGATAATTCATCTGAGGGCAGTTTCTTTTATGAATTTGATACTGGTGTGTTACAGGCTCGAAGCTATTTCTTTTCCCCTGTCGTAACCGAATTTATGAATATTTTGTCCGATTTTGGTCGAGAGTATTTTTGGATTATTGTTCCTATCCTGTTGTTTGTATTTGGAGGAATTGATGGTAGAATAGTTGCCATAATTATCTTGATTTCATTTATACTTGTTATTCCTTTGACTACTTTGGTGAAAGATTTGGTTGACAGGGATAGACCGCTTGTTTATTACGAAACTTCTGTCAATAAATTACCGGTAGATGAATCCTATCCTTCTGGTCATGCCAGTATGGTATCAGCTGGTGCATTAGCAGCTTTATTATTGTTAAGAAAATGTCCTAGGCAGAAATTGATATCCTCTCTTCTTGTAATCGAAGCAGGATTAGTTTGTTTATCCCGTTTATACCTTGGAGTTCATTATCCTACTGATCTAATAGGCGGTATTCTATTGGGAAGTGGAGCGGCACTTTTAGTAACTAGTGCTCATAAGATGATTGAACGACTTGTCAAGTTCAAAATTTGATGTGTTTTTTTCTGGATATTAATAGTTTAATTCAATCTCATAATCATCAGTTGGATTCTAAAGATTGATTCAAAACGACCAATGTTAGAAAAGGATAATATGAGAACGTTTTGTCACAACTTGATCCGTAAGGACTGTTACTGAAAAGACCTCCATGAACATGCATCTTGAAATTAATCAAGTTGACTTGAGAAACTAATCCAGATCCTGAATCACTAAATCCATCATTTTCTGCATTTAATAATCGTGATCTAATCTATAACACAAAGTTAACTGGTTCAATGGGTTTGTCGACTGTCATGATGAGATATAAAGATTGTATAGTGGTATCTAAAAATCATAGCGATACTGTGATGTTTAAGAATCCATACGTATAAACAATGCATCACTTAATCAGATTTAATATATGTCATTACAATGTTGCAATCCTTTGTCTCTACTTTCATTATTCCACCGTTACAGTCACTGGAGAAGGAAGAATTGTAGTTAGGAATAGATGATATAGTAACACTGTACATTCCCATTGATAATTTTACCGTAGTTCCAGAAGCATTTCCTTTAAAGGTATCAGGGATTGGGTCGTTGGCATGAATATTCACTGTGAAATCAGAAGAGACATTCCTTCCATTTTCTCCATTTAATGTGGTTACTTTCACTATCATTACTCCTTTATTCTCCGCTGTCCCCAAGGCTGATGATGAGTTATCAGTGCTACGTTTACTTTCCAGATCGATTTGATTGGGATTGGTCTTGCTGAAATTGGCCCCAGTGGAGGTGTCATTTCTTAATTTTGAATCTAATTCTGAACCAAAACAGGTCAATGTTACAAGAGAAGTCATTAATACGGATAAAAATGGTAGTAAAAACAATTTAGATGTAAATTTCATAAATTATGTTTGTATTACCATATTAAAAAGAGTACAGGTCTTTACAATCCCTATCTAACAATTGATTGTATAACTAGTCCGATATTTCCTAGGATGGCTGTAATTGGTCCTTGACCATTGATAATCATTTTAAAAGATTTTTGGGGTGAGTATAGTTCCACTGAATGCCTTTTCTCCGGTGATTTTATGATGTTTTTTAATGGTTGTTGTTTGACGCAATGCCAATTGAGCAAATTAGAATAAGAAATGGCGTACCAGTAACTAGATTAAATTCTGCTATTAACATCTACTATTAGGAAAAAGGATTTGCATATTTGTGATAATCCATTTAGCTATCTTGTGATTTATCAACAGACAATTTTTCATGAACCCATAAATTAAATGATTTTTAATTTTAAGACCGCAATTAAAGTAAATAGTATTAATCAATCTCAAAAATAAGGCAAACAAATTAAATAATAAATCACAATTATTCTATATGATTGTTCTAAAATTAACGAGTAGTATTATTTTTGTTAACCATGTTAACAAATTATTTTAATAATTGTTTTTGTTAAATAATTAACAATTAATTTGTTAAGGTCGAAAAAAACTACAAGCATATTTCTACTAACTACTTTGATAGCGTCACTCTCTTTCATTTTTACTTTTGCCGGATCTGACCCTTCGTTAAGAGCCAATTTGGGATTTGCTCAAAATCTTGATTCTAACACCATCCAGATTCTTAGTACTTCGACTTTCATAGATGATATGGGAAATTTTCATGTCATAGGTGAAGTAAATAACACTGCATTTGATCCTCAAACAAATATTGTAATTACAACAATTTTATCCAATACAACAAACAATACTATAGTAGGCAATCATTCTGCTTTCTCATCAATAGGAACCCTGAGACATGGTGAATCCTCCCCATTTGATATATTGATACAGGACCCTCAAATATTAGGCAAGTTTAACTTTATTGAATTCGCTACAAGTTCTCAACCTGCAATAGAAAAACCTGCAAACCTAATTATCAACGGCAGCAGTGCCTTCTTTGACAATGTTGGTAATCCTCATATCACAGGTAATATAATAAACCAAGGACAATTCCCAGAACAATTCTTAAATCTTGTTGCAACATTTTATGACAATTCAAGTCTTGGTATAGTTGGAACTCAAAGTTTTGGACTAAATGTTGCTAATTTGTCTCAGAATCAAATGGCTCCATTTGATATCACCATTACAGACAATAAAACTAAATCCCAAGCTGCATTCTATTCACTAAATGTTGAATCTGATCAAAGCTCTATGGGTTTACCTTTTAGTTCAAAATCATCATTTGTTTCAACTGGAGAGTCTTTAAATAGTGTTGGTGCTTTGAGTAATATTTCATCGTCAAATAGTGGAGTTGGATTGTCAAGTATAGATAACAGTAACAATGATTCAAGCAATACTAGAAGTGATTCTGATAATGATGATCAAAATAATAATGACAATGATGATAATCAGCGCGGAGAAAAGAAAACAGATGATAATGGGAATCCATATTATAATGACGAAAATTGTAATGAGGAATCCGGCTCTTCTGGAGGAAATTCGTCTGAATGCCAGGATGCAGAAAATGAAGAACAAAGTGAGGGGGAAGATGAAGATTCTTCAGAAAAGGATCAAGGTCCCCCATCTAACTCCGACTCTTCAGGAGATAACACTGGAGAAGATACTGACGATGGCGATGGAAGCAATGACGATGATAACACAGATAGCAATGAAGACAATGGTAGTAACGATGATGGTGATAACAACTAGATAATTACCTCCAAATTAATCACAAACCCACTTTTTTTATATGTAAACTGTCTCAAATGATAATAATAAATTCAAATTGAACCCATTAATTCTTCAACCCAAACCAAGCAACCTCGAATATATAGAACAGGATTAATGCATTTATTTGGTCGATAAAGATAAAAGAAGAAATTACGTTCATGAATCATACGTGGTTTCTAAAAAATGGCTCTCATGGTTGAAAGGCAATGATAAAGTAATAATCGAAATGTTGGAAAAACAATCTGCTAATTTAGTAAATGCAACAACATCTTTGGTTGAAATCATACTAGAAAGTCAGGAAAAAAACATTAGTAAAGGGAAGATATCGAAAATCAAGGATTTGGAACACGAAGGTGATAATATAACTCATAATTTATTTACTACTTTATCTCAAACGTTTGTAACTCCCTTGGATCGGGAGGATATCGCTGGACTCGCTAGTGCGATAGATGAAGTGTTGGATTATACAGATGGGATAGCAGATAGGTTTTTGCTGTTTAACATTGAAAGACCTACTTCTATTATGATCGACCTTTCTAAGATTCTACTTGGCGCAACCCAGGAAATACATTTTGTTACCAAAGCACTATATAATATGAAGAATGCTTTTGAATTGCTGCCTCATTGTAATAATATTAAGAATTATGAGCAACAAGCGGATAAATTGTACAGAAGAGCAATTGCTGAATTATTTGAAACCAACACAGATGCCATTGAAGTAATAAAATTAAAAGAAATATACGAGAATTTTGAGTCTTCATTAGATAAATGTCAAGATGTAGCTGATATAATAGAAGATATTGTCCTTAAATATGGATAATGTATTTCTCTGTATGTTATTTCAGGTGATATTTAGAATAGTGTAATTGTTGGATAGAAAGATATAGTCTCTTTAATAATTTGAATATTTAACCATGGAGGAGAGTTTGTTATATATCACCATTGGGACTATATCTTTAGCCCTTTTGTTTGATTTCGTAAATGGCTTTCATGATTCAGCAAATGCAATTGCAACAGTGGTTGGAACTAGAACTCTTAAACCATTACACGCAGTGACCATGGCATCTATTACAAATTTTATAGGGCCGTTTATTTTCGGAACTGCTGTAGCCGCAACTGTTGGAAAAGGAATAATTCAGCCAGAATTTGCAACCACTGAAGTGATATTGGCTGGTTTAATTGGAGCTATTGTATGGAATTTGATTACTTGGTATTTTGGATTGCCTTCTTCCAGCAGCCATGCATTGATTGGAGGTTTAATTGGCTCCGCATTAATTTCAGGTGGGATTCAAACTATAGTATTTGAAGGGGTAGAAAAAACCATTATTTTCATGATTGCCTCACCGGCCTTGGGATTTTTACTGGCATTTATTTTTGCTACACTATTGGTGTATTTTCTAAAAAGAAAAAAACCACGATCAATCAATAGAGTGTTTGGCAAACTACAAATATGCTCATCAATTTTTTTTTCACTGACCCATGGTGCTAACGACGGACAAAAAACGATGGGTATAATAACGGCATTGTTGATAGCAGGAGGGTTTTTGCAGTCAAATGAATTCGTTGTTCCTCTTTGGGTGATATTAAGTGCAGCAATTGCGATGGGATTAGGTACCTTTTTCGGTGGATGGCGAATTGTAAAAACGATGGCATTTAAGCTTACAGATCTAAAACCCTATCAGGGATTCTGCGCAGAAACTGGGGGTGGAGTGATTCTTGCAGCCATGGCATGGCTGGGGATACCTGTCAGCACAACACATGCTATTTCTGGAGCAATAATGGGAGTGGGAGCGACTCGGAGGCTTTCCGCCGTGCGATGGGGTGTAGGCAGGAGAATTATTTATGCATGGATAATAACCATACCTGCTAGCGCTGCTGTTGCTGCCTTAGTTTTCGTAGTTTTTAACTATATTTTTAGATAAATGTTGTAAATATTCATAGCAGTATGGAAAACTACTCTTGTATTGTTTACTGAAATTCAATGATTGAAATTATCTTTCTTTTCTCACATCTATAGGGGATGTTTTGTTAGTTAATGACTTATTTGTCATACCATAATATCGCTTTCATAAAAATATGAGATGACATTATCTAAAATTGAAATTGTGGGTGGAACCTGTGATTTAGTTCAAACTCCAACCATGCACTATCCGGAAGAGGCATTTATTATTTATATTAATTATCTTAACATTTGTTTTTCTCTTAATGCTTCATAACTGTAACAATAATAGAAAACATTCTTTTTCTAGATTCACATATTGATTCACACGCAATTGTATGATGTTTTCAAAAAAAGAACAATGGCATTTGTCTGTTCATAATGAACATTAGTAACGTACATCTACCTGGCTATGTTTTCAACAGACGGGTCTTTCTATGAGATATAATTATACAAAAATACAAAGACTGTTCACTTAGAACCTGATGGAAATTTAGAATCTCTTAATACTCGTGGCAACAAGATATTACTAATCTGGTGTTATTCATGTGATTATACAATAATGTAAAATATGTTATTGAGAATGAATTATAGATTGCTTTCTTCCTCAGCATATAGTATGAATATTTAGCATATACATTTTCATCTTCTAATGTTTGACATTATTTTTATTGTTCGAATGATAGAGTATGTTTGATTAAGATGATCCGTGAGCAAGAAAATGCCATCCAACAACCAATGAATAAAGAGGATCAATCAGATCAAGACGTCCTTTTTAAGTACTTTATAAAATGTGACAGTTGTTCATGGAGCACATCCTTTTATGAAGCGTCTGGAAATATTCACCTAGATACTGTAAGATTACGTTGCCCAACATGTTTTAAGAAGGAAGTAAGATGGTGGAAAGGACCATTTTGAATATTTTTTAAATAGATTTTTGTATACCATTCACGAAATCACAACCAATGCCACTTTCAAGACATAGTATACAAATCTTTGAATCTTTGAGGGAAAAATAATATTTCAGAAAGTTCAATTAGATCTAAACTGTTCGCTATGCAACCAATGTTATGATAGCAATGCTTAACACTGAGCATGCTTAATGTACACGATGAATCTAAAGGGGAGAAAGGGGGATAGAAATTCCATGGTTACATGTAATTTATGCCATGGTGGATTGAGTATATGGACAGAAGCAGATCTAAAAATGCATGATAAAATATGGCATCAGAAAAACTCTATTAGTTATTTTATTAGGCACAAAAAAGCCAATTAGCCTGGAATAATTCTTTTCTTATGGTTGAAAGGAACGATTATAGTATTATCAATTTAAAAATCTGATCATTGATGATCGATTATATGAAATGGGTATTCAAATTTATTGACTTTTCAAAATCTAACGAATCTATAGGACTTGGGTGTGAATATTGTCAATTTTGGTTGCAGAAATATTTTACATACACATACTTACTATTGTCATTATTATTATCCTCAGTTTTGAGAAATACTATCACTCAATTAAAATTCTGATAACAAAGAACATGAATTACTGGTTAAAAGTGATGATAAAAACTGCGGAGTAATAAAGGCATCAATAGGTGTCTCGTAACCCTCCACGTTTTTGTATTTTGATAAACAAGGTCATTACTGACTTTTTTTTCATCATACTTATCACATGAATGTAGCCTTTATTACTCCACACTGGTAGGTATTCGTTCAATTGAAAGAGTGATCCTCTTCCATGAATTGGTAGGTATATAATAGATGATTCATCGGTTATTTATAGATTGCCAATAATCTCCAATCTGATACTCTAAATTTCAAATAGTAATAACAATATTGTGACTATTCGACTTATCGAGAAATCCAAACTAGGAAAGGGAGGGCAGAATACTGATGGAAAACTCGATACCCAATTCACTTGACTAGTTTTGACATGGGTGAATTATGCATAAATTGGGGATCAGATCGAATACCGTAAATAGGTAACTTACCAAAATGATTATCCACACTTTCCGGATCGATATTTATGATTATTACTTTGTCATTTGATTTTTGTATAGAGGTAGGAATATCGGTTGCGGGACCAGCTTGCAAACTTATCGTCGATGTTCCATTATATAGCGTAGAGTTGTTGTCTGGATGAGACACATTTAAAACAACAAAATCTGTTAGGGTATGTGTATGTCTTGCTGTGCCATCAGGTTTTATCATTTCAATAGCAGCATTAAAGACATCTGAGGATTGATTATTCTGAATATCCGTATCATTTGCTATGTTTAATCTCCAGTTTCCTATCATAATCCAATCAACAGCACCACTTTCATTTTCTGAAAGTCCAGCAATTGGACCAAAAACAAACTGGTCATCGATTAATTGTGGAGGAATAGCCATTACAGGATTTGAGATGGATCCGATAAAAACAAAACTAGAAACTATGATAACAGCAAATAAAAATATTAATGGTTTAAGATTCTGCATAATACAAAAAGCAATTTCATTGGTATTAATTACGACGTATCTTATGCAAGCGGATGCAAATAATTGTAATTATACGATATTACCTGTCTTATTGTTATTAATCCAGATAAACAACCAATAGTCTAATAGTATTGTATAGTCATGAGGGAGGAACCATTATGCCAAAGCACGTAATCCAATCAACAGCATCATTCATTCTTTCAACATTTGCGTTAGAAACTCTGTTACAAAGTTTTTATTAATAAAGCATTTTCAAACTATTGAAATCAATTCATTTAAACTCTAAGAACAGTGCAAGTGATTGCTTATTAGATTCAAAAAAAGTACGTACATTGATTCGATACGAAATATACAAAAAGCATAGAACAAAGTTTAAAATGGTATCTTTTTAATTTGAGTTATTCAATTTGTCAACAAAGGCATTCACACCCAGAATAAGATTAGAACACGTTATATCATTTAGTGATGCAGTATTCGCATTCGCTATAACTCTGATGGCCTTGACAATTGATATTCCTGGATCTCAGTTCAAACCTTACTGAACCACAACTCATTGAAAAGTTATTTGATATGTCTTCCCAAGTAGAAAGCTACGTTCTTAGTTTCTTTATTATTGCCATGTTCTGGGTTTCATATCATCAGGTATTCAATCACATTAAGGATTCATATCTCTCTATGGTTTATCTGAACTTGTTTTTTCTGCTCTTAATAACCCTTTTATCCATCTCCACATCTTTGGTCATAACTTTTGATTCATATCGGGTCGCATATTTGATTTATTATGGAGTGGTTATTGCCGCAAGTACATCACTTGTTGTAATTTGGTGGTATGCAATAAGGATCAATGCCGTAGGTGAAAACCTTCATCCCCTGTTCAAGAAAGGTTTGTTTATCCAACTGTTAGTTCTTCCTTTAGTATTTTTATTATCCGTCATCGTTTCTTTTGTCAACTTAAATATCGCGCAATATTTTTGGTTGATTATAATTCCCTTGAGTATTTATATAAGACACAAATTCAAACACTAACAGTTTTTATTTTTTGGTATTGCCTTTTGATACTATAAATAATCTTCAATAAATATTATTATGAAAAACTTTTTACATTTTGTAGATTCATAAATATTTATTCTACCTACATTAAAAAATGCTGTCCATAAAAGTCAAAACCAACGGAACAACATCAGGTTGACTAATTCCACCCGAACAGATGGAAAATAGAAACGGTTGTAACTACACTTGCAAGTCTTCATGATTTGACACACTCTTTTTCATTTTGTGGACATATGGTGTCTATAGCTAATTGATTAAAATTGTATCAAAATTAATGCTATTAGATTTGATAGATAATTAGGAACCTTAAATAATCTATGATAAAATGGATATGGGAAAAGACCGGATAAGAATTTTATCCTTGTTCAAGAAATCCTCATAAGAAAAAGTTTTTAGTCCCCTATAATACAATTTACAACGTTAGGGGTAAATACAGTTTAATAAATACGATCTTCTTAGTTCAATTGCAGTTATTTCTTTCTTTTTGTTATTATCATTTTTGAGCAAAGATTTTTTGCATAATGTAGCTATGGCTTTGTCACCCGCTTTTGAGCTTCAAGAACTAATAAATGAAAATCGTAACTGGGTTCAAACATATGGCAACAGTAATGCATATTTAAAATCAAGCTATACCGACATACTGGCAGTCAATTATATTAGCGATGGACAGATTTTAAACACTACTATTTGGTTGAATTCTGGTTTTGGCAATTATTCTTCTACTTTTAATTCTACTGATAATCAATCTTCTAGAAAATTAAGTTACGGCATGCTTATTGATGCAGACGCCAACACAAAAACAGGATATAACGGTGCAGATTATGATTTTTATATCGAATCAGTGGATGGAAAATTAAGTGGATATCTTTACCAATTGTCCTCGACCGGTGGTTATATGTTAATAGGATCTAAAACGAACTTTACTCAATCCCATACCGAATCATCTGTAGGTCCTGGTTATGTTAGGATAAATTTGGATCTGAGTTCTATAAACTCACCCGTTGAATATAATTTATTATTCTATTCAGCAGAGTCAATCGGACCCAATGAAGTTAGACAATTTACTAACTGGGTGACTATACCTCCTCCTAGCCTGGAAATATCCACTTCACCAAGTGATATAACTATTAGGCAAGGTGAAGAACAGTTAATTCCAGCTCGGATAAAATCCACTTCTGGTTTTTCTAATGATGTCATTAATATAACCTTGGGTGATACTAGCAGTTTTAACAGCAAAATTAATGATTACAATATTCGATCCGGTTTTAATTCAAGTGAACTTCATGTGACTATCCAAAGAAATCAACCTCCTTTAATTAATATAGATGTTCCTCAACAAACTCCTGTTGGCATTTACACGATTCCTTTGGTTGTTACAATAAGGGAGCCATCCATGGCCACAACAACAAAACCAACATTTAACGCGCCACTAGGTGGGACGGTAGATCCGAAGTTTGAATTATCCAAAAAATATCCAACTGTAGGCTATTTAACAAAGCCAGTAAACTTGACAGTAACAGTAATTCCACCCAAGGGTATCGATGATCAATTTAAAGACTTCTGGGGGACATATGGACAGTTCATCGGCATTTTTGCAGGTGCGTTTGTGGGTGCATTTGCTAGACAGATGTTTGATAAAGCAAAGAGAAAAAAAGAAAATGAATGAATTTTCAATAAGGATACGACAGAAAAAGTTGTCGCGAACAAGTCACAAATCAAAAAGGACATATTCCTAAAGAACTTTTTATCAATCTTGCTGAGGGAGTATCTGTTTCCAAATAATTGATAATCCTTTTCTTATTTTATCAACCTTACATCAAAGTGATTGGTGTATTTCAACCCTAAAATAGTTCAATTAAAACTTGGTATCCATAAACAATATTTTTATTATCAAGATAAAAGTCTATGCAACTTTTCTAAAAAATTCTTGTAGCAAAATTTCCAAATTATCTTCCTTTTTTAGAGTAAATTTTTGTGAAAATTTTAAAGCTTAAATATCATATACATTCGAAACCTCTAAGTCTACACCATGTCAGTTCTAAAAATAGTTCAACTATGACTCGATGGTGATTCTTGTTAACGTGGTCTATTTCCTTTTAACTTTTATTCTATTTTATCAGTTTATTCGATAAGAATTCAAGTCCATTCAAATTTGTCGTTAGTCCCCACGGGCTGCTCAATAATGGGGATTTTATACCAGATCAACTACAACAGATTGTCATTAGGTAATAATACTACCATTTACTCTCCCTCGACCATACACCATATTCATACCATGAATAATGAGGATAATAGAAAAGTGGTTATGATGTTCTATGGCTGATTCTCAAAAATAATAAATTACATTGAGTAATAGAGAATAGATTTTATCGTTACTATTTTATTTTAGTATTATTTGTATTCGTTGTTTGATTCGATCCTGACGTGATTGTAGCGTTTTCTTCTTCCGCAATATAGAGGTCCTCATAAGCATTTCCTGTTGATCCATCTGCACCAGACAATATGGTAGCCTTTGTATCCTCGGGATAGAATATCGAAGGCAATACCTAGTAGATCAAAGTATCAAACATTTGATTAGGTATCAATACCTAGTAGATCAAAGTATCAAACATTTGATTAGGTGTCAATACCTAGTAGATCAAGATATTATTATCATATACAAATTTAAGGTGCATCATTTACCAAAACATCTGCAGACTTCCAACCAAAATTTTTTAATTTGGAAAGCATTAGCTAGGAAGGTAGTCGAGATATTGAAATAAATGTGTTAGAAAATCAATTTAGAACATATATTTTATAGTAAGTAATGCTGAGATTCGTGTGAGTTAGAAATCACCCAATCAAATTGTCATCTTATTATTGTAATCAAAGCATTAGTAGTTTGGCTAACTCCACGAAACATGTCTACACTTAACGAACAGGACCTATTGTAACAACAATTCTTTAAGTGAATTAGTAATATTGTATTGATGGTATCCAAACAATAAATAAAACATCAGTTCTCAACTACCTCCTGGATTCGAAGCCCACCGGGCCCGCCATTTGTTTTAGTAGCAATTTATTGATAGACAATATATACGATATTGAATCTTTGGATTACCAAAAAAGTATAGTATTGGTTCATTTGAAGTAAAAAATTTTAATATTCTGTCAGGTTTTCTGCATTTTAAATGAAAAAAGGACATCAGGAAACAACGTTGCTATTCTGGTCTGTGAACTGTCCTTGTAGTTTGGATTGATTATAATTTGAATTACCTGGGCTGACTTAATACATTGTTGATTAAAGACCATTTTCTCTTTTTTGTTCAAGTATTTTATTACATGAGGGTGTAGCGCTAGACTCTGCCTCAGCTGAAATCTTATTAGTATCGATGATGATTAATTATCATGCCCATAGTTAATATACAAATGTATAGTGGGAGAACTCAGAGAGAAAAGGATAGATTAGCAGAAGCAATTACTGAAGATTTAGTTAAAATATTGAAGGTTGGCAAAGAAGAAGTTATAGTACTTTTTACAGAAGCTTCGCATGGAAATTGGTATTCTTCTGGAGTACGTCTATAAAGAACAAACGAGAAATGTTATACACTAGGCCCAATTTTTACATTACCGGGAACTTCAACTGCATCAATCCCCTAGTTTGAATTCTTATATTGTTAAAGTATGTTGTTCTAACATATAGATTATTTTCATATAATAGGACGAAATAATTTCGACATTCGGGGGACATAATATTATGATAATTGACATGAATTAATGTCGGGCATATTCCTTTCAATATAAGCCATCCATAAATAGACGAATTTACAGATATTAAATAGACAAGAATTCCAGGATATTTTTAATCAGAAATCTTTTGTTCCTACATTTAATTTTCAATAAATTGCTACTGGTGATCTTACAGTGGATTTGTCATCATATTCATAATTTGTTTCATAAATATTAACCAACAGATACTCAATTAAAATATTTACTATAAAATAGTAATTGCAATTAAATGAAATCGGGAGATTTATAATAATTGGATCATCATATTTTGCCACACTTCAGTTGACAAACATAATGATAACAAGTTACTTGAAAAAGAAAGTTGAATAACAGCCATTGAATATTAGGAAATACCTGTGATCGATTGCCATCCTCCATTCTATACAATGGTTTATTTTTCTAAAATTGATTGTAAAGTTCTTCTCTAACAGTATCTATTTATATATTCCTTGGTGTATAGACGTTACTGATGAAACGCCTTCATTTTTATCTATTTGGAAAATGTTTATTATAGGATCATTTTCGATTAATTGCAGCAAGATAGTAAATAATGACAAAGATTGCGTAGATTTATTGCCATTATTTACTACCACGAAGAGACATTTGTATCTTTGCTTTGTTGTTTGTTTCTATGACTAGGTCAAGGTCATATCTTTATTCAAATTCATAATTAATATGACTTCTTGTACATTCAACGAATGTATTACAAATCGGATCAAGATAAATTAGGAATCAATTGATTCGATAACTACCATATTCGCCTGCATCAAGAACTCCCAAATCAATAAATTGACCCGCTGATACATCATATTCTTAGGCGTATTAGTCATATTTTGTCGATCAACAGTCCGCAAATTACTTTTAGACATAAAAATAAATCTGTGCCTATTGCTGCTAATGCAAACAAATTGCCTGTTCTGTTTCTAAAAAAATTTTGATTTAATTTCCTTTTATCGTCAAAAATCGACTTCGATGATTGAACTAGATTGGTTATATACTTTTTTGTACACATTAGACATAACGTTGATCCATCAAATTCTAAGGAATATGGTCCTTTGTTTTGGGATTTTAACACTTTTGTTCAATTTACCTAATTCACAATTCTTATTTGGACGACAGATACCTTTGTATTCTTTTGATGGAAAAAATCATCTGATGAATGTGAAGTGGGCCAACGAACAGGTGGCTGTTGATGATAGGACTAACGTAGAATTAACAGTTGTCTTACCAAATATGATAGATCTGATAAGTACAGAAGCAGATACCACACAACCAGTTACAGGACTTGAAAATTCATTAAAGGTAGACACTTTGGCTGAGAAAAATACTCTTGCTTCAGAATTGGAACCTACATTATTTTTTCTCATACATGAATTTAGAGGGATTTGATTGTGATTTCAATGAAATCTTTTGTTTCTTTTTTTCTAATTATTTCCGTACTATATACATTATCATTTGTATCACCCGTTGCTCTAGCACAAGAGGTATTGGATGACACTTTTACTTCTGATGCATCAACCGAATCGGTAACTTCTACCTATGACGCAGTGTTAAAGGCTATGCTAATTATTTCACAGGTTGCACTTATTGGATTAATATTTAATCATCTCATTTTACAAAGAACTCTTCGTAATAATAAGAAAGCTCAAGAAAATAGTGTAGTTCAATTCGTTTCTACTTCTTTCTATCATACGTCGGGCAAGTTGGTGGTCTTTCTTCTGATTTGCTGCATATCAATTATCGTATTTTCTACAGGAATAATGCTACTTTCGTCTTATGAATTAGCACAAAATTTGGAACTTGATTTGTCATCAGCGTTTTGGATTATTTATTCAACTCCTGTTGGAGATGTGTGGATGTTGAGGATTGTTACTTCTTTTATAATAATTGCCATCTTAATATCATATCACATCAAGATAAGGAAAAAGATCAACAAGAAAAATAGATTGAATCAAGGGAAAGATCTAGACCCGAACCAAATTGCCCCTAGCTACGGTAAATTGGATCGGATACTTTTGTTTTCCATTCTTGTATTGGGTTCGTTCAATCTTTATTCTAATAGTATGATAAGTCATAGTAACTCATTAGATTCATTTTCATCTTTAGCAGTTTCGGTAGATTGGATTCATTTCATGTCTGTATCTATTTGGATAGGTGGATTATTCTACCTTACAGTCTTATTTGTAAAGAGGCATTCTAAACCTGCGGATGGCAACAATAATATTGATTCAAATGTTGTACCGCCTAGCTCAGAAAAGAGAGTTTTAGAACAAATGACTCAAGGTTTGATGTATTTCTCTTTTATCGCTGTTACTGCTATCAGTGTAATAGGTATAACCGGATTGTACTTGGCCTTCGTACACTTGCAAAATTTGTCATCCTTGTTTACTTCCGTTTACGGTCTAATACTTGTAATAAAACTTTCATTGGCTTTTCCAATGATATTTATCGGTCGTTATAACCAAGTCAAGATATACGATTATGCAAAACTAATTTCAACTAGTAACGCCAATATTAAACGCAATTCAGCAGCCTATCAAGATTCGGAATTAAAGTCAAACAGTGGGGTATTCTTGAGAAAAATTAATAAATCCTTAAAAATAGAATCCGTGTTAGGGATACTGGTCCTTGTCGCTGCGTCATTTTTAACAGTAACTTCTCCACCCTCTTTAGAATCGATGGACCAAAATTTGAATCAAAGTACCCTGAATGTCCATAGTTCAAATGATATATTTGCATCAAATTTGACTCTTCTATACGTTGTAATATTTTTGTCAATAATTATATCAATCTTTGGCATAATAAATTTTAGGAAGAATCAAAAGCAAATTTATGAAGTAGCGTCCCTTTCTACTACTCAAAGAGCAAAGAGTGGATAGATCATCTAATCCAATGCTGTCATGTTTACATCTTATTAATAATCTAGACCATAAAGAGCGATTATAGCAAACGGCCCAGATTGCTTCAAGACCTGAATTCTGTTATTACGTCTAACTATATCTCCTGGAAATGATTGAAACTAGATAAAGTTGATAATATTTTTGTATTTAAAACATATTATAATTTTTATCCGTATGACTATGTTAAACGTAATTTCGTAATACTGTAGTTGTACAATAACAGATATTAACTCTATATAACATCTTACTATATCATAATGTATTGTTGCCTACGTAAGATTCTTGGGGTTTTTCTCTTTAGCATTATAATGATCATCGGAATAAGTCATTTCCTTGTAAATAATGAGAATCCCAAGTTATTTGAATTCGTAAATGCATATGCAACCTCAAATTCTTCTAATTCAAATCCTTTAACAAATATCAATCAATCAGCAATCAATAATAACCCTTATTCTAACTCTACTAATGTTAATACCGATGTTATAAAAACACTGACAGAAAAAGACAAGCCATTGCTATGTGGAGATAATGTTCAAAACTCTAACTTTTACTTTAACGAGTTTATTACTCCGATTCTTTGTAGCCAACCCGTTGGATTGGCCGTAGATAAGGATAACAATATCTGGATAGCATCTGGAAAATCAGGAAATCTCCTCATTTTTAATACTCAAACCCAAAAGTTTGACAAAATAATAAAGATACCTAATTGGCCAAAGCAGGAAAGAAACTTAGGTTCTATGATTTGGGAAATGAAGTTTGATCGAAACGGTGACTTGTGGTTTACCGACGAATTAAGCAATTCCATATGGAAATATTTTGTTAAAGAAGGAAAGTTTGAAAACTATAGGTTACTTCAAGAAGGGGGATATCCTTTATCAATAGCATTTGATTCTGACAATAACGTATGGTTTACACAGGTCTTTGGCCAAAGACTTGGATTTCTGGAGCCCTCAAAGGTTATTAACAATACAACAGAGGGCATTTCAGAACTGGATATGTCTAAACAGATCAACTTTCAAACGATGGGTCCTATATCCAATGGAATTGGATTCCCTCATCCTAATGAAATGGAAAATAATAGTAACAGCAATGTCAATGAAACACTATGGTTTTCGACTTCTATTTTTCCTGTAGGAGGACAGTTAATTAAATATGATATACCAAATGGAGCACTAACTATTCATGATGTAAATCATACTCATAGTGTTCCATTCAGTATTGCTGAAGATGAAAATGGACTTCTTTGGTTTAATAGCCATGTAGCAAATCTTTTCCTATCTTTAGATCCCAAAACAGGGGCAGTCATGCAATATGCTACATCAAACCCATCCAAATCAGGCAATTTGACCACATTGCCGTATGTTAATACCTATAGAGATGGAAAAGTATGGTTTAATGAACATTATGGAAATGCCATAGCTTCATACAATCCCCAAGATAGGACTCTTGTTGAATATTATATTCCATCCAAAAATCCATTATGGGTTAATTCTTCAAATCCATTAAGATTTATTCTTGACCATAACGGTTCTGTTTGGTTTACAGAATGGACCGAGAACAAGCTCGGTGTCATTCCTAAAGAAAAATTAGATCAAATTCCAATTACACTATCAGTTTCCAAAGACAAAATGACCATTGATGGTAAAAACAAGACTGGTGATGCAATTGATATATTCATAAACAAAAATATCCTTAACACCTCCAAGATCATGGATCCTACAACTGGTAATGCTAATGGAAGCAGTAGTGATAAAGGGTTAATTGAACCTGTAAATATTACTTTGTCGATAACCTCTTCTATATCTAAAGATGGAAAGCTTGGTAATCTTACAAGTAATTTTAGTCAAGATAGTGTACCTATTGAAGATTTAGGATCAGTATCATCAAATAGTCCTCAAATAGGACCCTCTACACTGTACAAAATCTCTTTGGAAGTTAAACCCACTGAAGGAGACGTTACACCGGGAAATTATACCTTAACAATTACTGCAAGATATGGAGGTGACATAGCAATATCAAAAATAGTCGATTTGATAATTCAATAACGGTTAACTACAACTTAATAATGATTTAATAATGTAATATTATTTGTACATTTATTTTCATAAAATGTAAAAAATAGTTCAATTTGACAAAATCTTGATAAATTAGAAGCATCTTACTGCCATATCTAGCATAGTCCTGTGTTAAGATATTTTCACTATTAAAAGGATTAATTAGGACATTACTGACATACTGTCGTCGAGGGACGGTTTGTTTTCTAAATTGAGCGGTTCTGATCCTTTACTGGTATTTGAATGATATTATGCTTAAAAATTATGATTATAGTCATTGTCCTGTAAACCATGCATCACTAGGTTATCACCTACTCCTGTTATATAGACTAAAGATGTTCGGTCAAATGCCCCACTGATCAGGCTATTATCGTAGGTTGAAAATAAAGAGAAAATGCTGAACTGAAATTGTTAATCGATTAGCACAAAAAAGTAATAAACCTTATAGGTTTATTTACACAGGTCTGGAACTTCTACACAGATGAGATGCTGAGTTCCATAAATCGGAGTACTTCCAAAGTGCTTATTGGTTAAATTACTATCAACAGTAATGACTATCGCACTATCATCTAGTAAACTTATTTGTGTTGGTACATTAGAAACTGGTCCATCCTTTAATGTGACTGTAGTAGTTCCATTATATGTCGTAGAGTTGGAATCGCTGTCAATAACTGGATCTCCAGATAACTTCAAATCGTATATTGAATGAGTATGCTCTGCTGTACCGTCAAGCCTGATCATATAGAAAGTAGCGTTTAATGTAGGATTAGATGCATTAACATCAGCAAATTTATACACTCCGCTCATTATCCATGCTGGTTCTGTTGTGTTGCCGTTATTTGAGTGGCCCGAGATGGCTCCCTTCAAGACAGTAGGGTCAAGATTAGAAGGATTTTGAGCAAGAACCTGATTCAAATTAAATGTTGCAATCATAGAAACAGAAACTGCCAGCAAAAAAATTGCTGGAATCATTTTATAAATGGTTTTCATTATCATTCCTCTAGAAGCATTGGTATTTAAATTTCACCAATATGAAATAATGATGTTTTTTCTGATCTAACATAGATTACACTTTTTCCTTCGGTAAATAATTTTTGACATTGATCCTGCCACAGACCTTATTGGATGATACTGATTTGTTATTTTTCAATTAAGGTGAAAAAGTGATTTATGGTAGATACCGGTAACAGACAAAATATTAGATAAAACTTTTGGCATAAATTAATTTTTTTTGCAATTCAAATTAGAAAAGAAGTTAGATAAATAATAATTCCTGAGGGGTCATAGTTAGGATGTTAAAGTTATAAACATTCTAAAAACCTATTATTCCATCAATTTGCTGAATTAGCAATATAATCACACATTTTGAATAATTATGGATAATTCTACATTCATTTTCTACCGAACTTTCAGAATGAATAAATTTGTGAGTATGTCGATAATGTTGTTGGCTAGTCATTTAATGAACTTAATGTTTTTTTCTTTGTTGACATTTACATTTCTACTTATATTCCTCTCTTTACTATCGTTTGACGATGAATATATTGTAAAAGCACAACAACAAATACAATCACAATCACAAACAAGGACAGGCGCGCCGCTAGCTATTGTTCCTGGACTTACTGGTAATATTCTTACTGCAGTTTCTTTCCTGATAGGAACATCGTCTTTTATTTTGGGATTAAGAATTCAGAGTGCAGCTAAAACAATAGCGGTATCAGATCAAGGATCTCCAACGAGTAAATCATCTGTGATTACAAAGTATTATGAATTATTAATAGTAGCACTAGTTGCCCCTTCAATAGTGATTAATATCTACGGAATACTTTTAGTTTCGAGCCACTTATATACGGAAGATACTCCTTATTTGTTACTACTTTTTGTTCTTTTCATACCAATAGGAGCTATTTTATTTTTAGTCAAGAAACTACACTGACAAGCAACACTTTAGCAAAAATATGTGACATAAGAAACACCGGTTCCTAATCCACTGATTTATGAGATCTATTCCTTTCTTTTATTGTTTAGTTGAAGTGTTTTTTCGGTGATCTAATTAATAATGCAATAAATCAAGACATTAAGATAATAGAGTAATAGAAAATACAATTAATTAGCAAATAAAAATACAAGATCATTAATCTGTCAACAACCTATATCCCGCTGAGAATATACAATTTCAATTATCTTTTCTTATAGTCAATAATGACCATAGGAGGTATTATATCAAGAAAAGTTAATTGTCAATGACCTTCCTTCTATGTAAATCATGAATAAATTATTAAGTTGCGACAACTTAACTTTATAATAATGGTGGAATTAGTATGCGAGATATGTTATTATAAAGGAGATAAAACTGAATTTGAGGCAAGTAATGATTACTGCAAAGAATGTCTTTGTGATCACGCAATGTGTCCTAAATGTGGAGCCCCTTATCATTCTGCTACCATCACAGATTAAAATAAAAACATAACCATAACTATTATTGTTATTTGCATAAAATGATTTCTGGATAGAATTGGGTAATGATCATTTGCCATGGTTGAGTCTTTTCTACTCGATTATTAAAAATTTTTAATACTTTTAACAAACCAGTCTAATAGTTTTTGAAATGTTTAGAGAATGTAAATATCAAATTTAGTAAAGGATATATTGACCACATAAAGGGTTGGTTCCATGAAGGGTAATGATCTGTTACTACTTGCACTACTTGGTTTTGTTATTTCTCTTGGCTTTTTTATTACTATTTATCTAACTAAAGGAAACAATTTCGCAGAAAGTAGTGAAAATGATTTATACTCAAATATATCCTACAAGATTTTGTCCTTGTCTAGCGAGAGTGTTGATAATTATGAATCTTAATTCAGATCATGAAAACAGTTCTACTATCATAAAAAGTAATGAATTATTTGATTTTTGTATCTGTAATACTATTTACAATTTATTTGCATTGATATCATCGCGATGGCTCAAGGATCGATTACATGTGATCAACCTCATAGTCCATTAAGTTTTGATTTCTAAAATACATGATAAATTATTACTTATGTTAAATATATTGAATATATACTTCACAATAGTAACAATGAGAATCAAGGAAAAATACTTATAGTACCAATAGTAACATTCATTCAGCGTAAAAATATGTCGTCTGATAAAAAGAATATAACTGGTATGAAAAGTTATGGAAATGAACAAATGTTGAATTTGTTTAATGTCAATGAAGGTAAATGGGTATCGGGATGTTTCATGCCCATGGCATTAGCCTTATTTGGTATTACAATGATGACTACATTGGATTTCTATTCTCCGATGGCTTTTGGACAATCTATATCTCAACCTCAGAATCTATCCTTTACTTATTATACTAATTGGGGCTCTGAAGGTGAGGGTGATGGCCAATTTAGTGGTCAGAATGATGTTGACTATTTTGATGGAAGGGTATTTGTTCCAGATTATGCAAACCATAGAATCCAAATATTTGATCCTGAAGGCAATTTCTTAGCTAAATTTGGAGAAGGCGGTGAGGGTGATGGCCAATTTCATAAAGCATCTGCATTGTCAATGGATTCCGAAGGTAATATTTATGTGGCAGACCAATTCAATTTTAGGGTACAAAAATTTGATAATAATGGTACCTTTCTAACAAAATGGGGCTCTGAAGGTGAGGGTGATGGCCAATTCTTACATCCACATGTTCCAGCAAATGATGCACAAGGTCAGCTGTTTGTAACAGACAGGGACCACCCAAGTGTCCAAGTATTTTCAACAAATGGTGAATTTCTAAATAGATGGGGTTCTGAAGGTGAGGGTGATGGCCAGCTTTCAAATCCTGAAAGTTCTATAGTAGATTCCAATGGGAATGTGTATATAGCTGATTATGGCAACAACAGGATACAGAAGTTTAGTAACGATGGTACCTACCTTTCTCAATGGGGCACAAAAGGTGTAGCCAATGGTGAATTTCAAGGGCCTTCTGGATTATCTATAGATAGTAACGATAATATTTACGTTACTGACAAGAATAATAACAGAGTTCAAGTGTTTACAAGTGATGGCCAATACATTACACAATTTGGTGGACCCAATGAGGATGAGGGGAAATTACTTGATCCCGAAGGCGTAGGTGTTGATAAAGACTCTGGGACGGTGTATATTGCTGATACAGGTAACTCACGTATAGTCGTATTCAAGCCTAATTAGCAATCTTAATCTTATTTTTTTTATAAATGTCTTTGAATGACTATCTTGATCTTACATTCAGGATATAAGTGTGTTCCATAAATGAAAATCCACTTACTTTTTTCACTTTTCTTAATTTTGTCTTTGTTATTTGTAAATGTATTTGGAATTATTGTTACTGCTCATAACTTTGATACAGATGACAATTCAACTTTTCTTACATTCATAAACATGATATTGATTGAAAACCGACTCATAAACAATAGCTTGGTAGATGGTTCAAATAATGAAAGCGAATCATTGTCAAATGACCATGTGGATAACATTAATGAGATAATTGATGATATCCTCGTAAGCGAGGATTCTCTTCTTGTTGATAGTGATCAGTTCTATAACAACACCATAATCGCAACTATGATGGCCAATTTAGGAGATGAAGTTCTTAGAAAATATGGTTATGCATTTGGGATACCTTCAAACATTATGCTTAATATGAATTTCTCATTAGCCAACGGGTTAGAAATGAATAGTAGTCAAGTGGTAGATACTGCTAATCACTCTAGTCACGATTCACCAGATTTAGAAAATCAACATGTTGTACTTGTTAAAGACAAATCTCAATATAATAATGCCTTGGAAACCTCATTAAGGATGATTGAAATTTATGAAAAAGAACTAGAGCCTGAAGATACAACATTCGTAGATAATAACACAGTTCCCTTTCTCAAAAAATCGTTGCATGAGCTGAGAGAAAATATTGAGAACATTTCACAACCTTCGAAAATTATGGAAATCGTTCATGGGAAAGTACACCCAAATTTACAAATGGCATTTAATCTCACTTTAAAACAGTAGTGGTTAAAATGACTATATTTTTAAAACTTGATCTAGTATAGCCTATTACTTAATCGACCCGATGGGCTTCGAATCCTTGGGTTATATTTTATGATATTTATTAATAATCTTATCTAACAGGCAAAACAGTTGAAACATGACACAAACATGTCCTGGCATTTTATCTCTGTCTTTACACAAGAAAAAGAATTAGCAAGCAACCAATAATACTTCTATGTTTCCTATCTTTACAATTCATCTATCTTTGAATAGTTTTGAAATTATAAATAAACCTAAAGCCATGTTGTTTTTCGGCTTAAACAACATAGCTCTAAAGAAAATAACAGTAGTATCGAGCTATTAGATAGGATATTAGTAATAGCTAATATTTTTTTTATTTTAGGTTATAAAAATCCAAGAAAAATGTTTGGATTTAGTAAATATAGGAAAAATTGTCAGTTAATTAATAAATCAAAAAGACATGGCTACGATAATCGACTTAGTTCAATATCTAGTAGAAAATCCACATCATCATGAAAAAATTAAGGAACTTGAAGATCTACAGACGGATATTTAGGAGCTCATGGCGGAAAAAAATGAAGTTGAAAACGATCTAAAAGTATCAAAATGTCTTGATAAACAATATGACTCACAACTCGATGCAAAGAGAAAAAAAATTTTGAAAAATTAGGGATAGTCAATTTCAGAATAATTATCTTTAATTGAATCTAGTCATGCATTAATGATATTTCAATGAACCTGTTGGACTTTGGGATTATATCAGTCATTTAATGCGGGTTCCACCATAATCATCTCTGTATTTGAAAATTCAATATTTTAGAAATGGTTATTGATAATCGGATCTTATATTATTAACTCGCATATTACTAATCGTAATACTGTTTATCTTTAAATATTTATTCAAAAATAATGGTGATTATATATGTTAAAGTACACTCTAATCTACGGTCGACATTTAATCTTGGATTGAATCTATAAAGATAGGATTTTTATTCTGATTCAAAATTATTATCTGTCTTTCTCTGGTTATCCTTTAGATTATGATCGATATATTGTTACATAATAATTTATAGAAACTTACTTTAGTAGAATGAAGTTATAATTAGGGAAACGTAATTTGTTGGATGTATATTATAATACTCATTATTTAAGTAAACAAATGTATAAGAAAATTATGACCTTAGGTGAAGGAAATAAAACGATAGCTTTGTCTGGAATTTTTGTATTTATCTTGACAGTGGCATTAACTAGTTTAAATTATGATTCCACTGATGACATTAATGCATTTGCTACAACATTAAATAATACCCAAACTCAACCGAATATAGATGCTAAATCCATTTACGATACGGGAACTGCTGTATTAGGAAATAATGTCAAGAATTTAATAATATTGATACCTGATGAAGCCCATCATGGTAACGGAGAAGCCAAAGAAAACAGATTCATTGAGCAATCTTTTCTACCCCAAACAGCAATAATAAATAAAGGAACCCAGGTTATTTGGTTTAGCGGTGACGTAAGCCACGAACATAGCATTATACTAAATGATGATCAAAGTTTATTTGATAGTGGAACGTTACCAGAGTTTACTGCATCTAACCCAATGGTTTTCAATACAGTAGGGGATTTTGGATATATGAGTCCAGATATTGACCAAGAAGCAGTACAAAAAGGATTTGTAATGAAGGGCGATATTAAAGTAGTAGACCAACCCAATGTCTTAAATTCAAATGCAAATAACACTGTTATTGGATCTAGTACCAGTGCCCCTATTACTCCGTCAAATGAAGAAACACAGACTCAGGCCACTAATACTCCATCATCATCACGACTGCATCCGATACCAACATAGAAACCGTTGGAGTCTTTATGGTTCCAACAAAAGATATCGATGAATATGTTCAGGATTTTAAAAGTAATGGGTTTTCAATAGACAGCACATATTCTTTTAAGGATCTTCGTGGATTAGCCAGAGATACGGGTTCAGAACAGACACTGTTGGTATGGACAGCAGGTCCAAGCATGACCGTTGATACTGCAATTTCGGCATTAAAAGATATAGGTGAAAAGTTGCCATATAAGTAGTAAGATATGATATGAAATAATGATATGATGTCGCAATAAATCAAAGGTTTTATTTATGCGAAATCCAAATTTTTTGACAATGAATCTTATCCTATTGTTAGTAGCTTTCATTGCTATATCTTTTTTATCTTATTCGCTTCATCCTATAATGGCAACTAATAATAATTTGACGACTTTTCAAGGTCCAATCAATGAGAATTCACAGATAAATTCTACTTTAAATCCTAATTCTCTTTCAGGTTTACAAAGTAATTTGGTTAACGACAGTTCTCTTGTTGCCTCCAATAATAATAGCAGTAGTAGTACCAGCAAGAATTTACTCTCTACTGAGGAGTATGACAAGATTAAGAATTGTAGTCCTGATACCGATAAGAAACCATCTTCAATAGAATATTTGACTTTTTTTAACTGTGGTCATGTAAAGTCAAATAGTATTACAACTGATGATAACAGAATCAATCAAACAGTTAGGGAATTTACTTTGATTATAGAGGAAAATCAATCCATACCGATTGCAAGTAATGGTTTAACATTTTTTGATGCATGGACTTTTAATGGTACGATACCTGGTCCCACTATGCGGGTAACAGAAGGCGATTTAGTGAAAATAAATGTAATAAACAGTAAAGAAAACAACCATACGCATTCACTGCATTTACATTCCACACATCCTTCTAATATGGATGGAATAGATGGACCTGGGGGATATATTAAACCCGGTCAAAACTTTACCTATGTCTTTACAGCCCAGCCATATGGTGTTTATCCATATCACTGTCATGTTTCTCCAATTGATCAGCATATCAACAAAGGTTTGTATGGTGCCTTTATTATTGATCCAAAGACACCCAGACAAAATATGACTGAGATGGTAATGATGATGAACGGATATGATTTAGACTATGAAAAAGAAGGAATTGGTCCCAGCCGTATTCCAACTCCTCAAGAAGTAATAGAAGACTATATGCCACAAGAATTTGAACACGGAAATGAAGTCTATACAGCTAATGGTAAAGCATTTGATTATGTGGAAAACCCAATTCCTATTAACATGAACACGAACTATCGTATCTACCTGATTAATATGTTAGAGTTTGACCAAGTCAATTCATTTCATTTGCATGGAAATATGTACAAATACTACCCCAGTGGAACTTCTAAAGAACCTTCTTTTGAAAACGACATAGTGACACTAGGTCAAGGTGACAGAGGCATATTGGAATTCAATTATCATTATCCTGGAAAATACATGTTCCATTCGCATATTAATGAATTTTCAGATTTAGGATGGATGGGGTTATTTAATGTGATAGAATAATAGTAGAAAAAGTCCAATATTGACAGGATTATTATTATCCGTAGCTCACAACTAAGCATCTCTATTAATTTCATTATCATTATTTGATAGCTGTTTCTGGAATTTTTGATCTGATTTATCAATACGTGAAACTAACTCGATATATCAAGACTGTGTCAGTCTTTCATGAGTGATTCCGTTCAAACTTGGAAGTTGATAGATATCCTTAACTTAATGCATAGCATTTACAATTTATGACATTAAGCCTCAATTGCAAGGATGCGGGAGACCCTGTGTGTACACATACCATGTATGGCCAAACAGAAGAAGAATTGATGGAAAATGCGAAAAAACATGGGATAGAAGTTCATGGGTATACAGAAGAGTCATTCAAAGAAGAAATGGCAAAGAACCTAGAACATTTTAGAAAAGTAATAAAAACAACTTAATTTATATACCATATTTTTTTCCAACTAAATAGCTAATTTTTGCTGAAGCACAAAGGAAAGAACTATACTAATAGAGCCATTTTTTTCTTCATGATTAGTTTTATAGACTTTTAATAATGTGAATAAATTATGAAATTGATAGTAATTTTGGAAGAGTTTAACTTGAAAATCAAAAGATTGCTGGTTTAATGATCGCAAAGAGTTATTTTATCTACTCTGGTTTCTTTGTGTAGGGCTATCCTAGTAAAATCGAGGGAAAAAACACGCTAATCTCTTACTACTCATACATCTATTCCTGGTGTTTTTACTGATGTATTTCCAATTCCCTATTCAAACCCTATACTATCGTCCATTTTAACTTTCATCCTTCTAGAAGCTATGACTGAAGTATCTACCTTATGCTCATTATTTGTCCTCTAATTTCACTATTTGAATTTTATTCGGTATGATAATTAACATATGTCACACCGCTTTTCATTGATGCAATCAACATCTGGGGACCTTGTGTATTGTCCCAGAAGGTGACCATTTTTGGGTTAAATGCATTTAGGGGTTAATGACTAATTTTAACACCAAAGTATGGATGAGTAGAAATGGAATGGGAAGTAATAGAGGAGAACTGGTGAGAAACCCTAGATGTCTTACTTCCCTTCCATGCACTCGGAAACTAAAAGAATGTATGTTTGGCTTGATGCGTTGGAGTGGATTATGAATACAACATACAGTCTAGTGCAACATTTTGTTAGGACCTGAAAATATTTAGTTTGTATTGTGAGTATTGAATTAGAAAATAAGTTTTTTGTATAGTGGATATTTTCAGATCTCTATTTCTCCATCATGTTGAATTATTATGGGTGTCAAATATAGAATTCTCAAAGGAACAGTTTTTCCGACTTATTCCATCATTTAGGGAATCAACTTAATAAAAAAAAAGAAAAGTAGTAAAGGCATCAATTAGAAGTTCACATGGGGAACTTTCTCATGCTTTTGTATCTTTCTCTCATGCAAGAATGGTAAGATAGATTGGAGTGTTACCTATCTATTTTTTTGCTGTCATCATGGTTATCAGATTGTGGTATCATGACCCATATTAGCTCAACTGTCAAGATGCTTATCACATGAATGTAGCCTTTACTACTTTTCTGGCTCACTACGCGCAAAAGTGATGAGACTTGAGTTTCACCCTTTGAGGTTCAGGTGTAAGTATTACTTAAGAGAAATTCCTATTTATCATTTATCTAGATTCTCATTTTTTGATCTAAGAAGAGAGTCTAGTAAGGGATAAACAAGGTCTAAGGAGATACCTCTTTCATTTTTCCTATTTTGTAAAAAGTATTTATTAATACGTTATATAGTTTTATAACTTTGTACTAATAATGAACAAGATTCTGTTAATTTCCATAGTAGCGGCGATATGTACAGGAATCGCAGGCATTCTTCATCTAAATATGCTGCCAGCTTTTAATACTCAAATGACTATTTTGTTTCTAGTTGGCGGATTAGCACAAATATTCTGGATAATTCCCACAGTAAAGAATTGGGGTAAAATATGGGATTATATTGGCATAGTAGGAACGATTGCATTTGTACTTATATGGGTTATTACAAGGATACCGGAAAATCCAATAACAGGTAGGGCAGGAATGGTTGGAGATACAGCAATTGCTATCGAAGTCTTTCAAATAGCGTTTATCGTACTATTAGGGCTTTTAGTTGCAATGAAATCAAAAAAACAAATCGAAAATTATCCTAAGAACAAAAAGCCTTAAAATACTCTTGTATAGACCAGATAAGCCTATTTATTTTTTTACAAATTCTATACCGATCCTCAATTACAATTTATGTTTATCCAGCATGTAATTTTATTAATCTGTCTGTCTGTCTTCTAACTACTGAACACTCAGATGGTACAAAGTATTTTATTGAGAATCTAATTAATAGTTTAAACTGTACTATGTGGTTTTATTATGTAGTAAAATTATAGTAGGACCGGTAGACCTCAAGACTATATCGGTCCTCTCGTGGGGATTTTGAATATAGAAGATTAATATCATATCTTTCGATAGGTTTATCCCAAAAAGAATTAGTAGTTAAATTATCCGGATTTTAATGTCAATCAAAAATCGGTTATTGATGATATTTATAGATCGGTAGATCAGTTTAACAAATATAATCCATTAATAGACATATTTGATCTAGAATTTTATTACCAAAACAAAAGAGAGAACAAACCTAATCATAAGCAAGTCAAAACTGCATTTTACCATAATCCCAAGTAGAAAGGAACTTTGGACTAATTTCAACAAGTACAACTCCTCCCTTCTTTGAATCTTCGGCAATCATTTTTGCTATTGGATGATCTAGCGTACCAAGATATTTCAAACTAATTCTTTCTCCTAGTGGAACGACTGTTTTTAAATCATCTATTATGGTTGCAACCCCCTTACCTTTAACTCCTCTAACTGGGGGATTTTCATCGTCTATTGAAAAATAAATAGTTGATTTCTTTAGAATATTTTGAGTTTTCTTAGCAAATTTAGAAGTGTTTATCCAGAGTTTTTCTCCATCTTTGTCATAGTAAAACCAGACAGGTTGGATATTTGGATCACCTTGTTCATCGATAGTGGCCAACTGCAAATTCAATTTACTTTCAAGAAATTTCTCTGCTTCTTCTTTGGTCATACTAGGAATTTCGGAAGTAGCACTAATAATTTTCATAAAAGATAACTTGCATACTTATAGATAAAATTTCCTTCCTTCTTTATGGCTTCATTTAACATCATTTCTTTAACATGAATGAATGAAGCACTAACCAAAATAAATATTGTTGAATCTTGAGGACGTGCTTTCATGTCTTGAACTTTTGTGTCTTTATCCTCATCATTTAATGTTGTTAAAGCTGTAAAAGATACTTTATGATTATGATTAACTAATATTTCAATAATAGTTATTAGTGGAAAATGGTCAAACTTTCCCTCTTGTGGGTTCCATTAGGAGGTTCATTTAAAATAACAGATTTCTATAAATCATCAACTAGTCGTATCTTCTATTCGAGTTTGATACTGGCCGGATGGTTTCCGTTGCGTTTCTACTACAAACGATTGATTTGTTTATGTTGCCTTTAGAACATTTTTGTTAACCTCATTAGAAGTTTATGTTTTGGATTAGATTTTAACTTGACTTGACATTTCATTAAATCTTGAATTCTTTTTATACGTATTCATTTAAAGTTAATTGCAGAATATGAACAACAAAGAAGAAAAAGGAGGAGATGTTTGGTCCGAATGGTTAGATTTTGATCACTCTAATATCGATGCAACTACTACTCTTGACAAACCCGGAGTCTTTAAGGTTCATGCAAACATGAAAATTCTATTTATTGGAAGTAGTACCAACCTAAAACAATCTCTTTTAGAATCGTTATCAGATCCTTGCATAAGCAAAGCAAGGAGATTTAGTTATTTGATTACGGAAAACGCCCTACATGTAAAGGATCAATTGCTAAAGGAATACCGTGAAAGTCATGGTGGAAGTTTGCCTACCTGTATGGACAAATGATTGAATCAATGAATCCTCTCAAAAACTATTGTATTCAAAGGTTAACTTGATAGAAGTAAAATTTTAGTTGAAAAATTGTAGTTGCAACATCGTACAAATTTTATTATGATCTGTCTTTATCATCTATAATGGATTAGCTCCTCATCCTTAACAATTGCCTTCAAGACAATATCGGTCCTTTAATGTGGATTCTGCCATTATCATGCCTGTATTTGAAAATTCATTAATGTAGAAATCGCATGATATCGTACTATTTCTAATTAGATTACCAATAACCATAATACTAATTATTCTTAAATATTTATACAATAATAATAAAGCATTGTCAACGTATTCCATTGATAAATCACTTGTTTTAGTCCATGGTTCTTGTCATGGAGGATGGTGTTGGAATAAGATGAAACCTTTTCTAAAGGTATACGATCATGAAATCTATACTCCTACACTTACCGGTTTAGGCGAAAGAAGTCATATATTATATGAATCTATTAATTTATCTACCCATATTAATGACATAGTTCAAGTATTTGAGTATCAAGATCTTTGTGATGTTGTCTTGGTGGGTCACAGCTATGGAGGGATGGTCATTGGCGGCGTAGCAGAGAAAATCCCTGATAGAATCAAATCCATGATTTTTCTTGACGCATATATTCCACAAGATGGTAAGAGTGGATTTGATCTAATACCTGGTTTAAGAGATATTTATGAGCAAAGAAGATTAAAAGAAGAAGGTAAAGATTGGCTTGTACTCTCCTACACACCGGAGGAATTTGGAGTTACTAATAAAGATGATATTAATTGGATGAAAAGTCGTTTATGTCCAATGCCTTTCCATACTCATGATGAGGCGTTATCGATCCAAGAAATCAAATCCAAGAGGTTATCAAGAACTTACATCACATGTACTGATTTCGGAGATTCTATGTTTCATAGTATGAGGTCAAAAGAAACAGATAGCTGGGGTTATTTTGAACTTCGAAGAGGTCATGATTCTATGATTACGGCACCAGAAGAACTATCTAGATTATTGTTAAAGATAATAAGTGATAGTGATTAGTGATATATTCCGAATTCAATTTTTCGATGAAACCTGATCTTAAAGAAATTCCTTTTGATGTATATGACATCGAAATCACGGATCTGAATTTACTTATGGCAATAATTCGTTGAGGTATTTATCGCAATTTGTTATCAGGGAAAATCTTAATCTCGATCTTCAATGCTAAATTATTATCTGTACTATGAAAAGTCAACAATCAATAATCACTTTAATCACCATAATTTCTTTTTCAATATCAATTCTTACCTCATTTCTTCTTACCACTAACACCAAATTACATTCTAACCCTATTTGCAGTATTGATTGCAATAATAATGATAATGATAATGATAATAGCGGCTTGCCGTTCCTAATCAATTCAAAAAATTTGACCAAAGTCCTAATCGGTAACACTGTAGATGCCAAATATGATACTCATCTCATTACTCTTGATAAGACTACTCAAATGCCTGAAATCCATGGATTTTATGACATTGTTTCCACCCAGATTAGCAAGATGTATAACAATGATTTGGTTTTCACCATTAATCTGGATGATGATCCAAATCAGAATAAAAAGTATGAATCAACATATCTTTGGCTAATAAGTCATCTTGATCCAGTAAATAACCAGAATAAGGTCTTTACCATAATTATCCCTAACTTTGGCAGCGAATCTAATTTTAGAATTAAAGGATGGTATTTGGCAATCTATGATAATATCAATAACGAATATTCATTTCCCTTATCAAGAATAGACAAAATGACTGATAATAAAGTGGAGATTACAATCGATCCTAATTTCATAGGCGGTATCCTCGATTTCAATTACACAACAGCAGTTATGATTAGAGTAAATGATACTTTTCTTGATAAGCAGCCAGATTATCTAATTGACTCGTCTCCTGATGATAATACCTTTTGGTCGAAATGGTTTGTTTAAGAATCATACATTCATTCACATTACTAAATGTCTTTAGTAAAGTCAATAATAAAACTATTCTAATTGGAATTTAAAAGTAACTTTTGCTTCATACTATTACTTATTTATTGTTATTTTATATTTAATCTATATCATCTCATTTTATATCTTGTTTTTAATTAAATAAGTTTCTGATATTAGAAATGTTAATCTATTAGGTAAATTGAAATACTTGAGTATAAGTTTGTCGTGGCCATCGAAACGAACATTAGATGATTACCTTTTGACTATGCACTCTTGTATATCATTTTAATTTGGATGCGTTTAGAACGAACAACTTTTGACATATTATAATTTATATTATTAATATTTAATGCTTATTTTTAACTCCCATCAATAAATCATTAGCAGTAATACTTATCATTTATTAGATATTGTGACATAAGAACAAGGTTTCATTTTAATATATAATTAATTTAACGAATAGCAAATGCTAGTATCGTAGTAATGTATGGTTCTTGGATAGTTGATAAAAGATATGTAAATAACTATTATATCAACAGAACCAATTATTAGTAATAAACATTCGCATTCGCAACGGACACATTAAATTCAATTAACAGATATAATTCACAATCGTTCTTCATAATATTCCTATCAATCTATTTTCTGAAATCTCTATCTATTCAAACATACTATATAAGAAGTAACATCATAAAAATATAGTATCATTTTAGATAATAAATATATGATATAAATTATACAGTAAAATCGCATGAATAAAATCTACTTATTTGCAATCGCAAGTATTCTTGCAACAGCTTCTTTAATGGCGGGCACTTTTACATCAGCAGCAATAGCCCAAGCTCCAACTACGCCAGATAGTGAAATGGGTTCTACAACAGATCCAATGTCATCAAACATGACCGCAACAGATGGAAATGTTACTGGTACAGATAACTCAACAGCACCTATGTAGGCTAGTAACTACTCAGTTAGTAGCCACAAACATTTTTCAATTCTCTATTTTTTTCTGTTTTGGATTTTCAGAACTTATTAAACAGTATTGTTTGACCACATAATAAAAAAATGATTTTTCAAAAGTAATGCTGTTTCAACGTTGTTTTGTGAATCAATTTGAGGTTCTAGTTTAAATGTTACCACTCTAGCAATTTTGATTTCATACATACTTTGAAGGTATTCCGTTTCTTGTATTCATAAAAGAGATAGGCATCATCTAATGATATATTTATAGTTAAATGAATAAGGCCAATTAATAATAACCTCTAATTATATGATATATCCACATAGTGTAACCAAGTCCATTTAATGAAGGGCATAATTGGTCGGTTCAAAGAACACTAATTGATGATAACTTTACTACTGAAAATATTAATGTATGGTTGAACACGGATTAGTTGATTGACATATTGAAACTAATCTTTGATGGGAATGTATACATCTGTAGGCTAAACTACAGGCTACTTTAGGTCAGATTGTGGACGTTAGTATCAAATCTTGCTTTCTAACTATCATGTTATGACTACTAATTTATTAATAAGTATGACTTTACCTATATATTCGCATGCGCTCTTATTTTGATTCAGAATTTTACTCTCACTTATCATACTTTTCTTTGCTATTACATGATTGATTTAGAATGGGTTTTGAAAAAAAGACTTTAGATTTTGACAAGGGACGACTTGTATCTCTTACTGATGGAGTATTTGCAATAATTATGACAATATTGGTGTTCAACATCAGCGTCCCGGAACTCATTTTATTTGAAGGGGGAGAGTACGCATCAGATAGACTTTCTGCTAAATTTGTTGATTTATGGCCTGATTTCCTAGCTTACGTGATTAGCTTTTCAACACTTGGTGCTTTTTGGGTTGCACATCATAGAATTTTCCGCTGGATACTTTCTGTAGATCGCCCTTTGATCTGGATTAACATCTCTTTTCTAATGATTATTGGATTAATACCTTTCTCGACTACTTTGCTTACACAGTATATGGATAGTCAAAATTCGATCTTCGCATTTTCATTCAATGCAATTCTTGCAGGTTTACTAATATATGCAATATACTACTATGTCAAACATCACCCCGAATTAGTTGACAAGTCGGTACAGGCTTTGATTGAGAAAAGCTCCAGTAGACGTGTAGTAGCCACGATATTAACGTACTCGGTAGCTATAGGATTTTCATTTATATACTTGCCTGCTAGTCTGTTTCTTTTATTACTAGTTTTGATACCCGAGATTATACCAGACAAATATTTTGGAAGAAAGACTGCGTAGATACTGACAAAATGAAATGTGTGAGAAAATATTTGTAGCCCAATACAAGTAAGAAGACCAGTTTATATGTTACCTAGAATGTAATTCTAGTTATGAATATAAATCCGCTAATACGCGTGGTTGTATTAGGTTCAAATCCAATTCTCCATTTTGATGAAGGATAAAAAAAGCAATTCTATTTTTTGTCCCCATTTATTTACTTCGATGATTGAACAAGATTGGTTATATACTCTTTTAACATATTAAAGGTAACATTGACCAATAAAATTCTCAGGAATCTGGTCCTTTGTTTTGGAATTTCAACACTTTTACTAGTTTTGCCGACTTTACAATCCTCCTTTGCACATCAGATATCTCTGTACTCTATAAATGGAAAAGACTATCTTATGGAGGTGGAATGGGCAAATGAACCGGTCGCTGTTGATGACAAGACGAACGTAGTATTAACAGTTGTCTCACCAAATATGACAGATCCAACTAATGCAGAAGCAAATGGTACACAACCAATTACAGGACTTGAAAATTCATTAAAGGTAGACATAATGGCTGGAAATAAAACCTTATCATCAAACCTAGATCCAGCATTTGGAGAACTGGGTGTATATGAATCAGAGACATTTTATCCTACCATTCCAACAACATTTAGTTTTAGAGTATATGGAGACATAAACGGAACAAGTTTCGATAACACAGTTAGTTGTAATCCAATTTTAGGTGAGGATGTTCCTCCAGATAACTCTACTGTAAAAATCTCCAATGGAGTTGAGAGAATGGCTTTGATTGGTGGACTAGAATGTCCAGACGATAGAATCGGATTCCCAGAACCCTATACATCCCAACACGAAATTGCTCAAGCGCTAAATGGAACCGACACATAACTTCCTTTTTTTATATCTAGTTTTACCAAAGTCTAGGTTAAGTGACAAATAGTAAAACTAGTGATTAGGAAATTTAGTAATATCTAATAATAATAACGGTATCGTTGTTTACTCGTTTTATAATTCATTAAATAGTAATCAACTTGAAAGATAAAAGAACACCTATCATGTTATTTCATGATATAAACTGCTGGAATAACTGCCCAGGCTGCAAACACGTTGTTAATACTAGTCCAATATTCATAAGTAGTATATACCATACTACCCACATTTATTTTAAGTTGACTTTTAATTAATTAGTCTAATACTGAATGTTAAATACTATACTATACTAAAGCCATAAATGAGGAATTCAAATATCAAATCAGAACTGCATTACATACATTTTCATAAAATATCCATAAAATTGGTTCTGGTAATTATAGTTACAGGATTTTTAGGGATTTCGTCTTTTAATTTGACCTATAGTAATGTAACCGCCCAGACTCTTCAAGCAAAGTGTACTCCGGATACGGGAATAAATGTATCCAGATCTAACTGTTTCTCGAACACCCCTACTAATCCGGTATACAATGTTACCAATACTGAGAATGTTAGGCCACCATCTGAAAATACACCTACTTACTCCAATAATACAAACTCTAATACAAATACATCCGCCAGATAATCTAATCACTAACAGCTTACGACCTCCGGTTTCATCAATAAATAAAGATGTTCCTGAGATTTTCCTTTTCTTTATTTTACACTTTATAATATAATGTGATTCTTCAATTAATGATGCTCCTATTTATTTTGCAGAATAGCATTTGATTAAAAATGATTCTCGATGGTTCGATAGATCTTATTCATCTTTCTGTAGATTCGTTCATATCACAGAGAAACACAATCCAAAGGCTTATCGTAATGGCCCTTTTTACTTTTAATGAAAAGAGTAAACCCACTAACGATCAAAAGAAGTATGCTGCATTAGCACGCATGGTAAAAGGAAAAGCATTGCCAGATTATACTTGTGCAATGTTGTTGCATATAGACATGCACTCTGCTATCACAAGGCAAGATAGTTTGGCTCTAACCACAACACTGTCGCAACTTAAATTCACTACCCTGTCCATCATCGGCCCTGCCTGATTATCATCATTAAGATGGTTCGTTTCGCATGTCTGGTACTCATCGTGTCGACGAAACCACAGTCCCGTTTCGTTGCGCCCCTTCGGCGCCCGGTCGAGCCACTGATACATCCCCCATAGCGCATCAAGGCCTCGCGCATAGGCGGAGTAGGTGTGGTAGACAACACCATCAGAAAATGCAAACGCGCTCATACCCGGTGCCTCGCGAGTGTAGGTTAGGACGTCAGTGCCACTCATGGCAGCGAACTTATTTGAACCTGCCTCAGAGTCTGGGATCGCGCTGAGCGCGCGGTAGTTGTAATCTACACTACCGGAGAGTTGTTGCTCCTCTGTGAAAGATGTATTGAAGTCGTAGTTAAAGTCGCTGTCCAGAGATGACGCCCAAGTAAACGTCCAGCCCATACGGCGCTTATAGGCCTGAAGCGCAGCGATGGGGGCACGTGAGACAGCGATCATTGCTACATCGTGGTGTTCTAGATGCACGGCATATCCGTTGAAGCCGTCCGCGATGGCAGAGCATGCGGGGCAGCCACCCGTATAGTCGGGGCCAAACATGAAGTGATAAACGAGAAGCTGCGAGCGTCCTCTGAATAGATCGGCTAGAGACATCGTGCCATCATCAGTCTCGAAAAGGTACTTTTTGTCAATTCGAACCCACGGTAGCTTCTGCCGCCATTGGGCCAGTTCGTCGCTACGCCGGGTTAGCTCCTTCTCGGCTTTGAGTAGCTCCAGCCGGTCGGCGAGCCACTCTTCTCGTGTTCCGATCTTGTGATCAGTCATTGTTTCTCTCCTTCTTGCCACAGAAAAAATAATATTCCATAATAAATACTTCTAGTTGACATATCGTCCTTTTCACTCTGCATAAGTCATGAGAAAGAACAAATTATATAAGATGCACCGCTCTGTTGCACGATCCACTTTGATTTAATTCATTTAAATCCATGGTTATAGTTTTTTTTGAATATTCTTTAGTTCAATTAGTGATAGAATCACAACAGAGCCAAATAATCGTGAAAGGCAGCACTGATTTATTCAAAAGGATAGTTAAAGATAGATTTCATTAAATAATAATTGTAAGAATATAACACTACCATGTCAAATATAATGAATAATATCGACCTTGACAAAATACAAAAAACCATAGAAAGTGGACATAAAGACCCACAATTTTTAAAGAAACCAATAAGATTGGAAGGGGAATGGAATTTTGATATTCAAAAAGGATACCAATTCAAAACAGAACTAGCATATGAGAAAGGCAAAGAAGTGATTGAAATAGATTCGCCGTCATTCTTAGGAGGTAGTGGTAACAGATTAGGACCTATGGGATATTGTGTGGTAGGAATAACCTCTTGTTTTATTACCACATTAGTAAGTATTTTATCAAGCCATGGAATCAAACTCAATAAACTACGAATAAATGCAGAATGTAACGTTAATTTTGCCAAGACATTTGATATTTCAGATGAACCTATTACAGAAGGGATAAATTTTGAAATTGATATTGGTAAAAATGAGCACGAAGGGGATAATACTACAAATGACCAAAAAATTCGAGAACTGATTATTATGGCTGAAGAGAGATGTCCTGCTATTTACAGTATGAGTCACATAATTAAGGTAAGCGCAAAATTGAAATAAATAAGAGTCAAATTCAGGAAAATACTATCCTTTCAATCTTATTAAACGATGTTACTAAGATAGTTGACGATGCTGGTGAGTTTAGCAGTAAATAATATTACGAGTCGAAATGTCAGAACGAAATTTATAAAAACATAACAGTCTAATTTATAGAAAATTATCATTTACAGGATAAACTAAATATGATTGAAAGGGTTAGAAAGATTTAGCCTCAGGGGTCAATCTTAAATTCCATTTGGCTTCCATTTATGACAGTGTATATGAACCCCTCTTACAAATGTCCCCATCATATGTAAAGTATACATATGATAGACATTGTGCCTCACTATTTTTAAATTCAAATAATAATAATATTTGGAAATAAATGGAGTTCTTTCTTTGCAATCCATGGTGATGTCTTTCAGGAATTTATTGAATGACAACTTAATAAATTCATGTCCTTCCTATCGAATATCCTTCAATCTGTTCCTATTCCTATGTTGAAGATTATTGGGATGGTGAATGAAAACACCAATAGTACCACTGATTTTGCATTGATAAACTCAACAGACAGAAAAAGACTATGATGTCACCGTTGTTACTATTGCTAGCTATTGTGTTTTACCATATAAACAAAAATGTCTATTGTTTCTTTTAACCTCTATAAGATGTGACTATTTTGATTCGTTGCCGACAGAGACAAAATTATTTTGATGCTTGCTGCTTATCTCCTTCGTTACCAGTCGGCTGTGAATGAGGTTTCGGAAGGAGGGGAGTGATCGCTTTTGATATCACGAAACCGATGACTGCCCCAATAACAATCACTGGCAAAAGATCTGTCTGTCCTCCCATAAACCCTAGTAAGAGAGCTATCGTCAAAGGAAGCGGGAAAACAGCACACGCAACCGCTGCCATCCCCACGGTCACTCCTACACCTTCTGGAATGAATGTAAGGCCCTTAGAAATCGCAAGCCCTAACGCTCCACCTATGAAAAGTAACGGAAATATGGGTCCACCATCAAATCCTGTGGCAAATGATGTGCTTGTTAGGAGGGCTTTAACAACAACCATAATAAGCAAAATTCCTATGCCAAAGGCGGCAGGGTTATGGATAATTTGCAGTAGTTGATTTTGACCAGAGTACAGAGTCAGTGGGAGGAACGTTCCGATGAGGCCTATGATTATACCACCTATGACCGCACGGCTAACCGGTCTATTGGCAAGGGGGGCAAAGACACGGTGAACGATACCGAACATTAATTTGAACATGATCCCGACAAACCCACGCAATTATTCCAACAAGCAAAGCCCACCACAAGTCAACAAGGCGTGGTGAAGCATAGTCAGGGAAGCTGTAAATTCCAAGAAATGAATCCTGCAATATTGCGGAGTAGACGCCGTATCCAACAGCAGCAGCCAATAGGCCTGGAATCAAATGACGATAGAGATCCAGCTCTTTAATGAACATGTACTCGATGGCTCCAACAGCTCCAATAACTGGTGAACCAAAGAAGCCGCCAAAAGCTCCAGCTATGGAACTGTAAACAAGTATCTGAACATCATCCTTATTGCGCCTGAGTCGTTCTGAAAGATAGGTTCCAAAGCCTCCAGTCAGAAAAGTTAGAGGCCCTTCAGGACCAACGGGAGCACCACTCCATAGAGATATGAATGCTTGAAGCATAATGCTCGGCACTTTGCGAGGATTGATTCGGCCAGTTTGGGCATACTGGCTCTGGGCAATTCCAAGTCCCCCATTCTGACCAAAAAATTTGATAACTAGGCCGATTAATACCCCCGCACTAGTGAGTAAGACGAGTGGCCATATGTTGATATTAAGCACCATGAGGCTTACTTGCTCAAAGATCTTGATGCCTTGATTATAGAGGGTGATATAACCCACGGTAAGCAGGGAAGATAAGGCGCCGAATAGTGCTGCAAGGATCATCAATATTGATAAAGCCGATCTTCGAAGGAACGTCTGGTTCTACTGTCATGGTAAACTACACGTTCCAGTGACTGTCTTGATTGTGTTTGGAAACCCCAATAACTCTTTCGTGATTTCTCTACAATTTTTCCCCTTTTCAGCTAATGCCAAGACAAGTGCCTCTCTTTGCTTTCTGTCAATTTACCATCTAATTTATATCTTAATTGATTTATTATTTGCTATCTATAGTTGAACACTAAAAATTATGCAATATGAAATTCTAGGCAAAATCAGGATAAGATTAAATCCCAATTTTGGCTGCCTATTGATAGAGAATTCATTTAAGACTCATTTAAAATGATATGGTAGTATATAACGGGCTAGGTGGTTTCTGATGTATTATCATCCACTAAAGCAGGACTCGATTACTGTGGATCCGAATTTATTAGAACTCTTTGATTCTCTTGGGCTTGATAACTATAATTCTCGTACTGTATTCCACCATTTTGATTCGGTCCTATTTAGACTAGCACACACACAACACAAATGAGCAACCATTGGTGTTTTCTTGAAGCTAAGGTTATAAGGTCGATATTTATACAGACTGTATGTCTATTTTAGGAAATGTAGGTGGTATCAATGATGATCTTAAAAGGACAGCGATTGCAATCATGAGGAAATTGAATAGTGAACATATTGTTCAAACTCCTTGGGTGTCAAGACAGACATTGCAAGATAGTACCAGAGCAGTTCATACATATTTCAATCAAGCAATTCTAATCTTGCAAAATAATGGATTAATAGAAATGAATGATCAAAATGAGTTTCAAATAACTCATCGTGGTATTGCTGATTTAGAGATAATAGAGAGACAATAGACTATGAAATAAAATGTATATATATTTTCAATCAGGTATTAATTCAAATCATTCTTATCCTATGAATTGCTGAATCATTTTATTTTGAATTCTAAAAGAATTAAGTGACTGATATGAAATCTGATCCGAATTTCGTTTACTGATTTTGGAGAATCCATATTTTTGAAAAAGGCCCGATAAATACAATATTTGAAATAATTTGTATTACTTTTCTGTGTGGGTTATTCGATAAATGTTCCCATCAAAATAAGTTAGTATATACAAATTACCATCCAATCCAGTTTCAATATCCGTAATTCTTCCATCAAATCCTTTTGCAAATATGACTTTTTCTAGTTCGTCCTTATCGTCCGCTACTAAATCTTGCAGCCCTTTTTCATTCCTATCATCAATGAACACTTTTATTTATATCAATTCCAGATCTGTTTGAATCTATTTTAAGGAAATACAAATTCCCATTATTAATGTCTCCTACGAATATGTTATTTTCCAGGTCATCGCCTAACAACGAAGATTCTAAAAATTCAATGTCTGTTACCCCAACAGGCAGCCTCCAACTAAATTCTGGATCTGAATAGTGAGAACCATCCAAAATAACAAGATCAGAAACTAAAGTGTCGTTATTTCTTGAGATAGGGCCCATTATTTTGGACCATCCACTATTAAAACCTGGTTGGACAAGGTTAATTTCATCATAGTTGTCCTCGCCATTTTCAGTATCCCATAGTTTTCCAGTTAGAGGATCGATATCCATTCCAAAACTATTTCTAATTCCGTATGCATAATAATATTCTGTCAAATTAAGTTTAGCATTATTAGAATGATATGGATAGAGTGGATTATGGGATGGCATGAACGATTCTATTGATGGATTCATTCGGATAATGACAGAGGAATTATTAGGTATAGAAGTAGATGGATTTTTTCCTTCCGGATAGTTTTGGAGTGTATTATTTATAGCCGTGAGGTCTCCTATTATTGCATATAAATTACCTAATTTATCCATGTGTATTTTCCCACCGTTGTGATAGGGCCCAGGTTCTGCGGGCATATCCATAATAAGTCTTGGATTTGAGAAAGAACCTATTCCATCCCAGGTATATTCATAAACCCTATTCCGGATAGTATAATTCGAATCTTCTTGTTGTACTTTGAGATTATTGTTATCCTTAGGGTCGTATATTTTCTCAGTAAAATATAGGTAAATCATATAGTTGGAATCGTGACTCATGGGCTTATGAGAGGAGATTAATACATCCCTGTCAGAGACTGGGTAAGAGGTTGAATTAAAATTTAGATAATCTACTGGAGTCTCTTTTTTAGATTCGTATTTGCTTGATGAGGTAATCCCCAACAAACCCTGTTCTTTTTCATTTGAAATGTTATTTATTGTGTAAATAGGATCTTTTTGCAATGTGCCATTAGATATCAGGCGAACCTTACCTTCATCCTTCTCCGTTACTAGTATGGAATTATTATCTAACAAATATCATACTAGTGGGAAACGACAAACCCGTCACATAAAGATCCACGTTGATCCTATCCTTGTAATTTGGGCTAATTTCTATTTGTTTCTTGTCTTGTAGTGGATTTATATAACTTTCAATAATATGATAATAATCAAAATATTTGATCACAATGATTGTAATGACAATTAAGGCAATTAAGGCAATTAAGGACATAACAAGTCTCTTCATCCAAATACAATGTTAATTTATGATTTATCTCATGTATTTGTTTTACCTATCTTGTGTTTTCTTATCGTTCTAAAAACTTTATTTCTAGGATAAAGTCAATCAATGATTTCTCCGTACTTTTCATTTAATTATATTTGTTAAATTTTAGTAACGCAATGTCTTGAGATCTTGCGTCCAAATTCCATAATAAAGATATAATGGCCTTTTTCCTTTGTATGATTCATACTTGATGATTGCAGATAATTCATACATATCCCAAATCTCTTTCCTTATATGGATAGGAGATGAGTCACCAATAATGCCAACTCCCCAATAGGAGGCATAATAGGGTCAGGAAAATACAGACAATAATTCTCTAGCACAGACATCAGTAGATGGTAATTCATACTTAATCTGTATCCCAAAGACAATCACCTAGTAAGGATAGTAAACTTATCTTCTGATTTCCGTTTTTTAATGAAATGTGGGTAGATAATATAATATGAGATTCGTTCCAAGTTTCTTAAAAATCTCATACTAATACCATTATTTAATAAGTGGATTTTTAGTTTGCATTAAGACACATATATGTCAAAAAATAGTTACTAAAATGAATTGCTGGCCCGGTGGTTTTAATAATTGATACGAACCCACTTTTTCAACAAAAATAAACTATTTTAATCTAGAGAAATAAGATTATTCTTTTATATTAATTAGTTAACTCGATTTTTGACCTATTATCATAATTGCTCCGACATTCATCTTATTTTTTAATGGATTAATGATCTCAATTTCATTTGGGTGAGTCTGAAAACATAACTGTAAATGGACATAACAATAATATTTTGAACAACGAAGGCATCGTGCAATGGGTTTGGCCGAACAGCTATCGTATATACATCTAGTAAATTTTATAGAGTGCATTTAGTTCCTCTCCCTTCTCCCTCCTTCTTAGCCATGTTCAATTCAAGTTTATCAGTGGTACATTTTAATAGATTCCTGGTACTTGGATTTGTGATAGTATCAATTGCTTCCTATCGATACATATGCTATTAATTGGTTCAGTAAATCTATATCCAATCCTATTATCACTTTTACAAGCACAAATTTTCCCCACACAAATCACTCGTGATTCATACATAGAAATATTCATTTTTCATTACTCATTCTATCAACGTTCTTACTTGACATGATTCTATACATTGTTGGGAGAATAGTAAGATAATTTAGTATTATTATTATTCGAATGTCTAAGTTTTTGTATAAGTAATTCTGCATAATTCTCTATCAGAAAGATACTAGTATCCTTTCCTGAATCTTTTCGATTTGATAATTCCTGTTTCGTATTATTAGGTACTTAGTAGATCTGATTCGATAGTCCCATTAGGCTCATCTCTCACATTCAAACTATTTGTTTTGTAGTCATTTGGATTGATAGACAACTCATTCCTGATCTGATTAGTATTTCTTGACAATTCATTATCGTATGTATTCAATTGTCGCCCTTTTAGTCTAGATATCCTTGATATTATTTTCACCATATTTACACTTCCATAGTAAAGCTATAAAAAAAGTGAAGTACTCTAGTTGAGGGTCCATGTAACATTATTACTGCTTCATATAACTTATGTCATGAATTCTCAAATACTACTCTCCTAAAATAATTCTCAATGACAATGCGTTTAATTCTTCTTTAGGTATAACGCAAATTTAAGGCAATATATAGAACAATCCTTTGTCCGTAATAACTATATTAATGGATCTGCGTTAGTTTTTCAATCTTTCGATATTCAAACTATTACGAAATGATATAGACCATAATGGATTGGTAATTATTTTTTAGAAAATTATGTAAAAAATAAAGAATGGATTATTATGGACCGCAACATATAAGAAGATACATTCCGCTGTGAAAAGATTCTTCAGCAGAATCATATGCTTGTCTGTTTATCTCTTTGCAAGCCCGCATATATTCTGACCAAATTGCGAAGAGTGTCAGAATGTGTGAGGCAGGATTGTATTCTTTACTCATATATACAATTCCGAAGAAAAAATATATTGAATTTGCTAACTAATTGCAATATTCTAATATTCTAATAATTTTGGAATTATCAAGCAAGTTATTATAAAATTTATCAAAATTATATAAAGCATTATAATTATTATAAATATCTAATAACAATTTTATAAATTTGCAGCAAGCCTAGTGGGCTTGGAATCTAGTAGGTATATGTGATCTGCTACTTTATTTTGTTATCATGATCCATGTTTTACCTCTTAAAATTGGGACTAGGTGTTTGGCCTTTGGTATTTAATACCAGACCTGTGTCAATATTTGGTCAATTCAAGATTAATTCAATGTCAAAATGGGTTCAAGAATGTGTCAAAAAGAAAAAAGTGGGAAATATAATAAAGAAAATCACTATCCCTGTAAGTCCTAAATATCTACGGTTTCATATATAGTATGGTAATACCTGATTCAATAAAGAAAAATGTAATCTCGCAATGGTTAGATGGTATTCTCAGAGATGAAATAGCAACAAATAATAAAATTAGTGTTGGAATGATTTCTGCTATCATCAATGAAACAAGGAGTCAAATTAGAGATATAGATTTAATGAGGGAAGTTGCCCTGAATTTGAGAAAAACAGGACTTGATTTGAATAGGTTTGCTTTTACTGTTAGATTGCAAAATAAGCTTAATAATTTAGGAATTAATGAAGATCTTGCTGAATCAGCTATAGAGAAATTACATATCCATTGTTTTACTAGAAATCTTGAAATTTCAGAATTTTTATCTAGGCTAGATCATCTAATTGACCTTTCTAATAGAATAGGTGTTCCAATAGAGAACCTTGATAAATATATTTTTGAGAAGATAGAACAATTAAAACGTCTTGATACGGATATTTTAAATTTGGCTAAGAATGAACTGCCATGGCATCAGTCTACAAAACTACAATTCCGGAATTAGAAGAGTTTCAACAACTTAAACCAATTCATGAAAAGCTCATTAAAGCAGAAAATGAGATATCAAAAAGAGACATGATAATAAAAGTAAAGGATGCCGAAATAGCGCAACTCAAAGAACAATTAAAGAATTTTGAATCACGATGATTATCAGGATGGAGTACTTTTTTAGTCCATCAAGAATTGCGATCTAGCGTCAAACAATTCAAACAGGGTCATTTTGGGCAGTAGAACAAATTCTTATTCAAATTAGCCGTAGAAAGAAGAAAGAGAAAATAGTCAATAATTTATTTGGTGAATTGTTTAATAAAACCTATACTAAGGGTTTCTACAATAATATAACAGTTAAAAGTCTGCTTATTAGCAATTGTTATAAACTATCTTTTTTATCAGATAATGTGATGAATAACCGGCTAAAAACCCCTTACTTGTTTTCATTATTCGCTATTCTATCTTGTATGGTGATTATTTTTTCTGTACCATTGAAAAGTTATGGCTTGCCATCAGAAGCCTCAATTTCAAATTCCACATCTAATGATTCTGCAATTATGACTAACAAGGGAGTAGAACTTAATAAAGTAGGTAACTACAATGAATCTATTGTCTACTTTGACAAGGCTCTTGCTATAGATCCAAAGAATGTTCTTGCGCTAAATGAGAAGGGTAATGCTTATGGTGGCTTAGGAAATTACACACAGGCTATTGCCTCTTACGACAAAGCTCTGGCTTTGGATCCCAAGAACGCTACTATATTAGATAATAAAGGTGTAGTTTTTTATCATTTAGGCAATTATACTGAGGCTATTCCTTACTATGATCTGGCCTTATCTATAGACCCAACTGTGGTTTTTGCTTCATATGACAAAGGAAATGCTCTTGAGGCTCTTGAAAATTATTCAGGTGCTATAACATATTTTGACAAGGCATTAGCTTTGGATCCAAAACATGTTCTTGCAATGATTGGTAAAGGATACGCACTTGATAAACTGGGAAATCATACACAAGCCGTTTTCTATTATGACAAGGCAAAGGCCACAGATCCAAGATATATTCCTGATTTAACTAACAAAGCTAATTTCCTTGATAAGATTGGAAACTATAAACTTGCGATTATTTACTATGATAAAGCTTTAGCCATAGATCCTGAAAATACAGATGCGATAAAAGGTAAAGGGAATGTGCTTTCTCATATTGGGAATCAGACTGAATCTATTGCACATTACAATAAGACTCTATCTCAAAGCTCAAATAATACCAATATTGTAAATAAGACCAAATAGAAAGAAATAAACAATCCTTTTATTTCCAATATTGTCTATTGGATAACATTTCTATCTGAGCTGCTATTTTTGTAGATTTGTAATTATATGTCTTTTAGATTGATGTAATTAACGATCTGGTGTATATTGTATGACCATAAATTAAAAAATAAAACAGAATATAGAGAAACATATGCCATACATTATACATTTATCTGTCAGAGGGAAATAATCATCGAATTAAAAAATATTAAAATGCACATCGGGCCATGATTTGGATCAATTATGAGACGGACCTGGTGGGTTTAGTAGTAGATATATTCCGAGCCTAAACTCAAAATCTTTCTCATAAGAATTATCATTGTATATTGATTATGAGTATTCAATAATATTTAGAATGCTATTAGAAATTGTTTAGTTTTCATTTGAGATTATGACACTATATTACAGTTGCATAAATTCTATTAATATTTCATTGATAGAAATCACAACACGATCGGTTGAAACAAGATATATATCTCATTTTGGCCTATTATTCTTCTCGATTGTAATACCTTGATCAAGTTACAAAGATAAGAATTTAAGCGTAGCACACACTTATTATTATGGATAAAATATCCGATTCCAAAGATGAGACAGATGCTCTTCACAATGTTGAAGGTTTTGTGTTAGAGAAATTATCTACCAAGTTTGACTCCAAAAACTCTTCAACCAGCATTGGAGACTTAATGGATTCCATAGATAAAACTATGTTCCCTCTACTAGATCAAGCAATTGAAGATTTGATTGCTCAAAGTCTTATACATTCTGAAGATGGCGAAAATTACCAAATTACTCCGGATGGTATTAATGAACTAGAAAATAGAAAGAAAGAGGCGATACCACTTAGCGGATGAAAGTTTTTTACATCGTTAGACACCAAGCCTTGATGGATAAGTGAATAATATACAAATAATATTAGTGACATTTACCTGGGTCTAACTTTTTCAAACTTTCAAATTTCAATGATACATTAAAAGATGCACCAAATGATTAGGGGTTAAATACTATGTTATATAAAATACTCTACCTTATGTGGACACACCGAGTCGTTAAGAATCGGTTGTTTTCTATATAAGGTGTGATAAGGTTACAATCATGCCATAAGTTTACCGCCAGTAGGAAAACAAAAGCATGAGAAGGTCTGAGGCATGCTATATAATAGTGATGCTAAGTACTATCATAAAAAACAAGGCCTTTATTGAAACCTTATTGCCTTTCAAAAAAAGTTGTCTTGAATGATAACTTACAGATGTACAACACATTTAATGTCTGACAAGGATATAGAAAATCCATTTATAGATGTTCTCTAAAAGAATTGAAGGGGAACTGCAGTTTATATAAAAGTAGATTGATTTTACAATATTTAGTTACTGTCTGGGGGCATAGAATATTATGAATGCACCTATAAGAACTATAAAACCTCCAACTATTTCAAATCTGTCGGGTCTTTTTTTGTCTATCAGCAAACCCCAAATGATTGCCATCACAACAAATATTCCTCCGTAAGCAGCATACACTCTACCAAAATTTGATGGCTGAAGAGTTGGAATTATTCCGTATACAAATAGTATGATACCTCCAACAAGTCCAATGCCTATCGTTTTTCTTTCTCTTAGCCATTGCCATACAAGATATCCTCCTCCTATTTCAGCAATTGCAGCAACCAAAAACAATCCGAAGGTTGAAATGATAAAGATTAGGTTATAATTATCCGGAAGTGTTGATTCCAATTTTTTCCCCCCTTTTACGTGGATAGTAAAAAATAATGATGACTCCAATAGCAGCGACAATAGTTCCAACTATATCATAAATATCCGGAATCAATCCTTCAAAGAGATAGCCCCAGCCTAAAGCCATTATAATAAAAATTCCTCCATAAGCTGCATATGTTCTATGGAAATGTGTTTTTTGTAATGTAGGAATTACGCCATACAAAAATAAAACAAAACCGCCTAGTACTCCAAATATCCAACTATAGCTTTCCCTTAACCATAACCATACCAGGTAACCGCCTCCTATCTCACATACGCCAGCAATAAAAAAGAAAAATAATGAATAAAAAATGTCCTTTATTCTAATATACAACTATCAATTGATGATTTGATTTAACTTATTTATCTATTTGATCATTTTTTCATCCGATTTAGTAATTGGCAATAGATTCTTCAAAATCTCGACCCTTAAGGTAACCTATTGCTTTCCTTTTATCAGATGAAGGTTTTATGATTCTTTTTAAAAGTCCATAGAAACTAAGATATTGATAATAGAGTTTTATAGCATTCACTGTAATAGAAACCTGTAGGAATAAGGAAATATACTTGAGATATTATTTTCTCTCTACTAATCAATCAAGTATTCTAAAGTTTAAAATGTTTTATTATTAAAATATTCATAAAAGATTATGAACTCTCTCTACGTAGTCATATAAAATCAGACAATCTGACAAAATCTGATTGTGAATCATACAAACAATCTTTACATTTCGGATTTTCACAACTATATTCCTGGGGAAGAATATTATTTCAAATGCTTAAAACGATTAGTTTTTCAGTGCCCTTCTTGCAAATCTTATGATGAGATAGCCAATAATGCTATTCTATTTAAAACCAAAGTCGAACTGATAAGATACAAAAAAATGAATAGAACGCTCAACAAATCTATTTCAAGTGAGGGGTTAAATACATTTATCTTAATGATTTTTAAAAAAGTATCAATGGTAAAAGTCTCTATATTTATTGGTACTAGTCTAGATGGATTCATTGCAAGAGAGAATGGAGATATAGGCTGGTTAGATGATGCTAACAAGAAAGTAACTCTTGATGAGAATTTTGGATTCAAGAGTTTCCTAGAGTCTGTGGATCAAATAATTATGGGGAGGAAAACTTTCGAGCAGGTAATGACCTTTGACAACTGGCCGTATAATAATACCAAAATGATTGTATTGACCTCAAAGAATGTTGAAATTCCTGAGAAATTAAAGGAAACTGTAACAACATCTAACATATCATCACCTAAACAATTAGTTAAAGAACTATCTTATCAATCTGTTAACCATATATATGTAGATGGGGGCATGGTGATTCAGGATTTTTTATCAGCAAGATTGGTTGACGAAATTACTGTTACTATAGTACCAATACTTATAGGAAAAGGAAAATCATTTAGTGGATTATTATCAAAAGATTTGTCTTTGCAACATTTAAAAACGACAGTATATAACTTTGGTTTCGTTCAAAATAAATACAAGATCAATAAATAAGAATATGAATAGGATTTATAGAATTTCGTTAATATATATATTCATCATACATGACCATGATAAGGATTTTTAACTGTTCCTCATGCATAGTTATGTGGAACAAATTCGATACCTTAGATTCTTTTAAGATCTCTTCATTGCACTGATATAGCCGTTGACGGCTGTTAAGATTTTGATATCGTTATTCATGAATTATTTTTGGCAATTCTTTTCCCTTTGGAATAAAGTGTATAGATAATGAATTGACACATTCCCGTGTATTTTTATCTGTCAAATGTTCTCCCAGAAATTCATGTCCTAGATGCGCACCACAATTTTCACATTCTATTTCTGTTCTTATTCCATCAGGATCAGGTATACGTTTTATTGCATTTTGAATGCTTTCATCAAAGCTTGGCCATCCACACCCCGCATCAAACTTGCTTTTGGATGAAAAGAGGGGGATATTGCATCTTCGACAGATAAACGTTCCATCTTCATAAAAATTGTCATACTTACCAATGAAGGGAGCTTCAGTAGCTTTATCTACAATTATTCTCTCTTCTTCTGGTGTTAGCTTATTGTAACTCATACTTTATAGCCTTCTCAGTCGAGGATTTAAGATCTTGTATATATTGTTATGTATTCTCTTTGCGATGGTAGTGATTCAAAATTATTTTGATATTGGATTATTTGAAATCTTTGGGCATTAACTGATTACTATTTTTTTAAATCGCTCATACCTGTAACGTTTACATTTGGTAAATGTTAGAGAATGAGAAGATGATCTGATTGTCAAAATGTCTAGATGACTATTATGACTCACAACTCGAACTTTAGAGAAAAAAAATCTTGACTGAGGGTCTAGGATCGATACCGTTTAGAATGATTTAGTTTGACTTAATTATTCTCGGATAACAATCATTTGTAAAGGAAAACTCTAGTAGACTTTTGATCAATATGAGTTGATTAGGACGAATAAATCTCTTGCCGGGTATTAAAAACCAATGGATACCTCTGTTTATATAGTATAATAATTACAAATTATTACAATGTCTAAGAACGATAAAAAAGAAATTAATTACCAAACTTCATCTTTAAATAATGATAATGTTAGTAATCAACAAGATATTTACCAAAGTAATCAAAGATTATATAATAGAATTATAGAACAAAACACCGAATCACTTGAACAAGCTTTTGATGAGTCAAAAAAAAGTATAGATGAAAGTATTAGAGAAGCAAGAAATCAGATTCCACGTTATACTGAAACTGTTAATCAAGTTCAAGAACAGACACTTCAAGCTACTAAAGATATTGCAGAAAACTATCTTGAATATCAAAAACAAACAATTGATTCTTTTCAATCATTATCCACTCCATATATACAAAATGTAAATAACCAATTATTGAATAACCAAGATTACTTTAGAAGAATGCCAGAAATGTACTCGAAATTAGTAAATAATTGTGCAGAAAATACAATAGCAATGAGTAGAATTTTTAATGATATGGCATTTTCTAATATTGAATTATTCAAAAATGTAGTTGATAACACAAAGAAACAATCTAAACATCTTGCAGAAATAGGAAAAAGAAATGTATCAGCATATGAGAGAATCGAAAGAGACAACAACGATGCATTGTTATCAACTCAAAAAAATTATCAGTCTAAAAATTAGAAGAGAAAAATAAACTATCCTTTTTTCTTAAAGTTATTAGCAAGATTAACTAACTTCCAAAGAGATAATATTTTTTGAATTTATTGGTTCGGTTAATTAATAAACTGATCTAATAGATTAGCTAAAAAATGTTTACTTTAAAATCGATGGTTTTATTGCGTAATCGTGATGTTACATTGAAATGCTCGCCAATGCTTTTGCAATTACAATTTATTTTAAAATAGAATTCTATCACTATTAATATCATTTTTGTAGGGTTTATTGATTTTTATGGTAACGGTAAATGAACAGAAACTAACGTAGATAAATCAAAAAAAATATTTGTGTCGTAACGATATAGTTTCTAAATTTCTAGTGACGATGAGACTGTTCCTCCATTAATAGCGATAGTATTAATAATTTGTCTTTGCTTCTTTGGATCACTTTTTGGAATTCTAAAAGGGGTTGAAATTTTGCCGGAGGAAAAGCACGTAACTTGGGACCAAAACTTTTCATTTGATTGGTTATGCTGGGGGAAGGCCCAATGTAGATGAAGCTTATTATGATAAAGTTTTTGTATTGTAGTATTATTGATACCAGTTTACATTTTAAAAAAAGGATAGATGAGTGTATTAGTTATTGTTGGGGCAACTGATACTTCCAGTTAACCACAACATTGTCTATTAGAAAGTTGTCTTCTGTATTCGGATTCCTTAAGAACTGTATACTGTTCTGGCCCTGTTTTAGCACATTCTCATCCAACAAGACTGTTAGTGTTGCCCAGTTTGCAGAACCAGAATTTCCAAAGTTGCCGCCGGGACTAGTTACACTTTGTCCATTAATTATTATTGTATGTCCCTCAAAGTACGATCCATATATTTGTACCAAGAGATATCCACTTCCATCGGGTATGCTGTCAATTGTAAAATTAAAAGTGTCGGACACATCTCCCCTGTATGGATAACCTGGAGCAAATATGTCGTTTTTATTGTCTCCAAGGTGTTGCTGGATAGGAACTATCGCAAAATCCGAAGCTTGCAAATGGGTCGTTGTCGTTGTTACGTTTTGGCCACTTGCAACATAGACTGACACACCTCCAAAGCTCACCATTCCAAATAATGCGATGATGCTAACAAAAACAATAGGTACTTTTAATTGAGCTACCTCCTTTACATTTGACTGATTTGCCATATTGACATATTGATCATGTATAATTAAAATTTATATAAATGAAGTAAATATGAATCCTAAATATCGGTGATGGATAATCTCGTATTGAGAGTGCAAATAACTTTTGGAGCAGGAAATTATGAAGTAGGACAAATCAGAACTGGAACTATCATTGATGGAAATGTTTACCACACTGATTATAGTTTTTCTAGAAAATTATTTTTATAATTTTCCATTATTCAAGAAGATGTTGGATTCATTATAAGTCAGATAAAGCGCAATCGAGAGAATATTAATGTCGGTACTAGAATGGGTATCTGGCTCAGTGGACTTCAAATCCACGCGGTATATATGAACTGTTAATTAATTAAATAAATATTTATTCAAAGAAACCTATTTAGTAATTTTATAATATAACAGCAAAATTATAACAGGTTTGGTGGACTTCAGGACGATATAAGTCCTTATCTTTTTTAGTTTTGCTGATTATTACACAATCCGATAAAATCGACCTTACAAAAGAAATTGCTTTTTTACTATTTTGACCGCACATAATTCGTTTGGAAGCGGCTGAAGATTATTTACAGTCTTGTTGTTTTGATAACTTGTCCGCGACTCTAAGAGGCTCTGGAATGAATTGATTTGTTCTTGTCATTGATTCAACTAATTGTATTGACGTTGTTAAACTAATCTTATGTCCAACACTGATGTATGCAATTTTATTCGAGTTGTTTTTACCCTTTAATGCGTACCCAAGAATTTCACCTTTATGGCTTACAAAGTTGCTTGATTGGACACAACCGCATAACAAATTTTTTGCGACACCTATTGTTGGCAAGTTTGTAACTATGCCTATGTAACTTGCTAACCCACATCTCCTAGGATGAAGTATCCCATGACCGTCCACTAGCAAAAGTTGGAAAGGCTTTGTGATCAATTTCAAAGTTTGAAGGATGGGCGCAGATTCCCTTAGAATAAACAAGCCTGGAATATATGGATTCTTTATCTCGCTTTTGCTAATGGCTGTCTCTGTAATTTCAAACTTTTCTTTATTGATTACAACAGCTGAACAGAACGCAGTTTTTTTCCTGTAAGATACATCTACTCCACAAATAAATTCGATATTACTATCAAAATCATCTCTAACTATAACTCTTTTTGAAAATTCGTTTTGTAATTTTATTAATTCACCGAAGAAAGTTCTGTTACTGTTACTGTTGTCCAATTCTGATATATTCCGTTGTATATGGGAACTCTATGGGAGCAAATCCTTCATTCAGGGGGTTTATACTATTTGTTAACTTCCGTGAGTGATATGATTCAAGATTAAATACAATTTTAGTGCATGCGATGTTTAACATATTAAAGATGGATCTTTTTTAATTCCGAAATAATTCGAGGTATTAAGGATTAATCTATTTGGTAAATGGATCCGCTTGTCCCTCTATTTGAATTCCGCAAAATGGACAATAGATAATATCGTAATTATGGAGTTTTGGATCTATCCCTAACTCCATAGTACCGTCGTGTTCTATCACCTTTAACCATCCTTTTTGACTAATACTTGATATCCAAAATGCATTTTCCCTTATCATAGTTTTCATTCCATCGCAACATTCGCGTATCTTCATATATACCATCTAATACAAATTCAAATTTAACGATTATCTTTAATTTTGGGATGGATAATACTAATCGATTTATAGCGGATATCTACAAAGATATAGATATAATTTATCTCGATACTTCGAGATGATGTCGATACTTTAGAATAGGTTGATTTATCTAGTAAATATTATTAATTTTATATTTACTTCAAAAAGCAATGGTTTTATTTTTTTAGGTACTAGTAGTAGATTTTTTCACATTAAATTTGCCTTCTACAAAAACGGGTTCATCAATTCCCCAACCCCATTTTTTACTAGGCTTTATTCTTATATATCGAGATTGTGGATGGTCCGTATTGGACATATACCCTCCTTGACGATCAACGGTGTCTGCTATTCCATAAATCCTAATACCTCGTGGGTCCCAAGGATTGATAGTCTTTAAATCATCGATAACTAGGGCAACTTTATTATTCTTTAGAATATTTTTGTATTTAGTAGATTTTAAAATATTTATTCCACCCACATAAAAGTACTCTCCATCAAAATCAAAACCCACAGGAGCAACATCTGGTTGACAACTTGCAATATCTGAGGGGGAAACTGCGGAGGCAGTAGCTATTCTTGCAAGTCTTTGTGATTTAATATACTCTTTTTCTTTTTCAGTGAACAAATAATATCTAATTTAATTAATCCTCATTGCATTTAAAATTAGTCTCTGAATAATAGTATCACATAATGTTATCTCTCCTCCGGTAGTTGATAATATGTTTACGTTTGCCTAGTTTTTTTGATAAATAGTAAATTACAATGGGTCCGGTGGGCTTAAGTCCCGTATACTATGACGGGTTCGGTAAAATCATGAGGATATCCACATGGGTTTAACAGGTTTTTATAACTGGAGTCAGTCCGGTGAATGGATTGATAACCTGAGAATATTTGATTTTATTACTAATATAACTTATTTATATTCTGACCTTTTGTTTTCATCATATTGTCAAATACTGAAATCTTATATTTACAGGCACAAAAACGATAATAAAATATCTTGATAATTACTCTAACCCAATTTTAATTTTAGTGTAATAAAAAAAAGTTATACATACAATTGTTGATTATTGTAGGTATTATCGGCACTTGCTATTTGAGTTTATTTGACCACTTGGTGTAATTATTACCTTACAATCTCCAAAGTTACAATGTTCAGCTCCTTGACCACTCACCCTTTGCTATCACAAATACCATGCTGGTGGCAGAAACCTGTTGAGATATTTGACCGACTAAGGCTGTAAAGCCTGCAAGCATTGAATAATTACGATTGTGGCAATAATTTTCGAATTCATCAAAGTGCCTGCAATAACGTAAATTAAAGGATTCTGGATTAGAATGCATTTTTGATTTATTGTAATAGTTTGATATTCCATATAATGTAACAATAAGTTAGTTTTTAATACATACTATCATATATAAAAAATAAAAGGTCGAAAATTAATGTTTTTAATTGTATTTTGATTTTATAAGATGAACAATAACTGCAAGTTGATATAAAGTTCATCGTAATTAGATATTTAGTTATACGGGAATGGATAAATTGTTCTAAGATACAATACTATCATTGACCTTTTTTAAAAAAATTTTATCAACAATGAGAGGCAAATCTGAGCATGATAAATCTGTATCTGAAAAGTCATCGGCAAACATAACCAATTCCTTTATTATAGCGATGCTATAGAATCACTATCAAGAGCAAGCATCAAACTTGATGAAAAGTTTGGACTAAAAAGTTCAGGAAAATGCGGAATTTGCGTAAAAGCTGTTGAAACAGAACAATTTAAAGAAATGAAAGAATTTATAGACAAATTTCTTTCAATTGCAACAGCAAACAAAGAGAAAAGTGAAATAACTATTTCCTATAGTTCGTTAATTGATGAGTATGGGTATCTATGGTTCTTATTAAAAGGGACTAAATTAGAGGATCTGATAAGTCGATATCATCCATAGGTGATACAATCCATGAAAAGGGTTTTTCAAAGCAACTGTTAGCAACAATATTTGAGTTTACTTCAGGATATCAAAATGACGGTTTCAAAAATAATGGCAGTGGTTCTAACCGACAATATTTAATTTACAATGATAAGTCGAACAAATTTTATCCTTTTTACCTATTAGTGATAAATCTCATGATACTAATCTAAAGAAACGCAATCATGATCAGGAGATTAAACTAATGGAAGAATTATCGAATGAAATCATATTTGAAAAAGATTTGAGCAAATGGTTTCCTGTTTGGAATATACCATTCTGACTTTTTTGTAATTGATCCGCACCCATCTTTTTATTTTATTATTCCTTCATCTTTGAATACATTTTGTGCTTCGTCAACAGAAATGTCCGGCTGTGGAATATAAAGGTTAGATTTTACTATATCTGTTTCCATTACGGCCGACCGTTATTTTTTATAAATGATATAATTTCCTCTAATTTCCCTTTTAGTTCCTTTTTAACTACTTCAGGTTAGATTGACCATTACTATGATTTTTCAGAGTTGACAACCTTATTGTCAATATCATTAATTTGTGTTAATAGATTATTGTCAATTTCATATTGACCCCCACCAGAAATTCTAATGATAGTTATGTTTTCCTTTGTTTTAGTTTCTACATTTTTGATAGTGGATGAATCTTTTTCAACAGTGTTTGACGCATTTGTCTGCAGATCATTTTTCATTTTCTTAATCTCTTCTTCGACTGCTTGACTAGATGAGACCTTATTCAGTCCGCTCTCTATGTCGGAATCTTTTGAGGATGGAAAGGATGAAGCAAAGTCTGTAAGAGTTCCTGAGTCAATCATTTCATCAAGTGCTTGCGCCTTTGCCTTCATATTTTCAGTTTTTTCTTCCACCCTATTCAAAATATTACCTACATCGCTAAACTCTTCAGAAAGCCCCGTGATGTTTTCTTTAATTTTTACTTGAGCCTCTGCCGCGGAATATTCAGCTTTAATTATTTCTTTTCTAGTCTTAAATTCTTGAATTTTAGTTGAGAGACGCCTCTCTGCGTCTTCCAATTTTGCCTGGTCTTTTTCTATTCCCGATATTTGAGATTCGAGTTCTTTTACTTGCACCATCAGAGCATTTTTTCTTTCGAGAGCAAGTTTAGTTAGATCCTCCCTCTTAGAAATTAATGAACGTTTAGCTAGATCCTCTAACGTATTTACATTTGCCAACAGTTTTGCCTTTTGCATTTCCAGTCTTTTTTTTGATGTAACTACCTGAGCAATATCTTGTCTTAATTTAATTATTAATTCATTTTGTTTTTCAAATGAATAATTTAGCATTTCTTGTGGATTTTCAAGATCATCTGCGATTTTACTCGCTTTTGCTTTAAAAATTGTAGAGAATCGTTCTATTAGTCCAGTCATGATTCTACGTATGAAGATTTTTGTATTAAAATATACCTATCGTACTTTGATAATCTACTAATAAAAGACAAAATAAAAATCATATATCCGTATAATATCTATATCCCTAATTGTTGATAACGAAAAAAGCAATTTTAACATTCGGAGTCATAATTCTTGTTATTGCGATTCTGCTTTTGCTTTCCAGCAATAATATATTTATCCTTACCTACCAGTCGGAACTGAGATCCAGATCCAGGGAGCCATCTCATCGATACCTGATCAAGATTGCGATCGATCAGAACCTTATCAAATATTTCCAATCCAGGTGAGCCATTCTCATCGAACCGATCAAGATTGCGATCTTAATCAGAACTTTATCAAATATTTCCAATCCAGGTGAGCCATTCTCATCGATACCTGATCAAATTGCGATCTTAATTCAGAACTTTATCAAATATTTCCAATCCAGGATGAACTATTCTCACAGATACCAGATCAAGATTTGAGATCATATGATTCAAAGTCTAATTAATAAATGTAATCTCGAACTTTAACTTTAGTTTTTAAATCAATAACCCCTGATTAATGGGTTTTCTCAATCAACCGATATTTAACAAAACAAAACTCGCAAACAACCAACAACTACAAATTAGAACCCAAGCAACTCAGAGCTCTCCAGAAACAACAGCAGAAAAGTTTCCACCCAATTCTAAAAATGTAACTGTAGCAGGTAACTATGCTTTAGTAAAAAGATAAGTTGTAAAGAAACAATTAAACCTAACAGCAGATAAAGCTACCCTGTACTAAAAAACTAATTTTTTTCAATATATCTAAAACACATTATCTCTATTGCAAAATAATGCACTAACAGCTCCATATAAATAAAAAAAAAATTCTATTAAACCAATAAAATTAAACCACTTATAATATAAAAGTTCAATTAAAAAGCAGATATCTAATCTATTAAAAAATTATAAAATAACACTAATTATCAAAAATATTTACAAAACTTTTAACAACAAATAATTTTATTTTCTTTTCTTTATCATTAATTAGATAAAATTTTATAATCTATAAAACAAAATAATTAAACACAATTTTACCAAACAACCAAACCATAAACACACAACAAAACTTTAAAAAACATTTAAATAAACAAACTAAAATTATTACTTATTACAAATCAATTAATCAATACTTGCTCGTGTGGTTGCGGTTGAATGGATCTATCTAACATATTGGTGGTTCGGGTTCGCCTCGTGCCGTCTCTTTTGTCGGGTTTGGCGTGTTGGGGTGTCTTCGCTGTTGTCTTGCCTGGCGGTGGCTTGTGTTGTGCGGCTCGGCTTGGTTTCTCTGTGTGCGCTTGCGCTCCTTTTGTTTTGGTGCCGGTTGGCGCCTGCCGGCTTTTTTCGTCCTCCTTGTCTGTCGTTTCGGTCTGCCTCGTTTTCCTTTTCCTCCTCTTTCTTCGTTTTGCGCTGCCTCCGTGTTTTTCTTTTGTGTTGTTCGTTGTTCGCAGTTAGTAAGGAGGATGCTCTGGCACTTTTTGTGTTTTGACTCGCCGGGCTTCCTTCGCTTCTCCTCTTCTTGGGGGGGGGGGGGGTTTTTTTTTTTTTTTTTTTTTTTTTTTTTTTTTTTTTTTTTTTTTTTTTTTTTTTTTTTTTTTTTTTTTTTTTTTTTTTTTTTTTTTTTTTTTTTTTTTTTTTTTTTTTTTTTTTTTTTTTTTTTTTTTTTTTTTTTTTTTTTTTTTTTTTTTTTTTTTTTTTTTTTTTTTTTTTTTTTTTTTTTTTAAATTTTCTATACTTTCAAGTATTATCGGTGGAGTTACTCCTCTCAATACTCGTTTTAAGATGCTTATCATATGTGTTTGATTCTTTTTTTTTTTTTTTTTTTTTTTTTTTTTTTTTTTTTTTTTAAATTGTTTCTTATTATTTCAGAAACTCCTAACTCATGACATTTTTAGTTGAGCCATTGCCTTAATAATTTTTTTTTTTTTTTTTTTTTTTTTTTTTTTTTTTTTTTTTTTTTTTTTTTTTTTTTTTTTTTTTTTTTTTTTTTTTTTTTTTTTTTTTTTTTTTTTTTTTTTTTTTTTTTTTTTTTTTTTTTTTTTTTTTTTTTTTATAAATTAAAAATATAATAAAATCTAAATTATAAATATTACTATCAAAATTTAAAAACAAAAAATATTTTAATGTAAATTGCTAACTTAAGTGCACAAATTTGATATATATGAAAATACATCGCTAAATAGAAAAATTCAAACAATATAATATAATATAGTATGATTAGTAGCAAAATTTACATATAACTTTAAACATTCGCTTACATATCTATGTCTTTTTGTTATTTTAGTGTCAAAATCCTAAAACAATAATCAAAATTATCCATTATCAATAGCACTCAAATAAGAGCTTTGAGAATTGAGCCATTAAGTTCCTTTGTATAAAGGTTCGGATACAAAACGACTAATCTAGAGAAATATCAAATAAAATTCGCTTCTAATCTATTTTTTAAAATGCAACATTATTTATTATTATAAATCTATTTCCTACAAATTAATTTATCTCTCTAAATCCACTCTTCACAACTTCTATATACAATTCTATCATCTTAATACAAAAGGATACAATATATTAAAACAGAAGCAATTACTTAAACTATTTCTTATTCAACATAATAATCTTTTAAATAAACCATCTAGAATATCATAATAATCTCAATTTAAATACCTCTACATAACTCTTACCTAATAAACTATAAAATATCAAATCTCTTATAATATATATATCTAAAATTAACAAACAAATTTAAACAATAAATAAAATATCTCACCCCTAAAAAAATTATAACATTACAATATAATTAAAACTATCTAATAATTCTATTAACACAAACCAAAATATCTATTCATTTATCTATTTTCAAATTTTACATTCTAATAATTAAAATAAATTAAAATAAAAATATCAAACAAGCCCAGTGCTTCGAATCCTGCTACAAATGGTAAAAGAGATTGTAATAGTAGTCCGATTTGGGAATTATTGTTACTATTGGGCAATATTTATTAGATGAAACTTCTGTCGACATAATCTATTTCCGACATATCTAGTAATTGCTAACATTTATCAACTTTTATTTGGTACTTGTCTAGACTAAAGCACTCACTGTTGTCTCTTTTTTATTCATTTCTTTACGATATCTATTTTGAATTTTTTATTTCGAGGTTTGGTTCTCAGTTTATATTGACAACATGGACATCTAAAACCATCTTTCCATTCGATGAATATTTGACAAATTTGGCATCGTCTATGATTTGATAAATATCACTTGGATTTTGTTCATTGTTCGAACGCGTTTAAGTAGGTTCATTCAATTCTCTATGTCTTTTTTTGTTTCGGATGTGTTTGAAATAATCATAAAAAACCACGGCTAAGGCGAGGGGAGTGGAATTTATGTCGATAAAGGTTCTTTATTAGAGATTCTACTATTATTATAGCGGGGAGTGATATAAATATTTTTTTGGTTCATTGTTAAAGCAGAATCTTGCTTTTATGGGTTCAGTGGAAAGAGTCACAGATCTGGGAGTAATTCACTATTTATTATATGCTTTCTACAAATTCAATAGTTCAGTAAAATTGATCACAATTGCAGCTATGATATCTTAACATTTTTACACATCAACTTTTTTTAAAATTTATAGATCATTCTTAATTTGTTTATTTAATCTAAAAATTGATAGATTTTAAAAATAAAATTCTTAACTACTTGAAATAATTTATCCCACATATATTCAAATCATAAAGGGATCTTAAAATTAGTAATTTTAAAATATTTAAGATCGTTCTTGTAAGCTCTCATCATCGTTGGTTGTGTCTGTGGAGTTTTTATCATCGTCGTTAATATTGTCTATAGTCTGGTCAAAGTCTCTACTTAATGAACTAAAAGTACTACTATCGTTTTGTTCCGTCACTTCAAAAGATGGATTTGGGGAAGCCATGGAATTTGGAATAAAAGTAAAAGGAATAGTAAAAGAGATATAAAATCCAAGAACTAATGCCGATGTAATTATAGAGAAAAGTCTAATATTCATAATATATTATAATATGTTTATTAAATAATAAAGTTACTGGAATTGAAAATTTGAAATTTCAACATTCAGTAGGATAGATGATACTTTGCCGCTTTCTTTTATTCGTAAATATAAAACCAATTATATTCAATAAGATTAGATGATTGTTCTGTGCAAAATGTGATTACTGTTTAGGTAACAGTTATTTTTAATCATGGCGGTTATTACAACTTATTATAAAGTTGAATTCAAAAATCAATATGGAATGGGCCATTGTAATTCCTAGTCATGGTTACATAGATCCATTCTGCATACATTAGGTATGAAAATAACTTAAGTAGTCTTTGTGATATGATATAGGTAGTGTGACAGTTGCCAATTCTAAGGAATTCCATAATTGTAGTGGCGAAGGTTTAAGCAAATACTATGAAATACATGTTGATACTGCAAAACGTGTTGTCCGTGAGGGAAAATATGAAACTTTGTATACCGATACGATGAGTGAAATTATTTGTTTAGTTAATAGTTGAGTGGAGATTAGAAAGATCGATGAACTTAAAAGAAAAATTCTCTCAAGTTTTTACCATATTCCAGAAAAACCTTAAGACCACAAAGCATATGCATCCAACCAAAAGAGTTAGCATAAGATGCATCCAATGATTTCTGATCTTCATTTTTTCAACCTGATTCTCTTATCTTTATTAGTGTAGATTCAGTATTCAACGGCTCAAATCTTATGTCCGCAAGATTTTTCAGTACCTTTCATTGTTGTCCCATTCCAATACAATCATCTCATTTATTATTACTTGTTTAACATAAACAGGAAATGCTCCAGGAAAATCATGAAAGTCCCATGTGACCGTAGTTCCTTCATCCAAAGGGCCACTTGCTCCACCAGTTGTAAAGTATCCACTTAGTTTTTTTGGATTATAGACCGCATCAAACACCTCTGCTACTGGTTTTTTTCTTTGAATAAACTTCAAATGCTACTTTCATGAATGGTTAATATTTGATATGTTATATTTATATAACATATTGAGGGATAAAAGAGATGATTTAACTCTGAAAGCTTTGGGAAATCCTCAAAGACGTGAAATACTCGATATGCTTAGAAATAAACCCAAAACAACTGGAGAGATGTGTGATCATTTCAAACATTTAGATCGGTGCACGGTAATGCTACATTTACGTGTCCTTGAGAAGGCTGACTTAATAATTGTAAAACGCAATGGTCGCAATCGCTGGAACTATCTTAATCCACTCCCTATCAAAGATCTATATGATAGATGGATGTGTAATTATTCTGTAGGGGCAATTGATTTGTTAAGCAAAATCAAAAAAGAAGTTTAAGGAGAACCTAGAGGTAGAGAAAAGGAATGAACTTACTGTCAATGTCATAGTAATAGGGTTATCAAGGTATTTCCTCTTATGTATCCCATCCAAACGAAATTGCTGATTTCATTCTAGATGTAACAAAAGGAACCTAAGTGATAGTAATACTGTAACTATTAATCCATAGACTGAAAGATCTAAGAAACTCTGTCTATGATAAATTACTACTTTTATAAACTGGGTTAATCTAGTTTACGAAAATTGTCAGGTAAGAAAGAAGTAATTCGCAAAAGGGGTAACATATTGGGTCATTTAATAAGAATCTAATCCTTTTCTGAGTAGATAAATAAAATTATAGTTTATGCTAAAGTGTTATCATTATAACTATAAGGAAATTATTGAAGATACACTATATCATCTTCGTAAGGACATACTTTAATGGCATCATATTCAGGGGTATAGCCACATTTGGGACATTCCTTCTGCTTTATAATCGGTTGTTGACCCCAATCTATCAGTTCGCTACAAACTCCACATCTCTTTGGTATTTTATCATCTGTATAAGAAAAAGATAAAAAGCATTTACCACATTACTTGAGGTTTATCGCAGGTGGAACCCTGTTATACATAATCCCGATGCCAACTCTAGCCAAGTTTTGAAGCATATTGGTAACTTGACTCGTAACTTCACTTCACCTGCATTTTTTGTTGTATCCTTACCTATATCTTTTCCATCTAAGGCTCTAAAACCAATAGACAGATGGTAACGGTACCTACCTAAATATAGGTTTATTTTGCTACCTTTATCTGATTATTTATACAGACATCTTTAAGGAAGGACATACATTATTACCTTCATAATATGACGCCTAAAGATATACATCTTAGTCAAGTAAATCAAGATATAGAACCAAAAACTCCAAATGGATGCGAAGAATGTCTACAGATGGGTTCTAGATGGGTACATTTGCGTTTGTGTTTAACATGTGGTCATGTAGGTTGTTGTGATTCTTCTCCTAATAAGCATGCAACAAAACATTTCAAATCTACCGAACACCCTATCATAAGATCCTTTCAACCAGGAGAAGATTGGAAATATTGCTACATAGATGATGTGATGATAGAGTGATATCCATGGAATATCTTGTCGATATGGTTACCACAGTACCACAAGGTACTAGTTCTCTCAAAGTTGATGAATTACGTGCGGCTGAAGCAGTGCGAGCTGCAGAGCTCTCCAAAAAGGGCCATTTGATTCGCCTTTGGCGTCCTCCGCTTGGTCCTGATGAATGGCGTAGTATCGGGCTGTTTCGGGCAGAAGACGAAATAGAAATTCACAAACTCCTCAAGTCCCTTCCCCTTCATATCTGGATGAAAGTTGCCATAACTCCCTTAACTCCACATCCTAATGATCCGCAATATCGTTCCAGTCACGCCAAGGATCATTCACAGACATAGGAGAGTTTGGACTTTGGCACCTGGTACTCACAAGACTATTGATAATAAGGAAGAGTTTTTGATCTTAAAATTTTAAAATTTTCTTTTCAATTTGCGATTCCATTCTCATATGTTGGTTGTAAATATCCTAGTTCGAATCAACATCTGTCAAAGATGCATTGTCTTATTTTTTTAGGACTAGTAGTAGATTTTTTCACATTAAATTTGCCATCTACAAAAACGGGTTCATCAATTCCCCAACCCCACTTTTTACTAGGCTTTATTCTTATATATCGAGATTGTGGATGGTCCGTATTGGACATATACCCTCCTTGACGATCAACGGTGTCTGCTATTCCATAAATCCTAATACCTCGTGGGTCCCAAGGATTGATAGTCTTTAAATCATCGATAACTAGGGCAACTTTACTATTCTTTAGAATATTTTTGTATTTCAGTAGATTTTAAAATATTTATTTCTCCTACAGAAGATACTCCCAAACTAAATCAAAATCCGCAAGCAACGTGTACCGACACTATATCTAATAAATAAAAAGCCATTCTAATCCTGTATATTCTACCTGGAATACCACTCGGTTAAGTAAAATAAGGAGAAAAAAGCATATGTATGCTCTAACTATGAAAAACGTTGTAGCCCTAATCGGAAGCGCCACGACGTCATCAGCCAATCATAAATTGCTAGAGTACATCCAGTCAGAAGCTAGAGATACTTTCCAAATAACTTTTTACGACCGGCTGAAAACTTTGCCGCATTTCGACCCGGAGCTATCTCTGGAACATACACCGTCAGAAATTACGGAGATGCGCAATCTTATCCAGGATGCGGATGGGGTAATAATCAGTACCCCGGAGTACGTATTCAGCATACCCTCGGGGTTAAAGAACGCCATAGAATGGTGCGTGGCCACTACAGTGTTTTCCGGAAAACCCTTGGGAATCATTACCGCTTCCACAAGCGGGATTAAAGGTCATGAAGAATTGCAGTTGATCATGCGTACCCTTATGGCAACCTTTACACCCGAAACCACTTTGCTAATCCAGGGTGTTAAGGGAAAAATTGATGCACATGGGGCTATTATCGATATCCAGACCAAGGAAAGTCTACAGCGCTTCACAAAAGCCTTATTTGCCTTAATTGGTACCTGATCACATTAGAATGGTAAAATCAGCCGACGTCTGGTTATTGCTACCCTTTTACAATATGTATGTATATCCAGCTCACACAAAAAACAATATCATGATTTTTAAACACCACCGCTCATGACTTCAATAACTCTGCACACCGATTATTGAATTAGGTGTGACAATACTTGTCTTGAGTTTCATTATATGAAGTATACACTGATAACATTCTGTGATAATCCAAATGAGGTGAAATAAGGCTACGATCATGTCGTAACTTTACCATCAGTTGGAAGCAAAAGCATGAGAGGTCTAAGGCATTATGCGTAATAGGATCCCAAATTACTACTATCATAAGAAACAAAACCTTTGAGACCTTATTGCTTTTCAATTAGAATATCTTTGAATGACAACTCGCATAGATAAGAAATTTGATTTCTAACAGCGTATGGAAAATCTAAGTCATGGAAGTTCTCTAAAAGGATTACATGGGGACGTACTATAGATTAAGAATTCTATGGGCTTCGAAGCCATGAGGTACATGGGATCCGTTACTTTTATTTATTGTTTGAACTTGATGATTTGGTTAAATGAAAGTATGATTTGTGATGAGAGGGGCCGTTGGGGATTGATTCTATCGCGATGATGGGTTTTAACACGATTGTGAATTGGTTATAGGGCTAGTTTCATAATAATAAATTAGGTGGTGAAGGATTAAAGTAATTTATTGGTTGTTAGTCATTTATAAGCATATGAAAGAGATCAATTCTATATTGAATAATGAGAACATTGGCTTTACTAATGCAAAAATATGGTTATCTTTGTGTCCTATTTCTGGAGAACACATTTCTATGAGATGTAGTACAGTATCCACAAAAATCTACAATACCGGGTTTGCCATGACACATACATTCACAATTATTTCCTAATGAAAATCTTTGTCTCACAACCCTATGTACCATCCATGCCTTATAATATTATGTAATGATTTGGCTTTAGTATATTAGTTATATCAGGCTGGGTCATAATTCCCAACAAATAAAGCAAGTCTTATGGAGTATCATATTCTGGTGAATAACAAATACTATGGTTTCAAGACCTCTTCTACCGCCTGGGATCATAATTGTACAAAATATCATTCACGTTAATATTGATAACATTTTATAAGATATCATTTTTGATTCGACAATAAAAAAACCTTAGTAAATAGAGATTTTCTAAAAATTGCAATAATTATCCTAAATTGAAATAACTTTTGCGTTCATTTCAGAAAATAAATCAAGATTGCGGTAATTTCTTTCCATAACTTTTAGTCTCTTAAAGTTTGTAAGAAGAAAAAATAAATCTCTATTTCTTTAGTATTATAAGTCAAAATATAGATATTAAATACTACAGTGGACTTCAAATCCCTACCGTCCATGGAAAGTATACCGAAATAAACTACTTGTATGTCATGTTTAATTTGAATTAATTTAGGGCATACAGGATAAAATACAAATATCAAGGAATCAAAAGAATCAGAATCATTATATTAATTTTCTGAATATATTAAATTAGTCTTTATTTGTTATTAGATCGAAAGGAAAAAGAGAGGTTAGTTATCAAACTCGTAAAAGAAGGGAAGACGACTAGAGACACTGCGAGAGAAATCCGAATTTCTTTACAAGTTATTGGAAAAATAATTTGGAAGTATACAAGAGATATTAATGAAGAACAGTTTGAAGCAAGGAAACTAACTCTAGAATCCACCATAATTCCATCTCAAGAATCAGCACCATTTGAATTCATGATAGATGAAATGATATGAGTGATATGGATGTGATAACAAGTGATAAGATCATTGCTAGCGATGGTTAAAAGAATCTATATTGCTCAAATTTTCATTTAATGATTCCATTATTTATATAACATAATGCTAAGATAAATTTACTCATGTACGAACTATATTACCAGTAATAGATAATAAAACTTTAATAGGTTCAAAGGAATTTTTCAAGAAGGTAGGGCTATACCATATCGCTTGTGATATGTACTGTTCTATCGATTTACAAAAACAGTATACAAACCAAATAAGTCCAAATCAATATTATTTTGCAAATCAAACGGCCCCAGTGGGCTTCAGGACGATATCAGTCCTTTACTGTGGATTCTATTTCACATATTAAGTGGGTCAAATATTGTTAAGATTGAAGATGATTTTTGTGATCCTTCAATTCCTTGAAAACAAATTGAAGTCGTATAGAAACAATTTACCATCATTTACTACGAAATAATTCGAATTAAAAATTAAAGTTCCGAGAATCAAGATCACTAGTTTCCTTTCAACAAACACTTTATTTCGGACCCTCATTAATTAAGTATCTATTCTCTTCATGATGCATAAATGCTGGTATTTTTCATTTATAATTTTTACATTTTCCTAATTTTATCAATCAAATCAAATACATCGCATTCGACTTCTGTTGTTATATATATCAAATGATCATTGTCCAATGGCATTGTAATTCTTTTTATCTTCTCGTATTCGGCCAGTACGTACTTCCCATTACCTATTTTTGGTGCCAATTTACTTCTCATCTTCCATGCGTCAATCGCTAACTGAAGAGACTCCTGACTTTCTTCCCTTGATAACAAATTGGTAGCTCCGGGTTGATGTTCTGAAAATACTATGCCTTCATTTCTAGTATCAAATATTGTTACAAATCGTATTGATGAATCTCGGTTCAAGATACTTCTTCCCATATTTCCGTATTTTCCGAACACCATACCATTAATAACAAAGTACATTGTTATAAATATTCGATTAACATGTTACAACTGGTTACCATGATACCAATTGTATTATTTTGTGGAGTTTAGATAGTTGTGAACCACGACTACATCATGGTTGAATATATCTTTCTTTTGAAATTTCAGCATCTGAAACAAATGAGTAGAAAGTACTTTCTGGCTTAAAGCGAATAGAATTGTACCTTAGTCCAGAGCAAGTAAATGATATGTTACAAATATCTGATGAGTTGAAACTTGAAGCGACTCTGTACAATTTACATGGGCTGGGAAAATCAAGACAGATAGTAAGAGCAAGAAAGTCTTGTGACCAAAGTCAGACAAAGGCTTCAGATCGAAAGATCATAATCACAATAGCCGATACGGAAGTGTTAGAGAATTTTGTTAAAAAGATAAAGGGCTTTAATGATAAGAATCTCATTTAAAGACAATGGGCCCAGTGGGCTTCAGGACGATATCGGTCCTTTAATGTAGATTCTAATAGTCAGATAGATTCAGATGTAAATCTTATGATTTTATCACCATCTAAAGTAAAATATTTTATTTCTTTTGACTAATTGTATTTTAAGTAAATATTCCAATTTACTAAAGAAAGTCAAAAGATAGTCAGAAATTTCTTGAATCACTCGCTCATCTTCATCGTCAATATTCTTTTCGCATTTATTAAACATCCTGAGGAAATGCGACTTAAATTTAAATAATATCTATCTGAAAAAAAATAATGGACTTGCTTACGAAAATTGTAACGCTGATCAAAGGGAAGGAGTATGAGATGTTAATAAAAAGGACTGGTGATAAAATCACTTTGAATGGGACAAAGATAGGGTTTGCAGATTTAAATATGGATTTGGCTAACTTCTCAAATAAATTTATCGAATTTGTGAAAGCAAATGAAGTTGCAACAACCCTTGATAATTGTCAGTATCACCTAAGTAAAACAATTTCAAATATAAAAGATAATGATAATTTTAAGCAAGAATGTCAACGAATTAGACTGATGATCATCGTGGCATTTCATCAACTAGGTCAAATAATAGGAACAACGAAAATGACTTCGGATGAGAGTCTAAAAGAACAGTTGACGGAGTGGATAAGATATATGAATGACCTGATTAAACACACTATTTCGATACTGGAACCAGGACCAAAGTTAGTCACTAAAGGACCGGTCTATGAGCAAATTATGAAGTATCAAGGTCTAAGTGAAAAAGAAATGCAAGAGGCAATCGACAATTTATGAATTATGATTATTTGTTAATTCTCCGATATAATATTAATCTTAATAAGAATATTAATCGGAGACAGAACTACCGGTATCGGTACTGAAAAAGGAATAATGCTCTAGTTAACGCTTTTCAGTCTGCTTAGTTTATCGATTAGGTTAAGTAGCGAAAATATCATGGAATGAGAGGTTAGACCTCTAATACAACTTTGTATGATGCATTTGTTATACAATGTCTACGTCAGGAGGGGTAGTCTTCACGACTGCTCTTTTCTCAAAGCCCTCCCCTTCTTTTATTAGCTTGTCTATGGTTTCTGAGGTATAATCTGCCCACTTATCGTATATACTATGTATATCATCCTTACGTTCTACTGTTACTATTCTTTTCAAATCAAATCTTCCTTTAATGAGATCATCGTATGTTCTTTGTTTATCGGTACGTTTTTTACTTTCAATACTAGTATTTAATAGGTCCTCACCATACAAGATCTCGAAAAGTATAGTAAGAAGTTTTATTATTTTGTTCGAAAATTTATTGGAAAGAGACAAGCTAGATTTATTAATTGTAGATTATAATTCTCAGATATGATTCCAAATAGGAGGCTTTCTCAGAAATCATTAGTTACAACCTTTTTGCTTATAGTAGCAGTATCAGTAATACTATCATTTAGTGGAATAAGCATTAATTTAACTAATAACATTAATGCTCAAGCACAAGCACAAGAGCAGCAAGAAGGAGAGCAGACACAGGTTAGCAAATTGTGGGAAACACCTGCCAATCTGAAGGATCCAGAATCCGTAGCTTACGGATCCAAGCAACATGTCTTGTTTGTTTCAAATATGAATGGACAACCAGATCAAAAAGATCAAAATGGATTCATTTCCAAGGTTTCACCTTCTAATGGGAGCATAATTGAATTAAATTGGATAACAGCACTGAATGCACCAAAGGGTATAGCTATTTCAAATGATAATAGTACATTATATGTTGCAGATATCACAGACCTAGTACAGATAGATATTGATAGTGGAAAAATTATCAAACGCTTCAATGCACCAGGAAGCTCTTTTCTTAATGATGTTGTAGCAGACAATCAAGGAAATATCTATGTATCAGATACCGATACCAATACTATCTACAAGCTAGATACGAATCCTGGCAATAGTACATCATCATCTGATATACAAGCTTGGCTGCAAAACCCACAATTAAACGGTCCTAATGGTTTGCATATAGACAATAACAAAAATAAATTAATTGTTGTTTCTTTTGGACCTTTAAGTAAACCCGGCGGAGGCATTGAGGTTATAGATATGAAAAATAAGACAATAACTAGTTTAGGAGAACAAGGAACTACATCTCCTTTTGGTGGTCTCGATGGAATAGAATCCGATGCTAGCAATACACATTACTATGTTACTGACAACCCCGCAGGGAAGGTATATGCTGTTAACGCAGACGGAACAGGTTATCAAACGTTAATAGACTTGCACACGCAAGGGGCTGCGGATCTGGGATCTATACCAGGCCAAAGTACTATTATAATACCTCTTATGCAGGATAACAAACTTGTGGCTTACAAGTTATTAGAATAGAAATCTATGAGTAGTCGCGAATTATCAGATCCGTATGACCGGTCCTATGAATATATTCCATTGGAAGTTCTCTAAAAGAAATAGATAGGAACGTACGTTGCAACAAGAATACAGTAGACTACAAATCCATTAGAATATAATTCTTTGATTTAGAATCAAGAGAATCAAGGGCTTTTAAGTTTTTTGACATTACCTAAAGTTGTATTAATTCTCACCCGACAAGAAAGAACAACTAGTCATAAAGCTGACCAGAGAAGGAAATACAACTCGGCAGATTGCTCAAGCCGCACACGTATCATTGTTAGACATTGGAAAAATAGTTAGAAGACATACCGGAGAAGAAACAGAGTATCAGAATAAATCTCCATCAATAACTCTAAAGCTTTTCAAATGTTCAAAGAGAACAAAAGCCGAGTGGAAGTTTCGATTGCCATGAATCTGGATGCCGCTGTTAATGTTTTGAATCTACAGTTTGATTTCGTCGTAATTGTATAGGAATTTACCAAACAAGAGATGAATTTTACTGATTATTGGTAAATAATACTCCTTCATCTAAGTTGATAAATGGTTCTTCAGGATGGCTACCCTTTTTATTTGTGAATTGTTGGCAACTCTCAGCCGTATTAAATCCAGCATCTTGCGATTGTGGAGCAAATGTGGCACACACAGAATATGGAGCACCATCTTTAAACAAACCTGCTGGAGTCTTAATTGGATTTAAATCATAAATATTAATTCCGTCATCTTCAAAAGATTGCATGTTTGTAGAAGATAAATCAGTAGTAGGAATGATACAGAATGCTTGAGGATCATCAACTGAATCAAGCGTAACAGTTCCTTCATATACACAATAACTAAATGTCCCTTCTAAATTCTGACTCCATTGAACCGTAGGAGTAATCTCCAATCCATCCCCCGACTGCGACTGGATAGGGCCAATTGAAAGAGGAAGTAAATACAATATGAATTGAATAGATAAAACAGATAGTATAATCACTGAAATGCTGATATTCATGAAAGGCTTCATTAAGATATTTTTTCAACATTGTTTTTATAGTAGTAATAGTGTGCTAATAAGAATCGGGCCAAATGATATGTTCACATTTCTTGTTTTCATCAATTTATAGCCAAGGAAGTTAGAATAATTAAAAATGTTGTAAAAAAACCGGCATCGCCAGTTATTAGAAGATCAGCTTGTCTCTACTTCGTCATCTAATACCTTGTCACAGTGAGCACATACCTTAGTAGCAACTCCACCTGAAGGGTTGACTACCCTCTTTACTTCTTTATGTTCACATTCCATTGTTGTTCTTTCTCCAGTAAGAATTTATAAAAACTATCATTATTTTATCCTCATCAGACATATTATTAAAAATTTTGTATGATTTATGGAAACAGACAAGGAGAAATTAAAGATGAATGTCCTAACTACCTTTGATTGTGAATATCATACATTATTTGGATTTCGATCAGCTAAGGTCCCAAATACTGACTAAAGAATCCGTTACTGTCGATCGTTTAAAAGTTATAACGTCGCGTTAGAGGCGACGTGGATAGTTATAACCAAACCAAACTAACTAAGTTAATTGGGCAACTTTGTCTAAATTCTCGATAACAATCATGATGTTGCCATCACAATAATATGGTTACCAGGGATACTACAATGATGACACATTGTATGTACGATTAAAAGCGAATTTAATAATTTATCCAATCATTTGCGTAGACATACCACGTGTATATTAATAAACAGACAGACAGGATTGAGCTTTTCATCTTAAAATAGATACAATAGCGCCGCCCCTTTAGGGCGGCGTAGAACAGCATTAAGACAATAACCTTGGCAACAAGATTGATAAATAAATGGACGTTTCAATAAGAAGCCTGCTCTATGCACAAAAAAATTAAGCATCAAGTTGCAATAATAATCGGTGGAGGAATTGCAGGTTTGTTAGCCGCAAGGACATTATGCGGACATTTTAAAGAAGTAATAATCATAGAGAAAGATAAGTATCCAACCCAAGATGGTCCTAGAAACGGCACTCCTCAATCTAACCACATTCATGTATTGTTGATCAAAGGTAAGGAAATACTTTTGAGATTGTTTCCAGATTTAGAGAGAAATTTGGTTGCCAAAGGGGCTCATATTGTAAACCTCACAAATGATGTCGATTATTATGTTGGAACGGGTTATTCAATAAAATTTGAATCCAATTTAACCACAATTGCTTGTACAAGACAACTTTTAGAACTAGATTAGAAATGAAATCTTGGAATTTCCCAATGTGAATGTGCGCGAAAATACCCGGGCAACAGGATTGGTCGTTGCAAAAGACGAGAAAACTGAACAGAGTATATGCAAAGGGGTTACGGTGATCTCTACTAATACTAATTCCGAGGAAACCATTATGGGAGACCTAGTTGTGGATACTAGCGGAAGAGAGTCTAAGACCGCAGAATGGCTTGACCAACTTGGTTATGGCAAACCAAAGGAAACGGTTGTTAATTCGTATATAGGTTATTCTACTTGCCGGTTTAAACCACATACGGCCCAAATATCGCAGCAACCGGCTGCTGGTGCTGCTGCTGATAATGATAATGACAAACCTATAATCAAACCTATTATCATATTGACAAAGCCGCCCTTGAATCCAAGAATGGGGATTATTTATCCTGTTGAAGGTTCATCGTGGTTAATCGGGATACTAGGAATAGGAAAAAATTACCCACCAACAGACAAACAAGGATTCCTGCAATATACCAAGAAATTGGAAACTCTTGACATCTACAACGCTATAAAGGACTTTGAGTTAAGTGGTCCAATATACGGATATCGAACAACGGGAAGCCGGCAATATCATTATGAAAAAATGAAATCTTGGCCTGAAAATTTCATTGCCTACGGTGATTCCGTTTCTTCATTCAATCCTTTTTATGGCCAAGGAATTACTGTGGCATGCATTGAAGCCGTCACGTTGGACAAAGTCTTAAAGAATATAAGAAAAAAAATAGCGACCTCCTGGGATTTTCTATGACTTTTCAGAAAAAGATTTCAAAAATTAACACTCTTCCATGGCTATTGGGAACAGGTGAAGACTTTAGATGGCCTTCAACTGAGGGAATCAGACCACACATCTTTACACGGTATATTGCAAAAATATTCTCATCGTGTGTTACTTTTAACTCCAAAGAGCAAAATTGCCACGAAATCTTTTTTTGAGGTTATGCATATGATGAGGTCTCCGCTAATCCTTTTTCACCCATTAATTTCACTTCATATTTTGATTGATACCTTAAAAAAGACTGCCAAACAAAGTAAGACTTAATCTAGCGGTAACCGCTCAGCATTTAATAATTAATATCAACTGATTATTGTCCAAAACAATTGATGGTATTGACAATCTGGCGCGTCCTTTAAGGGCGGCTCGGAACGATGAGCTTGAGAAAGAAGGGTAACCCCAATCGAACATAATTGCAAAAAAATATCAAAATACTACGCAGGCAAACATTCTATTAAGGATTCTTTGTCCATCTTTATCTCTTTTCTTATAGTCTCTAGAACTTTAAGAGCATAAGCGACTATTTAATAAGATAAATATTTTCCCAGATGGGCTTTGCATAATCCTGAGTTATGCAAGTTAGGTAACAGAATTTGGGTTACTCAAATCCTCTTTTGAAACCTTACCTGAGAGAAGAGGTTATCAAGTTTCGGATTTTAAGATATAGTCTTCGCTTAACTTGGAAATACTTTTTATATTGAAAAAAACACAAAAAATTCAAAATGGTTATGTCAAATCAATAGTAACTATTTCCAAAGGATTCATAAATTGAGGTTAAATTGTTTTTAAACCATCTACTACGTATTGAACTGCTATTGCTGCAACCAGAACTGCAAATATTCTAGTAATGATTAATGAACCACGTCTACCAAGTATCCTATATATCGTTCCCGTTAGAAAGAAGACAACATAAGTTATCCCCATCACAATTGCGATTGATAACACTGTTACCATCAATCCAGACGTCTGAAAAGACAATATGACAGTAGTAATGGCACCTGGGCCGGCCAACAAAGGAAATGCTAACGGAACTACACCTGATTCGTCAGAAACAGTTCCTCCAAATCTCCAACCACCATGAGTTAATAATTCTATTGAGACCACAAAAAGCAATATCCCTCCAGCAATCATAAAGCTAGATATCGTAATCCCGAAGATTGATAGAATTTGCGTCCCTGCAACTGCAAAGATCATTAATAAAGCACTGGCAGTAATAACGGTTGTTTTTAATACTCGATCACGTTCGTTTTTTTGCATTTTTTGAGTAATACTGGCAAATAAAGGGTATAGTACCGATTGGGTTGATTACGACAAAAAGAGATATTGTGGCCCTTAAAAGATCATCTCCAAAAATATTCAGAAATGAAAATAAATTATGTGAGGAAATAGGAACTATATCAACATACTCACCTATATTGGAATTCTATTTGTTATTAAGATTCGTCGGTAAAACAAGATTATGATTATGATCCGTTCAACTAAAATAAGATATTACTTTGCCTGTCATTTATAAAATCTAAAAAATAAAGTAAATTAGAACTTCTTTAAGACTAGTTAACATTTATCCTTATTGTATTTTACGTATGCCTTAATTTAATAACTTCAGGCTCAAACGATAAATACCCGAACCTCAACCGGTGGGCTTCGAATCCATGAGGTACATCAGAACTGTTGATTAAATAATTTTATCTCTTATATCTGACATATAATACGTTCATTGTATTCTAATGTTTTCTCCTTAATGTCTTGAATAAGAAATACGCATTTACAATAATTTTAGATTTGCCATCATTGAAGGAGCATTTGTAAATAAAAGATTCTCGTAACAATTCAAAAATGTCAATGTGGTGAACAATATAATATACATAATTATAATTAAATATCTTTTAGAAATCCAATTTTTTTAATAAATATAATGTAAATTACGCCCGCGAGATCATAATACAAAAGACATAAACACGGGATCTAGTAGTTTAGATTACAAATAAAATGTCTTTAAGAAAAGACCATAGATGGAAATCAAGGAAAACAATTTCTTTTATAGTCTCAATCTTACTAATAGCTGGTACTACTACTAATATCTTTTTTATTACTAATAACGGTAATATTGCATTAGCCCAAGCCCAGTCTCAATCTATTTCACCAGACACATCATCATCTACACATATTATAGAGAATAACAATATGACAGATGGCATTTCTCATTCAGTGAATCAGACCCAAAAAGAATCACAGCAACAACCTTCACCGCCAAAAATCCACGAGTATACCCTAATTGCAGAAAATACTACCTTAGAAATAGCACCGGGACTCCGTGTGGATGCATGGACTTACAATGGCACTATTCCGGGCCCTACTTTAACAGCGACAGAGGGAGATAGAGTAATAGTTCATTTTATTAATAAGACGCCATTACCACATACAGTTCATTTACATGGAGACCATCCTAGTGAACAAGATGGTGTTTTTGAAATAATAGGAACAAATGGAACATACACTTATGATTTTATTGCGCAACCGGCTGGTGCCCTAGCATACCACTGCCATGTTCCTCCAGTAATGCAACATGTGAGAATGGGTTTGTATGGTGCATTCATAGTTTACCCAAAGGACCCATTACCACCTGCTAGAGAATATGTTTTTGTTGCAGGAGAATATGATACTCAAAATCAACTTATTCCGTTACCCGAGTACTACTTTTACAATGGTTATGCAGAACAATATGAATTGAATCCTCTTCCAGCAATGACTAATGAGACAGTACGAATTTACCTTGCTAATATGGGAATGTCTCCAGCCTATGGTATGCATATTCACGGAACTCTGTTTAAAGCATGGCCTTCAGGTATTCTAGAAAATTCACCACTAAAGGTTCAATCTTGGGAATTAGCCTCAGGAAATACAGCCATTTTAGAAGCAAAATGGCCGTGGCCTGGTAAATTCACATTTCATTTCCATGGAATACCGGAAGAGCGCGGAGCGATGGGATACTTTAATGTGACTGATCCTCCTGCCAACGCTATTGATGGTAAGGACATAGCTATTACAAAATCGATAAACATGAATGACTGGCAGATGAACTTGACAAAGACCTTGCAAAAAGCTGATCCAAATGGAAATATAACTTCTACAGAAATGGTCGAGTCACCTCCCAGTATGCATGGCAATAATCATGATGAAATGAAAGAAAAAGAAATGAAAAAACCTACCACGCAGGAACGGGAACAAGAATCATCTTTATCTAACATATCTTCATCCAATGATAACAATTCAATCCAAGTTTCAATAGTAAAAGGGGCAACTACCCTTGGCGATAAATCATTCTTACCAAATCCAATTACAATCAAAGTAGGAGACACAATAACATGGACTAATAACGATAATACTATACACACAGTTACATCTGGAATACCAAACACTCCAACTGTAGGTCAAATATTTGACTCTGGGTTAACATCTCTTATTTCACCATCTAAAACTTTTTCACACAAATTCATTAATGCAGGTGAATTTTCGTACTTTTGTAGATTGCATCCAATGATGGTAGGAACAATAAATGTTATTCCTTAGTCTTTTAAAATATAATGAATATAGGATGAAAAGTCTTACCCAACTAGAAGATGGGCCCGATTAATCTAACAATTACAGATTTACGTGACATAGACCTCTGAATATTATAGCAGAACAAATGAGTGGGACGCGTATGAAATTTCATACTAGTTTTAGAATAAGTTTAAAAAAATTCTAAGGGAGTTATTCAAAAATATTTTGAATTAATAGCCCAAAATGAATCCTCTTTGTTTTCGTTTTTGTTAACTAATCACTTTGATTGTGAACAGAAAATAAATTCAGATCATTAATAATTCAAATGCAGATTTTGTTTTGAGGATTGAAGAAAGATTCTGATCTACATACTATTTATTTCCGGGTTTACCTCGTATTCAATTCCATTTACATATACATCTACGTTGTAACAAGATCATTTTACATATTTTCACATCATCTAATTACTGCTTGCTTTTAGATCATTACTAACAAATTTCTGTTTACAGGAAGTACCTCCAGGACACCGTTCTTACATTCTTTTGTTTTCATGTTATTGAAGTCGTTATCAGATCCATTACACACGCATTTTTTTAGAATGGCAGAACAAGTATATCCAGATGCTGTCGTCAATGGAACAATATTTAACAGACTACCAACCAAGAAAGCGGATATAAAAAAGCCTACAAGAATTGCAATAGTTGTTTTTTGGTTTGTTATTTTTTTCTTGAATAATTTTTTTATTCATATTTTTCCTGTATCAATAAAATATATGGGATTTGCTAACAAACTGCAATACTCTAATATTCTAATATCTTTAGGAGCAAAACATGAAGCTTTAAATGGTTATAGACCTTGTCGACATTATGTTAATAAAATATATGTAGTTTGGAAAATGTATTAAATGAATCTTTTTAATGACAAATTTGTTAATGTATTAAACAAAGATGGTGAAGCAAACTATTATGGAAAGGTAATGACAACATCAGAAGCAAACACATACTATAATTTGTTACTAAAAAATATAAATTGAAAGAACGATGAGGCATTATATCACGGAAGACACATAGTTACAAAGAGAAAAGTTGCTTGGTATGGTGATCAAGGTTTTCTTTACACTTATTCTAATACTACAAAGCAAGCACTACCTTGGACCAATGAGTTAATAGATCTCAAAAGAAAAACAGAATTAATCACAAATTCGCAGTTTAACTCCTGTTTACTTAATTTATATCATGATGGTAATGAGGGAATGACCTGGCATAGCGATGATGAAAAATCCCTGGGAAAAAATACCGTCATAGCCTCTTTAAGTTTTGGCGCGGAAAGAAAGTTTTCATTTAAGCATAGGCGCACAAGACAAACAATCTCACTACTATTAGAGAATGGAAGCTTGCTTGTGATGAGAGGTAATACACAATCAAATTGGTTACATTCCTTACCTCTCTCGAGCAAAATAAATCATCCAAGAATAAATTTGACTTTTAGAACAATTATAGACGAGTCAATCCATGACACAAAGTTGACTTAGATACATACTAATTTAGTTATTAATAAGATTGATTTTTTAGGTAAATCAATAATAGTCATCAAATGGGATCTGTCAAATGGAAAAGATTCTATTTGGAGTTGGCTTGCCAGTTATGGGGTTTGATAACACTAACCATGAGAAAAAAGGAATAGACGAATCGCCTAATAAACGAGAACAAATGTAGTCTATTATAAAAAAGGCCGAATTTCTTGGATATGATTCATTAAGTGTAAATGATCACATCGTTTTTAGAACTACTGGTTAGATTCATTAAGTGTATTGTCTGCAGCTGCTGCAGTAACCAACAAGATAAAACTTGGTACTTCAATACTGAATATAGTTGTAAGAACTCCTGTAATTTGTGCCAATGCTTTATCAGCCATAGACATACTATCATCAGGACGCTTATTTGCAGCAGGAGTCGGACCTGGTTCACATAAAGGGGACTATGACGTATGTGGAATTCCTTTTGAACAGAGATGGAGTAGATTTAAAGAGGCATTAGAAATTTTGTATAAACTTTGGGATTATACACAAGCAGAACAAAATAGTTTATTAGATAAAGTAGATTATAATGGTAAACATTATCAACTAGAACAAGTATCTTTTGCACCTAAACCATATCAAAGACCTCATCCTCCTATTTTCATAGGAACTTGGGGATCATCAGAAGAAGGTCTAAAAAGAGTAGCAAAATATGGTGATGGTTGGATGGCATCTGCCTATAATATTACACCAGATAAGTTCAAAGAAAAATGGGATATACTTTTATCGTATAGAAAAAGATTGGGTAAAGATACTGACTCATTTGAAAATTCCATGATGTCGATGTTTGGATATATTGATAATGAAAAATACAAAGTTAGAAAAGTGGTAAAAGATATTCTATCTCCAGCATTAGGAAGACCTGTAGAACAGTTAGAAGATTCACTTCTTTTTGGCTCTGTCGAAGAATGCACCCAAAAGATAAATGCTTTTTATGAAGCCGGTGTAAAACGAATACATTTTTGGCCCATAAATGATTTTGAAGAACAGATTGAAATTTTTAAAAAAGACATAGCTTGTAACTATTAGATAAAAAGAAAAGACACAGATTAACAGAAGGTCCAAAGATAACATATAGTTCACTACTCATAAAGTATGAGATATGGCTAGTGCATTTACTATGTTAATCCCATGTTATTTCTTCTATTTATTCAATAAAGAATATTATCTCGTATTTCTTGTAGTAATTAAATGAATGATTGTTCAAACGATACTCGAATTAATAAGGTAAATACACAAATGCTGAAAACCATGTATGAGTCTCTTCAGAATAATCCTTCTGCAATGACAACAACAACGTTTTATGTAAAATCGAATTGGAATGGTGGTTTAGGTGTTACATCCAGTTCCAAAAATTTTAGCCTTGGTGGTAGAACTATGGAAAGGAATGCAGAATATAAAATGGATTACGATTTTCCCATTCAATTTTCAGGTGAAGGAAGCGGTCCCACTTTTTGTGAGGTCCGTATGGGTAATTTAGCTGCATGTTTAATACAAACTATAGTAGTTCATGCTACATCAAGGGGTATCCTTATTGATAGCATTAACGTTGATGTAGAAGGCGATGTTAATTTGCGTGGTTTTACAGGCATAGATTCAGTGTTAGACCCGGGGCCCAGCAGTTTAGAGTAAATCTCAAAATCAATAGTAATACTGCATCAAAGGAGCAAATAAATGAACTATATGAAATTGGAAAAAAGTTTTCCCCTGCGTTTGACACCTTAACTAACGAAACTTCAGTTGTTATGGTTGGCTCTGAATGACTTGATATCCAAACTCTAAAATAACCAATTTAAACATATTGAAGTGTCCGCATATTAATGGTTACATTCTCTAGATAGTATCTCATATATCTCATATATCTCATATAACGTTAGTATCCTAAATATAATGGGACATTAGAAATGAAGTTATTTGCAGAATCATTTACCCAATTGCATACCATTTTTCTTGTTAGAAACATTGATACTGTTTATGTCTATAATAATATAGGTCAAAAAGCTTCAAAAGCATTAAAAAATTAGAAAAGGTATTCTTGAAAATAGAGGTTTTACAATTAGACCATCATCGTTTCTAGCCATCGAATTTTCTGCGTTAAAAATCCCTACATTCTTTATACTGTCGTTGTCTGGAGACAACATTTTTACTGTCACATAAGGGGATAGTCACTGGCGAATAATTTCGGCTCTGCCCTTCTAACTTATATGCAAAATTTGATCTGGCTCAGCACATCAAGATTGCATCACGGAACGCAATATGTTTATTAACAAAATCAAATTCTCTTTGCGTTTGTTTTGCTAGTTTCACAAAACGGCAAATATGTATCATCATTATTTTCCTGTTCATTCTCCCTTTTCTCTTCTATTCCTGCACGTTCTTTTTTATATTGTAATTTTATTTCCAACCAATATTTTATCACTCTTTAATTATTGAGTCCTAATAAAGTAGTAAATTTACAACGGGCCTGGTGGGTTTAGTAATAGATATATTACGAGTCTGAATTTCAGGTTTGAAAAAGATATGAACTCGTTGTTATATATCGATCTGAGACCATATTTACTGTAATTCATATCTACGATTTCAAAAGATTAATTATTAAGGGCAGGTCAGAGAAGAATCAAGATCAATAAAACTGTTTTTGATAATTAAACAAGAGATCTGTCCTTTAATAAAACAAAAGCAATAAATCAATTTAGGTATAACACCCTTAGGTATACTCATTCATCATCAAAAATAATGATATTTAAAAGATGATAACAAAAAACCCAAGAATGTTTATTTTGCCCCTGCTATTAAATAATAAATATCAATAAGATGAATTATCATAAATATACTATCGTACAAAAAATTAGCAATTTAACAATTTCCGCATTATTCATAATCTTATTTGCAATATCTCTTCCCGTTGTTTATGCACAGCTGCAACAGGGGCCAGTAGGATCAGTCCCACCATTACCTGATAGAATAAACCTATCTATATCGAACATAACAGTTATCGAAAGCCCTACGGGCTTGACTGGTATAGATGGGATTATTTTAAACAATTCAACTGAAAACGTAAAAGATGTCAAAGTAGATATTATCTTATTTGATCCACTAAACAAAACAATAGAGGATACAACCAGGTCCATTACATCTCCACTTTCTACAATGGAACCAGGCTCTACAGAAGGTTTTAGTTTCCTTATGAGTACGAAGGATATTGATCATTATGATGCACGTTCCTACGGCCTAAGAACAGAATAAAAGACTCGATCTGAAGTATTTTGAAGATCGAACAATAGATTTATTACAGACTTCGGGACGATATCAATCCCTTTAGATGGGTTCTATTAGTTTAATGAATTAAATTTATAGTGATATTAAACGGACAAACCAATAGGCAAATACTACTCTAGAAGTTTATCCGTTAGTAACGTATATCGGTACGGGTGGAAATCATGCGGATAAAACTACCACTGAGCCACACAAAGTAAAAAAATGGTGTCGCAATTATGAAAGAGATCTACTGAATAAATAGTTGTATTGTCTTTATTTATTTAAGTTCCATATGTCATCTCACACAACTTCCGGTCATTTCAAACGAATATGCAATGAGATAATGAACCTAAACAAGTCGATTAGATTTGTAGGAGTAGTGAACAATTTGGGTACCTTGTTGGTCACATCGTACATAGAGAAGTTAATACCACTCATGACAAGTGAAGAGACCGAAAATTATGCAATGCAGACAGTACGAGAGCTGCAACAAGAGAAGACTTTGTAAACAAACTGGGTAAGTTTAAACACTCTATCGGAACATATGATGGGCTGATACGCCACAGTTCCAGTTATAATGGAGGAAAATCTTCAAGCTCAGACTAAATTCTATCTCTTAGTATCATTTGACATTGATGCCAACGTTAAAGATATTATAGAAAATGAATTGTTACCCTATATCGATAAAAATTTAGAACTATTCAATTGACAAGAATGAATGTTATTAACATATTGTACTAAGTCGTTAGTGGCCCTGATTGGCTCTGTTCAGTTAACGATAAGACTATACTTTGAAGACATCTTATTCCATTTATGAATACCGGAAATAGAACCCCTCAAAAATACGTTAATTATGGTATGTATTTGTACTTTTCAGGTTTGTCTTTTTGAGGAGAGCATCTGAAAGACTGTCCTGTCTTATAAAACGTATCAAGTTCTATTAGCCAAAAAATGGAACTGGATTCAAAAGGACAGGCCTCAACTGATCATCAAGGGAAAACGATTAGAGATTACTCGAAGTATGGTTAATCCTCTTCCTCGCCAGGATAATTCTTGCATCTCACCTTACGGTGCGGTTATAGTAACTATTAGTGGACGTGAAACGCATTCCCCTGCGACAATTTGTAACAATGACCATCTTGTATATGATAATATTTTATAGCGTTTAGGTAAACCCTTTCAAATGAGAGTAATTACACAGGATGTTTCAAGCGACTTATTGGCTATCGATCCCTGCATTAAGGATCAAAATGGTGGATGGTGATTGCGTTGGAACATCTAGATGCAATGGTATAATGAAGTCTGAGGATGATGCTTCTATTACCCTCCAATTCAGATTCCTTAATCATCGAAAATTATTTTTCGTAGTGTTGTTTTGTCAAAATGGTTCTCTTTATTGTGCATGAGAAAGTAGTTTGACCACCTATATCAGATATGATCTCAGTTTTTCACGCTCATTGGTTACATTTCAAATTATACTACTTTAAAGAGAGGGTTCAAATAAAGTGATTGGACCTTTAATGTTTGTAAAATGAATACACAAAAAGTCTAGTAATTTTCTCAAATTACAAGAGTATTAGAGTATTAGAATTAGTTAGCAATTTCAATATGATTATTTGTAATAGAGACCGGTATGAGAATATCAAATCTCAAAAATAAAAACAAACACCGTAAAGCAATCTCCATCTCGGTGACAACGATCATAGTATTAGCAATAATGGTTAGTATGACTATCACTCCCGATGATGCTAAAGCAACGATCGAAACCTGCCCTGATAACTGGACATTTTTACTTGATGGGTTAAATCCTGATTACTTTGATTGTAGAAATGACACTGAAACATCGCAATTTCCAGTTGATGATGCCGCCCCTTCAACTTCAAAATTACACTCAAAATATCTACTAAATTAAACGTGATTTTATATAGAATGGTTGAAACCTTGAATAACGAATAGCACAGGTGAGATTTTCTTACTTCTGTTTACTGTCCTAATAAAGTAGTAAAATTACACCGGGCCCGGTGGGTTTAGTAATAGATATATTATGAGTCCAAATTCTTCAAAAAAGCTATTAATCTTCAGAATAATAAAATAATATGAATTCAATGGCTTCGAATCCATGGGGCATATGGCAAGTGTAATATAATAAATATTAGGTTGAGATAATTAGAATAATTTGGCCCTATTGCGATTAGTATTACATCCTGTTACTTTGAAAAAGGTTTTAAAATTTTAACACTTAGGTGAATGAAATAAATCGTGACTAAAATTAAATTTCTTTTGAAATATCCGTAGGAATTTATTATCAATCAATTTCATGGGTATATCTAAATACTATGTTAATAACTCATTAAAACTCGTTTGTCGAATTGAATGAACACGATTTATCATTTAAAGTTAGTCTTATACAAAACAAAAAAATTAATATTTAAAAATTAATGTCTGTACTGAATTGGGTTCTACTTGTATGTTATTCAATACTCTATATTCACCATCAGGGAAATATGCTACTATGTTATATTTTCCTGGATTCAAATCTTGAAATACATACTTTCCTTCTTGTGTTAAGTCTGCACTTACTGTTTTAGCCAAACCACTTTGTCCTGCGGCTATCACAATCGTTCCAAGAGCTGGTAATCCTGTTGATGTAAATGCATATCCGTTCACAGCTCCTAGACCATTGTCATATGCTGGTAATGAACCAAGGATAGGCCCCATGGTTGCATTAGGCGATGAAATATTATTCAGGAGATACCCGATAATTAGAATAGTTGATATCATTGTTACGCCTATGGTTATTGTTTTCTTGTGTATTCTAAATAGATTTAGCATATGTGACTGCTTTGTTTGTTGTATTTCACTGCTTTTGTGTTTCATTGTTATTAACTGCATTTAAACCACAATAACATATGGTAATCGTTTTATTTAAGTCTTTGTGATAGCTTTACAAAATCCTCATAACTTGTTCATTTCTTTAAAATAATTATATGAAGTAGTATAGATTTTATAAATTTTTGTATATTCTGCTATTAAAGGTAATAAGAATAACATTTATAGAAATTTGAATATTCTATAGTTAAATTAAAGTATGAAGAATAACAGCGGGTCCGGTGGGCTTCGAATCCATGAGGTATATGGGATCTGTTATTTTATTTATTATTTTTGCAAAAATCTGATTCCTGTTATGAAGTTAATTGAACCTGTCTAAATTATGTTCAGTTGCAGAGCATGATTATTATATCGAAATTCAGATGATAAATTTTATAAATTTGGGTATTATTACCTAGAATAAACAAAGAAATGCAATCAATTATTCTAATATTGGGCGGAATATTTTGGATCCTTACTTATATTTTCATAATTTCAAAAGGTTATAAAGATAAAACCTATGGTATGCCACTATTAGCATTATGTGCAAACATCTCTTGGGAATTTATATTCTCATTTTTATTACCTCATTCTCCACCTCAATTGTATATTAATTACCTCTGGTTTGTACTAGATGTAATAATTGTCTTCCAGTTTTTTAAATACTATAAGAATGAATTCCCCAATTTATCCTCACTAACTCTGTGTATTGTTTTTGGAATTTCGGTAGCTACTGCTTTCAGTATAATATTGTCGGGTGGAATCTTTCTTGGTGATGTTGATGGCGTGTATGCTGCCTTTGGACAAAATTTACTGATGTCTGTGCTATTCGTAGTTATGTTCTTTAAACGTGGAAACACATTAAGAGGTCAATCCATTTTTATAGCTATATTTAAGATGCTTGGTACTGGTCTAACAAGCATACATTTTTATCTATTTGAACCTGTTTCTCAGAGTTCATTTGTGTTACCGTTCTTGTTTGTTTCCATTTTCTTCTTTGACCTATTCTATACTGTCTTGATTGTGAAGCAATATAAGAAGAACAACAAATCACTATTTGCTGTATGAACCTGAACTAAAAGATGAAGAGATATCAAACGGGCCCGGTGGGTTTCGTTGCATTTTCACTTCTAAAAAAGGACTCATTAACTATAATGATACCTGCAATTAAAGTTTTCAGGTTCTCTCAGGATTTGATAATATGATTAGTCTGTTTTATTCTACTGCCAATTAGTTAAACAACAGGAATTTAAAATTTACAATAAAGAAAAAGATATAATTAATTTATTTAATTCTCGTTTTCTCCAGTATCGGAACTTTCTCCACTATCGGAGCCTTCTCCACTATCGGAGCCTTCTCCAGCTTGGGAGCCTTCTCCACCTTGTCAGAGCCTTCTCCCACTTGTGATTCCGCAATTACTGGACAACAGTATCATTTTCCATTGTCATATTCATACTGCTCATTCTTATCCATTGTCTGTTCATGCTGCCCATTGTCATATTCATACTGCCGTGTTATTCATTGGTGCTGTCATGTTGTCCATTGTCATATTCATACTGCCCGTGTTATTCATTGGTGCTGTCATGTTGTCCATTGTCACAGTCGTATTTCCTTGGGCTGAGGCAGGTGTCACTATTGATCCAAAGATCAATGCTGTTGTGAATGCTAGTACAATACCTAAAATTGCGAGTAAACTGGTTTTATTCATGCATGCGAATTATAATTCTTCTCATATATAATATCTTTGTTTAGTAATCTCATATTGATATGAATTAATCTTAATTAACGATTTTGATTTGATTTATACCGAAACTTGATGATTTAAAGATTAATCGATGAGGAATTACATGAAATAATAATTTTTTGAGATTCAGGAGATGGTTAATTTAGACTGAAGAATTAAGATCTAATAGAAAAGTCAATGGTGGGTGTTATGGAATAAGGTCCAATAGATTATACCGATGGTAATAGGGTGGATTTAGATACGATTTAAAAAGACAGTGCTTGCATCATCAAGAAGATATGTGTAATAACTATTAAATGTTGTAAACAAAGATGATAGTGAAGAAAATTAGAGTAATTGATGGGCACTGATACCATGCTCTTTTAATTCTTGCCGTGAACCAAATGTTTGGTCACATTTATCGCAAGGGAACGATGCTTTGACATTAGTTGAATTCTCGTCTGAATCTTTCACACTATCGACCTCATAATTATTCATGGCATATAATAGTCTACAAATTATTTAAGGATCCAAAATTTAAAGCTACTAATTGATTGTTTTACTAGTGCCAATTTTGATTATTAATATATTATACTTAATACACAGATAGCTTAGAATTAGGTATATACTCAAGTAACATTTTCGATGAAAAAAAGAGGAGAAATACTTTCTCCAATTTGATACTGGAATTAAACAATCACAAGACAGATCGCATCTTATCAATGGTTTCTGAAAACTTTGAAGCCGACTTAGTAGGACATAGAATTTGGCATGGGAAAGACGAATCGAGTAAATTTTTATCGGATTTGTTTCAAGGCTTTGCTGATTTGTTTATAACTCCGATTACTATTTTATATGATGATAGCACCAATAATCTTATTATCTCTGAGGTCGAAGTAGAAGGTCATCAATTGGGATGGTGGAACGGAAATCCTTCCAGCGGTAAAAAATTTTCAACCATGGGGGTAATTTCTATAAAATTTGATAAGGTGAACAAAATAAAAAGAATTGGAGTATACCTTAACTTTGCATCGATATACAAGCAATTGGAAATATTAAAATTTTAAATTGCTTTAATGAGTAAAAGACTTTTTTATACAACTAATTTATTGCGCTATTACTGTTCCATTGATTAAATTTGTTGGTCCTTTGACTAACTTTTTCTAATTATCTTAAATAATTTAAAAGACGAATTGATTCAACTTGGTCTGCGAAATTCTTAGAATATATAGTTCGGTCCCCCTATGAGGCAAAGTCCTTTCAGATATATTTTGTTTTCTACTATTATTGTTTTTACATTTTCTCTCTTTACTTTTGTTAAGCATAATTAGTTTGATATTGCAAATTTATAACCTGAATTCACAAGGATAATTTTTATGGAAATAAAATCAGAATTTATTAGAATTAATAGTGTTGAATTGGATTATTAAATTTAATTAATGATTTCTAACTCTAGTAGGCAGAATCATTTATTTTCTAGGATTAGAATTTAATATGAATCGCTTGTTTGATGTATATTTACTAAAACCCACACCCGGTGGGCTTCGAATCCATGAGGTATATGGGAACTGTTACTTTTATTTACCTTTTGAATGCGATGAGTCAGTAAAATAAATATATTATTCGTATGAGAGCGGCAGTTGGGAACAAGCCCAAGCCCATTGTGGTGATGGATTTTAACAAGAATCTAAATCTATCAGAGGTCATAGTGTGGCTATACTAGAGTTAGACTAATTTCTAACCATATCATTCATAACATCGAAGGGGATGGGATTTGTCTATATATAAGGTAGACACGGTTTAGACTAGTGCAATCCAAAACATTCAGAGTTTATTATTAAATGTAGAACTTATTCACCTCTAAAGATTAATAATAGGCGAGATTATATAAAATTCAAAGATCAAAACCTATAATTACTCAAATGACTATGAGGAACACAGTGACAGAAAACTCCGCTTTTTGGGATGCTGATACTTATGACATTGTTTCTAATGCCCAGGAAGAATGGGCTAAATTCATAATTAAACAGAGGAAATGGTCTGGTAACGAGGTTGTACTCGACGCAGGCTGTGGCTCGGGAAGAATTACAAAAATGCTGTCTCAAATAATTAGAGATGGCAAAATTTATGCTGTTGATAACGACCCCAATATGATCAAAAAGGCAACAGAGATCTTAGGTAGTATCGGGAATGTCCGTATAATCCAATCGGACCTGACAGATGTGGATTTTGTAAATATGCAAATAAAATTCGATATCATATTCTCTAATGCGGTATTGCATTGGATACTTGACCACCATAAGGTTTTTAAGAATTTCTATAATTTGCTAAATCCCAAGGGCGAATTGCTTATCCAATGCGGTGGCTTTGGAAATTTGAAAAAGACGATTTCAGTTTTTAATACTGTGAAGGACTCATCAGATTTCAAACAATATTTTTCTGAATGGAAACAGTCATGGAATTTTGCAAAACCTCATGATATGAAAAATCTTCTAGATGATATCGGATTCAAACACGTTCATGTCTATCTCTCAAACTCAAATGTCAATTTCGATAGCAAAAGTAACTATTTACTATATGTAAAAACCGTAGTATTAGGTCCGTACTTCAAATACCTTCCGTCAGAACAAGTAAAAAATAAATTCGTTGAAGCAATTTTAAACTTGATGAGAAAGACTATCCTGAATTGAAATGGAACCTTGACTATGTCAGGTTAAATATATTAGCATCTAAATAATTGAGTTATATGCATTATTACTACATGTATTTGGAATTTCAATTTATTAGTA
>CAVSMN010000019.1:0-47502 GCA_963729045.1 uncultured Nitrososphaeraceae archaeon | reverse complement strand
GCGCGGGGAGTGGGATTCGAACCCACGAGTTCTTGCGAACATGGGATTAGCAATCCCACGCCCTACCAGGCTAGGCGACCCCCGCTTTACCATTATTTTTTGGCATGGGTATATTAATTATTTGCAATCAAAAATGTCTAGAGCGATGAAATATGAGTTTAACGGAATTAGTGTCTTGATATTTTTCATAATTGTTGGTTAATAAAGATTTAATACTTTATCCATCTTTTAATAGGTATGCCGACTGCTTATGTATTGTTAAATTGTGATCTAGGTTCCGAAGCCGAGATTATTAAGAAAATAAAGGAGGTTCCAGAAGTTAATGAAGTAAACGGAGTGTTTGGAGTCTATGATATTATAGTAAGAATATCGTCTGATAATATGGATAAATTGAGGGAAATTATTACATGGCGAATCCGCAAAATAGATAAGGTTCGCTCTACTTTGACAATGATAGTTATTGAAGGACAATCACGTTGACTTGAATATCGTTTTCTATATCCCTTTTCGATTTGGTAACTTGATAGAAAAAAAAGTGTTAACATAAGAGCGTTCCCTTAATTTAAGATAATATCAGGGTAATGATTATCTATTTTTTTAACCTCCATCTTGTTTTTTTCATGAATCCGATTATGTCGGTAAATCTAACTTACAAACAAATCAAGATAAAAAAGTACACCATATTTATCTAAAATCAAACGGTTCAGTTATGAAATTAGAAATTTAAATATATCTTGATTATGGTGTATTATATCTAAATCTAAATATACAAAAGGACTGTTGAACATTCTAGAGAAATTGAGATATTATATTAGTTGTCAACATTTCCCCAGCTCAATTTATCATAACAATAAATTTACAAATTCAATGTTTTTGCAATTATGAGCCTCATTGAGTTTCGGATAATCAGGGAATTATTGAGCCAACCTCATAGTGACTTCAGATATCTTTTTTGAGACATACTCATGAATCGATAATAATTTTTCACTGTAGTGCTTTGAATGACTCCGTATCCGTCCAACCAACCGTCCCCATCTTTGTAAATTGCCTGATGACTTTCAGTTACTCAATTGATCCCTATTCCTTTAATATTACTTTTTAAACAATTATCTAAATTAGATCGTAGAAAATAGAGTGTTGATATGAGCGTGCTAAAGTAATAGTGGTAACGATGATAGTAGGAGTCTCCTCGTTCTATTCCTCCTCCTCCTTCTAATCTAATAACTTTTATCAATGATCTTATTGAGTTGGCTGTCCTTACCATTTCATCTTCGGAATTGTAAAAATGTGGTGATGCTCTCAAGATTTTTCTTGTACCTATTTCCCTTTCTGCCAAAATCACCCCTTCCTTCTGTAGCCTGGCATTTAATTTTTGGATTCTGGCATTATTTTGTTTTCTAAAAGAAAATGAAACAAGTGATGATCTAAATTCTTCCTGAGTTGCTTCATGCATTACTAAATCATTCATTTTCATTAATTCCTGCCTCAATATTGAAGCAAGATATTTGTTGCGTTGGAAAATATTTTGTATTCCTACTCTTAGTAGATATCGCAGTGAGGCTTCAAGTCCTGCCAACCCGGGGAAGTTCCTAAAAGTAGCATGATACTTTTCTGGATACTTAAGGTATCTAGTGGATTCCCTTGAGTTCTTGCTCTTTTCTACCTTTGAGTTTCTGTTTTTAGGATATACAAGTTCTGCAGTTCCTGAATCCAATGGACACCGGATTCAAATCTTCCATCACCTGCTTTTTGACATAGAGTATTCCAACCCCTAAAGGCCCACACAGCCACTTAAAGCCAGGAAAAGTTAGAAAATCGCATTTCATTTTCTTTACGTCGGTTATCATGGCACCAACACTTTGAGCTCCATCAATGGAAAACAGAGTATCTTTGTTCCTTTTTTTTATTATGTTTCCGATTTTGTCAACTGGAGTGATTGATCCATCATTATAAATTACATGACTTGTAGAAACCAATTTAAAAGTGTCTTTCTCATAAATACTGGCAAATTTCTCAATCAGTGAATTTCCATAACTCTCAACCCTTTCTTCTGGAAAACTTCTGACTTGTAGGTTTTTTTCTGCAGAAAGTCGTATCCAAGGCAAATAATTTGAAAAGTGCTCGTTTAATGAATTCCTAATTAATAATCTATCATTACCTTTCCAAGCCAGTCCATTAGCAATCATGTTGATTCCTTCTGTGGTACTTTGGGTGAAAATAATTTCGTCCTCGCGCCCATTTAGGAGATCTGCAACCCGTTTTCGAGTCTCCAATTTAAGTTCGTCCATATAATCTGCAAACTCTTTAGAATCTGGACCAACTTCGGAATATCGTATATTAAAATCTGTCATTGATTTAATGGAAGAAATGGGAAGAGGGCTAATCGAACCATTATTCAAATAGATTCTTCTTTTGGTTATATAAAAATCTGAGTTGATACTGTCTAACATTTCTTTATCAAAAATAGTCATGTTTCCTTGGTTACTCAATATATATCAGATTAGGCATTATTATTTAAGGTGAGCTGAAATACTACCTTCATTTCTATATCCCATAATCTCAAGTGGAATAAATTTAATGTATTATTATGATATTAATGCTAAAATAACCTTAATTGAGAAATTAATCACTGAATTTAGGGGTTGGAATATTTTGATAATGGATTTTGACACTCAATTGACCTCACTAAAAAATAATCAGGCTTTATGTTCAAAGTGTGATCCTTATCATGATATTGAGATATTTCTTCCTTATCAAATTACCCACAGTGCGATGGTCGACAAGTTTATTGAATATGATAAATGCAATTCACTCATAGTAATAGATTCACTAAATGGGTTGTTAGATTACTTTAACTTTTATGGGATTAATGAGATTGCCAACAATGACAAAAATATGAAGGGCCTCAACCGCATCGCCAGGTTGAATCGTGCTCCTGCAAAACACGCAGGATATAAGAGCTTAAACTTGATAAAAATACTATTTGAGTGTCATCCGAATAAGGAAATACCAGTAATAATCACATCCTATCAGTCACAAAGTAGCATCGATCGATTAATATCTGAAACTATTTCAGATGATGCATTTCCATATCAGGAAAATAATCATTTCAGAAGGATTTCAAATTTAGTTTCTTTACTTGAATATTTTCAAGATAAGGATGATTTGTTTATTACTATCTTAAAGAAAACTCCTAGTTCCGCTTACAAAACCTTGCCTGATTTTCCTAATTTTCCGCATACTCGGAAAATAATCAAAAAACCTTCAGCAGATTTTAACTCGGTTTCTTTAGGCCTTTAATTCCATTATCTTGTACATGAAAATTAAAGATACCATCATTATCAAAAAGCCTGAACCCAATAGGGCATATTTTTCATATAGTTTTTCTACATTAAATGCCTTGACAGCTATCAGGGCACCAACAAATCCAAATACCAACAAAGTAATGCCTATCATCGTCTCATAGTTGTTTTGTACTGCTCGAGATGGTAGAAAAACAGCCTGATTGTAATCATGGCCTTCTATAATTGCATTTATTAATCCAGCAGCAAATGCAAAGTATATCAATACATAAATGCTAGCAAGAATGAGCACAGGTTTGATAAATCCAAGTTTCAATGCTGTAGTTTAATCTAAAGGATTTATAAATTAAAACTTTTTCCCTTATTACGTATGATAAAGTCTAGGGAAAAAATATAATCATGGAACACGTGGGAAAAATCATTGTTTTAGAAGGCCTTGACAAATCAGGCAAAACAACTCAAGCTCATTTACTACAAGATTATCTCAATGATAGATATCCCGGTCTAACAGAATTATTTAGCTTTCCAGATTACTCTACCAAAATAGGAAAAGAAATACGATCCTTCTTAGATGGCAAAGTCCAATACAATGCTGAAACTAAGCACATGCTTCTTTCAGCAAATCGATGGGAGAAAAAAGAAAATATTCTAAATGCCTTAAGGTCTGGAAAAACAATTATCTTAAACAGATACTATCAATCCAATTTAGTATATGGCCTTGCCAGCGGCTTAAACTTCGAATGGTTGTCTATCCTAGATAAAGGCATGCCAAAAGAAGACGTTACTATAGTTCTAGATGTGAGCCCTCGAGTTTCATATTTACGAAGTATTGCAAATAATTTTGTCCTAGACGATTTTGAGAAAAATCATGAGTTCTTAGATAAAGTAAGAAATAATTATCTAGAACTGGCCAAAGTATTTAATTGGAATGTTTTACAATCGGATAATTCTAAGGATATTGTTTTTAAATCAATCCTTAACATAATAGGAGAACAATAGCATTTTTTAAAACATGGATAAAGAGAGTGGAGAACAAATATGGCTCTAAAATACGTAGGAGAAATTACTGATCCAATACATAAAAACATAAAATTTACACAGGTAGAAAAAGAGATAATAGATACCCATATTTTTCAAAGACTCCGGAGAATTCGTCAGTTAGCTGGTGCACATCTTGTTTATCCTGGTGCACTTCATTCCAGATTTGAGCATTCCCTTGGTTCAATGTTCCTAGCTGGGATGGCCGGTCAAACGTTATATGATAAGGGATACTTTACAGATAACGATTTAATTCAACAGCTAAGGTTGGCAGCCCTTTTACATGATGTTGGACACGGTCCATATTCTCATTTATTTGAGGAAATTCTTAAAGATTCTAAAAACAGCTCTCACGAAAACCTCGGCGAGAGGATTATCTTGGAAACCAAGATATCTGATATTATTAAACAAAATGGATATAATCCTGCTACTATATCTTCCCTAAGTTTTGGAAAACATAATTCAGGCTTTTTAAATGAAGTTATTTCTGGTGGTTTATCTGTAGATTTGATGGATTACCTGCCACGGGACAGTTATTTTTCAGGGTACTGAATATGGAAAAATAGATTATTTTAGAATTATTAATTCTCTGGAGGTTGCGTCTTCAAAAGTATTGGGGATAAACAAATCCGCATTATATTCGTATGAGTCAATGCTAATCTCAAGATATCAAATGTTCAAGTCAGTGTATTTTCACAAAACAGTTAGGTCCGGCGAAGTCATGATCTTACATTCGATGAAACATCTCAATAAGTCACTGCACTTGACTGATTTTGATTCCCTTGAGGATTTTTTTAATTTGCATGACGAGATGATCCTAGAATTATTGTGCAATTTTCGACCATCAAATTCACAAACTATGGATACATTTGCTGTGAAGCTTGCAAGAGACTACAAAAGGCGAAATTTACTAAAATGCATTTATGAATATTTTTCGTTGACTAATCAGAGATACGAAGATGAGCGCGACAATATACAATCGAGAAGCCTTCTTAGTAGGACTATTGATTTTGAAAAACAAATCTCTATAGTAAAAAGGCTTATTGGACAAAATCAAAATTATGGGGAGCCAGTTTTTTTGGATATTTCCCGAGCGCCTTCGATCCCATTGGCCCCAAAGAAGGAAGAGGTAACTTCCATCATGATAATAAGTGAGCAGGCAGAATATGAAAAGTCTTTTGATCAATTACCTTTGATTAATGTCATCACTGGATATCTTGATATGATGAGAGTATATACCACCCCAGAAAAAAGGAAATACTTTGAATCTATACTTGAAGATTCTGAAAACCAAAATTTCTAACGATTTTTATAATCACTTGCCAAATGAAATTCTATGGATAAACCAAGGATAGTGATAAAATTAAGTGGGAGTTTATTTAATTTTGACACAACCTCTTCTCAATTAAATGACTATGTACAGTTGATAAAAAAAATAAGCCAAGTTTATCAACCAATCATTATTACCGGTGGGGGAAAGATAGCGAGATTTTATATTAATTTATCACGAAGCTTGGGAATGGATGAATCCGGACTTGATCTGATTGGAATCCAGGTCTCACATTTGAATGCGAGACTTTTGATCTCAGGTCTGGCAGGATATTGTTATCCCCTACCGCCTAAGAATCTAGAAGAAATCTCTGTAGCTCTCTTATCCGGTTTAGTTATAGTAACAGGTGGGATTTATCCTGGTCAGAGCACGAACGCAACTTCAGCTCTGATAGCCGAACGTGTAGGTGCAACAAAGTTTTACAACGCTACAGATGTTGATGGAATATATGATTCTGATCCTAGAACAAATCCAGAAGCCAATAAATACGACAAGATAAAAGTCCAAGATTGTGTAAACATTCTAAAATCAGAAAAATCTATGGCAGGTACATATGACTTGATGGATTTGATAAGCTTAAAAGTGATAGAAAGATCCAATTTACCAACAGTAGTATTCAAATCAACCATAAACAACATTGAAAAATTGATACTTGAAAATGTCAAAATGGGGACAGAAATTATTATATAGTTTTTAAATCTCCTTCAAAAAATTTCATTCCGTCTGATGAAATCTTATCTAATATCTTTTCGCCCTCGGTGATACCCATGGGTTTGGTTTGTGCCTTGGCATATCCTTCTTCGTCTGTAAGATATATGATTATGTTGTTATCATAAATCGCCTTACTAACGAACAAATCTTCTCCAACAGGCAGAAAGCCGTCATCTTTGGGGCTTTTTTTTATTGTATAAGTTAACATAGCAAATCCTGCGTAATCAAATAATTTCATTTGGGCGGCTCTTGAACGTTGCTGTCCGATAAATGCTGCTTCGTTGTACCTCATAGTATAATTCAATTTATTTATAAAGAACCTTATTTACATTTTGGACATTATCAAAACCTATGCATTCTTAAAGCAAAATATTCTGGAGGAGATTTTGAATATTTGTTTATTAATGGGGATTGCAAATTAATTTTTATGGCATTCATAAACGGAATGGAATGGATAATAATAATTTTAGTTATCGTTGTCATATTTTTTGGTGCCAAAAAAATTCCAGAATTAGCTGAGATCAATGGGTAGAGCAACCAGTGAATTTCAGAAGGCCAGAGTAGAGGCAAAAAAGTCCCTTGCAAACGAAACATCCAATCAGGAAAAAGGCCAACAATCTATTGACAGAGAAAAACTGGAATCGATAGCAGAGACTTTGGGTGTTGATTACTCAAATAAGGATGATCAAGATTTAAAAAACGCCATAGATGAAGAGCTGAAAGAAACAAGGTACACCAAAATAAATTTACAAGAAAGAACTAAAATATGAAAAAAGTTCAACTATTACTTCCCGGAATGAGAATTTAAAAAATGGATGTAGGTAATCTAATAGACAAATATGATTTGGATAATATTACTTTGGGGGTTATTGGAAGCCACTCTGCTTTAGAAATAATGGATGGTGCCAAAGATGAGGGGTTTAGAACCATATGCATTTGCCAAAAAGGCAGGGAGTTACCATATCAAAAGTTTAGTCGATTGGCTGATGAAATATTAGTTTTAGATAATTTTTCTGATTTAATGTATACAGAAAATCAAAACAAATTACTTGACTTGAACACGATTTTGATTCCGCACAGATCATTTGTAGTTTATTTAGGGATTGATAATATTGAAAAATCACTCAAAATTCCTGTATTTGGAAACAGATATATTCTTAAGGCTGAGGAAAGACATCTTCCAAATAATCAATATGACTTGCTAAGAAAAGCTCATATTTCTATGCCAAAAATATATTCAACTCCAGAAGAGATTGAAGGCCCTTCTCTCGTCAAGATTCAGGAAGCCAAAAGAAAACTTGAGAGAGCATTTTTCATAGTAACATCTTACCAAGACTATAAAATAAAATCTGAGAAAAGAATCGAAGCAGGGTTAATAACTGCATCAGACTTGAAGGATAACTCTACCATAGAACAATACCTTATAGGTACTTATTTCAATTTTAATTATTTTTATTCACCACTCGATGGAGATGTTGATTTTTTGGGTATTGAACGAAGACTACAAACTAACATACATGACTTTACTACTTCAATACCCGCCGCAAATCAACTTGAAATGGCAATTGACTTGCAGAATATAGAAGTCGGCCATACACCGGCCAGTATTAGAGAATCTCTTTTGGATAAAGTATTCAAAATGGGGGAAAAATTTGTTCAGTGTACATTAAAGGAATATCCTCCTGGTATTATTGGTCCCTTCTCGCTACAAAGTGTTGTTACTGTAGACTTGGATATAATAGTCTATGATGTATCCCTTAGAGTCCCAGGAAATCCGATTCTAGCTACCACAACGCCTTATACAAAATATAAATATGGAGAAACTTTCGGTGTTGGCAGAAGAATAGCAATGGAAATCAGACGTGGACTAAAAAACCCAAACGATTTAAAGAAATTAGTTACTTAGATATTTATTGGTAACAATTATTTTTTTACTAAAGTTAAATTACTAATGGTGAAATGAAAGGACCCCTGGATTATTTTAGATTCATATTTAACGGATTTGGACTACCTCGTCTACATCTAAAAAATGCCTCAACTTGACCAGAAACGAAGCGAATAAATGAATCTCTTTTTTTAAATGATTAATCTATTTAGTTGTGTCGTCAAGTTTTTCTATCAGACTTTTTCTTACCATATCCTCAAGACCTTTGAGATTTTCTATCATATTTCCTCCGCCTTGTCCAAAATTTGGTGTTCCTCCACCAGAGCCACCAAGCATCTTTGATAGATTGCTTGCCAATGCATTTGCTTTAATTATTTTTATTGCATTTTTTCCACAAAAGACAATGACTTTTGCTGATTTGTTTTCCATGATTATTACTGAAATGTAAACAAGTTCTGGATTTTGTTCTACTGAAGTTTGGCCAACCAAAAGATGGAATTGATCATCAAATTCTTCGTCTATTCTAAAATAACAATTCAGAAATCTGTTTTCATCTGATTCTGATTTGAGAACAATGGAGTCCCTTATTGTTTGATCCACAGATGCAATTGAAATTCTTCTTAAAAGGCTTTTAATTTTCTTCTTAGATTTATCTAGTTCATCAATGTTCTTTGAGAATGTTTCTAAAATTTTTTCTCGATTTGTGCCCAGCTTATTAACAATATATTGTATCTGGTTGTCCTGATCTTGAACACGTTTTAGTGCATTTTCCCCAGCAACAAATTCTATTCTAACAACTCCATCCTGAATTCTCTCTGTCTTTATTATTTTGATAAGACCTAATTCGCCTGTGTTGAAAACATGGGTTCCTCCACAAGCTTCGATATCTAATCCTCCAATGTTAACGATCCTTACATCGTTTGATGGAACAACACCGCCTTGGTAGATTCTAAAGCTGTAGTTTTGTTCTGCTATTCCTCTGGTGTAAAAATTAATCATGACTGGCAAATTCCTTCTAATTATTTCATTTGCTTTTCTTTCTATTTCCTGCATTTCATCCCTGGATAAAGCGGAATGATGTGTAATATCCAACCTGGCATATGTTTCGTCCTTGTATGCAGAGTTTTGCCAAACCCATGAACCTAGGACACTTTTAGATGCATGATTGATTATGTGAGTAGCAGTATGGTTTTTGGTTATGGCTAGTCTCCTCTCCTTCTCAATCACACATTTGATGACATCTCCTTCCTTTTGTTCAAATTCCCCAATCAAGTGGTGAAGGACCTTGTCTTTGATTTTTACCACGTTATCAACTTTGTAAGAACCAATATAGCCAAAATCAGGTTCCTGCCCTCCACCCCTTGGATAAAAACAAGTTTTGTCTAAAACAATTAAATTCTTGTTAATTATTTTTAATATCTTTGCGTCAAAAGAATAAATACTTGGGTCGTCGTAATACAATAACTTCGTTCCTGTGATACTATCAATGTCAACATTATCATCAAAATTGAATTCTTTTTTATCTCCTTTTTCAGACCGACTGGTTGAATGTAATTCCGAGAGTCTTGTGTAAAAATTTGCTGGAACCGATTCAAGAAGTCCGTTTTCAACAAGATAATCAGGAGTAACCCCATCGGATTCATAAAGTCGGATCAAATCATCTAAATTCAATTTGGTTTTCCCTTTTTTTATTTTATTTGAAATTGTAACAATCCTTTCTTGTGTCTCAATAAATCTCTTGCCCTCGATATCCAAGACTTCATGAATGTCATTTCTGTACTCCATTAATTCTGGGTATAACGGTTGTAGTTGGTTCAAATGCATATCAACTATGTCTGCGACTTTGAGCCCTATGTCAAGTTGTTTCAATAGAGAAAGTGTTCTTCTAAGGATAACCCTTAGATTGTATCCACCTCCAACGTTTGAAGGTAATGAGCCATCGCTTATAGCAAAAACTAGAGTTCTTGTGTGATCTATAATCGTATATAATGATTCGTACGGGACTACAATCTTTTGTAATTTTTCAAAATCTATACTTAATTCTTGTGCTATTTGTTTTTTTACCTGCAAAATATCAGAGGTCGATTCCAACTTTGCTGAAATTCTACTAAAGTAATCTGAAAGGATTTTGGATTGAGAATTGTTTTTTCCATTTGAGTTAAATGAATTATCCATCCCAGACGTTTCGTATATCCTTTTTAGTATCGGTTCAAAAGTACAATCGTAACTGGTTGGGGTTCCGTTTGTTATCCACGATAGTCTCTCTAAACCTGCGCCCATATCTATTATCTTGTTCTTAAGAACCCTATGATTTTTTTCATTACCTTCAAATTCTGTGAAAACGGCATTCCCTAATTCCAACCCCCTTACAAAATATTCAAGTGAGCTACCAAATGCCCCCGCACCAATCCATACATCCTCTACAAACGTTATTTCAGCGGGGGATATCCCGAAAATATCTACCAATAATCCAAAATCCAGATCTATACACCGATCTTTCCAGTAACCTCCCTTAGAATCTGCATCGCATGTTTGCCCTACCATGCAAAACGAGGTATAGTGTCTCCCAGTTATCCCGACATTCTCAATGTCATTAAACCTTAAGCACATTTGAGGGACTACTAGTGGATTACCGGGCAATTCGAACATTACTTTATTATCGGCGACCCTTTGAAAATCTACAATTGAAGCAATGGTGTAGTAAAGGTCATCTCTCCATCTGCATACTACCGGATACCTGTTAACTATACTGTGACCATTTTCTTTGAAGTAATCCCTAATCTTCTCCCACGATTGAGTATAACTATATCTTCTGGAAGTCGGTGGATTTCCAATAAATGTATAGTTTTCATGATCTGGACAAATCGATCGTAGAGGGATGGCCCAAAAGAACCTACTACAAATAGAACAACTCTGACGAATAAAGCCTAATTTTTCAAATAGTGAAACTTTATAATATTTTTCATAATCGGAGGAGAAAAGTGAAAGAAGCTCGGATTTATTCAAATTAAAAATAATTTATGTATTAAGAATATTAATGCTTTTAAATCATTTCAAAATAATTAAAAAAAACTTTTCACTTATGAAGAAATTGCCTCATTGATGAATTTAACGTAGGTATCTTTTGGGGCTGCACCTATTGTTCTTTTTATCTCCTTTCCGTTTTTGAAAATCAATAGTGATGGAATAGACTGGATACCGTATTTCATTGCAATTTCTTGATTTTCATCGACGTTTAGTTTTACCACCTTTATTTTGTCTGAATAGGATTGTGCTATTTGTTCAACAACTGGGCCAACCATTCGGCATGGACCACACCATTCGGCCCAAAAATCTACAAAAACTGGTTTGTCAGCTTTTAAGACCTCTGAATCCCAATTTCCAGTTGTTACGTGAGTGACATTGTCGTTTCCCATTATTATTATTTAGCTCTAACCGTATTTGAATATTTGTCTAAAAATTTTGGTTCTGAGGAACTTGATAATCGTTTAGAAAGAAGAATCATAACAGCGGTGGATAAAGAAAGATTGGAAAATTGGAATCTTATTAGGTATTTATTCACATTTCATAATTAATAAGAGAATAAACTAAAAAAAATAACTGGTTTGAAAGGATTAGTTAGCAATTTTAAAAGGATTATGCTATATGGGTTCTATTTCCTTAAAAATTTTTATGGCTCTAAGGCACTAAACCATATGAGAATAACAGAAAAGGAATTTGACACTTAATCTCACATTGGTCGTAGCCTGTAATGGTCCTGTTACCTTTGTATATTATACTTGTTTCATGAATGTTTTCCCACTTTGTAAGTCGAAATCACGTTCTTTCATCTAAAAAAATTGGACTGGATTCAGATAAAATCAACAAAGCCTGTCGACAAAGAAAAGAAAGAAATCAGAATTTATCGTTGATGAAAAGATGGTCAGAGTTGGGAATGCGAGATACATCTGGTTTTGGATTGCAATCAAATTGTCAATAAGCAAGTAAATTCTCTTACTATCAATTTCCTAGGGAAAAAAACACGGGAGTAGCAAGAGAGCGTACTTTATCATGAAATACCAAAGGTTAAGGTATATATTCAATATCCGGAGACAACTGATGACATTAAATACCAAGATGCAGATTTCTCAAATTAGAGCATTACAACACCGCTCTCAAGAGAAAAACCTGCTTGAAAGTTGAATTCAATTCATCGTGAATAGAACCGTACACCACGATGAATTTTTTCTCTGTTTCATTAGGTCTGCATTCTTTATCGGGTGAAGAACTGGCTGAATTTGTTTGGATATATTTACAAAAAGGAGTTATGTAAATTGAGCGAACTAAGCCTCGAAGGCAATCCTATATTTTATGAAAAATGGACACAGGCAAAAGTAGGTGAGTGTATTTGTGCTATCATGATATCATCAAATTTGGTACGGCAAGGACGATGAAGTATACATATCAGGGACAAGTGGATTAAAGTAACTCAACTAGCATAACAGGGGGCACAGAACCTTACTTATAAGTGGTTTATGAATATATTCCGAGTATAGTGTTTACCAGTCAATTTGTTCATTTGATATATAAAAGCGACACTCTGGCATACCAAAACATAATGAATTAACCATTTATAATATGTGTACATAAAGGATCTGCTTATATAGCATTAGTTCACCCCTTTCTTCGTTTAGTATATTAGGCGGTGCGGCACGAACCAACATTTATCATAAATTTATAGATCTTAATCAACTCTAACATTGAAATTTCTAAAAAGGATATGTTAATGACCATATTTTACATCTTTTCACCCATTTCATTAAAAAACTACATAAAATACCTCAATAATGACAAGTTCCAATTCAAAAGATCCATTAACTGGTAATTTCAGCATCTTTCCCTGTTCCCCCATTGCATATTTCCAACTTCCTGTTAGAATCAATAGTCCTACATTTTGAAATCTCTATTGCACAAATAGACCTGGGCTAGTTGGGTATTATTACAGGATTACCATAGTTTCTACGAATGCAAGAATCCCAATCTAAACAACCTTGCTAAGCTGGTATCCACCTAACCGTCAGACAAATTTGAGATAATTTGCCCAAAGGTCTAATCCGGGCACAATTTTTATGCATACCTCTTTTGAGGTGAAAAAGATATATTCTTATAAAAATTTGAAAATATTGTATCATATTGGAAGACAAAATCATTGCTGAAACTGAATTAGGGGACTGGCGAAGGACTCATTATTCTTTTCAAATTTCAGATTCCGTAATCAATAAGGTTGTTACAGTTATTGGATGGATATCTTCAAAACGAGACCATGGAAATGTACTTTTTGTCCAAATAAGAGATAGATTTGGAGATATTCAAATTCTTGTGAAGCGGAAGGAATTAAGTGAAAATATATTTGAATCATTAAAAAGCTTGAAAGAACATTCTTCAATCGCTATAAGGGGAAAAGTTGTTGAACAAAAAAATTCGAGCAAGGAATATGAAGTTATCCCTGAAGAGATCAAAATATTATCTGTTTCTAACAAACCTGCCCCATTCCTTACCCAATCCATTTCTTCAATCGGTATTGACACTAGATTAGACCTGAGGGCTCTAGATTTAAGGAGAAATCATTTACAAAATGTTTTTAAAATAAGGAATACTATCCTAAATTCTATTAGGCAATATTTAAATGACAATTATTTTGTTGAAGTTAATACTCCAAAAATGATTGCTACTGCTACAGAAGGAGGTGCCGCATTATTCCCAATCTTTTATTATGATAGGGAAGCGTTTTTGGCACAAAGCCCACAGTTATACAAAGAGCAGTTGACCATGGCTTTTGAAAATGTATTTGAAATAGCTCCTATATTTAGAGCAGAACCTTCTAGGACAAACAGACATTTATCTGAAGCAATGTCAGTTGATGTGGAAAAAGCATATGTAGACTATACCGATATGATGGATTATCTAGATAATTTAATTCGATATGTTATTCAAAGTATTGGTGACAAAAATCAAGTCGAACTTGAGAGTTTGGGAATTAAGCTTCCGAATGTGAGTAGCCCTTTCAGTCGAATTACATACTCGCAATTAGTAGAAAAATTACAAAATAGTCACAAGTACATTCGCTGGGGAGATGATATTGCGCCAAAACTACTCAAGGATCTTTTTGGAGATGAATTTTATTTTATCACTGATTGGCCTGCTTCAACGAAGCCTTTCTATGTGAAATCAAAGAAAATGGATCAAATGACTGAGCCAAGTAATGGAGATGATCCTCGTATATTAAGCGAATCCTTTGACCTAATGTATGGAAGCCTTGAGTTATCATCGGGTAGTACACGTATCAATAATAAGGCTGATCTAATGAATAATATGAAAAAAAAGGGCCTAAGTCATAAGGCTTTTGATTATCATCTGAGGGTTTTTGATTATGGAGTTCCTCCACATGCTGGTTTTGGACTCGGGTTAGAAAGACTATTGATGGCCATATTAAAACTGGACAATATAAGAGACGCAACTTTTTATCCAAGAGACATAGATAGGCTAACCCCATAAGATAAATATAAAATAACGTTAGATCCCCATAGCTAACCATGGCAAAGGGTATTGACATTAAGAAATTATGTGATCTAACTAAATTAGAGATACCTGAGCAAAATATGACACAAATCTCTAGGAAAGTGGAGGAAGTACTATTAATGTTTGACAAATTAGATGAATTCACTACTGAGGGTTCTGAAGTTCCTATCATCGATGATCTAAAATTTGAAATGGCCTTTGAAAACTTGCGAGATGATAATCCTAGACCAGCTTTAGAATCGTCGGAAGGACCTCAACCTAAATTTAAATTAAAAAATATCAAAGATGGTTTTATCGTCGGACCAAGGATCTGATCTTGAAGACTCTTTATGAACTGCCTGCTTTCGTAGTTTCACGAAAGATTAAAGAACAAGAAATAACTGCTGAGGAGTACATTTCGACAATTATTGAAAGGATAAAGCATGTAGACCTTGAAATAAACTCCTTTATTAGCCATAATTTTGAAAATGCCTTGACAAAGTCTAGGGCGATTGATAAGAAGATCAAAGAAGGAATTAAGACCGGCTTGTTGGCTGGTATTCCAGTTGGAATTAAAGACAATATTAGCGTACAAGGTCTAAAAAATACATGTGCTTCTCGTATGCTATCTGAATACGTCTCTCCATATAACGCGACAGTGGTAGGCAAGATCGAAGAACAGGGTGGTATTGTTATCGGCAAATTGAATATGGATGAGTTTGGTATGGGGACTACTTCAGAGTATTCTTCATTTGGCCCAGTTAGAAATCCTTGGAACCTCGAATATGTCGCTGGTGGTTCCTCAGGAGGAAGTGCGGCTTCTGTTGCATCTTTACAAATACCATTATCTCTTGGTTCAGATACAGGTGGATCCATCAGATGCCCGTCCAGTTTTTGTTCAGTCGTTGGAATTAAACCCACTTACGGAAGTGTAAGTAGAAATGGATTAATTTCTTATTCTAATTCATTGGAGCAAATTGGACCAATTGCCAGAACTATTTATGATCTGGTTCCGCTCCTCAATATTATTTCAGGAGCGGACCCAAAAGACAATACCACAGTCCATAAAAAATATGAGTATCAAACTAATAGTGTTGACAATATTCTGAAAAAAAAGTATAAAATTGGTGTACTTAATGAATTAATTGATGATTCAGAGACTGAAATAGCTAAAATTACAAGGAATAAAGTGAAACAACTTGAAGACTATGGTCTTGAAGCAGAAGATACCAGAATACCTTTATCAAATTATGCTCTATCTTCATATTATATCATAGCTACAGCGGAAGCAAGCAGTAATTTATCAAGATTTGATAATTTACGGTATGGTTATGAAGGTAGTCCAGAAGGTTATGAGTGGAACAGTTATTTTTCTGAATCTAGGTCTAAGTTTGGTGATGAAGTAAAACTCCGAATTCTTCTAGGTTCATATGTATTATCGGCAGGCTATTTTGGTAAATATTATGCCAAGGCCCAAAAGTTAAGATCAATGATAAAAAGAGAGTTCGATATTCTTTTTAATAAATATGACATTTTGATTTTACCAACTATGCCTGTCATGCCTTTTAAATTAGGGGAAAAAACTTTGCAAGCGACTGAGCACTATAATTTGGACGTTTATACAATATTAGCTAATCTGGCAGGTATACCAGCAATATCAATTCCAGGTGGTTTATCTGAAAAGGGGTTTCCAATCGGGGTACAATTGATGGCGAATGCTTTTGACGAGCAAAAATTGATAGATGTGGCTGTTTTGCTTGAAAATGTTGAAGGTTTTGAGACATGGATTCCAAAGGTATGAGTATGAACAATAGCAAGAAAATAGACCCAGAATTGAAAATTGGGCTAGAAATCCACTGTCAACTAACTAATCTTCACACAAAGCTTTTTTGCGATTGTCTCTCAAATTACCGAAATTCTCCTCCGAATGAAAATACCTGTCCTATCTGCTTGGGATTGCCAGGCACTCTGCCCCTGCTCAACAAAAGAGCAGTCGAATTTGCATCAATGATTTGTATGGCTTTTAATTGTAACATTCCTGCAGAGATTTCGTTCTATAGAAAAAATTATTTTTACCCTGACTTGCCCAAAAATTATCAGACGACTCAGTATAATTCCTATGAATTAAGCAGTATTGGCTATGAGGGATCAATTGAATTTGTGGGAGATTCAAAATCCAAAACTGACCAGTCTAGCATGAGTGAAGAGAGGAGTAAAATAAGAATTACCCGAGTTCAATTAGAGGAAGATCCAGGAAAAATAACCTATGAAGAAGATAAATCCGCTGCGAATAATTACTCCCTTATCGATTATAATCGGGCTGGTGTATCGTTAGTTGAAATCGTAACAGAGCCTGACTTTACTAGTCCAGTCGCCGTTAGGACCTTCTTAAATGAAATAGTCAACCTATTTGAATATCTAGGAGTAACCGATCCAAGTTTGGAAGGTTCAGTTAGATGCGATGTTAATGTTTCTGTCGGAGGTGGAAAGAAGGTTGAAATTAAGAATATAAGTTCATTTAAAGAGGTTGAGAAATCAATCTATTATGAAATCACTAGACAAAAAACTTTGATCATGCATGAAATTGATGTCAAAGCAGAAACTCGACATTGGGATGAAAAAAGAAAGGTGACCGTCGGTGCAAGATCTAAAGAAGAAGAGGAGGAATACCGGTATTTTCCAGAGCCTGATATCCCTAGAATTATTTTAGGGAGCAAATTCGTTTCCAGAATGAGAACCAGTATGCCTGAAATACCAATTGAGAGGTTGAATAGGTATATGGAAGTTTACAAGATTACCGAGCACACCGCCAAGATTTTAGTTAATGATAAAAGAATAAGTGATTTTTTTGAAGAATCGCTAAGATACCAAAAATCTCCAATTGAAATATCAAATTGGATAGTAAATGAGCTGCTTACAAAAATAAATGAGAAAGATAGACAGGGTTTAACTAATCAAAACACAAGGGGTCTAGACATTCTTTCTGTATCACCAAGTCAGGTAGCCGAAATGGCAAAATTAGTTGAGGAAAAATCATTGAACAGGACTATAGCAAGAGAAATATTTGATAAGAGCATCGAAACAGGGATAAGTCCATTGAAGATAATAGAGACTTTGCAAATCGAAAAAATTTCTGATGAGGATTCAATCATCAAGATTATTCAAGGCATATTAAATTCTCAGCCACAATTGATTGAACAATCAAAAAATAATTCAAACGTCAAAAATTATGTTTTGGGGCTAGTTATGAAAGAGACAAGGGGGAGAGTTAATCCCCAAATTGCTTTGAAATTGATAAAGGATGGTCTAGAAAAAGATTGATTTGAATTTCATGACATCAAGTTAGTATTGTGATAAATGAGAAATGAGACTAATTTTGATTAGATTGAAGGCTTTCTTTCTCCAATCCCATATGGAGGTTAGTTATATTATGGTTAAAACCTTCAAGTACTAAGGGAGATGCATAATGATTGGCTGCTTAAGCATGAGACTTTGAATGGGATGGGACGTAGCATATTGATTAAACCATCATTTCTGTGGGCCCAATCAAAACCATTTAAATAGATACCAAGTTTTTCCTGTGCGAAATAAATCATAAATAAATACCTGGGATAACATTAGATTAGGTAATACATGTCCATTTCAAACGATTTAGATGAGGTATCTACATTTATTGTTTGTCCTGGTTGCAAGACTAGGTCCCCAAAGGATTGGATAGTGAAACATCTGGAATCTAAGACAAGACCTAGGGTAAGAAGATCTCAAGTCTATTTTAGATGCGTTATTTGTAACCAGACCACAAAGATATTTGATAAGAAATTAATCAAATTCATAGATAACGAAGTCATGAAAAATGACGAGTACTAATTCAATTGGAATTGACAATTTTAACTTTAACCAGACGGTAGATTGAGAAGCCTAACATTAATTTTGGTACACTTGTGATAGCAGGTTTGTAAAATTAGATGTGTGACATAATGGTACCAAGCCAAGTGAATTAGCCCGAGGTGATTATACATTTTGATATAATTTCTATGGGAAAATTATTGGATTACAACTTAAATTAGGTATTATTGACTTTCTTTAGATTTGCAAAGATAAAGTACCTAAACTATGCATTTGTTACACCCCTTTTGCTAGATCATCATTATTCAAGATTAAAAATAGATTTTCCCTTTTAGGATTTCTTGGTTAGTTTTGAAAATTTTGTTCTCCTTTTATAAATTCGAAAGGCAGTGCTTTGATTCAATATTGTAAGCATATTGGAATTGGAAATTCCTTGAATTGACTCGAAATGGTAGATATCTCTTTGATTGCGTTTTTATCCATTCAATAATTCTAACCAAATCATACTTTCTTGCTTAAACAAATTCCAAAAGAGTCTATTAAAAAGGAGTTGAAATATTTTCATCCCATGATGTGTATTATTTGATGCTTCCCAGCTCCTCTAAATTTCTCATTACAATCGGTAAAAAGGACCCTATATCTGTAACTACACCTATCGCTTGAGTTGTTCCTCTATCTAATAATTTAGTAACCACCGATTGGTTAATATCTACTGCTATAACTTTTACAGAGGCAGGCAACATATTCCCAACTGCGATTGAATGGAGCATAGTTGACAACATGATTACCAAATTAGCCCCCCTCAACAATAATTTATACTCTTTTTGAGCCTCAACAATGTCCGTAATGACATCTGGTATGGGGCCATCATCTCTTATTGAACCGCACAAAACAAATGGGATATCGTTACGGATACATTCATACATAATGCCGTTTTTTAGGATTTTGTTTTCTACCATTGATTTTATAGATCCTGCTTTAAACACTTCATTTACGATGGACATATGATTGCGATGTCCGCGCACAGCAAGTGTCCCGTCATCTACATGCATTCCTAACGACGTTCCAAGTAATGCATTTTCAATATCATGGACTGCTAAGGCGTTACCAGCTAAAATTCCATCTACAAACCCTAATCTTATGAGTCTTGCCAATAAGTCTGATGCTCCGGAATGAACTACCACGGGTCCCGCTACGACAACTATCTTCCCATGGTCTTTCTTTGTACGATACAAGTCAAGGGCAACCTTTTTTGCAATTTGCTGAGTAGGTCGCTCGCTGGAACTTGAGCTACTCATAAACTGAAATATGTCAACTCCTTCTCTTGGTCTCTCTTGGGGTATAATTCTAATTCCCCTTTCACCAGTCACCACCAGGTCACTTTTTCTTACATCCCGGTTGGTTTTGCATTCTGCCTTTTTAGTGTCGGGATTTAAGACGATGCACTTGTCCATCATCATGTTTTCAACCTTTATCCATTCTTTATGGTAAAATAGTTGGGTTGGGTTATTCGTGGTGCTATAAAAGTCATCAGGTAGGACCATATCTCTAGGTGAGGGAATACATTTTACCTCATCAACTGAAACACTAGTAGCACCCTCACGAAACAAGTATTCTAATATTTTTGTCAAATGATTTTCGCTATCGCCTCTAATCACCAATCGTGCATAGCTATGATCTTCTTTTCTCTTTCCTATTTGAAAATCCAATACTGTGAAATCGCCTTTTAGATCCATAATCTTGTCAAAAATACGGGTAAGTATTGAGGAGTCAACCAAATGACCCCTTACTTCTATCTCCTTTTCGAATTTACCCATCTGTATTAATTATTTATGCTTTTTAAAATTCCTTTCCTTAAAAAGGATATATTTTACACTGGTAACGATACTTTCCCAAAATATTCCTGAATGTTTCCCGTTTCTACTATTTTGTTTTTTATAGCGTCTTTTGATTGAAGTGAAAACCAGTTAGCTATTGCCTTAGCGATACCATTCTTATCACAAATCGCGATCAAATATCCTTGTTCCTCCTGAACTATGGCAAAATAGTTCTCCTCTCCTACTGGTTCCCAATTGTTACTATTGTTATCCTTCAACGCAAGTGCTGGTAATGCAGGAGTGCCATCGGATAAGAAGTTTGATAATAATTCCTGTGCATTTTTTACCCTCTTTTCACCGATTTTTAAGGCAACGAAATATTGCATAATTTAATTACTAAAGTACTCTAATATTTCTTTTATATCTTCTAATTCCTTTATATCTCGCAAATTTTTTTTGGGGGTTTTGGGTAATTGTGAGTTTGGTACGTGAGAGGCATATGACGAGCCTGACTGGAAAAAGGGTCTAACATTTTCTTTTCTAATCCCTTTTCTGTTATTTAGATAATAATTTGCTTGTAACACCATTTCAAGTTTATCAAGGAGGTGGACACACTTTGATTCGAAAGACTTTTTTGTCTGATAGTCATGCCATAATTCTAAATATTTTTTCTTCAAACTTTTGGCGGATATCTTATCTGTTATCTTACCAAATGCTTCGTCTTCTAGTTTTCTTTTCCTATTTTTAGTCATAGTTTCGGGAGTAATGTCTCCGGTAATCGATTCGGCCAGATCATGGATTAAAGCCAATTCTATAAGTCTGACTTTTTTTCTACAAGAATATCCGTATTTCTCTGAGAAAAAAAAGACCAAAACTATCATTAAAAGGGTATGGGATGCAACAGATTCTACATTTTCAATCTCGAGCTTCTGTTTCCATCCAGCTCTGGGTAATTCTTTTAATTTGTAAAAGTGTTCTGTAATATCTGATATATTTTCTTGCTTTGATTTGCTCGCCCTCACCATGAGATTTCTAATTTGTCATTACATTTGAAGAATTTGATTAATTACGAGATGTGGAATCTGGTCAACTATAGCCGGTACATCAAAAGAATGGTCCACCAAAATGGTTAGCAGAGTAGCACCCACACACATAGCGATAGTAATTATGACGATATATAATACATTGGTAATTTGAGTCATGTCATGATAAATAATTCAAAATAATTTAATCCTTTTACTAATTGCATTTAAATGAAAATTAACCACCAATAATATTAGATTTGCATGATATTCATGACATGGATATGGCCATGGGAGTTAGATTAGCTCAGAGCTTTTTCAACAAGAATAACTCTGGTAGCTATGATAGGCTGGTGAAACTTGCAACATTGGGACAGGACTTGAATTGGAAAAAGAAAATAGTGAAGAGTGTACCCAACGGGTCACTGGTTTTGGAAATGGCTTGTGGTACTGGAATTCTAACCTCTTTATTAAAACAGAATAACAACTTAGTATATGGGATTGATTTGACGTTTGAATATCTTATTGCACTAGAGGAGAAAAAGATTGAGATCGATTCCATAAACGGTACAGCTGAATTTTTGCCGTTTCAAAATAGATGTTTTGATTGTATTGTAGCGTCTTATTTGCCCAAATATGTTAACTTAAATATCTTGGTTAGTGAATGCCGACGAGTTTTGAAACAAAAGGGGCAACTGATTCTTCACGATTTTACCTATCCAAAAAAACCTGCTAATCAATTAGCTTGGAAAATTTATTTTAGAATTATCAAGACTCTTTGGAAACTTGATAAGAAATGGACAAATGTGTTCAACGGACTAGACAAACTAATCATTAGCAACCATTGGGATTCAGAAATAGATTCCGTCCTCAAGTCACATGATTTTGGCCATATACACAAGGAATATCAAACGTTTGAAACATCTGCAATAATATCAGCGTTCAAAGATGAATGAAGACTCTAGACTGAATGAGTGGTTTGTACCCAAGTTTGGTCCTCAAAGATTTCGATTGTTTTGTGGAATGCTTTTTCTTCCATATACAGGCATGTGCATTTCCTTCGTCGTTTGGGGCAGCTTGATAACCGGTTCAACTGACTTTGAGAGACTCGCCATTCTAGTTTTAATTTATTTCATTGCCCTAGGAATAGGGGCCCATGTGGCTGATAATATCGGCTCCAAAAAGATAAAGCCATGGGGAGATCTATTTACAAAGAGGCAGTCATGGATTATCATCCTGGCCTGTTTGGGCTTTTCCTACGGACTGGGTTTATATTATGCTCTCTTATTTGCTCCAATCTTAGTTTTTATTGGAATTATAGAAGGCTTTTTTCTTTTTGCCTATAACTTTGAGCTTTTTAAGGGAATGTTTCACAAGAATTATTGGTTTGCATTATCATGGGGGATGTTACCATTTCTGGCGGGATTTGCAATTCAGACAAACAATATAACTCCTTTCTCTCTAATTTTCTCATTAATTCCATTCATCCTAAGTTACATAGAGATTAGAATTTCTAGACTCTACAAATATAATAAAAGAAATAACAGCAAGTCTATGGTCACTTACCATTATGAGATACTCCTCAAATTATTGAGTATTGGTACCATTACTTTGACTTTTATTCTGCTATTTGCTTCTTCCGTTCTGTTGTAAAAATTGACTATAAGTGATTCTTCCTTCTGTTTTGTAGAATTAGGATATTCTGAAAAATAAATAACCCGATAAAAAGCCTATTAATTCATCTACTTTTTTGGTTAAAAAAGGTGGATGGCTGAACCGTCAGGCTTAAGTGATGTTTCTGAGAGTTCTGAGACAATGACACCATCATTGTTCGAGACTCAAGATGTCAAGTTTTCTCTTGACTATCTTTTTTCTTCTTCTTTCTTCTGCAATTCATCGTCTTTTTTTACATTATCAAGTAGATCTATGAAATTTGAATTATTCTTGTTTGGATTCGATTTAGCCATTTTTTTCTTTTTTGATCTTGTACGCAAAAATCTCAAAATTATTATAATTACTATTATGAGGACGACTAGGATAACCAAGCCCAATGGATTAGATGTAGAGAATAACGACCCGACACCCTGATTTTCATTAGCAGGTTGCTGGGGTAAATCGACATTTACGATATCACTTTCATAAATGACATATTGATTTCTTAAATCATCATAATATTCAACTTTGAGTGGTACCAGGTAGTTGCCAGATGATGACTTGTTACTAGTGGACAGAGGAATATTGAACGGTAGTGGCGAGTCTTCCTCTAGATCACCCAAATACTCTGGTGTGGTAGAGGCTGGGGTTACTATTTTTAGGTTACTAACATTCTGTCCAGTTTTTGATAGGTTTTCGATTTCCCTATCAATTATTTGCTTGTCTGTTACTATCTCAATCGTCGTAAACAATCCGCCGGTATTGCCCTTATTTAGGAGATTGCCTACTACATTTAAAGTTCCACCTATATTGTCTATTGAAAGGTCGTTTATACTTACTTCTATCTCTCCCACTACATTTGCACCTATGAAAAAAGAATCTGATTTAAGCTGACCATTACTGACGTACTCTACACTTACCTCAAAAGATATTGGACTATTGATCAGAGTTTTTGAAGCAAATACTTTGGTTGGAAATTGTAGAGTGGTTTTAGGGTTTACCTTGTCGAGACTCCATTTCGAATTTCCGAGTATTTCTAAAGCTCCAGTATTCGCAGTGAGGGTTACCACAGCATTTTGAATCGGATTATTGTTATTATTGGTGATATTAAATTTGAAATCATCAATTTTTCCTGCTGTTAAGAATACAGTATCTTCGTCGGTTGCTTGGAAGTGTATCCAAATTGGGATCATTTGGTGACAAATCCTGGGGAGAATTAGAAGAATTTTCTATGGAAATGAATTTTAGGTAGTCAGGAATGTCTGTAGTTTTTTTGAGTTCTGTATCAACATAATCTGATTTTGATTGATAAGCATTCATGAATGCCGTATCACCTGACCCCCTCCCCATTTCAAGGTCCTGTGTCATACTGGGAGAGACACTCAACCCATCTTCTTCCAATTGGTTGCCATTATTACTGGGATTACTTGGGGTAAGGGGTGCAGGGTTACCTGATCTGGTAGTAGATATACTCAATCCCCCATCAGGTGCGTTAGGTAGAACCCTAAAACCTATACTTTTGTCGACTGAGTTGGGCACTCCAACTGAATTAATGTAGTTTATATGCAGATTTATTTTTTGAAGACTTTCACCGGCATTAATAGATGGCATTATATTAATTAAAATCTCAGCCGATCCATCAACAGGAATATTTTCTATACTAAATGTGCTTTGTCCGGTATTGATAATAGGCAGTGAGGATGAATCTTGATCTAGGGTATTGATTGACGTTTCATTTGAAATTACTCGTTCACGTGAACTATCTGATATTAAAGTTTCATCAGATTCGGAAATCTGTAAAACAACACCTGTTGCGTCTGCTGTTCCCTTGTTGCTAATTATCAATTTTACCGGATTATTTAATCCAGGTTGAAGATCAGTTGCATTAGAAGTCGAATCTAGGATCGCTTTTCCTGGGACATAAAAGGGTATATCAATATCTTGGATGCGGTATGTCCCTATCTTAGTGTCAGGGACCTTAAAGTAGTAAAGGGATAGTGATCCTAGATGACTTCCTAGGGTTGCAGTGCCTAATACTTTGACTTTGAAATATAAAGTATAAGTTTGCCCTGATTTAATCACATCACTTGAGTCTGCTACTGAAGTAAAGCTATTGATCTCTTGTTGATCATTCTTTAAACTAGCAGAACCCGAATTATCTGCCGTGAATCCTGGGGGTAGTTTTAGGTAACCTGTAACCCCACTAATGTCTGAAAAACCTGTATTAGAAAGTTCTACTGCAAGAATGGAGCTGCCTTCGCCTGGCCCCACTGCTCTCTGATTGGATAATTTAGTAAACGTGTTTGATGTAGAGGCCGAATTGCTTTGAAGAGGCGCATCGGAAGCCCAGTATGTGTCGATAAATCCATTGTTATCTGGAGTTGAACCCTGATAGTTGTACATTGAATTAGGATTAATTGGCAATGACTTGTACAGAACAATTTCATGAACTTTTTGGATGCTGTCTGTATATGTTAATTTTACAGGCAATACTATGGAATCGTTTAGGGGACCATCTGACTGAATGGATGAATTCTCCTCAGCACTTAAAATATATTGCAATTGGGATTTTTGAATGGGAATATTAAAGGGGATTGGTTCATTGACCGGTAGATCTCCTATGTATTCTGATATTGCATTTTCCTTTGAGGAGACTTCATTACCAGCTGAGCTATTATGGTTCTTATTAGTATTCGGTATTTGTTGATCGGTTATAGAAATCGTTGAAAATTGTGCCAATGCGTTACCCTGATTTAGAATATTTCCTACTATGTCATATGAATTGCCAATTGGTCTTAAGGTAAGATCATTCACATCCAATTTTATGTTTCCGGTTACCACTGCACCAAGATTAAAATTTGATGTTTTTAGTTCTTGATAATTCTTTAAATACTGTACATTAACGGTAAAGAATACTGGATTGCCAATAAGAGATGGAGACGCAAAAACCTTAGTTGTAAGGATGTTGGGTACATTACCTACATTAGGTATGTTCCAAACCGAATTTCCAAGAATTTTGATCGAAGGTGATTGTGGCGTTAGTGTAATTGCAATGTTAGATAGAGTCCCATCGCTGGGTTGCCCCGATTTTCCAAAGCTGTTTATACTGAAGCTGATATTTTCTACTTTGCCTGCAACAATTTCCATTTGCTTTTCAGAATCTTGTATTGCTGGTTTTTCAATTGCGTTCGGTGCTTCTGGAGACATAAGAGTGGTAATCGGATGAGCTCTAAAAGGAAAAACATTGCTCATTCCCACGTAATTAACTCCATTATTATTCCTGTAGTAATCACTCTGCCCTGAAATAGATTGAGGTGAGTTTTGAATTTTATCATCGTTTTCAAGCGAGGCAGGTGAAACAAAGATATCGTTCTGTGGGGATGTAGGGACTACTTGCACGCCTAATAGATGGTTTATGATTTTCTTATTTCCATAAGCATCATTGTATGAAATTCGAATTTCGATATTTTGAATAGCGTTTCCTGATGAAACTGGCGGAAATATAATAGGGTCTATTTCGGATTTCTGGTTGGGTGATAGAGTTCCAATATTAAATACTGTGTTACCCAAATTTATATATGGAACCTGGGTAGTGGTTATGTCACTTGAAGTACTTGAATTAGATGCTCCTAATACTTGATTACCGTTAGTTATTTGTTGATTATTATTCAAAACATTTACGATCACGCCTGTGGCACTGGCGCTTCCCATATTGGAAAGCTCGATTTTTAGAGTATTTGGTGTACCAGCAACTACATTGATTATGTCAGATCCGGTAAATGGGTATAGCGGGACTTGACCGTTGGAATTTGGAGCGATTGAATTTTGGTTACTCCCTTGCACTTCGAGTATTACCTTACCTGAGAGTCTAAATGGGACTTCAATATTGGCTGTTCTGAAATCCTTTTTAGACTGCTCAGTTAATTTGAAATACTTTATTTTCAATTGTCCCTGATACTCTTTTCCTACTTGGGTATTTTGCAAAATGCTTACTGGGAAATAAAGAACAAATGATTGTCCAGCTTTTACCACGCCATTATACGTGGATATCGCCGTATCAGAATCAACATTATCAGGAGTAACTAGGGCTTTAAATCCAGTCGGGAAGTCAAAATACCCTTTGACTCCTGATATATCTGAAAAGCCTTGATTAATGATGGTTACCGCTAATACCGAATTACCTTCTGCAGGATCCACCTCTTGTTTGGCAACAGGCGGCATTTGCTGTGCAGTAACCTGGCCAGATGAAATGCTTGCAACAACAGTTTCTGGAGCAATATTATTTGTCCAGTAGGAATCGACAAAATTTAGTTGGACAGGACCCTTGATATTTTTCTGACCATTCTGACCATTCTGACCATTCTGACCATTCTGACCATTCTGACCATTCTGACCATTCTGACCATTCTGACCATTCTGACCATTCTGACCATTCTGACCATTCTGACCATTCTGCTTTTTATCATCATGATGACCATTCTGCTTTTTATCATCATAATTGGTCAATACTTTTGTGCTAACCCTATCCGAATCAGCTTGAGCCAAATTCTTAACTTTTCCGGATTGAGAATCAATATCTTGTTTTTCATATGCAATATTTTCCTGTTTTATCTCCTTTTCATTTCCGATATCAAGGGAAATGTCTGAAGATCCTTCAAACATATTATCATGCAGAGCGGAGTTGTCCTCATTTTGGCTCAAGCCCATTTCGGTAGATAAGCCCAAGGGCATTTGTATCATGGATGGTTCGAATTGTTGCCCAAAGGAAGTAGTAAGCAGACTAACAGGAATAACGCTATTTACCACCAATAGAACAAAGCAAAAGGAGGCGTAAACTGATATGCGATGTCTAAATCGAAGATTAAATTTCAATTATGTTTACCCCAAACCCCGTGATAGTTGATTTTTAAGAGTTGTTGAAATGTATTGCATATCAGTATTGAAATTATTTTGCCAACTTTCGGTAACCATATACGATTTATTATTGAAGATTTTGAATTGTATTAATTTAATATGAATACTAATCTGAAATAAGTACAGTATAGTTATACGAAAAATATTACTACTATTGTTAATGAAAGTAATTAAAGTACTTTCCATAATTTCGATAACCAAATTTATTTTTCACCTCAAATAATATATTTAAGAATTTAGTAGGTTTGGAATTATAGAATCTGATAGTTTTGTAGTTGATTAATATTTCAATTTATTGCCCTTTATTTTCAGATATTGAATTCCTCCTTAATGGGGTTTAAGGACAAACAAAAATCATCAAGAAATCTGGGTTTAAATAAAATGGACAGTAATTTTTATATTCCAATAGTTTTAACAATTTTATTTTATATCATACATGGATTGAACAATCAGATACTAAATTCGCTAGTATCGGTTTTGAAAATTTGAATTGCTGGATGTTTTTTTGAAGACACTGTCATTTCAAAATCAATCTGTAAAATGATCACTTACTAATAGAGGGTTAAGCACCAGCAATACAGGGTCCATACAATTAAACTCCAACCTCACATTAAATTTTACAATTTTGAAATTGATAGAATTAGTCACCCTTGGATTGTATTCAATAAACTATGGTAGTCGATCTCTAATTTTTATCATATTCCCGGATGGAGATTACAGCAACCAAACCAAAACTCGAATGTTAATATCCTAATACTAAACAATTAATAAAATTCAATCAAAATAGAAGACTGTAACATGGCTATTTTTTCCAAATAATATCAACCTGATCCTGTCTTCGATTACAAACTCTCGCCAATACAAAAAAAAGATCTGAAAGCCTATTAATATAAACAAAGCAATTCTTACTGATTTCATTATTTAGGTATAAATCGACTATTTTAATCTCACTCCTGCGGGTAACAGTACGAATCACGTGACACTGAGAGGCCTCTATAGTTCCCCCGGGGAGAATGAAGGCCCTTAAAGGTTCTACTTCCTTATCAAATTTGTCAATGCAATTCTCTAAAAAGGTAACTTCTCCCTCAGTAATGCGAGGATAATTTTCCACCTTTTGTTGTGGATTAGCCAGATCACTCCCCAAGGTAAATAATTGGTGTTGTATTATGATCAAGTCTTATACCATATCTGCCAAATTTGATTTAGAATTCATTAATGATATCAACATTCCAATATGGCTGTTAATTTCGTCAACCGCTCCGTAAGATTGTATCCGGCTACTCGACTTTTCTACTCTAGTACCATCAGCTAGGCTTGTTTTGCCTTGGTCTCCAGTCTTTGTATATATTTTCATTTTTTCACTATTACTATCTACGATATTTGGGTGTGGTTGGCGTCGAAATGAGTCTAGTTTATAATATAGGTAGTGTTAATACGCATGCACTTCGGCTTTATGCTCTCTCAAATATTTTTTCTTTTTAAATCGTTCACTGCATTTATCACACTTAAATGGATTCTCAAATTCCATTAGGAATCTTTTCTTCTTTTCTTCAGGACTTTCTAATATTGAAGACGATTCATTAGCTGAACTATCCATTTCATTTTTATCTGTCATAGCTAATTCTTTACTTTATACTCATTTATTTATTAGGATTGGGGTCGAATTTTATTTAATAATTAAATATATCTTTTTAACCTAAGAATATTATTTTTGATTGATTTAAAGCAATAATATATATACTATAAACTAATGATTTTAGAATGTGCCGTCGTAGCTCAGCCTGGAAGAGCACTCGACTGTTTAACTAACAGGGTGAAGCTGAAGACCGAGCTGTCGTGAGATCAAATCTCACCGGCGGCACTATAATATCGACCTGAGATGCGAAAAAATTGATAAAGAACATAAAAAGGATTTTTTTGTACTCATGATGATAAATTTTCTTACAGGAAATATGATGATTTCGAATTTATTGAATTTAATGTCTGCACGAATTGTGGAAAAATTGTTAACACAATAAGTGGATACGACGAGGACATAAGGGGTTAAATTGAAGGTTTCTGAAATAGATATACAAATATTACTTTTTATATGGTGTCTCGGGGCAGCTTTAGCAGCTGTTGCTTTGTTAATCCCAATTTATTATATTTTTGCGATAGTTGGAGCCGTAGGTTGGATAAGTGTGGCAATTAGTAGTTTTCTTATAATTCTGCACATTAAAAAATAAGGAAATTTATCCCCTGCCACCCTGTTCGGGTATGGAGACCAATGTAACAGTCGATGTTATTCCGTTAATTTTTCGTATGCTATTGGTAATTGTATTATTCATTTCGTCTACTGTATCTGTTTGAATTTTAACAAACATATCATGAACACCGTAAGTTCCACGAACTTCCTTAACTTGTGGAATTTGAGATATTTGTTTAATTATTTCTTCTTCCTTTCCTAAAATACAATTAATCAAGATATAGGCTGTAGGCATAACCATTATGTTACTGGGATGATATTTTAATCTATTGATATTCCATAGATAAATTCAAATTTTAAATAGTCATCATTAAGATAGAAACAGATGCGATTACCGCTGAAAGAAAAGGGAAAAAACCCCGATACAATCATCCTTTTAAATAAATTTTATGAAAATATTAAAGATGTTTTTGAAAATTCCATAAGAGCGAATACTGTCACCGTAGACACCAAGGTAATGTTAGCAGATTTTTCGGTAATAGAAACCTCTTCATTTGATCCAAATAAAATAGTAACCCTTTTTCAAAACCTTGAGAGGCTGGTAAATGCCAAATCAAAGAATTGGCAAACTGTACCCATACAATCAACAAAATCTGACGATATACGACGACTCTACTTCCAGGTAAGCTTAGAAATTGATAAATTTTATTTTTATATATATATGGGAATCCAATTTCATTCTTTACTATATTATCAAATTGATAAAGAGGTTATACAAAAATCTAAGCAAATCCGTGAGTTGCAAGAATTAAACAACAGTGCAAAAAGTGAAATTACTATAAAAGGGGATCAAATAATAAAAGATGAACTGGAAAAATTAGGCTATAAGGATGTCGATAACACACAATTATTTGAAGAATTATTCACACATAACGATTTGTCAAAAAGCCTTATAGAAAAAGCCTCGTCCATTGAGGACAATTACCCTGACATAGAAAAGAACAATGAACAAATATCAAAGTTAAAGAAGGATCTTGAAAATCTTATAATTGAAACTTATCATATCGATTTGGCCTCCCTTGATCAAAACAAGATGCTTCAAGGTGAAAATGGGATGGTTATGTATGTCGATTTTGAAATGATAAAGAATAAAAAAACAAAAGAAAAAACTTCAGTAATTAATTTTGAAAAAATACCAAAAGAATCAATTGACGCAATAAAGAATGAGCTCGAATTTCTGTACGATTTGATGAAAAATGAATTAAAAACATAATCTGGAATAATTTAAATAGGTCTGATCACAAAATATTAAAAAATAATAATGATACTGTAGTAAATATCAGGATAGCAGGTGTAACATGAAAAATAGGTACCTCTAATTTATTTAGATTGAAATTGTGCATAAAAAAATCAATAATGCCCCAGCCGATATTAGGTCTGTTGCTCTGGATAAGTTCTGCTTTTCCTTTTGTAGTTATTCTCTAAAATAAAAATCATGATACAGGTTTTTAGAACAAGAGTTGTATGGGATCTTTTATGGCTTGTAAAGGTGTTTGTGTGAGGCATAAAGCGACCCATGGGGGAGGAAGTTACACGCTCAGGTACGCAGAAGGACAGAAAAGATGTCAAGTTTGTCAGATATATCTAATTTGGCAATCTAATAATTACTGTCCTTGTTGTGGAAACAAATTGCGAATAAAACCCCGTGAGGGCGAGCTAAAACGAAGGTGTGATGCAATTCTAAAACAAAGAGAGCAACAGGCTTCCACTGTAATAATAACATGATTACTAAATACGACTAGTAGAACTATTGCGTTTTTCTGAAACAAAACACAAAACTAGTATTATCTTATATAAATAAGGTTTAAACTTCTTTAAGTCATTTTTCGAGAAATATCTGCAATATATTTGGCAAAAAATTCATACCATTTCTAGATTCTGAATTTCTAGAATGAAAATCTGGATCAATATTATATACCGTTTTTACCAATTGTATTTAGCGAAAGCAAAACCGGCAAATGAAATATTCACTAAACATCTTGAAGGGAGTGAGGATGATCCAAATTAGGGCTACATTCACGTGATAAATGTTTCTGAATCTTTCGATAATCTTGAAGGATTTAGTTAGTGTGAAAACGTGAGAAGGGCTTTTATCATTGCCTGACGTTGATGCCCCGCAGGGTTGTCCTCACCTTTGACTTGTTTGAACTAATCCTTTCTGTTCAAACTGATTTGTCCATTTTTTTAAGGTAGAAATGACAGAAACTAAGATTGAGAATATAACAATAAATATCAAAAATATGATATAAGTAGTGTCTATCTAGAACTGGAACTATTCGGAGAGATGGCACCTCATCATGGACATGGGAGGTGGTGATTTGAAATATAGTTGCCAATTCTCCCTATTTGTGAAATTCTAGGACGATTAATCATCTTATGAGATAACATTCCTCTTAGAAGTCATCATTAATGTAGAGAATCTGTCTTGTCATTTTCTACTAGTATCATTCTAAAATTTGAATGTAAAAGATGTAGATAGTATTTATATTTCTTATTTTAGTTAAAATTCAAAAACTGACTTCTTTACCAAGATATTAAATTTATATTCCAAGTATTTTAGTTGCTTTTCTGGTCACCTTGGTAACATCATTTTTAGCGAATCAGGGTAATTATGATTGGTCTTTGCTGGCTGAACCGATCACAATGATACTGATGACGACGGTAACATTGTATCCAATTATTTTGCAGGTTCAGCGTCCTATGTAAATCAGTCGGACAGCATCTTTTGGTGATACTGAAAATTCAGGAAATAAATCAGCAGGATTACATCAATTTTTAACCGCTTCATCAATTTGTTTATTACTTTTTTTCTTAACCCAATTGAATACCACTTGAAACCCGTCATTTGGTCTATCCGAAAATAAATAATCGGAGTAGTTATTATGATCCCTGCTAATTTGTAAATGATGTAAAAATATACATCCCTGAACGGGTTTTATATACCGGTACCAAATTTGAAAACATACTCAAATAGCGCATAAATTTGGAATTCATATATGAAACAATAGTAATCAGATTAACGTCTTATAGAAAAATATTAAAATTCTATCAAAACTAAAACTGAATACAACTATCCTTGACACTATGGAAGGGATAAATTTATCGATAAAAGGAGATTCTATCATATTCATACCTACTACTCTTCGCTTTATCGCTCAATTCAAGCTAGTTTGTTTTCCAGGAATTATTCTCAATTTCAATAATCATAATACAAACTAAATATTTTATTTTCTAAAAAATATTGCACTAAATCAATTGAAGATGTCTACTTTACTGTTGCTTTATGATATAGTGCATGGATGAGAAGTAAACTAGGGGTTTGCACATCAGTTTTCCTCTATTATTTCTCATTCCATCTTTACTCGACCAGAATGTTGATGCGAGATCGTCTCAATTATTTTCAATTATGACAATCCATGAAACAAATGTTGTAATGATGGGTCCCCTGTATGAAGACTTTGGATAATGTAATAATGGGGATGTTCAAAATTGGCGACCTGGAGTCAATATCAAAAGATGTCCAGTTACAAACCTCAAACAATTTCTTTTCCTTACAAAGTATCAAATTCCCGATAGAACTGATATCAACAAGAAAACAAATATTTTTTTTTTTTTTTTATATATTTTACCATCTTTATGTAATATTATGATATTCTAAATTGTCTACTTTGATTCAATTAAGATACATCTTTACAAACCCCAAACAATTTCTTTTCCTTACAAAGTATCAAATTCCTGATAGAACTGCTATCAACAAGAAAACAAAAAGAAAGAGGCACAAGACACCATCCTATAATTCAAGTAGAAAACCTTGAGATTCTAAATGATGTAATGCTTTCACCGCACAGACTATTTCCAGCTCGGATTAGAATTGCTGATTAAATTATCCTTTGATAAAAGAAAACATACTTCTTTCCTGCTGGTTTCATATTGGATATGAATTAAATTGAGATTACAAAAATAACAAAAATCGCAAGTATTGTGTGATGGATCCGGAAAACCATTAGAGAAAGTAGAATAGAGTCAATAAAAAGAAAATTCCCAATATTTCTATTACTTTGGCGAAAAAATATCTAACCAGACTATCTGTAGAACTAAATTTAAATAAACCCTGGATTACCATTTCTTTGAGAAAAAAAATTTCTAGAATAGATTTAAACAGCATAAAAGGGGCACAAAAGGTATTAGCAAAGTCGTCAATTAGAAAAATTGATCTAATACGGTCAAATACTTTTTCAAATATGTGTGGCAATAACATTTATCTAAAATTAGAGTGTTATCAAAAGACTGGCTCTTTTAAGGTTAGGGGGGCAGTAACCATGATTGATAGATTGGACGCTGATTCAAAACATGGAGGGGTTATAGCAGCGTCAGCAGGTAACCATGCCCAAGGGGTGGCTTATGCATCTGCTATGAATAAGATGTCATGCACAATAGTCATGCCAAAGAATGCTTCTCCGGCCAAAATCGCAGCTACTAGATCTTATGGTGCAAATGTAATTTTAGAAGGTAATAACTATGATGAATCGTCTGTTTATGCAAAGGAAGTTGCTACTAAGGAGGGTAGAACCATTGTTCCGGCCTTTGATGATCCCGATGTCATTGCAGGACAAGGTACAGTGGGTCTCGAGATCCTCGAGGATTTGAAGAATATCGATGAGGTGTATGTCCCAGTTGGTGGGGGTGGCTTAATAGCAGGGGTGTCCTTAGCCATAAAAACAATCAATCCTAAAGTTAGGATAATTGGAGTAGAATCTACAGCTTTTCCATCTATGAAAAAGGCTATCAAAAAAGGGAAAATTAGTAAAGTTCAAGAAGGCTATACAATAGCAGATGGAATTTCTGTAAAATCACCTGGAAAATTACCTTATGAGATAATAAAAGACAGGGTTGATAATATTGTATTAGTGGATGACCTTTCTATAGTGAAGACAATGTTTTTATTGATGGAACGTTCAAAAATTGTTACGGAACCTGCAGGTGCTGCTTCCCTAGCTTATCTGATTTCAAATCAGAAGAGTATTCCAAAAAACAAGAACATTGTATCAATATTATCAGGCGGCAATGTGGACATGTATCTACTAGGTCAGGTAGTTGCAAAGGGATTGATGCAAACAGGTAGACTAATAAAATTGTTTATTGAACTCAAAGATAAGCCAGGGGCCTTGAGAAATATAGTGAATGATATTGCGCAAGCAAATGTAAATATTGTTGAGGTAGTTCATGACAGACTTAGTTCGAATATTCCTGCTGGGACAGCTGGAGTATATCTTAGCTTGGAACTTGAGAACAGAGAGCAGTCAAATGTGTTAGTTGAACTATTCAGCAAACAAAAAATAAATTACAGAATCATTAGATGACTAGATAAAAAATAATTAGTTTAGATAACCAAGTCTGATCCTACACATCATCACTCAAAGATCATGATGCATAACAATATTCTCTAAATCCTGCTCTATCAGCTGTTGTGCCTCCTACATTTATAAGAATAAATTCATTTTCTGCGTTTAAGAAGGCTTCATTATATTTGCGACTATTCCTGTGTAATTTTTCGTAATCGTTAATTGATATTTTTGTTCTTTGTCCTATATCCTTATCTAAATCCATTCGCTTTACAAGATCCTTATAGTTTTCTTGGATAACTCCAGAAAATACCATGGCGCTACAACCACTACCGTAAGAACCAAAACCTATTCGCTTATTGTATAAATCTACACCCTTTAAAAATTCAAATTCTAATAAACTTCGCAATCCCATATACATAGAAGCAGTGTATAGGTTACCAATAACGGCAGATGCCTGCAAAGATGAGGACATTTTGTTGTCGAAAACCTCTTTATAGTATTTTGTTTTCATAAACTCCCTTCTAAATTTTTCATCAGCCCTCATAAAGTCGGTGTCAGCCAAGATTGACTCAATAGTACCTCTGGGGTCTTTGGGAACAGGCTCATCAGTTCCTATTTCAGAAATAATATTACTCCATCTAGATAAATGTCTCCATTCGTGCCTCAGTAAATAAGCCAAAGCCTTTTCCCCCATTCTTCTATAAGGTAAATGCACGCTGACGTAATCAATGTGGTCTATGATTGATTCGTCCTTTCCAAGGCTAATTATGCCAGACTTAATTGCCTTATCCTTATAACCCTCAAGGGCCTTCCTTACTTGAATCAGATAAAGTAAATTAGAGTATAAGCCATTTACTAGTGGCGTTTCTTTTCCAAAAGGTCGATAAAAATCATACTCATTTTTTATAATGGTTGAAGTAACTTTCTCATCAAAAGACAATAGTCTGGGATTATCCTTAATGAGTAATGCGATAGCCCCAGCACCCTGAGTATATTCACCTGCAGAACCAATGTCATATTTTGCAATATCACTAACAATGACTATGGCTGCCTTATCGTTACTCTCACCAGCACGGATCCAATTTGTGTTATCATATAAGGCGTACGAGCCACTCACACATGCAAACTTGCACTCTATACCACCTGCATGTTCAAGAGTACTTTCTCCATATACCTGTTCTAACATCCCAATTACAAATGAATTCATTGCTTTTGATTCGTCCAATCCAGATTCAGTAGCTACATAAATTCTTCCTATATCTTGAGGATTAAGATCATTATTCTTCATTAATCTCATACAAGCATTTGCAGCCATGCTTGCCGGATCTTGATTAGCGTCGGCCAAAGCCATCTTTTTGATTCCTATTCCATATTCTAGTTTTTGGGGGTCTATTCCTCTTGCTTCAGCGAAGTCTTTGTAGTCTATATAAAGTTTCGGAACGTAGATAGCCATGTCGTCTATTCCAACTGGCACAATTGTAAAGTTTATGAAAATACATTTATAAATCTATTTAAAAAGGCCCTTGTGTATCGCCATCCAAATTCTAACTACAGATTTTGTTTATAGAAACTCATGCGTTTAATATTTTTAATACTGTTTTACTATATCATATGAGTTGTTTCTTTCTGCTGGTCTGTATCCCATAGCCTTTATCGCAGTAATAATGTTCTTAGATAACAATTCTGTAGATCTTGCGCCCGTGGCACTTACAACTTCTTCTCCTATGAGAGTTCCTCCAAAGTCGTCAGAACCGTGGTAAATTGCTAATTGCGCCATTCCAATCCCATTTGTAAGCCATGATGATTGGAGATGATCTATCAAACCCTTAAAGACAATCCTTGACACCGAAATCATCTTTAATAATTCAAACCCGCCCATAGGATGTTGTACCTATCCCACTGTCTTGAATTTCTGTTTTATTGGGTTCAAAACTCCATGGTATAAATGCCATAAACCCATTGGTTTTTCTTTGTAAATCTGCAATCTTGAGGATATGACGAGCCCTCTGTTCCACGGACTCTACAGTTCCATACATCATAGTGGCGGAAGATTTAATCCCGATACTGTGGGCCTTTTCCATGATGTCTAACCATGTTTGACTAGATATTTTGAGTGGACTTATAATATCCTTAACTTCATCAACCAGAATTTCTGCACCTGCTCCAGGTAGCGATTCAAGACCGGCGTCTTGCAAACGCTCCAATACTTCTAATGGCGATGTCCTATCAACTCTTGCTATCATATCTATCTCTGAAGCAGATAATCCATGGATTGCAACGTCTGGGCATTTTGCTTTGAGGGTCCTGAAGATATCCTCGAAATACTCGGTATTTAATTTTGGGTTATGCCCCCCTTGAAAGAGGACTTGTTTTATATTGTAGTTAGCTTTTGCAAAAACGACCCTATTGAGAATTTCTTCCTTTGATACAGTGTATGATTCCTCATGTCCAGGAGGTCTATAAAAAGCACAAAACTTACAATAAGTAACGCAAACATTCGTATAATTTAATATTATATTATTGATAAAAGTGACATTTTTGCCAAACATGTTCTCTCTAATGGAGTTACCAACCAACCCTAAACGTTGAATCTCTTGTGATTCTAACAAGTAAATTACATCATTTAACTTAACTTCATGATTTTCTAGAATTCTATCTATTGTATCTTCAATTTCAGAGTGTTTAAAAATATCATGTTGAACCTGGGTATTTTGCAATGATTGTTTAATCTTAATCTTGGTATAATTTATTCTTTGATTTTTGGACAATTGCTTTTGAGCATTAAAAGCACTTATATTTTTTTATGTGGTATGCTCTATATTGTCCAATACTCTAGTAAGACCTACTGCCGCCTTAGAGAAGGTGATGTCAGGTGATGAGTTGACATTTAATGAAGGTGTCGATTTGCTTAAGAATGAGAATCTGTTTTTGCTAGGAAATGCTGCGAATCAACTGAGAAAAGAAATTCGCGGAGATAACGTAAGTTTTGTATCATCCTATTACTTAAATTACACTAATGTTTGTGCTGCAAGTTGTCAGCTTTGTGCTTTTTATAGAAAGGAAAAAGATGATGATGCATACACACTATCGAATGAACAAATTGTAAAAAGGGCCGAGTTTGCTTTAAATGACCTAGGTGCCACTGAACTTCATATCGTAGGAGGATTCAACCCAAAGTTGGGATTGGAATATTATGAAGACATGTTTAAGTCGATAAAAAACCGTTTTCCAAAGGTAATAATTAAAGCGCTCACCCCTGCTGAGATTTTTTTTATATCGCGGGTTACTAAAAATTCAGTCAAGGAAGTTTTAGAGAGGCTGAAATATGCTGGCCTAGATGCGTTGCCCGGCGGTGGAGCGGAGATATTTAGTAAGCATACTCGTGACAAAATTGTGTTAGGTAAATGTTCAGGGGAAGAATGGTTAGATACAGTCTATCAGGCCCATAAAATAGGTTTGAAAGGCAATTGCACAATGCTTTTCGGTCATATTGAAACACCAGAGGACATTGTTGATCATATCATAAAGTTAAGGGAATTAAATAAGAAAACTGGAGGATTTACAACATTTATCCCACTAAAATTTAGCTTGGAAAATACGCAGCTGGAAAGGGAACACACGCTCATTTCTGAAAGTCCATCAATTTATGATCTTAGAATAATAGCGATATCAAGGCTTTTGCTCGGTAAAGTACTCAAAAATGTATCGGTGTATTGGATAGCTTTAGGTAAAAAATTAGCTCAAGTAGCATTATGTTATGGCGGTAATGATTTGGTCGGAACAGCTTTTTCAGAGGAAATTTTTAAGGCTGCAGGTAAACCAAACCAAATTTCTATTAACGAGCTGAACTTTCTGATCAGAGAAATCAAGCGAAACCCTGTACAACGAGACACTTTTTTCAATATAATAAAATAAAATAATGTACTTGGCTTAGCATAATGATTCGTTCTTAATTTCAAATTCATTCATCTGATGGTAAAAGCTACCAATACTCCAGATATTTCACCATATCATAACTTGGTTTATTTTTTATAAAATCTAATAATAGATAACGGAGCTCGCAAAATTAATACCTTCACAAAAAAAGTCAAATGATGAGAACCAAAAAAGGTCCGAATTAGAACTGCATATTCAAAAAGAATAGTTTAGTGGAGGAATACTTTTAATTATGCCTTTATCTCGTGCCATCTCAAACATCCTAGAAATTGCCTCTCTCCCATCTTTACCCATATCTACGGTATAGGGGTTGACATACATTTTGACAAATTTGGTTAGTGTTGATTTTTCGGTTCCCCTACCATACTTGGTGGAAAATTCTATGGCCTCTTCTAGATGATCTAGACTGTATTTAATCGAACTTTGCAGAAGTCTATCAAAGGCATTAATCATATTCTTATTCATCAATTTAGAACTAGCCACATTGATTCCTAATGGGACAGGCAATCCGTTAGTTTTTTCATTCCACCATTCGCCCAAATCAAACAACTTATTAAAATCATCCTTAGAATAAGTGATCTGGGATTCATGTATTACTAGTCCATAGTGAACGGTTCCATTAATAATCGCTTTAGGAATCTCGCTAAAAAGCATTTCACGGCAATTTAATTTCCCAAGGGCTATCGACATCAAAAGATACGCAGAGGTCATATATCCAGGGATTCCAACAATGTTATTTGAAATGTCATCTAAGGATTTTTTGTAGGAAATAATAATTGGGCCATAGTTAATTCCAAAACTGCCTCCACTGCTTAGTATTTTATAGTCTTTGAGAAATGCAAGTGCATGTGCGGATATAGCCGTTACCTCTAACTCATGGTTAATCGCCTGTTTGTTTAGTTTTTCGATATCATCTACTTGGTGCATAATCTTAAAGTCCCCCATTGGAATGAGCTCTTCTTCTATTGCATAAAACATGAAAGCATCATCAGCGTCGGGTGTATGTCCCACTCTAATTTCTAACACCATGAGTTAACATTTTTTTTGATTAATTGTTGTCATATAAGTTAACGGGTTGGTCAACTTTAAACATTTGATAGTCCTGCTATGTGGTCTAAATTTTATGTTTTTCAGATTAGGATACCTGATTGGAATATGTATTACTGTTGTAGCCTCCCCCGAACCGCCGCTATTTGCCTTTAATAACTTGAAACTAATAATAGAAAGTTAGAAAATTCAACCCCTTTTACATGGTTTTTCGTACCCTATCTTACACAAGGAAGGTTTAATAACCCTAAAAAAACTTTTTTGAAATATAGGATGCCCAAGTTTAAATCGACTCAAGATATTATCAGAATAATTGGAAATAAAGATCAAATTAGAAATTTCGGGGTTATTGCTCATGTAGATCACGGTAAGACTACGATGAGTGATAGCCTTTTGGCCGCTTCGGGAATTATTTCCCCAAGTGTTGCAGGACAAGCATTGGCCTTGGATTCCATGAAACTAGAACAGAATAGACAAATGACAATTAGAGGAGCTAATGTGACTCTATTCTACGAAAATGATGATGGTAAGGAATATGTCATAAATATGATAGATACACCTGGGCACATTGATTTTACTGGTAGAGTTACTAGAGCCCTAAGAGCAATCGATGGGGTAGTCGTAGTTTCAGATTCGGTAGAGGGTATAATGACACAAACCGAAACAGTAACCAGACAAGCATTAGAGGAACGAGTTAGACCCGTATTATATATAAACAAAATCGACAGGTTGGTAAAAGAATTACGTTTGGATCCTGCTGCCATGCAAAAGTGGTTATCTAACATTATCGCAGAGTTTAATAGATTAGTAGATCTCTACGCCGAGCCTGAACTGAAGGAAAAATGGAAGGTAAGCATCCAGGGAAATACAGTTGCATTCGGATCTGCAAAGGATAGATGGGGTTTTAATTTTAAGGTGGCACAGAAAAAAGGGATTAGCTTCAAGGACGTTTATGATGCATACACATCGACCGATCCTACATCTATCAAAAAGTTATCCGAAAGAGCACCTTTGCATGACGCAGTTCTTGGTATGGTGGTTCAACATCATCCTCCACCTCACGTAGCACAAAAATATAGAATTCCAAAAATTTGGCCAGGTGATTTGGATTCTGACATTGGAAAGGCTCTCTTAAATTGTGATGAAAATGGTCCGGTTTTGATGATGGTAACAACAATTAACGTTGATCCTCAGGCCGGGAGGGTTGCGACTGGTAGATTATTCTCTGGTACGATCAAAGACGGAGACGAAGTTTTTCTTATAGATGCTAAGCGAACTGGAAAAGTACAATCTGTGAATATTTATATGGGGAACACACGTGAAGTCGTAAGTGTTATCCCATGTGGTAATATTCCCGCTTTATTAGGGTTAGATTATGCTGTGGCAGGTGAGACTATTTCTTCGATCAAAACCGTACCTGCTTTCGAATCCATAAAGTATGTTTCTGAACCTGTAGTTACCATCGCCGTAGAACCAAAGCATCCAAAAGATTTACCAAAACTTGTTGAAGGGTTGAGAAGAATTACTGTTGAGGATCCAAACCTAATTGTAAAGATTAATGAAGAATCTGGAGAGACACTAATGGCAGGTATGGGAGTCTTGCACCTTGAAATTGCAACTTCCTTGTTGCAAGAATTGGGCTTAGATATTAAAACGACACAACCTTTGATTAACTACAGAGAAACCATTAGAGGAAGAGCAGGACCAATAATGAGCAAATCACCAAACAAACACAACAAGATATTTTTGAGGGTAGAACCATTGAGTGAGGAAGTTATCGATATGATTAGGACAGGACAATTGCGAGAAGATATGGACAAGAAAGAAATGTCTCGCCTGCTTAGGGAAAAGGGTTGGAGTACGGATGACGCTAGGAGCGTGGTTACTGTTGACCCAACCGGCAATATGCTTTCTGACGAGACAAAAGGAGTTCAATTTATTCAAGAGTCTATGGATTCAATCAAATCAGGCTTTGAGGATGTAATTCATTCGGGGCCGATTGCTCAAGAATCTGTCAGAGGTTTGCGTTTTGTATTACACCACTTTGTCCCTCACGAGGATCCGGCACACAGGGGTTTGGCTCAATTAATGCCTGCAACAAGAAGAGCTATGCTGGGATCCATGTTGATAGCCGATCCTGTGTTGTTAGAACCGATCCTAGGTATAGAAGTAAAATGTCCACAGGAACAGATTGGTACAGTCGCTGGGATATTGTCCGGTAAGAGAGGTAAATTGCTAAACGTGGACCAAAAGGGTATAATTGCTATTATCCTGGGTGAAGTACCTGCCTCAGAAACATTTGATTTGTCTGAAATGATGAGGGGGGGAACAGCAGGAAAAGCAATGTGGAGTACTTATTTTAAAACATGGCAAGCAGTTCCTCAGTCAGTCATAAGAAATATTATTACCGACATAAGGAAAAGAAAGGGCATTAATCCAGAACCTCCTTCACCTGATGAATTCATAGATAAAGATTAATATCAAACTAAGGAATTCATACCCTATTTTTCTTTAGGATTTAGATTCAATCATTTTATTTGACAAGATTTAAGATAAGTTTTTCGAAGCATATTCATCATAAAAAATAGAGATCCAAATAGCATTGGTATACTTATAACCACGAACAAGATCTGATAGAAGTTTAATGAAGATAAAAGCACCATGGAGCTAAATCCCACTAGAGAGTAAAACAAACTACCCATGCATGTCGGACACCCTACAAATAATCCAGTAGAAATTCCTACAGCACCAAATAGGTTTTTTTTTGACATTTTAACCGTTCGATTTTTTGATAAAATGAATATGTTTAGGGTAACATTCAACCCAACTAAAATAGATAGTGTTATCCCAATTATTAAGTTCAGAGGTATTATTAGAATAGATAGGCTTTCACTTAATTGCAGAATCAGCATTGGCAGATATCCAATATAATTGCAGCAAATAATGAGTTTGTAAGTGGGGTAATCAATGCTACTAACGAAGTCCTCATTTAGACTTTCTGTTTCCGAAGCATTTTGGTGATGATTGGTTGTATGAGACCCGTTTAATTCATGTGGTAAATGATCAGATGGGGGAATGGGGTAAATTGAAAATACGGTATTTTCATCCACGAAATAAATAAAGATATTTGAAAGAAACCCAAAGAATACAAAATAAACCAGACTAGAAATTACAAAAATGAGTTTGTACTTTGTTGATTTAAAAGGAGATTGCAAGTGGTACAGCAAATTCTGAGGATTGTTTTCAATTTTTGATTTTGAAAAATAATACTTGTAAATACTCAAATAAAAAAGAAAAAGACAAGCTAAATAACCTATCAGGACCTGATGCAGCAAGTGAGTATAATGAATCAGACAAAAAAACTTCTACGCCGGGGGAAGTAATGCGGGAATAAGAATAAAGAATAATGAATAAAACTGTACCAATCAATGATGGAATTGCTATTCCGTTTTTATACTTTGAATAATTCTGGTACTTATTCAATTTCATATTAATTTCATTGCAAGTTTAAAATAAGCGTTTCAGAATGTACCAGCCAAAACAATCTTGACTAGAAAAAACTACAAATCTTCCCAATATTTGACATATTAGCGTTTACAAATCTAACACCACGCCTAACCCGCAAAAAAGGCATTGAAAATGATTTTTTGGCCAGCCCTCTTTCTCTCTAGTTTTGATTTGACAACCTAAATATAACAGCGAACAAATTTTTTAGAATTGTGAAATTAAATTATCTTGATATTGATCAAATGCCATTTTTAACCCCGTCAAATCATATCTTTGATCTTTGCTTTTTCGATAAATCGAGGATTTGTATGTATGTTTCATTAAAAAAAAATACATTTGATAAACTTGTTACGAATTTTGAAATAGCAGCAGCAAAATCGTTTAAATGAGGATAAGGAAGAGAAATGGACGTCAATATCTGGAATTCGATTGAAAACAAATGGTTACAAATTTGGGAGCAAAATGCAATAAATACATCGGATCCTATTTCGGGCCAAAAGAAATTTTTCATTACAGTTGCCTATCCATACCCAAACTCACCACAGCATATTGGACACGGAAGAACCTACACTATAGCAGATGTACATGCCAGATACAAGATGCTAAGGGGTTATAACTTACTCTTTCCTATGGCTTTTCATTATACAGGTACCCCAATTCTAGGGATGGCAAGGAGGGTACAAGCAGGAGATAAAGAAATCATAGAAAATTTCAGAAAAATATACAATATCAGTGACGAAGATATACTTACCTTTAAGGAGCCTCTTCAAATAGCCAAATATTTTCATAACGAGATAAAGGCCGGAATGAAAGAGATGGGGTATTCAATTGATTGGAGACGGGAATTTACAACCATTGATCCTATATATAAGAAACTAATATCTTGGCAATTTGAAACTCTTCATAAACTCGGGGTGATCGAACAAGGGTCTCATCCAGTTGGTTGGTGTCCTAATGACTCAAACCCAGTTAGCCAGCATGATACTTTGGGTGACATTGAGCCATCATTTACAGAGTATTCCCTGATCAAATTCAAGCTTAAAAATGAGAACATATTCATACCTGTAACTACATTAAGACCAGAAACTATTTTTGGAGTGACTAATCTTTGGATAAATCCAAACGAAGAGTATGCTGTCGTACTTGTCAACGAAACTGAAGATTGGATATTAAGCAGATCCGCCGCAAAGAAATTAGAGTATCTGAATTATTCAATTAAAGTAACCAGCACGCTTTTAGGCAAAGAATTGATTGGCTCGTTGGTTGAATCTCCACTAACGACCCGATTTATTCCAATTTTGCCCGCTAAATTTGTTACTTTAGAAGAAGGCAGTGGAATCGTAATGTCGGTTCCTGCTCACGCCCCATTTGATATGCAAGCCCTCTTGGATTTTACAAAACAATCTTCAGATTACCCTGCCGTATTGAGTCCAGACACGATTGTTCCTATCGTAATTATAAATTCTAAAATTCAAGAACAGTATGATCAAATACCAGACAATGTTGGTAGTGAAACTGCTACTAATACAAAAGGACGTTCTATTAAAGATACAGAAAGAGAATATAGGGGAAATGAGGTGATTCCATCAAGGGTTTTCCTAACAAAATATAATATATCTCACCAAAATGATCCTAATTTAGAGAATGCAACATCTGAATTATACTCTACAGAATTCTACAGCGGGAAAATGAACGAAGGAACTTTTGAATATTCTGGAATGCCGGTTTCAAAGGCTAAAGATTTAGTCAAAGACCGGTTAATTGCTTTAGGGGAGTCTGTTCCGTTTTTCGAAATGACTAACAAACCAGTTTACTGTAGATGCGGGACTCTATGTTTTGTCAAATTATTGAATAACCAATGGTTTTTGAATTATGGTAATCCTGAATGGAAAATTTTGGCTTTTGAATGTTTAAACAGAATGGAAATAATACCCCATGAAATAATTAAAGAATTTAAGAACGTATTTGATTGGCTTAAGGTTAGAGCTTGTGCGAGAAAAACTGGGTTAGGTACACCATTACCATGGGACAAAAGAATGGATCATCGAGAGTTTGTCTGATTCTGTTATCTACATGGTATATTATATCATTTCTAAATATGTAAATTTGCACCATTTGGAAAAATATTCCAATTTTGTAGATAATGCATTTTTTGATTATGTTCTTTTGGGTGTCAGGTCTGGCCATTTCCTTGCGCTTGACGAAAATGATAATTTCTCAGACGATCTGGATTCTATCCCGATCGATGTTAATTTGGATAAATCGATCTTCACTGAGTTTTTACTTCAATCAAAACAAATTCGTGAAGAATTCAAATATTATTATCCTTTGGACTCTAGACACTCAGGGAGAGACTTGGTACCAAATCACCTGTCCTTTTTTATATTTAATCACTCAATAATTTTTCCAAAATCTTTATGGCCTAGGCAAATAGTAGTCAACGGGTCTGTTTTGATGGACGGAAAGAAAATGTCAAAATCCATGGGAAATATAATACCATTGAAAGTACTATAAAGCAGTTTAACGCAGATTCCATAAGAGTGGCCATGTTAGTTTTGGGAGAATTATTGCAAGATGTTGATTTTTCCTTTTCAACTCTTAAGGGTATATATTCGAGACTAAACGAAATTTATGAATTTGGTAAAGACTTTATAACAAAACAAAAGACTGCTACAAACCCAAATGGTAAAGACGAAAACTTTTTCTGACCTCTTTATTGATTTAGAATGGGAGGATAAATGGTTACTTCAACGTGTAAACTCTACCATCAAAGATATTACTAATTCATTTGAAGAAATGCGAATAAGAGATGCTCTAAATACAGTACTATATTTGATGGATAAAGATTTTGAATGGTACAAGAAAAGAAAGGAATCCAGATCTGATCGCGTGTCTAAAAATAATACGGATATTTTTGTCATTTCATACTTTTTTAGAGCAAGAATCAAAATGCTGGCACCTTTTTGTCCATTTCTTGCGGAGGAGATGTGGGAATTTTTAGAACCACAAAAAGGATCCATTTTTCAGAATAGTTGGCCCAGTGTAAAAAGTGAATTTGTTAATCCAGTTACAGATGAAAACGAATTAGAGATTTCAAATATCCTTGATGATTTGCATAAAATCTTGAAGGTGACAAGAAATGCACAACTAAAAAATATTCATATATATTTATCATCAACTGACAAAAAAATCCTCTATGATAAAGTTTTAAATCTGGTGACAAACGCTAAAACTAAGAATTTTGGACTTGTTATGAAATCATTGCTTTCGGATTCTTCAATCTCTGCTGAACATAAGAATTTAGTGAAACGCAATCCGGATTTCATTAAGAAAATAAATGAGGATATTTTATCACTATCCCCTTTAG
>CAVSMN010000018.1:0-142963 GCA_963729045.1 uncultured Nitrososphaeraceae archaeon | reverse complement strand
TTTTTCATAAATATTTTTGTCCCTGCGTTCATTTCCTAGCACTATCTAAATTAGTTAAGCGTTATGGTAAGAGTATCTAAAGGAATCATATCTTTATTATATTATAAAACAATTTCATTTATACACTTGTACTAATTTATTTTATAATTTGCGGTGCTCTATGACAGTAGAGTTCATTAACTGTTTTTTGAAAAAGGGAAACTAACTACCAAATCAAATTCAAATTGTCAAAAACACAAATATTTCTTGAAAATTGTTATAAAAACATTCAATGGTAAACTTTAATCTACTATAAGTAAAGATGAACTATGTATAAAACGAAACTTTTAATTTCTTTTTTTATTTCATCGGTTATTTTACTTTCTTTAGCAATCATTCCATACAGTGTCCATTTATCCTTTGCCGCTTACGCAAAGGCACCAGTCGCTCCTCGTGGCCCTACCATTAAAGATGACAATCTTGCTGTTGAAAAAATTACTGACGCTTTGGACTTTCCCACCAGTATGGCTTTTTTGGGGCCCAATGATATATTAGTTACCGAGAAAGTAACAGGAAAAGTTATGAGGGTACTTGACGGTCAAATGCAAGACAAGCCTGTTCTGGATGTACCCGTGGCTAGTACCATTGAACGTGGTCTACTTGGTATTGCGGTATCTAAACAAAGTGATGGAAAAACGTATGTTTTCTTGTCTTATACAGAATCTGGAGATGGAGTAGATGGTAGTGATTTTACGGATCAGACATATCCATTGGGGAATAGACTATATCGCTATGAATTTGTTGATGGTCGATTAATAAACCCTGTTCTTTTGTTAGATTTGACCGCTGTTCCCGATAATGGTAGAGGTGAACACAATGGAGGTAAGATCTTGATAGGACCCGACAATAACATTTACTACGTAATTGGCGAGGTCGGCGGTCATAGAACACAGTCTCAAAACATAGTGGACGGTCCAGCCCCTAATGGGCTTGGAGGTATTCTCAGAATTACACAGGACGGCAGTGTAGTAGATGATGGTTCTATATTTGGCAAAGGCTTGCCTCTGAATGTTTACTATGCTATGGGTATTAGGAATAGCTTTGGTATGGATTTTGACCCGTTAACTGGCAACCTATGGGACACAGAAAATGGACCTACTGCTGGTGATGAAATCAATTTGGTATATCCAGGATTTAATAGTGGCTGGTCACTAATTCAAGGATTTTCAAAGAATGATTTTCAGGGTACCGGTGCAACCTCGGATGACCTGGTATATTTTGGCAATGGGTCATATGCTGAACCTAAATTCGACTGGGTTACTCCAATAGGAATTACTGCATTGAAATTCTTAAATTCTGGTAAGTTAGGACAAGAATATCAAAACAATATGTTTGTAGGTGATATTAACAACGGTCTTTTATATCGATTTGTTCTTAATCAGGCTAGAGACAACATACTCATAAACGATACTTCCTTAGGAAATATCAAATCATTAACAGATTATGAGGTTAATGATCCCAAGGAGAATCAACCCATAGTATTTGGTCAAGGCTTTGGCGGGATAACCGATATTCAGGTAGGACCAGATGGATATCTATATGTATTAAGCTATACGGGATCGCTATTTAGGATTTTACCTTATTCAGATGGCGTAGATGGAAAAGAGCGTCAACTCGTGGGTACGGCCGAAACTAACGATACTGAGAATAATAACTCTGTACCAGTATCCATTGCAGGAATAAATGGAGATAATTCATATTCACCAAATCCTGTAAAAATACAAAAAGGTCAAACTGTAACTTGGTATAATGGAGACGCTATTTCTCATACTGTCACATCTGGTCTAGATGGTGACACGGATGCAGGGACGATATTTGATTCGGATGCAATAATACCAAATCAGCACTATAGTATAACTTTTGATAATACGGGCGACTATCAATACTATTGCATTTATCACCCATCAATGGTAGGCGAAATTATAGTGGGATGATTAATTGTGTAATAGATCTAATAACCGGGTTATATGAAGATATGATATATCTCAATCATTTCAACGAAAAAAATGGCAGAGTCTATCATAATAATGCTAAATTGGATAAATCATATTGTTCATTTAATATCTAGATTTCTAATACTTGATTTTAAAGTGACCATTTCGTTTTTAAATTTTTAATAATTCTGATCATTTGAAAATATTTTGTTTCCAATTCTTTCTCTTTCCATAGGATAACAAAAGATACTCCAACCCCAAGGAGTATTCCGCCCAAGACATCCAATGGATAATGACTCCTACATACACGCGTGAAAAACAAACCGAAGCTGCTTCAGTTGTTAAGAGTAATGCCACAAGGAACTGAATGGACGATCCCCTCATCAGTACCAAAGCAACTGTCGCTCCTGCAGAGACTATTAGAGCATGACCAGATGGATAAGCGTACCAGAACCTGCAGTTATCAAAAAGTCTGATTCAGGGATAACCGGTCTCGGTCTTTCAATAATTTCCTTTGTGATAATTCCTATGGGTATGAGTACGATCATCGATATAAACATAACAAAGGCAGTCTTTCTACCTGTCTTTCTACCGAAAATAAATAGGAAAAGTATTGCCAGTATCCAGAATACTTCTCTTCCATACCAGCTCAAGTATATCATGAGTTGATTGAGAACCTGAAAATGAGAATTATTTATTCTTAGAAAGAGTCTATTATCGGGATTTGTCAATGAATTGCTTTTTAAATTGGATTTAGGTGAAACGACCACTGCCAAAACAATAAAAGCAGATATAGCGATTATTGAAAAAATAAGGTATTTATTATTCAAAAGATCTCAACTTTAAAGTTAAGCAAGTTGTTATTAAACCAAACGTTACTTTGCATTAAATCCAGGTAGATCAAGATATAGTAGGTATATTTCTAGTCACACTTCATATCAATAGTATATCTACTAATTTTTATTGAACCCATTAGTTGGAGATATAGTCTTGTCTGGATATCAGATACATAGGAAATATATAAGGAAATAGATGATAGTGTTAATAAAAGATTTACAGCAATGTTTTATGAGTTGTCACATGATAACTAAATGTGTCACTTTTTGTTAGAACCATACTACCACTAGGAACATAATCCCTTTGGATAAGAACCTATCTAATAAGGTATTTCAAATATGCACAAATCCTTTTGTCTTGTTTTTGGGATATAAAATTTGTTAGTATGAAAACTACTACAAGTTATTGCTTTGCAATTTGGCCACGGATTTCGCTATCCATACCAAACAAACTTAGAGAGTCAGGATGATATGTATAAACTTGTACATATGCACTACCATTATTAAAAAGCTTGACTAAATCTGTAATGTTTTTGCTGCCTGCTAATGGTCCAAATTCAAAGGCTTGTGTAAAAACTGTTCCATTGAAGAAGAGTTTAGTTCTTTCATTTTCTGAATCAGCAGATGTGCAACAAATTTCTGAAGGTAGGGATGTCGTTTTTTGATACAACGTAACCACAGAAGGTCCATTTTCATTCATTTTCCCCAAGTGAACTTCAACTTTTCCCACATCACTATGTATATTTGTAAGATTTATTTCATAATATACTTCATTATTATCGTAGTAATGATCATTGGTAATAAATTTAACAATACCCATTGCATTGGTGTTTACAGGAGGTATGTTGTTATCACCAGTTAAGTTTGCTATATATGATTGAATTTGTTGTGGCTGTTGTAATAATTTTGATTCAGATGATATAACTGTTTCAGTCATCTGAATAATAAAATACAACGATGCAAGTATAGTAATTGATAAAGTTAATGCGACATACATGGCCTAACGTAAGTAGCATTAGTTTAATTATTAAATATTTATTGGTAAAGCAGATTCATGGACTCCTATTTCTACATGCTTCACATAAATAACCTTTCGGTCTTTTGGATAATTGTTAGTTTATTAACTTAGCATGATGATGGTGGATTATATATTCTGGGATTTCTCATGACCATGGTCGAGTAAAATCTTTGATAAAACCCATATCAAAAGGAACTTAGTGCCTACGGCTCCATTCAATGTATTAAATTGTTGAATTATTACTAACATAACGATATAACGTGCTTTTTTAAGAATATCAAATCTACTATGAAATGTCGTAGAACCCTACTACCGCTAGGAACTTAATCCCAACGCGCCCAGACTATTAGTTAACCATCATTATCAAATTCATTTAGCATATGACAATAATTAAGATTTTTGAAATTGGATTAAAACAAAAAATGAGAAATAATGAAGGTATATCCTAACGTATTCTACGGTAATCTTTATGCCATTTGTAAATTTATACATTACAAGCAATTCAGGTCTTTTTTCAGATTTTGATCGTCCACGAGAATGTAATTCTGGGAACTCCAATCGAAATAGTATGCTTCTTGTATTCTCTGAAGGATCCCATCTGCTTCTAACTTGGCAAGTGTTTTTGACACAATTGATTTATTTAAATATACTTTAGATGGTAAAGTAATTGGGTTACAACGTTCGCGAGTACCATCATGCATTTTAACTCCTATCATTCATCACTCAGGTCAAGTGATGATGTTCAGATATCATCTTCTGGTAACTATAATTATTGCAGTAATTATAACATATGATATCTGAAATATTTCTATTGCAACTGCCAATTCAGTTACCCCAGGTGGTGTCGACTGAGGATTCCCAACCGATTCAATGACTACGTAACCAGTTAAACCCACTAACACAGCCGTACCCGCAAATCCGATAATATTCCAAATCCTACCCCATCTTTTTACCATGGGTAAAACCCAAAAGAGCTGTAACAGACCAGAAATCAAAAAAAACGCAGTGTATTGGATACCAGCAACAATCGAGCTTGGAACTAACATGAGGTGTAAAATTCCAGTTATACCCGTACATGCTGCAGCCCCCAGATATAGGAGTGTTCTAATAGTATTTGCCATTTCTGATTCCAATCCACCTAACTATGATTAATGCTGTGAATTGTCAGCGCTCCACTATATATACCATTTGTTGTAGGCTAATTCAGTTCATAGATTGACACAATATGAACTTCATATGTATGCCATTATCACATAACAAAATAAGACACCAATCCGTTAAAAACTGGTGAAGTTAATCAAGATCCCTGTTTGATGTTGCCTTGTACTGGGGTGGCGAAGCGTGTGATCGAATATTCGATATGCGTCCTGAAGACAGGAAAAAGGATATCCTGATACCTGTTTTTTGTTGTGAATATTCCACTGCTGAAGATGGAATCAATTCTACACCTGAAGATCTTCTTCGAATGGCTAGAGATGATTCAGATTCCCCTATAGAAATGGAATATTTTCTAGATGGGGTAGATTTAAAACCACATTACGTAGAGACGGGGCCTTTCAATATAAGTGTCCCATCGAATCACCTTTTGACAAATGAGAATGCTGATCCCGGGACACATACTGCAGTTACGGTTGGATATTGGCATCTTCTAAAGCCTCTTCCACCTGGAAAACATAAATTAAGGTTTGGTGGAATAAACAAACAAGGTTTTCATACCAAGATAGAGTGTATTGTGAATGTTCCCTCAATCGAAAAACAATAACTATTTTTTTGCAATATAAAAACTGATGTAACACGACCTATAAAGTTCCAAATTTCAATTCCGCTTCTGTTTCGCCAAGAACTAAGTATTAAATACAAATTGGAGGTGATGATAAATCTATTTTCTGTAGACAAACAATAGAATCTGTCCTAAAATACTGATGTCATCTCAAAATATTCTAAATCCTTAAATCAGACCTTCTTTTATCTAATGCTAGAATCTCTATTTAAAATACCGATATCGGCACTAATCCCCACGGGCCCACTTCATAACTGAATCCTTTTTTTAGGCCCAAATTGAAGGATATCGTATAATAGATGCAACAACAATTTCATTACTCAGGGAATTTTAATCACGAGTTCGATCCTCCGTATTTACGATTGTCTATGCGTTAATGACTCCAGAAATTAAAAGACAATATCCAGAGCCTTTGTTAATATTATTCCATGTTATATAGAATTTGTTCATGACAGAAAATACAAGATCATTTCCTGACTGGGAAACTCTATACAAAAACCAAGAAGTGAAATCCATGCCGTGGTATAATGAATCTCTTGATCATGATTTAGAATTAGAATTAGATAAAATGAAAATCAAAAAAGGCTCCTTCCTTGATCTTGGGACCGGACCTGGGACACAAGCAATAAAACTTTTTGAAAGAGGTTTTGAAGTCACTGCATCTGATCTGTCCCCTACAGCAATTCATAAAGCATCAGTTCGTTATAATAACAAAATGAACAATAAAATCAAGTTTATAGTTGATGATATTGTAAATTCTCATTTAAGCAGTAACGAATTTGACTTTATTTTTGATAGAGGATGCTTCCACGTAATTTCACCAGAAAAAAGGTCGATATATACAGAGGAAGTAAACCGAATTTTAAAAGAAGGAGGGCTATTGTTCTTGAAATGCTTTAGCGAAAAAGAACCAGTGAGAGATACTGGACCTTACAGATTTTCAAATGATATGATAAAAAAAACATTTGAAAACAGTAGATTCAAAGTACAAGGCATTAGGGAAACCGTTTATCAGGGCACATTAAATCCGTTACCCAAAGCACTTTTTGTAGTAATTTCAAAGTAAACATAGAAATTTACAAAAAAATATGCAGTCTAATCTACACATATGTTGGATATTGCCACCTTCCTAAACAAATGAGGCGACATAACAGTGTCCTGTGGCAGTTCAGCCATAGATTTTTGGAACTCAGGATTATTAAAGGCCCGCTTAAAATGTGCAGCAGATTCCCAAACTCCATAGTTAAAGAACGTATGGCTTCCAGCAATACCTTGATGTAACTGTGCTGATATAAATCCAGGTTGTTGTTTCATTATTTTGGTAGTATTCTCAAATACTTTTAGAAATATTTCTATATCCTCTGGCTTTACAATGAATTTGTTTAATAGAATCACAGGGTTGGTATTTTCTTCATCTAACTGTGTTTTAATATTTACATTTGGGTCCAAATCCATTATTTTAAACATAACAGATAACATTGAAAATAACTACCTTATAAGAAAATGGTGTAAATATAAACTCCATAGGTTGACCATCCATCCCTAGCGTCCATAACAGAAATATAAGAAAATAATAATTATGTTAAATTTATTGTTAATTAGGATATAACAAGAGTAAAATTCTATGAAGTTATTATCTACTTCAGATAAATATCAAAATAATAATCTTAAAACCAAAATAGCTTTTGGAAAGTTTTTAGAATTTGCTATATCCTTTCAATCTACTACTAAGAGAGACCAAATTCTAGCTTTTCAAGATACAAAATCAAGAATTCAGAAGTAGATTCTGATATACGATGAGTTACAACCTGGTATGACTATCTTTGTAGAATAAAATATTTCTTTAGATGATTGCATAATACTAAAGACTTTAGTGGATTAAGGGATAATCCTAATAATGAAGAAATCTATATTTCAATCAAAGGACTGAAAACACCTCTCTTTTTAAAAATAGATAAAAAAAACTAGGCGATCGAGTCTATATTTAGAAACTGAACTTTGGGAAAAAAGATATTCTAACTATTGTCAAGTATGATAGTTATGAGAGAAATCAAGTTGCTTTAACATTGCTTTGGGCTTTAGACGCTCGTCCATATGAAGTTACTTTTTTAAAGATAAAACTTATTCGCCTTAAAGAAAAATATGGTGATATGGAAAATTAAGCCTTTTCTCTCAATTTTTTAGCCATCAAACTCTTTGCAAATGCTTTTACGTCATTACCATCTTTTTGGGTCTATTCTGCTTCCTTCTCCAAAGCATTTGCACGATCGTTAAGTTTCTTAGAGACAGGGTTAAATGCAAAGGATTCACTCATTATAGCTGTTGCAGCTATTATCACTGAGAGGATAGTGATTGTTACAAATACAATATTGTATGTTTTATTCATAATATTACAATAACGTACATCTTTTTAAGATTTTTATTATTGGGTTTTATTACCATATATTATCAAAGTCATAATATCGACTAAAAAGAACATGATGAATGTATGTAATGTGTTGCAACAGAGTATCTGAAAAGTCGGCTCAAAAGTTGAAATGAGCCTAAAGGATGCAAAACTTATCTCTAATAGGGACCTGGAAATTCCAGCTTATATGTACATCATAATTTTAATCACCAATCTATTATGCGCTAATGAGGATTGTAAAGGTCGATTCAAAGGGTTAGGACCGATTAGAAGCACAAATAATGATGTGACATAAATTAATGTCGTCATTCATGAAGGTTAATACGTAGACTCAAATCATTTAATGTTATCAAACTCTATTACCCTCGGAACTCAATCCCATGGGGAGGGACTTGGGCTGTACCTTGATTTCTAAAATTCATTCCTACTGCACAATAATATCTGATTAGTTGTTCTCACTTTGCCAATCATCAACTATTTGTTTTATTGCTCCACTATCATGCACAGTCTGTCTGTAGATATTATCCCTATATCCCATGTACCCCATATGATTATCACCGTTTTTAGAAATTGTACAAATATGGGTAACAGGATATCGTATGTCACATTCGCCATCTTTATTTGAATCGGTATCAACAATGATTAGGGATGATACATCCGTTTCGTCAAAATTAGAGGGTACAACTATAGTAGATGCAGCCCCGTAAGCTCCAAGGGCATTATGACCTTCACTTAATTCATAAGGGCTTTTTACTAAACCACATATCCAACAGAATGGATTTATTTCACCTGCTAGCATGTTATCTTCGGGATTAAACAAATTAGAAAAATATCCTACTTCGGATTGAATAGCATCTCCAGAACAGGGTAAATAAGGCATATAAGAAATACAATCATTTGGGTTTGTTGAGATTTGGTCATTGTTAACTGCAGCACCCATCAGATGCACTGATGTTATTTCTTTCGAAGTATTGTTATCATTTTGTTCGTTGATGTTATCATGAATCCATTGCAGAGCCGATAAGGTTACTCTTGAACCAAGTGAATGCGCAATAATCCTTATCTTATCTTCAGGACACTCTGTCTTATAATCAGAAATAAATTTTCCTAATATTGGACCATTTTCATTAGCTATTTTTTTTGCTATCATCCATCCGTGATAGGATAATGTTGCGTTATCAAGGGAGAAAGCAGTATTTGAATCCCAACTAAATCCTATCAGCGGAATATCATAACCCGAATCTCGTAATGATAGGGATACTCTGTCAGATTGCTCTTCTGCTTGCAAATCACTGGCCCATATACCGTGAACATAGATTGCTAGTTCTCCTGGACAATCTTTGATATTTAAAATTGAAAGAACTGAAGGCAATTCTACTTGTTGAGTTTCATTCCCATTGGTCGTATCAAATGATCCGCGGGTAGATGCGATAAAAGGATATAATTGTGCATGTGCATTACCTGTAGGATACGCATTTATTAATAAGAAAACTGTAGATAAAACAAATACAGAAATAATTGAGAATAATACACGTCTCTTGTAATTTTGTGTATAATTTAATAAATTAGGGCCACTCCAGGATCTAAATTTGTTATTGCCCGCATCTGATTTGTTTACCATTTTTATACACTATCAACTCTATTATGTAATATAATCTATAGCAATTGATTTAGACGAGGATGATGAAATATCCACAATTCCATATGTGTCGAAATCGATTCAAGAATTATTGTTCAACAATTATTATCACTAATGGTTAGACATTTTATCAAGCATAATTATTTTCAATAATCTTTAAATTCTACCATTAATGTATATAAGTAGAATCTCTTTTAAAATATCGATATCAACACTAATTTCGACGGATGCAAACTTTTGTAAATTAATGATGCAGTTTTAAACTTGTATTGTGAACATGCTAAAGATGAAAAAAATAGGTTAGTCTGATGGTACTTCCACCAGTAATTGTAAACATATTAACAATAGTACAAGTTAATCATAAATCATGAATTATTCTAGATAATCGTTATAAAAGAAGAAATTAGTTTACAAGATTGTTGCTTAAAGGAGTTGCTTCTATGTGATATCTTAAAACATAATCAGGGTCCTTGTTTATAATTGCAGTGTATTTGTAAATCACCAAATTAATATTAACAGTATCCTCTTTGCCATCATCCGTAATTGCGATATGACTTCCATTTCCAAAATTATTTGTTTGATTATACTTTTCAGATATCCAATCAAGAATACCTATTTTTCCTGCTTTTTGAATATAATAAGGCTGAGAAAACAAATAAAGAGTATCTGATATAGGCATCACTAATGAGATATTTTTTCCGTTAAACTTGACTGTTTGTCCCTCATTTACTTTTTCGTTAACAAGTAACTCTATGGGTTTATCATTTATATCAACTGAAAAATTCCATAAACCTTTTCCGAATAGATTTTTATCATTGTTGATAAAAAGGGAATCAAAAGTTATATTGACTAAAACTTTGGAGGAGTTGGAGACATTATGAGATGTATCATTTCTTGCGACCGAGAATCCATCATAAGAGTAAGAAGTTATTGGGATTGTAGAGAAAATAATAAGAATAAGAGTTAAAGAGGTGCCAAAAAAGTTTGTGAATTGAATTTGATCATACATTTCTAAATTTATGGTAATGAGAGTATTTATGATTATGTTAATATCAAAGAATTCAATTTCTTTCCAGATAAATTGGGTTCTATTTTTTAATTGTTAATTATCATTTAACTTTGACTGAATCAGAGTTAACTGAATCATAGAATCAATTTTAATAAATAATTTATTCTAATATATGAATGAAGGCAATACATTTGAGCCGTCCAATTTATAGCTCCGTAAATTAAGTCATAAATATGTTAGAACCCCATTACCGTTACCATTATCACAGTGGAGGAACTTAATACCCCATGGATGAGGACTGTTCTTAATCGATTGTATTATTAATCAATGGTATTATTAATTTTGATAGATCCATACAAAAGTGGTTGTCGTCGGGGTATTCTATTATTGATCTCTTTTCTTATCCAGTCATCATGATATTGCCATTTTGTAAGTATGTATACATCCGCACTTTTAACCCCTTCAAAGGAGCTTACCTTATTTATAACAGAATCCACCGTGAATATGTTTTCACTAAAGAGTACGAAAGTCAGTCTATCCTCTGAATCAATCACACTAGGACTGTATAAAATATTTGCCTGAAATTCTGAGTACATGCGTTCAAGTACACTTCGACGATGAAATTTTGTAGTGATAATCGGAATGGCAAATTGAATATATCCTACCATAACAGATGGATTGCACTGGATTGAGAAATCTAATATTCTTGCATCCTTCATCCTAATAAGACGTCTTGTTGTGGTTTTTTCAGAAATACCAACTTCCTTGGCAATATCTGCTATTTCTGTCCTTGCCCCTAATAACAGTAAACATTTTATTATTCTGAAATCTGTTTCGCTTATACCGATTGATTCAACATGTCGTTCTAAAATGCTAATACTCACAACGGTTGCAGGTTTTAAGAGATGATTCAATGATTGGATGGCTGTATCATCTAATGACTTTTCGATGATTAGCGCTGCAACACATGTTCTTCCCATATGATGTACATGATATGCAAGGTCACCAAGTTGCTTTACCTGTCGAATGGCATCATCTTTATTTATTCCATTGCTAGTTTTTAAAAGTACAATAGCTACCTTGAATCCAAAAGTTGTAGGATTAACTCTAACTACAAATTTTTCGATGACCCCGTGATGTACCATCTTCTTGACTCGTGCCTTTACACTCTTTGATGTTAAGTCAACCTCTGAACCTATGCTGCTATAAGAAGATCTGCAGTTCCTAGCTAATGTGGAAAGAATGGTTAGATCAGTTTTATCAAGGACTAATATCCCTTCATCCTCAGTCATGATTTAATTGTTGCAATAACTAGTAATTAAGTTGTCCGATATTAGGAGTTTTGCTTCCCCTAAAGATAAGTATCTGTACAAGTATATTGTATTTATGACAGAGTTTGAAATAACAAATGAAAATGTTGAACAAAGCTTTTCTTCAAATATGAGGGGAAACGATAAAACACTGAATACTGAATCTAAAGGAACCATAACTATTGAAGAAACGCATGGAGCAATAAAGTTTGAACGCCGACTTTCTAATCCAAAAGAGGCGGTCTGGAAAGCAATTACAGATCCAAAAGAGATATTCAGGTGGTTGCCCGATTATAGAGGAACCTTCGACGGGTACAATGGTGGTGCGATTGATCTTGTCAATACCGTATCAGGATCACACGTAACTGGAGATATTCTGATCTGGGATCTTCACAATGTTTTTGAGTATGAGTGGCATATCGCTCCTAATCAAATGTTCCCTAATGGAGAACCTGAATCTGTTATACGGTGGGAGCTCAAGCAGGATGGCGATTCAAACACGGACACACTACTTATACTAACTCACAGCCGCCTCACCAAATCAACAGCTTTAAGTTTAGCCCCTGGTTGGCATGCGTACCTAGATCGGCTTGAAGCCATTCTAAATAATCAGGTACCACCAGATTGGGCTCGTCGGTTCGCAGAGGTCAAAAAATTGTATTCCTCATGATGAGGCTGTCATATATTAAGTAGCAGCCGGACTGTATAAAAAAATAAACTTTATGGTTTGAGTATCCTGCCACCAGAGTTATACTGTTATTGGTATTAAAACCTCACCACCGCAGGGAACTTAATCCCCATGGACTCAGCTGAGTAATAGGATCGTTATACCAGATCAACGTTAACGAATATCGTCATCAAGGAGTGATGTGGATACAGTCAAAATTTCTCCAATCATAAACAATATTCAAACCATATCTAATGAAGATAATCGAATTTCGGTTAATAAATTTTACGACCTCGTATTTTTTTTCATGATGGTCAAACTCTTATAGTCCTTTCTCCTTGTTTCACCATAGTATTATTTTATTCTTTTCGTTTCCAAAATGATGGGTATAGAGAGGAAATAGAAAATACTGACTCTACTATAATAAGGCATTGATAGAATAATGAAATATCGAATAAATAATTAATAGTAATTTCTCATTAATTAGACATAATCTTGGAAGTACATCAGATTTGAATGAAATCATTACGTTTGGCATTTTTTTGTTGGTTTACTTCCTAATGATTGCTAGGATAAGGCTAAATAATCTTCCATTCTGGATAATAATGTCAATTGGAACTATTCTTGTTTTAGGATTTGGAATAATTCCTATAGAATCGGCTTTAGAATCAATTAATTTTCAAGTCATAATGTTTCTTTTTGGAATGTTTAGTATTACTTCTGCTCTCGAAAGATCTGGTGTACTTAATTACGTAGTTGGAACAGTTTTACTCAAAATCAAAAAGGTGGATCATATTATTATAGTAATTGTATTCATGTCAGGGTTTTTAGCAGCTTTCGTGGTAAACGATACAGCAGCGATTCTTCTAATTCCATTTGCTATATCAATTTCTAACCAGTTACGAATTAAACCATCAATAGTATTGATTTCTATCGCTATTGGGATAAATATTGGGAGTACGATGACACCTATTGGAAGTCCTCAAAACCTACTTATTGCTAGTCAGAGCGGTATGACTTTACCTTTTATAACATTTCTTTCAATATTGGGGCCACCTACGATCATAAATCTATTCTTAAGTGGTTTAGTTTTGCACCTTTATTATAAGAAATCTTTAGTTACAAGATCTCCTTTAGATGAGAAATCTACAAAAAATGATGATAAAGGTGCCAATAATGAACATCAATATAACTCTGTTGAAATTTCAAATAAGTTAAAACCAATCCAATTTTCATTTACCAATAGGTTTGCCAAAATTTCTGTATTAGTTTTCTTATCTACTATCGGATCTATGATATTATCAGAGGTAACACATCTTTTATTTGGGATTCATGTGGATATCGGAATAATATCGCTTATCGGTGCAGCTATATTATACATATTGTGTAAAGAAAGAATTTCTATATTGAGAGATGTAAATTATTCTGTCTTAGTCTTTTTTGTTGCGATGTTCATTTTCACGTCTGCATTATGGACATCGGGACTAATTCCCATAATGATGGATTATTTTCCTCCACTTAACCCGAATAATACTTATTATGAGACTGATAACATGCTTCATAATAACGCAATTATTTCTGTAATAAGTATAACTATGAGTCAAATACTAAGCAATGTACCGTTCGTCGTCATCTACAATCATTATATGATTGAGAATGGATTTGATAAAGATGATGTATCTGCTTGGCTAATGTTAGCTTCAGCAAGTACCATTGCTGGCAATCTTACTATATTTGGAGCTGCGAGTAACATCATCATAATGCAAACTGCTGAATCTAGAGGGTTGAAGGTGTTCACCTTTATAGAATTCTTCAAAATAGGGTCACTAATAACGGTACTAAATGTTTTTGTTTATTATTTATTTTTGGCTTTTTATATTTTTTACAGGTTTTAGAATAATGTATATTATTCTTTGACTAATCTGGATGCAAGAGAATCTATAAAGGACTGATATTTTGATTAAGAGGATCTTCTCTCAACAAAGGTATAACCCTACTACTGTAGGGAACTTAATCCCCATTGGTCCTATATAATAATGGTGCTATAAAAAGAATGGTACAAATTTTGAAATATATTTACGATGATGTTTTTTCTAAAAGAAATTCTGCAGATCTCTTTAATGCCTTTATTTGATTATTATATTTGGTAAAGCCGTGCCCTTCGTCTTCAAAAATCATGTATTCTATATCCATTCCCTTTTCTCTTAGTCTTTCAACTATCTGATCAGATTCGCTTTTAACTACTCGGGGATCATTTGCTCCTTGTATCACCAACAAACTAGTCAATGGATTGGTATCATCTACAAAAGTAATAGGAGACCTCTCCTTAAGAAAAATTTCTTCTTTGTCTGGATCCCCTACTAGCTCAATAGTGAGACTTTTCCAATGTTCAGGGTACTGTTTTGATAAATGTTACAAGATTGCTTGGACCAACAATGTCCACTGCAGCTCTTAATCCATACTGGGGTAGGCGAGTTATACAACTTAATGCTGCAAATCCCCCAAAACTAGCACCAAATAGCCCTATCCTTTTAGGATCAATCCAATCCTGAGAGATGAGCCATTTTATTGCATATTCTAGGTCCTTTAGTTCATTACCACCCCAGTCATGATATATTTTTCTTTCAAAACTTTTGCCATACCCAGTACTTCCTCTAAAGTTGGGTGCAATCACTGTCAATCCATTATAAGAAAGATATTGATAAAGCCCAGAATAATCATAGTATGGTCTTTCTTGAGCTGTAGGACCACCATGAATTGACAAGATAGCACCAAATTTTAGCTTATCCTTTTCATTTATTTTTTTGAAATTAGTGTTATTAGGAACATATATGAATGCAGAAATCTCTAATCCATCAAAACTTTTGTATTTTATTAATTGTGGCTTGACTAGTTTATCATCAGATAAATTACCATATAAGGATGTAGTAACGCGCGTACAATTATTATTATCGTCATTCTTATTGAGATCTATCAAATAAATATTGGTTGGAGATGTAGGCATATCCATCATGATGCCGATTCTTTTTCCATTTGAAGATAATTTGAGATCTTCAATAACGCCGTTCAAAGGAACAATCTTATTATTTTTCTTAATGGTTGGAGTAATTTCCGTAATTTCTTGATTCACCATGTCTTTCTTGTACAATTTACTATAACCATCCACATTTTCTGTCCACAAAAGCAGTTTTCCATCTAAACTAATATCAATTGATTCTATGTCATGAGGAGAAGTTAATATCCATTCCAGTTTTGAAGTATCAATATTGTAGAATGCAAGACCCATGAACTCTCTTTTTGAATCAGATAGAATGTAAAAGCCGTTTTGATTAACAGACCAGGGTCCAACAATGAATTTGCTTTTTTGTTCATACTCTAAATTAATTTTTTCCATACTTCTACTTTCTACATCGAGAATCCATATGGCATAATCAGTTAAAGTTATTAATTGAGAACAGTTTAATTTTTTATTATTGGGAGACCAGTAGCCTGGAATATACCAACCTTCCCTATCTGTAATACAAAAATCTTTGTTTTCACTGCTCATGTTCCTTACATATATAAGCATATCAGAAGGATTCTTTCGATTCGATCCATAAGTAATGTATTTTCCATCATGACTGAAACATTCCGAACCCCATTCATGTCTTATCGTTGGATCAGAGGTTATGGGTTCAAGCCAGGAATTGAAAATATCTTCAATTCTATATATCTGGAAATTTTCATCCCCTTGATGATCTGCAAAAAAGATTAAACTATTATCTACCGGAGAAGAAAAAAAATGTCTTATTGAATGATCGATAAAATTAGTTAATGGATAAGGAAAGCATTGTACCTCAGAAGTCAAATTAGAGTTATGTCTCCATAAGTTAAACTGTCCATTGATGTCTGAAATATACATTATCCAATCATTATCTTTTTTGAGGAAGTCAAAATCAGTGTATCTATTAGTTGATGCAAATCTTTCAAATGGAAATTGTTGGGTAGGTTTATTCTGCTTACTGATAATGGAATCTACCATCTTTCTATTTTGAATATCATAGATAATAGATATGTATTTAGTATTTAGTAAGATATTTGATGTTCGAATGCGATCAATATTCTTTGATTGTAATCAATTTACCTTTTCATACACAGTTAATTTGTTTGAAAATTATCAAGTTTTTCAAAATATTGTATTGTTCAAAACACTTATTCTGGTAAAAATTTACAATTAGTTAATGATTATTATGGATGAAAAGAAGATACACATTAGAACTTTATGTCATATTATTGTGAATTTATTTTCACTTTATTCAATCCGTTTAAGGATATCTGTTACTACGTTACTATCCGGAATTTTAAAAATTTACGAGTAACCAAGTGGACGGAATAAACAATTCCAAATCCTAGTGATACGATTAATATGCTAGCGATAGAGTAATTATATATTGGATTGCCATAAGTTTACTGTTTGGTGTTTTTCTGGAAGAATTAAGAAATTTGGTGGTAAACTTTCACTTTATGAAAATAACGAAGGTACCTTGATTTTAAACGGAGATACTTTTCTTCTGGTTGAATTTGCCGAATACAAAAAATTTCTAAATGAAAATCCGTCAAAGAATTATGTTTGTTTATGGGGAACTACATCAAGTATTTCATCTAATGATGTTATAACTATCGAAGGTTATGAAAATCATAGACACATTGATGATTACATTACCATTAATATTACAGTACAAAATTATTTACCGGGATGTCATGCATCAAGTTTTGCAAAAAGGAATTAGTCAATCATAATTCCGGTTTATCTATAAAGAGTTGAAGTATATCTTTCTACTATTGATTTGGAAATCCAATTTAAAACACCGATACCAGCACTAATCCTCAAAGGCCGAGATTAACCACATACACTCAAATCCGAGAACACGGTCAATTATTATAGCCTACGAAAAAAGAATTGTCATTTGATGAGGCGACTAGGCATGATACTCCTAAATTTTTTACGACTGTCATCATATGTTATTTATTTAGGATAGAAAACTCTCAATTATTGTTAGAATTTTACTGGTTTGTAAAACAAAAATCTTTTAAGACATTGAATAGATTGATTTTGATCTAAATATAAAAGATATGGCAGGTTAACTTGTAAAAGAACTAACGATATAAGGTCTAACAGAGGATTATGTTACTTGGTGTGTTTTATACAAAATTGATTTGAATAAAATTACTCATTAAGATATCTAAATATTCTACAAGATTCGCTAGTTATGTTAGAATACCCATAAATATCTGATGCAATTGATCCTTTGTTTTAGATACCTTTTACTAATCTTTCAAGGACTTCATGGGGTTACTTCGATATTATATCCGCTTTTGTATCGATAAGGTTTGTTGGTGTTTCCTACTCAAAATTAATAATTATTTGGTCATTAGATTCATCATTTATTCTAATCGTAGGTGAAAACGCCTTTTAAATGATCTTAGCGAAACTTATAAATACTCTATTTACTAGAATGGAAATTGAATGGTTTATGAAATATTCTGTCATGTAGTAATCTGATTAGGGATATGATGGGTAGGTGTCGTTTTATTGTCTGTTATCTTTCTGTTTTTGATAATTATTTTGTCTAATCTGTTTTTTAATAATAATGCAATTGGGCAGACTCTGGAGAGTATTAATGAAAAATATCATATGACCAATCCCCGGCTAGAAGTAGGAATAGAGCCAAATGAGGTAAAAGTCGATAAATTTTTAAACAAAGTATATGTGGCTAACGAACGTTCTAATTCTATATCAATTTTAGACAACAATTTGGGAACCCTAAAAGAAATTTTTATTAATACAATACCTCACGATGAGGAAGTAAATGACAAAATACATCATGTATATATTTCAGGTAAATCCCCTTCAGAAACTATCTCTATAATTGACGGAAGAACCGATGAGTTACTACAAAATATACCTTTGAATCAAGAGCCGACCGATATTGAAGTCAATGAAAAAGAAAGTAAGTTGTATATTGCAGGAAAAGATGGTATAAGGTTGATTGATGATAACGGTTCCAATCCACTTAATATCAACTCAGTTAATAAATATGATATAGAGGCAAACTTTTCCAAAATAGCGGTAGATGAAGACGCAGAAAAAGTTTACGTACTTAATGAAGATCCACCAGAACTATTCATTTTTGATGATGATTTGAAGTTTTTGGAAAAATTATCCATTCCAGATAAAAAAGAGCCGACCGATATTGAAATCAATGAAAATGACCATTCTGTATATATAATTACTGAGAAGAATTTTTACAAACAGTATAATGATACTCAAATGACGGGTCTTGAGTTAAAAAACAAACCTCGTACTTTAGAGGTTAATGAGAACGATAACATGATATATGTAATTTCTGATAACGATGTTTCAATTATAAATGGAACTACGAATACTAAAATTGATAAGATAATTCCTTTGTTAGGGCCGCTCTTAGAATTAGAAGTCAATGAGAATACCAATACAGTATATGTACTAGCAGAACACGGCCTGTACTCTCTGAACGAAAAAACAAAAAGATTTTCTAATATCAACATGTCTGAACCACTTTCGAATATTGAAGTAGATGAGAACAGTAACATTATTTATTTGACATCTGAGGATTCTGATAGCTTGTTCGCAATCCATGGTCCTAAAAACAAAGTTGCTGTGGGAATTACATTTAATACATTTCCCTTAAACTCTGGAAGGATTTTATGTGGTGATGATAAAACTGAATATCCAATAAATCAATACTTGTATGAAGTACCGGGTATAACCTGTATAGCGAAGGCAAATAGTGGCTATGAGTTTGTAGGCTGGAATGAGAATATTGATTCAAATACTACTAGACCGCTGAAACAATGTATAGAAGAATCTTACAATTTTTATGATCCAGTCATAGAACCAATACAAAAAACTTTGAATATTTACAACGACACTGCGGATACGTCCTTTTGCCTAACCCAATATGGTACCTTTACTGCGAGTTTTAAGGAATTGCCTGCTCCCCTACCTACTGAATACTGGATTCCTCTGTATGGCTTAATTGTTTCGACGATCATTGGCGCTTCTATTCCAAGTATTATAGGATGGACTAAAACAAGAGGAGACATAAAAAAATTAAATCTTCACCATGAGAAAATAAAGTCACTATATGAAGAGGGTAGTCGAGATGACCATGATTTTGAATCACTGAATAAACTGAAAGATGAAATCTCTGATTCATTTTCAAAAGGTAAGATAAGCCAATTTCACTATTCGAATTTGAAAGACGAAATATCCATACTATATCAGGAGATATTTATGAAAAAAATCGATTCTATGGACGATAATAAAGAAATAGATCTTTCATTAAAGTTAAAGCTTGTAAGAGAGATTAAGGATGCTTTTTCAAAAGGCAAATTAACCGAACTTCATTATAATTTGCTTATGAATAAAATTTCAGAGATGGAAAAATAGAATATGCATCATCTAATTTATTTTAATTATTTATGAAATCTTTAACTTGAACTTTTCGTAGTATTTGTTTCCCCCTTTTACGTATCCGACCCAAAACCTCTTAAGTTCGATTTGAAAATTCAGTTATTTTTGATCTTAACACAAAACAAAATTACGCTCAAAATAAGTTTATTGTAATGCCCCCTGGGCTAGCTTATGAAAAATAATATTTTAGAAATATGTTATCATTAAGGTATTAGAACCCTACTACCACTTATGATATTTGCGGAATTGACGAAATATCGCTTATCAAAAGTTTTGTAAATGGAATTAAAATACAAACGTGCAGATTGTATTATTAAGGAGTTTCGGAAAATACAGTAAACAAGAGAAATAAAAAATATATTTTTTATTTAGATAAATTAAGCTTCTAAAATCAGCTCATCAGTGTCAGCAGTAACATATTTTGTATCTAGGATCTGATCATCATTTTCATAATTATTAAGTTGAAAAAATAAATTTTCTAATTGTGCTAGACCTACTTTCCTAAAAGATTCTTTTGCAGACTCTGATATAACTAGAGTTAAGTCCTTTGTGACAATAAGAGCATCTTGTCAATCAAATTATTATTAAATGACTTCTATCAAAACTTTGGCAATAAGTGCGTTAGTTGTTGTTATAGGAAAATATGGAGCGTTGGATCTTTAAATAGGGTCTCATAAATAGCTAATACCGATGACGCATCTGAGGATAATGGTAAAAAATGATGTAGACTGTGCTCAATTGTACGCCTACTTAGGCTCTCTGAAAGAATATTCCAATAGAACAAGGATTGAAACTTGATATATTTAATGGTGATATACAAAAGGAGCAGATGAAATGAATAAAATGAAGAGACTAAAAGAAGTAGATGGTGCTATCTGGTTTGTCATTTTTCTCTATATTGGATTATTTTCAATAGCATTATCATTGGTAAAATTAGGGATATGGGATTAGAAAATGGATAATAACGAACCATGCGCTATGAAAGACTATTCCAATAGAACAAGGATTGAAACGGACTGTCCCCTCATTTTATCTTCCATATGCTCTAAAGGGTTAGTACGCGTAGATATATGATAACAACTCTCAATTTATAACTCAAATTACCAAAATAAGAAGTAGGATGTGTGCCAAAACTGCTGTCCCTTTATGCCATACTGAAATTAAGCCCACCGAGTCTATGTTTTTTGATGAATATGCTCACCTATATCATGAGATAATTGATCAATTATCAAAATCATAGGATACCTGTTTTTAAATTAGAAGGATTTCATTCATTTTTAAATAACATCCCACCGGGCCTGGTTGAAATCTGTTCATCTTCAGTTTGAGGATTCTTTACTCTCATATTATCCATATTTTGTTTAAATTGTGAAGAAGCCTTGTCATTGAGCTTAAGCATTGCTTCTTTGTAACTTTTATTTAAGCGTCCAAATTGTTATTGCTTGCAATGAGAGTCATGAATATATCAATTATAAAAAGATTTTAAGCCTAATGTAAAGAATCCTCAAATGTACGAGTAAATTAGAAATTCATGTAATCTAATAATATTAAAAATATCTAAGTGCCAAGAGAGAATATATTACTTATTGATAGATTTCTGTGCTTTGTTGATTATCGATTCCACATGTGAAGGTAGATTCACTTCGTGAATTTCCTTTTTAATTTTGCGCTTACTCATCAAATATTGGTGGGCAAATTCGGGAGTAATTGATTTGACATTAGAAAAATCAATTATAATATCATCTGAAGGGGCATACTCAACCTCTTTTTCAACAAAAGTCATCGCACTTTTTTTAATATCTAAATCCGCTGAAACAAAATCTCTAATGGAAACAACATGAATAGCACTCATGGCTGTCATATCAGTTTAGATTTCGCCTTCTCTAAATTTGTCTATTTCTATCAATTGTATTTGATGATTGCTATCTATCAGTTTTAGCTATCATTAGTGCTCTGTCGCATTACTCAACATATTTGGCTTAGATTTTGGTCTACATTTTCAATAGTTGACCGGCCTTTTTATAACCACTCATTGGTTCGAAGAGGCGAGATCCTCTTCTCTTATGATTTCCTTGATAGTTGGCGTTCAGAGATAGAAAGGTATCAAATTACTTTTTGTATTAAGAAACAAAAAATAACTAATTAATTTTACCCAGATTTAATTTTATGAAAATAGTGACACAGGAATTGCAACATAGTAAATACATGTATTACGCTGCGTAACATATATTAACATGTTATAACATATAATTGTATGATAAAATCAAAAAAAATAATAAAATTGCCCATCGTTAATACAACAAAGCCAATCCGAAAAATCTTCAAACGTTTATCAACTAGAACGGAAATTGTCTAAAATAACTTTACGGAGATGTAAAAAGTTAATTTGCGAGCATACTATTATCGAGAGAACAATCACAATGTAGATAATAATTTTTGTACTGCCTTTGATGAATTTAATGACATAAACAGGAAATTATTTGAAGTACCTGAGATTGATAAACTCTTATCTTTTTCAGATAAGAAAAACATTTGTATCCAAAATCAATCCCATCAAAGCAGCAATTTTTTAAATCGTGTTATTGCAAGAATTTGCATTGATTATCATTCATCTAAAACAAGTGATAAAGATAATAAAGTTGAAAAGAAAAGAACCATTCTAATAGATGCAGGAAGCGGTAATAATCTAGGATGTTTCTATATCAATTTAGTTAATCAAGCAATAAAGAAAGAAATAGACATTAACAGCATCCTTGATGGGATTATCATTAGTAGAGCCTTCACATTTTCCCAATTGGCTAATATGTTAATTTATGAACTTCCCAAGATGGTGAGAGAAATAGGTAACAAGTTACAGATCATTATACTGGACTTGTTCGATACATTGGTTTCTTCGAATGTAAAAAGCAGAATGAAAAAATTTGAAAATAATGGTTATTCAGAAACATCAAGAAATGCTATTCAAGTGAATATAAGAATAGTCCATGAAATGATTGACGTTTTGATTGGTCTTTCAGTAAAATATTTCGTAATTCTAACTTGCGATGATTGTGAAAATATTAAGGACAATCCTATAGCATTCAAATTCAATAACGCTATAAACATAAAGTACTCTACGGATAAGAATAAAAATAAGAACGAACAGATTTTTAAAATAGAACAAATAACATGCCGGAACAACAGATCTATAAATAGCGTGAATACCGAACAATTGGCACATCTAGACAGGGATAAAAGCTTAAGCTTCTCACCAACAAGATTAGTTAATTTGAGTGGAGCCTGATGGATTGTTCTGTCTCCTCATTCAGAATGTTGATAGACATTGAAAGATCAGAATGGATAGATTTTAGAAAAGAGCTCTGTAAAGAAGACAAACAACGATTTGATGGATTGTTTTCAGTCCCCAAACTATATCATCATGCGTCATCCAATTCATCTAATATAACAACAATTGAACCAATTATTCTCAGTCTCATTTTCAACAATTTCAAGATAGTTCATGGCACACTGACTACATCTGTACAAGTCGAAAACAACAGTATCAATGATGGAGGTTTTCAAATCTGTCAGTCAAGCAAAGAATCAGAAATTGAAATACAAATTGGATTTAACAAAATAATACAAGATTGGAATAAATTCATTCCCATGGGATATAGTAGGACATCATTATGCACATTCATGTTCAATTGAACAGGATGTAGTTCACAATTGTAATCAGTGGTTGACTTAATCTAATACAATGCGTTAAAATGACATGTGAGACTGATGGTTAGTGGGCTCGACTCGCTATGATATGGTTTATGTTAACAAAGATATAGAATAACCTCCCAAATAGGTTATTTGTGTTCTTGATGAATCGACCACTTGTCATTCGTCAGATAACTTTTCACAATCCTTATCAAATTGATCCAATCCTATTGGTTTCTTAAGGATTTCTCTGACTCCAACATCTATATAGTCAGCGATATCATCTATCTTCAAATTGGATCCAGTTAATATTATTATGCATTTATGTCGCACACCTTGTTTTTTCAATTGTCTTAATATATCAAATCCTGTGTAAAATGGCATTTCAATATCCAAAAATATTAGATCATAATGCCGATTTTGAATCTCAAACAATCCCTTTTGACCATCATTGACCTCCTTACAATCAATTTCCATCCCTCTTACAATACCCCGCCAATAAGCGAGTGATGTCGGTGTTGTCATCGATTGTCAGTAATTTCAATGAATAATCATACTATTGATCAAACTTATAAATATTGATTGAAATTGAAATAATTAAAGAAAATATTGAATTCATGAATTCTATTAATATTCGAATATAATTTTTGAGCAACCAAGAATTATGGATAATAAGGATTATTTACCCTAATACTCAAAATTCTTCAAATTTGTCGAGGTCGATTCTACATATTATCGCATTCCTTCCAGATCTTCAGTTAGAGGTTGGAAAGAATTGATCAGAGAAGAAGATTGTTCCTTTTTATCTCTGACAGAGAAAAAAAGAGGGTGTATGCAAGGACTTCTCCAAATGGAACATTATTTCTTACCGCCGATTCCCGTGGGTTATGATATTAATAGATTAAACTTTTTACCCTATTTGATAGACCCTTATTAAGACAGCTGATATAATCGTACGTTAAACTAGATTTCTATTGAATTGTTACAAATATATCTTCTCTTGTCTCCATATAAGAAATACCAAAGAGTAATCTATGCCTTACTTTAAGAGCATGAAATGGCTTGCAATGGTATAAACTACCATGTACTTTACCATGACTAGATATATTATTATTTACTAGGATTTTTTTTCTTTTATCTTATTATATATCCCTAATTAGCTGATACCAACTTAGCTCACAATTCCACTTGTTAGAATATGTATTAGGCTTCCAATTGTAGTGATATACAGAGATAGGAAACTACATTGATTTTTCTTCATTAGATACTCTACATCTTTAAGCATTCATAATTCTGTTTGTAACATCTATTGATCCTGCCTGCCTGCAAATTAAGTTCTATCGGGTTACACACAAGAATCAGCAACGAGTTCTAGGCTTTATTATATAATTAATATCCTGTTCGATTTTGTATCGGAATTTGAATGAAACAAAAAACCTTATAAGCATTGTAATTTTTGTTACTATTCATGGTAGAGTCAGCCTTTGAAAATCCTCACAATAATTTTTTCAATAAATTCCTAAACCTAGATCATAAATTAAATACACAAGACAAAGAAATTTACCTAATTTTTAGAGAGAGAATGTCATTGTATGAGAAGACATACGCTGCATCCTTAATGAAAAAAATCAAATACTTGATGATTATAACTTTTCTCTTCATTATTGTGACAGCAGGGCTGTTACAATTGGATCAGTTTAAAACATCCTCTTATTATGTTCTTGGGGCTCCTCAACCAAAAGAGAATGTAACCATTACAGCCCTTTTTAACCAAATGGGCAAAGCAGATATGGTGAAGGAACTATTGGTTGATGCTATCAATAAATTAAAAATCAATCAGCCTGACCTTGACATCAATCTAAAGTATATCGAACTTCATGATCTGACTCATAATGCTACTAAAGATGAAATGTTGAAGACAATATCAAATGGTACTCATATCGATATTATATCATTAGACCAGATATGGCTTGGAGAGTTTGCCGGAAAGGGATTATTAACAGATCTTACTAATTATACTGAAAAATGGGGGAGGATCTCTGAATGGTATCAATCAAACTGGGCTGGTGGTATCTATAAAGGCAAACCTTATGGTATTTGGTATGAAACTGACGTGAGGGGAATATGGTATTGGAAGGACCTATTAAAACAAGCTAACATTGAGCCCTCTATGCTAATGACGTGGGAGGGATATATTGACGCTGCTAAAAAGCTTAATACAGCACTAAGACCGCAGGGAACGGAAGGAGTTCACCTCACAGGGGCTAGTCATTCTCCTGACCTATGGTATCCCTACTTATGGGAGCTTGGAGGAGAAATAATTAAACAAAAGAGTGGCCACCCAACTAAAGGTGCGTATTGGTTTCCAGCTTATAATGGTTCAGCAGGGGTTAAAGCCATGGAATTTATCAAAACTCAGGTTGATTCAGATATTATACCACAGAAAAAACATTTCTTTGGAGATGAATTTGCTAACAGGAAATTTGCAGTAATGATTGAAGGATCTTGGATGCCCAGTAAATGGTCCAATTTAACAGGACAACAGATTGACAATATAGGATTTATTCCAATGTTTCCAGTGCCTGATAATAAAACTAAGAACTCTACATTGATGGGTGGATGGGTGATTAGCATTCCGGTGACTTCTTCCAATAAGAATGTAGCATGGGAAATAATTGAACAATTGTTAGAGCCAGAAATATTATCTCCTTGGCTTAGCTAAGCAAGGATTTCTACCAACACAGATAACACTGGGGCAAGGTGCAACCTCCTATTCGGATCACTTAAGAAAATCTATTCCATTTTATGACGATATGATTTCAATCATTCCTACTGGAGGAAGCAGACCTAATATTCCAGAGTATCAAGATATTGCTGAACACATAAGACAAGCATTAGAGGAGGTTTTTTATGATATAAAAGAACCTAAACAAGCGCTTGATGATGCTGCAGTAAAGTCGGCAAAGGCTCTAGGATGGTAAAAGTATTGTAAAGAATACAAAGGAAAATCAATCACAGGATCCTGTTAACTTAACTATAAATCTTTAGCTTAAAGATGCTTTATTTCTGTTATGTTAAGTAAAAGAAAGAGAATATCTTCAGAGCATATTTACCATGGTCTTTATTTGTACTTTCTTGGTTTATCGCTCAGAAATTCTGTCAAAGCATTGTCCTTTTTACATGTTATCAATAGAAGTCACGTTGCAATTTGGAATTGGATTTAAAAGTATAAACCTCGAAAGGTTTTCAACAAGAAGAACAAAAATATCAGAATACATCATTGATGAGACATTAATAAAAGTCGGCTCTGAATACACCTGGTTATGGGCAGCAATCGAGCCAGAAAATAGGCAGATTCTCGCACTATCCATATCTAAGAAGAGGAACATGCTAATAGCAGAAAGGTTTCTCTCAGGTTTGGTCAAGATTCATGGAAAACATTCTATATCTACAGATTGGGAACATGGTACCCAATAGCTTGTAGATTCCTAAAACTAAAACACCATTTTCATTCCTCATTAGAGAAAAGCCTGATAGAAAGAACAATGCAGTATTTCAAGGATCGAACTGAAGGATTTGACGATTACTTTCCATGTAGTAAAGAGAAGTGTAAACTAAATCATGTCAAAAACTGGTTGAATCTTTTTGTAAAAATACACAACAAGGAAGTGCTAAACGCCTAAGTTAACAGCGCCGATCACAGTCAAATAACTAATAAATAGATTCTATTGCGGACCACATTATTTTTGATTATAGATGAACGAGTAGCCCATCCACGGCGGACTCTGCATAATATTATTAATACCCGACTATAACTACTTGCAGGTACTTATTATGGATATATTTTTGGGAAAAGAAAGAGAGATAGGTATCATCTCACTTATTTCAATTATCTTATGCTCAAATGGCTTATTATTTTATATCCAAAATATGACTGCTGCGGACCTAAAAAAGACTGTATTTGAACAACAAAAAGAGCTTCAGATACAAGCTACAAATGATATTGCTCGACATATAGGCTCAGATATCAACTTAGTTATGTCAATGCTCTATGGTTTAACAAATTCGCACTATATACAGCTAGGAGAATTGGGAGACGACAAAACTACAAAGCTTTTGGATGACGCTTATAATAAACACAATCTTACGATAGATAGCCTGTTTATTTTGGACAAGAACAATGTTATGGTAAATACTATATCTACCCAACCATCAGAATTTGTTCTCGGCGAAGATTTCTCATTTAGAGACTGGGTAAAGCAGACAACAAGTGGCCACTTGCCCGTCTTCTCTAATGGCGATTTTGAGAGACAACAGATACTCAGAGAATTCATATCTTATCCGATCCTGAATCAAGATACGGGTCAATATATGGGGATGATTGTAACATCGATACCTACAATACCATTTTTTGCACACTATGGAAATATTCAAGATATTAGTTCGAAGTTTTTGGTAGTATACGATAAAAACGGTTTCATGCTAGCTAATGGCGCAAGCGAGACGCTTGTGGGACAAAACTTTTTTGGCAATTATACACAAGAATTTATCAATCACAATAAAATCTTGAACGATGCGACTCGGAATTTATTAAACGGCAAATCAGGTTTCGCAGTTTATGATTATGGTCGTGGTGAAAGATTAACCACTCAGTATCCTGCATATATAAACAATCAATCTTCATTTTTTATTCAAATAGTGACTCCCACGTCAGAAATATATTCAAAGATTGACAATGCTCTTTCCGAACAAAGAACAGGAATCGTTTCTTTATCTATTGTTGCCAGTATTATTGCTGTTACTATCTTAGTAATTTTACTCAGACGATGGAATATTATTCTAAGAAGAGAAGTAAAAAGGAGAACACAAGAGCTGGAAGATTCTTATAATGAGATGAAACATTACATGGTAGAAGTTTTGAAGGACCTATACAAAGATAACAAGTAAAGAGACAATTTCAATAAAGACTTTCTCAATGGCCTTTGCATAGGCTCAGAGTTTTATAAGTCAGGCAAGACCATTTGGGCAACAATAACTATTCAACTCAACTATTATTAGAATCACTCTTTATCATTATTAATGACAGATCATGTAGAAAATTCAAAAAGTGTAATCTTCTCGGGTTGTTTTGTTATCCATTGATTTTGAAAAGAGAATGAAAGGTCGGACATTTTCTCTTTCTATTGCGGATTTCAAATTATAACATGATTTAAGAAAAAGCATGACATAAGGTTATTCCTGACATTTTATTTAGGCGAGAATTCAGATTCCTGTCATTCCAGACATTTCGCCTTTATTATGGCTCTGATTCTTTCTCAACAAAAGCAGATTGATTCACATCTAATAAAATAATTTTTGATTCTGATTAACAATCTTTAACTTTTGGATTTCAGATTAAATTCCACAAGGTTTATTGAGAACTAATCCGCACAGATGAGGACCATGGTCTTGGCAACTATTAATTTGATAGCATAAGTTTCGCTCATACTTTATTAACTTGTTAACATCGATCTATTTGTTATTCATTATTTAGCCAAATCGATGAGTTTGGTCTAAACTCTAATCTAAGTATCATTATTGTCAAAAAAGATGAAATATTCTTGAATAATTGAATAAATGATTATTTCATAATTCTCTAATGAATTAGGTATATCGTTTATTAACTTTAGTTACGAATTTCTTACAATGTCCTAGGGAAATAGTATTGAGGGCTACATTCATGTGATAAGTGTCTATCGTCAAATGCAATAGCTTCGCAACTACTTGTTCCATTGGTCATAGGCACAAAAGCATGAGACTTGAAAACTAATCATGGTGTTGACGGCGCCGCATCATACTGATGCCTTTAATACTTCTCAACTAGGATTTTGTTATTAAACATGTTGGTGTATGTACTAATCATTATGGGATATCTTTGTCTTTCAAACTGGATGATTAGAACAATCCTAACCCTGTACCACTTGGAACTTAATCCCAATCATGACGACTTGACCAGATTGGCATATTATGATTTTGTAAATTGTCAAATAATCCGAGGTATCAAAAGTACCTGATAAAAAATAGTTAATTATTAACTATATGGTAATTCAGAGGATAAGCCCACTTAAGAATGAAAGTGTTTCACCTAAATCTTTACCACCTGTGGTCCATACAATTAATGTTTGTGTATCACCTGTTCCTTCTTGTCCACCTCTCAAGTCTTTAAAGTCGTATGTATTGTCAACAGTAATCCCTGCACCTGTTATCTGTTGGATGTAGTCATCAATATTTTGCGTTGGTACCATCAAAATTCCCACCGTATCAATATTGCTAGAGTTTGAACTTGTGGATATGGCTGTGCTAGACGGCGTTACTGATGATTGGATATTACCTACTGTTACAGAACCAGTCATTGTTACACCTGGGTCACCTTCTGCTTCATAATTATACACACCTGGATTACTAAATGTAATATGGATTTGATGCTTGACTATCAACTATCTCTCCAGTGTTAAAAAATGTAGTGCTACCGTCAATGTCCTTCACGTCTATTGTACGTTCGTGACCTGCATCACCGTTAAACCATTGTACGGTAGTTCCAGTGCTAATTACAGCATTTTCTGGTACAAAGTGTTGATCCAAAAATCTGGCTTCATTGTCTTCACCAGCAGCATGGTGACCTTCATTAGGAATGAGGATAACAAGATTTTTTACATTATTGCCTAACGTCATTGTTTTGGTGTTAAAAATGCTTTCTGCATTAATATTTGGCTGTACATCAACACTATCAGTAGAATTTGTTTGCGCAAATACATTATTGGAGAAAACATACGAGATGGGTCCGGATAAAACCAACATACCAGCAATAGCTAAAAGTAGATGTATATTCGATAAATTATTTTTATTATCCATTAATAAAAAGGGAGTTTGAAGTTACATAAAAGCTATTCTCATTCTCTAGAATGAGAATTAGGCCATCATTCCGTGTTAATAGTGAATAAGGGTGGATAAGATTTGATATTAAATTGCATTAAAACATAACCATAATACCACTAGGGACTTATTCCCCACGGATGAGGACAGCTACCCGGTCATACAAATTTGCTCAACAAGGGATAAGACTGCATTCCTACGAAATTGCCTCTTTTATAGACAAAGGAATATCATCGGTATTTCCTTCAGATGTTATGTTGATCGGATTAAGTCCCTGACTTTCTAGTAACTGTGAACCATTTTTGGAAATTACAAAATTTACAAACGAGATTGCACCGTCCATATTCTTAACAGTCTTTGGAATAGTGATTGAAAAGTCAACTGGTTCCCCGTAAATTGTTTTTTGATCAGCTTGCAAAGTGTAATTTGCATGTTTGTAAAAATCAGAATATGTGGGATCACCAAGATTGATCTCGTTGGGTAAAGTGATGTAGGGAAGATCTCTTGATATGGCCTCATGTTTGTATGCTATGACTGCATCCAATGAACCCGTTTCTAACACTGTCTTAAGCGTTTCTTCGGGAAATATCTGTTTGGGATTTCTATCCTCTCCAAATATTCTATTCTTGATAGATGAATCATTGTAATAGGAATTTGCTAATTCAGCGGTAATAATTCCATAGTATCCTTTTGGATCCAACTCAGGATCTGTTCTACCAAATTTGAAACCATCCTGAGAAACAACTTCATACCATGGAATTTCACCCATTCTTGCTTTTTCTAAATCACCAAAGTGTGGACTATTGGGCGAGTAAGCAATCACAATTTCGGCTGATCCAAACTTTAAAAGCCAATCTACTAGGGGAGGAGTAGTATTCATTAGCCTTGTCATTGGTACCGTTCCAGCACTAACAAATACATCTGGTGTTCTAAATCCATCCTTAATCAAATTTGAAACTTGAACAGACCCCTTCCCTTCCCCGACGTATGGATATCCAGATTCGCTTTGAAATGCAGGTCCAAGTACATCTTCAAATATCTTTACAAGAGATCCAGCGTACATCACAAAGACTTTATCTTGATTACCGCCAGTTACACTTCCTTTTGCACTTGAAAATTCACCTAGTAAATGTACTGAATATAATCCAATGATAACAAAGAGTATCAAGAATAAACCATTCTGCTTCTTGTTAATCACTAAATAATTAATCACAATATAAAACATAAGAACCCTGCTACCACAGGGAACTTAATCCTCATGGATGAGAACTTGTAGAATTATCTATGAGTAGTTATGGATAGTTTAACGATATACTGTGAAGGTGGTCCACATCCGGGTGGACTTGTGGTTCCAGGATAAGTTTTTTCTATAATGTGTTCTCCGTTAAGGGCAGTTGAATTTCTTAAAAATTCAGATGACAGAGGTATCTCATCTATGAATACCAAACCGTTGCATCCTCCTGGAATTAATCCTGGAGATAAGGACCTAATGACGTTTGTCGCCTGAACCAGATCAGAAATATTGTATGATGGTTCCATTAGTTGAATAAGAGTATCTCTAAGGTTGATTAATGTAAATGATGTTGTACTGTCTGCCTTATTTAGTCCCAAAATTTCTACTTTAAGGGAATCGTTTTCATTATTAAATGTAAATGGACCAATTCTTAGGTTTGTTGTTATGTTTGCACCATCTCCTCTAGCTCCCAAGTATTTAGTTGCGGTCAAAGGATTGTCATTATTCTTTTGACCGCTTATACCAACGTATAAAATATCGGAAGTAGGAGCACGTGCTTCATTGATCAATAAATTTTCCATTGACACATAAATTGTTAATGGACCATGAAGAATGGGATCATATTTGGCCAATATAGTTGCCGGATAAACGTTGCTTGATCCTGATGTTGATGGAATTTTAGTTAAAGTTATATTATTATTTGAGTCGTTCATCAAAATATTAAAATCAACATTCCCACTGTTAGTATTATTTGATAATGGAGAATCTATCCATTTTCCAGTTATCTTGCTAATGTTATTTTCTAACGTTCCACTAAAAATGTTTGCAATGGTGCTGGACTCAACATTTGGAGCATCAGTCCCTAATATCCAAACTGTATTATTTGTTTGTTTAACATGATAAATAGTCTGCTTGTCTGACAAGTAAATACCACTGATGTCCTTACTATTGTTAGTTGGCGATTGTGCATCTGCACAAATTACAAAAATCATACAGGAAATTGAAAAGAAAATAAGCATGGAGCAATAGATAATACCTTTTCGCATATTTTATGATCTTTATATATTCCCTTATGTAGGATTTAAAGTTAAATCGTAAGGTACAGGGAAAATCAGTAAGAGAAAATATATTACATAAAAATGACCTAATCCGGATAATGTGAATGTTAAATATTCTTATATTCATCATCAAATTCAATTTGTTTTGCATTTGCAATTTGATTTGATCGGCTTAGGGCATATTTTATATCAGATTAGATCAAATTAAGAAAGTAATTGTCGTAACTGTAATTATGGAAGAAGAAAAAGAAAGAAAACCGGCCCATCCGTGAATTGCTAATTCATAAGAGAACTGCGTTGCATGACCGAATTGAGGTTCTAATCAAATTACATTATCGAGACCGCATCTAAAAAAATGAGTCAACAATAGATATTTTAATAAGTGTTCTCCTACAGGTTCCCAACTGGATCCAGAAGCGATCCAGCTATGGAAGTTTAGATGCAATGATATCTATCTTCTCAATAGATGGGGGGCTTGCAAGTAGATCCGAAGATTTTTCCATTAGGGCAGCAGCAATTTGTCCTGAAAGATGAGCTTGTCGACCAGATTCGTCTGGAAAAACATCAAATATTCCAAAAGTGGATGGTCCTAGGCGAATTGCAAACCATGCCACAGTATCTGGCTCTTCCTGAACTATTGGTAATCCATCTTTGAGGAACTGTTCTACTTCATCTTCTTTGCCTAGTTTTGCTTCCAATTTAACATAAAGCCCTACTTTAACCATGGTATTTGTCCCTCTTAGTAAAACAATATCCTAAATTTTGTTTCCTCATGTTAGAATCAATGTGAAAAAAGTATTTAAGGTTTAGTCTTTTGAACATGATATAGATTTAGTGTCAAATACTATGCTCAAAAAGAAAAGAAAGTATTGACAATAATCAAAAGTTGAAAAGGTAAGACACAGTTTGATACCATCTTGAATTGTCTAATGTTTTATCGACAATATTTTAATTATGATATTTGGAAAATATCGGCCTAGTGTATGATAGAACCTTGGTGCCACTAGGAACTTTGATCCCATGGGTTTACTTCATGACTGAATTTTTTTAGGTCCAATGTGAAGGACATAATATAAGTATAATAAAATGCGATCAATACCTTAGAATAAGATTTACATGAAAATTGTTATATGATAAAGTGTACTTTCGATTCATTTATACTTTATAACCTCTACCTCCAGTCTATATTCTCTAGAATTGATACTTGTACTACTAGGATTGATTTGCATTATTGTAAAATAGAGATTATTTAACAAGTTTTTAAATACTGATGACCTGGTGTGATATGGTAAATACAAAGCATAATTTAGATAAAGATATGTCTTTTCAATACAAATCAAATCAAACTTCATAATTGAATCAAAGGATTTCGTTAGAAATACCATATTGGTTAAACATAGTTAACTTGGTTCCTATGAATAATTTGTTTATATGTTCCGATATCATAATGTATTAATCATTATGACAAAAAATAATGGAAATACATACAATTATCATTTAATTGCCGCAGTATCTTTAGGTTTAGGAATAGTCAGTATACTCTTGTTATCTTCAAATCATTTAGACTATGCATACAGTGAATCATCTTATTTCATAAAGAGTAAACTTAATGGCTTGGTTCTTGATATTCCAGGATCAGAATCCACGTCCCGGTGCCTTTATACAAACTTGGACACAAAATAATGGTTTGGGTCAACAGTGGACAATTACTGGTGATGGATTTATAAAGAGTAAACTTAATGGCATGGTTCTTGAAATTCGAGGATCAGATCCACGTCCCGGTGCTTATATACAAACTTGGACACAAAATAATGGTTTGGGTCAACAGTGGACAATTACTGGTGATGGATTTATAAAGAGTAAACTTAATGGCATGGTTCTTGAAATTCGAGCATCAAACCCTCTTCCCGGTGCTTTTATACAAACTTGGACACAAAATAATGGTTTGGGTCAACAGTGGACTTTAGAAAAATTTCCCGAAAGTACATCTGATAACTCATTCAATGTTACCAATTGAATCAAGCCGGGTCATGTAATTGTAACACTGTAATTATCTATTTTATGGTCAAGGGAGGAGGGTTTTTTTAGCATAATGTCCACAATAGAAATACTAATTGTAATTCATCCAATCATTATTAGGAGATAGACTGCAGCAGTAACAAGATTGATATGTTGATATGTTGATATGTCATAATACTTGTAATGATGTTTGTTACTCCTCATTCAGACTCGTTATTATGAATGGGTTTTAAATGGTCTCTTATCACTTCCTTCAGAGTTCCTTTTACTTCTTTAACATTTTGTTTATATAGTGTCATTTTTCCATCTTCCTTGGTACAATAGATATTAACATGCCACACATCGTTATTGATAGTTGGAAAATCAGAACGAAAGTGCGCACCTCTGCTTTCTTTTCGCATAAAGGCACTCTTTATTATCGCCTCACATACAACCAAAGATGACCTGACTTCCAAAGTTATAATGAGATTCTTGATGTGGTTATCATTATTTAATTCATTTTTCGGTAGTATTCGAATCTGAGAATAAAACCTATCCTTTAAAGTTAGAATTTTATCTAACCCTTTTTGAAGATTTGTTGCACTTCTTACTATTCCTGCAACTTGATTCATTAGATCTTGTATTTCTTTGCGAAAACTTAATGGCTCATCCAATACCACAAAAAGATCTTTTTCAAACTTTTGTATATCCATATCTACTTCCGACTCTAGTGAAGTGTCTTCAAGTGGGGTTTGTAACTGCTTTGCAAAAATCGAGGCTTCCCTCCCCGCTATTTTTCCAAAAACCAATGTATCAAGTAGACTGTTACCACCTAGCCTATTGGCACCATGAATCTGACTTATTACTTCGCCAGCTGCGAATAAACCCTCAACTTTTGTTTTGCAATTTATATCTACTAATAATCCGCCCATAGAATAATGTGCAGTAGGACCAACTTCCATTTTCTCCTTAGAAATATCGACTCCGGCTATATCCTTAAATTGTTTATACATGGTGGGCAATCTATCTAATATTTTTTTCAAGGGAAGATGAGTGACGTCTAACCAAACTCCTTTATGGACAGTACCTCTACCTTCTGCGATCTCGTTATAAATGGCTCGTGCAACTTTATCTCGAGGACCTAGTTCCATCCTTTCGGGATAATATTTTTTCATAAATCGTTCATTATTTGAATTCAGTAAAATGCCTCCTTCTCCTCGGATAGCTTCAGTAGCAAGCGTACCTAATGCATTTTCAGGCCATACCATACCAGTAGGGTGAAATTGAACCATTTCCATATCTACTAAATCTACTCCTGCTTCATATGCCAGCTCAATTCCTTCACCATAGTGTTCATAATTTCTCGAACTGCTTATCGAATATACTCTTGTATATCCTCCTGAAGCAAGTATTAAAGATTTACAATTAAATTTCACAAGTTGTTTTTCCTTGATGTCAATGCCAATTGCTCCTATTATTTTGGATGGTGAAGAATTTGAGTATCCATCTACGTTTTCTATGTTATCTTTTAGTAGCAACTTTGTAATATAGATATTATCTATGATATCGATCTTTCTCTCATTAACCTGTTTCATCAGGACACGGACTATCTCATTACCAGTCCAATCTTCATAAAAAACAGTTCTTCTGTAAGTATGAGCTCCAAAGAAACGTTGTGTTAGTCTCCCATCTTGCTCCCTATGAAATCTAGCGCCCCAGTTGACTAATTCACGGATAGCATCAGGAGCACTCTTGCAAAGAACTTCAACTCTCTCATAATCAGCAATATGTTCGCCTTCTATTAAGGTATCAGAAGCATGTATCATCCAGTTATCTTTGGGGTCCATGATTCCAAGTGCAGCATTAATTCCTCCTCTTGCAAGCACCGTATGAGGATCACCTTGTTTACTCTTGCTAATTAGAAGAACAACTGATCCATTGTCGTGAGCCTCAATTGCAGCTCTTAGACCGGCAGAACCACCACCAATAACTATGACATCATAAGAATAATTAGTCTGACTGCTATTATTTTCAGTCATAATTATGTTTTATGGTAAAGATATTTAACAAATATTATGAATTGAATACAAACTATATTCAATGATTGGTAGCAAAAGTTTTTAAATATGATATCGTTGATTTAGGTTAAAACTTTAGATAACAAAATAGAAAACGTAATCCTTTAATCTATGAGGATAAAGTTCTTTTAGAAAATTCATCTGAGATAAATTAATCAAATACATTTCTTAACTATTATTATAGTCTTAAACAATAATTCATTATCATTTAGATTACTTATCTTAACCAATTAATTTGAATTAATTGAGCCTTAAAATATTTAAGGCTCAGCTAGAAAAGAGTTATTTCATACTGACTTTATAAAAAAAGAAAATATTTGCTTCTTTACTGCTTCACTTTTATTATTCATATTTCCGCTATCTATTCTAGGTTTAGGTTCTAGACTAAAACCAAATCATCCTTTTTTGTTACCTAATTATATGTTTCATAGTCTAAAACGATGATCCTTTATTGTTCAGATTCTGATAGATTTTGAGGAAGTTTAGCTATTCCTTGATCCGGTTTCTTTACCAGATCTGCGGGTTGAACATCTTCAGATTTTGCAGGTACTTGTTTGCAATTGTATTTCTGCCCTGTTTGAAGGTCTGCATCACATTCAAGGCATTTTGGATTGTTATCTGTACCGTCACAGCATATCTCTTTATTTTTATCACTGTCATATACGCAATTGAAAAGGGGTTTTCCGCCGGGGTTTGCTGCGTATACCTCACTTTGAACTGAAGCATTAGACATGATTATGACTAAAAAACTGTTATACCAGCTGTTCATGAAAATTTTTGAATTTATCTTGTAGAACTTAATCATGCATCGACTTATAGCCCAAAAATATGAAACCCTTTCATTTAATTTCAACATTCGTATTAAGCTAAGGCAAATAAAAATAGTAAAGGTAAATGCGAAAAGTATGGAACGACAATGGTTGGTATATGTATGTGTGTATGTGTGTATGTGTGTTATGTGTTATGTTATGTGTTGTTACCTTTCTTCCTCTAATAATCTGGAGAGATACTTCCTTTTATGATATTGTCAAGGAAGGTGTTAAAGAAAATAAAAAATAGTAAAGGTAACGCCAGTCAACTATGATATAAGGAATAAATTGCAAAAGAAAAATACTTGAACAAAAAAATAATGTTTATTTTTTATCTTCCGAATAATCTGTCACAAGTATCCTTACCCATCATCTCTACACATTGATCATAGATGCCCCCATCATCACCAAAATCGTTGAACGGATTGAAAGGTTGGAATGGAGAGGGATTTCCAGGGATTTGTGGTGAAGGAGAAGAAGGAGGTAGAGGTATGGTATTTTTTATCCAATCTTGTTGTGATTCCTTCTTTAATACAACCGGGATATTCAGTGTGCTGTTATCTCGATAAATAGTGAGTTGCACACTATCTCCTATCTGTTTTGTAGAAAGTGCATTCTTTATGTCTTCTACCGATCCTATAGTGGTATTATCGATTCCAATTATTATGTCTCCTCCAAGCTCTACTTGGTTTCCATCAATATTTGAGGCAATATATCCACCCTTAACCCCGGCGCTTTCTGCTGAACCATTCCTAAGAACATCAATTACTAAGAATCCTTTCCCTCCATTAGTAATATTAGAAGGTACGTTCATTTGTGAGGCTATTTCAGGTGTAACATTAATACCATTAATACCAAGGGCGGGCCTGTCTTCTTGTGTGTCTTGTATAATTTCGCTGCCTAAAACCGTAGATGTAGGTCTGTCTGCCAAGGTTAAATCTGTTTTTTCTATCTGTCCATTTCTTACAATTGAAAGAGTGACATTTTCTCCGACCTTCTTTTCTTTATCTAGATAAGATAGTAAATCATCTATTTTTCTAATGGGTTTATCATCAATTCCAACTATTACATCCCCTCCAAGTTCTACATCTCTTCCGTCTATTTTCGTTAATATTGATCCTCCATGTATACCAGCCTTATCCGCAGGACTATCAGCAGTAACCTGAATAACAAGAAATCCCGTAGTATTCTGAAGGTTCATTATATCTGCAATATCTGCATCTATGTCTGTTCCAGATATTCCCAAATAGGGGTGTTGATATTCCCCTGTAGTAATAAGGGAAGGCACTACCTTTTGTATTAAATAAGAAGGAATTGCAAAACCTACTCCTGAGTACACGCCAGTATTAGAGAAAATAGCAGTATTGATTCCTATTACTTCACCATCCATATTTAGTAGCGGTCCACCGGAATTTCCAGGATTTATTGCAGCATCTGTTTGTATAATGTTTGGAATTGAAAAAGCAGGAGAGTCTTCAATAAGAGGTATTTGATCAATTTCAGGAGGTAAAGCTGGAAGTAATCTTCCCAAGCCACTTACTATTCCTTCAGTAATAGAAGCCGACAATCCAAATGGATTACCAACAGCAGCAACCCTTTCTCCTACACTCACTTCAGAAAAGTTGCCTACCTGTAAAGGTATTAGCTTCTCACTCACTTGGGTATTATTTTCTAATGGGATCTTTAAAACGGCTATCTCAGCATAAGGGTCCACACCTACAACTTTAGCTTTATATGTGGATCCATCAGTCAACGTTACGTCAAACTCTTTACTGATATTGTCTCCAGCCACGACGTGGTAATTGGTAACTATGTGTCCTTCCTTATCATATACGAAACCCGAACCAAGCCTAGACTTTCCCGGTATATCTGATTTTTGCGTTACTTGGACTACAGACTGGTCCACTTTATCATACAGTTTGATTAAATCGTCTCCTGTAGGTTTACCAGAACTATTACTTGACGATAGGGTATCATTATTTATATTTGCATTTGTAAAATTGTCATCAGTATTAGGCATAGATGGCGATGCTTGTTGAGCAAAAGCACTAACAAAGATCTGACTGCTTGTAACCATCGTATTAATTGTATTTGGTATTAAATAGAAGCCTAAAGATAATGCTACAATTATGGTAGAAAAAAATAGAAATTTTCTCTTATCATTCGTTAATTTATCTAATAGCATATAGATGTCTTATATGTCAATTATCATATTTAAAAAGTACATGTTTAACTTACTGGTCTACTTTATTGAATACATAGATCGAAGATATATATAAAAGCGATAAATTGGGATTACTAGTTTAGTGTATAAACTATCGTTTGACTTATGCTTGTGTAAAAATATAGAATTATTCTTTACTTTATCACCGATTTTGAACAAAAAGTCAAAAAACTACCTAGTTTTTAGGTGATAAAAATGACTATATTAAAAATTATCTAACATATCATTATTTCAATTATGATAGAAATATGATTCCCAATTGTCATTGATATTGATATATAATTATTGTTTCTCCGGTTATCAAAATTTGTTCATTATTATAAATTATAGAGTTTAGTGCCCGCAATGATTATTTAACATATCATTTCATTAAATACATCAAAATGTTGGGAGACAAAAACCTTACGGTAAATATTGCTGTTAAGGATCTGAGTATAGCCAAAAAGTTTTACGAAGAAGTACTAGGTCTAAAACAGGTTGGATCTGAAGGATTGAGCTCGATAATGTTCAGGAGCGGTACCACTGACCTTCTCATTTATCAATCTCAATATGCTGGAACCAATCAGGCCACGACAGTAACTTGGTATGTAGGTGAAAACATAGGAGATATTGTACAAACACTTAAAGCTAAGAGTGTAACCTTCGAGCACTATGATCGTCAGAACGTAACAATAGAAGGGGATATTCATATTGATGGTAAGATGAAACTTGCATGGTTTAAAGATCCTGATGGTAATATCCTAAGTATTGTCAATGAACGATAACACATAAACATGTGCGTGGGGATGGGCGTGAAGAAAAAGTTCTACTTAATAATACACCTTAATAATAAGAACTACTATAACCATGAGCCAAATTACCACTAGGAACTCTATCTCTAAGGATAAGATCTGTTACTAATAGGTAAAACGATATATTTTAATCAATATATAAAACATAACTAGACTAGTTCCATATGCTATAGATTCTACTTCGGGATTAACAAACAATAATTACTTGAAAAATTCAAGTATTTGATTTATAAGAAAGTTTGGTCTCTCTTCAGAGATAAAATGTGTGTATATTACCTTAATTCAACTCGACCTCTTTTTTTGAATCAGTCATTGTCTTATCGTATTGTATATATCTTAATTCTATAAAGTCACATGTTACTATATATAGAGAATGAGTTTAATCTTGAATCATATCCACATGATTTAATTGTGATGTTGGTTAAGAAGAAAATTCCAATATCTATCAATTTATCTCCAACTGGAACAACTTTCTGCCTATTATCGTTCTTTTCTTACAAAGCAATATGAATTTCAACTATACATTTGATCCCGTGTATACTTATTAGGCGCCCTTGATGTCTTATTACTCATGACTAATCCTAATTTGCAAGAATGTTTTGAGTTTGTCAATGAAATTCGGCAAAGGGAACACAGGATCTTCTAAATGAGAATTGTGAGGGAAGTACAGATGAACAATAACAAAAAGGTAATGAGAAAATTAAGACTACAGGTGCAAATTTCAGTTGATGGTTGTATCGCAGGACCAAACAATGAAATGGACTGGCTAGTCTGGGATGATAAATACATAAAATATGTAAATGATATAACTGAATCTGTTGATACCATTATTATGGGACGAAAAATGGTCGATGGCTTTATTCCATATTGGACAGACGTTATGAACAAACCCGATGACCCGATGAATGCACTAGCTAAAAAAATGATTGAAATTCCTAAAGTTGTATTCACTAAAACACTAAACAAATCTAGGTGGATAAATACAGACATTGCAACAGGTGACCTCAAAGACGAAATAACCAAATTAAAGAACCAAAATGGCGGGGATATCATAGTTTACGGTGGTGTTTCTTTCGATTCCTCTTTGATTAAAGAAAAACTAATTGACGAATTTTATTTATTTGTTAATCCTGTTGTAATTGGAAACGGAAAAACTATCTTTAAAAACCTAGAGGAGATTCAAAGATTTACCTTGATCGAATCAAGAGGATTTGACTGTGGTTTAGTTTTGCTCCACTATGAGGTAAAGAAAAATTAAAACCAAAAGGAGTGAGAAAATAACTGGAATAATTAGTTGTTGTTCGCGTATTTAATATCTTGATTATCCTCTCTATTTATATTTGAAAATTTCAGATCTTTCAATCCAATGTATGTTGAAATATTTTAATACTATGTCAAAAGACACATGAAAACTTACGCTGAGTAGTACTATTATACACATTTAATTACAATATTTATAATTAACAAACAGTCAACAAACTTAAACAAGCTATTATAAATTTAACCAATTTATAGAATTATTAATGAACGATGTAAAAAAAATTCCAGATGGGTATCATTCAATCACACCTATGTTAATAGTAAAAGATGGACTAAAGGCAATTGAATATTATAAAAAAGTGTTTGGAGCAATTGACAAGGGAACCATGATGATGCCGGATAATAAATCCGTAGCTCATGCAGAATTAATGATAGGCGATTCAAAAATTATGTTATCAGATGAATTTCCAAAAATGAAAAGTTTATCGCCTACTAGTATAGGTGGAAGTCCAGTATCGTTGTATCTATATGTCGAAGATGTGGACAAAACATTTAATCTTGCAGTAGCTGAAGGAGGAAAATCGTTATTCCCAGTTCAAGATCAGTTCTATGGTGATAGACATGGAAGCATCCAAGATCCGTTTGGACATATCTGGGCAATCGCTACACACATCAAGGATCTAACAAAAGAAGAAATGAAAAAGGCAGCTGAAGAAGCATTTTCAAAAATGTCAGTCTAATTTGATTAAGGAATGCAGTACTGATACCATTTAAGTTTGTAAATAGAATCTAGTCCTAAAAGGATTTGTTAAACATCCTTGTCCTAAACATCAAAAATGGTGGATATGTCTAAATTAATCATATAATCTAGGTGCTTACAAAAAGGGTTTACAAAAATGGTATTCATATAAATCATTTTGAATATTCAGTATTTGAAAAGTATGAATAATTCTTGAAATATCGTATTTGGACCTTTTTTAGTGACAAAATATGCAACGGAAACCACCCGGCCAGTTGTAATTTTAACATTATTAAGACTCGCTAAAAAAAGTGAGAGAAAATAGTATTTAGAAAATCACAAGAAGAAATAGAAAATGAGGAGTACTGTAACGCATATTCCTTATATCTATAAGAAATGAGATCGCCTCTAACAAGAGATACTTATTTGAGGCGTTTAAAAATTTTCTTAAAGTTAACAGAGCCGAAAATTGGGACATCCTAAACTTCAATTTGATTATTCTATGTAATACCACCGTCTGCATACTTTAGAAAGAAACTGTCTTTCGTTATCTTTTGTCATTACAATGCCATCTTAGTACTAACTAATAGTAAATACAAATGGTTTTGTAACGTTACCAGGCTGCATATCCTCAGTTAGGTAATAAACAGTGGCGGTCGCTGGAGTTTTTCCCGCCTTGATTGCTTGGTATAATGTACCTGGAACTGGACCGGCAACTGTAACCTCTTCTCCTTGGTTTAATTCGAATGGGGATGAATTAGCGGTGCAGCCTTGGAGTTGATCCTGTCTTATGACTACATTTGCCATGAAGAACGCAGTTAAAGGTGAATCACAACGGCCAGCAGGTAATATTATTGTGTCTGGTGATTTATTAACCACTGTTGCTAGTAGTTCAAAAGTGTTCCCCGTCTTTACATTTGAAGGTGAAGGACGAATATCTACTAGGTCTACTCCGGTACTTGTTGCATTCACTGTGGAGCTGGTATTGGAAGATTGAGAGTATGCATATCGATCTTGGCCTAATGAAACACCGAGGAAAGTGGAAGTAATTAGTATGGCTACTAACGGTAATATGATAACTCGTTTAAATTTGCCGTTAATTGTCGCCTTCTCATTCTTCTTCGAGGGTTGATTTGTATTTGTCACACATTATTCATTCAAACCTATTTTATAACATTTGCTATTAGTTTTGAATACCTTATCCAATGATTATAACCACCACTAAATTGGAAAAAAATGAAAAACTGATTGGTTTGGTATTCAACAAAAAGATCCTTAGTATCTTTGATTCCCGTTATTGTTTACTAATCATTAGACTGTAATTAATTCTTAAGTATTATGAGCAATCAGGAATTTGATAGTAGAATAACGAATTTCTATAGAAGAAATTAGGAAATTGTTCATTCATTTCCTATTTCTTAGAATTAAAAAAATAAGTAATTTATACTCATAACACATCCATTACTAAATCCACTGGCCAGTTACTATATGGGCTTTTATCTAGATTCTACTAAAATATAATACACAAGAAAAAGTAGCAGAATTGTTCTATCAAAATATTGGATGCGACTTTACCATTGCAGATCGGAGATTAGATTTGGGGTTAGCCATTCACAGAATTGTATTATGGAATAAAAGCATAAGAGAACAATTAGTACATATGGAGATGAGTATGTTCTTCTCCTGGATATATATTGATTTTTACGAGTATCGTTTGATAATTCTTGATCTGTGTAGATTTATAGTTGATGAGTAAAGATCAGTATGAAATTTACTAATCAAAACTTGACTATGGAGTAGGTATCGGTAGGCAAGCTCTTAAGACAATTAATATTGAAGGGATCACATTGAAAATTAACTTGATAATATTGAATTACACATCAAGATTTCTGTCTATAAATCCGTTAAATTAGTAAAATTTGTTACTAGCTCCCATACGCCCCGAATGACGTATCAGAATAAATCTCTTTAAATCTTCTCTGTGACCCTTTACGTTAAATTATCCGAATTTCCAAAAACTTCTTTGTAAGCCAATTCGTTTAATGGTTTGCGATTTTTCCTCTTGCCTGTAATAGACTTTTTAGGATATCCAAAACCCACTACAGCAGAGATGCTAAGATTAGATGGGATATTGAAATCGTTTCTCATTTCATCTTCTCTTATACCCGTATATAATCCTGAACCAACACCATTATCCCATGCAGATAATTGTATATTTTGTATAACTCTTCCTGCATCTAGTACATGAAAGCCGTATTTTGGATCTGTTAATATTATGATAGCAAAATTTGCTCCAATTATCCACTGCCCACTAGTACTATCTTCAGACAATTTCTTTAAGTTATTTTTTTCTTTTATTACTATGAATCTCCAATGTTGAGTATTTAGACCACTGCCACTATACCTAGCAGAATCAAGAATTGTAGATATTATGCTTGACGAGACATTCTCATTATTAAATTCTCTTATATCCAGTTTTGTGGCAATACAATCAATAGTATTCATGTTCTGAAATATATTAAGAATACTACATATTTAAAAAATTTCAGTTTCTCTTTAGATATTTAGGAACTCGTACAGTAAAGTAAAGCAAAACAAGATAATTAAATTCTGATATTTTCAAAAGTCTTCAATTCGTGAGATCGACATATTCATCCAAATATAGATTTGCGATTTAGTTTTATATACAAGATTCTCGAAACATTCATGATAAAACAGGAAATATTTAGATGGAAGGAATGATTCTATCCTGTATAAGATCAATAATTTTCTCCAAAGAGGAAATAGAATGATAGTTGATATTAGGGTAGTAAAAGATTTTATCTTACCTCCAATCTCGTTACGGTCTGAAGTAACCATAATTTTTCGAATGTTGTTATATATGCATAAGCTATCTTTTCGTTGTCAGAATATGATAAAAAACATTCTGCTTCCCTATCATGTTTGATTGGATCTGTAACAGAGGCTAGTAGCACTTTAGTATAGTCAGGCACTATGATAATATTATCGTCCTCATATTTTGCAGCATAGTCTGATATTTCCAATAATCTGCCGTAGTACTCTGCAGAGTTTGGTTGATAGATAAAGTGTCAATCAATCATCCTTAATTTTAGATTTAATCGATATTTTACCATTGGCTTAATAGTTAAAATTTTTTATTTAGTATGTTCGTGATAGTCTTAAATTGCTACCTTATCAACATCTTATTCCAACTCAATTTTATAGTCAAATTTGTTACTAGTTCTCAATGGATGATGCGAACTAATAGTTATGACGATGATTGAATAAAAGTATCTTCTCGTCAAGTTTGCATTTCATATACCTTCAAAATTAATTCTTAAATAATGTTATCTAGAAACAATAATGATTATTATAGTTGACTACTAGTCTTAGCTTCGCTACAAAACTCACTTTTGGTAGCGGATTCTTCAAAAGATGGATGGAGAGTTCAAGAACACTTGAAAGGGTTGGATCCAAGCAGCCTGGCATTTGATTCGCAAAATTCTGAGAGGGCGTATTGTGGTACTTTTGATAATGGACTTTGGAAAACTGATGATAATGGCTATACATGGAATAAAACGTCGTTAAATACCTCTGGTTGTAACATTATGTCTCTTGCTACACGCTCTATGGAAAAAGGTGAAAAGAGGTTTGACAAGTTATTTGTAGGAATGGAACCAAGTATAATTTATTCGTCAATTGATGGAGGTAATACATGGGAAAAGATCGATGAATTTAATAAATTGCCTTCATCTTCGAGTTGGTCATTCCCTCCAAGACCGTGGACTCATCATGTTCGTTGGATAGAACCTGATGTAAATAATAAAGAATATATTTTCGTTGCAATTGAGGCAGGAGCACTAATCAAGAGTGTTGATGGAGGAAAGTCATGGATAGACAAAGCAAAAGATGGGCCATACGATACTCACACATTAAGAACTCATAAAAAGGTCCCACAAAGACTCTACTCAGCAGCAGGAGATGGATATTTTGAAAGCAGAGATTATGGAAATACATGGTACAGACTAAATAAGGGACTAGAAAATCATACTTATCTTTATAGTGTTGCAGTAAATTCTGATAACCCTTATAATATTATAGTATCGGCAGCTAGTAATGCTTGGAAGTCACACGCCATAGAAGATCTAGAGACTTTTGTATATAGACGTGATTCTGACGAAGAAAATCAAGAATGGGTTTTGTCTAATAGTGGTTTACCTGAATCAAAGGGAACAGTAATTTCTATTCTTCAATCTAATCCCAAGATCAAGGATGAATTCTATTGTTTGAATAATAGAGGTATATATTGCTCTGAAGATTCTGGAATATCGTGGAATATATTAGACATTCCTTGGCCTAAGGAATATCGTTTACAACATCCTTGGGCTTTGGCGGTTAGATAATAACTTGCCATGGTTAAAACTTTAGACCAAAACCTAATGTCAAATCAGTTGTAAATTGCTTATACATGATTCTGTTATTGCAAGGAACTCAATACTCATGGATGAGAACTGCTCTAATCTGAATTTGATTATCAATACTAAATATGTCAAACTTATTATCTAGAGTATCTATTAGATGCTTAATCAAAAATAAGATGGATAATGGCCGACCCTAACGCTAAGAAACTGTTTTGGTTTTTATTTGCAGGGTCAAGGGGTGGCATGAATCGAATATCTATAATAGAATTGCTAATTGAACAACCATACAATATCAATCAATTATCGGATATTATCAAAATTGACTACAAGGCTATACAACACCATATACACGTTTTAGAAAAAAATAATCTAATTACAAAGGAAGGAGAAAAATATGGTATTTTGTACTTTATATCAACTTATTTAGAGGTAAACATGGAGGCTTTTAAAGAAGTAAAAGATAAAATACAAAAATCCAGAAAAAACAAATCCTAGATTAGAATGTGGAATAGATCTGGAAATAAATAAATAAATACTTACACTGCATTTACATACGATTTAGTTAAATGGACGTTTGGATGGGTACAATCAATGCACTTATTAATATGGTAAATTTGGGATTGCTAGGTGCTTTGGTATTTACATTTGCAAAAATATACCTAAACAGCAGAGCCAACTTTACCTTAGGCTTGATCTTCTTTTGCAGCTTGCTTATGATAAATAGCATAATATCTGTTTATTCGTACATTACCATGTCAATGTTATTTTCTGATTTACTTGTACCTTATCTACTTACTATTTCCATTGCTGAAATGGCGGGCTTAATCATATTCCTAAAGATAACTCTGGAATAAATTGCCGAGTCATTCAACTATTCTCGTTGTTGGATTGTTGTTTTTTAGCAGTAGTATATAACTCACCAATCCTTTAAATAAAATCAAATCATTTTTGTCAAACAAGATCTGGAATAGATCTGGAATAGATCTGGAAATAACTATTAATGCATTTTTATGACTAGTGTTTCCATGAACAAAAACTTTTTGATTTGTATTGCATTGACAATTGTAATTGCAACCACAGACTATACAAAGAAAAGAAGGTTGGGAATGTTCGATTGACAATAGAAACTCCCATTTTGCTTTCTGCCCTTGCTGGATTGGGCTCATTCTTATCTCCATGTATTTTGCCCATCATTCCTGGATTTTTGTCTTATCTGTCCAGCTCATCAATTAGAGAGGCAACAAATGATGACATACAAAAAGTCCAAGGTAGCCAAGAAAATAAAAGTCCAAATAGTAATCAAATAATATTTGTTTCAAAAAAGGTACGGCTAAATATTTTTATAAATACAATTTATTTCGTACTGGGATTTTCACTCGTATTTTCAGTATTGGGTGTCATTCTGAATAGCATTTTTGCCACAACCATTGGATACAATTTTCAACAATATTTGTCTTACATAGGAGGAATTGTTATTATCGCATTTGGAGCAAATTTGATTCTTTCTTTAAAAATAAGTCGACTTAATATGGAAAGAAAGTTTACTAAAATTCCTAAATTCAAGACAAGTTATATCACCTCTTTTGTATTTGGTATAGCATTTGCTGCGGGATGGACCCCTTGTGTAGGACCTATCTTGGGGAGCACTTTTACATTAGCTGCCACAAACCCTGGAACAGCTTATAACCTGTTATTAGCATATTCATTAGGTTTAGGAATTCCGTTCTTAATTACAGGGGCGTTCTTTTCACAAGCTACAGGAGTAATCAAGAAGCTGACAAAACATTTGAAATATTTCAATCTCATAATGGGGAGTATTCTAATAGTAATAGGACTATTGATATTTTTCAATCAATTGACACTTCTCATTAATATTCCATTTGTTGGACAGCTGATTGGCAGTTAATGCTGATGAGGAGATGGAATGATTAAATGATGAACAAAGACAATATCAGTGCAATTCTTACTGCCTTGGCGGTAATCTCGTTAATTACTGGCTTTGGTATTTATTTTAACTTTTATATAAATACCTCTCAAAGCTATTTACAACAAAAACAATTAGAAGACATAGTCGACAAGTCATTAATTAAGAGTGGTGATTTGGTAACCTTAAAGTTAAATAAAACCGCTTTTACAAGCATAGACAAGAGTGGGTTTGTTAAGGCTCCTGAGTTAACCGGAATTGATTCTTATATAAATACAGCAAACAATCAACCTGTAAAACTGTCTGATTTAAGAAACAAGGTAGTACTTTTGGATTTTTGGACGTATACTTGTATAAACTGTATTAGAACTATTCCATACCTTAACGATTGGTATGATAGATATTCAGACCAGGGTTTTGTTATTGTAGGAGTACATTCACCAGAGTTTGATTTTGAAAAAAATCTAGAGAATGTACAGGATGCAGTAAAAGAGTTTGGTATCAAATACCCTATAGTCCTCGATAGCGAACACAAGACATGGGATGCTTATAACAATAATTATTGGCCAAGGCACTATCTAATAGATTCTCAGGGATATATTAGAGATGATCACATTGGAGAAGGCGGCTATAATGAGACCGAAAAGACCATTCAAACACTGCTTGCAGAAAAGGCTTCTTTAGAAAATAAGACCGAAATAACGTTTAACCTAAACAAATCAATGTTGTCTAGTATGACTTCGGGTAGCCTTGATTATGTTGACCCTAATCAAAATCTCTCCCCTGAAATTTATCTTGGATATTCCACAGCCAGATCTCCATTAGGTAATATAGAGAGCTTCCAACCGGATGAATCAGTCGACTACAAATTTGATCCAAATAAAACGTCTTTAGAACCTAATATCGTTTACTTTGATGGAATTTGGAAGAACAATAAAGACAATATGGAATTAATTAGTGATGATGGTAAAATCATTCTGACCTATTATGCAAAAGCGATCAACATTGTTGCATCAGGTAATGGTCAACAAGTATCTATCTTAGAAAGCAACCTGTCAAAAATAGGCATTGATAATCATGCTATTGATGTCCAAAAAGATGGAAACGTTATAGTCGACAAACAAAGGCTATATAATGTAGGGCTTTATGACGACTATGAGCCAAGATCAATAATGATTGATGTGAAAGGCAAAGGATTTCAGATATATACATTTACATTTGGGTAAAACCTACACTATCTAAAATTCAACAAAAGTATATCATATCTTTCCTTTCAGTTCAATTTTTAAGATCTTGTTTTTGCATCATTATGACTCACTGACTTGCACATAAAATTATCAGAATACCAAAACTAATATTTGGAACAGATTTGGATCTAATATGGAAGATCCTTTATAGTCTTTCAATCTAATCTATTCTTTATGAATGGTAATGGACATTACCCTATTTTTAAGAAAATTACTTATCTAACTATTGGTGTAGTTGCCTTGATGATAACAGTTTATCTAGCTTCGCCATTGTTCATATCAACAGAAATAAATGAGCAATTTCCTACCAATTCCGCTTCTTCAATATCTTTTGAGAAGTATAGCAAAATGGGCGAGGATGAAAGGGTCAGAGCCGCAGAGAATATGAGCAATTCTCAGAAAAACCAACTGATGATTCAATATGCCAATTCAAGCAATGATAGCAGTAACAACAAAATTGATGAATCTATAAATAAAACTGTTACTTCATTTGATCCAAATCAACCACTAATTTCAGGTGTATTTACCGGTGTTAACGATGGAATTCACAATGCAGAGGGCATAGCAAAAATTATTCCCCTCCAGGACGATACAAATGTACTTAGATTAGAAAATCTAAAGGTAACAAATGGACCTGATCTGTATGTTTATTTATCAACAGATAAGAATGCATTAGATTTTGTAAATCTTGGGAAACTAAAAGCTAATAATGGAAATCAAAATTATGATATTCCTCCTGGTACTGACTTGTCAAAATATGACACCGCCCTGATATGGTGTAAGGCATTTTCGGTTCTATTTGGTAGTGCAGAACTCAAAGTTCAATAGGAAAAAAATTGTAGATTTAGTCAATCCATTACAGTTACTAATATAGTAACAATCTGTGAAATATTCTTGTTTATGTTGGCTTTATACATACATACATTGAATGGAAGCTAGTATATCGATACTTTTTGACATGACAAGATCATTTTGTACTATACAAATAATTGGAGTTATTCAAAAATTTGGAATAAATTTGGAATAGATATGGAATAATGCTTATAATCAAAGCATTACAAACCTACTTTTGATAATAAAATGTCAACAACAAAATTACTAGCAAAAAATTTCGACTCTCCTGATGAAGTAAGAACCTTTGAAAAGGGAAAAGTTGAGATTGTAAACTTAGGCAATGTCATAATTGGTAGAGCAATCCTCGAGCCAGGTTGGAGTTGGGGGAAATGTGTAAAACCATTAGTCAACACAAATAGTTGTCAGGCTCCGCATACTTCAGTAATTATCTCCGGAAGGATGAAAGTAAGAATGGATGATGGAACCGAAATTGAAGGGGGACCCGGAGATACCGCAGTAATCCCACCAGGGCACGATGCTTGGGTAGTAGGAGATGAACCCTGTGTTTCTATTGACTTTACTGGTATGGGAGATTATGCAAAGAAACCAGAATAAGGGATATAATCCTGCTTTGGTTATTAAACCAGATATCTTTTGGTTTTCAAAGATGATTTTTTATGGATGATTGCTTTTTATTTTGATAATCCATTCATTTTATTGCAAGCAAATCAAAGTACCTACTAAACTAGGGACCTACTTGCTTCAATAGTTTGTAATTCTTTCCTTTATACATCTGAAAATTAATCTATTTATCTGGAAAAAAAGTAGTTTAGAAATTAAGTTAAGGAAATTCATAATTTTTTTGAGTCAAGCATGTTATAACAAGAAATAATTTTTCTTTCCGACTGTGATTCAGAGATTTTGAATTAAAATGATTTATTCGTCTAATTTCATACTAAATCAGTGAAAGAATATGATGTGGAAAATAAAAACTACGATAAAATAAGGCATCTAGTAGAAGTTGACGATGACATTTTGGCTGTTTTTATTATGGTATCTTCTCAAATGAAAGAATTGTATATTGCCGAGAATTCCCGCATTGATAAAAACTATGTTGATTCTGCAATAGTCCCAGCTTTAGGGCTGAACCTTAACCACGTCAGAGATGATAAAACACCTCAAACAGAAAAAATACCACATGCAGCAGTAGTAAATAACAATATTCTTGGAAGATTAAAATGGGTAGTTTTAGAATATGAAAATTTACGAATACTAAAAATCTATGAATTTGAGAAAACTATATTCGTTCTAATAAACAGTAATACTCAGCTAGAACACACGGTTGATAACATATTAGGTTACTACTACGATTTGGATGATATACCAAAAAATTTGTTCTAAGATTGTTAAGCATCGTGTATGTAGAATTAGTTCGTTGGGTACAATTAAGAAAAGCAATCTACTTTACTGTTATATTATTATAATGAAAATATTCTAGGATATTTGTAGTCGATGGCATCTGAATCTGTCTTTATTCATATTATCATTTCTCTTTCTATTCTTCTATTTTCTGCCAAAATATTTGCAGAAATATTCCAACGGATAAAGCAACCGGTTGTATTAGGTGAATTATTAGCAGGCATAATTGTTGGCCCCTATGCTTTGGGTGGACTCCCGTTATTTGGAGGTGAACCTTTGGTGGTGCTTGATGAAACCATCAAATATATCGGAGAATTAGCTGCCATCATAATCTTGTTTATTGCGGGACTTGAGATTACACCAAGAGAGTTTCTAAGAGGTGGAATGGCATCATTTACAGTTGGCGCATTAGGTGTAATCGTGCCATTCTCTGTTGGATTTGTAGTTCTTTCAATATATGGCTTCGATTCATTTGAAACACTACTCATAGCCACGGCATTAACAGCTACAAGTATAGCGATTTCTATTCAGGTATTAACCGAATTAGGAAGGATGCAATCAAAAGAGGCTCGACTTATACTTGGAGCAGCAATAGTCGACGATATCCTTGCGATAGCCATATTATCAGTTGTTGTTACTATGGTTCAATCAGGTAACACTACACCTCAAATAATGGATATCGCATTCATAATTCTTAAAATCCTTGGGTTATTTGCAGTGTTACTCATTGGTGCTATCTTTCTCATTCCAAGAATATTGCATAGAGAAAAATTGTGGAGGTCAAAAGGTAGTATAGAAGGAATTACTACAGCCATTTTCTTTGGTATTGCAGGTCTTGCCGCCTATGTAGGTCTATCTCCGATTGTAGGTGCATTTGCTGCAGGAATGGCCGTAGCTAGCACTAAGTTAGTCAAACAAGTTGAAGAATATGCTCACAAATTACAATTTATTTTTGCACCTCTATTTTTTGCAATTATAGGTGCTCAAGTTGATCTAAGAGGTGTTAATATAGATGTTTTGATAATTTCTGGAATAATCATAGCAATAGCAATTTCCACAAAGTTAGTCGGATGTGGGTTACCATCTCTGATATTTCTTAAGGATAAACAAGGATCGATGAGAGTGGGGATAGGGATGATATCTCGTGGTGAGGTCGGATTGATTGTGGCCGGTGTAGGGGTAACATCGGGAGTACTCTCTACAGATATCTATACATCAATAATTATTATGGTGGCTACCACTACAATAATTACTCCAATCTGGTTGAAAAAATCATTTAAGAACAAGTTGGCAGAAAATTAGATAAAGTAGTCGATTATGGCACCGGCATAGGTGACGGCTCTGGAGATGATAAAAACACTTCAAAGAAGTAGTAGATAATATTTGGTGATATTACTATTATAAGATGGATCCCAAAATCTTGTTTTGATCAGATTAATGAAATTCTAAAGCATATCAAACGGTAGCTTAAATTGTTTGGATATCATTACAACAGAAACGTCAAGGTCTTACAGAAGCCACGGGTATCAATTTGAATTTGACCAATCGACTCGTGAATGGAATTGTAAATATGCTCAATGATAGAACAAAATTCAGTATCAACCAAACGAATTGAAGAAATCAAACAGGCAGAATAACACCAAGGGGAAGAGTAGGAATTTGGAAAATAATGACTGATTGAAACGTCATTTCAAAGCAAGATCATACATAGAGGTTTATTGGTCAATTGCCTGTATTTTTATTTCAACGCCATACTTTGCTGCCGCTTTTACAACATTTTCAATAATGGCAGGCGTTATCTGGGGAGTTTGAAATGATAATTTGTCTTTAACTGGTATTCCAATTTCTTCAAAGAATTTTTCAAATTGTGGTGGAGTGATAATTAATAACAACTTTTCAGAAGAGCTACCAATATTCTTGTAAGTGTGAAACTTCCATCTTTGAACATATATGAACTGTCCCTTACCAGCCCTTGTCTCTTTATCGCCATACAGAAATGAAAAATCTCCATCTAAAACATAGTATGCCTCATCCTCCATTAAATGTTTATGAGGTGAAGACCCATTACGGAGAGCTACTTCAATTTCTCATACACTATATCTCCCTTGGGTTTCATCACCACTAATTTTTACCGTATAAACACTGTCCAAGATCCAAAGACTTTTAATTTTAGTTTGCGAACCAGGGAACAAAGCTATCTAACACAATTAACTCCCACTTAATTTTTATTATTATACTTGTTGCTGGCTTGGAAAATAGTGGTAGTAAAAGAAGTATTAACAGTCTCAAACCAGATCCGCTTACTGATTTGGAACTAAATTTTTTTAAATTATCAAACAAATAGAATTAACTAAAAAAATAATGACATTAAACCAAAGAAATCACTAGATCGACAACAAAACAATCTAGAACGCTTAGAATATTTTAATAAGGAATTTGCAAGTTATGGGATGTAGAAATATTTGACAAGCTTGTTTTAAGATACAATTTAGAAATTCATTGTAAATAATCGGAAAATGGTAATATATCGGACATACGATAACTTTATATGTAAATCTGTGTTTACTTAGATCACGAACGTTGAAAATGATTTAGTCAAAGTTGCATTGGCAAACGAAATTCCTCCTCAATCAATGAAGCACATAGACATTGGTGGAAAAGAGATAGCACTTGTAAATATTGATGGACAGTTCTATGCAATTGAAGAACGTTGTGGACATATGAATACCCCTATGTCTAAGGGCCAAATTCGAATTAATGGTGAAAAGAAAATAATATCTTGCTCATTGCATTATGCCACCTTCGATATCGTTACTGGTCAAAAGCTAAGTGATCCCATAATGGCTGGAATGGATATGAGTTCCTTACCAGAAAATATACAAGATTATTTCGTAAAAGCTGGAGAAATGATCTCATTTGTTAGGACAAACAATATGCAAACGTATCAGGTCATTAACGACAATAATGAATTAAAAGTCAAATTTACCCCTTAAGGTCTTTCTATCATCATGCCCAAATATCTATTCCAACAAGATTCTTATGCCGGATATGAATTTTAACCCATTCTACCATATATTGGCTTTGGAGTAATTAAGATACCAGCAGGAGAAATACTAGATGTTTTTACCATTAATGAAACGGATATTGTAACAGAGCACTTGGTCTGGGAATTTCATATACATGGTAAACTAATCCACTTTGAAATTGATTACTATTAAGTCGTACTAGAACATACTACCACATGGAACTTAATCCGCACGGATTAGAACTGATATTATTGATAGTATCGAAATAAAAGATTGGCAGGAAATTTAATCAAGATTTATCGTCTTCTCTTGATACTCTCTTACGTGTTTCTTTGTCGGCGGCCTGTAGTCCTTTTTCGTCATGTCTCATTATAAGAACTCTTGTGATCATGATCTTTTAATGAATTATGATGATGGAGACCTCGTAATCTTTCATGGATCTGATTTCTATAGAGTGTTAAGCCTATCCTGGAGGCATATGGTTGTCCCCTTGCAAATGATTCCGCAATGTTCTTTACAAACTCCGGTTCCACTTTTGGAGGCATTGGAGGATCAAATGGATCTACATACGCTTCAATAATTGTGGGTTTTTTTTCCTTCATTGCTTGGTGAATGATTAGTCCTACATCTCCTGGTTCTGTAATAGTATAGCCTTTTCCACCGCATTCATCAGCAAAACTTGCAAAATTAATAGGAGTAAATTCTACAGCATATTCGGGGTTTCCGAGAAAAGCCATTTGTTCCCACCGTATCATTCCTAATGTGTTATTTTTTATTATCACAACCTTGATTGGTAAATCATATTGAACTGCTGTTGCAAATTCCCCCATTAACATGGTGAAACCTCCATCCCCGACAAAAGCCACCGATTGCCTATCTGGAAATGCAATTTTGGCTGCTATTGCATATGGCAAACCACATCCCATTGTTGCAAGAGTACCCGAGAGCGAAAATTTCATTTTATCATGAACAAAAATATACCGGGCGGCCCAAATAGTATTGGTTCCGCTATCTACGGAGATAATGGCATCATCATCTAATTCATTGGAAACAGCAGTAGCTATGACTTGAGGTTTAATGGGCTTGTCAGTACCGACTGCCTTGTTCTTTTAACAAACTTGCCCATTTTTTCATTTCTTTTTGTTTTGATGTTAAAAATTCGTTATCTTCTTTATATCTTTTGTTTAGGAGCGGAATCAGAGAATTCAGTGTTTGTTTGGAGTCTCCAACCAACCCTATATCCACAGGATATCGTAATCCGATTCTCTCAGGTAGAATGTCAATTTGAATTCCTCTTGCTTGTCCGGGTTTTGGAAGATAGTCAATATATGGAAAGGATGTTCCTATCATTAGTATCGTATCTGCTTCATTCATTGCGTCACTGGCGGGACTCGTTCCTAACATGCCAATACCTCCAAGATTGTAGGGACTGTAATCGGAAATTACGGCTTTTCCCAAAAGGGCTTTGACTACAGGGGCATTAAGCATTTCACAAATGGTAACAACCTCGTCACTAGCGTCTAGAGCTCCTTGACCGACCAGTATTACTATCTTTTTTCCCTCGTTGAGAATATTTGCAGCCTTTCTTAGTAATTCCGGACTTGGAATAACGTCATGGTTAAAAATATCCGAGGTATGGCCCTTTACCTTATGTGGGGAATATTTACCTTTTAATTTTTGTTCTTGGACATCTATTGGAATGGTCAAGTGACTCACTCCTCTACGGCCCAAAGCATTTCTGCATGCTATATCTACTGCCATTTCAGCATGTTCTGGTGAGTTTATCATGTTGTTATATGTAGCCACATCAGAAAACAGCTGCAAAAGATTGACATCTTGTTGATAGTTGGAGCCAATAAGATCAGAATAGGTGGTACCTGTAATAGCCAGGACAGGTGTACTATCAAGTTTGGCATCATACAATCCGTTTAAAAGATGTATGGCACCTGGCCCGGACGTAGCAACACAAACTCCTAACTTTTTTGTATATTTAGCATAAGCACAAGCCATAAATGCTGCGGATTCTTCATGTCTCACCAAAACAAACTTTATTTTGTCTTGTCTTTGTCTTAGTGCTTCAATAAAACCATTGATACCATCACCAGGTAACCCAAATACAACATCTACACCCCAATCTATGAGTGCCTCAGCCACAATATCGGCCGTTTTAAAATTCTCATATTCATTCATATATTATAAAGTATATCATGAAAGTATTTAGTGACACTCATAATTTTGGACTCTTAAATATGATCATCCTAGGATCATGATTTTTTCCTTGTGATAGAACCCGACCCTAGAGATCTAACCGCAACTGGACTCCGATAAATTTGACTATTAGGAGGTGGTTTTTGACTTTGGAGATATGAAAAATAATTCACATATGATAAAGCTTGAAATTATTTTATTTATATACTAATAATTCATTGGCTTCATATGATATAAGTAAATGAAGCTAGTTTTTGAAGATCCTACATTTTCTTTACAATTGCTGAGAGCAATTAGTGAAACATATTCTAGAGGAGCTGATATTGGAGAATGTCTGTCAACAGCATATCGGATTAAGGAAGGTAATTTTGATAGTTGGTATGAAGAATGGCTAAAGACAGCAAAAAGGATCCATACTTATGCGGAAGATTGTATTAATAAACATCATAAAGTGAGTGCACGAGATGCTTATCTACGAGCATCAAATTACTATCGTGTATCTGCATTCTTGTTGGTCGAGCCTGATGATCCAAGAATTCAAAATACTATAGAATCAAGTAAAAAATGCTTTAAGAAAGCTACGGCGTTATTTCCATTTCCTGTGGAACAAGTGGAAATTCCATATGAAGGAACCACTCTACCAGGTTACTTTTTTCACGTACCAAAGTCAAATCAAGTATTAATTGATGATCTAACAAATAGTAGAAAAAATCTTGACAATAATGAAGGCACTCTCTATCCAACATTAATAGCTCATGGCGGTTTTGATTCCACATTGGAAGAGCTATATTCTCTTGCAGCTGCACCAGCAATAGAAAGAGGATATAATTGTTTGATATTTGAGGGACCAGGCCAGGGAGAAGTAATTCGTAAACAGAAAATTCCTTTTAGACATGATTGGGAAAAAGTTGTGACTCCTGTACTAGATTTTGCATTATCAAGAAAGAGTGAATATAATATAGACCCAAAAAAAATAGCTCTAATGGGCATAAGTATGGGTGGGTATTTGGCTGCAAGGACCATTGCATTTGAACCTCGTATATCTGCATGTGTTCTTTATAATGGCGTTTATGACGGATATGATTCTATAAAATCTGGATTCCCATCAGAATTATCAGATGCAGTTGAAAAAGGTGACTCAGAGTTTGTAAATTCATACCTAAATCGTTTGATAGAAACAGATGCAAACATAAAATTCAATATGAAACATGGGATGCATACTACCGGAAACAATTCACCCTACAAACTAATTACTGGAGCAAAAGCGTATTCAATCAAAGATATTATAAAAGATATTAAAACACCCACCCTCGTGTTAGATGCTGAAAAGGATGACTCATTTCCAGGTCAACCTAAAAAGGTTTACGATGGGCTAGTTTCTGTTCCATCTTCATCCAAAGAATATATACTTTTTACTGAAGAAGAAGGCGCTGAGGAACATTGTCAATCTGGGGCTCCTGCAATTACTAATCAAAGGATATTTGATTGGTTTGATCAAATACTAATGAATAATCCTTAATTTTTTTATTTCATATTAAGATCTTTTCTGGTTCACTATTACTTAATTGATCTTGTTTATCATCTACATTTATCATGATGAATCTTAATTGTTATTATATTATAGTATATGTATATTTTAGATACCAATAGTTGATAGAATATAGATAAATAATGAGATCAATATGACAAGGAATTCAGATGTGTAAATATGATAAAATGATAAGCAAAATTTTCTACCCGCTAACCTTTGATTGCTTGAATAAACCATCCGGGTAGTGTGTTTCTATTCTTTCTTATAAAATAGTTAAAAGCCGAGTCCAAAACATATGTCCTTGCCCAATCATCTTTGGATCTAACTGATCTTCCATATGCCTGTATTAATCTCAATGCTGTCTGCCAATAATACCATTCTTCATCAACCTCTCTCTTTGCATTAGTCCACCTATCACTTTTGTTTGGATATGGCACTTTAGTTATAATCTGAAATCTTGACAGGTCATCCTTCAAATCAAGTCCTGTGTGAAGTGAGGGTGAAATAGGTACCGTTGGTTTTGGAGTGGAAGAATGTTGAGATATAATTTCGTCTCTTGGTATTTCTGGATCAGTAATTAGGAGCCTTCTTGCATTTTCCTTAGATAGATTTTCTTTGATAAAGTTAAGTTGCTCATACGATGTTGTATGGATTATGCCCTTGTCATTTTTATGAGTAGACATTAAATTATCAACGACATTAGAAATTTTAGACATAATATCAATAGATTGTAAGTTACTGTAATTAAGATATGCAACATTTAGGGGATAAATTGCTCTATGCTCTATTGGAAAATCAGATTCAACTTGAATAAATTTTACTTCATCAGAATCTAAACCAATACTTTTACAAAATGCCTTGTTATTTAGGATAGTCGCACTCATTATCAGCGTTTTGGATCCCTTTTCAAAGACAGCCTTACAGTAGGGTGATATATCTAGGGGTTTTAATTCCACTTTCTCTACTTTGTAATTGTCTTTTTTGATATCTGAAATTATCCAATTTTTTGGGTTTGCAAGTATGCTGTTTATTGTTCTTGTCAACCTTTCTGTGTCTTTAATAGCATCAACAGTAAGCTCATCGCCAAGAGTTTTTGTATTATCTTTTGATGCAATTTCAACATTAGCATATTTCTTTGCTATTTCTTCATCACTTTCAAACAATTCAGTTGCAGAAACTATTCTCTTTTTGTAATCTCGGTTTTCTGATAATAACTTTCTTGAATTATAGTATTCAAATTTAACATTTCTCTCCATATCCAGTACGGATGCCAAAGAATCATTGCCAATTGCAGATAACATTTTGGTTTCAAGATCTATTAAAAAATCAATCCATCTTTCAATACTGTCATAACCATAATCAACTATATCAAAATTACCCACATACCGTTTCCATCTCTTTTTAGATATTGATAATCCCCTAAACTTTACAATTTCTGTTTCTAAAAGATGTCCCTCATCCAATACCAAAAGTTCCCTTTCAGAGAGGCGTTTATTATATGGTAAGAATGCAAGAAAAATAGAATAATTGAATATAGAATGACTGGATGCCAATGCGATATTTAGTTGATTAAAGTATTCACAAGGTTTCCACTCTCTTCGTATCTTTAGTTTGCTTATAGGTAACCATTCAGAAAATTGTTTTTGATATTTTCGTTTAGTATCACTGTCAATGTATATTTTTTCATCTTTTGTTCTTTCATTAATTGTCTTATAGTCTTTCGCAAACGTCCTGTACTTGCAGCCATCCTCTTTAAAGGATTCATTAGTCATACAATGTCCATATTCAACAGTTGTGTGATAACATTCATTTGGATTAGATGAAGCACATATTCCACATTGATAGGTTCCATTGTCTACAAAGTCTTGTTTAAGTAAACAAGGGAAGTTATTTTTTCCCTTAGCTGCCTTAATATATGGAAAATCATTGGAATATTGGGTTTGTAAGTCTTTGGTAGATGTACAGATATAGCTTGAACCTAAGCTCAAAGCAAGTGCTATGGCTACTGCACTTTTTCCAAATCCGGTCGGAGCTTCTAATAACACATATCTGTAACCAGAATTAAAGGCAGTACGTATGTCCTCTAATACCCTTTTCTGATTTTCTCGCTGTGTTGAAAATGGGAAATTCTCTACTAGATTAGATTTCGTAAGGGGTTGTGGAAGGTTATTCAGCTAAAGTCATTTTATATTATCATGACGGTATTATAAATTTCAGTTCTGTATCATGCTCAGAGATGGAAATGGTAGTTTGAAATTCACAACATAATCGCAAATCTTTAGACCAAATGACAAAACCTAATTAAAAAAGATTTAGCATGATTAGGGCGAGTATGTACAATCCATCTTTATTCGAACCTAGTGCCACTAGGAACTTAATCCCCCGCAGAGCAGCTCTTTGGTCATGACTGGACTCGAAGATATTATATCTTATCTCTACCGATTAATTCATTAAAATAACAGAAAAAACAACCGGTGCGTGGTTGATATAGACACAAGGCGAAGGTAATGGGGTTATGCAACAATGCCCAGAGACTGTGGATATTGTAATAGAGGCCTTCTTCTATTACAAAATTATTCTGACTATAAGTTTTATTCTCTGTCCATAGTGCTGTTCAACGACTTTATTCTCTTATTTGACTTGAGGTTGTTTGTTTATGCATCCATAAATATTCTCAAATATCGATTAAATGGGTAAAGTCATATTTTTGCTTAAATTAAAGTATTAATAAATGTAAAGGATGATGGTAATAGATAAAATGTTTGCCCTATAAATTTAAATTTGACTAGGTATTGGTTATCTAATAAAATGTTGCGAAATAGCGTTTCTGCTAGAATAAAATATTTCTTCATCTTCTGTATAACAGCTCTAGTTTTAGTACCACTAGTTATGCCAGATACCGCCTTTGCTTTGCAAGTTATTTCGGGAAATCAGATTTCAATACAAGAACCTATACAAGATGAGGTGGTAATCTTTGGAGAAACGGTAAATATTGACGCCCCTGTCAAAGGAGCGATAATATTTGCGAATATTATTCATGTCAATGCACCGATAGAGGGTGACCTTCTTGCTGCAGGGCGACAAGTAACGGTGAATGCAGATGTTTCAGGAAAAATTGTAGCTGCTGGAAGTATGATAGATTTAGGGGGAAAATCAACAAATGCAATATTAGCAGCTAACAACATACATTTCGATCCAACTTCTGTGGTAACTAAGGACGCGTATGTTGCAGGCGGAACTATCACCAATGAGGGTAATATATCAGGACAACTGGTAGCTATGACTGACAATTTCCAAAACAATGGCACTATCGGAGACCTAGAGGTAAGGAGCCCAGACTCAATGATGCCGGATATAGAAGGATGGCTTAATCTTTTTGGTATTTTGTTTGTAATAGGATTTGGTATTTTAGGTATCATACTTGTCAAGTTACTACCGAATCAGTTTGATTCAGTTCGGTTGGTTATGAAAAAATCCATAATAAAAAACACGGTGGTGGGATTTCTATTAATCATATTGTTCGTAGTTGTAATAGTACTATCGGCAATCACTGTGGTAGGTATACCAGTCTCAGTTTTTGGTTTATTGGTTCTTCTCATTGGATTAATCTTCTCATCTTTAATGGTATCGTTTGCTATAGGAAAAAAAATCCTCGAGTTATTGGGGCGAAAGCCGTCATCAGGAGATATCAACAATATTTCTTCTTTTTTAATCGGATTTGTCATACTCAATCTTTTGTACATAGTTCCTATTCCCTACTTTGGTCAAATAGCCCAAGTGATCGTGACTAGTATAGGATTTGGAGCGATTTACTACACGGTTCGCAAAGGTCGGTCTCCAGTTTCTAATGATAAGGTGACCACATAATTATTGTAATGCTGATATATGGGGTCGTTCTTATGTAATAGATTGACTCTTTCCTCCAATAAGTGTGTAGTAGATATCTCTGCAAGATAAACTAGAATTGCAATTGCAATAATAGGTAAGGATGTAACTTTTTTCTAGCTTATCTAGCCTGTCGAATTCTTTTTGAAATCAAATGTCCATATTTGCATTATAATCCTAATACCGCAGGAAACATGATCCCCACGAATGAGAACTACTATCAATATGTGATCAACTAGACATTAATCGTAATCATTATACATTGATATCAGTAAAAAGTATCAATTTGACTCCTAGACTCTAGTTGGTCTAGTAATCGATAACCTGGTTTAAAGCTAAAAATATTTATAGTTAATGAAAATAAGGTTTAGATAAACAATGAAAATTGGAGTTAATTTTGACGGATTCAAGATCTCTGATTATCAAAATCGAGGAAAGATCATCTAATAGGTTATCATCTTTATCTACGACAAATTCTAAGGATGTTTCTCAACTCACTAATGAAAATAAGCAAGTAAATGATACTTCTAATCAGGTAAACATCGATTTAAGCAATATTATGAGTATTTATACACTAAAAAAAGGGGACTATGCTGTTTTCTATGTCTCTACAGGCGCCGGCGGTTATTCGATAGAGATTTATCGATTCGAAAGGGGATCACAAATAAAAACATTTGATAGCAAAGAATTAAAGGATGGAGTGATTTTCTCTGCGATGGTAATTAGACCCGGCACTTATTTGATAACAAATACAGTAAATAATGCTAAGGCAGATTTAGTTGTAAACTATCCAGAACTTGGAAAGATGAAGAAAATCCTTATACCAATTAATATAGAAAGCAATACAAAAGAAATTGTCCCAAACAAATTAAACATCGATCCATCTCAGGGATTGATCTTTAAAATTAATACTCTATCAAGAATAAGAATTGAATTGACAAAACCTGAGGACAGACCACTAAAATTACACAGAGAACAGTTTGTTATAAGAACCAAAGGAGATGAAAAATTCCTTAAACGATTTAGGATGATGCCTCGTAAATAAGGACATTGACCAATTTATTTTCGTTATTATACATAACAAGAACAGATACAGCACTTAAGAAAAATTACTACGAGTGAAATGTGTAAGAAAATTAACGATTCATATATCTAATTTATCAGATTACAAAAGCCCTTATGATTCTTTAATTCATTATAACAGTTATCAACGCTTGAAGGATAGATAATCAAATATCAAATAGATTTTTAAAAAAATATCAATTCTGTATTGTTTCTAAAAAAATTGGGGGATACTATCCTAGTATTGTTGCTTAAACCGCCGCAGTATGTATCGTTTTTCTTCTTAGTATAAATGCAAATCCAAGGGATACTGCCGATAGCAATACTGCAGTGGAAAATACCAGATCATATGACTGAGCTGATGGATATGATACTTTGGTTCCGATATTTTCATGATCAGCCATATATACTCCAGCCAGGGCCGGACCTATTGCCATACCTATGAACAATAATAGTGCACCAATTCCCACGGATATTCCAGTAAATTCTTTTGGGGAGGAAGACACTATTATATTCCAAATTGCGGTCATTGTAAGCGATAGACCTGAGGCGATTATGGCCAAGTTTACAGAAACTATGAACTCCGTTGCATGGAACATTAGTAATCCAAATGTTCCAAATAGGCTAACGATTCCACCAATTATTATTGGTTTTGTACTGCCTATCTTATTTATGATAAATGGAGTGATACTTGCAAACACCAAGAAACTGATCATGAAAGGTAGCTGAACGTTTGCAGCGTCTATCGAATCACCTCCGAAACCTAACGGAGCTGGACTCCTCACCAACTGGACTATCGTTGGATAAATCATGAACATAGTGATTCCTGTAGCTATTAGTAGGATAAATGAAGGTAGAAGGATTTTATCTCTTAACAATCTCAAGTTAACGAATGGGGGTATAGCCCTTCTTTCTATTATAACAAAGACAGATAATGCGATTGCAGATATTATGAATGCTCCCGCAATTTGTAATATATTTTCATTATTTACACCAATTTGAATGACAGTAAGTGCAATGAGAAATGAAGATATTGTAACTGAAAGAGCCACTATACCTTTAATATCTATAGAAAACGGTTTTCCCTTCTTCTCTGAAACATCTCTTTGTATTTTTGAATTATTTGATCGATTTGGTACTTTGTATTCCTTTACGAATCTTGCAATTAATAATGTTACCAAAATAGCGAAAGGTATTATAGCTAGAAAAGTAGCATGCCAACCAAAGGTTTGGATTATGCTAGCTCCAACCAATAGTCCAACTACTGAACCAGCTGAATATGCAGAACCAAAAACCCCTACAGCTATAGATAGTTTAGCAGGCGGAAACGTATCTCGAAGAAGACTAAATGCTGCTGGAACAGCTGCTAACCCAACACCCTGAATAATCCGGCTAATAAGTAGAAAAGTTATGTTATCTGCAAATCCGCCGGCGGTGAGTCCTGTTATATATATTGCAAGTAATGATAGTAAAACTTTCTTTTTCCCATACAGATCAGAAAGTCTACCAGCAACTGGAGTCATCACTGCAGCTACAATTAAGTATGCGCTGAATATCCATGCAGCCGTTCCATAAGATATATCCAAATCATCAATTATTTCTGGTATTGCAGGAAGTAGCATGGTTTCTGAGAAAAAAACTGTCAATAGAGTACTACTAAGAATTGCTAAAGTTAACCACGCATGGCGACTTACAACCGTCGTTGCGTTAATCATATTATTTTTTTCATTCCTATCTTTGATCATATCAACTTACCTTATCTCATTAACTATAATAAAGTAAGTATTTAAAATAGTAGGTGACGATTTGGTAAGTAGAAAGAAATTCAAAGAATAAATAATTATTAAAAAGAGATATAAAAAGTTAACCTATAGATTCTATACAAAGTAATGATAAAAGATGGGATATTATTATTTGACTCAGTCATATATCAAATGAATAAACTTTGTCCAACAAAAATCTTTAATTTTGACGTTCAAATAATTTATTCATATTTATACCAAATCGAGATATTGAAATGAAATATATGAGTAGTCATTTTAATTGTTGTTTTTTATCATTATGCGATAAGAGACCCTAGGAAAGAAAATAAAACATGTAATACTAATATCTTGTAAGAGAGTTGCCAAGCATTTTAAATAGTAAACCTGCCAATATTTCTGATTTTCTCTTTCTATAAACTTATTAAATCAGAATCTAGGAATAACTTTTCAAATAAGTGCAAAGGTTTGCTAATTTACATATAATTTCGTATAGATTTGGCGGTTATCTTTTCAATTTTAATAGGATCGGGGTTGTCAAATATTTGATCACAACAATATTTGAGCGAAAACAACGCCATCTGTTCCATTATTGGTTGTAATTCTTTACCTTTTTGAGTAAGATAGTATTCTATCCTAATTGGAGTTTCATTGTATACATGACGTTTAATAAGACCATCCTTTTCCATCTCTTTTAGCCGTATTGACAAGGTTTTTGGGTTGATCTCTTCTATAGAATTCAAAAATTCGTTAAATCGTTTTTGTTTATCGTAATGCATATTGCGTAATATTAAAAGAGAAAATTTTTTGCCAATTATATTAAAGGTATTAAACACAGGACAACATTTGCATTCCATATCCTCTATTAGCTTTTGGTGACTTAGATTTTCTTTCTTTTCTTGATACTGCTCTGAGGTTTTGAGTTCTACCAACTTAACAACCCTATATCTACTTACAGATTAATCACTTACCAGTTTATATACTTACCTTATTATAGTTAATAACACAAAGTGATTTATGAAATGGTAGAAACTCAATGTGACTCAAATTGTGCAATTTCCACAGAATAGAAGACAAGAATGCTAATTCCATCTCATACTTGAATTTGACTCCGACATTCTGCTTGCTTGATACTATCTTTTCTATTTTCTAATATCTTTTGTATTCCTTCAAGCATAAAGCTATTTGAATCTGATGAAATTTTTTCTCTTTCTTCCGAACTTAAGAATGTGTTGTTCTGTATTCCCAAATTGTAAAGAACGTTTTCATTCATGACTCTTTTGGGTGAAGATAAGTCCGTGATGACCTTTAGCAAATTTGCTTTTGATATTTCTCCTTTGATGATTGTTTTACCGATATAGTCATTAGTATAATACATTTCACCACCAATTTCTTGATTATCAGTTACTCTGACATTGTACTTTGAGATAAAATCCTGCACTTGATCTTTTGTTCCCGTATACACTATAGGTATAATTGAATTTGGTTTTTCTATTGCATTATATTCATGTGCTAAGACTCGTAATTCTCTTTCAGCTTCAAGGTCTTTATAGTCTGCGTAAGCAGGTCCTAAAATTTCATAACAGATACCATCAACATTGACATTCACATTCTTCTTTGGATAATAGGTGAACGCTAATGAAAAGCTTACAGCTCCTGCAATTATAAAAATGATAATTAATGGTATTGCTAATCTTAACATATTCTGTCTACCTTTTATTTTGAAGATTAGCAATAATCTGTATAGTATGTATAGCGTCTTTCTACTTCTTTATTGTTTCCACTATTTATGCTATGGATTGCTTTTCTTAATCCACCTTTTACGTAATCTCTGAGATATTCTGTTTGTGTATTTGAAGGATACAGATTAGCCAAAACATATTCGAAATGTTTCATAAATTCCACCACCTTTTTTCTATACTCTTCCTTTGTAGGATTCTTGTTGTTTGTTACCTTAAACCATGTTGTAGCACATGGAGCCGCATATCCCCTTGCCATATCATCAATTACTCTGTCAATTTCAAACAAATCTAGTTGCATGATATATTATACGAAAGTCCAAGTAATATTCTTCATTGAAACAAAAATGTCACAATATTTCTGAAACGGAAATAATGTTATGGAGCCTTTCTGATGGACAGGACAGCTAGATTTTCTATTTTTTCCGAAATAGAAATAAAGATCAATTTATCTTAGTTTGTCATAAAGATGATTGATGAAATCGATAAAGTAATTCTTTCTGATTTAAGTAAAAATGCTCGTATACCTGTGGCTGAAATTGCAGACCATATTCGACAAATGGAACATAAAATAACGGAGAGAGCTATACGATATAGGTTAAAAAGGTTAGAGCAATCTAATACTATTTTGGGATATTCGCCCATCTTCAATCCATCTCTTATCTCGGATAAAATAAGCAGAACCATTCTATTAAAATTCAAAATTACTAGAAATACTTCTGACCTCCTGGAAAGATTAAACAAATACATTGAAAATTCAGATTTCTGTTTGTTTTCTGCTAGAATGAGTGGAGACTTTGATTTCATATGTCATTTTGTTTTTGATTCCATAGAACAATATGAATTAGAAAGTGATAATTTTATCAACCGCTTTACAGAGTTGGTTTCAGAATATCGAACTTATGATTCTAAAATCATAAAAGCAACTCCTTATTCTATATTAGACGAACAAGAATCCAACGAAAAGAAATTCAGAATTTACAAAATAATAAATTCATTAAGGAAATCAGAAAATCTCAACACAAAGCTTCAACTCACAGTAGACAGCTTGGTCAAATATTTTGATGCTACATTTGCAAGAATGTGGTTGTTAGATAAAGATAGCATAAATCTTATCTTAAAATTCAGCTCAGGAAAATACAGAAACAACAACGGCGAGTTTTCGAAAGTATCAATAAAGTTAAACAGCAAAATAGGCACAATTGTTAAGAGAAATAAACCAGTCATTACAAATGATGTAGTAAACGATCCCAGAATTAAGTATCCCATATGGGCGGAAAAAGAAAAGCTGAGATCATTTGCAGGTTATCCAATAACCCATGCTGGAAAACCTATAGGAGTACTGGCAATGTTTAGTAAAAAGACTCTGTCACCTATTGAATTTGAATTACTTGGAATTTTCGCTGATCATATATCAAAAGAATTATCTGCTTTCTACGAAGCCAAGGAATTGTTAAACATGTCGTGATTTTACTTAGCTGACACAATCTTTTTTTTCTTTGGATAAAATCCCAATAAAACAAGGAAGTTGGTCCCTACGGGCGAGTAATAACTAAACCTGTTATAGAAAAAAAATCATGTCAACAGCATATACACAGAATCAGGTAGATCTAAATGTCCGAATAAATCATCATGACTGAAGTATTATTGTTCGATTATCTTTCTTTATAAGAAAAATAAGGATGCCTTAAATCCGATAATGTAAATGAATGTCATGTGACTAAAATAGTTAAACTACAAGTCATATCGCCACCAAACACAGAGACGAATACAACTTTTACTTTGGATGATAAAGATGTTTTGTTCAAAGGGATCGCACTAGAATCCCACATTTGTGGATATTGTGGATTTGTCTTGGCAGAAAATGTAATGGTTTATAATTATCGCGACATAATATTGCAATGTCCTAATTGTAAATCTTTTAATGGGGCACCAGAAAATGATAATTTTTAGTAGGCGGTTAGGATAAACTTGTCATCTTCAGGTTTATATAATTTAGACTTTATCAAATTAATTTAGATGTCAAGTTTGACGTGGCATCAACAGTATGAACATGACTGCGTGCCTGTTAATGATCCTCCTGTTAAATCCTCTAATATTTGATCAAATACTTTCGTCGACTACGGACTTCTTTCATCTTAAATCATGAATTGATAAAAATGATAAATAACGCAACGAAGATTTTACTCTTAATAAAAAAGATTCTCCATATCATTTCTGAAGGAGTAGGACACGTATGTCATCCAAGTCTCTTTCCTATAATTTTCGTATTTCGTTTACTTCCATATTAATAGAAAATGGAGTAATAGATGTGACCAAATGATGGCTCCTTAACTAATGTATATTTTTGAATAATTTACTAAATATTGCTAATTTTTTTCACATAAAAGAAATCATATGTTTGAATGTATTGATGTTTTGTGATAAAACATATATAAAATATATTTCTCAAATATTTACGGGATGATAAAAAGAACCAAACTCCAAGTTATAATTACAACAAGGAAAAGGAACAAAGGCAACCCGCGGCCCATGACGATATAATAGTAATTATGATATGGCAAAATTTTATATTTTATATTACATTTAATTTGTACATCTTGTGACAGAAAACCTTTATTCTTATATAGAATTAGCAAGTCATATTTGAGGTCATAAACTAGATTTATGATGATGATACAGAAGTTACCAACAAATTTAAATCAGTAGACTAAAGTTTAGTCATAATCACTTGTCGAGTGTGATTATTTCTCCATGTAAAAACCGTCGCGAATTATTAATTGTTTAACCTTTAAAATAGAAACATACATCAAGAACTATTTTAGATTATTTTATTTGTTAAAGGTAAATTAAACGAAATGGTGGCTCCGATTCCATCTTTATTATTTTCAGCCCAGATTTTACCTCCGTGCGCTTCTATAATATTTTTCGATAAATACAATCCCAGTCCTGTACCTTGAAAAGACTTTGTCGCAAATTTGGTAAACAATCTAGGTAATATCTCATTATCTAATGCAATACCTGTGTCTTTTATACTAACAATAACCATATGTTGAGGGTAATGGTCGTCTCTGGAAGTGGTAATGGTACTAGTTATCTTTTCAATACTTGTAGTTATTGATATAACTCCTCTCCCTGTATCTTGTTCTGAAATTGATTTAATAGAATTATCAATTAAATTAGAAATTACTTGTCCTATTCTTCTGCTATCCGCATCCACTAGATATTCGGTATCAAAATGGCATTCAAATTTTATTTTTTTTGTATCATCCAAGATGTGTTCTAATTCTTTAATTACGGTCACTATCAATTCATTAAGGCTAAAAACCTCTTTATTTGGTTTAAATAATTTACTTTCAAATCTAGTAACGTCCAAAATTTTTTCATTCAAATAGGATAATTTCTTTGCATCTTTTACTACTCTGTCCAGTAATTCCATATGATGTACATCTTTTGTCTTATCTCTCACATACTCAGTCAGTCCGATGATTGGAGTAAGAGGCGTTCTTAAATCGTGAGCCACTATGTTTATGAATTCCTTTTGCATTTTGTCATGAATTTTTAATTTTTCATGTGCATCTTTTAGTTCCTGATAGATCTCTGTTTGTTTCCAAATACTATCAAATATTGCTACATAGGATAGTACTGTGGGTGCACTATTTGAATAGGTTACAAATCCGACAGCCTCTGATATGATTTGTTTTGCATCATCTTTAGTTTCCGCAACGAGAGACTGCTTTCTATCTATTACCAGTATTGACACTTTAGATAGTGGTTCAATGCATCGGATTATAAAATTAGGTTTATTTAGTATTGTTATCAGCCTCTCCATTTCATTATCTTTTGGAGTTAGAATTTTAATAATTATCCATGGTTTAGCATCTCCTAACTCCTTTAATAACTGAAAAGTACCTGATTCAGCCTGTCTATGAAATGCTTTTGAAGTAGACATTATTACCAGTATTTCAGATTCAGCAGACTTTAAAAGATCAAAGACTTTATTTTGAATGTCTACAGGACTATTCCTGGATTGCATAACTTCGGGAACAATTCCCTCTTCTATTTCCATTAGTTTTTGTGTAAGAGGTTCAGCCTTTTTCCAAAACATTTCAAATATGTATTGTTGTTGTTCTATTACTTCTCTTTCATTGCTGTATATAACAGGATTCAAAAGTTTTGTTTCACTCCAAGTTGACATGCCTAAAAATTCCGAATCATTTACACATACAGATCCCTTCACTCCATCAAGATGTCTGAGTTCACTTACAATTTCACCTAGCTTTTTGCAGTATTGAATATTATCTTTTGTAATCTCTGTGATGAATCTGATTTTTGCACCCCGATTTTTTGCTTTAATATAATTACTCTTATAAATATCTGATTTTATGATTATAGAAGGTCCATTCTTATCTACGCAAATGTCCATTCTCTCACTGACATTCTCTAAAAAACGAATTCCGTAACTTACTGCAGTATCCATATCATATATCAAATCAGTTTTTCGATTACGAAGTGTAGTTTGTTCAGAGATATTCAACTACTATAGTAAATAGTGATGTTGTATATAAAAATAATAACAAAGTTCATTGATCTGAGACATTTAATATGCCAATAACAAATAGAAAGTGAATTTCTTAATCCAAATTAGTAAAACGAAAATGAATAACTATGAATGTCATTCTAGTTAGTTAATTAGAATTGAATTAACAAACACTGTTTAAACTATTCAAGAAATCCAAACTAATAACAACAGTATTTGTCTTCATGTGGTACACTTTGCACTCTTTTTAATGAGTGATATCTACCAATAAGATCAAACCTTCAACTGATTATAGGTTAACAGAATATGTGAAAGGTAAACTCAAAGACAAAAAGCAAATTAAGTTGCTTGATTCTGTGATTATAATCGGGGCAAAAACTCCATACCCTTAGTGAAAATATTCGGAATATTTCATGTATTAAAAGCATCTTTTTAGCTTAAAAAATGAATCCGCCAATGATAGTAACATTAATCATCAACAGATCTTTTGGATTTATATTCATACAAACATTGGTACCGATACAAATGCAACCATAATATCGAAACTAGATCTGGAACTCGGTGAAAATTCATAGTTTGTCTTGTAAGATGGATTTGATAATTCTATCCTCTACCTAAGCCTAAAATTCCCTTGTTTTTTCTCTTTCAATACTAATTATATAAATGATGTTTCCTAAGATAATGTATGTGCTTTGAATATGAATTACCTCAGAAAGAAGAACAAGAGAAAATGATAAAGAAGGAAAAGAAGATATCCCAGCAACAATCAGAAATTGGAAAGGTAGAAGAAGGGTCAATACCTGCCTAATTTTTTTAAATCGAAAAAATAAATAATTAATCGAATATTATCATTAATGATACAATTACTTGAAAAATAATCTCACTAATATCCAATATTGAGGTCTAAAAGTTGATCTTTTAAATATTTTCGTTTCTAGATGTTATGTGAAATGCCTAGTGAAGAATCAAGGAGAAAATTTACCGATTGGTTTAGGAAAAATTATCCTCAAGAATATTATTTCTTTCATAAAATAGAGTCAAATCTTGACAAACTATATTCAACTAAACATCTAGGTCTTCATGAGGGAGAGTTTGCTGAAATTTCAATAAATGTACAAAAACGCGAGGGGGGTAAATATCACCTGGCCGCTGATCCATTTACATCAATTTTTCTTGGTTCAATATGCAAAACAATGATGGATGAATTTGCTAATAACATGGAATCTATTGCCTCTGATAGAGTTCAAAAGGAATTTGAAAATAGATTTAGTATCGAATGTCTAAATTGCAAAGTAATAAACCTTACAGATTCGAAATATTGCAATACTTGCGGATCAGAACTTTCATCAAACTAACAAACTTTATGATTCATTTGAAAGTCTTATATGTAATAACCATATTTTCTTTCAATAATAAATAAGGATATATCTTCAAGTCTATGAATGATGCAATGTTAATAGCTGATAATATACATAAGAAAAAGAGTAAACTGCAAAATGAGTAGACGAGACAATTTTAAAAACAACTTGGGAACGATTGCCTTATACTGTTTATCCTTCTTTTTTATCATTATGGGATTTATTTTTACTGCCTATTGGTTAATGGGTGCCTTCTATCTTTTGTTTTTTATGTTTGCAGGAATGATGTTGTTAGGATTTGGTGGATTTATTTTTTTTAGTCTATATATGAATAAGTTGAACAACCAGAATAAAGCCTTGTAGTTGACCTATGAAATGGAGTGGATCTTTTTAAACCGAATTAGAAATGCTAGTTATTCTACTTCTTTAGATCTTATATTCTACCATTAAGTCATAAAATGTATCTATATGTTTATTTTATAGTTTTCCAATTATTCAAAGATATTCGATTACAATGAATTGGACATGTTAGACGAGTACAGGAAGAAAAGGAATTTTAAGGCATCTCCTGAGCCCATTGGAAATAACAATCTGAGTAAAGAAAATTTTCCAGCTCCAGGCGATGCAATCATCTCAACTGACGATCTTAACCAATCAAAATCAAGACCTCGGTTTGTGGTCCAGAAACATGAAGCGACAAGATTGCATTATGATTTTAGATTGGAATCTATTAAGGAGGATGTTCTCTTATCCTGGGCCGTCCCTAAGGGACCATCGCTGGATCCATCCATAAAGAGGTTGGCAATACAAACAGAAGATCACCCTGTGGATTACTTGTCATTTGAAGGAGTTATCCCTGAAGGAAACTACGGTGCTGGAACTGTAATAGTATGGGATATTGGTGAATACAGCTTGGAAAAAAGATCTTTAACGAAATATTCTGCGAAAGAACACCAAGAGGATATCCCAGAAGGTTTAGACGTGTCTGAGCTAGAAAAAAAATATGGAAAGATTACGTTTGTATTATATGGACAGAAATTAAGAGGCAAATTTTCTTTGGTGAAAACTAGGACCAAAAATCAGTGGTTATTAATTAAATTAAAGGATGATTTTGCTTGTGGCTCAAACAACGGCGACACGAATGGTGAAAAAGAAATAACAGAGAGTAGACCTGAATCGGTGTTAACAGGCAAAAAAAATAGAGATTTAATGCAATACAAATCCAGCAAGACTCTAAAAAAAGATGTAAAAGTTGACAACAATATCATAAAATACTCTGCGGAGATCCCAGAGAATCCAGATATACTGGATAAATTGGAGGATCATAGTCTTGACACTATGAATCTGGCATCTGCTAATCGATCCTTAAAACAAATGTGCTTTGAAGGAATAAAACCTATGTTACCGTCTCTTACGGATAAACCATTTAACAATAAGGATTGGATATTTGAAATAAAGTGGGATGGGGTAAGGGCTATCACTCTTGTGGATAGGCTAAATAAAACTTGCACGATTAAATCACGTGTAGGTGATACTATTACTCAACGCTATCCTGAACTTGAGAACACTTTTAAAAGTGCCCTAAAAGAAGATATGTTCAAAGACTTTGTCATATTGGATGGGGAAATTGTTATTTTAGATAATGATGGATACCCCGATTTTCAAAACCATCAAAAAAGGATGAATGTTGATTCTATAAAGAGTATTGAAATTTTGTCTGAACATTATCCGGCAGTTTATTATGTGTTCGACATATTATGTTTAGACAACAATAACCTCATGCAGCTACCATTTGCAGAAAGAAGAAAGATACTAGTCAACCTGGTTAAGAAAGAGAACTCAAAAATACGAATATCTGACTTTGTCGAGGAATTTGGGATAGATGTTTTTCAGACCATAAAGAGGATGGGCTTGGAAGGGATAATTGGAAAACAGAGGAACAGCAAATATCATTCTGGTATCCGTACAAGAGACTGGCTTAAAATAAAAAATATCAAAACCCAGGACTGTTTGGTGATAGGCTATACAAGGGGTGAAGGCAACCGAAAGAATTATTTTGGATCTCTCTTACTTGCGGCAATCGATAATACTCAAAACGATATTCATACTAATACCAATAATAATAATGACAATTCCAAAAATAACATTAGTAACTTACGATTCATAGGTCATACGGGTAGTGGATTTAGTTTTGAAAGCCTCTCCTTAATTCATAAAAAACTAAGAGAAATAGAAATTCCATATTGTCCTGTTGATTACATTCCATATCTTAACAGGGAAACAGTATGGGTAAGACCCATAACAGTAGTAGAAGTGAAATTCAATAATTGGACCTGTAACAAGATAATGCGGGCACCTATATTTCTAAGAATTAGAGAAGACAAGCCGCCATACCAATGTGTCATTGAAATTTCAAGTCTTACAAATTCAAAGTTTGCAGATACCATAGAGAAGGATGAAGATGATAATGACTTAAAAATAACCAATAATAAGAACGGTGATCCCATAACTAAACTTGACCAACAATTTTCCAATTTGAAAAAGGAGTTTTGGAGCGCAACAAAATATCGTCCAGCTATTACAAAAGGAGATTTAATGGAATACTACGATAAAATAAGCGAACTTCTTCTACCTTATCTTAAAGACCGGCCCATCTCTCTTAGTAGGTATCCAGATGGAATATATGGAAAAGCATTTTATCAAAAGGATTGGAAAAATATAAAACCACACTATGTTAGAACAGTAAAGGTATATTCAGAATCAAATAATGATGAGATCAACTATATAGTATGTAATAACAAGGAAACTTTACTATGGCTTGTGAATTTGGGATGTATTGAAATACATCCATGGAATAGTCGGGTTAATGATTATGATCAATGCAATAAAATGGATGTAATAGAAACGGAAGAATGTGGATTAAATTATCCAGATTTTATAGTTTTTGATTTGGATCCATACATAAACATTGATAATAAAAATGAATCAAAGGAACCAGCCTATAGTTTAGCTGCTTTTAGAACGACAGTGGAAATTGCTCTAGGTTTGGAAGATATTTTTAATGAATTGAATATAAAATCATATGTTAAAACTTCGGGAAAAACAGGATTGCACATATTCCTACCAGTAATTAACATGTATACATACAAGCAAACGAGGGAATTTGCCCGAGTAATATCTCAAATCCTGAATAAACGCAATCCTGGTCAAATTACTACAGAATGGAAAACAACGGATAGAAAAGGAAAAGTATTTTTAGATTATAATCAAAATTCTATTGGGAAAACACTGGCGTCTGTTTTTTCAACAAGACCGGTAGAAGATGCGACGGTTTCAGTTCCACTAATATGGGAAGAACTGGTAGACATTATCCCTACCGATTTTACAATAAAGACAGTACCTGACCTTTATAAGAGAAAAATAGATCCATGGAAGGATATTTTATCACACAAGCAAAATCTTGAAGAAATTCTTGAACGCATTTCCGATTTCAAAGTTTAAGAAAAATATAACAACCTGTCAATAACTAACTTCATTAAAAAGATGTACTATTACATCAACTTCTTCTTCTAAGGCAGATATACCCGGCAAGATTTTTTTGTTCATATTTTGCATTAGTTCTTGACAGTTTTGCTTCTTTGAACACTTGCTTTCAAAGCCTCTAATAGGTTATTACTAGTATCCACTAAACCTTCTTTTTCTTCAGTTTTGTATGTGATCCCTTTAGATTTTGCAGTTACCATTTTTTCTAATTGTTTTGTATATTCATCCGAATATTGTGTCTGGTCAAATTGTGAACTAGTCAAATTTCCTATTAACATTCTCCCAAGTTCCAATTCTTTCTCATCTATAGGTACCGAAGATGCAGAAGATTCAGACCCCGGCATTCCGTCTATTTCATCTATTGGTGTTATCTCTTCTTGGTACATTAGTTGATGCATTACCATACCCCTTTGATATGGACGAATGGCAACCACATGTTCTCTATCTTTTAACACAACCTTTCCTATTGCGATTTTGTCTGTTTCTTTAAGGGAACTAACAAATAATCTATAGGCCTTGGTAGAAGCCGATACAACACTTTCTTTTTGTTTGCTTTTTCTTTTTCCACTTGTTTTATCCGTAAAAGGGGAGACATAATAACTCTTTTCGATAAGAATAGTGTCAAAATCTTTGATGTCAATAAATTCTTTGATGTCAATTGTTTTAGTAGTTTCTGCTTTAATTTTATCCAAATCTTCTTTTTCTATTATTATATATTCGTCCTTTGCAATCTTGTACCCTTTTTTTATCTCTTCATACGGGATTTCTTTTTCCTCTATTGGACACCATCTTTTATACTGAATTTTATGTCCTTTTTCATCCAACTGGTTAAACGAATATTCGTTACTGCTATCAGATACTGTAAATAACTTTATTGGAATGTTTACTAACCCAAATGAAATACTGCCGTTCCAAATACTTCTGGTTCCCACAAGTAATCTAAAACAACATGACTATCTGTGTATTTATAGCAATACATACATTATCATTTTATTTTGAATTAGTATTTTTTTACAAAAGATAGTAAGTAGCTTTTTGTCGTCATTTTTTATTTAAGAGATAATTGGAACCGTCTATTAGCAGAAAGGTAATACGACCAATATGCTTCCGTATGGATCCATATCATGGATGAATTTCTATCCATCTTCTTATTCTATTTTCATTTGGAACTTTGTCATTACGATCGCAAATGCATTCAAAAACCAAGAGGAAAGGTATGTAACAGGTTCATGTATATCATTTATCAAGGGACGCGAGTAAAGCGGTATTGTCAAATAGTAGATTGATGAAAACAAACAAAGGATAGTATCTAATGGAAATAGATGAACAAGATAACTATCGTCTGGTAGTAACGACGGAGCAACCCACTATTTACTATCCTTTGTTGTTGAAACTTGTTTCTCTAATACTGTAGTAGCAGTCATTCTAGTGGTAATGAGTGCAACATGTATCTAGATTCTGATTCACAAAAACCTAGCTTCTGAAGAATCAATATTATTATAGTCCGGCAGTAATAGTTATCAAATTTCTTTACATCTTTTATATATTCTATGATGGTCTTTAACAGGAAATCCATTAGATTAACATCAATGGGCTGAGATAATTTCCAAACACCAGACTCAACCAAGATGAGTGATGAAGAAATTAGAAAATATATGAAAGCAGTAATATATTATATTTTTACTTTAAATAGCAAGTTTGCTCTAAATTAGTAGAGAATAAGAGCAAATATGATTGTTAATTAAATAAAAAAGTGTGATCATATCTCTTCTTCATTCGGTAGTAGTCTTAAATTTACTTTGATCATAGATTCTAACATATCAGGAGAGTCTAGAAATTCTAAGTTTCTCATTTTTTATTGCCGTTATGTTATTATTGAAAGTATGTGCTAGCTCAGCTAACATTGTGGTAATCCGTAAATAACTAAAATAAAAGTAATATTTGATAAGAACTTTACCTTCTATTGTTTTTTATCCTAGTGTTAAAGCCTCTTGTCATAAAGTCATATTATTATCAGTTGAGCTACTTGCGGACTCTTGGAGATCCTTTTGAACACTGGAAATACTATTAGATTGATTAGAATACTCTTTGACTCCAAGATTGTCTGGTGTTAAATTACTAAACAAATAGTTGATGTCTTCAGACATGTTTTGGAGGACGAGACCATTGGAACCGAAGGAATTCATCGAGATCAATATTGGCAATATCATCAAAATGACTGCATATTGTATCATCAATATAATATTTCATTAAAGACTAAAATACATAGTCAAATATTTACTAGTTAAATTCTTGTGAAATAATCGTACAAAAAGGTTAAGTCATGGTTTCAGAAATGTTAGAAATCATAAAAGAATATAGTGACAGTAGAATACCGCGTTAACAATGTTGACACCAATTTCAATGTCTGTCTTTTCACTTAATAGAGACCATGTTAAGAAAATATGGATTTAAAAACAATTAGAATCAAATTAAAATCTAAACTAAATTCTAATCATTTTTGAATACTTGATTTCTTTGATGTGATTGAGAATTAGTATTAGATGGATCATGTAATTGTCTAGTGGCTAGGCTGATTGAATTAGAGTCATAAAACCACGATTGATTAGAATACTTTAATCCAACAAAATCTAAATTTAATCAAATTACAATATTGAGAAATCCAAAAGTCAAGTAGAATTAGTTATTTCCAATGGTTTCTGTTATCTAGGAAAATTTGACCATATTGCTCTGCTATGTTTGATTCTGTTTTGTAAGAAACCTTGCCTTTGCCAAATAATTCACCAACCTTGAAAAAATAATGCTCTAGTTCGGGAGGACTCATTATAAGAGCGTGTCCACCTTTGCGGCCTACCTCAAATCTATGTGGAGTTCCTTTTGGAACAAAAATTGTATCCCCTGATTTACCCATTAACGATTTTTCACCCAACATAAATTCATATTCGCCTTCAATTATGTAAAAAGTCTCAGGGCCCATTGGATGCATATGTAACGCAGGACCCAAGTAAGGTGGGTGGATTACATCCATTACCGTATATTTTCCATTTGTCTCAGAAGTGAGAACCTTTATAGTAAATATTGCACCATGAAAATTGAATGGTTTATCCTTCACAAGAGCTATTTTGGATTCTAGGGCTTATATTTTTTAATTTCGACGATAGTTATCTGTGCAATAATTATTTGTCTTGCATCATATAACCACAGAGTATAAGGATATGGATGCACAAGAAAATCAAAAATTGATAGAATTCAAATCCTTCTTAGAAAGTAGCAGCCTGGTATTTTTTTAGTTAATTGTCTCTTTAATTATTTTTATACATATGATGAGTTCTTGATAAACCTAGTATGATCCTGTCTTGATAAAGATCTCGGTTTAGTTATGTTTATCTCATCAAAGTGAAGTATAAGAATACAAAATGTCCTAACAGTTAATCACAATACGGTTGATGTGGTTCTACATTCAAATTTTGTTATTTTGATTAATACATTTAATTTGAAATTGTCACTTATTGGCAATATAATAAAACATATTTATATTATCTTAATCATAACAGATGAGTATATGCGATTAGCCTCGTTCAATGTAGAAAATATGTTTGAAAGGCCTTCGGTAATGAATTTGCCATCATGGGAAGATGGTAAAACAGTGTTAAAGGATTTTGATGATTTAATTAATTTGATCCAAAACAAGATATACTCTGAACAAATCAAAAAGGAAATACTGCAAATAATGAAACGAAATACTGGGTTACTAACAAAAGGTGAAAGTAAATTCATTCGTCTTGTAGAAGTCCGAGCAAAGCTAGTTAAAAAGCAACAAGGTGTATATGTCGTCTTAGCAAAAGGGCGAGATGATTGGATAGGATGGTTTGAACTCAAAAAAGATACCATCAAAGAATTAGCCATTGAAAATACTGCGAGAGTTATTAATGAATTAAAAGCAGATATTTTATGTGTAGTTGAAGCAGAAAATAGGATTGCACTAAAGCGGTTCAATGATATGGTGATACCAAAGGTAAATGGGCAGTCATACGATCACACTATGCTTATAGACGGCAATGATGAACGAGGTATTGATGTTGGTATTATCAGTAGAAAAGGATTTGAAATAAGATCGATGACTAGCCATGTAGATGATATTGATTCAGATGGATTAATATTTAGTAGAGATTGTGCAGAATATCATTTAACTACTCCTTCGGGAAATGATCTGTTCTTATTAATAAATCATTTTAAGAGTAAAGGCTTTGGTGCTCAACAAGACAATGACAAAAAACGTACACGTCAAGCAAAGAAAGTACGAAAGATTTATGATGAATTAAATAAAAAATTTGATTTTATTGCTGTTATAGGAGACTTGAACGATACTCCTGATAGTGCTCCTTTACGTGCTCTACTAGGTAGTAACTCCAATTTATTAGATATTATGAAACATGAAAAATTTGTGGGAGATGATAGACCAGGTACCCATGGTAATGGAACAAAATCAGGAAAATTAGATTATATATTAATGTCTCCAGAATTGGCCAAAAAGGCTAAACTTGGTGGAATTGAGAGAAGAGGTGTGTGGGGAGGTAAAAACGGTGATCTTTTTGCCCATTTTCCTGAGATGAAAACCGCCAAAGATGCAGCCTCGGATCATGCTGCCTTATGGGTTGATCTTGATATTTGACATCGAAGATCGACTTCATCTTTATTAATATCTAATATATCAAAAATATTCCCTTAACTCTAAAAAACTGGCATATTTTTACTTTTACTTTTACTTTTTATCGGAACCTGTTACTAGAGACGCAGCACCAGGATATTAAGGTGAAGTCATTTTCATACTAAATATGAAGATTGAGACCTCAAAATAATTCTATCATTATTGTTAGATTTGTATCGAGAAATTTTTCTAATTTTTACTATGAATTCTTATTTCTTAATTCTTAATTCTTTTATGATTTCTTGTTATGAACTGTCAAGAAATATTGGTAAATAATTTTTGTATTTGCTTCTTTACGTCTTTTGGCATATTAGGATCTTCAATTATCATGTGAAGGTCAGTCCTAGTAATACAAAGTCCATTCTTATCTATTTTGTAAAACCATTCGATATCGTCAGGGCTTAGCATGTCTATTTGTTTATTGCATCCTCGCATTCCACAAATGGTTAGTTCATCTTTACTAAAACAAATGTGTCCAACCGGGCATTCAAAGATCATATAATGGTTATACATTCGACACATGTAAAAATATTTTATTTGTTCCATGCTCGATCTTGTCGTTTTATTATATCCATATTTGACTATGTGATGTAGTTCATCTAATATATTCAGTTCATAATTTCATAATTATATTACATCATACTAAAGCAGAAAAAAATAGCAGTGTTATTTTAACAAATTCAAATATTTAAGATTCGCATTGTAGTATATAAGTCAAATATTGTCTGCATGAAGATGCAAGTCGATTGTAGCAAGAATTAGTTCGGGCCAAGAGACATTGGGGTAAGTGGTCAATATTTGTTATTCATTCATTCACCATTTTTTGTTACTGTAATTCGTTTGAATTCGATAAAAAGCAGTATGTTATGATGGTCATGTCTTAAGCATTTCAAATGAAAGGTGATCTCTCAGTACACTTGAGTAAATACTAAATTTTTGTATACTTTACCAAATGTAGTTATATTAAAGGGTCGAATCGAATGTAAAGGTAAAGGTAGTACAAGGTACTTGGTTGTAGAAATTTTTCAGGTAGTTCTTGAATTATTCGGTTGGTAGCTTTCCATCCCGTGCAGTGACAAGGGATCAAATATCTTGGATCTATCTTTTTTAATTCTGTTATTGTTGGTTCGATTGCATCCTCATAAATTCCTCCACCAGTTAGATGAAAACCCCCGATCACTGCATATATCTTGTTGATTCCAGTAAGCAATTTGGCGTATTTAATTGTATTAATAATACCCGCATGTGCACATCCACTAATGATTATCAATCCTTTGTTCTTGATATTTGCGACAATAGCTTGATCATCATTTACTAAAGGATCGGGAATAAGGGTACTTGTATTGAGGTCTTCTTTGTACTGCAATGGAAATCCCTTTTCGTAAGTAGTCGTTCGTGGAATCCAACCAGTAACTAGTAATTTAGGTATTGAATTGTCAACAACAGTGTAGTCGTTCAAGGGGTATTGATATTCTTCTATTCTGTCTTGAGAAATTAAACTGGGGTCTTTCTTTGTCATTATAACTGCTCCTTGTCTTCGTAATTCCTCTTTATCGAGAAATGGCAATCTTGCCTTATCCTTGCCATTGGGGAATATTATCCATCTTCTCAAAAAGGCATCGGGATGGCAAATTAATCTAACAGGCTTGTCTATTTTTTTGAGGATACTTAATAGGCCAGTAAAGTGATCGAAATGTCCATGACTAAGTATGATAGAATTTATGGAATTGAAGTTTATTCCTAATATTTCAGCGTTAGATAAAACACCATTTTCACTGGTTCCACAATCAAATAGAATTACGTTTTCATTGAGTGATTGGTCTTTGTTTTGATATGTCATATAGTCATTAGATACAGCTCTAATCAAAGCTGAAAAACCATGCTCCGCCACGGGTGGAGGAGGAGGAAGAAATTGTTCATTTTTCATCATTGGTGGGCGAATTGCAATTAATGATGATGGTAACAACCTGTCAGTATAATTATCCACTAATAAGGTGATCGATAAACTGTCAATTTCAGGGAGTGTCACACACACAAATGAGAGTCTAATGAAAAAAAGTTTTCTATTAAATTGAATCAAAAAAATCTGATCTGTATGCTTTGTATCGATTCTATTTTCTTGATGTCAAAAAATTGAAGCTCTTGTTTCTAATATTTGGAAAAAACCACTTAAATTCCTATTCAAATATTCTCTTTCTATTCAAATTCTAAAATGGCTAGAGACTAATTAGTGCAATCAGTTGGCAATTCTAATATATTTTTCTATGATGTCCATGATATGAATAGACTCCCATCCAAAACAATAACCAAAATAATGAAATTGAGAACTACAATGATGACAATAACAAAAAAGAATATCACCATCCATTCTATCCTGTACTTACAACTAATTACAGGAAGAAGTTGAGTAAAACAATGCCCCTCATTCTTGATTTTTTTAACTGTAGCCACATAAGTTTGGAAAGTTTTTGAACAAAAAGTGCAGAATAGAATGTAGTGTAGTTTATAAAAATGAAGAATTATGAATTCGTCCGGATGTGGATATTATTTCACTTAGGGTATGTAAAATCAACGGAAAAGGCCTCAGAACCTGATGAGGTCCATTCATTCACTTTGATTGACGTCTGGCGATTGCTAAAGTTAAGTTTAGTTTATGACTATCCAACAATTCTTGAATTGTGGAATCTCTTGGAGGACTTGCAACGTGATGGTCTAATTCATATCGATGAGGATGTCGTCCTATCTAAATCACATCTATCTATTTCCTCTGAAGGTTTGTCATTTCTTATAAATGTCTTAAAAGAATCAAAGACAAATAGTGATGTAAATAGAATCAAGGAAATATTGTACGAATTGTGGGCTCGTGAGGCAAGACTAAAGAAACCTTTTGCGTCTTTTAGCCTTATTTCGAAAGAAGCCATTAAAGAAAGACTAGAAAAATTTTTGAGAGAGATTGAACAAGGGAAAAAATAATTGAATATATAATAAAAGAACATGATCAATCAATTTAACTGATTCCAATGATTATGGATATCGATCTAGTAGTAGGCTTCACTATGTATTTGGTGTTCTTTCCACATTTGCCTTACCTATAGCACTTTACTGGGCCACCGTGCCATAACAGTATTTATAGATGTCAAAAATAAAGGACAAATCAAATTGAGATTTTCCATTTTGTTATCATAGTAGGATCGATCGATCTATTTTATGATATGAAAATAATATGTGAGGATGAATTACTTTGATAAAGGAATGGAATTATGGAATAGTAACCATGAATACGGAATATACACTTTCAAAATAGTAGATGAGCATTTCCCCTTCTTAGAGGAGGTTTTCTTTTGATATGTCCTTATTAACTGATACGTTTACTACCTCCTTAACTCTACCAATTATTCCATCTTCTAAAATTACTTTGATTCCGTGGGGATGAAATTTGGATTTGGTCAATATTTCCTTTACTTTTCCTTCACTTACCTTTCCTGTCTTTTGGTCGCTTTTTTTTATCACTCTTACTGTTGATCCAATTTTGATAGTTTCTCTGTTATTCCCAGACAATGATATATTTATTATATTATCACATATAAAAGAAATTAAGTGAGTCTATCTATGGGATTATTGTAAGCAGACTTTAGTTGATAAATTATTTTGTTCATAATGACCAAGCCACTCAAAAGTTATAATCATGAATGATCCGAATCATTTCTATAGTATTTTAAAATTTCCTCGGTTTTCTTGTCTTCATTTACATCTTTATCCGAATCCGTATCAGAGATTAGACTAAATTTTATAAAATCTGTTGTAGTGATTATTCCTACCGGTTTAATGAGATCTTTATCTTCTAACGCGTCATTATTATCCATGTTTTGTTTTGAATCTTTAGATATGACGAGTAAATGTCTTACCTTGTTCTTTAACATCAAGTCTGCTGCCTCTGAAGATGATAAATCCGCATTAACAGTAATTAGAGGAAACGACATTACTTGGCTTGCTAATAATTGAGTACTATTCTTGTCAGTAACACACACTTTTCTCGCAAGGTCCCTCTCGGTGACAATTCCTAGAGGTATGCCGAATCTATCATCCATCACTACAATTGAACTAACCTGTTTATCCCTCATCTTTATGGCGACCTCCTGTGCAGAGGAGGTAGATCCGACAGTTTCGAGTTTTTTGGTCATTATTTTACTAATTTTAGTTGCCCCTTGGGTTGGCATTGGCATATACAAAGATCAAACTGTATCCGTTGGTATAAATGCATTAACTTCATTTCTTTTACAAACTTGTACAATACTGTGATTATTTATTTTCATTCTACAATTAATTCCATCTTGATATATCCGTCACAAATGTTTCAAATGATATATTCAAATTCAATTAATCAAATTAAATTAAATTAAATATCGACCTGCAATCTATTGTGTATCAAAAATTGTTCGGTACATGAAGAACATAATATAGGAGGCTTTGTTTTAAATCCAAACCGAAATCCAAATGATACAAGTAATTAAAAATAGTAATTAGGACTGTTATGAAATTCTCCCTTGCTGAGTGGTAATATAAAAAATCTGAACACTTATTGATAAGCAAGTATTTCTCTTTCTGACGTCAATAGGTAGACGAATACCTACTAATTACTTTCAGGACATACCCTTTTTTTATTAATCTAATCATTTAGCAGCATTTGCAATCTTGTTTAGTGCTTCATCTACAGAGTTACTTATACCGTCTTTTGCGAATCCCTTTCCAATGCCAGGTATTTTAGACATGTCTAGATTCCATACTATGCTAACTTCGGTCTTATTGGAGTCACTCCCAGCCTGTTGTAAAGATATGGTTTTTACCCCAGTAACAGCGCCTTGAGTTTGATTTTCAACAATTGTAAATTGTTCTGGAATAATGGTTATTATTTGATGAGCTTTATTATCCATAAAGGGCGGTGCAGGAACAGTAACTTCTCTTTCTACAGTGTTGTCTGATTTGCTAATGTTTTTTACAATCGAAATTGGCCAATAATCTGGATTCTTGTCCACATTTGAAATGATATTCCACACTTTATCCTTTGAAGCATTGACTACCTTTGTAGCATTGATGGTGTCTGTTTGCTCTGCATAAGCTGTCATAGTAGTAGTAGTGCTACTGCTAGGTCCAGAGAACAAAACAAGTAGTGTTGAAAATGCAATAATTGCTACTGTTGTTAGTGATACCTTAGTGGCAGTAGCTTTTACAGATTTTTCTATTCTTAATTTTTGTGATTTTATCATCCTGAAAATATTATATTTGATTATATTAACTATGCTGGACCTTTGAGACGTAACTTTGTTCCCTTATGATTTTATACATAATCCTGTTTGTTATACTATGTTTATACGATGAAAAAGTACATACATATGAATATATTTGCAGAATGGTCAAACGATACCCTAATTGGACATATGAAAACATTTTGTCTGTTCTGATTGATTCATTGTGGTTCATGAATACCGTGATCGAATATTTATCAGGAAGGATATTCTCTTGAAACTTTGTGAATATGGTGAAATTAATCAGAGTAAGCTTATGAGTTACTGTGGTTTGAATAATGTTAAACATAAAGAAATCTTGGATGATATGGTCAGAAAAGAATTGATCAATAGAATGGAAGAAAATTGGGGTAGCAAAGTTATAATCAACTACAAAGTCTCAGAAAGAGGAAGATTAATTTTGAATGAAATTCTGGCACCTTATGAAGAACTATTTCCAAGAAATAATGAAAAGGAGAGGCGAGACTAATGAAAAAATCAAACAATAATGATAACGAAGATAACAATGACAACAAAAATAATTCTGATAACAACAATACAAGATCAGATTCTAGTATTTTTTACATAATGGATGGGATAATTGATCAACTAAATAAAACCAAGAAACTTTTCATTATAATGTTACTAACTATTATGATTATTCCTCCGATAGCGTTTATGTTAACATTTATGTTATTTGGATTTCCGTTTCATGATGATGGCTATAATAATTGGACAAGAAATGGTTCATTGGGGAGATGACTCCAGTTCTACTTCTAATTCTGGATTTAACTCTTCTTTTAGATACCTGCCACTAATTCCTGTAATTGTTTTTATCGTGTGGATGGGCATAGGGATCAGGCAGTGGTTTGTTCTTTCAAAATGGGACAAGAAATACAAGAAATATAGAGAATTACAGAAAAAAATTGACAAAGATTTGGGCAAAGATGATACCTAAAGGTCATACTGCTAGAAATCAATTCAATAAAAGCACTGAGATTCGTAGTCGAAGTTTTAACAATGGTGATAGGTCATGATATGAACTTCCACAATTATAGACTCAAGGCAATAACTGACATCGAACTTTATGCAAAGTATCTAATTGAATAATTTAGATCCGATCAATCATATTTTCATGCGGAGTGATAGGTCGGTTACTTTGTATTCATATTAATATATTTATTTATTTTTTAGACATTCGTTACAAACCCAAACATTGTCAACATATTTTCCTTCTTTAATTTGGCCTTCTTTTTCTACTTCTGGTTCTATGTGATCACTGACGAAGCTACCACATTTACTACAAGTAGGTATTAAATTTCTGACCATGTTTATTTTTGAGATATGATGCTTCTTAAAAGTTTTGGTAGAACTAAGAATTACGCGATTTAGTCAAACCATGCGTTGTATAATATATCAATGTCATCAAATGGAACAATCCAAATATGGTATAATTCATTAATTTGAGTGGCGAAAAAACGCATAATAAAAATTGTTTGACGATAATCTGTCAATCTAAGATTAGATAATTGTCCGCAATTGTAAAAAATTTTGTTCATTATTTGCCTATTAGGAGTTGTTCTTTTCAGTCTAATTCTAAAACTGCTAGAATATTAGAGTATTGCACCTAGTTAGCAATCCCAATATATTTTTTCCATAGTATCAAAGGTATGAATAAAACAAATATTCACAACCAAAACAAAAACAAAAACAAAAACAGCAAAATCTTTGTCGCATCAATTGCAATAGTGGTAGCATTAACCCTATTTGTCAGTCCAATGCTCAATGTAGATGATGCTTTAGCCACACACAACAAGAAAAATAAAGCAAAACAGTCCATAGACCAATCACAATCATCAAACCAAAATGCTGGATGTGTATCAGGTGGAACAACCTTTCTCTCATGCAACAACCTTAGTTTCCAACACCAAAAGAACAGTGGAAACAACGCATTAGCACAAGGTGGACAGGGTGGAAACTCTGCAGAACAAAGCATCAGCCAATCTCAATCCTCCAGCCAAAACAGCCAAGTAGTATCAGGTGCAGATACAATAGGTTCTGGTAACAACATCAACGTCCAAAGTCAAGAAAATACAGGAAGCAACGCATTAGCACAAGGATAAATAACCTTCTCCTCCTTTTTTTCTATTTAGTCATTTGATACTTCAAATATAACATATTGTATACCTATGAATCTAATACCCGTGAACATTTTCTCTCAACTATAGAAGATTATTTTCGATTTTCCTTTTTTTAGAAGTAGCGACATATGTTTTCTGAAATATTTACCATAAAAGCTCTGAGTCTGAGTCCATCTAAACAAAATATTATACATAACCTAAAAAATAACTTTGATTCATGATCTAGGTTGGCAAAAGGACCAAGATATGTAATAATAGATGCCCCTTCAACACTTGGATTACGAAATACGGGAGTACAAAATCTTCCGAAGGCATTGAAGAACGCAGGGTTAATGGATAGATTGAATGCTACTTTTGCTGGTCGTGTTCAACCATCAATGCATTATGATCCAATACGAGACCCTATCACACATTTGTTGAATGGCACTTCTATTGCGTTATTTTCAAAAGACCTTTCTAAAATAGTAAATATTGAAATAGAAAAAAAGAATTTTCCGATCGTTTTAGGAGGTGATTGCAGCATTCTCATTGGCGTCCATTTAGGATTGAGAAAAATTGGAAGATATGGATTATTTTTTATTGACGGACATTCTGATTTTTATCAACCTCGGGCATCAACAACTGGGGAAGTTGCTGATATGGAATTATCTGTTGTGTCAGGCAGAGGGGCAAATATTCTTTCTAATATTGACGGCCTGAAACCACTTGTTCTGGATGACGATATCGTTGTTTTTGGATATCGTGATGCTGAACAATCAATGAGTTACGGAAGTAATGATGTAAGAAATACCAGAATGCAGGTATTGGATCTTTCTGATGTACGAAATTTAGGAATAAAAAAGGCCGCCTCTCTGGCGGTTTCAAATTTTCTAACGAGTGAGGATTTGTCGGGTTTTTGGATTCATTTAGATGCTGATGTATTGGATGACAGAATAATGCCCGCGGTTGACTATAGGTTGGGTAATGGGGGGCTAGAATTTTCCGAATTATCCTACCTTCTAAAAATCCTCATTTCGTCTCAAAAGGCAATTGGAATGACCATAACTATCTATAATCCAAATCTAGATGCTAGCGGTTCTATTGCAAAAAACTTTGTATCATGTATTGCCAAGGGGTTATTATGAGATGAACCATATTTACAAAATTTTTCAAATATTTTATTTTTTCTAATTGGGATGGTTTCCATTTTTTGATTTATTATATCAACTGCCCGGCAGGAACACTTAATCATGTTACTCATATTTGAGTATCTACGTGAAGTTGATCAACGTCTTTTTTCCTAAGTAATAGATAGAAAAGTATGAAATTTCAATAAGGTCTTACAGGTAAAACGCAAGACCTTATAGGGAGGATATTGTCGTGAGTTTTAGTGTTCGTTGAACATATTAAAAAACTTTTTGAAATCTAATTTTAGGTTTAACACAAGATTCATCAAGAATTTAAGAATAAAACCCAGTCGGTATGATTGTTGTTAGTTAAACTTTTCAGGAATAAAATAATATATATCAAAGAATTTGCATAAAACTCAAGAAATTTCAGAGTACAATATAAGAATTCTGGTAAACATATTGTCGTTCTTACATTCGTTGGAGTTTAGTAAGGTATTAGATTTCAATGAGGAGGAACTAGATATTTTATAGCTGAATCGCATAAATAAAATAAGGAAAATTTTAAGAATTAATTAGTCAAGTGATCATCGACTACTTTTATAGTTTTCAGCAAATGTAAATCAGACGGAGAAGGATATTGATTAGAGCCTTCCATGTTTAAAATAGCTAAGGTAGTTAAAGTGAATAATCTCTATACCATTTTGATCTGTTATCGTAATCGACTTTTCTTTTGCATCATGTAAAAAATTAAGATACAAAAGGTTACCACCCGATTTTTCATATTCATTACGATGGGATTTTCTATCATCATTAGATGGACGAAGAACTAAGATCTCCTTGTCGAAATCGATTATTAATTCATGTGTTAAACCTTCAAAGAAAAAATAAATAAAAGGCGAATTGGCATCCAGAAATTCCCGCATCCGCATAGGGTTATCAGACATACAGAGTATTTAGAATCAAGCTAATTAATTATTTACTATAGTGAAAATGAATTTAGTATCATATTGTATTATTGGGAGATAAGATTAAAATTCTAAAAAAGAACTATCATCCACGACAAAGTCCGTTTTGTAGAGATATGGGTGAAGAGATAAGGGAGCAAAAATTAGCTAGTTTGCGGGTTTTAAAGGATATTTCCATTCCTTTAATGATGTTTTTAGAATGAGCCTTACGTTAGTATGGAACATAAATTGCATTCATAGTCTAAATTGCATTCGCAACACATGCCCTTTTAAATCTTTGAACTATTGTTGTGACTATACTTTTGATCCCTTGCACACTTTTATATTTTCAACTTATATCTTTCTTGATGAATGAATCAAATGTATCAAAAATAGGTGAAGAGAAATCAAGCCATATACAGAAAATTACTCCGTTTCTTTGGTTCGATAATCAAGCTGAACAAGCAGCAAATTTTTATGTCTCAGTTTTTAAAAACTCAAAAATGGGTCAAGTTACCCGATATGGAAAAGAAGGATATGAGATTCACGGCATGGAAGAAGGTACTGTAATGACAGTAGATTTTGATATAGAAAATCAAAAATTTATGGCCCTCAATGGTGGTCCAGTGTTCAAATTCAACGAAGCCATTTCGTTTCAAGTGTTATGTGACACTCAAGAAGAACTGGACTATTATTGGGAGAAACTGTCAGAAGACGGAGACAAAAACGCACAGCAATGTGGTTGGCTCAAGGACAAATATGGGGTTTCTTGGCAAATAGTACCTAAGGTGCTGTCTAAAATGATACAAGACAAGGATCAAATAAAATCGCAAAGGGTGATGAAAGCAATGCTTCAAATGCAAAAGCTCGATATACAAACTTTAATTCAAGCTTATGAGAAAACATAGGATCAATTTAGTTTTATGAAAAATTTGAAAATTCTGTTTCCTTTTTTATCTCGTGTAGAATAATTAGAGACTAGTTACCGTTATTGAATTTGCGATCAAGACAGGTTTATCTCATCAATAACCTTTGGGATTTTATCTTTCTTTACACCTTTCTATTGATCTTACATTAATTTATGATAGGTTGTCAAGCTCCTGTTATGAACATGTCTGTAAAAATATTAAAAGTTGATCAAGATAAATACTCGTTGCAAACTGTAAGGTTCTTTAAGCGTCCGATTATAATAATCCTGTTCTGAACATATAACTATCTAAATCTTAATCATTTCTCATATCAATCAAAAGATCCTAGATACCGATAAAGTTACAGAATCGATCCTTGTCAGGTGGAATTTATTGTTATATTTATTTTTCAAAAATATCAATTAACATCGTGATTATTAGGAAATATAGTTTGAAAATTACATATCGTCGATCAAATGGCCATCTGTTCGACCCTTTGTTTTAAGGCCTCATTCATTTTCGTAAAACTTTGATACATATCTTTATCCAAACTATTTCCTACGATACCTACAAGAATCCCCGTAAAGACCTCTTTATGTACAAAGTGCACGTGATTTGTTTCAAACGAATCAATTGTAAAAATACGTTCTCCATTGAAAAATCCTGGTATGAATGATTTTCCATACCAACGAAGCTCATGATCAGGTTCTACCTTAGTTACTGTTGGTTGATAAGTTCTATTCTTTCCACCTGATGTGTGAAGATATATTTTGAGCTTTGCGCCAACAATCGGTGTTCCCTCTATTTGACGAATAAAAGGGTTCCACTGTGGAAAGTTCTTAAAATCTGTTAGTATTTCCCATGTCTTACTAGCAGATGCGCTAATATCGATCTCTGTAAGAATTTCTTTCAACTTACATTCTAGTGATAAAAGTAGTCGTTTATACTTTCTTGATGATATACCTGTGCTAGTAGAAATTAGTTGTTCGGCTTAAATGTCTGCTCATTCCATTATGGATCGGAGGATGAATTGACGATGGTATTTTTTAAGTTATATTTTGTAATTGATTTTTTAGATATTATTGCTAACAACCATATTAGATTTGTCAACTCAATCTACTAGAAATAATCAAAACAAAACATATTTTAGTAGCGCAATGACCGCATACTACATTTTTGCTCAAATAGACTAATTGATGTGTCTCTAATTTCACGAACTTTCCTAAAATCCCCTAAAATGCCTTTATAGAACATTATTGTAGCTGCCTACTCGGATACAATTATAATCATAATTGGAATAGGATTTCATTTAAGGATATTGACATAAAAAATAGAATGTCTGCCGAGTTTAATTTCATAGATTTATTCGAGGATGTCTTAATCTAATCCGGGAGCAATTAACACATTTTTCACTAGTCGTGGAAGATTACTAAAGAATTTCTGGTCTGTATTAAATACAGCTTCAAGGACCTCGTCAGAATATGAGCTGAGGCCTCCAACCAGTCCTATAAACTCTGGATTTTCATTACCGAAAAAGGAAGCTACAGTACCGTTATTTACATCATCTGAATTCTCTAGATAATGGAAATATCCTGCAGGAACAAAAAAGACTTGACCTTTACCAATTTCGGATGTCTCTATCTCCTTATTAGGACCATATACGGTAAATCGAACTTTTCCTTCTATCACGTAGTTCAACTCTCCCGCATTTGGATGGGTGTGGGGTTCTACTATCCCTTTTGGTTTCAGATTCAGGAGAAATACCGATAAGCCTTTGAGTATCGGAAAATAGGGTACACTTCCTAAAACAGCAGTTCCACCAGGAGTTTGGACCTGGGGAGTAGTATCACTAAGATTCAAGGTATGTGGATTTGAGGTTTCGATCTCGTTGTCACTATGATTTTAGAAATATTGATTGTTTTCCTACCAAATATTACATCCTCAGATGATCCGTCACCTAATTCATCAAATAATCCCGTGGAGTTGATTCCAAAGATACTATTCAAAATCCGCGCAGGTAAAGATCCAACTGATCCAGATATCCCCAAATCTTCAAAGCGTTCATTATCATAAACAATAACAATTTTCAATTCTTCTTCACCTATATTTTCAATATCATGCCAGCATCCTGTAGGTATAAAAGTCAATTGTCCTGGATTTATCATGATTGTATCTTTTCGAGCATTATTACTATAAATTGTCATTTTAGCATTTCCTGAAATGCAGTAATTCAACTCAGCCGCATTAGGATGCCAGTGGGGTTCGCGAACTCCACCTTTTTCCATGCGAAGTAAGACTGCTCCCATCCCCTTTAAAACTGGAAAGTTATCCGCATTCATTACCGTTCTGTTACCATGTGGCATAGAGAATTGAGGTTTTGTTCCATCCAAATCAAAAATGATAGAAGACTTGTGATCGTTCATTTGCAATTTTTGTTGATAATCTTAATAAATTTTATTATGAGATCTTGATATTAGCTGACCATTTCTGATAAATCTCAACAGTACTTTTAATATGTTTATGAAGGTACTCATCTTTTTAAAGCATTAGTAGTATTTTAGAATATTAAATCATAATTTGTTTAGAGACCAAGAAATGAGTTTATTGTCTATGGCAATAAACCTTTAATCCTCATTTCTATTGGACTATACGGATGCAGTGAACACCTTAGCCGTATAGATAAAATCTTTCCGACTTGGTATAAATAGGATATTCAATAATGTTATAACAAAAAATAAATAAAATATTTATATACATACTATACTATTCTTTGTTCTTACCCTTGCTAGCTAATTGCCAATATTTCCTAAGACTTTGTAACTGGTATTGTGATGTCTGTTTAACAATTCAAGTTTTGAGTATAGCAGTATCATTAAAATTATTCTGTGACCTATATGTAAGCGCACATTAACCGTTGACTTGTTAGCCATCTTGTACTTTGATATTAAATTAGACAGTCATTGCAATCTTGGGAATAAACCATTATTTAACTTTGGTATATTATCCAAACCCTTTCTCCAATTGACACTTTTTATCACATTATTTGACGACTTGGAATCATTCCGTACAATAAATAGAAATTAAGTTTTACCAGTCTAATTCAAACATTATCGGATTTACAAAATAGTTAAAAGCAATAATATGTTTTTATTCTTGATGAAAAAATCTACCATAATTACTTTACTAGCAATTTTTATATTTCCCTCCTTCTTGATAGCGTCTACACCGACAATCCATGCTCAACAAAGTACCGGTTTATCCGCTATGACTTTGGTGAGTTTTGGGGACAATAGTTCATCTACCGGCGCAAATCTTCAATCAATAGAAAACAAGACGGTAACGTATTTTGGAGGAAACACCACAGGCTATTTGGTTTATCCAAACCAAAACCAAAGCGGCGAAAAAGCAGTACTTCCTGCTGTCATTCTGATCCATGAAAACAAGGGATTGAATGACTTTATCAAAGAATCCGCCAATCTGCTTGCCAAAAACGGATATGTGGTATTAGCTGTGGATCTTTTTAATGGCGAAGTCGTCACCAACAATTCGGAACGCTCAGGAGAACTAACTGGGGCGATTAGGGAAAATCCAGACATTGCGATAGAAAACATGAAAGCAGCTGTAAATTATTTGAAATCCCTTGACAATGTCGACCCGTCAAAGATAGCATCCCTGGGTTGGTGCTTTGGGGGTCAACAATCATTGCAATTGGCCCTCAACAGCAAGGATGATCCTCTTGCCGCCACAATTATCTACTACGGTAGACTAACCAATGATTCCCAAGCGATTTCGAATATTACATCACCAGTTCTAGGAATATTTGGAGGGAAGGACCAGTCAATTTCGGTTGACTCTGTCAAGCAGTTCCAAAAGGCTTTAAATGATACTGGAGTGCCAAATGAGATCTATGTTTATCCTAATGTTGGTCATGCCTTTGCAAATCCATCTAATGATAATTACGCCCCAACAGAGACAGCAGATGCATGGAAAAAAACTCTAGACTTTTTAGGTAAGTATTTACAAAGCTAGTTGGATCCGAAAAGACAAAATTATTGAATGATTCAATAATTTTTATCCCATACTTTTTATTCCGATAATCATTAATGGTAATATTTCATCTAATATTTCTTCACATTTTTGTAGCAGCTTTTTTAGATCTACATTTATAATCTGATTTTTTGGTAGTACGGGATCTAATATTATCTACCTTCTTATATCGTGTCACATTGAACCTTTTGGAAAAATATGAGTGGAATTATGATCGTAATCAAGAGAAAACGAGGGGTACAGGGTCATTCCTCCATCAACTATCACAGTGCTTCCAGTTATGTAGCTAGCCTTATTGGATGCAAGAAATTCCACCACGTTTGCTACTTCTTCGTCCTTTCCTATTCTACCCATGGGTATTTTTCTTAAGGTGTTTTCACGTTCCTGAGCATCAGTACGTAAATTAATATTCATATCCGTGTCTATCGCACCTGGTGCGACAATGTTTACTCGTATGTTTTCGGTAGCCAACTCTAGTGCCATGGTTTTTGTCATCATATCGATTCCACCTTTTGCGGTTGCATATGGTACATAATGGGGTCTTGGAATAATCTGGTGAACAGAAGATATGTTAATTATACATCCGCCGCGAGGATTATTTTGTACCTTCATTTGTTTAACTGCTTCTCTGCTGCAGATGAAAGGACCAGTAAGATCTACTGATATAATGTTATACCAATCCTGAAGAGTTGTTTCAGTCAGTGGAATTTCTTTTTGAATTCCTGCATTATTAACTAATACATCCAATCTTTGAAATTTATCTACTGTGTCATCAATCAATCTTATACAGTCTTTCTCTTGTGCAACGTCTCCTGGGATAGCAATTGAATCACATTTAGTGGTTTTTTTTATTTCTTGTACTACTAGTTCAGCTTCATCTATACTTCTTGAATTAATTACTATAGATGAATAATCCTTCGATTTTGCAAAATTTAAGGCAATAGCCCTGCCTATTCCCTTACTCGAACCTGTTATTACTGCTACCCTTTCTCCCGACTTTGATATGCTTTCATTATCTTGATTATTGTTATTCATGTTATGCTGTGTGATATTAATGAAAGGTATTTTAAAATGATCAGGATGGAATCTAGATTTAATAAACATAATACGATATAAGAAAAAAATTATCAATACATACAAGTAGAATAAATTATTTGGACGTATTGTTGACTGTCAATCGCTTGTCCCTGAACTTAGTCAGTCATCATACAATAATTCACAGCAAGTTGGATTTAATAAGAATATGTCAAAAATATGAAGCATAATAGTTTTAGAGACATACTAAATATGGTGGAATAGATTTAACCTGAAGAATAATAATCGCAATATAAAAAACAACATGAAGAAGGGAATATTTGTACCAAAGATTTACCTGGTCATATGACATATTCCAATTCTAAAATTCAACGGTCCCTGCTGAATTGAGCATCTTGAAACAATGAAAACTTATGAATTGAATGTCCAAAGTAAATAATTTCTTTATTTATAATTATATCTTTATATTTTTGAACAATATTATCTTGAAATGTTCTCACAATACCTAATATTGGGGTAAAATTATCTAACCATACATTTGATTGAGTGGGATTGACTTGACAGATGATATTCGCCACAAGGTATCTTATTTTTCTACCTTGGTTGAGACATGTGAATCCATACGGATTACGACAAGCAAGAATAAAAAAGTCGATTTAATCGTACAATATATTTCAGGCTTGGATGAAGATTCTCTACCTATTGCAGTTCTATTTTTGTCTGGAAAGATTTTCCCAAGGGGATCAATTCATAATCTAAATGTAGGGTTTAGAACAATACTACAGTCTCTGTTAGAAATCTCTAGATTAGATAAGACAGATGTTATGCGAATTCATTTAGAACACGGCGATATGGGAACCATAGCCGAGTATGCAATTTCTAAAAAAAAGATAGTAACACTTTTCAATATCGTAGAAACTCTGGAAGAAAAACCAACCTTAAAGGAAATATATGATCAGTTTAAAAGAATAGCAAATCTTAGAGGTCCACGGTCTAACAACGACAAAAAAAATATCTTAAAAGGATTACTTTTGAGATGCTCACCTTTGGAGGCTAAGTACCTTGTAAAAATAATATCAAATGAAATGCGGATAGGTTCCTATGATGGCCTTATAGAAATAGCCATTGCAAAAGCATTTGAAAAAAATATTGAAAGTATTCGGGAAGCAATGCTGATGTCCGGTGATATTGCAAATGTAGCTTTATTGTCGAAAAGAGATAAATTGAACTTAGTAACGATTAAACCATTTGTTCCTATGAGTTTCATGTTGGCTGATGTCATGTTTACTGCAGAAGAGATTGTCAAATATTTTGATAGGCCCCTTCTTTGTGAATACAAATATGATGGTATCAGAGTACAATTGCACAAATTCGGGAAGGTTTGCAAACTCTACTCTCGCAATCTTGCTGATATTTCATATGCATTTCCAGAATTAACTAATTCTGCGTTGGATGTACGAAGAAAAAAAGTAAAAACAAGTCAAAAAAAGCATAATATCCTTTCTGATAAAAGTGATGTCAGTGATATCGATCGTGACGATATAAATTTCATTTTGGATGGTGAACTAATAGCTTTCAAAAATGATAGACCATTACCATTTCAAGAACTACAAAAACGGTTGAGAAGAAAAAGCATGACAAACTCCATTTTATCTGAAATACCAGTTTGTTATATTGTATATGATGTAATGCTCTATGATCAAAGACAGGTAATCAAAGATACTCTTGAATCTAGAAAGAGATTATTGGCAAATTTTCAGTTTAAAGACTCTATTATTTCTATTGCTCAAAGCAAGTTAGTTTCATCTGTAGATGAAATAACCAATAGATTTCGAAAAAGTAGAAATGAAGGGCATGAGGGCTTGGTCTTTAAAGATCCTTTATCGCAGTATTATCCTGGTAAAAGAGGAAAATATTGGATAAAATTGAAGGAGGAGTTAGATACGATTGATGCGGTTGTAGTAATTGCTGAATATGGTCATGGAAAACGAGCAGGAACACTCTCAGATTATACTTTGGCAGTAAAAGATTACACCACTAATTTTGTCGACAACAAATTAGCATCGGAAAATGGGAATAATGTTTTTGGTGATCTGAAAATAATCGGTAAGGCATATTCGGGTCTATCCAATAAAGAGATTGATTATATGACCGAGAAATTGAGGTCAATTATAATAAGAGATGAAGGTAGCCAGATTATTGTAAGACCTGAAATTGTTCTAGAGGTTTCTTTTGATACCGTTCAAAAAAGCGATCGACACAGCAGTGGATATGCTTTACGTTTTCCTAGAATAAAAAATATCAGATATGACAAAGAACTAAAAGACATTGATGGATTAGAAAAAATTGAGGCTACATACCAAAATCAATTCCATATAAAAAATAAAAGTAAATCAAAAAATAGTTTTAAAGCTGCCTGATGCAACTTACATGATTAAAAAGACTTGGCATATATCTGCCAATATTAGTGGACGTTGATTCGTTGACAATTGGGACACCAAAAAGTAGGCCTTGTTGTTAATTTTCTTTCTGATACAATTTTGGTACCACATATCCAACAAGGTTTTCCAGATCTTCTAAATACCCAATGCGTTGTATCCCATGAGATCTTTTCTTTATCCTTGGGCTTTCTTATTCTACCGTTATTTTCATAACCATATTTCAATATTCTGGGTACATCCATTACAAGGTTATTCAATTCATCCTTAGAGACTTTCGTCACTTTTTCAAGAGGATAGATATTATTTAAGAATAAAATTTCTGATTTATACTTGTTTCCGATTCCACTCAATATTTTCTGGTCTAATAAGGCATTTGAGATTATCATTTCCGTATTTTTAGATTTTGATTTTATGATGTCCATTACTATATCTTTGTCATAATTAGGGCTCAATGCATCAGGGCCCAACGATACGATAGGTTCCATAGTTGCAGGATCATTCAATGAAAATTGCAATATGGGACCATTAAACTGAATCAAAACCTTATCCAATGTAATAATGGTTAATCTAGTCCTAGAGTCTTTCCTCACATCCGATACCTCATCTCTTTTAACTTGAATTTTATCTGTGTTTTTATGCTTTCTTTTTCCATAGGAGGAACGCGGTGGTGATTTTGCAATCCCACTTTCATATTCAGTTCTTTCATAAATTCGCCATTTTCCCCACATCATCATGTGATTCCTTAGATATACCCCAGATGAAAATTTAATGATAATATTTTTTCCGAATGTCTTCACATATTCAGATAGAGGATCCGATTATTTTATCTTTAAGACTGCTGTCAATTTTGTTATGCAAAATATTGATTATTCTTTTACCCGATAGTGCATTCCATATCTTGTCTGCAATAATCTTTACCTCGGGCCCTTCAGACATGCTTAACCAAAAGAATGTCTACATTATAGTTTTTATTCTGCTATTATTTTTTTTTGGATTACTGATTATTACAAACTGTGGCATGTAATGTGGTAATCTGTTACTGTTTTGCTATTAAAATCAAATGAGTTGGAAAACACAAATTCTTATCATTTGTAAATACAACTAATATTGATAATTCTAAAACTGCTAGAATATTAGAGTATTGCACCTAGTTAGCAATCCCAATATATTTTTTCCATAGTATCAAAGGTATGAATAAAACAAATATTCACAACCAAAACAAAAACAAAAACAAAAACAGCAAAATCTTTGTCGCATCAATTGCAATAGTGGTAGCATTAACCCTATTTGTCAGTCCAATGCTCAATGTAGATGATGCTTTAGCCACACACAACAAGAAAAATAAAGCAAAACAGTCCATAGACCAATCACAATCATCAAACCAAAATGCTGGATGTGTATCAGGTGGAACAACCTTTCTCTCATGCAACAACCTTAGTTTCCAACACCAAAAGAACAGTGGAAACAACGCATTAGCACAAGGTGGACAGGGTGGAAACTCTGCAGAACAAAGCATCAGCCAATCTCAATCCTCCAGCCAAAACAGCCAAGTAGTATCAGGTGCAGATACAATAGGTTCTGGTAACAACATCAACGTCCAAAGTCAAGAAAATACAGGAAGCAACGCAGCTGCTCAGCAGTAGATGTATGCACGAAACATCTAATTTCTTGTGATTTTCATAAAAATCGAGTATCAAAGGAGGGAGGGAGGTAATCAGGCAATGAATTGGCTTGTAATTGATATCATTATCTGCTTACTTTATTATTTATTTTGTATTTAGTAAATTATTTAGATCCGACATTAAAAATAGAAACAAAAACAGGACTAGAGACCTGATTCAAACAAAATTCACAATCAGTCACTATTTGAATTATTTTCATGAACTGTGGAAAGTATTAAAACTAAAATAAAGAAAATATGATATCATTAAGAAAAGTAGTCCATTTTAGGACCCGCATTTATCAAACTAAAACTATAAAGATTAATAGTCACCTGAAATGATATTATGTTATATGATTGAGACTAGTCTAGGTGCAATTAAATTTAAAATTAATCCGTCTATTTCCATTCTTCTTATCTTTGGATTGCTAATCTCTTTTTATACAACCGCTAGTATGATTTTTTTTAACGATATACATTCTTTTTCTAATCTCTCTGTACCTTCTATATTCGCGCAGGAAGTTAATAAAACCAAGCTTGTTTACCATCTAAGTAGTGATGAACCTTGGAGATCTACTATTGCCATATTGGATTCTCAAACCATGTTAAAAATGGGTTATAATGTGACTTTGATGCTTAGTATAGAGGGTGTACAGATAGGTGTAAAGAATCCTCACCATTATCTGGGATTAGAACACTTTGACAAAAAATGTTTCTGATTTTATTGATAATGGAGGAAATGTTGTGATTTGTGAAGTATGCTTGAAAATAGCAGGATATGATAATTCTGATATAATAGACGGGTCCATAATCGGGTCTCCTGCATTAATGGCTAATTTGTTAAATAAAACTACTGTAGTTGATTACTAGTAAATCCCTATTTTATTTTTATATTCATGTTCTATTAGTAAAAATATATCTACCTAACAAGATCCATTCCAAATTCGAGTAGTATTAACAAACCGGATGGAATTAACTTAAGTGAGTCTTTCTTTGCATTTCATCATATAAACGCATTTGAAGTAGATAATAATGTAGTCATTGATATGATAACGTTGAAGATAATAGTATCATAAATTCTCTCTATCTTGATATATTAAGAGGAAACGAGCCTATGGATATTCCTGTTAGTCAATATCGTCGTTTTACGATAAGTCTAGACAATAGGCTCTGTGGGATACAAGATAATGCATGAGGGATTAGAGTTACCAAGGATAAATAATCATCTTAATATGAAGAATTATGACTTTTTATACGCTGTAGGGATGTCCTCAGTTACCAGTTTTACAAACCGATTGGTCAAGATTAATGTTCAAACTGGAGACTTTGTTAGTTGGAGTGAACAGAATTGTCAACCCGGAGAACCAGTTTTTGTCCCTCGACTTGGTGCCAAAAGGGAAGATGACGGGGTTATTTTGTCGGTCTGTACTTGATTCGAATAGTGGTCAATCCTTTTTACTAATTCTAGATTCAAAATCATTTAAAGAAATTGCAAGAGCATTAGTACCGCATCATATTCCATTTGGAATTCACGGTCAGTATTATGGACATACTTGAGGAATCAGAGGATCAATAATAAATAATACAAGGGGTGGAGTGGTCATACGTTTGTGTTACTAACTCACTCACTCACCATATTTTTGATTTCTTTAATTTTTTCTAATGAATTGATACCTTCATTTGAATTTAAAGTTTTTGTGGCGTCGTGATAGTTTTACCTATTTGATCTCCCTTAGCCATCATCACGTGTCCTTTTACCATTTCATTAAAGGGTAGCACAGCGTTTATCAATGGTTTAATTTTTTTCTTTGAAGTCCAAAACAAAACCTCCTCGAGCTCTGCTTTAGTACCTTGTGTTGCACCCACTATGTTTATTCCTCTAAAGAAAAGATACCTCAGATCTATTGTAGAATCGTATCCTGTGGTAGCCCCTGTAGATACTAATGTCCCTCCCATTTTTAAAAGAGATACCTCTTGTGGAAACACGGTTTTACCTATGTGTTCAAACACAATATCGACTCCCTTTTTTTGAGTGACGTCTCTTACTCTCTTATACCAGTCTTCTTGTCTGTGGTTCACAACAAAATCAGCGCCAAGTTCTAAGCATTTGTCCATTTTCTGTTGGTTGCCTGCACTTGCAATGACAGTGCAATCGTATAATTTTGCAATTTGAATACCTACCATTCCTACGCCACTTGTTCCACCCATTATCAAAACTGTCTGCCCCGGTTTAATTCTGGCTCTATCAACTAGCATGTGCCATGAAGTCATTCCTACCATCGAGATCGCCGCTGCGTCCTCGAATGATATGTTGTCGTTTATTTTTGCTACATTGACTTCTGGTAGATGAGCATATTGACAATATCCTCCCCATAGTGGACCAGTTTGAAAACCCCAAACTAGTCTTTTTTCACAATCATATTCTCTACCTGATGTACACATGCTACAAATCCTGCAACTTAGGTTGCCATGAGATACCACCCTATCACCCTTTGCAAGAGAGGTGACTTGTTCACCTAATTCCACCACTGTACCCGAAATATCTGTCCCCGAAATATGGGGCATTGGAACTTTAATTGGTCTCCCCCAAATAGCCCACAAATCATTATAATTGTATGAAGTTGCTTCAACTTTTATCAAGACTTCATCAGGTTTTAATTTTGGGACTTCAATATCCTCTATTTTTACAACCTTCTCGGGGTCTTTATCATGCTCGCGAAAAACTGCTGCCTTCATTTAATTGCCTCCATTTCTATTGAATGGGTGTCAAAGGAATAGAAAAATCTTTTCACAACTATATCAAAAAATAAAGGATCAAGATATACCTTGTTGTTTTATGTTGTAGAATTTATTGATTTTACCATAACTTTTTGGAATTTTCTCTTTTTCCTATATATCAATTTCTGGGAGTAATCTACCATTATTCATATTAATTTTGGATTTTTTAATATTCACAAACTTTGACTTAGAAAGAATCAAAAAAGTTCATCCTATGCGATTTTTGATAGATTTATAACATATGATTTTATAGTTCGTTTTAGAAATCGATAAAACGACAAATTCGTTTTCTAGGATTAATATGTTACCACCTAATTAAAGCTGTTGTCAATATTTGATTTCTAATTATAAAAAAAGCGACCTTATCTCTAGCTAGATGTAGCGACTATGAGTAATAGTTTGGTTTGGAATAGTTTATTCTTTGGACCATTTTGTAATGATCGTCTTTAGTAACATCAGGATTGTAACACTATTGTTTCTTTTTTCCCATATTTTGAGAATAAATTTTCATATCTTGTTAAACTTTCCTTAATTACCTCATTTTCTGCAGTATACATTTTCATGAAATTCACACGCAAGATTAATCTATTTCCAGAATTAAAGAATCTAATGCTATACCTTCTTCTACCATCTTCGCTTGATTCTATGATGAACTTGGCTTCCTTTGTTTCTTGAATATTAACGTGAATATGCCATGCCCCCTTTTCATCTCCTATAGTGGCCCATTGTTCCTTAATTCGAAAAGGTGTATTTTTTTCCAGTTTGACCTCTGCTATTGCACCATCACTTCTTATCGATAACATAACGTCATCAAGTAAAATTACATCTTTTACTAATTCTTCGAAAGTAGTTTTCACTAGATTATTCATATAAGTTTTAAAAAAGGTCACATTAATAAGAATTGGTAATATTGATCGGGATATGTTCTATGGGTATACACACTAAGAAAGAACAGGCCCGACACTATGTTTCCAATTTATTTCATTACTTATTGATCATAATTGACATTTAATTTGCTTATGTGAATATTATATCTTGCTTATTCCTGTTTTTTTATTATTTATTATTATGTTTTGAATTATCTAATGATAAATTCTAATCCCTTATGATCTTCATGATTTTCGAGCGTCTGAAGTGCAGCTGATTTTGATGCAAGCTCGGCTGTTATGTAGTTATTGTCATCGCTTCCAATCACGATGATATCGTTTTCTATGGGCTTTAGATTATCTTTTAACAGCTTTTCTATAGCTTTTTCTTCTTTTAGAGCATTAAATTTAGAACCCGGGATAAGAAATTTCCCATTATTATACAAAAGTGTTGTAGCTCCTTTTGCCCCCACTTTAATTGCTGCATCCCTTTGCTCAACGCCTTGCTTAATAGCAAATTTCAAATTTCTTAAAAGAATGGCATGATTATATTCAGCAATAGATATCGAGCTTTTGGGCACTTGTGTTTCAGAGCAAATATATTGTGACATCTCTTCAAAAATCTTTTCCCCCCTTTCAGTCATCATAGTTCCCTTTTGAGTTGTAAGAATTAATTTTTCCATTTTAAGATGCTTTATCAAAGTCTTTATGGAACCTTCTCCTAGACCCAACTCATTAATCAGTAAAAGTCTACTAACGTGCCCGTCCCTTTTTAATAATTGTAGTGTCTTGAATACATGAGCAGAGTTGAAAGAAAGAATTCTACTAGGTGCGTATCTGCTAGATATGGCTTTTAGGGTATTGACCACAAGATGCACATTATAAGTTAGTATCTTACAAATTTAATTTTATCTCTTTTTTTATCTGTTTCTCATGATTGATGCAGTAATTAATAAGTCAAAATCAGATTCTGAATAGTTAGACTCCAAATTACTGTGTGTCAATAAATCTTCATAATCTTGATCTAAAATTTTATCTAATAAAACACATAGTATTGAACCATTAAAAAAAATTCAGATTTGTAGATTCCATTGTTACTTTATTTTCTCCGACTTCCCATATAGTCCTAAACACAAAATGTTGGATAAACCATACAATACTTTATATATCTCGAAAAAGGTAAATGCAGTGTGAGTCTACATCATGATCAAAGGGTTGTAGAAAAAGATGGAATTCCAAAGGTTTCAATCGCAGTTTTAGCCATTATTGCAATTTTTAGTGTTTACATAGTCGGATATGATCAAGGCCAATTATTTAGTTTGGTACAAGGAAATGAAGCATATGACACAATGTGGCTTCATGAATTTACTCATGATATAAGACATGCAGCGGGATTTCCGTGCCATTAATATTTGTCATTTTATATCCTCATATGTGAATTAGATTATAGAACATGAAATCTTTAACATTTATTTTTGTATCTCTTTTGTCAGGTGTTATAGCTGGAGTAATTTTAGCAGGCGTTAATTATTTTGTTGCAGAGCCATTCATAGATCAAGCGATAGGAATTGAGGTGGATAACAGCATCGCATCTGGTGAAGTAGTTGATTTTGATGAATTAAGTACTTACAGGGTGTGGCAAAAGGAAGGAACTTTTGCTGCAGGAGCATTCTTAGGGTTAACATATGGTGCGATTTTAGGAATCGTTTATGTAATATCGAGAAAGTATTTGCCTTCTTCGGATGATAGGAAAAAAGCACTCATTTTAGCAGCCATAATGTGTTTATCATTATATATCGTTCCTTTCATCAAATATCCTGCAAACCCACCTGCCGTCGGCGATCCAGAGACTATTGGATTAAGAGATAGTTTGTATACTAGCTATCAACTGGCATCTGGATTAATCGCTTTGGGCGTCAGTATTCTCGTGTATAAGTTACGTAAAATCAGTTACATTAAGTATGTAATTCCCATAATTTACTTGGGCCTAGTTGCTTTTATTTATGCCGTATTTCCAGCAAATCCTGATGAAATAACTGCACCAATGGATTTAGTCAACGCATTTAGAGCCGTTACTTTTGGTACAATGGTTATGTTCTATTTAGTTCTAGGTGCTATATTTGGAATTATGTGGAATAAATTTAAACCCCATGAAACAGCCAGAATAACTGCCTAACAACAGCCTTTTTTCCTCACTGTCAATAGCATTAACCGGTCACAGTATTTTCAATCATATACCAGTATCAATTACAACTTGAAATGAAAGATCCGGATGTATTTGAGTATAACTTGATCTTGAATTTCAACTAGTTAGTTAATTATGTAAAAATTATTTATCAGTGAATACAAGTATGGTATAGTTTCTTTAATCAAATCGAACACGGTACAATAGTTACTCGATCCGTCTAACTCCTAGAAACTCATTATATAATTCCTTATTGTGTCTATTTATTCTTGGTTTTTTGCGTAATTGAGTTCCACAACAAGGACAGTCAATGGGGGTTTCTATATTTTGAAGAAATTTTCTACAAACCGAACACCATTTCAATCCTTGTTTATAAGGACTAATGCCCCTGATCCTTCTTATGTTTCCTAGAACATTAGAACATATGTCTTTACATTGCTGAACCAATTTATATAGTATTGGATAAACTATCCGACTATATAAATTATGATCTGGTAGAATGATAAAATTGAAATTCAGTTAACCTTGTTGATGTTTATATTTTTTGGATCAGATACAACGAAGAGATGATTACATTCAATATTAATGAAAGGTTACCTTGAATAAAACTCGGACCAATATGTCTTTATTTCGCATTAGCCATATGATACCGTATTGGTAAGTCCGTCCTCATTTTTTTAAGGTATTTGGTTGATAAGTCTTTTCCTTGACAATATTTGTTTGAGTTAGAATCAATATTGAGGATGAGGATTTATTGTTATCTTCAGATAATAATTGATTGATAAAATTGAATAGATATTTTCAAATTTGATACCTTCAGATGAACACAATCGATCTTTAGAAAAGGATTAGAAACAAAAGTAACATCAACATTCATGTTGATATTATTATTGATATTTATAGATATATTACACATTCGAGATATTTAATACCAAAAGTTAGTTCAAACTTACCACATACCAGGATATACCTAGTAAATCCTTTTTATTTGGTGTTTGTCATCTAGAAAGGATGAGTTTAGAAGGGAATCTAAAACTAATGAAAACATTGGATGATGCCTGGAATAGACAGGACTGGGATACATTCAACAAACGTCATGCTGAGGCCGTAGAAATAACCTGGCCGGGACAGTCACAACCAACTAGAGGACGACCAAATCATAAAAATGAGGCAGTAGACTTTTTCAAGACGTTTCCTGACAATCATATTGAAAATGATCCATACAAAATCCTGTTTGGTCAAGGCGACTGGACATGCTCAGTAGCAAATTTTACTGGAACGTTCAAGGGTTCAATGAATGGATTTGGCGGAAAAATTATAGAGCCAACAAACAAAAAATTTCAAATAGAGTTTTGTACCGTTGCGCACTGGAAAAATGAAGAAATAGTAGAGGAAAAATTGTTCTATGATTTGACGGGAATGATGAAGCAAATTGGTATAATGGAATGACAAGAATAAAAAACTAGGTTAATGTCCTTTTTCTAAAAATTATTAGCACTTAAATTGATTATATAATATCGTAATAAATCTTTCTCTATGTCCGAAAGTATCGAATTGCTAAATTACGATCGTCACATCAATAATAGTTTAATGCTCATTCTGAAATTATTTGACGATAAATATAGGGGCATCTATTCTCTTCTTCAACTCTTATTGGGCCTCCTAATTTTCTAAACATTCCTTATCCATGGGATATGATTCAACGTTATAGATAATCCTAAATATCAAACACTGATAAAAAAATAGATTAATAATCTACTACTATTTAGGTAATAGGTCTTTAATATGCCACATTGCAAAGATCCCTTTTCCGTGACCTTCGTCTATGTATGATTCATAAACTCCTACAATACTCTTAAGCGATTCTAGATTTCCTGTTGCGTTAGCATCAAAGAATGCAGCCCCTAGACTTGTTCTAATGCCTTCTTCAGTAGTATTTGTTATGGCCTCAAAGGAATAACTTGCAGTACCGTTTTGAGAAGAGGTAAAAAGCGCTCTACCAGTAAGAAAGTTAGTTCCATCATCTCTTGAAACTTCATTACCACTTCCAGAAGCAGTTATTTGCAAATTGTCTAATGTTCCATTACCTTCAAAGGAGTACACAGAATTGGCAGAAGCACTATTATTTTCAGAGTCTCCGGAATTTTGACTTGATGGAAATTCAAATTTTTCAGTGTAGAAAGGTTTACCAAGAGTCAGATTAGTATTTTTCACATCTATGGAATCCAAAATACTGTTTTCACCTTGTTGTTGTGAATAGCCTGTATTTCCTAATGAAAGTGCATAGATAGTTGTTACCACCATCACGATTAAAACTAAAATTGCTGGTTGTTTTTTCATCAACTAAATGTATTAAAAAGGATATATAAAAATGACTTGTATTTATCCATGTGGTTATCTGCCTCATGGATACATCCGTGGAGATATGATTCAAGGTTGGATACAATCAGATCATAAGTAATCTGAAATGGGGAGAGAATTATTAATTGATTTTAATAGGTGGTCATCATATACGAATATTCATGCCCGGGTCAAGTAATTATATAAAAAAGTTGACAATTCTATTTTGATAGTAAAAATGCTATAGACAGTAATATTGTTGTATCTGATTAAATTCTAATTTCAAAAGTTGTCCTTTATTAAATTCAAATTTAGAAAGATACTTCATCAGTTCCTCAGTCATTGTTAGTTTGACCAACAATGGGCAACTCCAAAATATTCGATATTATTATCTATCTCTTCTGACTGTTTGTCTATATTCAAAAGGAAAAAGTGTATCTGTCCATGAGGAAATTTGTAATCGATCAACTCTTGCAAAACTTCCCTTCGTATATCAAGATAAGTTCTGAATTCGTATACACTAATATCACATTCACTGAATTCAGGTTGAAACCTAATATGAAAAATATCTTGAGTTTGTACTATTTCTAATAAAATATTGGTCAACGCAGGAAGTATAGGTATAAATCTAATCGAGTCATTCTCTGCTATATTATCCCCCATCTTCTTATTCTCGCGATATGACGTCAATAGAATCCACCTCTGTAAAATTTGTATTTCTGGGACAAATCAATCCGTGTCGCTCTAATTCTTCTTTATGCTTAGAACAAATGTGTCCCATCATGTTGATATATATTAAATTATGCTGTTATTATGGTATATTTAATTTTTCGAGATTTTTACTGATGGCAAAGATTTGTAATTACTCTGCTAAATTTTTAACATCAAATGGACACTGGAGTTCATTTCCTATGCTACAATATTTGATACACTATGGATAAGATCAAAGATAACGACAGACGATTAATCTAAATTGTCTTCTCTTTAGGAAGTCTAATCCCTTGTATCATGTTGCATGCATCCGTGGGGATTAGTGTCGATATCGGTTCTTTAAAGAAGATTCAAATTTAGATCCTCGGAGGATTTGTTTAATTGATCTGATCCATAGAATTCGGGCCGAGAGATATGCGGTAGAATGGCCTGGAACTCAAGTATAATCAGTATGCCAAGGATGGAAGAAAAGGCATGGTCGGTTCTTCATATGGTCCTAATGTCATTAGATTACCCGGCCATAGTATTCTAAATCCCTGTTCGAGTAACCACATAATAATTTCTCTGTTTCTTGCGGGTACAAAAAAACCCGGTCCTGTAATAACGGGCGATCCTGCAATTAATGCTCTGAGGTCTTCATTTGAAGAAGCGACGGAATGTCCAAAAAGTCCAATGCCTGCTGAGTATCCACGAATTTTCCCTCTCTTTTCTATTTTTATAGCAACCCCTTGACTCATGGCTTGGCGTAACTCTCCTTCCCTAGTGAATCCATGAGCCCGCAGACAAAGTTCGTTACATTTCAAAACGTCTTCGTCGGTTTCAACTTTGCATAACTCTAACTCTTTTATGTTTGGATTTTCGTTTGACGCATTTCCGGTTATTAAAAATAGTGGCTCGCGTAGAGTAAAGCCTGATTTTGTATAAAGGACAAAGGAACGAATATGGCTTGGCGATTGCACTAACCTAATTTGGTCGTAATTTTGGCTGTAAGCGTGAGCCTTCACAGCATCCATCAATAAGCACCCTACACCGCCCTCTACAGAAGGATTTACAGTGAGTGGCCCAATAACTGCTATCGGTGATGGAGGAAATAGGTGAAGAAAAATGCTACCAAGAATCTGTGTGTCTTTCTCCGCCAAGACGCCCCATGAGTTGGAATTATTTAAAAGCATCCTGATTAATCCTATTGCATATTCCTCAGAGGGCTGTTCAGAAGGATATCCAAAAGCGGAAGAGACTGCCTTGTGAGCTTCATATCCAATTTTGCCACAGGTCTCTGCGTCGCCTTCTTCAATTGGTCTGATTTGTACAGACATTATAAACGACATTGTAAAGTACTTAATATTATTTCTGGAACTTCATTCCATTATGGATTGTCTGCAAATCCAAAAGTTTACCAGATGATTCATCTAAAATTAGTATGGGCGCGTGATGATTAGTGCCAATATCGGTATTCTAAATAGGATTCTATGAGTATATAGAATAATGAAAAATATAAAGATTATTAACTAATAATGTACCTTGAGATAATTGCGATGTCAGTGTTTTCCACGGAATGTTTTTTTCATTTTTTGGTAAGAACTCTAATCCGTTGTTCCTATTCTTCCTCTTCTAATTTATCTCTTATTTCTTCCTCCTCTTGTTCATGTTCTTCTTTTAATTCCTCTAAATCTTGATCGGTTTCCATACTTATTTTATAATCAAAATGGCCCTGTTAAGCCTTTCATTAGTTAAATCTAATTTAATCAAGGCACTATTGCTGAATGGATTCGACAATTCAGTTTGTGCAAAAGAGGTTTGAGTATAGTAGACTAAACGGCTAAATCAATTTATTCGTGGATATATGTCTAATCAACATTAATTAGATTATTTAGAAATGGTCATCGTAGCAGATGGCCCGTGGGAATTAAGTTCCTTGTGATAGTAGGATTCTAATACAAATGTTGACCTTGTAGATAGCGAAAATTGGCAAAAGCATCGTGTTTTGGTTTTCTTTCATTAAAAGTATATCAACGATACCAGAAGTCAAATCTATCTATCTGTGCAGCTGCCTGAATTGCAACAAACATATTAAATAAATCAGAGATTTGTCTTATTCCAATTACCCAATAACGAATCACATATCTCTCTAAAACCTTCAAACATCTAATGATATTGCTCACCAGCTTGGATTGGTGATATCGTTAATTGCAACAAGCTAGGTCGAGTAAACTAAAGCTGTTCCTATCCCTAGTAGGACATTACTAATATCCAATCATTGAATTCTTTTAATATAGTATATTATCTAAATTCCTATATTTTGAACGAACATTCCAGGAAATATGAGAATTTTTCTTCCTACTTTATTAGATAGAATACTATGAACAGGTTGTAAACCCCAATACATGAATTCAGAGTCCCTAAAAATTCATCATTTGCATGTAACCATTTATTTAAGCAACTAATATAAAAAAGATAAAAAACAATCAACACCAATTATAAAATAAGACATCTATAATAACTAGAAATCAATCATTATAATCGGAGTGTTGATTTATTATTATTGTTAAAATTTGTGAAAAATCTCGATAAAATGAAATTAACAAACTCAATAACCATCATATTAATTTTTTCCCTTGGCTATAGCATTTTTAATGTTTTTAATTTTGTGAAAGCAGAAACAATCAGTTCCTCCAATGCAGATAATTTACTAAAAGCATCCTCACTAGAACTGCCACCTCTACAGTCAAATAAAGCAAAATTCACGCAAAATGATACAAACTACTCACATGACCTAGTGATTTTATACAATACTAATATTGTAGATGGTAACTCTAAATTAAGATCAAACTCCACAATAATCACAAGTGGAAATAGGATTTTAGAAGTAATCGATAAAGATAGTCCTGACAAATATTATTTTTATAAAAATTATCCCAATTCTGTTCTAATCGACCTTTCCGGTAAATACGTTATCCCAGGTTTATTTGATATGCATGCACATGTAGCTGGGGTTATGAAAAACTCTTTCAATCAAACATACTCGGATGAGGCTCTGCAGAAGCTTTTGGCTTTTGGAATTACAACCATCAGGAATCCTGGTGGTCCGACTGAGCTATCTGCGGGTTTGAAAAATAATGTGTCCTCTGAAAGCGCGTTAGGACCTCAAATATTTACGGCTGGAAGATTATTAAATACACCTAATATTTCAATACCTTTTGTAGAAAAGAAAGTTAATTCAGTATCAGAAGTTGATGAAGAGATTAACAATCAGGCAAAAGCAGGAGTTGATTTTATCAAATTGTATGTTGGTCTGACACCTGATTTAGTGAAGGAGGCAATAGATAAAGCTCACTCTCTAGGGCTCAAAGTAATTGGCCATCTATTTCTAACCAGTTGGACAGAGGCAGCTAATGACAAAATTGATTTCTTAACTCATGGTGTACCCGTAAGCCCGTACTTATTATCATCTCAGAATAGGGAAACTTTTATGAAATATGGTGAGGGTCCTTTTGATCATTTCCTTTGGCTAGAACTAGTAGAGGTCAACAGTAAAGAAATAAATGAAATGATAGAGTCCCTAGTAAAGAATAATGTATATGTCGATCCTACATTGAGTGTTTATGAATCAATGGTAAAGGATGATCCAGCTAATGGTCAACAAATATGGCCCAAAGTCTTGCAGCTAACAAAAAAAATGCACGATAATGGAGTAAAGCTTTTGAGCGGCACTGATATTCCAAACTTTGACCTTGTTCCAGGAAAAAGCCTTCATCATGAACTGGAATTGCTTGCAAATGCAGGAATCCCTACGTCAAATATTCTTCAGATAGCAACCAAAAATGGTGCAGAAGCCTTGGGAATATCAAATTATACAGGAACGATTGAGAAGGGAAAAGAGGCCGATCTAATAGTGCTTTTATCAAATCCAGTTGAGAATATTAGTAACACAAAAAATATTGAAATGGTAATCAACAACGGTAAAATTGTTAATAGAAGCAGTTTATTATCAAAGTAAACACCCTCTAGAAAATTATTTGTCTTATTCTAGATAAAATGTGTGGATGAGTCCTTAATAGTCTGAGTTAAATATCAAAATCCATCCACATAGACGCGACGAATAATGTTAAGATGTGATATGTGATACCTGCGGAGCACTGGTATTCGCTAATGTTTTGCTATCACAAAACATAATCCGGTCTCATTGGTTATAATCTAGACAGAAGGTGCTGACAATATATGAATATTCAATGTATACTAGGCATATGCCCAACAAGAACAAGAACAAGAATCAACCATACCCCAGCATGTCTGTAATTAAATGTTTATCTTTAGCGGATTAGTAATGAGAATGAAAAATTGTTTAAAGTCAATTTGCCTTCAGGCCGTACCGTGGCACCTGCATTGATAGTTGTAGATATGCAGAATGGTTTCGTGTCAAAGGGAGGATCGTATGATAAAATTGGTATGAATACCTCTCTATATAGAGAGATTATTCCAAAGCTTAAGGATTTAATTGAATTCTGCAGGAGTATGGGTATTCCTGTTTTTTACACCGAAGCAGTAAAGGAAGCTAGTGGCATTGATATTCTTACAAACGTCCATAACATCTTACCCAAATCAAGACAGGAGAGATTGAAAGTACCCATATGTATTAGAGGTACTTGGGATGGATTAACAATCGATGAACTAAAACCTAAAGAGAAAGATCCTGTAATTCTAAAACGAAGGGATTCTGCTTTCCTAGATACAGTATTCCGAATTATGCTTCAGAGTCAGGGCATTAATTTGTTGGTATTTACTGGAATTGATACTTCTATTTGTGTAGAGACTTCACTAAGGGAAGGATTTAACCTAGGTTACGATGTGTCAATAATATCTGATGCTACTGCGTCCGGAGACAAGAGACATTATGAAACAACTCTGGAAAGAGTAAGAGATTACTATGGATTAGTAATGAATACTGAGAAATTTAAAGAAATGATCGGGAAACTAGATCGGATGCGAAAAGGTGAAGCTAAAGCCTTTATTGAGTCAGAAGAACAAGCCGAAGCCTTTTTAGAGGAATTTAATTTACTAGACCCTAGGAAATTTCCTGCTGAACAAGTTAACCTTTAGAATAAGTCATTAGTGGTAGCCGGTTGAAATACAAAATCGAATGGTCTGGTTTCAGTTCGAGTCGGTTTACTTGTTTACTACCAAGTTAGGACAACTAGATTTCTCTATTATATGTAGGCATCAAAGGTCTGGATCTATTTGAGAATTCTTAATTTTCGTATCAAGAAAAGCTATTATTTGATCTCTTAGTAATATCTTGGAATGATATCGAAGGCTCCAAAAACTTTCCAAAAGGTATAATGGCATTATTTTGATTGGACTTTGGTTCTCCTTCATCTAGACTCATTATAAAATATTATACCAAATTAAATCAAAAACTATTTTTAAACTGACTTATCCGAATAATCATCTAACGCTGGTATACTATTGATCCCTTTGTTATTTTTATAATACCATATTCTATCAATTCATATGAGTAGTTCGGACAACTTTGCAAACCAAAAAGATTCCGGTGGTGTTCTCAAAATTTTTTTCATCCGTGCCCCAAAGAAGAATCATGATGCATTAATAAAGATTGGCAAACAAACTGATATTTTTTTCAAGAAACACGGCGTGTCAAAATATGGGTATAGGTTGAATGCAAGAGAGGATATGATGGACTTTGTAAATTTGTCAAAAACCATTTCTGCCAATGATGACGAGGATGTATGGTTAGAAATACAATTCTACAGAGATACCAATCATGTTCAGGAGGTTATGAAGGCTTTGGAAGACGATAAAAGGGCGGCCGAATTGTATGATGAATCTATGAAACTCATTACGCCTGGACCAATAGTGTTTGGAGATTTTAGTAAATCGGAAGAAATATCTTGAATAGTCTAATAATGATTTTATCTAATTAATAATCATATTTTTTTGCAAATAAATAATCCAAACCAGTTACTACAAAGATAATGGTATAAAACAAGATAGAAAGTGGATCAAGTTTTGAAGAATGAATACATTAGAAGATAGCCCATCTGGATATCTTTATGTGACAGTGGGATAAATGGAATAATATAAAAAAAATAACCAACTGACTTTTCCATTCATTTATTGATACACCTTACTTTTAGTTTTTCTTTACCTCATAGTGGAGCAAAACTGTTCCAGAGTCAAACGTTATTGATTCAATAAGGGATAGTTTACGAATCTCTTTTAGGTCCTTAAAAATGGTCTTTCCATTCCCAATTGCAACAGGATTGACAAACAAATAATATTCATCAATCAAGTTTTCTTTAATCAAGGAAGAATCAAATGAAGCACCACCATAGACTATGATATCACCACCACCTTCTTGACTCTTTAACTTTGTAATTTCATCTTTGAGATCACCTGTTGCAATTTCAGTATTTGGCCACTCTGATTTATTAAGTGTCTTAGTAAAAACAATTTTTGGTGTTTCCATCATTTTTTTAGCAAATGTATATTCGGGGTCTTCAGGTTTGTTCATCACATTAGACCAATAGGAAATAAATTCATTAGTCATTTTCCTTCCCAGAAGAATGGTATCAACTGGCTCGTGTAACCTGTCTTCATATTCTCTCAGTTTTTCATTCCAAGTAAAGTCTATCCAGTCCATTTCATTGTTGGGTCCTGCGATACAACCATCAATGGACATTCCTACATGTAGTTTTAATTTTCTCATTGCCTTTTTGTTATCACTCATCTATTCTCTCCCCTGCAATTCGGATCTAAAAGATCCTGCTTCTTCCTTCTGATTAATTTCATTGACTCAAAAAGATATTCTTGAAAATTAGGATTAGCCATGAGGAATAGAACATACCAATACCTAATAAGTATACAAGGGATCAAAAGTATATTAGAAATGTATACTGTTCCTTAATTTTCATTGCATAATGTTGCATTTTGGTTTCTGATTTCTTATGTTCAATGTCAATACTTTGAAACTACGAAATGCATTAGATTTGTAGTCTCTAGGTAGTTAAAAAGAAAGCAGTATAATTTTAGTTAATTTCTGAATATTTTGTCTCGGATTGAATATATCCGTGGGGATTGTCCCTTGTGGCAATGGGATTCTATTACACCAATACAAAATCAGATCCGATAAAAGTAATAGAGTTAATTGCTCCATCTCACCAATTAAAAATTGTCAATATATCCAAAACATCCTAGATCCAACATTAATCCTAGGTCTAGAGATTGTAATAAAAAATAATGAAAAAAATAATTTTAGTACCGTGATATCGTTTTTACGTCAAATTATTCCAAGAGCCACATGTAGTCTGCAAGAATGGGACCTGATTCACTTTTTGTTAAAGCGATACTATTGTTTAAAATCGACAAAGAACTACTTTCAGTATTATTGAACAGGGTTATGCCGTTAAATATCCATTTATTATCAATCTGTCTTCCAATGTCTGAAGAAATCCATGTGATATTTTGTCCATCCATAGTTTCAATAGTTCCATTTCCTTTTCCTAGGAGTAAATCATCTGATATATGCGTGTTTAAATATGTTTGAGTGTTGGTTACATTTTCTACACCATTTAATAATCCATTCTCGATGTACTTTTGTTCTGTAACAAAATAGGGTATCAATGATATATTTTTATTGTTCAATAATTTTTCACCATTCCCTTCATATATCGCTTTCGATGCATTAAAAAAATTCATTTCCTTACTATCCCGAACAGGCAGTGCCTGAATATTACTGATATATGGAATGAGAAGTAAACTTGCGAGTAGAATAGATGTACCTACTACGAATGATAAATATTTTGACAAACAGATTTATCTTATTTTGTGTGTATAAATACTTGTTGATTTGACTAATATGATGGGTTACTATATATTTTGATCATAATGTTGATTATATTTGCAAGATTGTAGAATAAAAAAAGAAAAAGAGTTGAGTTTAACTCTGTGCTAATGCGTTGCTACCAGAGTTTTCTTGGTTTTGAACGTTGATGTTGTTACCAGAACCTATTGTATCTGCACCTGATACTACTTGGCTGTTTTGGCTGGAGGATTGAGATTGGCTGATGCTTTGGTCTGCAGAGTTTCCACCGTTTCCATCATCATCATCTTGTGCTAATGCGTTGTTTCCACTGTTCTTTTGATTTTGGAAGCTAACATTGTTACATGATAGAAATGTAGTTCCACCAGAAGCACATAAGGCGTTTTGCACTGAGGATTGTGATTGATCTATTGATTGTTGAGCCTGGTTACCTTTTTTCTTCTTAGTTGCAAAGGCGTCATCCATAGCCACTATGGGACTTGCGAAAAGAGCTAATGCTACTACTATTGCAATTGATGCAACAAAGAGTTTGCTGTTTTTGTTTTGGTTGTGAATATTTGTTTTATTCATACCTTTGATACTATAGAAAAAATATATTGAGATTGCTAACTAGGTGCAATACTCTAATATTCTAGCAGTTTTAGAATTAGTTTGTAAGAACTGAAAGCTTATGAGGTAATGTGGGATTAGGATAGTAGAATTATTTACTCACTTAGTCCCATTGTCTTTACACGGCCTTTTAATCTGATAGTCAGATACGATATTTAGTAACAATTCTCAGCCATGGGGATTAAGTTCCATGTGGTAATGGGGTTCTAATACAGTTTAAGTTAAGACAACATAGGTTAACATTAGGACAATATCTGCTCTAGTATATGCTTGATTTCAAAACCTGGATCAAAATAAGGATCAATTATGTTCATGTGACAAACAGCAAGATATGAGATGATTTGAACGACGACTTAAATTTAATATCAATATTTGTTTTTATATTACAATATCCGATAAATACTGTATAGAGATGTATTGCATTATTGTCCAAAGATATGGTAAATACAAACAAGGATTCTGATTTAATAAAAGTAATAACGGGTTCTGAAAACATTACGAATTTTATGCTACAAAGCTATCCTAGAGCAAAAGCAAAAATGGATACTTGTTATGATTTGATGGGACCAAGTATAATATCAACAGATAAGCGAATAATGCAAGCAGTATTGGAATTGATAAATAGAGGTATTAAAATAAGACTAATTACTGATGTTACAAAAGAAAACATAGAGTATTGCAAAGAGCTCTTAAAGGTCTCCGAGGTTCGTCATATAGAAGGAATCAAAGGAAATTTTGGCATTATAGATGAAACAGAATATGTCATTCATCTTATAAGCAAAGAATCAGAAGCCCCAAGTCAAATTATTTATAGCAACGATAGTCGATCCGCAGAATCACAACAATTCTTATTTAATACCCTATGGAAAAATGCAATACCAATTGAAGAGAGAATACGAGAAATAGAACAAGGCACCAATCATGAATTTCTTGACACTATAAGAGATCCAGAGGAAATTCAAAGAATATATCTAGAAATGGTATTGACTACGACTAAGGAATTACTCTTACTATTTCCAACCCTAAATGCTTTTCATCGTCTGGAAAGAAATGAACTGATGTCGTTATTAAGAAAGATTACAGAAAAAGGAGTTCAAATCAGGATTCTCACTCCAATGGATAAACAAATAAAAGAACTAGCCAATAATACATTAAATCGAATTGAAATGAATCCGGTTGTATCTCAACAAGGAATTAATTCCACTATCATAGTATCGGATAACAAGTCATCGCTTATTATTGAACTTAAAGATGATAGTAAATATATCTTTAGAGAAGCAAATGGCCTAGGTATTTATTCAAATAGTGCATCCAGTGTATGGACACATACAACGATATTTGAAAACTTGTGGGTTCATTCCAAGCTGACAATATGACCACACGTTAATTTTCTAGTTATCAAATTAATTAACTATTAACAGATATCAACACTGTATAGATGTAGGTTTCCTCGTCATTCAATCTTTCCACTTTTAGAATTGGGTTTGGTTTGAACCATTAGACTGGTAAAATTAAGCAGTTTGGGCCCGTGGGGATTAGTGCTGATATCAGTATTTTAAATAGGATTCTATTTATCTAACAAAAATACTTCATAAATATTTTACCTCAAGCTAAATGCTTTGCAAATACATGTCTTAGTTCATACCCACTTAATTCAATCACAATCATGGAATTTTTTGATTTAGTAATAACGGGAATAGAAACCAAAGATATATTGCTATATCGTAAAAGGATGGGGGTACTTGCAGTGATAAATATTAGTATGTAATTAAATGGGCGTATATAAGATGATATTTTACACTGCTTCAATAGATTGATATCATTTTTATTTACGTATTTAAAACAACTATGGAGAGAAATGCTCAGTACACTTTGTTAGATAAATGTAAAAACCTATATCTTTCTCTTCGATTCTATAGTGTTTAAATTCAGTATTGGAAATCAGATCAACAAATTCATCTTTGGTATAAGATCCGCTTTTAAGGAAATTCTTAAAAATCAGTTTCATAAAAGCTTTTCCAATTCCTTTAGTATTAAAGGAATTAAGATACTCTTCTATCTGTCTATCTGATACATCTCTATTCATATCCACAATAAGAGCAGTACCCTCAGGTTTCAATACGCGAAACATCTCTTCTAATGCTGCGAGTGGTTTCTTAAAATTCTTAAAAGCGGCCACACAGATTATGAAATCAAATTCATTATTGTTTATTGGAATATTTGCAACATTTCCTTGGAGAAATTTTATTTTCTCAAAGACGCCTGCTTTCTGTGCGTTTTCTTTTGCTATTTGGACAAAGTCCTCACTGATATCTAGACCGGTAATCTCGTTACATTTTCCCAGTTTTGCAAGCTCCATGGCAAGATATCCAGGACCGGGCGCTACTTCTAGAATATGACTTCCGTCGTTAACATATTCAGAAACTATATCTGCGTACATCCTCATTTCCCCAAGACGATTTTTTCTTGTATTGCTATCATACCATCGTGCGGCTAATCCACCAATACCTACATCTTTAAAACGTCTTTGATGTTTTAACAGAGACATTCACTTATTCACTAAGATATTTAGTGAGTAAGATATTTATAAATATTGTCATTATTACTTAGTTAAGACGATGGACCGAGAACAGATTATCCAATCTATTAATAATAGGTTTAAAGAGATATCCACCGAAACCATAATGTTACATCAAACTGTAGCTGACATCATTGGTTTACACATAACAGACCACAAATCATTGGAACTAATCCACCGTTATGGTGCTATGCCGGCAGGAAAACTTGCAGACCTCACAGGCTTTACTACTGGAGCTGTCACGGGAATAATTGATAGATTAGAAAAAGCCGGATACGTAAAAAGAGTTAGCGATCCTAAAGATAGGCGCAAAACTATTGTAGAGCCGACTAGAGATAAAGACCTTGAAAAAAAATTACAGGCCATCTTTACTCCTCTTGCTGCCAGAATGCATAAACTCTTATCAGGATATTCTGATGACGAATTGATATTTCTATTTGACATATTGACCAAATGTTTAGAAGAATCACATGATGAATTACTGAAATTACGGATACGATATAAATAAGATCCAAGGTGACTATAGCTCAGTGTGGCCCAAATAAGTAAAGTGAAAATGCCATTTGCTAATAGTAAAGATGTCCACAGATACCATGAATAACTATTTCTACTTCTGTAATATTAGAGAGTACATATGCATGAATATGAAATTCTTAGGGATAAATGGGATTTGTTTACATGTTAGATAGTCAAGGGTTCATGCACGCACTATCTTCTCTTGATATTTAGAGGAAATATTAGTTCGCATGAGATATGTTTATTTGATAATCGATTCTGTGATAAATTTTGATGTAGGCAACCTACATAGAGATCTTCTAACCCATAGTAAAATCTTATAATATAGTTTGTTAAACAGATTACCCTAATGCAGAAGATTACTCCATTTTTGTGGTTCAACGACAATGCCGAAGGAGCCGCAAATTTTTATATATCTATCTTCAAAAATTCAAAAATTGAAAACATTAATTATTATGGTGAGACTGGTGGAAAAGTATCTGGAAAACCTAAAGGATCCATTATGACGGTTTCATTTCAGCTTGCTGGACAAAATTTCATTGCTATAAATGGTGGACCAAATTTCACATTTACTCCTGCGATATCCTTTTTTGTGAGCTGCGAAACCAGCCAAGAATTAAATGAGTTATGGAAGAATCTTTCTGATGGATCAACCGTTCTCATGGAACTTGACAAATATCCATTTAGTGAAAAATTCGGATGGCTTGAAGATAAATATGGCATTTCATGGCAACTGAATCTGAAAACACGTCCTCAAAAAATCGCTCCATTTTTAATGTATTTTGGAAACCAATTTGGAAAAGCAGAGGAAGCAATGAATTTTTACATTTCATTATTTAAGCAATCAAGTGTTATCAATATAGAACATTATGGTGTAGAAGAAAATGAACCTGAAGGAACAATAAAACGTACCATATTCTCACTAGGTGGACAGGAATTCATGGCACTTGATAGCAATATGGATCATCATTTTACATTCACTCCAGCGATATCGTTTGTTGTCAATTGTGAAACACAAGAAGAGATAAATGATCTTTGGGAAAAATTCTCCAAAGAAGGAATACCTGAACAGTGCGGATGGATTAAGGACAAATATGGAGTTTCATGGCAGATTGTTCCGCCTATTTTAGGTCAGATGTTAGGAGACGAAAATACTGAAAAATCAGAGAGGGTAATGAGGGTAATGCTAGAAATGAAAAAAATCAATATCCTAGATCTGCAACAGGCGTATGAATCTCAGTGATACATTTGGAGACTCAAGAACTCTCGTAAAATGAATCTCGACCATAAAGTAAAGAGTGAAATATATCAAAGTTAGACTGCTGATTAAAAGATAAGTAAGGACGAATAATACTAATTAGATTAATGTAAGAAGTCAATCCAGTATCCATGAATAACTTTCATACAAATAGAATTAACTTTTGCTTACAAAAACATTATTGAATATTGTTAATAATATATTCAAGGGCAGTATTATAAAATGTAATATACCCAAGAATATGGTCAAATTATCGTGGGCTCGTGGAGATATGATTCAGAGTTGAACATAATCCAGTGCAAAAAAATACCCATCTAAAACATAAATCAACTATAGATCTTTTGTAAGGTTTAGTTATGTAACCGAGGCAGATTTTCTCTTCAAAAAAAATTGTTAGATATCCATAATGTTCACTTTACTGTAGATCAACTATCTATCTTTTAATTCGAAGTTTGTAATCTTATCAGCATATTTTTTATACAACTGATCAATAACTCTAATTCTTTGAGTATGTTTGCATTTCTTGGGGTTTCCAGCCGAATACAAATATCCTTTACATGTGCAAAACCAATGGTTATTATCCTTTAATTTATTAACCTTATATCTCTCTCCTGAAGTAACCGATTTCACATAATAAACATCCTCCTTATCATCATATTCTACCGATTTAGTGAAATCAATTCGCTTTACATGATTAGAATTCATTTTTTTAAAAATTCCTTATTATATATTCGCATACTAAACATATTAATTTATGACATATGTCATTTCCTTAGTTATTCACTTGTGATTTATTTCATCAACATGTAAGGAAGTAAAGGGATGGCCCTCGATCAAAAACTGACTATACGCCATGATTATCTGAAATAAACACGATCCATTTGAATATGATCCTAATTTCGAATTAGACGCTTGCCAAATTAAATATAGAAATCGAAAAACGATTATGAATCGGGCAAGAACTTTCTTTACCTTATTTGATCTATAGATTGATACGTTATCCAGAACTAGAAAAATTTGCTTTATGCTATAGTCATATTTTTGATCCACTCGTTTGATAAAATCAAAGAACTATTATCCGGTTTTCTTTTTGTAGCCGTGTGTCCACATCTGGTCGTTAGTATGGTCATAGACGCCAAACACATTTAGAATGCCTTTTATCTTTTGAGCCTTTTATATCTTTGACTGGATGGAAGACCATGGGATACCTCCATATGTTTTTGTTACTAAAGGACCCTTCTCCTCTTCGTAAAGAAGGACCTAGTCAACAGGTAACTTATTTTACCTTAGTCCTTCAATCCTCTTTTTTTCAAATGGTATTCTGGATCCAAGTTATTTCCTAGCGTGACCTTAGATCGCCTGTATTTTATTCCGTATTTAACAAGTATGTTTCTAACCTGAGTATGACTTGTGGAATTAACAAGGTTAAGTTCCTTGGATATGTACCCTGCTAGTACCCTTAAATACCACTTTGAGAAAGGTAGACCATAACCTTCTCTTGGATTTTGGGTGGTATCTCTACAATCCTTTCTCAATCCCTGTCGTTACCTTGATTGACCTGTACTTGTATATTCTTGATACTAGTCCTCGACACCATGTTCATTGAATCGATGTATCCATTTTCTTATGTCGACATAGTGATGATTGATAGCCATCCTTATCTCAGGAACTGTATATTCTTTATTCTTAAACAGAATGATCTTGAAACGATAACTAGATTCTTCATTCCCAATTTGCATCATACCATACAACTTGTTTATTTCATTATCAGAAATCAACATGAGGAAAATATCACTCATAATAAAGATAATTCAAAATAGAAAGCTAAAGATGTTACGATATGATGTCTAAACAAACACTATAAATTTACACAAACATATACGCCATTTTTTACACAACTGTTAACGAATGTCCAAAGACATGGGTTGTATGGGGTGGGAAATTGCATATGCAATTACGCATGAAGTATTTCATTTGTCTGATTTCGGATTTAGTTCTCTGAAAGATTCCAATGTTGTAACATATCTTAATAGATGGATTCCTCATTATTTGTCTAAGCTTAACTCCTTCCCAAACGCGCTGATTTCGGGCACTGCAGCATGCTTAACTCAGTCATAGCTGCAGCAATCGGAATTCAGAAGTTGCGTTTGATCGTGTTGGACTTGTGGTGAGACCCGCCAACATAAGTATAGTATACGTCGGCAAAGACCTCGTCTTGGCCCCCCCAGTCCTCGTTCAAGTTCGCGCCGGTAGCGCTATCAGTGAAGAAGAACGTCCCATCTGGGCCGACGACGCCTCCGCCACTAGGAGCACTGATAAAATCTTCAGACCCCGGGTCCTCGCCCCGTAATCGCCAATACACCGTCTGATTTGGCACGAAGCCGGAACCGCTGATGTCCACCTTGTAGACCCCGGGATACCCTCCAGTCGGAGTAATGGAAAGCTCTACTACTTCCACCATAATATTACCTCCTTTATATACTCCATTTTTCTGTCATAAATATTCTTATTCATTGAACTGTGAAAATGGATTATATCATATAAGGTTATATTAACAGCGATAAACTTTTTCAGACACCGATATTTGCTAGTTGCTTTCTAACTTATAGGTGGGTTAGGTAACCGCTTATTAAAATTGAGGTTAGGTTTGTGTCCTGCAGTTTCATGACCCCCATAATTTTCTTAGGCGAAAAGCGCAAACTCTTCAAATTTCATAGGTTTGATCCCTGTACTTTCGATCTTTTAGGGCAGAAACATTTCGAGGTAACCGGATCTAAATTTATTTTCAAGAATTTAGAGTTACAGAAGACTTCATAAGCAGAACGTTCACTTTTCAAATATGAAGAGTTATATATCTAATCATTTTTAGCTGCCCTGGTAACAGTCATGGAAACACAAAGATAATTTCTCCATGTAAACTGATTAATCTTGTTTTGTTTGCATCGTGTTTATTGTTGTAATCACATGTCTAGTCAGATACGGCTTTACCTATGTCCCTTTCATTCAGAAAGTTGGAATTGTTTATTGCTTGTCGTTGTGCATCCATACAACCACCTAACCTAACCTCAATCAGTTTGTGTGAGATCTTTACGTTTTACAATACAATAGGTAATCGATTAAGTGGTTCCATTATCTGAGTTGTTTATGAAATAAGTCATCAGTTTAATCACATGTTCTCTCTAATTGTGATAGATGAAATCATGGCTAACACTGCAAGGAAATCACAATTTGGATTGTTTTTGATCGTTATGGGTCAAAGATGTGCGCAGACATTTTTACATTATATTAAAGGATGATAAACACGGTAATATTTCAGTCTTATCAAAACTGAATCCCAAATTATGGTCAAATTATCGCGGGTCTGGTGGGATTAAGTTCCTTGTGGTAATAGGGTTCTAATATAACACCAATATTCTATACAGGAATTGAAAATGGTGAACAAGTTTAGGCTGTTTGACTATCTCCTTTTTTATGATAAACTTAAAGTAAGATATTACAAAAATCCCTTTATGTCTAAAAGAATGACACCTGAAGAAGTATTGAGTTCAGTAGTTGAAGGTATAAACACAGGAAATATGGATTCCCTCATGACACTCTATGAGGCTGGGGCATGTTTTGCAACCCAGCCAGGACAGCTTGCAAAGGATCCAGAATCCATACGCCAATGTCTACGTAATTTCATTGACTTGAAAGGTAAATTGGATCTAAAGGTTAAGAGAGTACTTCAAGCAAGTGATCTTGCTCTAGTAACTACGGAATGGTCATTTAGCGGAACTGGAGCTGATGGTAATCCCGTTAATATGGTGGCCAAATCTGCAGATGTGCTACGTCAACAAGGTGATGGAACATGGAAGTTTGTAATAGATAATCCTTGGGGAACTGACTAATAAGAGCTATAACTTTTTAGAACAATTGGTTCGGTTATTTGCTCATTAATAGAAGCTAAATAATGATTTGCTATATGGTAGGTCCTAGAATTAATTTCTTGTTTTACTTCTATCATCCAGATCCAGTCTTCGTAATTTAATAATTAGTAAGATTGTCAGTAACAGTTCTCATCCGTAGGGATACGATTCAAGGTTGAATAGAATCCTGACAAGCAATATTGTAAAATTAATGAAAAATAACCAAATCAGAATCTTTGGCTATCATCCTATTTTTAATGTTTGAATTGCATCATCTATGACTGGTTGGAATTTAGATAAGTATGCATCATTTACTATTTGATTTGATGAATAGTCACTAGATAATACCAATTGTAGGACATACATTGTAGTAGGTGCATCATATCTGTAAGCCTTTGTTATTTCTTCATGACCAAAGTCAATACCATCTGCTATAGATGTTTTATCCGCTGTTGAGCATTTCATTGTTGAAATTTGAAACTGTTTATCGTTTATCATAGTGGTCGAATTGGAGGTCAATTCTGTACACTCCGTGGAAAGATTTGATGGCCCAGCAGCAGACAAAGAAGATGACATTTGTCGTTCTCTCAGATCTTCCTTATCTTGTACAACAAGATTCATTACAGGCAGTGTCTCATTGTTAGACAGAGAATTTAACTTTGTGAAAAATTCTTCAGTTGTTCCGGGAAGCATAGTAAGGATAATACCATTATCGCCATTCATACTTTCTGTTGCAAACCAGCCGGTGGGAATTTCAAATTCTGTTATACCATAATTAGGATTTGTATATTTTCCACTAATGTCTTGTCTAAATTCTGAGTTGTCTCTAAATGTATTAATACTGCTGTTACTGCCGCTATTAGTAGTAGGATTGACACTTGAAATTTTAGAAAATGCTGGTTCAACTTGATAATTAATAGACAAAATTTTTGGTTCATAAGATTCTCCTAGTTTTACCTGATAAGTAGAATCCATTGTATAATGCCTTGCAAAGGAGAGTGTATTATCAGCATTGAATACTGTGATGCCTGTCACAAAAACTCCAAAGAAAATAAATATAACATAATAAGACATGAAAGAAATCTTCCGTGAAACAAGGATATCTTTTAACATCGGACTGTATGAAATAATTAAATATTTAAGAATATCTTAAATACAAGCGTAATTCTTATTTTTGAACTTAATCATGTCAATACTCGGATAAGTAGTTGTAGTATTCATTCGTGGGGATTAGTGCTGATATCGGTATTTTATATGGGATTCTACTAAATAAGAGAATAGTATTTCTTAAAAACTTTATGTGAAATTGCCATTTATCAAAATTTACATCACTCCTTATCGGAAGCGTACCAATGGATTGGGTCCGGTGGTTTCTGCTGCATTTTCACAGATAAAAAAGGGCTCAATTCCTATAGGTTCAGATACATATATCTTTTTTAAGAATAGTGATGCGATATTAAATTTGATTTTAATTCGTCTGATTAGATATTTGACCTTGAGCATGAAAACTATCTATATCATTAGTTGAATTGGTAGAAGATGAACTTATAAGGTAAATTAATAATTCTAAAGTAGATTGATAGTTTTTAGAAATGTATTGATAACGGTAGTAGTTCTGTTTTTAGTTCAGATTGGCATTAATACCTTACTCGATAATACGCCCGATAAGAGTATTATTCTAGAAGCAAATGGCACTCTTGACAATAAAAGCAGTCAAGCAGCGAACAATATATCCGAGATCTTGCCTCACAACAATGGAAAAAAACTAGCTATTATTACATTTGATGATGGAAAAAAGGGACAAATAACTAATGCAAAACCAATACTTGACGGATACAACTATACTGCAACTTTCTCTATTATATGTAACAATGTATCAAAGAGTGGCCATTTAAACTGGAATGATATAGTGCAGCTAGAAAAAGAAGGATATGATGTAGGCTCTCATTCTATGAATCATATTAAACTTGAGGATGTACCCAATAACGTATCAGAATACGAAATAAGCGAGTCAAAAAAATGTCTTTTGGATAATGGCGTCAAGGAGGTCAGAGTATTCACATATCCAAAAAACGGAGGATCTGATGATCCTTTTATACTGAAGGAGGTTTCCAAACACTATGATTTGGCAAGAACGGGTAATGATCCATTAGAATTCCTTCAATGTCAATTAGGTGGTTCAGACACTATGATGAATAAGATAGATTGTTCTTCTTTGGGTAACGACGTCAATAAGAGTGGTAAATATTCAATTGTTGGGTGGAGTCATGATGCGGATAGAGAAGCAAAAGGATATGACGATAACCAGATGCTACAAAAGTTTATCCAGGTTGTTGAAAGCCAGAATAAATACAATAAAGATAATGAAATAAAAGCTATACCTGTGCTAATATATCATGATATTGATAAGAAGAGTGGATTTTACACTACAAGCCTTGAACTATTCAAGGCAGAAATGAAGTATCTCCATGATAACGACTTTATTGTGGTAAGGTTATTGGATTTAATTTAAAAACAATACATTTATCTTTTCTAATATATAAAAACAAGTTCTTGCAGATTATCAAACAAATGACCCTAAGTTAGTAAACACCCATATGGATGGAGTTATGAAAGTGTATAATCCTGATTGAACTCTTGAAAACATCACCAATTCAAAAATGGTTGGTATCAGGTGAGTCAGATGTGATTCAATTTGCAATGTTTTTACAGATAACGCAATTCAATATGTCGATACAGAACGACTAGTTTGGGCGCGTGGGAATTAAGTTCCTTGTGATAGTAGGGTTCTATGTAATTTTACTTTGTATTAGCCAATCTACACATCAAAATAAAAAAAAATTCAAAAATTAGGCTGCTATGGGTTCTTCTTCTTGAATTTCTTCATGATTTCTCTGCAATTCCCTTTCCATTTTTTCTTGTTTATCAAATGTCAACTGATCTAAAACTTTCCAATAGTCTTCAAGTAAATCTGTTTCTGTAAGGCGGTAATAGGACGAACTTATTCCCAGGCTGAGACAAAGCAAAATCTCCACATTAATTGGTTTCATTCCACCGTTTTCAGCTCGAGTTTTGAACCATTTACGCAATGAATGAACAGCCTGAAATTGGTGTCTTTTCTTAATTTTTCCTTTTATTTTGATTTAATGGATAACTTGTATTGCTTCTTTTTAGATTTATTCAAATGAATTTTTAAATTTATTTATGCTAAATTCCAGTTCATCTAATTCGGAAATAAGATGTTCTTTTCTAATGGTCAAATTCTTGATTTTATTTTCTAGTTGTTTAAACCTTATTCCCAAAAATGGAATGTCATTTAAATATTTTAACGCTCTAATAACATCGTCATTTGATATTCCTAGTTCTTTTGCTTTACTATATAACTTTAGAAAAGAAGGTAGATCATTTTTTATCCCAGTTTCATAGTATTTATATAGTTGATGTAGTCCTACTAATTTCCAATAAGCCTTGTAGTATATCTCTACTTCTTCAGTACTAATGTTCAAGGCTATCTTTACTTCAATTGGTCTTTTCCCTTTAGAAAAAAGCTCAATCGCTTTGGTTTCATCAGATATGATTGTATCCCCCTTGAGGCTCTCCCTTGTTTTTAGCTCGTTATATTCTTTTACGATTTCGCCAATATCACTAAACGACATGTGGACGATTTTTGCAATCTCCCTTACTGTTTTACCCTCTAGGTAGAGTTCTATGACCTTTTCTTTTTTTTGTTTTCTATTTTCTAAGAACAAATCATAATCATATGTTTTTGCAGATGCCTAATAAAGATATTAATTCTGTCCTTGTTTTTTCCTGTATTGAAATGTTTCTTACTGCTACTTATTATGACTCAGATGTTATTTCATATTTTATCTGTTACATATGTTGAATTTGTATTGTTATGGTGACCGATTAAAAAATTCTAAATCAAGGTGATGATTCATACAAATAATCTGGTCTACTTAATATTCTGAGTATATATGTTTTGAGCGATAATATAGAGGATGATTCTTATTTCTTTCTTCTTATCGGGTGAATGGGATCAGATAAACAAGGTTTTTTATATTTTGCTTATATTTTGCTTATAGATCTCATCAAATTTTTTAGATTGAATCCAAAAATTTTCAAATTTATTGCGGGGCCGTATGGATTAGTGCCGATATCGGTATTTTTATTTTAAATGGGATTCTAAGCGCCAGTATGAGGATAAATGATTTAAGCTTTTTGAAAACTACTGGTTAGATTATTTAAGGTCTATGTCTTTTAGTTTTTGTATTGTCTTTTTCTCACATCAACGGCATAGGGATTTGAACTCTGGCAATACTCGACGGGACAAATACAAAAATAATATTTTATAGAAAACTTATTCAATTTTATCCAATAAAGAATTCAAAAAAGGTTTTGACTGTGGTACTTCAGTCCTATATTTTCTCATTAATCTTCATCCTCAAGTAGATTAGTATCAAATGCTACTGCTTTATTAGGTTCTGATGCGTAGATAACACAGTGATGAGCTTTCAAAAGATCGTGGATCCATCTTGGTCTCATCGATTTTTCTATTTTAGAGATATCATAAAAACACATTTGTGAATTATTAAAACTGTCAAAATTTTCATGCCCAACTTCTTCCAAAACAATGCCAAGTTTCATTCCTTCCTTTGTTTCTGTATCTGTTATTGTTCTTCCTGCAAATCTAAATGGGGGCTTCATTCCTATGGTGGCATCTTTTCTTATATGCTTAAGCACGCTTAAAGTATCCCGTTTATTATCATCCGATCTTTCAATGGTATAGATACGTAACAAGTTATTATTTTTATAATATCTTACATCAATACCTTCCTTGTTTAATCTATTTTCAATTTCATCTGGATTATCTGAAGTAAAGAAAATACATGATTCACCCTTATTAAGACCATTTAAAAAATACCTAGCTATTATCCAAAAGGCATATTTTTGGTCATCATATAATAACACTATATGTTTGTTTTTTTCTAATTGGTCAACAAATGTCAGTGGGTGATAAATTTCACCATCGTTATCATCATGCATATCCATTGTTAATTTCTCAACCCCACTACTTTCGATGAATCAAAGTATCTTATACCCATTTCTATCAAAAAGGAAGCAATTCGGTCAAAATCCTTTAAAAAATCTCTTCCTTTTGGAGTTATTTGAAGTGGATCCTTTATTATCATCTTATTGCTCTCTAATTCATTAAGATACTTGGCAAGTTTATCGTATGCAAGATTGCTCCTAAGTTGTACTCGTGTAGGTTTTACTTTACTATTACCATAACCACTCTCATTGTCAACTAGCTCATCTAAAATACCTTTGAGTATATCATAATATAATTCCATTTTATTTCGCTTTGGTTTTGGCAGATTAATTAACAACTTTTTTCCTTATTAATAAACCTCCCCTTGGGGAGTTATCCTTTTTATTTATTCAATCTAGAGTAATTTTGAAGCATATATGAATAATCAACAAGGTAATAACAAGAACTATAGTTATTCAGAATTCATGATCGCACGATCACCAAAAAGGAATTACGAAGCATTAACAGCACTTGAAAAAAAGTCATCTGAAATGTTTGATAAAGAGGAAATACATTATGAGTTATTTCGACTTGCAGTAAATACTAGTTGGGAAGGATTCGAAAACATTTCTAAATCAGTTTCAGCTAGTACAGATGAAGATGTATGGATAACCATTATGTCGTATAAAGATAAGAAACATAGAGATGAACTTTGTGCAAAAATGTCGAACGATAAGGAATGTCAACAAGGTTATGAAGAATGGACAAGGCTTCTTTCCCCTGATTCAAAAGTAATAACCGGAGAATTTGACAGACAATTGTAAAGTAAATCAGATAGAGAAATCATAATTTTTTCACTTGAGTATTTTTATTTCTTCTAGCCGATGCTTTCTGTCAATCGAATCTCCAACGATCCCGATTGCAATAAAACACCAACTAAATTTTTTGATAAATTTTATTGAATATATCGAATTGATTTGAATCATAATTTTTCTCATCTACTTGTATCAGTAACAACAATTTAATTTACCTAATAAATTAACTCGCTCTTTTCTTGCATAGGCTTCTCTTGCGACACTAATTGCACCCTTTCTTAATAACATTGCTCTATATACTATTTGTTTTGCTGTTTCCATCGCAACCTTTCTAACATTAAGTTGTGAATTATCACCTTCCTGGTCTGTTAATTGTACTGAGTTGTAAAGTGCCCTTTTAACATTATTTGCAATTTTATATTCAATTAGATCAAAGGCTTCTTTTTCTGTTCGACCTTGATACTCAACAAATGATCCGATTACACCGCCAGAATTTGCAAGAAAATCCGGAATGATTAAAATATTATTATTCACTAAATATTGATCAGCTGATGGTGTAGTAGGAATATTTGCCCCCTCTACAATGATCTTCACATTATGTTCTAATAACTTGGATGCAGTCTTATCGTTGATAACACCGGTCAGTGCTGCAGGAATAAAAACATCTGAATCTACGTTAAAAATTTCATCTTTATCCAAAATATTATAAAGATGTTGCTGCTGCTGTTGTTGATTATCTAACAGATCACTTAACTTGGACTTGTCTTTCATATCTCTCATTAATTGCGGAATATCCAAACCATTATCATCAAATACAAACCCCGAGACATCGCTAACGCCTATAACTTTTATATTTAAATCATTTAGAAATTTTGCAGTAAATGAACCCACATTACCAAATCCCTGAATAACTACTTTGATATCATTGTTTTTTGTATCTAAACTGTTTGTGAGATCAATAAAGGGCCTGGAAGGTTTTAATCCTTTACGTTTGGATTCTTTTAAAAAATCAATTGTGGTTCTTAGTGCAACACTCACACCGTATCCAGTTGTTCCCAGTTCGTGAGGAATTCCTCCAAGTTCTTGCGGCTTACCAGTACATGCTCGCATATCTCCGATCTCATGTGCAAATACTGCCATATCCAATTCGGTTGTACCAACGTCAGTAGCTGCAATATATTGGGAGGGGCAATAAGGTTTTATCATTTTGGCAAAGGATTTAATCCATTCTACTTGGTTTACTTTACCTGGGTTTGCTATAATTCCTCCTTTAGCACCACCAAATGGTAGTCCCGCCGATGCGCATTTCCAGGTCATTGTTCTTGCAAGCTTAAATACCTCCATAGGGGTAACACTTTCCGCAAACCTTATTCCTCCTTTGCCAGGACCAGTAGAGGTATTGTCGATAACCAAAACACCTTTCATACCAGTGTCAGGATCATATACCTGCAATACTTTTTCGGGCCCCCATTCGTCTATTTCGGACCATCCGGAATTCTCCACTGGGTATTGCTCCATACTAGATCCTAAATTTGAGTGCGACGAATATGAATCTGGGTTAACCATTTCAGATTTCTATTATTTATGATATGTTATAATCATGTTATGTAGGTACGGATATCGAGTTAGAGAATTTATAGTCAAATTTATCGCGTGCCCGTGGGGATTAAGTTCCTTGTGGTAGTGGGGTTCTAATACACTGATCCATAACTTCTATACATAAAAAATAAACATAATCAAACAACTGGTCAGTCCTAATCAAATAGGTAAATGATAACGGTCGAGATATTTATTGATTTATCCATGAGCATTGAAAATTGTTAAAGACACCCACACTCTAATATCCTCCAGAAGTAGAAAAGTGAGCATAGCAAATAAACCTGTGAAAATTTGTTTTCCTGGATATTTTTATAATAAAACGCCTCTTTAATAATAGCGAGTGCTGATTTCGACCATCCTGATAACTTTGTTACTTCCGTTGAACTTGGAATATAGAGATTGTTGTATTCCATATCTTGCTCATTGATGTTAAAGAAACAATTCACTATTTCTCCAGTATCATTGTTTATCAGGACAGGATTAGAGTCACTGGACAAAAACATATTGTCAGTAATTTTTATTGGTTTTCCATTTTGTAATATGGAGATAGTATCATCTAAAGTAACACCTAATCCCATGCTTGCATTTTGAATGCTGTTTTCTTTTATTATTTTTGCTGCTTTTATCCAATCAAATGCTTTTAAGGATTTAGTCTTCGCTCTATCGTTAGTATGAACATCTAGATTACTATCAGTATTAAATCGATCCGACAAAACACTAATACCTCCCTACACCCAAGTTGACTCTTTTAATGTGACGACAAAGCTTAAATTTGATATGACTAATTTTTCTTAAAGTAAATACTAGTTTGTGTCTAATTAGCATGAATAAAACATTTAATTTATTATTGGTAATGAGGTAGTAACCATATAGTATCCTTTTCAAAAAGAGTTTGAGGATGGGACAACCTTAAACAAAAACCAAGAGTTCATACCGTTAGTGAAGACAAATATGAAGAGAACTCATCAGATAATAGAAATGGTTGGATAGGAGAGTATGGAAGGTATATAAAGCAATGATCTTTGAATCTCCAGACTCTGTTTTATTTAACAATTCAATAATCTACAATTTCAGTCCTCCTAGCACGATGAAAGCTAAGCAATCATTATTGCTGAAAATATTAAAAATTACAAAAGAAATAATCTAGGTGGAAGAGTTTGCAGGTTATTGATGTAGTAATAATGGGGAAAACGCTACAGGCTATGGAAATTGAAATGTTCAAAGACGATTAAATATTAACGACATATGAGGATACAGATTTTTATATTTTACATAATAAATATCATCATATGATGGACTATATGCTATATTAATATCAGTCCTCATTGGTTGGGATTAAGTTCCCAGTGGTAGTTAGGTTCTATAGCATAATGCTAATGTATTATCGCATCATATACATAAAAACAGAAAAAATTTAGGCTGCTATGGGTTCTTCTTCTGTCTTTCTGATTTCTAAGTGTGGTTGGATTATTTTCTTTTCTTTTTCTATCGTTTTTTCCTGTTCTTCTTCTTCTAGTGGTATTTCGTAATCACAGCACATACAATGAGTTAGAAAACATCGCTTATATAATTATAAGAACAAAGATGCAAGGCTTTATGCACCACTGTGAAATGGATAACCTTGATTTACTCACAACGGGTTTGCATGTTTTCGTATACGTTTATAATTTACTCATTCCATTCCGTCTGCTAAACTCAATTACTTGTCGGACATGTGGAGATACGATTCAAGGTTGAATAGAATCTCAATAAAGTGATGACTTCTGAAGTTCAAGAAAACTCAGACATAGATAGTTATATCCTTTTTGTATAAAAGTTCCTGATATGTCATCGGTTAATGACAGCGGAGAAAATGAATTTGCGTTTGAGGAATCAAATTTAGTAGGAATATCTGAAAATACCCCAGAAGAAAAGGATAAAAAAATATTCAAATCAATCAAAAAGGAAATCTTAGAAAAGGAAGAGGATAAAAAAGAATAACTCTACAAATAGAAACAAACAAACTTTCTCTTTTGATTCAAGAAGTTGTATAACGTTTTTAGGAACAGTTCTCATCCGTGGGGATTGAGTTCCTAGTGGTAGTAGGGTTCCATATCAAGAGGACTCGATATCATGATAGAGTAGTAAAAATTATTAGGTGATAGCTAGTCCAACAACCAAATAGTTCTATGGATTTCCGGAGCATCTTTATATATTCCTAATTTACCATTTAGAAATGATAGTTTTTCACTATTGGTGTCATTAAATAGAATTATTCCATGAAAGACAGGACCTTTTTCGCTGAGGACTCCAACGTCCGAAGATATCCATCCTATGCTTTGACCATCCTGGGTTTCAATCGTTCCGTTGCCTCTTCCCTGTATTACAGCCGATTGAGCATCATATGTATTGATAAAGGTCATCCTGTTTGTTACGTTACCTATGTCTTTCATAATTGCCTCTTCGAGGAATGATTCTTCTGTTACAAGTGTAGGTGTATTGGAAAGCTCTTTTGTATCTATGAAATTTCCAATGATGGTTTGATATATTGGTTCTGAAATATTAAGAGAGTTTGTTCCTGTTTTTAAAAAGCTAAATGGTCCAGCATTATCATTAATATCAAGATTTTGGCCAACTGCAACTTGATCATAGTATATTATGGAAAGACCAAGTCCAAAGAGCATTATTGTGTATGTTAACAGAGTCTTATTCATGCTCCTCTAAATATCAATCATAAATATAAAAGCATCAAATAAGGCCACGTTATCCTATTTTTAATTATGTGTAAAATGACAAACCAAAAGATCACAACTTTGTAAAAAGTTCCTAATGGAAGTAGGGCTCTAAAATGCAATTACTGATAAATTGTTTAATCATTAAATAAACTGGAAGAAGGAATAAAAATATAAAAAATTACGTTTAGCTCTGTGCTGCTGCGTTGCTGCCAGAGTTTTCTTGGTTTTGAACGTTAATGTTGTTACCAGAGCCTATTGTGTCTCCACCAGATACTACCTGGCTATTTTGTTCAGAGGATTGTGATTGGCTGATGCTTTGTTCTGCAAAGTTTCCACCGTTATCGTCATCGTCATCGTCTTGTGCTAATGCATTGTTTCCACTGTTCTTTTGGTTTTGGGAGTTTACGTTATTGCATGACAGAAAAGTTGTTCCACCAGAAGCACACAAGGCATTTTGAACTGAGGCTTGTGATTGATTTATTGATTGGTGAGCCTGGTTACCTTTTTCTTTTTAGTTGCAAAAGCATCATCCATGGTCACAATGGGACTTGCGAAAAGAGCTAATGCTACTACTATTGCGATTGATGCGACAATGAGTTTGTTTTTGTTGTGAATATTTTTTGTTTTATTCATATCTTTAATACTATGGAAAAAATATATTGGGATTGCTAACTAGGTGCAATACTCTAATATTCTAGCAGTTTTAGAATTAAGAAATTGTAGTTCAGGAACAATAGGAGATTGCAAGATTGAATGAGAAGTAATTTCTTACTTTGTCCTACTACCTATATATAATCTTCTAAATCGGACATGCAAGGCATATTATTGGAAACAATTCTCATCCGTGGGGATTCGTGTAGATATCGGTATTTTAAATAGGATTCTAGTATCAATAATAGAATGAGACACAAACTTTTATGTATAAAGAGGAACCATATTGCAAAATAATGGATCTTGGTTGTGAAAGTCCCAATATACAAGGTCTGCAATCACAGTCAAAAATTATATTAATGGATGGTTTGTCATACTCTGACTGTGAGATATTCTGGACCTTTCTTAGGACTGTTTGTCATTTCATAACAATCATATATACTTCCATCATCTTCGTCAACCACACAAACATGAAAATCCTCATTTGTATTGATTAAACCAGACGGCATAACTATTCTAGTTGTATACTGTCCATCCGGACTATCAGGATCATCATCATACATTGCATCAATTAAATCGATATTGTCTCGCGAGTATTCCGGATATTCTTCTATATAGAAGCTTACATCATTGGGTCCATTTCTTGAACTGTCAATAAATGTTACTTCTACTATAAAGCTGCCCTTTTGAGCGTAAGCAGTTGGAACTAATGTAAGAACCAGAGAAATCGATATTGCCAATATAATCTCCTTCTTTATCATGTTGACATTATAATACCATCATTAATATTTAAGAATTGCGAATCATTCCCAAAAGTATGTTAGAACACACATCAAACGTGAATATAATTAGACTAATGAAAGAGTACAAGAATCAGATTATTTTATTATATACCAAACCTTTCCTATTCTATTAAATTAAGATGTCATATGTAAAACAATAAAATAATCAACGATTTGTTAAATGTATTACAGAAGTACAGGTTTTGCATTTTTTGAGAACATCGATAATACAGGGATAAAATGGTTATATAGTAGTCACCATATTGATTCCAGTATACAATCATGATAATGTGTCTTGACAGCAAAAATGCGTACAAGTCGTACCCAATTATGGATAGAAGTATGGGCGTTAGAAAAACAACAGATAATAGAGATATGAGTAACAATGCACTCATCTCATCTGATTATTTGAAATTAGTATGTGACTTTAAGTCGATTTTAAAATATGACTGCAACAGTGAGGAGTAATAGAGATGAATCCAAATGTTGCGGTTAGTTTCACTATAGTTTTGACATTAGCCATGATGCTATCTGCTAACCCAGCCATGATAATGTCATCTAATATCTTTGCTAGTTCAGATGGAGGTAGTTCAGATGGAGGTAGTAGTTCAGATGGAGGTAGTAGTTCAGATGGAGAGTAGTTCAGATGGAGAGTAGTTCAGATGGAGATGATGGCTCATCAGAAAATGAACAGCCAGAAGTAGAGTCAGAGCCTGGAGTACCAGAAGAAGAAACTGAGCCAGAAACTGAACCCGAACTTGTAAATTGTCCCAATGGTAGTCAGGCAGCTACAACGGAAGAATGTGGTACAGGGACAGGTACAGACTACAACACCATCACCATCACCATCAGAAATTACCAAATGTTCTGTGGGGAGATTATTTCTATACCGATCCTTGCCAATCTAATCCCACCGATCCCGCTTGTAAATCATCAACAACGCCAGGTACAACAACAGGAGCACCATCTGGTTCCATCCCTGGAGATTCCGGATCCGTAAGAATAATATTTGTACGACTTCTCCTGATGCTCCATTTTGTAAATCATCGACAACTAGTGGTACAACAACAACCCCAGGTACAACATGACGGCTCCAGGTACAACTAATCAGATCCAGGTAAACATGACACTCACAGTTATCAGACGACTGATCTCCCGAGCTCCATGTTTGTAAATCATCAACTACGTACAATAACTGAGCCCCACTGCCATTATACGAACTCAAAAGGAAACAAATCACTTTTCCCTGTTATATAATCCTATTTGCCAATCTAATCCCACCGATCCCGCTTGTAAATCATCAACAACTACAGATACAACTGCAACACCAGTAAAACAGACCTATACACCACAGGGCAAACAGGTGGCACATATCTACAGGAGAACCACAAACTTTTCCTAAAGGACTTGACGGAAAATGTCCAACTGGAACTGCTGAAACAAGCGTAGGTGTATGTGTCGGTCCAGGTACTACCCAATCTACAACTACATTACCAGGGGGACCAACAACGTCAACAACACCAAAAGATAGTAGAAGTACCTAAAAATACAGATGGATCATGTCCAGCAGGATCTCATATCGTAGGGTTTGGTGGAAAGACAGGTCGTGCTCCTAGCGGTTCTAAATGTGTAACTGATAACCCATCTAGCCAAACACAAGCCAAAACGATGAAGTAACTAAAAATTCAGATGAAACATGTTCAGCAGGATCTCATATCGTAGTGTTTGTTCTAATACCGCTACTCCTAGCGGTTCTAAGTGCATTTCTGATAACCATCAGCGACACTAGCGCAAACTACAACACCAGCTACAACTACAACGCCTCTGTCGACAATTATTTCATACACCTGTTCCGATTGTAATAAAACTTCAACTAACCGACCGAAGTAGAAGTATCTAAAAATACAGATGGAACATGTCCAGCAGGATCTCATATCGTAGGGTTTGGTGGAAAGGACAGGTCAATCCAGGTACTAGATCTGTACAGCATTTCAAATAGCCGAAACACTATAACACCACATTACAAGTAGAATTACCTACTAAGATCTGATAGAAAATGTTCAAAAAGATTTCATATGGTAAAGATTTTGCAGAAAGATACTCCTAGTGGTTCTAAAGTGCATTTCTGATAACTCATCAGCGAAAACAACTACGCCGGCCAAAACTACAACACCAGCTACAACTACAACGCCCACTGATTCCAGTCTGATTGTTTAACGTACAATTACTCACAGTCCCGAATGTAACTAAACACCAACTACACCGTACCGAAGTAGAAGTATCTAAAAATACAGATGGAACATGTCCAGCAGGATCTCATATCGTAGGGTTTGGTGGAAAGACAGGGTCGAATGCTCCTAGCGGTTCCAAGTGTATTTCTGATAACAGATGACAACTACAGATAACACACAGCGTACAGCTACAACAACACCAACTACAACACCAGCTACATCTACAGCACCAGCTACAACTACAACACCAGCTACAACTACAACACCAGCTACAACTACAACACCAGCTACAACTACAAAGACGGTTCTAGTTACTAAAACAAATATTAACAATGATCAAGTCACTGTGAGAAATGATGGAGGATTGACAGTACGAACACTTGACGGAGCAGTAACACCCACTGCAGATTGTGCCCCACAGTCCGCAACTACTGTCTTGGGTCCCTCCCCAATGGAAAATGGGAAAGCACGAATACTTGCAGCATTTGATCCATGTATTCTTACTAGTGGGAAAGTCTTACTCAATTTACCAGACGAAAAAGGAATTCAACTTGTAGGAGCTAAAATACAAGATGGACAAACAACACAATCCGCAATAGTCCCAATACAGAGAATAGCTTCTACTGCTCCAGGTCAAGCACAATATTTTATAGACCTGACCGAACAATCTACAGGTTTAGATCTTGTGAGTGGAAATCCTGTGAATCTCGGTGGTGCAATGTCAATGCATTACTTCTAATGAATCTAGGCGGAGAGAATGTTCAACTTAGTGCAGACAACAAAGTAAATATGGACGCTGCTCTCAGACAGGGTGCTATAACAGCAACAGCAACACAACCGACACTAGCGTCACAATCACCTGTATCTGTAGGTGGAAGTTAGATAGCTAGTCTTGCTGTAGGTAGATTCAATTATTTCAGCAAGGGTAGCAATAAACATGATAATGTAACCAATACCTATATTTCTCAAATCAAATCTATTATTTTAGAAGAGATCTTTAAGAGATATTCACTTCTTATTTGCACTACTATATTACCAAATAAAAGATCATTGAGTTTGGACGCGTGGGGATTAAGTTCCCTGGAGTAGTATGGTTCTAATACAAATACGGACTCTATCAATAATTGGTATAAGTTGATGGGCACTGAATCTATTAGACACAAGAACTGTGAGCAAACATGCATCATAAACATCCACGATAAAATCCAAGAAAGAGATGTTGAAGTAAAATAATCTTGTCATTGCTATTCTTTCAAAATCTGTCTACCTTAGAGTGGATCATTATAAGAAATGACAAAACAAGTAAACTGTAACTAATATCTTAATGACCAATTTCAATTCAAAGGTATTAATAACTTGATTATTGTTGTGAGATGATTAAATTATTATTATATAAAAATTATTCCATACTCATAAACCTAATTTGTTCACTTTGTCTTGCTCTTCACGGCTTGATAGAGTTTTTTAAATTGTGGATAATTGTCTGAATCTCTTTCAACTAGCTGAAGCGGATTTCAGAAATGTGTCATCATAATAGCTGATTATCATAGGTTTAATGTATTCAACCAATTTTTTGTCACTCATGATTTTTTCATTGATCATAAACGAAAGCCATTCTAGGCTATTGAACATGCGAGAAAACCATGGACTTCTGACTTCATCATATTGAGGTCCTGAGGTATTTTTGCCAGTTCCCGGTCCACATCTCGTAGCTCTTTCATGACATCACCTAATGATGTGACTTGATCAATTCTCTTCGAGCGCTGGAATGTGACAATAGTAAAAAATAATGCTATTGCATATATCGCGGCGACAATAATTTGAATATAATCTGAAATAAATTCCATGAATGGACTTATA
>CAVSMN010000017.1:0-68073 GCA_963729045.1 uncultured Nitrososphaeraceae archaeon | reverse complement strand
AAATGATTTTCTGTATCAAGTTTGTATTTGCACCGGCTGCAGTCATCAATATACACGGCTTTAATTTCCACTTTTTAAATATTTGAGGCTAAAGGTCTCATTTTTTTCAGTGTATAAGTAAATAAATAAGCAAAACAAAATAAGACATATCTGTAATCAAATAGTCGATTGCCATTGAGAAATAGTTTATGTTAGAATTAAAAATGTAGTTTTGATCACCTAAACATAACAATATCCCAAACTATTGTTTTGATATAGTTTTCGGTAATTAGAACTGAACATGATGGAACTTTTACGATATTATTCTGAGTAACCAGGTTTGTAATTACCAATTAAACTGCCTATTACGCTGGGACTTTTCCTAGACTCAAATTGTCTATAGTAGTATTCTTACTTAAATTCAACAGTTTCAATCCAGTTGGGGTCTTTACCTGTCTCATATCTATTCAAGAGTTTTAATTCACCAGTTTCTTGGTTAATTGCATGTACGGATACATGACCTGATTCCTGCCCCGCTGCAATCACAAAATTACCTCTAGGATCAATATTAATACCACGTGGTATCTTTTCAGTATCATAACTTCCAATGTATGTCAAATTCCCTGAGTGAAGGTCAACACCAAATGCAGTAATTGTGTTAGTAGCTCTAACACTTACGTATAGCCATTTACCATTAGGTGTAATGTGAATATCTGCAACTCCAAAAGTAGTAACTTCCCCATCTTCCATTCCCGACTCTCCATCTCCATCTCCGCCGGCAGGAGTTGGTGGTTCAAGACTTAGGTTAGGAGGAATTGCTGAAATTCTCTGCATTTCAGTTAAAATCCCAGTCTTATTGTCTATCTTATAGGAATAAACCATACCATCCATTTCATTCGATACATACACAAATCTGTTATCTGGTGAGAAATCAAAATGCCTTGGTCCAGAACCATCTTTAGTGTATACCACCTCTGGATCATTTGGTGTAAGAACTCCTGTGGATTCATTAAACAAAAATTGCTTTATCTGGGCATTTCCTAAATGAGGTACATACACAAATTGATTTGTTCGATCAACTAAAATTGAGTGGGGATTAGGACCTGTGGAAATTACCTGAACAGGTTCTGATTTAACAATCCCATCGAGCCCTATTGGATTTACCGCAATTTTAGCATCACTATATGATACTGAAAAAAGAAAACGTCCCGTTTGATCCACTGAGATGTAAGCCATGTTATGAGGTAATAATTCTTTAGATAACTGATTCAGGTTACCAGTATCAGGATTGATGGAATAAGTAACCACTGAAAAAGGTTCTGAACGAATAGATGCATAAAGGAATCGATGATCTGGACTCAATGCCATATGCTTTACATTGGGTCCAGCAGGCACCTTTTCCACTATTTTCATGTCACCGGTTTCAGGATCTAGCTTCATGACTGCAATATCTCCATCTTCGCCATTAGAAACATACACAAACGTTTCCTCTGAATAGGATTGATTTATTCCAATAGATAAAACTGGAATTATCAGTGCAGCCATTAAGATGGGAATCCTAAAAGCAAATATGGTTTTTTTCTCTGTCATTAACAGATCGTATTGGTATCTATAACTAGTATAAATAAATTTCTTGTGCAATCAAGCAAGAATTCCAAAGTGATATATCAAAATCTCTAATTGATTTCATGTTACACATTTGGGATCTGATTTAGATTCGTTAGCGGTATAAATTTGAGGCCAAATGTTAAGAAACTAATAATTTTGATTATTTTGTAATTATGTGATTGTTGTATTGTCGGATCTCTTTGTAGATTATCTGGACCTTATCTGATTATCTACAAACATTAGATCAAATGCCTTTCTATCCTGTTCTAAATTTTTTGATTTTTCTCTTTCCAATTAGTTCTCTTTTCTAGTTAGATTCTCAAAATTTTCATATATGTGGGGCCTTGTTTCTCTCATTCCTTCTATTATAGGTTTTGCCTTAAGCCAAAATGGGCTAGGATTAAAAATATCAAAATATATGTCTGCGGGTATTAGACCATGACTAATAAGTGTACCAGATAACTCAAAGAATCCACACACTGCAATAAAATGCGATCTTTCTTTTGATGTTCCAGAATATTTTTCATGATACTCTTTGTAACTAATTGCATCTAGTTCATCTAAAAACCATAGTCTGGAATCTCTATGAGTATCATATATTTTGTACAAGTCTAGAATTAGACTTGCTTTGTTATCGGAAGACATGTTATACTACATATTATTGTACCTGATAAAGATATGAATTTGCTATATCTATATCAATAATATTTTTTTATTAATAAACGCCATGGATTGAGTCTTATGTTGTTTTGAGATGATGTTGAGATTGGTTAGTTAGTATCGTAGAATTACTCAAGGTCCTTTACAATAAAGATACTCCTCTCATACATTCTTGTGATTTGGAGGGAGAAAAAATTAATTTCAAGACCATAGAAAATATTAATCATGATAATAATTATTAATCCATGAATACTAATAAGGGAATTGGGTAATCAATCTTTGACTTCTACTCCTCATAATTTTGATTCCATTCAATATAAGAATAATACAAGGTTAAATTGGAATACTGTTGCTCCTAAATACCATGAGGATTGGGCAAGTACTTACACAGGACCTTTCAAATCAACAATTGAATTAGTTAAACTAGCCGAAATAAATCAAAATGACATGGTTTTGGATTTAGCTTGCGGAACAGGTGCAGTTGCAAATGAAGTAATTAAACAGATCTATAATAATCGCAAAGGTGATCATATTAATAATAGAGTCGCTCTGGTGGGAATTGATATATCTAGGGTCGCTCTTTCAATCGCTAAATCGTCGATATATCATAGGTTCCCAAAGTCATTTTTTATCGAAATGGATTCGGAGAATTTAGGGTTTCGTAACGCCTCTTTTAATAAGATCTTGTGTCAGTTTGGCTTGATGTTTTTTCCAAATACAGTGCATGTTCTTAAACAGCTAAACGATCTTTTGATCAAAGGAGGAAAATTGGTCATATCTGTACATGGAACTTCTGAAGGTGTTCCTTATTTTAGCTGTATAATGAATTCTATCTTAAAATATATTCCTGATATTAGACCAAAAGGGGCTCCATCAGTTCATACATTTGGTAATCCGGATGATTTATACAATGCATTAGAAAATGCAAGCTTTCATGATATATCAATTAGAAAATACACATTTCTTTATGAAGCAGGTACTTTTGATGAGTATTGGTCCGACTATATGTCATCCACTGCCAATTCAATACGTTCAATAATTGAGTCAAAAGGCACACATATATTTTCAACTATAAAAGAGGATTCGAAAGTAAGCGCTAATAGATTTACAGATAATACTGGGATACTTAGTTTTCCATGGGATGTACTAATTGCAACGGCTCACAATAATTGATTTATTTGTATTCTATTGATTGTTTGATGAAAAGTCTCTTTCACTTTTCATTGCTTATGGTTATACAGAGAGCAAACGATGGAATTAGTTGTTGGAATAATTTCTGCTAATGTTCAGCCGAAGATTATTAATCTATATCCCTTACCATATTCGCTATACTCTCATTCAAACTATTACAACAATCAACTCTCTTTCTTTGTAGCTGTCCTCTATTTACATTAGTAACATATAGACATACCACGACATCTTTCACAAGTTTCATCAAACAACTTTTTGGCCACATTTCCTATCTTTTTATTTAATCTACTCTCTAATCTATTGAATCATCATTAACCGGTCTCAAAACAAAAAGATAAAGACAGAAATGCATGTAACCTTCATGAGGGGATGTGAGCCACCCATGACTAATCAATTTATACCCTTTCCACATTCATACTGTCATGTCAACCACTCAATTTAGTTCCCAGTCACGTGGGCAGTATGAATCAAGGGCTTACTCTGCTGCTGACCCAAAATCTCAACTAGTCCCAACCTCGATCCCTAGACGCGATCCCGGCGATGGCGACGTTCAGATCGAGATCCTTTTCTGTGGTATTTGTCACTCTGACCTACATCAAGTACGTAATGAATGGAGTGCAATGCCCACTGTCTATCCATGCGTTCCTGGACATGAGATCGTCGGCCGTGTCACCAAGGTTGGTTCCGCAGTCTCCAAGTTCAAGCCCGGTGACCTCGCTGCAGTCGGCTGTTTGGTCGACTCCGATGGTAACTGTCCCAACTGTCAGTCTGGTCTGGAGCAGTTCTGTCCACACATGACCTTGACCTATAACTCTCCAGACTCTCACCTTGGAGGTGTCACATATGGGGGCTACTCTGACAGTATTGTGGTCAAGGAGCACTTTGTTCTACACGTTCCTTCTAACTTGAATCTCGCCGGGACTGCTCCTCTCTTATGCGCTGGTATAACTACATACTCCCCCATGCGTCATTGGGGCGTCACAACAGGAAAAAAGGTTGGGGTGGTAGGTTTAGGAGGCCTAGGTCATATGGCCGTAAAGTTTGCTCATGCACTTGGAGCACATGTCGTAGTTTTTACTACTTCCCTTAATAAGAAAGAAGATGCGGTGCGCCTAGGCGCAGACGAAGTGGTTGTTTCGCGAAATACCGACGAGATGAGCAAGCACGTAAGCAGTTTCGACTTTATTATTGACACAGTCTCTGCAGAGCACGACATTAATGCATATCTTCAATTACTCCGCCCCGATGGCAACCTAACACTCGTCGGCGCGCCGGACAAGCCCCATGCTGTCTCTGCCTTAAGCCTTTTGTTTAATCGTCGCAGCCTCTCGGGCTCGCTTATTGGAGGTATCGCCGAAACTCAGGAAATGCTTGAATTTTGTAGCAAGCATAACATCACCTCTGACGTAGAAATTATTCCAATTCAGAAGGTCAACGAGGCTTATGAGAGATTGTCCCGCGCAGATGTAAAGTATCGCTTCTGCATTGACATGACATCTCTCAAATCTCAGTAATTAGGTTAGGCTTATTACTTCTAACCTGGATGTATCTCTTAATGATAATCCTATTTAATATCAAACTCATTCTGGCCGTTAAAAATTGAACATTTTGATTAAAACTAAATCTAAATAGGTACTAGCAATAATGGTCTTATTATATCTGATCAAATATGTCAAAAATATGGTTCTAAATGTCAAGTGATTATAAAACCGATTGATTACAATAGACTGTGTCTTTGTCTGTTTTATAATGATAATATATGAAGAATATGAACCTGCACATTTTTGATTCATATTTAACAAGGGTTCTCAAGTCTCCAAATCGATATATTACAACATCTTTAGAAGGTTGTCCTACGGATAACAATGAAAGAATCAAAAACCATTGTGATCCTATCTATTTATACAATCTGAAATATTATAACCAATGCCATTATTGTTGACCTCCATATCAAACCCAGAGGTTAATTTTCACCATAATATTTCTATTTACATCAAAAATTGAATCTTCCCTGAACCACTCATTACATCTCTACTTGTTTAGTTTAGTTTACATATGATTCTATTGTACCCATTAGTCTTTTATATTAATAATTGATCATATGTATTGACTATTCTACAATTCAATAGTATAGTTACTGTTACGCTATATGAGTAACGAATACCCGTTAATAAAAAGCTAGCTAGCACTGGTTGAGGCTATTGAGTAAATAGTTACTACAGTTAGATATTCTAACTTGATGGTTGTAATTTACTTAAATAACATTTTCCCACAGTATATGAATACAATGGTGTTTTGACAGAGTAATGAGTCAGAATTCTAGGTTACAAATTTCTTCATAGTCTCCTCATTCATCCTTGGTCGTAATTGATTTTTTTTAATTCAGGTTTCCGCTGATGAAGAATAGGTTTGTATATAGAATATGGAAGGTCATCGGCGGTAGAGACTATGGACAAGACAAGCCAGTTTAGCAATATAAGATATCATCGCAACCGAATCAGCACTAGACTTGACTGGTGATATAGGATAGCAGTTGAACGTAGTCTTTGTCTTGGAACGATGGAATAAGTAATATAGTAATATAGTAATATAGAATGCTTTCTACTTTGTTATCTATTTAGTTCCTATCGGTATAGGTCAATCCTGAAGTATTAAAAAGATACAGTAGCACTAGTAATGAGGCTGGGAAAAAGGGTGTTCTGGTATGCTATGGCATCCTTATCCAATTTTAGGATTCATCTCGTAGACTCGAGATGGTGTATACGGTAGTGAGATATGTTTAGGATAGTATTTAATTATAACAAAAATTATTTTATCTAGACTTGACTAAAGTAGGAGCAAGTTAGACCAATTGTGAATGCCTTCTATTCAAATTATCCGTACCGAACTGAAGATGTATTCTTTTCAATAGATAACGTTTAAACTAGTATTTAATGCCTGATCATATATCTCCTAGTTTGGGGTTTTTTACCTCCAAATAAATCAGGAGTTGGATTATTAAAGACCTTATCAGTTTCAATTGTAGGTTTGATTACGATTATGTAGTAAAGGGGGATGATGAAATAGAAATTATAAAAAAAGTTATCGAACATGGAAAAAATGACCATAAGATGAATCTAGAAGATTTTAATACGCCTTTGTTAGACCAAATAAAAAGTAAGTTGCAGCCAGTTAACTAATGGATCGAGAATTTAAAAAGCATACACCCTGTTAATTTAAAAACTATTGATAAGTTATAAGCGACCTTAGAGTTTAGAAATTTTATGTTTAGTATTAAATAATATGAAATTTATCATTTTTTGATAATAAAGCACGCATCCCCATCTGTTTATTTTGCACCTAATTCATCTAGTCTCGGGGGGATAGGTTTGTCTTTTAAGATTCTTGAAAACCCCGCAGACATAACAAATAGTTTCATTAAAGTACATTAATTCAGTCAATCAATTAGGCGGCTATGGAACTACAGATGGGTTACCATTAATTTTTGAATCATCTGTGATCCAAGACAGTATAATTAATTTAAGAAAACAAGGTAAAAGAGTAAGATATATCACTGACATAAAAAAAACAAACCTAGAAAATTGTAAAAAAATGATGGAAAATACTCTGATTGATTGAAAAATGAATTCAATTCCTATTTACTATCACTAATCTCTGGATGTTATTCTGACTATACACTGAAACTTCTAACCAATGAAAGAAGTGTTTAACATCAAAGCATTCTCAAAACTCTCGCCGTTGTCATGACTTGACCTTACGAACGGTTGTATTTCGCCGGTCTTGTTATCCCACCATGTGATGGATACATGATTTTCATGAGCTATTATGGTAGCATTGGCTGAAAAAGACGTATTATTACTTATGTTGATTGGCACCTCAAAAATATGTCCTCCGTCTATACTTCTAGTAAAAAATAATTCCCAATTTCCAGTCTTATTATCTGGCCATACAATATAGAGGTTATTTCCTGAAGAGGCCATAGGGGATAGAAGCAGGGGTTGACAACAATCCTTCTGGAATGAAATTCCTAGGATTGAATTATTACTTAGGAATTATGTTTGATGTAAAAAATGAGATCAATACAAACAAAGACAACAAAGCAAAGGAATGAAGAAGCATTATAGTTATGTTAAGACAACCCATCAATTTTAATATTTATTTGATCCACTTGATATCCCTCAACATGGATTATTTACTATTATGTTCGAGTATTTACGAGAATGATTTAGAACTCAAATTGTCTTCCATCTTTAGTCAAAGGGTGGAAGAATTAATCCCGGACTAACCGAATCTGATTAATTAATCTTGAAATAGTGTACATCTTTTCTGTGGTTTATTACTACAGGGTTGTATTTAGATGGTAAGTTACAAGCAACAAACAAATAACTTTTTCGTCAACCTTATGCTTTGTTAAGAATATGCAGTCACTAATCCTTGTTGTAGCTTGTCTAATTCCTTGCCTGTTATTATATTCTATTCCAATATTTGTTGTCTCCGTTTATTCTGATATTCCAAGAAAAGAAATAATGGACGAATTGAAGGATGTTAAAATAATAAGTTTAGAATCCGGAGAGATAGTTCAAAACAAGTCATTTAATGCCCTCTCAACGTCGGCACTAGATGTACAAAGAGTTGCATTTTTTGAAAAAATGAACCAATTAAATTCTACAATGTGGATTGGTGATAATCTCTTGAGATCGGACGATATCAAGAATATCTCTTCCGTAGCATATGGGATATTAATTGATGGTGACAGGGATTCTTCAACGGGTAAAGAAGGTGTTGACTACCAGTTAGAACTCCAATGGATTAACAACACTGGTTCAGTAAATTTGCAGAATTGGAACAAACTGTTACTGGAATATTCTTCTCTGGGTCAATATAAAATAATAGATCTGCAACAAAACTATAGTGGTTACAATAGTTTTGAGGGGAATAACAATTATGTAGTATTTTCTATCGACATGGGAAAGATTTCTGTCAGCCCATCATACAGAATGATGTTTTATAACTTAGTATCATATAATGATGGGACGATAGGAATCGATTTAACTAATTGGATAAATATTCCTGATGATGCATTCACAATATCTACCTCACCTGAAGATATCACTTTAAGAAAGGGTGAAACAAAAACAATAGGACTGCAAATCTTATCAAGTAGTGGCAAAATATCTGCCATTACCGATTTATCTGGCTTAGAAAATTATACATCTCTTGATATTGAATTAATAAATCAAAACGATAATCTTACTAATTCCACAATCGGCGGTTCAACTACCGAACCTGTCCAAATCGGAATTAGTGCTCCAGAAGATGCTAAAATAGGGATACATGCTATTCCGATTACGGCCAATATTTCATTTGGATCCAATTTTCCTTCGAATTTTATCGATTTCCAGAATAAATATCCAATATTTATTGATACTAAAGGGTACGAAATCAAAAATGGGAATTTCACAGTTAATGTAATCGAGCCATTAACTTTTCAAGAAGAACTAAAAAACTTTTGGTCAGCCTATGGTTCGATGATAACATTAATAATGGCAGGATTTGCCGGTGGGTTATCAACCTTATTCTTTGAATATATAAAAGAAAGAAAGAATAAGAATCCAGGTCAATAATCGGCGTTTAATTATTTGATCCATCAATGTATGAACTACTCCAAAAATAATACCTGCAAAATCGGAAACCACTGTACCTCGCATAAAATATCTTGATTTAATAACTTTATTAGTCAACCAAATTATGACTATGATTAAGATATATCTATAAATTTCAACGAGCTGGGTTTTTGTCTAATAATTACGATAAGACGCGGGATTAGTTATTTATGTGAAAACAAAATCCACTCTTTTTCTAATCTTAAATAATCTATATACACCGGGTGAAATTTAGGTCATATTCACTTAAATCTATAGTTCATGTTTGAATCTATATCGCATAGACATAATTCTAATTTTCAAACGATGGTTAGGCCGGAATAGTGGAGGAATAAGTTCCTTCTGATAATGGAGTATTGTTGATCTTAAGAAAGAGTTGATAAATCTAACAATGGTTTTTTCTCATTCGCTATATGAGCACTAATTAATAATTACAACAGACACAACTCGAATCATAATTAATAATTACATGATTCTTAATTAGTAAAATCTATAGAAATAATGGATAATATTAATAATTCAGTTATTGAGGCAGGGTTATTTTATTCAACTGCAGCATTAGTATTATTGGTTGTCTTCAGACTATCAGTCTGATTAGGGGAATCATGTTGGCCAATCAACTGCTTTGCCTGGTCGATGTGATTTTTTGCACCGTTATAGTCGCCGTTATCTATTGATTTCTTTGCTTCATCTAAATGAAAGTTCGCATCAGGACAATCGAAACAGATTGTTGCATACGATATTTGATATAAGTTGATTTCAACGATACTAAAAAGACCAAAAGTAATTAGTACGAAAGTACAAAAATGTTTTAGGCTTAAAATTCATTGAATATTCATGGTCTGTCCAAATATAAAAGATTTCCATGCAAATCAATATCGTTTTACTGGATTTCACAACAATGATATTTTCGATAAATAATCTATGGCCCTTATTTTTTTAATATGTACAATTAGCCTTCAGCAAATTATTTAGCTAGTCCAACTGAGTTTCAATATGGCAGAAAATGATCGGTTGATCATTGGATATAAAGAGTTATTCCTGATTTTCTAGAATTGAGTAACAGATTCAAAATGAAGTATGACCAAAATCCATGGTTTGGCTGGGTTATGATCATATGCGTTGAGATTCTGTTATTTTGATAATCATTATTTAAGGTATCGAAAAGGATGATGCATCGTATGTTATATATGATTTGATTAGATAAAAATAAATGTTAAATTAAAAGACGAACTGATTCTACTAAATTGTAGTGCAGCTATATTGTCTGTCTAACTGCATATTTAGAAAGCTATCCAGAGAAATTAATTACACTGCTCAATTCGAAATCATAAGGATTCGGTAATAATGATATTTATTGAGGTATCAAAACACTGGTGTGTATATTACTTATTATCTTCCTTGTGTTACTAAACAGTGATTCCATCCAGGAACTTAAATGAGAAGATGTTAATATAACTAAGTCATAATTCATTTCATTAATTTCACCTACTATTTCATCTATTATGTTACCCGTCCTAAATTTATATGAAACTTTATTCTTACAACCAGCATGTTCAATTTTCTTTATTTTCTCTTCCATCGAATCTATCAAGTCTCCCTCAATGTACTTCATGTAATCTTGTTTTCTTGCAGCAGTTGACTGGGGGTTTGATATTTTTGGAGAAGATTGTGATGACGATGGTGAATATGGTCGATTGTTAGAGATATTTCCTGAAGTGTCTCTTAATTGTTTTGTATCAGTAATTATTTGTAGAATTGTTATCTCGGCACCAGACAATTTTGATAAATAAATAGCGTAATTAATCGCCTTATTTGATTTATCTTTTCCATCATGGGTTACTAGAATTTTTCTAAAGGATGGTAGAATAAATTCAGAAATAAACTCTGTCGGATCTGGAAACACTGTCGGATCTGGAAACATAAGTATATTATCAAAACGAATTATTTAATAATATCTAAGAATTATTTTACATCTGTTAATACAGTTATTTTCAGTTTATGAGTAGAAGAAAAATCAATAGGTAAGTAGGACTTCTGGCTATATTGTTACCATAACGAATTACAATACGAATCTATCATTAGAAAATCAAGATGATGCATCTATGGGCCTGAAATTTTCAAATGATAATAAAGAACCTAACAAATACTTAGAAATCCCATATGGCCGGGTCGAATTTATATTGTTAACGGTACAATTTTGTGGTTCGAACAAAACCATTCATGATTACACCACTAGTTCGTATTTATTCGTGGATACTAGCATAAATCCCTTGTTTCTTGTCTAATAACCCAAGGTCAATCTCAGGATAGGGCCGTGGTTTTCGCTGCATTTTCACAACAAAAAAGGACTTATGTTCTTCAGTATGTTTATTGATTAAAACTCCCTCCTTCAATGATTTTGTTTGAATCAACTTTATTTTCTGAATCACTTGGACTGTTGGAGCCCTGATCAGCGTTAAATGTACCTCCTTGTTGATTTATGCTAGAATCAATGCCTGTTGAGTCAGATGAATCATCATTTTGACTTAATACTCCACCATTATTTGAATGAAGAACGTTACCTGGATTGAATTTTCCGACTGTAGCAGGTTGACAATTGCTTGGTGGAGTGGTATTATCACAAATATCAATTTGGATTGGTCGATATAGTAGAGCAACATTTTACTTGGCCTATAGTGCCACTACCTGAAACATGTCTACAAACGTAATCTGGGCCTTCTTTGTCTGCCGCATTTACACTGTTTACAATTGGTGCACTTATGAAAATTATTGTTGAAATAAACGCTAATGTCATAACAAATACCGACTTTTTCCAAAGACATGGTTTATGAATCATGATCTTATCCTGTTGTATACTAATATTTAACCATTGTCAATAATTTCCAAAACTATAAATTCTTATAATTAGAGAATTGGTGATTGGAGGATTATCATTTAGAATTAATCTCGCTACTTTGTGATTTTGAATATTGTTTTAGGCTTACTTTGGCTCTTTCTATCTATGCAAAAATTTATCAATGGTTAGGTGCGAAAAATGAACTTTAGTAGATTTGAGCGCTTCAATTAACGCGAATAATTCTTGATCCCGTGCAAAGATTAATGTGTTAAAGATCATTAGGTGTAGTTGTTGTTCAAAGATCCCGCCTTTTGCCTCGTGCCAGTGCTTCTAGAAAATCACTTGTTGAATCAACACTTTGTGTTCTTCAATTGAGAAAGCAAGTTAAACCAGTCTGTTATCTGATGCTTATAGTTTTTAATCCTTGCAAGTAATTTCAAAAATAGGATAGAAAATACTTTGAGATCCTTTTAATCTGCATTATTGTTGTTTACTAAATACTCCACCACCACCAAGCGGGACTTGATTATTCGTTTCTACATCAGAATCCTGTGAATCTGCTAAGACTCCATCATCATTTTGTACTCTGTTGTCATCATGCTCAATATTGGAGCCTGATTCATCTGTTTTAAATGGATGATCATCAGTTTTACATTGTCCATATGTACCATCTCCATTATCAATGCAGGTTTCACACCGTTCAAAAATAAAGTAACCGTTGCTTTCAGCCCAACAGCAGGTTCGGGAGAAAAAATCTGATTTACAATTCTTCTTTCCACCGTCTACAGGTTTACCAAAAACACCGTCTATGGAGAGTGAGTTAAATATTGTTCCCGCTACTAGAGCGACCATAAAAACGCTTACTCCAAATATATGAGTAGATTTGAATTTGTTTAATTTTGTCATCTATAACCATTGGGAGATCAAGTATTTAAGATAGGGTAACTAGTTGCAATATTCTGATATTCTAATATCTTTAGATATGAATCAGAGAAATTCTACTCAATCATGTTAAGAATTTAAACAACTTTAACATCTCAATAGTATGAATAACATATCGAGTTTTGAATCCGATGAAGAGGCAGAACGAAAGATTCAGAGTATTATATTAGCACATCTTTATCTAAAAAAAAGAGAACGCCAAGAAAAAGTCCCCATCCAAGAATTAGAGGACCGAGTATCTTCATTAGATCAAGCGTATTTGAAGGTAGACTTGATCAAATTATGGAACAACTCAAAGTTGGTAGAAATATCAAATGGTAACGAATTTAGCATTACGGATGAGGGAATGGCCGAAGAGGAAAAAAGAATACGAGAGAATAGGATTATTGAGTAAATTTTATACCTGTTAACTTCGTGTCAAGGATTTTCCTTCACATTCACCTTATATGATCAGAAAGTATTTTCATAGCCGGGTAGGATTTATATTGTTAACGGTACAATTTGTGGGTTAGGTTATTCACTGTGTAACCTTTTTCAAACGCATATCCTTCGACAATCATCTAACCGGATTTTTCTTTGGGTCTCAGTCAAGATCAATCAAAGGATCGGTTTCCTGTGGGTTTAGTAATAAATTTATTACGAGTCCAAATCGCTTGATTTTTTTTAGTTTTACGATAATGAGAAACGAATAGATAATACTCATCAATCTTTTCAATTGAAAAGGTCTATTCTACTTTCAATCACTGATTATTCAAATTATGTCCTAAGAATTGGTTATATCATAATGAATAGTTATCAATATTGGTTACCAAAGACAATGAATTTATTATTATTGAATGTCTAACGAGACCTATATTGATTTTAACCACTAATTTAATGTATGTTATAGGATGAGGAAATATTCAAAACTAATAGCAAATCTTATAAAATAGGTTTGGATCAATAATGTGTGCCAAATAAAAGATTATTTCATTTTATATATTTGATACCCTTGTTTATGACAACTGTTACTTTAATTGCCTTACCAATTCAAATTCAAGGACAACCGCTGCCAGAAGATGAATGCGCATTTCCAAATTCACCTTTTAGTTCAACAACAGACGAGGATCCTTCCTGTAAAAAAAAGTCTACTTCTAACATAACTGATGTTAATTGTTTTGATGCCCGGGATGATGGGCCAACAATTTGTAATGAGCCTCAGACTCCATTTGTTCCTTCAGGAGAAAACTAAGCCTTGATTGAAGACTGATTTGTCCTCATGGTTGTTGTATGTATCTATACAATACCTAGCGGAAAAAAGCTTCTAACAATGCAGAACTTTAAAAGTCTACTTTGTCCTCGCCGTGTGTGTGTTTCTTGATTTATCCAATTGATTCTTTATCTAGCAACCTCCTCATTCTCCACGGCAGCACGAAGGGCATTGATTAGTTTGATGAATCTAGGATAAATGACAACTGTCCCCTGTCTTACTATAACATTTCTTTGCAGTATTAATTATTCTTGGGGTTCTTTGTAGCAAGGAACAGGAATATCAAACATATTCAGTTGTAGAAAAATTGCTATTTAGTACCAGTGAGCATAACAATACTATGATAATTCTTTGGGTTCTGACATACGGTACCATCAATACACAGTCTGGCTAGGGAAACGCCATATATTGGTTTGTTGAGGTGAAATCTCTGTGTTTACAAAATCTTATCAGGGATTTTATTGTTCAATTACTGCATACACAATAATAGTAGTAACACAAAACTATGAAATTAACCAAATCAACGTTCCCAATGCTATCAAGATTATTGCATTAACGCCTCCGCTTCTTTCCTGTAGTTCTTCCAGTTCATTATATAACAGCAACTTCTCTCTCATCTGTTTAATTGCGTATTGGGTAAATGCAAGACAGCTAGCATCATCATCTGTAATAGCCTGTTGATATTCTAATTCCAATTTATGCTCATCCAGATAATCTAATAATATTTGCTGAGATTCTGGTTTTACCCCATCAAGTTTAACAGGCAAATCATACCTACCCGTGCTAATGAGTATCAGTTCGAGATTACTTTCTATGGTATTCCAATCTGTCGTCCTCGTGTCGTCCCCATCTGTCTATTCTTTGCAAACAAATGAAGAATTGATGTCCAAGATGACAAAAAGGCGTTCAGGTTCGTTGTTATGACATCCAGTGCCGAGGCAAAAATCTGTCGCCCCGCCCCAAGAGAAATGAATACAGCAGCAATGATTATCATTATGTTTTGATCGAATAACAATTACAATCAAAATTGCAATAACTGCAGACGATATTCCTATGACGGCGGCGCTAAATTCAAAGTAGTTAGTCGGCTGTCCAATTAACTTGATGTTGTATTCTGTTGCTGATTTTGTTCTTTTGTGGATAAGGAATAGGAAAATACCATTGATAAATAGCAAGATAACGAGGTGCTTTACCATCTCTTTTATGATGAAAGTCACTCCATGGGCATTTTGCACGATGACTTATTTTGAGCGACGCACTTCTTTAAATATGTTGTATGTAAACATTAGATGACATATTATGGTTGAATTGGACCATATACATGAAGTTTGAAAAAGCGAATTTCTACGATGCTATATCAAAAATTTCTTCTTTCGAATTATGCTACTAAATCTAGTAATCTGGGACCAAATGCCGTGACCATGATCTTCATCAATCTATACTGTAATAGTCATGAATGTTGGATTTTATGGTCTTCAATTTTTTAATTTATCTTTTTCAAGAATCTAGTAAACTGTTATATTAGATTCTTATCAATAATTTTACGATAACGGTTTTTGATACAAGTTATATCGTATATTATTATGTTGTATTTATCAAATTGACTAATATCAATATCAACAAGAAACAAATCTCCATTTTGGCTGTAGTAACAGCAATGGCAGTTGTAATGACTGTATCTCCAGTTGGAATGATTTTTTCCAATAATATCGCATTTGCAGGTGGAAAAGACCATGACAATGATGATGATGATGATGGTAATAGTGCATCACAAATAATAGCACAAGTTCAACGTTCTATCCAGAACAGCCAAGTAGTTTCTGGAGGTGATACCGAGGATTCTGGCAACAATTTCAACTTCCAAAACCAAGAAAATTCAGGAAACAACGCATTAGCCCAGAGTAACGATGATGATGATGATGATGGTGGTAATAGTGCATCCCAGGCAATTGTTCAATCTCAATCATCAAGACAGAACAGCCAAGTAGTTTCTGGAGGTGATACCAAGGATTCTGGCAACAATTTCAACTTCCAAAACCAAGAAAATTCTGGAAATAACGCATTAGCCCAACAATAATACACAAATCTTTTATCATTTTCTATTTTTTGTTTTAATCATTTTCATAGTGGCTGCACAAATTAATCTATCCTGTATGAAATAACTAGATCCCAATTTTACATAAAATATCATTTCCGAATTCAAATCTAATGGATCTACCTTAAATAATTCTTATATCTGGTAATCCTTTCAGAATAAAATCATCAAGCTACAAATTATCTTTATGTGAACAAAGCTCTTTTTTGTTCTTGCATATAGGCATAGTTCTAAGCGTGGAAATGATCTTAAAAGCAGATAACTGGGGAGAAAGTTTTCTTAAATCCTATTTTCTAAGGATAATCAACAAGATGAGCAGGATTTAGACATAATATTACTTTGAATTCATTAGGTTTTATATTTTCAAGTTGACTTAGTAGGTTTACAATAAATTCGATTTAATGAAATTCTTTGAAACAAATAAGACAAAAAAAGTATCTTCGGAGCTTTATAACGATTAATATGATATTGGAGTAACAGGTCATATAATCTAGTTCAAGGCTTTGCCAGGTAGCAGGATGTCGAGAGTAATGCACTGAAAGATGTTCAATGGTCCGACCCACCGACTACTATGACTGATTTTTGCTGTATAACTAAAAAGCGTAGGTAGTAATCACAGGGTTAATCAGAAATGTAACAGAGATGGGTTCACACTTCTATCCCTTTAGTTTTTTTATGCTTTCAGCCACTAGTGTTTCGACAGCCTCTCTAGCTCCTTCCAACAATGGCGAATCCTGATGGGCCATCAATAACTTATCAAAATTAACTTTAGAGAGCCTTTGTGCAGACACTATTGCTGTAACTGGGTCTATCGATACTTGGGGTGCAGATATATACATACCCTCTGCACCAAATACGTGTTTGTATATACTATCTGCTCCCAGAAGAAGTTTATCCTTTTCATGATATAGTGATATATGTCCGGGTGTATGCCCAGGAGTGTGGATGACCTTGAGACTCCCAATCATATCCCCATCGGACACCTGCTGATCAACATTAATAGGTTCGACATCGAAACTTCCATATTCTTTTATTAAATCGCCCATTGAGACTCCAAGCTTCTCTAATTTTTCAACCGTTTCTTGTGTAGAAGGAGGACCCAAGTATGGAGGGTTCTGGTTCAGATATCTTGCCTCAATCCAGTGGGAATAAATCTTGGCACCTGATTTCCTCTTTACTTCATTGGCAGCTTGTGCATGATCCACATGGACATGGGTTAGGATTATACGTTTTACATGCTTGATATCATAACCTATATCAAGCAGATAGTTTTCAATTATTGGTAACTGTGATAGAAAAGAAGGATCGATTAATGTCAAATCATCTTGATCTTCCACAAACAAATAAGGAAATACCTTTCCACGCGGATCAGGATGAGTTATACCTTCTATTGAGTGGACATTAGGAGTTATCTGGGTCATGCGATTTCAAATAACTACCCATATGGATCTAAACTTAAATAGTTTTTGATGTTTGTAATGTCGTTTATATGTTTTGGTATCTGATTATTAACGATAACATATAGGTCTAAATGAAGAAGGTATCAAGTCTAACATTAATGAGGAAGATGACGAAAATACATTCGATTCCTTCAAAATAAGATATCATATTTACAACATAGTTAATATTGATATTCCGGGTCCTTTTGCAGAATTTTGTGTTCTCAAATATTGCATTAAAAACTTTTTTATCCTTCATTCTCCCCAGTTTTCTATTAGATTCCAACCAGGTCATCGTTTCTAATTATAAAATTTGTCTAAAAGAAGAGATGCTCCTGTCTTGCCTGTCTCAGAATTGATCCTCCTAACACATTTGGCCCTTTTGTTGCGATTAGAATTATGCTGGATAAATAATTTGTGAAAACATAGAAAAAGCACAACAACTTATAAGTATCTATTAGCAATCTCGAGGGACTAATTCCTCATACCGTTTTCAAATTACATTTTACTTCACTAACGGGAAACCAAGATGAGTAAAACACCTGGTGATAAACTGAAAAGTTTTTGATTTTATTGAAAGAGTTTAATATTCAAACCACAATATTTTAAATATGGGTTCAGATCCAGGATCAGAATTACCACCGGTGCAAGAGTTTTCACAAAAAGAAAATTCAGACCATAAAAAACCTGGCGGAGAAAGATGCAGTATATGTGGACTTGTTGCGCGCAATAAGATTGAACTAGATGATCACATCAAACATGCTCATAGACAGGGAGATCCTAACAATACAGATGATATATATTCAAGCGAGCAAAAAATTGATCCATTCGTAAAAACAGAAAATTAGTTTTTTAGAGAATTAATACATTCCTTTTTTTTATATTTGCTTTGGTGTGGTGGACGATCCAAACTACATCAACAGCTACATTCGGACCCAATCCAACCACCGATGTAGGGATAATAGTGGGAACCATCACTATGTTTCTTGGTATTGGAATTACTAGTTCCTTCACATCGACCCTTGCTGCAGGATTGACAAAGTCAAGGATTAAGGGTACTTCCAATACGGAAAACAACCCGGAACAGATACTCAAGATACGATTAGCAAAGGGCGAAATTACCAAGGAAGTTTTTTTAGATCTTAAAAGGTTGATATCATCTTAAGGGATGAATTAGTTTGACAAGGAAGTAGAAGCTCGCTGAAATCGTGAATGGCTTTTCCTCTTTTCTATACTTCACACAAATGGTCACGGAGATCAGAGTGTGATCATAGTATGTTAAATTTTTATCATGAATTATGCGGAACAGGTAGGATTTTATGTTATTTATTGTATTAAAAAGAGCTTCATTTTACAACATACTATATAACCTGAATGTAACAAAAGTATAGCAATGTTTTAGATAATAAATATAAGTGATAATTTATAATCTAAAAAACCATGAATAAAATCTACTTATTTGCAATAGCAAGTATTCTTGCAACAGCTTCCTTGATGGCAGGTACCTTTACATTTTCAGCAATGGCTCAAGCCCCAACGACACCAAGTGGTGACGCAAGCTCAACAACAGATGCTGCAGCCTCAAATACAACAGGTACGAGTGGAAATACCACAGGTACTGACAACTCAACTACACCTTATTAGATGTAAGCTACTATAGAAGCATCAAATATAATATTTTATTTCCTTATTTTTTTTATACTATCGATATTCAACTTAATTTCCTCAATTTAAGAGCAAGGAGTGACAGTTTATCATCCCGAAAACCTTGATAATCCCAAGAAAATATGCAGTTAAAAGTACGTTTAAGAACTTCATTCTTTTAATCCAACATTCAAACTATTAGATGCTATATTGATGACCATTTGGAATATATTAAGTGCTTTGAAATAATGTATTTTTTAATTTAAAAAATTGGGGTTCAGATTTATTCCAATATAACTAGCGGATTTGTGAGTCAATCTATATCATGATAAAGAGAATAATCTATTTACCATTTATCAAATGTTTGTTATATGGCGAGCTACCTAGATAGGGTAATAGTTATCTCATATTCTATTGAACAGACATTTCCTTCGAACTAATTCATTTATTCAACATTTGTAATGGATGCTAATACATTTAAGATCCTTTGGAGAAGTCGAGTAACTAAGTTACGTATCAAAGGTAAACAATGGTTATTACAACAATTTCGTAATATGTCACAATGACAAAAATAAACTCAAATAGAGCAAAAAATAAAATGATACTATATGTGGTTATTATAACTACTGTTATTATCATGGGAGTTTTCTTGACAAGCCCAGTAATAACTTTTGTTACTGCCCTTCAGTCATCAAACATGACCACCAATGAAAGTGAAATATTGGGGGAACAATCACCAAGGATCAACGGTTCGATAAATGTGTTGGAAAAAGCACAATCCGCTATTGAAAATGATTTAAAGACATCTTTCATTCAAGCAGCTGATATTGTCGCAAGACAATTCAATAATGACACTATTTTATTGGGAGGTCACTTAGGAGTGGACCAAGGATATTTGGTATACAAATTTTTTGCAATAAATCCAGTCAACCACACAGGATATAAGACAATTGTTGATGCAGGTAATGGTTCTGTGCTGTACAAATCAGAGGGTATACAGACGATGAATTTCTTTGAGAAACCAGGAGATCAAGGTAGAGGACATGGAATGCTTGGATTTTCAGATGAACATGGATATAGACAAAGACAGGGAAATGATCTATTTGGCTTTGGACACTGGAAAGGCCCATGGGGATACAATGGTCAAAGCAGTAGTAATGGGATCTGGCCATGGCATTAATCACCAATAACAAAAAAAGAGGTAATAATTGTAATTGACGATTTTATTTGTTATTCTAGTGAAGATCGACTGGAATGGACAAGATAGTCCAATGCAAAAGTTATCTAAATCTATCATTCAAACTGGAATAGATAATTGGGGTATTTGATTTGAATAACAAGGAGTCAGAAAGTAGAATGAGAGGATTTATCACCTTGGGCATAATTGGATTAATAGTTCTGATAGGGATTTCAATTACCATACCCTTCTTATTTACTGCCCCTGTATTTTCAGGAGTTCATCCCCAATTCATATACTTTCCATTTCATTTTGGATTCATAGGAATAATATTCTTGATATTCATAATATTCTTTATCACACGATGGGTTTTTTGCTCCAATAGATGTGGAGATTCGTCACGTTACTATTCACAATATAGTGGAAATGATAATGCACAAAATATATTAAAAGAAAGATATGCAAAAGGAGAGATAACTAAGGAGCAATTTGAACAGATAAAAAAAGACTTGGAACATGACTCGTAAATATTAAAAGAGGTATGAGGCAAAACAAAATTGATTTATACTTTTGAGCCCTTGTACTTTTTAACACATTAGCACAGAATTAAAGAATTCATACTATTTCTTTCAGTCAGTAATTTATTTTATGCAAAAAACTGTTTTCCTTTTCAAATTTATTCAAAATTTACACTTTGTTCCTAATTTAATTTTAAATGTCAAATCAGAAAATCAGAAATTGTTAAACTTTGTTTGAACAAATTAGAGTATGAAATGCAATTTGGAAAGAGAATCTATATAAGACTAAAATTCATCCTGCTCTTGATTTTGTATATGAAAACAAGATTATGAAATACATATATTTGTTCATAATTTGACTAATATTTACAATGTTTTCTAATTTTGTTATATATTTTATCTAGTATAAATTAGTAATCTAAATTATTCAATAAAATAATCCTTATATATTACTGTTCTACTATCAGGAATTAGGTTACTAAAATTAAAAACCAGATGAAATAGTTGGACACGACAATACAGTTTTGTGTTCTCATAGTAGGAACTATAGGTCTAGCAACCATTTTTGGTACTTACCTTGCTAGAATGATAACCTTCGAAATGAGACCATTGGAAAAAACTCTTGCAAGAGTAGAAAGCGGGTTTTATAGAGTAATTGGAATAAACGCAACTAAGCAAATGAGTTGGAAAGAGTATTTTCTTGCTTTATTTATTACAAATATGGCAGTAGTTGTATTTATTATCCTTGTTTTAACATTTCAAAACTATCTCCCATTATCAGAAGGTAAGGAGGGCTTTTCATTTGATCTTGCTTTTAATACCGCAATATCTTTTATCACCGATACAAATTTACAACATTATGTTGGAGACCAACAACTTTCCATAACTTCTCAGATGGTTGCAATAACTTTTACAATGTTTATAGCCCCTGCATCAGGAATTGCGGCTGCATTTGCATTTATTCGCTCCTTTATACGAAAAAATTATGGACTGGGAAATTTTTATGTAGATTTGACAAGAATTATTATAACTTTATTACTTCCAGTTGCTGTTGTGTCTGCACTGGTTTTGATGGTTATTGGTGTTCCTCAAACTTTTCAACCTTCAGTGGAAACTAATACTTTGGAGAATATCGATTAATAATAATTCCTCAAATACTCAAACAATCAACATGGGGCCAGTTGCATCTCTAGAATCGATAAAACTCTTGGGTAGTAATGGTGGAGGATTCTTTGGATCTAACTCTGCACATCCATTTGAAAACCCAACTGGATTATCCAATATGTATGAGATGTTTTTAATGCTTATTATTCCACTCTCCTTTCCCATCACTTATGCTCGACTAATGGGTAAAGGAAGGGGTATAGCTATTCTTGTAGCTATGCTTATTGGTTTTGGAACTCTAATTATTATAGCAACTAGCGTAGAAAGCGGACCATTACTACTTGAAACCCGATTTGGAAGCTTTGGAAGTATTTTATTTGATACTGTTTCTCTAGGTACAAACACCGGAGCTGCAAATTCTGCTTTGGCAGGGATGTCGCCTGAAGCCACGATTTCATTTTTCCTAGCTATGTTTGTACAAGCTATTCCAGGAGCAGTAGGTACAGGGATGATGAGTATGATTATCTTCGTGCTATTGACCCTGTTTATTGTAGGACTCATGGTAGGCAAGACGCCAGAGTTTATGAGCATGAAAATAAAACCCAAAGACATAAAGTTAGCTGTCTATATCTTTCTGTTACATCCTGCAATAATTTTGATACCCACTGTCATAGCTTTAGGGACTGGAAATGCACAAGCAATAGTAGGTAGACGAAGTTACTCCCATGGGATATACACAAACATTGTATGAATATACATCAGCAGCTGCTAATAATGGCTCTGATTACTTTGGCGCGTCAGCGGATACTCCATTTTGGAACTACTCTACTGCGATTGTGATGTTTCTTGGCAGGTACTTGCCACTCGCATTAATGTTGGCCATAGCAGGATCATTTACAATAAAGGATAGAAAAGAAGTAATAGAACCAATTAAAACTCAAGGTCCATTGTTTATAACAGTATTAATTACACTTACCTTCTTACTGACCGCTTTAACTTTCTTTCCGTTCATAATTTTGGGGCCATTTTCCATTTAGGAGAGTAAGGAGGTAACAAGAAAATTAATATGTCAAAATCAAAAAGCAATAACGGTAAAAGCAATAACGGTAAAAGCAATAACGGTAAAAGAAACAGTATAGTATCAGCTATTAATTCCAAATAATACTAGATTCAATCACAAAGCTGGATCCAAGGTATCTTGCAAAAAACAACCCCGTCATGTTCACTGTAGAACTGGGATTCTTGGTAGTTCTTTTTGCAGCAGTGTTCCCAAACGTATCTGAAACATTTGTAACTCAAAATCAAATATTCTATACAGAGGCAGCAATCATACTAATCCTCACTGTTTGGTTTGCCACATTTTCAGAATCCCTTTCAGAAGCTCAAGCCAGAGCTCGCGTAGATTCGTTAAAGAAGTTGGAAAAGGAGGTGACTGCAAGAAAATTAGAACACGGAAAAGAAGTAGTCATCAAATCATCTCATCTTAAACCGGGTGATGAAGTAAAAGTGTATGCTGGCGAATTGATTCCGAGGGATGGATTGGTAATAAGTGGGATAACATTCATTGATGAATCCATGATGACAGGTGAATCAAATCCTGTATTTAAGGAAAAAGACGACCACGTAATAGGTGGAACCATAGTAACCACAGATAATATCATAGTAGAGATAACTGCAGAAGCTGGAAAAAGTTATTTAGATGAAATGGTTGGCTTGATTCAAAATGCAACAAGACCCAAAACACAAAATGAAATAGCATTGACCATTCTATTGGCTGGTTTATCTCTTATTTTTATTACCGTAATTGGAACTTTGTTGTTTTCTGCCTACTATTTGGGTTACAATACTGACATAGCCACTCTGGTAGCCCTATTAGTTGCACTAATGCCTACTACTATTGGAGGTTTACTTCCAGCGATTGGTGTGGCAGGTATTACTAGATTGGGTAAATATAATATAATAGCCAAATCAGGTAAAGGAATTGAAGCAGCCGGAGATTGCGATATTCTTATCTTAGATAAAACAGGGACAATAACAGAGGGAAGTAGAAGTGCTATTGAATTTATTCCAATGGCAACATATACAGAAGAAGATGTGGGCCAAGTAGCATATGCAGCTTCAATTCAAGATATTACTCATGAAGGAAAATCAATTGTAGATCTATCTGAGGAGAGAAAATATATTCCACCCATGTTAGAAAAAATAATCGCTGCCAGATCCATCGAATTTACCGCAGAGAGTAGGGTAAGTGGTATAGAATTCATCCCAAATAAAGTTGTTAAACTGGATAGAGACGATGAAGAAGAGCTACGAAATCTTGCGAAAACAGTTACAAGTCAACTAGAGGCAGATTCATCAACACTTGAGAATCTGGAGGATGTTATTGACAGGTCAAGTCATGGTAAAATTCATGATATGTTACTAGATATGGAGAAAAACTCATTTGCAAATCCAATAAAAATTCTAAAAGGTTCGGTGGACGTAATTGTTGAATTAGCAAGGTCAAACACTAGCTTGAATACTGCCGAATTGAAATGGAAAGCTCAAGAAGTATCTAAGAAGGGTGAAACCCCTCTAGCAATAGCAATTAACGACGAAATAATAGGCTTAGTAGTCTTAAAGGATAACCTCAAGGAAAATATCCGCCAAAAACTTGATGAAGTCCACGCTGCAGGAATCACTACTATTATGATAACAGGTGACAATCAGGTAACAGCTCAAGTCATAGCTCAAGAAGCAAATGTTAATCAGGTAATGGCTGAGGCCAAACCAACTGACAAGCTTCAGAGAGTATTAGAAGAACAACAAAAAGGCCATATTATAGGAATGGTTGGCGATGGGACAAATGATGCACCTGCATTGGCAAAGGCTGATATCGGATTAGCCATGAATAGTGGAACAGCGGCAGCGAAAGAAGCAGCTAACATGGTCGACTTGGATTCAGACCCTTCTAAAATACTCAAAGTAGTGAAACTGGGAAAACAATTGTTGATGACTAGAGGTGCAATTACTACTTTTAGTATCGCTAATGACGCTGCAAAATATTTCGCAATTCTTCCTTCAATGTTTGCAGAAGATAATCCTAAACTAGGCGCACTAAATATTATGCAACTTTCTAGTCATTGAAACAGCGATTCTCTCTACATTAATTTTTAATGCTCTTATAATTCCTGCACTTATCCCTCTTTCATTAAGAGGAATAAAGTTCAAAGCTGAGCAAACAGAGCAGTTATTTGTGCGAAATATTCTTATTTATGGATTAGGGGGCGCAGCATTACCATTTATAGCAATCAAGGCAATAGACATGTTCCTTTCAACATTCATGAGGTAAAGAGGTGAAAAACATGGAAAATAAAAACTATGATAAAGAAAACGAGTCTAGTAAAGAAAAGCTAACAACAAGTCTTGTATTATATAACCTGAAAACTGCAATTAGAGTTTTGGTTGTCATGGTGATAGTTCTTGGAATTGCCTATCCGGTCATTCTAGCCGAAGTTGGACAACTGACTTTACCTTTCCAATCTGGTGGCAGCATCGTGGAATTTAACGGGGAGAAAATAGGTTCAAAATTGATAGCTCAGGAATTTGATTCAGCCAAGTTCTTTCACCCGAGGCCACCAAGTGATTCTGCTTCAACAGTAGATCCACATATAACGCCTGAAGATGCATATGCTCAAATCAAAAACGTAAGTGAAGCTACGGGCATACATCAAAATACTCTGAGAACCTTATTGAACCTAAACATTGAACAGAATAAAATAACAAATGCACTTTTCTTTGCTCCAGATTACGTGAATGTATTAGAAGTAAACAGAGAGTTAGTAAATCAGTATCCCGAAGTCTACAATCTCTCAAGGGTGTCTAATCCTGATTGAAGAAAATGATTGGAAGGGAGAGGTGATTAAATAAATGGAAGATTTAGTTGTTGTTAGTGCATTTATCTCTTTTTTGGTTATATCTGCAGTTTCTTTAGGATATTCATTGATAAAAGCGGAGAAATAGTATACCCCTGTTTATATTCTTGAGCATACTACTGGCATTCTTAATCGGAACATTCACTTTACTCTAGTAGCATCTCTCAGAAAGATGAGATATAAAATCAAAGAATACATACCGTATAGATCTAATCCTTCTATTTTTATGGCTTTTGATATTTGATCTAAATTCAAGTTGAATTCAATCATATCATGTCGTTTGCAATGAGTTTTAACATAATCTCGGCATATACCTATAGTTAAATATCATTAAATCCAATTCATACTAATGAAAATAGGAAATACGAAACCATTTTTTGTATCATGGTTAATTGCAATCTTGGCAATGGGGATCTTTGGACTGGGGTCATCCACTATAATATCTCAATCCTTTGCGCAAGCTAATGACACCAATACCAATACCAATACCAATACCAAACGACAATAACAATAATAATGATAATAGCAATGTTGAATACAGTACGGTTCTTTCAGGAGATCAAGAGGTTCCACCAGTAAATACACAAGCAACAGGAATTGCGGATTTTAGTCCCTCTAACGACGGGGACAGCATTGATTACACAATCACTGCTACTGATATTGAAGGAGCCACAGCAGGACACATTCATTTTGGAATTGAAGGTCAGAATGGTCCAGTGATAGTGACTTTGTTTGACTTTGATTCCCCACAGAATGAAGTCTCAGAAAGTGGAACGATTAGTGCAGATGATCTTTCAGGTCCTTTAGAAGGAATGCAAATCTCTGATTTGGTAGATGCCTTTAACGAGGGAAATGCCTATGCTAATATACACACCCAACAGAATTCTGATGGAGAGATACGAGGGCAAATAATCAGTCAAGAATTACAGGAGGATACCGAAGAACAATAATCTTCTTTTTTTTATATAAACATGATAAATAGCAAAATTCTTCCTTTTATACTCTTCTAGGATTTTTTAACCTGATTCTATAAAGATGGAGTAACAGGATAAATTACAAAAAATTATTTGTTTAGTTATTGATTTTTGAAATATGTTTATTGCATGTTTTCGAGTTGACAAAAACATTCCATTTCTCAAATGGTACTAACTTATAGAATTGGTATGAAAAATTCATCAAATTCTTCCTTCCTTATAGCATTTATGGGTTTTGTTATTCAGTGCATCTATAAATAAGTTAATCATTTTCAAGAGTTTAAGTCAGATATGGATGCTACCCTTTTATATGAAGCTGACAACAAGTTATACCTATCTCCTAGAAGGGACCCGTGTGGCCGCCTTACCTTTTTATACTCCTAATACTCCTCATACTCAATCAACTACTGATTTGATTACAAAATAATATAGTAACACTGATTTCGACTATTTACAATATGATCCTCAAAACAAAATTCTGATGCTAAATCCAAATTCCATTAAGACACTTGAAGGGTTAAATGGTATAGCATTAGAAATACAAAAACTATGAATAGGCCAGTATATGGGATGAACATGCTGACCCAAAATGTTCATAGCATCAAGATTCCAAATATAGAACATTTTATTCAAGAAGTACAACCCGAGTTCCTTATGGGCCATCTCACAAATTTCTTTGGTCAAAATATTACCAAAACAGAATGAAATGGAAAATCAGGAGTTTAAAATTAACCTTAGCAGAGCCGATAGATCTCAAAGCTGCATAGGTTGAACCTCATTTGAGATTTATACTTTCATATGGATAACTTGACTTATAGAAAAACGTATGACTAACTCTTGCTTACTTATTTTCAATGGTTGAAAAGGAAAGGGAGGGGGACAAACAAGAAAATATTTCAAAATCAGGACTGAGCCCTTTCAAATCTGCTATGTATAGGACACTATGGATTGCGGCTCTCTTTTCATATGTTGGTGCAGCAATGTACGATGTAGGGGCGTCATGGCTAATGACTTCTCTTTCACCAAATCCATTATTTGTTTCTCTCATTACAACTGCTACTGCTTTACCAATTTTTTTATTTGCATTACCATCAGGAATATTATCTGACATTTTTGATCGGCGCAGTATACTCCTTCTTACATGTGCATATATGTTTACAATATCCACTATACTAGGAATCCTAACTCTTATTGGTCTTACTACCCCAACAATACTTTTGATACTTACTTTTGCACTAGGAGCAGGTCTGACTATGATTAGAACTCCTATTATCCCCACATTGAGCGGACTGGTTCCTAGATCTGAACTGCCTGCAGCCCTCACTCTTAGTGCCCTAGGTGGTAACATAGGCCGTGTAGTTGGCCCAACGATTGGTGGTATTATAGTGGCTGCGATTGCGCCCTGGGCTGTATTTTTTATTAATTCAGTTTCCTTTATTTGCATGATCATTATCGTAAAGAGGTTACCACGAAAGTCTGATGTCTCACAAGATCAAAACTCTCTGCCACCAGAGAACATAATAAGAGCTATTCGAGTTCAGATACGGTATATACGCCATTCTCAAGCTGCACATGTATTAATTGTACGTGCTGGTTTGTTTACATTGTGCAGTAGTGCATTATTATCTCTCTTACCATTCTTAGCTAGACATGAATTAGGACTTGATTCCACCGGATTTGGACTACTGTTAGGATCATTTGGTATGGGTGCTATAGTTGGTGGAATTGTAATTTTGCCATGGTTACGTCCTAAGGCTTCGGTAGAGTCTCTGATTGCAGGTTCTGTAGCATTACTTTCTATTGTAACATTTGCGATAGGATATATACAAGATTTCATAATTCTTTGTATCGTCATGGTTCTTGGCGGAGCTGGTTACATCACAATATTATCAACATTTTATACAATTGGAATAAAATCTGCACCGAAATGGATTGGAGCAAGGGTATTAGCAATCTATCTTCTTGTACTAAACGGTGGCTTGGCAATAGGAAGTGTAATATGGGGCACAGTGGCTAATGTTTTTGGTATTCAGATCACACTTTCAGTAGCTTCCTTAGCCTTAGCAGCAACCATTATTGCCAAGAAACGTTATAGCAGCACTTTGTTGAACGACCTTGATTTTACACCAGTAAGTGATCATTGGTCGCTTCCCCCTCAATCTTCAATTGACCCTTCCCAATATGAAAATCAAGCACTAATAACAATTGAATATAACAAGATTAATCTTAATTTATCTGATGAGTTTGAGCAAAATGTACATGAATTAGGACGTCTTCTTAAAAGTGAAGGAATGGCTTATTGGGAATTATTCCAAGACCCTGCAGATCCCGGTCACTACATCGAAATCAGAATAGCTGATACTTGGACTGATCATATGCGTCAGCATGAATATGTTACCAAGAACGTTCAAGTTATGGAAAATAGAATCCGTACACTTATCAAGGATTGTCCCCCACCAATAATATCGCATTATATAGGAAAATCTCCTATCAAATAGTTTCTATATCCAGTCCTCATCGTGCGTATGAATCTGTTCAAAATCTTCTCTTTTTATTTCGACTTATTTGGATCGGATTTGGCAAAATTATCTAAATCCCACATTGTAAATAACAATAGTTCGAATATGTTTTACGACTGAAAGAACAAGATAAATTCATTTGAAAAAAGGTTTATTGTTATTTTTGTGAGTATTAAATATATTTTATAGTCAAGATTCGATTCAAATTTAGACAGCAATATGGCTAGTCGTCCAATCAGTGGGCTTCTAATATATCTGGTATATGGAAACTGGTATATATTTGTTACCTAATTAAGAATGCAAAGATATTTTCAAATATGTCGTTTGAATACAAGCATTTGACAACATTCGGTTTTACTTTAACGATATGGGCCGGGTTAGGTGTCCCTGAAATGTGTGTATAACCTTATTAAATATGATGATTAATACCTATCCTAATTGAATTTTATAACCTCATTGTAATGATATTAAAATTATAACCGGTAAAAAAGCATATGATTACACCATTTAAAAGAGGTATCAAATTGATTGGATATTTTTTCATTGTTTAGATGAAAGATATTCACCCAGTTTATACCCTCTTGTTGACCGAACATCTTTTTCAAGTCATGACTCCTTTTTCAGAATGCGATACTCTAATTTAGTTGTCTAACTATTATCCATATCTATTAGCACAATCTGATGGAATCTGAATAGCTCATTAAAGTTTTACCCATTCTTAGAAATCCTTATTCTAAATCGTCGATCCTTATGTAAGAATCTTTAGTTAGGAGGATATCGGTCATTAATACCATTTATATTTGGTAACGTCTACCTTTTAAGGGATAAATAGTATCATGTTGTAGACCGTTAACCATTTGAGTAAGTGCGGTATTTCACTCCCTATCAATCCAACGTTTCTGAAGTTATCTATTATTCAATGTTGCCCGTTTTGCATGTGTATAGATTTAGATCGGCTTATGTCAGCGTATCAATAGATAAGATAAGAAAGATATAAGGATAGTGTAATCACTTGCAAACAAATGCAATTTCCAAAATTGATATCTTTTCAAAGGATAGATTTTGGGAGCCTAAGTATAACTAAGTGTTCTGTAACCTCGACCTTTATTTCTGTCTGACCTAACGATTCCATCGTGTTTCTTATTATGCTAGCCATAAATTGGCTAAACTTTAATCCTAAGTCAAACTGAAATTTGTATGTTGTATAATCTAATTGCCTGTCTTCATAAATGCGGTATTTGAATTCCGAGATTTCAATCCATTTTAGCAGGATGCCAATGTATACAGCGGCCGAAACGGTGTTATCAAACATTTCAATCATATCAATAAAGTAATGACTGACGAATTTGTCAGCAACTTCTTTTACCTGTTCATCTGATAGATTTGCCAAAATATCTCTGTAAAGGTATTTGTTTATGTAAATCAGTCCTGTGCTCGCAGCCGGCTTATGCCATAGTGTATAGGCCTTGACTATTTGATTTATGAGCGTGTTAACGCTTTCCAATTTGTGTTCGGCCTCATTGCGTAGTTCGTCTAATGTGGTTTTGTCAAATCGCAAAGTAATGCTTTCGCTACCTGACCCGGACTTTTGACGCTAGTTGTTCTTAATTACCCTGGTCATAGTGACCGATAGTTGCACTAGAATAATAATTTTGTAATTATTGTCTTGATTTTAGATCGTTTTATTGCAAATGAATCCTAGTTTTTATATATTTATAGGATATAAGCTCCAATACCAATGAATTCAAACCGTATTAAGTATATGAAAGGATCAAAGACTCGATGTATTTTGGCCTTAAGCTCTCAATTCAAAAGGTGACAAAATTGAACATCTTAGAATCTGAGACACCATTCTTGATAGAAGCAAAGACCTGCGGTTTTAATAAGAAAAAGAGCATTACCTATCATTTTATAGAATCATCTCATAGCCTATGTCTTGATAACAGGGAAATAATGCTGGCACAAATCCAGGCATGCAATAGGTTACTGAAGTATGCAACAGATGAGTCTGATAGAGGTGCTATAAATAAAGAATTGACAGAATTAAAGTCAACATTAGATATGATACATTACTGATGTCTATTTATACAAAAGATGAACTAATGTGAATCTGACTAATTTGTTGGGTAATGATAGCCATATTTTTGTAGTATACCCAAACAAAGACACGGAGATAGATGATTGCTTTTCATTTCTAAAGGAAGGTTTGGAAAACAACGAATTTGTTTTAATAATGCTAGAAGAACCATCAATACATAAACTCTACCACAAGATCTACAGTGAATTTGGAAAAGATAATGCTAAAGGAATGGATAATAGCAACAGTGTTGTAATCACTCCAATATCAAATTGGTACCACTACCACTACAGCGATTTTAACGCTGAAAGGTTCCTTGCAGAATGGGAAAAAATTGTTTCAAATGCAAAGAAGATGAAAAAGGAAGGGTTGAGAGTTTTTATCGAGGCTGATGCATATCTCATAGAGAAGTTCGAAAACGCTTTAATCAAATTCGATGAACTACTTCAAAGCTACTTGTCTTTTCCTATCTCCACTCTCTATGCATATAAAAGAAATGATATTGACAGAATGAATCCTCAACAGCATGCATTACTGAGCTTAAACCACGGATTGGTTTGGACCAATGGATTAAGCAGTAGCAGTAGTGGTAACAATAAACTTTTCCATAACCCATTTCGTAATCACTACATCTGCTTGGCTAACGGTGATAAGATAACCAAGGAATTATCCAAGGATTTAATGACCGTAGATGATAAAGAACTTTTCCTAAATGATACCACGATGGAGGCATTATCTGATTTTATAAATGAAGGTTTGATGCAAGGTGATCGCTGCATTTACGCTACGGCAAGAATTGGAAATGATAGCATATCACCCGAATTTCTGAGTAAAATTATTGACTATGAGAAAAATGTTAAAAAGCACAATTTTCAGTTGATGGATTTTTCAAAATACTATATTGATTCACTGTCTTATAACATCGTCCCACTTGAAAATTTCATTAGATATTTAAGAAGAGAGTCGATGCTCTCTGAAACTGGAAAGATAAGATTTGTATGTGATTGTGCAGGAACCTTGTTTAAGAATAAATATTTTGAACAATGCATTGCTTTAGAAAACTGGTGGATAAGAAATCTTCCCAAAAATGTAATACGCTTAACAATATATCCTGCACTCCTGTTTTCTCAAACTCCATATAAGTTCAATGTAAAACCCATCCTATCTAATTCTTCAACGTCGTTGATTATTTCGGACTTGATTACCAATTAGCCTTCTACTCTCCAAAAATGGGATTAAAACCATGACAATGGTAACATGTACGTTTCAAACAACAACTTTCAAACGATGTGTCTGTGATCGGTGAAACACTTACACTGTTAGAAGGCATCATTGGCTCGAAATAACCTAAACAGGAAAATCTTACTCTCATGGAAATATCTTTCAGGGACAGTCTTTGAAACTGGACAGTAGCGCAGTGCCTTAATTTTGTAGAGTAAATTTTACATTACTGGGTTCAAAATCCTAGTATTACGCAGATTTAAGCTTCAGAGGAAGCAAGGGTTCATTTTCGTAACAAAGGCATTTGAATATCATAATTAAACTATGTTTGAATCTATATAATGCCGAGGGGATATATCCTACCAAAATTACTTCAATATAGCAATGGAAGAGAACAATTAAGCCAGACCGAATAAGGACTTCGTTCTCTATCATTAAGGACCATCATCAAAAGTATCAAAATAAATTAATTAAAAACTAGTATACTTGGACCACTTCATGTCACAAAGCATTTGGAGGTTTATCTAACTAATTGAGAAATTTGAATATATGGAGTATATAGGCTCTAGCGTTATTGCGTCGGGATCTATGTATTATTTCAAGTCATTACCTTAAACCACTTACCTAGTTCTGTGTCATTATCTAAATAAAATAGGCCATTATCACTTATTGTAGCTCGATAGCCTACGACATCTGATATATCTTGTTCAACTATTTTGATTATCTCGTTCAGTCTTTTGCCGTCCTTATCTGTATCTTTACCCTCTGACATCCTAAATGTAATCTCTGCTAATTCTTGAGACAATTTATCATCCTTGGTAAAAGACCATGTTCCAGTTATACCCGCTTTAGTGTCTTCGTCATCCTGGTCTTGATTGATATTATAAAGATACACGTGTTTGCCTTTTCGGTCATTCATTCCTATTTACATAACTTATGGGATATATGAGATCACTTTCACAAAATTATTACCTCGTCTCTATTTTCTATAAAGGCAAGGACAGTACATTCTAGCATATATGGATAGTTAGTCAATTTGCGTTAGTATAAACTAATAAAGAAGATAATATGATTTTGGAAACACATCAAGATTCGAGATACGACAAGTTTAACCTAAACGATCTAAATACAACAAAAAAAAGTGGTGAAGGCCATGGAAAAAATGCAAATTCAAATATCAAGACACGTGGGCTATCATCTCGATACCCAAAAATCCATACAATTCTTGATACTGTTTGAAACAATACAAAACTTTATCATTCAGTTATCCGGCAATCTCAACAATATCCGATTTAACTCCACAGAAGGGACAAAACCTTATCTGTTCAACAATTGGGTTAGAACTGTTTTCAAAATAGTAGAAAAGTTTTCCCATAACCTCAAACACTCTTGGATTCTCATCAATATGTAATTCTTGATTTAAGAAATCTTTAAAACCTTCACAGCAAAATATCTGTTTGTTCTCAGCAACCTGCTCCGCCGCTGCCATCTTTCTCTCATTTACACCACAATTATCACAACTAATCAAATACACTTGCTCTTTTTTTTCAAGCCACAAATAGGCCATGTTATTACCACACTTGTCACAAGTGACAAACCTGTCAGAATAAAACTCATAATCATTCATGTATTCCCAACTACATTAATGACTTCATGATTAATAGGCTTCACTAAAATCCAGCCAAATTATCATAATCAACACAATTGAATCTAGACATATTTTTTATTCGTTTCATCCAAATTGGACACTTTTTTATCTAAATGCTGAATGCGTTGACTGGCCCCATATTCGAAAGGTCTTTGCAACGATACTTATAATCCGATTCAAATTATTCCGATAATACTAAACAATGAATATCGATGACTTTATGTTCCAATGGAAATTGGAGGTGTACCGACATTATTGAGAAATTTGAATATATGGAGTAATATAGACCGTCGGTATACACCATATGTGACTAAGAGAGGAGTATACAGAGAGAGTTAAAATTTCAGAAACAGCAGCAGGAGTTTGATAAATTGCTGATATAGTTAAAATTCTACAAACATTATGATGTTGATTACTATGGTGAATATTGAGTACAATCCAGTGTTTGAAGTAGCAAGAGCCCATAGAAGTTGGAAAAACTAGACGGTGTTTATAGCGTGAGAGGGATCATATGTATGGCCGGCTGAAGTTTGGAGTAACTGAAAAACAAAATGACATTTTAAAAAGAAATGTACTTGTCTGTTGGTGTTAGATAGATATTGTGTATATAATTTGGCGTTTTCAAATATGATGTTAACATTTGTTTGTCATTCTTGGATTGGTCGATAGTTCTTTCTTAAATTCGGACCAGTTTAATCGCTCAATATCTATGAGCTGGATAAACGAAGGAATACTGCGACTCATATTATTAGAGAAAATGTATTGGCTTAAGCTTTGCGCAATGTAAACATGCGTATGCAGAATTAGACAAATCATACAAGTCATGTCTATAACATAACTTTCTTATCTGAAATCACAAAATATAGGTCAATCTTTTCGGTAAATTTCACTCAACAATTGACGCTAGCTTTATAATTATAGAATTGTGATCAAGGCATAAATTTGCTAGAGTAATATGATTTCAATGAATAAATATTCATTTGTCTTTTTAGCTGTAATAACCACTGCCTTATTATCAAGTGTTGGCGTTGTAACAAATGCTTTTTCGAGTACCTCAGCTAGCGTATCATATTGTCCTCCCATTTGCCTAGATGAAGTACAACAACATGTAAATGATGCTAGGGATGCACTAAATGATGGAAAACTCATTGAGGCAGGATCTGAGTTAGATATAGTGAGTAACTTATTAGACCAACTAGACGATATGACTAGTAAATCAGACTAATAATGTGTGATTTCACACACAAATTTTAAGATAATAATCTAGTTGCAATGCAAATGTGTCCTATGCTCTAAGCGATGAAAATATAGCATCTCCAAAAGATAGTATTCTATTGATACAATGTTATCATAATTAACTATTGGTATTTGAATTTGCTATTAGTTGTTGACAAACTAGGGGTAACTGTAACAGACGGAGAGAAAAACATCCAAGAAAATCATGCTATAAAGGATTTAATTCAAAAATTTATTACTCGATGTAGATTTCTGGCAAAACAATTTATGACTTTAGTCCCTAAGTACAGGTAATCTATTATTTACATTGTAAAAAATATCATTTCTCGTTATCGATGACTAAGATTTCACGATGAGTAGCCTTAAATGAATTACCATTTATTGGTAATATAAATCCTGTGAATGCCTACCTAGCCTTTAGGATAAATCTACTCTTCTGTATGTCTATTTAATCTAAAATTCAAATAGATTTAACAACCTTTAGCATAATTACAATATTCAAATGAGCCTCATACCAATACTTTTATAGAACTTTTATGATATTTTCGTGATTGATATGTTAAAATTAAATAATTATGCATCATCGCGACACATATCAAGGACTAAGACTATATCGATACTAAAAGATGTAGACAAGAAGAATGGTAACAAATACTGTGATTCCGTTGCTTGTCTTTCAAATTCTATCTGCAGATGTACCATTTGTTCTGAATATTTATGCTATGATCATGCTCAAAAACATCCACATGCCATGATAAATTTTGAAATTATAAAATAGGTGTATTCTCGCCTTTCTCTCCTTCATAAGGAATTGGTTAATTTAGATAGTTTAGACCTGGATACCTTCGACACCTACGATGGTTCAAATATCATAGAATATGTTCATCCTTTAGAAATAGTGATAAACTACTCATTCATATTTCTGATATATCAATTTCATCATACTGGCTGCTATTGTAGCGGTTACCCTTATTTTTACACACATGTAGTCCTTTGAGGGGCTGTACTTTTGAATCCAATTCCAAATCATAACGTGGCTTCTTTTGACCTTTTATAAAAATGAAATTGCTTTGACAACGTTTCTAGTCGACAAACTAAGAGAGTACAGATAGTGACCAATTCTATATTTGGTGGATATGTTCTATTTCTTTTGGGTTTACATTAGTAATTTAAAAAACCTATAGATGATTATAAATGCCATTATACACCATTGAATGTTCTTAATGTGTATTAATTGTCTGGATATTATAATCTAATTTGTCAATAATATACTCATATTGCTATTCTTTTCTTGGTTAAGTTATCGATGCTACTAATAAAGAATCACTGATGACCGTAATATGACTAAGAGTACCTTTCTGTTTATAATTGCTTGAATAAACTTGTTTTTGTAATGGTCTCATATTTTGTTCCTATAATGACGCTGAAAATCATGATAATAAACAGAATTTTATAGATAATTGGCTAAATGACTATATAGTGATTAAATACTTTTTTTACAAACTAGAATATGTCCGTGCCCTTATCTGTAATGATAGTGGAGGACGAATGGGATATAGCACGCCTTCTTAGTTTGTATCTTGCAAGATCTGGTTTTGATACGATCTCTTTTACTCAGCCGTTGTTAGCTCTAGATCACTTCAAAAAATATTCAAAGAGATACTGCTTGATACTTTTAGATTTGTCTATGGATGAATTGAATGGGATGGAATTATCCAAGGAGATAAGAAAATACAATTCCCAAGTAAAAATTCTTTTGATTACAGGATATTGCAAAGGGGATATATCGCATAGTATCGACTTTAAGGAGACCAAAATCTCTGATGTAATTCAAAAGCCAGTAAACTTGGAGAAATTGGGGCCTCGCATACTTCGACTATGTTCCAAAAACAAAGCCGTAGGTGGTAATAGTAAGATCTGATAATTATACGAATTCTTTACTCTATTTATCAATTATTATGACTTTCTTGTAAGGAGATCTTTATCTCATGGGTCGAAAGAAAGTCAAATCAATTAAGCGTTTGTTCAGATTAACTAATATCTGTTTATAAAATGAGGATCACGTTCTAAATCCAAATTTCTCAAGTTTTGGCGAAGGTCAGTTTCTATTCTAAATCAAGATCATTAATCTTTCTAAAATCCAAATCAGTAAACGAGATGTATTTCGAAACCGACCTAATTTATATCTCGTCGATGGAAAGATATACTTGTGAGGTGAATACTTTATGACAACTACTACATATGATATCATAATACGGATGTTTACCAAAGTTACTTTGTGTAAAAACATGCATTCGCAATACCTCTAAATTATCATTGTTTTTATTGCATTTTGGACATACAACTTCAGATATATCATTTTCAAGATACATTTGCAAATATTTTTTAAAAAATCATAGATATTGGATATGCATATCGATACTATAATATGATTATTGAAAACTTTTAGATAATTTGTTACTTCTGATTCATCCATAACTCCGACTATTAACAAAACAAGATAGTTTCCCTCCGACCAACAATACTGATTATTATTGGCCCAGATGTACAATTACAGTAAAGCAATTAAAAAAGGGTTTAGAGATTGTCGAACCATAGTAAACCGGGGTACAAAATCAAATCGTAGCTCAAAGATTCACGAGAAAATTAGTTAAACTCCTTACTGAGACATTTGGGTTAGGAATTGACCATTATGGATAATTAGAGAATACTTCTCCAAAATCTGTATATAGATTATAAGCTTTTTTCATACTCTTTAAACCCCTTATTCTTGATTTGCAATTGTTAATTGCAAATTTGTTAAAGGGTTGATAAGTCATCAGCCATAATAACTCACTCTGAAGACCTAGGGAAACCATTTCATAAGTTCTATTTACGCTACTCCTATATGGATTCTTTTTCTTATTTTTACGTTTAATCTTGTTCATATCAATCCATAATAGCATTATGGCAAATTTGTTTATAAAGCTCAGCAAAATCAAGGTTTAATTAAATACCTTTAAGAGTATCATAATTATGAAATTAAACAGTGTCGAGATATTCACATTTGACAAGTTCTTCAATCCGGGTTATTTAGCCCATAATTCTGTGAAAAAATTTAGCAATTAGTCGTGTCATGTTGATCGATGACCATATGATTGATTCACACTTACATTATCACAGGATGATCCTCCATGATAAAATTTGCAAAGGAAGAAGGAATGCATTGTGATCACATGATAGGATTCTAAATTATTCATAATATTTCATCTGATGACCCAATGCAATAGTTGTACGGGTGCGGCATAATAATGCAATATCATGTTATTAATTGAATAAATGAGATCTTTCGATCCAATATACTATATAATATAAGTATATTAAAAATATAGCATCATTTTAGACAAAAAATAAATGGTATAAATTATACAGTAAAATCGTATGAATAAGATCTACTTATTTGCAATCGCAAGTATTCTTGCAACAGCTTCTTTAATGGCGGGCACTTTTACATCCGCAACAATAGCTCGAGGTCCAACGACTGCAGAGAGTGAAATGGGTTCGACAACGATGGATACAGGTTCCACAAATATGACGGGCAGAAATATGACATCAGGTACTGGCAATTCAACAGCACCTATGTAGGTCCAAGACACGCCGAGTAAATTAAGGAATACAATTCAATATTTTTATCTCTATTTTTGCCTTCTAATCTTTTTGATTTCAATTTAATTCTTTCTTATTTCATATTAAGATAAACACATTTTTTAAAAGGAATATGGTTTCAAAATGGGTCTCTGTAGTGTGGTAAATGGTACCATCTAGTTTATTGTGAATGAAACCTTTCATGGTTTTGTTTTCAGTAGTTCTGGGGAATAATAGTTATTGTAACTGAGGGTGAAGAGGCGTTGATAGATAAGATATTCAAAGGTGATTCGCTATTTGATGAAGGTGGTACTCTTGAAGTAATTGAAGGGTTTCCTCAAGATGTTGAAATACCCAGTATGCCTGAAGCTCCACAAGAATTTTCTCCTGGCTCGGATGCATATCTAAAGAACTTGATAAAGAAATTATAAAAGACCATTCACCCTAATTTTTTAATTCTATTAAATTTTTGAAACCTCTTTTAAGGTCTTGTTACAAAAAGTTTAGGATGCTAATCAATCAAATCATTCTCACCCACATAGAGATACTAATATTAATAATATAGAATGGATATTCATTTTGTTTACCTGGTGGTCTTCAAGAGATTATCGGCCCTTTAATTTAGATATTGAATGTAGAATGATTGTATATTAATTATAATTATAATACAGTATTGGGGAAGTCATCTATTATAACTAAGAATTGATTAAACTTGTTATCCTCGAATAATTGTATTAAATCTAATAACATATCAATCACCTTACACTTGTCTATAAACTATGTTATACAATCAGGAATGAGTAGAAGTCGTTTTGGATAGTCTATTAAAATCCGTATTAAAACGTCAAATGCCTTATCTCATAGGAGGTATAATGATTGGGTCATTTATGGCTTATTATTATAGATTTTTAGTTACTGTAATAGTAAATAGTATTATTTGGTTTGTTATATCAACTCTTGTTAACAAATGCTGTTGGAAATATACTGGATTCAAAGAAGAGATTCAGCTTATTTCAAAATATATTGTTCGTATAAGAAGAAAAAGATCTAAAAATAATATTGCTAGCAAAGCAGATAATCGTAAAAAGAAAAAGATAATGTAAATAAGTATTACTCCTCAAATAATAAAGGTAGTAAGAAAACCGCTCCAAACGACACTATAAAACATTAACAATCAATTACAACCTTAGATATTAGTTCAATATTACTTTTATAATAATTTATTCTCGCAAAAATAATTGGTAACAGTAGTATTGAATATTTATACGATGTTATACAATCTGATCTGCAATGTCTGGGAATCAATATGATAAAGATATGGAGTACCACGGCGAATATATTGTCGATATTATCAACAAGTACCGATGAATATGAAAGACATCGTGATATATATGAGAGCACTTTAGATGAAACAGGAAATAAGGTGAAAGCCGGAACTAAAGCAGTTTTTAACAAAGTAAAAGTTACTGACAAAAATATAGGCTCCGAACATGATAAAGAAAAGCAAAATAGTCTGGATAAAAATAAAAGGGTATAGGCAACTCTAATGAATTTTCTGGGATATCTATCTTTTCTCATGGCTATAATATTTACAACGATAATGAATTTTCTGGGATATCTATCTTTTCTATGGCTATAATATTTACAGTATCTTTTATAATATGCATGGCAGTTCAACAAATAGTAACTTATCATAGTATCATAGAAAAAGCAAGAGAATTTGCGAATAATAAATATATTCGGAAGAACTAATTTAACAAAACTCGTCATGATTAATGATGCATACGAAAATTTTGATATCTGAAAAATAATTGAAAGAATATATTACAAGCTCAACTTTTTAGAGGGATTTAATACAAATATTAATCACATTCAAGGGAACCGGCCAAGTAAGATGTTCTTGAAGTTTTAATAAATCTTAATTCCTTTAATTTACAAATATTGTCCAAAAATGATATGATTTCCATTTTTGATAGCCTGAATAATATTTGTATCATTATCATTTAGAACGAGTTGAAATCTACTATATTTCGATTTATAGTAACGATTAGAGCAATTTGTCAACGATATGCATCATGACATACTTAATAGATACGAAATGTATATATATGATATGACAAACGAGAAAAATTCTAATCGTATAATGATGTCTTTACATTCTCTCCATAAGGCTATTGCAGCCAAGAAAAATGAAAAATAAACAAGTGGATATTCTATTAAACAATAAAATCTCAGATGTCTTATTTCAAAAATTCGATAAGGTAATTGATAACTAAATAATGCAAATAACCGGCAATGACGAATTAAAAAGGTACTTGTTAGATAGAAATGATATTTTGGTATCTAGAAATTTAAGTAATGCAGAGGAACTATTTCAACAATGAAACAAGCGAATCTGCTATAGATAGGTTTCCTAACTCTCTGTTTAACAAAAAAGTAAGTTTATTGAATGAAGACTTCGTGGGCTTTATGATGGGGATAACAGATACCGAGATAACGATATTTGGGGATTATGATCAAAAATTTGATGTTCCGATATCAAAAGTCATGGAAGTTAACAATAATCTAGTCCTTGATATGGAATGGACCGAGTTTAAATCATACAGATCAGATGACTCTAATTCAAGTCACAATAATTGAGAAAAAAAGCCTCGTCCAACCCAAATTGATACGAAAGTTTTTGCCGAATCCTGTATCGTGTACGGAAATTCACAACTAAATTTAAGAAATACAGTGGATTAACAATATCATGATATTTTAATTCAGATTAATCCAAATTATGTATATATGATTATTACATCATGTGTCATTTTACATAGATGATTAGTATGTGAATATTTTATAGAATTTGACTCAATTTAGCCATATATTATGAGAGGAGATCATATTATCGATTTGAAAATATGTACTTTTTGATTGCCGTGTTACCGAAGTATGATTTTAGTTTTGGTAATCAAGTTTAAGAATAATTACTAAATCTGTCGAGAACAGCTATACCCATCAAATTCAAAATAAGTGTTTGCAACCTAATATCTCATCAAATCCAACGCCAATCTCAATTTGGTCATCTCATCCTTTAACACTAGGGCTTCAGTATCATCTTTAGAATATTTCAATAATCTTTCACAGGCTTGAATCTGACCTAGCATCAATTCACCTTTATTTAGACAAAGGCTATGAGAAGACTCGATGAAATGATATGAAACACTTTTTCCCTTTTCAATACAACCGCATGTTCTTGCCTCTACTAGATATGGTATTTCATTTTCAATAATATTCATCAACTATAGTATCACACCAGCACTAATAAGGTATGATTATTTAGATCCAGTAGACGCATTCCCATTGAATCAGACTTTAGTTTGTTGTTAATATCGGGCGGCTTGTAATAAGAATCCTAGGCAGTAATTAGCGTCATCTTAATCTGTGAATGATCTAGATTTAAAAAAGATTTGATATTGAACTATTTTTAAGATTTTATCATATAGTATATTTGCCAAATCAAGGATCGGTGAATCATAGGTAATAAGATAATTTTCTACCTTTTTGATCTCTAAATCATAACCTAAAGTATTTGAGGTGATAAAACTATGATCATCATTACCAACCAAGTTATTGTCAAGGTTACTAATTAAGAATCCTTTGTATGGATCAACTTGTATGTCTTGGATTAGAGTAACAATTGCAGCAATTAATATATCCCTCTTGTCATCTAAAAGGGTAGTTACAGTCTGTTTTATAAGATCCTTGGCATTTGAGAAATCTGTACTAACTAGTAGATCATCAAGTGATTTATCTCAAAAAATGGATTAATTCTTATCTATTTAGAATTAATAGTTCAAAGACAATGGACATCGAGATTCACTTTCACACTGATACAATTCTTTGCTATTTTACTCAAAGTCTACTTTAAAATCCATGTCTGACCATTTCACTAGAATCTTTTCCAAACTTAATTTCATCCGGTGGACTATCCGACGAATTCAAGAATAAAGACAAATTTTCAATGGGCCGGGTCGGATTTATATTGTTAACGGTACAATTTTTGGGTTGACTAATTGGCTGCTGAGTGACTGAATCTCAAATTTGATAAATGTACCACGATCATTAATACATGTTATTTTAAAATCCGTATACATTTCTCTATAACAGATTAAAGAAAATATCAAAGAAGCAATGAGAAATAATAATAAATAAAATAAATAATAAAAGGAAAAGGGAGTAGAATGTAATGGTAAGCATCTACGTCTCATTTCTTATGAGATCTGGCTTGTCCGTAAGTCAACATTTATGGTGCAAGTTTACTGATGGAATTACAGTAGTTTGCAAGTACGGATAGTTAACATAGTATTTAACCCACTGACTATAATTCATCTTCGACTAATCTTATAGCCCAGAGAGAGCAGACCTTGATTGGATACTTGTTCGATTGATAGATGGTAGAAAAAGAAAACTGCTCCAAATTTGGAAGCTAAAATGATTTTTATAGGATTATAGAATTATACCACAAAATCAATTTATTGTAAGTTATTTCATCTTAATGGTGGAAAACAACAGTAAAAGAAACAACTAAGAAATACTTTATGATTAATTCTAAAGATAAATAATCATAAGAACAATAGATTAGGCTTTGCAATTAATAAATTACAGGTTAGAACTATTTTAACCATGAAATACAACTCGGTCTTGAAAAATATGCTTGAGGTAGACGAAGCAATAAATTATCTAGATTCATTACATCTATTTCCCCATCCAGATAGATCAAAATCATGGGATATTAGTAAAATTATCCACATTTTAAATAAAGCAGATAAAGAATCATTTATTCTAGATGTAGGATGTAATACTTGTCCCATCTTGTCAATGCTTAGTAAGATTGGATTTAAAGAATTATACGGATGTGACCTTTACCTCTCGTCATCTTCTAAATCACAATCGGAGATACAATGAATTCAAGCAATTTAACTTATCGATTCAAAACCTAGAAAACACAAATTATAGAAATAATATGTTTGATTACATCACATCGCTTATCCGTCATAGAACATAGTATTAATATTGAAAAATATTTTAAAGAAATGAATCGAATATTAAAGAAAGGAGGAATGCTTCTTACATCTACAGACTACTGGCAAAATAAAATCAGTACGAAGAATTCTTGTTTATTCGGAATGCCTGATATTATTTTTAGTAGGGACGAAATAAATAACATTATTAATAGTGCGAAAAAAATGGCTTTGAACTCATTGAACCCATAGATTTTACATGTAAAGATAAGGTTGTTCGATGGGAACATAATGGAGTTGAATTAACCTTCCTCTTTTTTGCGCTCAAAAAAATAAGATCTATTTAATAGATCTTCTGATTTAATTTGCTATAATAATACAATAAATTTAATAAAATCATGCTTTAAATAATCACTTTATCTTCTAGTCAGTACCTGAATGGTTTGTAGAGGGATTTGTATCTAGATTCAAAGCTTCTGGAAAGAGTATAAACGAAGGCAGATATATAAAAGGACAAAAACGATGTCAACGTTGCGATATTTATATTACTTGGAATATATCTGTATTTTGCCCTTGTTGTGGTACCAGATTAAGATACAAACCTAGAAACGGTAAATTAAAACTTAAATTTGAAAAGGCTAAAAGCGATAGAGAACAAGCAGAAGTTTTGATAATATGAATCTAAGGTCTTGGATCTCTTTGGAAAAGCATTAACTTAATTCACCCATGATTCAATCATTGCAAATAAGGACTTAACGAATGTCCATTCCAAAACTAAGCGAGTTTGACTTTAACTATAACCCGATATTGATAACAGTTCTCATCCGTAGGGATTAAGTTCCTAATGGTAATAGGGGTTCTTATGAATATAAACAATTGATCAATTAAAAATAATTGTTCAGATTTTAAGGCAAATTTCGACTAGAAAATCGTTCTTATTGGCCGAGTCGGATTCATATTATTAACGGGATAGTTTTTGGTTGACTGAATGATTAAGTATTACTCGCAGATAAATATACACATCTAGTATGCAAGAAGCACTGGAAATTGAAATTAACAAACCCGATCATGTATTCTAGTCAATCATGTAAGGATTTAAACAACTTTAGCATTTCAATAGTATGAATAATATATCGAGTTTTGAATCCGATGAAGAGGCAGAGCGAAAGGTTAGGAGTATTATATTAGCACATCTATATCTAAAAAAAAGAGAGCGACAAGAAAAAGTCCCTATACAAGAATTAGAGGATAGAGTATCTTCATTAGATCAAGCATATTTGAAAGTAGACTTGATTAAATTATGGAATGACTCCAAGTTGGTAGAAATATCAAATGGTAACGAATTTAGCATTACGGATGAGGGAATGGCCGAAGAGGAAAAAAGAATACGAGAGAATAGGATTATTGAGTAAATTTTATTAGTGTTAACTTCATGTCAAGGATTTTCCCTCACATTACCATAATAGAATTAGACAATATTTTCAATGGGCCGGGTCGGATGTCGGACATATTTGCCTGTAATCAACAACTCAATACTATTTCTAATTTTTTTATATACTCTGGTTCGAACCCGTGGGGACACGATTCAAGATCGAATACAATCCACCATCCATCCACATAACGAGTAGTAACAAGGCCAAAACCTTTGTGATGCAAAAGGTGTTAAAGGTTAAGGTTAAGGTTTAGTTTCATTTCAAAAATTTCTTGTAATATTCCAAATCAAACTTGTCAATACATAATATCAAAATAACCTTTAAAAATAGGTATATTTGGCATAACGAGCCGATTTATAATTAGTTTGACTGGTATGCCTGGAGCAGGAAAATCAACAGTGGACAAAGAATCTAAAGGATCCAATTTTCTTTTTTTGTTTGGTAGTGTAAGGGCCATCTAGTTTTTTTCTTTATTTTCGATTTCAAATCAGAATCTATTTCCTTTGTGTTTCCCTTTTGAGAAACCATTGATTGTAGTTAAAAGTCCACAGTTCGTTCATATCCTTCTAAAGAAAGAGTAGCCGAAAAAAATCCCCTAGGGGTATATTCTTTAGGGATTGGCCCCTTTTCCCAGATATGATCCTTTCTTAACTCTGCATCCTTATGGGCAACTAGTTCTATCTCCATACCATCAGGATCGTAAAATATCAGAACTTGTTCATTACACTCAAACTTCTTTATTGGTCCTTTGTAATTGATACCAAGACAATATTTACATTCTGAAAGCATATGGTATTGCCACCGATATACAGGAAAGAAGAAAGGAGGAAGTTATCGGTGTTTTTGAAATGTTTAATCCATGGGTTGAAAATCCTAAATTGCTAAGTTTTTGTACAATCATATCTCTACTTTTCAGAAATTTTTTCTTTCCCTGTGTTAATTAAATTATATCGAATAAGTATTCTCCTATTTATTCCTATTAGCAAGCCAAGAGAAATCATTAATAGCAAATCAAATACTATAGTAGCAAGTACTGTCGTCGAACTATCAATGTAAATTATCCCTCGTCGGCTTGGCGTAAACAAACTGCCAATAAACAAAACAGATATAATAATACGAGATGCTGTTCCTATCACATACGCAAGATGTATGTGTGTTCCGCCCTTTACATAAATAGCACTAGTCTTTGAGTCTGTCCAGAACGAAATGAACTTATTTGAATGAAAATATGAATAATGCTGTAAACCAAAAAACACAACCAGATAAGGAATAATGTATAAAATTGGAATACCAACGTTATAAAATGAATCAAAGATAACAATAGAACCTATTGCTAAAAAGAAAATAGACTCAATTATAATTTTCGGCTTCGTTACTTTTCTTCCATGTTTGGCCCATTTGAGTCTGGTAACAACCAAAATTATAATTACTATACTATACAGAATAATTTTACTTATATTCATCTCATTTAGCGATATTGATTTCTGTGCATTAGATAATTGGAGTTTCGTAGGATCAATATTGTTAACGGTTAAAGCATGTATGGATTGTATTGTGGAGAGTATAATGAAAATAGTTGCTATGGTTAATATGGGTATGGACATCCAATTTTTAACATAGGCTCCATACCAAGTTATTACTATCCTAATACACCATAATTAAGACAAGTATAACCCAATTTTAGACTTTCTACTAATTAGTTGACTATATCATGGTGTTGCCCTGACAATCACCTATCTGACATCCAAGTTTAATATTTATTCAATAAGATTAGTCATCTAAACCACAAAAAACCTACCGAACTGATATAGATGTAGATATCGGATGTTAAGTAGCGAACATTCTAAAGAAACTAGGAAAAGAAAATGAGCCTCTCCATACCTGTAACTAAATACCTATTTTTTAAGATATAGTTACCCATATTATTGTCTTCTGATGATGTTACGACACACACTGGAAATATCAATTTTATTCTATCTCATTTCTGTGGTCAGGAAATTATTTTTCCTGGATCCATCATGGCTGCCAAGGCCAACGGTCAGGCCAGATTCTTGTTGATTCTAAGGAGGTAATGATAAAGTCACTATAAAGAATCTAATTTTGTTGATTGTAGAATTAATGGTTACCATGCTCATAATGAGTCAGAGAGGAACCTCAAAACCAAAGCTTCATTTTTATTTATTTAAATCTATCTTTATGTTCCATCTGTAGATATCCAGTTCGGAAGTTAAATTACATCTTGAATCAAACATTTATCTATTTTGTTACTTCCAAGTCTTCTTTGGTTTCAGGATTGGACAAATCTTGTCATACAGATCCTATACAAATTTCTTCTTAATACTTGCTGATCGAAAAATAAATAAGAAATTATCATGAATCAATTACGAATTATGTATCAAAAAGTATCTAAAGAAATTACATTGATTTTTGTTATGACGACGCTCTTGACAGTGTTATCGTCGGTGGTGCAGCTTTCGTACGCATAGTCAAATACGGATCTCAAAAACGCCATGCTGAATAATACATAAGGATGAGCGTGCTGCCGTTGGAGTTCCGCCGCTAACGTGGAGCAGCAGTCTTGCATCCGACTCCCAGAGTTGGGCTAATCATTTGACGACGCTCGGGCTCCTATGCGATCCCGCGCGAGCCGAGCTAGTACCACCCAAGCCCATATGCGATACTACTCCCCACGGTGCTAAAAACGAGAACATTGCGTCTGGGGTCGCGGATCTCTATTCACCAGAGGAACTTGCCCAATTGTGGGCTGACGAAAAGGTGAAATATAATGCAGGGCAACGATCCGGTCCAGGTATCGGCCATTACACTGCCATGGTATGGCAGAACACCCAAGAGATTGGCTGCGGGTTCGCTAGTAGTGGTCAAATGGACTTTCTAGTATGTCGCTATAACCCGCCGGGCAACCTTCCGGGACAAACACCTTACTAGAATATTAGGATCGTTTGTTTGACAGGATTGCTTACAATACTGCACTATTTTTTGTAAATATTAATATGACTTATTTCATATTTTCAATATCATATATCATTCTGAAAATACATTAAAATATGAAGATCTGTTTTCTTTTTGTTAGTGAAAATCCTGTGCTTAATCTACAAAAATCATACTTTTCAATCGTTAGTAACAGGTCTGATCCGTGGGATTAAGGTCCTAGTGGTAACGGGGTTCTGATGTGCAACGAATAGTCAAAACAATCTAAAAAGTTGTATGGATTTACTTTACAAATAGTTAAGGTCAAACTGAAAATATATTTATGAAATCTGGAATCTAATTCGAATGCTTACCCTAATAATCTAATTCATCTCAATATTAAGTATACATAACTAAAATCAAATGTGACTATGAAGTTAGTAACAATTTTGATAATTCTACCAAATTTACTTTTTTGGTATAAATCGAGTTGTTTTGCAAATATCAATACTAAATAATCTTGACCTTTGTCCCTAGAGGGCGATAAATATCTTGCGACCTGTTTTTATCCTATTCATTAGACATGGTAATTGACAAATGTTTATATTTTTGATTTAGAAGTCATTGTATGAATAAATTTAATGATTTAAATTCAAAAATTTTTGTGACATCGGGTGTAATAGTTTTTTTGGTCATACTTTTGTCAAGTTCCTCAGTTCAAATGGAGATTTTTGCTGCATTACCGGGTGGAAAAGCTCTTTTTGATTGCACATATGACAATGATAAAAATAAAGAGATATGTTGTGATAGTTCAAATAACGCTTTAAAATGCATGGAATGTAATGTAGACTTTCAAACAGAACAAAAATACAATTGCAAGAGAAGTACCTCCAAAATCAAATGATGTTCAACCCGCAGATCTGGTAGAGGCACCCCGAAACTTGGATAAACCGATTCAAAATTTTTCGGAATCTGAATCTGAATCATAAGGAATGGGATAAATCCTGAAGTATATAATCAGGCAACAGAAAGCATGATATGATTCTACCTTTAACCCAATCCTGGAATGGTTCGTAGATGCTATGGATAATTTCGTTATCTTTAGAAAACATTCGGGTTCTACCTTAATAAAATTTCAAAAATAATAAGTCGTAAAAAGGTGTAAATATTTTTTGTAGAGTTAGTAAGAAAGAATGTATTCCAGCTGAGATTAATAAAAAAGTATTTTAGTATTCATTTAGTTCGAATGATTTGATTGTAATAAGTTAAATGATAATGTAATAATTTAGACGCCAAAAGAGCTGTTGAAATGAAATTTGTAACAATTATCGTCAGGAGGGATTTAATTGAATGTTGAAAATGAACAATGACTAAGGCTGCTTCTTCTCATTTAACAATTCTCTTACAGTATTGATCAAATGTTAAATATAGATTTCAAATCGTCATACATTATCTTCTAACCTATTCTTTCAGATTGTATAGTTATTTCAAGGATTTCATTATTCCTATTTTATTCAGGACTTAGCCTTCCCTCGTAATTTCTCTAGATTAAAGGATCAAGGAAGGGAATTTGTTTATATCCTGTACTCCTTGTCAGAGGTATCATAGACCTTCCTTTGAATAGTGGTGGGTCTATATGGTGTTATATCATTGGTCTAGTTAGATTATCATAATTTATTTATTGGTATGTCAGAAAGCTTAAACGTCACAATCAAAATAAAATCTGAAATGCCTATAAAAATATCCTAATATTCTGATTGGACCAAAATTTTAGGATGTTGAGTTTGCCTCCGGATCACCACTTGCAGGGCCCTCTGTACACATTAATGTCCCTGCACCGGGTTCAACAGGAAAGCATGTATCTTCGGATGTGTTAGAAGTGGCCCCCTTTTTAGTAGATGTTGAGTTTGCCTCCGGATCACCACTTGCAGGGCCCTCTGTACACATTAATGTCCCTGCACCGGGTTCAACAGGAAAGCATGTATCCTCAGGTGAAGTAGGTTGTGCTTGAGCCTGAAATGGGATGACTAGAAGAACAGCAGTCATAAATAAAGGCATCAAATATAATAAATGATTAAGTCTTGTATTAGACATACATTATTCATCTAAACCTATTTTATAAGATTTCCTATTTGTTTTAAATTTAATCGTAAACCATTATGTAAAATATACCTTCAATCCCTATTCTAACATACTATTATGAGATAACACTTATTCCTTAGAATCAAAATTTTTTGGGTTTCTGTTTTACCTTTGCTAAGGATATGGCCCATTAATTAGCTTGTAAATTCATTGTTTTATTCCTATAATACCTCAAAGACAACAGAACGTAAATTGTCCTAAAAAACGATTCCTCATCAAACAAACAAATCAAATAAATGTAAAAGCGCACATAGAAGTTTAAACACTATATCTAGGTAAATTAATGGAGCAATGAGGACTATAGAGCCAGGTTATAAGCAATCAGTATTGATGTAAAAACAGTTATCTTTGGTCTAGATATGCGATATGAAAACGTTATTTTTTTTCATATCAATATCCAGATATCGCATCTTGCGTCAATAATCCCTTATCAAATTACTAGTGATTTTGTCTTTAACTAGCAAGTAATATTCAAATTGAATCTTTTTTGCATCCTTAGTTACAATGTCATTTCTAAGCATCTAAACATAAAAGATTGTACAATCTTACTGTTCCTATTGTACATCCTTGAAGGAATCTTATTGATTCGACTTAGCTTGAACACAGATGAAAAATCTAAACCCATTTTAGTTTCTTATTAGGTCTACACATTGTTGTAAAACAATTTCATTTAGACTTACTACATGAATAAAAGACAACTATAGTAACATCGTTATTTCTATTCGTATCGCTTAGTCAATTCGTTCACAAATCAGGACAATATTTAATTGGTCATAATACCAAATAGATCTGAAAAATACGATTTTGTTCTTAAGAGCATGGATTCTGAACGTGTTCTGTTTCCGATAGTCATAAAAAAGGAGATAATGTGGGAATTATGGAAGGAATTGGTTTCTAAAAAGGGATGGCCAAAAAAGCATTCATTATTTAATACTGCTATTTATACTAATCGATTAGTTAATAAGCTAATCTAGTAAAAAACTACTTACGAATTATGAATAAGAAAATATCAGTAAAAATTACTATAATTCTAATCATGACAGTAATTTTGACAGTGCCGTCTACGATGTTGCAGATCTCTCAAGCCCAGATCAGCCAAAGCGACCAAAACACCATCTTGAGCATGCACAACGATGAAAGAAAAGAAGTGAATAGTCCGCCTCTTACTTGGAGTAACAATCTCGCAACTCAATCCCAAGATTATGCTAACCAGCTGTCCACGATGGGGCTCGTCTGTAATGCCCAGCAATGCGATCAGACACCTCATGGAGCAAGCAACGAGAACTTGGCTGGGGGAAGTCCAGGTACATCGATAGCCACCCATGTCCAGGGCTGGGCTGATGAAAAATCAGATTACAACGGTCAGCCAATACCGTCAGGTAATAATCCAGCTGGCCATTACACAGCAATGGTCTGGCAGAACACCAAAGAGATTGGTTGCGGGTTCACTAGTACTGATCAAATGAACTTTCTAGTCTGTCGTTATAACCCTCCAGGTAACTTTGTTGGGGAAATGCCGTATGGCAATGCTAACCAAGCTGTTACTGACGATGAAACTACATTTGTTCCTAACGAAGGAGTGGCTGGAAGCGAAGACACTGGTGTAAACAACGGCGGAGACTCTGGTAGTGAAGACGGCGGAGACTCTGGTAGTGAAGACGGCGGAGACTCTGGTAGTGAAGACGGCGGAGACTCTGGTAGTGAAGACGGCGGAGACTCTGGTAGTGAAGACGGCGGAGACTCTGGTAGTGAAGGAGGTAATGGAAATTAAATAACTACAAATAATCTTTTTTTTATTTCAGTTTTTGGACAGTTAGCTTGATCCTTTAGTCAATAGTAAATTTTGATTACCTTTATAACAAATGACTTAAAAGAGTTCGATTTTAGTCTGGGACCAAGGATTGTTATCTAATGCTATAAAATGAATTGCCATATTCATAACTGGTAACTAACTAAATGTACTTTTCACTGATAGAAGCAAAACAAGTTTTGATTCATTTTCGATTTGGCAACTATAAATAGTTAATATATAGATAATCAATTGAAATTCTCTATCTGGGATATATATCTAATAAGTCACAAAAGTTCGAAATTAACAAGGTTGGAAATTACAAATCTAATTGGATAAATCAGCGAAATTGGATATTTTGGATTGATAAGGGTTGATTTCATAACCTTCCAAATCAGTATTACAATGTAATTCCGACATATACAATAAACTCACAAAATCATTTACAGATTACGACCAAAACCTGAAATATGATCGTTAATTGGTGTCAAAGATATCATGTTTTAATGATTTTCTTTTCAGTTCAGAAAATTTTGAAAATTACTTCTGTGGTTGAATACACCCGAGAGAATACGTTTCAAGGTTGAATTCAATGTAAGGTTATGAAGAACAACTGAATGTGAAATTAAAACCCATACCGTACAATAGTGGGTCTTGTCAAACAAAACTTGATCGATAATAGGTTGAAATATGAACCCGATTCTTGTATTCACGGTTTATACCTAAGTTAACATTGAAAATTTTGCTGCTTTCAGATACGTTTGTTGTGGTGCCAGCCGTTTGGGAAAAAATTCGACATAAAAGTTTGATTCGATTTCTGGACAATTGTCATTTGCTAAAACTTAATTCTAGCCTTGGAAGTTGACCTTAAATCTATTAAAAAAAAGAGTATTTGGAGAGAACACGTTAAAGATATATTCTTACGACTGTCTAGCATGATATTGTCATAGTTTGACAAGTAATACTTGTACTGGTCAAAAGCATTTTTGAAGTATTATCTTGAGATACTGTTTCTGTTCAGAACTCTTAAATAATTGCAACTTAATTGTTGAACATGCTTACTGGGAAAAGAATAAATATATTCGTTTTTAATGCGATGATAATTGTATTTTCATTGTTATTAGTATCATTAACAAACACCGTTATGGCACAACAACAAGACTTGATTTCTTCTCCAAATTCATTCAATAATACTATTCAGTCCGATAACATGACAACACTATCAGGGAATCGAATAACTGCATCTAACTCATCAGTCCCTAATTTTGATCTTACATCCTTATATACTAAATTAAAAGAATCCGTGGTCTCAATTACAGATGCATTACCTGATAATAATAATTCCAATGCAAACGCCACTAGTATAGGAAATTCTACTGATATTTTTACTAATAATTCAGGTGCTACAGGAACTGGATTTGTATATGATACAAAAGGTCACATAGTAACTAGCCTTGGTGTCGTTACTGATACCCATGTGCAACAAGTAGAATTTAGTGATGGTACTATATATGATGCAAAAATAATAGGCTCTGATCCTCATTCTGACATTGCAGTTCTACTTGTAGAGAATGTCTCAATAGATAAGCTTAAACCAGTAGAATTCATAACCAATTCTTCTGATGTCTTGGTAGGCGAGCAGACTGCAACTATTGGAAACCATTTTGATTCTAAAGGTCTACTGTCGAATGGGATAATTAGTGGCATACATCAAATATCATCTATAGAGCAATCACTTGATGATCCAGATGGATCGTCATATGCTTTTGTTGATACTATTGTGTCTACAGTAGTAACAAATCCTGGAAGTGCTGGAGGGCCACTCTTTAATATGAAAGGTCAGGTAATAGGAATGAACAGTGCGGTTGCCTCCACATCTGGAGAATACGCTGGAATTAGCATTGCTATTTCATCAAATACTATAACGAAAGAAGTTCCTCAGATTATTTCAACTGGAACATATAAACATCCGTGGCTTGGGATTTCTAGTTTTGATTTAACACACGATATTAAATCTGCCATTGGGATGAATGATACTGATACTACTGGTGTAATTGTGGTTTTAGTATCTGAAGGAAGTCCGGCTGCTTTGGCAGGGATAATAAATGGTACTTCGGAAAATAGTGTCGATATAGGTAGTAATGTATATGTAAATGCTGATTCTGATATTATTATAGGAATAGATGGCAAACCCGTAAATAAAACAGCAGACATTTTAAATCATATTAATAATAAATCGATAGGTGACACTATCATTCTAAAAGTACTTAGAAACGGAGATATACATACTGCAAATGTAACTCTAACTGAGAGACCATAGTTTCATACTTTGTGTATAATGATCACTATACTGAAAATAGGTAAACTAGTTTAAAGAAGCACAATGATAACGCCAAATTCTTTTCTAAGATCACAAAGTATCAATTAGGGCTTTATTATCGACCATCCAGAGTTTACTTGGCTAGCAATGTCGTTGCATTTATTATTAATAAGGTTTCCTGTAGTAAGATCCGTACCTAGTCCTGTGCTTGTATTGCACTGACAGCTATGGCCTTGAGGACATGCAATACTATTACCAGTTAAGCTTCCTTGTTGAGCGCTACCTAGTTGTGTGATAGATAGGGATATCATCGCGATTGCAAACAAAGGAACTACAAAAATAATTTTTTTCACTCAATACTATTGTCATGGTAATTGATAAACATTACTAGAAAACTTTTGATAGTGAATCTTTGTATTAATTCTCCTACCAAGGTGCAATTGTTAAAAGAAATTTCGCTGTTTTCGAATATATCAAAGGCGGCAGCCCTATGAAAATGATTAGTAAGTATTTCTAGGTGAGAGACTACCTGATAAATCAAAGGCTAAGGGAATAATAGATAGGACATTTCCTATAACTTGTCTACTAGGAAAACCAAAATTGAACCTTAAAGAGGTACTAATATCTAAAGGAAATCGAGGCAATCAATTTATCAAGGATTTACAATCAGAAATTGAAGAAGTTGGAAATAGATTGTTCTTATACCACTTGGTTCATGCATACGAAGATAAACTCGATATTGATTGTGAGCTCAAAAATAGAAATAAAGAGTTATGTGAAGGTTTGCAATTATTCCATGGTCTGATGTTCAGAATGAAGTTGAACAGACATTTCAAGGATTATTAGATGCAAAATATAAGAAAAAACAAGAATTCTTTGAAGCTTATTTTCTATTTTTAATACTTCAACATATCGGAAATTGCAAAACAGAAGGAGGAGTCTTCATAGCTGATTTGTGAAATAGTATTAAGAATATTAAGAATACAATCGAGAATGTGGAAGTAGGTGATAATGAGAATGAACTCTACCTGCCTAATTATAATCTTAAGTTATTTCGAAACCAATTAATTAATAGATTGAAGAAATTTGGCGAGAGTCTAAACATACCAGAGTAGGAAACAAATGTATCTTTAAGAACATAGATAAGCTAAAGCATTTTTAATAGCTATTCAATTGAAGATAAACTATCAATTCATTGCATAATTAAGAAGTCAAATGAAGGTAGTGAAGATGATGAAGGTTCTAGAATATGAAATGCTCGGAGGACGGTAATGTTAACTTGGTAGATAGATTTAACATATAATAGGTTTAAGATATGCCGGCAGACAATACACACTTTATTTTGTCTCATTTTAGGGGTCAAGAGTTTCTTTTTCCACGTTCTGTCATGACGTCAAAGACTAATGGTCAAGTATTTGTAGAAAGTATCGAAGAGTTGAATAACTACTTTACAATATCTGATTTTATTGACTGTAGGATCAATGCATATCCAATACATCATGAATTAGATAGAAATAACCTTCATCCTAGTTTCATTTTCATAGATTTGGATTTGTCTTTATGTCATACTTGTAAGTATCCAATTAGAAAATTAGACTATATTTTAAAGCAAACATTAAGAAAAATAAAAGAAGAGATTAACGGTTATCCTACAGTTCTTTGGACTGGCGGTGGATACCACATTTATCAACCAATAAAAATAATTACCAAAGATCATGAAAAACAACCATTAGAAGGCATCAAAGAAATTCAAGAATTCATTCCATATGTTAGAAATGATTTAACAACTGAGTTCATACGTTTTGCAGCTAAATATCTTACTAACGGTAAAGAAGATCCAAAACATAATCCGTCGATAAACTCATGCTTGATTAGAGTTCCGGAAACTATTAATTCAAAGTATAACCAAAGTGTCAAGATAATTCAAAAATGGGACGGTACTGAAGCGATTGCTAACCCACTAGTATTGTTCTTTATAGATCATCTAATACAACTCAAGATTGAATCAGAGGAATTAAGAAAAAGAGATTTGATTATTGACCCCAGAGGAAATAACAAGAAAATAGCTTGGATTGAAAAACTACTTGAAACTCCAATTGCTGATCATAGACACTTTTGTTTATGGCATATATTGATACCTTATCTCGTAAATGTCAAAGGCTTGTCGGAACATGAAATGATTTCTATAATAACTGATTGGTTGGATAGGTGTAATCAGTTAAACAAAGTCAGATGGAAATATCCACAAAGAATTAAAGAACAGCTAAAATATGACAAAGGTTACCCGCCCATTAGTTTTGAAAATCTAAAGAAAGAAAATCTTGAACTCTATAAATTATTGCAAAACTAGCTACTAAGTTTAGTTAAACCTATGATGACATGCTTGACCTACTGGGTTTGGCCACTTATTCAAATTATGAATCAACCGTTTCGTTCTATGCTCCAATATTTGATACACGATGGATAATTAATTGTAGTGAGACAATGTTCTTTGGTTGAAATCCAAATCTTATCTCTTATTGAATAAATCCTTGGGGATTAGGTTCCTCATGGTAATGAGGTTCTCAATACTGTCTTCAATGTGATAAATTATTGTAGGCAACCGAATCTGTTATCAAAGTTTATTTATACAACTCCTAGTCTTTATCATATATGACAGCAACAAATATAAAGTGGAAGCTGGAAGGCGACTACTTTGAAGGCTGTAATTGTGACTCAATATGTCCTTGCATATTTAAAGGAGATCCGGACGAAGGCCATTGCAATGTAACTGTGGCGTGGCATATTCAAAATGGAATTTATGACGACAAGGTTAGTCTTGATGGTATCAATGTTGTAGCATTATTTCATACGCCCGGAAATATGATTACGGGCCCAAAATGGACTGCTGCGTTATATATCGATGAGAAAGCAACAAAAGAACAAACAGATTCATTAGTGACAATATATTCAGGCCAAGCCGGAGGTTTTTTTGCTGCGGCGGCCAACTTAATTGAAAAGATGTTGGGTGTAAAGTCCGTCCCCATTGAATTTGGTATGGAAGGAAGACGACGGTGGCTTCATATCCAGAATTTATTAGATCTTCAAATACAAGGAACAGAAGGTGCTGACCCAAACCAAGAAGCATTAGTGGTCAATCCATCCTTCTCTGCTGCACCTGGTTCAAACCTCGTGGTAGCAACCTCAAGCAAATATTCATTCAATGATCACGGAATGAAATGGGATAATTCAGGCAAAAATGGTTTTTATTGCAAATTCAAATATTCCTCTTAAATGCATCTGATTGGCTCAATTTAATAACATAATGTCATTTTGGTAATTATATCCGTTGACATATCATGAATAGGCTGCAAGCACTTCTTCTCTTTTCATTAATTTTTATCGCTTCATTGTCATGGATTATATCAAAAGATCAGCCGGACATGATGTATGCAATGATGACATATGATCCAACCGCAATTGCGTTGTTTACAGCCAGTTGGACAGCTGGGATGGCTGCCATGATGTTTCCATCCATCTCTCCTATGATTCTATTCTATGGTAGGTTAATTAAAAAAAACGAACTCGATAATGGTAATGTTAATGGCAGCAGAAACACAATCAAAAAGGAAAATGACGTTCAAACATCATTTGCTTCAAAATGTTACAATAAGATGAACGCGATATGGAATAGAAAGACCTTTTTCATCATGCCATACGTCATCAAAATATCAATATTTACAGGATGTTATATTATAGTATGGACAGCAATCGGAGTACTGCTTCTATTGGTTTGTTCAATACCCATGCACGTATGGACTGTTATGGGAATTGAAAAAAAGCAAACAGATATTGTTTATGGAATTTTATTGCTTATTTCCGGCGCTTATCAATTTACTCCTTTGAAGAGAACATGTATCAGATATTGTGAATCTCCTTTAAGCTTTTTTATGAGGCGGTGGAAAAGTGGGACGGATGGTGCTATTAAAATGGGTATATATCATGGACTATATTGTCTTGGATGCTGCTGGCCATACTTTCTATTGATGGTTGCAATCGGGTGGATGAATATTCTATGGATGGGGCTGTTTGCTGGAATAATATTTGCAGAAAAAGTATGGTCCAAAGGAATCTATGTTTCAAAGATAGCGGGAATCATTTTCATTGTAATAGGATTGACGACCACATTAGGAATTATATCGATTAATGATTTTAATAGTAGTAACCTAATGTCTAAAAATCATCTGTCAGATAATAGAATGACAACTCCTGCTCCTAATTTTGGTAATAATAGTATTACAAAAAATATGGATATGGATATGGGTATGAAATAACAACAATAAAAAGGACTTTTTGGAAATGAAGTATTTGTAGATATTAAAGCTACCAAAACAAAAACAGAATTTGCATGTTGTTATTATAACATTTCAGCCGTTGAGAGAATTTTCTTATGGCAGTAGGAGCTCAAGTGCTATTTACTTTCACATTAAAAACGAATTTTTTGTGGATTGTATTGGCTTAGTTGATAAAGTTCATTAATATTCACATGGAATTATAATTTTATTTTAGTCGATAAGCATAAACAGTTACCGAGATTTGACAAAAAGTAGTATGAGAATTCTCATAAAATAATATGAAGAGAGATAATATCTAAAAAAATTAACTAGATTTAATCGAAAACAACAATATCATTGTAGCCGCCTATTAAGCGGCGGCATTTGATATTCTAAATCTATCAATGTACTAAGATAATAACAGGAATCACAGCAATTACGCAGGCTCTTTCCGGTACCCTAAAAGCAAATCCTACCCTTGTTTTAAAACCAACAAATCCTTATTAATAAAAAGGAGAGAAATATGGGATTAAAGTATAGATTTTTGCAATCACATGATCTGTATCTTAAATGTCAATACTCTTAATTTATTTTTATGTAGTTATTTGAACAAATCTAGTAAGATAATGTAATTTCTATATGGGTCGGATCGGGTGTTCCTCAAATGTGGGTATAATCCACAATATAGGCTTATGGTTTCTTGCTTAAACTATATCTAAATTTGTAGGGCTTTATTTCTGATAAACATGATGGAAGGTGACTAAGAAGTTAATTTTGTAGTTTTGGCTGCAGATATAATTATTGTTGCGACACCTATTTGATCCGGAATTCAATCATCGCTTACATAAAGGGGGAAGAGAGCGGCTGGATGAATTACACGATGAAATCATGGATACTGGAAAATCAAAATAACAGGCAAGAGAGCAGTAGTAACGGGTGACTCAGATAGAGTAGGACACGCTATAGGTAATTTGGCGTATTTCTTTTCGCCCTTTGGAAATCTTGACTGTATTATGGTCAGGACTAGCAAAGAAAAGGGATAAGAATAAAGAAGATATTTCGATGTATTTCGAAGATAGTTATACATCAACGGCAACGATAGTTGCTCTAAACTTGACCTTTATGACTGATTTGCTGAAGAATAATCCTTATCCTAAATAATTACGAACAATTATTTAGAATCGAAATACTCATGTATTAACACAAAGGAATGACTTAGAATATTAACATGCTATTAAAGTATACTATATAAATAATATTATGGTGTTTCTATATTCCTGTTAAAGATAAAATTCTATCAATGGATATAGAAAATGCTGCTAATACTATTTCAGAATTAGATTATGGAACTCATACATTGGTTGTTTATGAGGACTTGGAGAAACTTAGAGAGTTTTATTCTTATTATGTAAAAAAAAGGATTGAGGAAGAAACGAAGTTATTCAACTGGCACCGTTCTATGAAACTGAAGATTCTGTGAAAAAATCCCTTTCGGAAGGGCATTTTTCTATAGATGTAGAAAAATGGGAAAAGGACAAAAAATCATTAATAATTGTCGATTCGTTAAAAAAATATTTCGGTAGCGATTTTTAGAATCTGATTACTATTCTAATAAAAAGTTAGTAGACTATGCTAAGACGATTGGAAAATCTGGTGTATCATTCATAGGAATAAGGGTGCCTTTCCTTATAAACATCGTGTAGAAGAACTTGTAAATTACGAGTTGTCACTACCATCCAAATACAATATGGATTTAAAGAGGCTATGCTTGTTCCATAAAAAAGATTTTAATAGATTATCAGAAGAGCAAAAACAAAGATTATTGAATCATCATCCTGTAGTTATAAAAATATGAAACACTTTTAGACAAGATTCTGTCAAACTATTCATTTTATGATCATAGGTTTAAGTATGGTTATATTACCACGCGTATCAAATTTTCCAGGTACCATTCATTATATCTCTCAATTCAGAAAAATGAATCGGTTTTTGAAGTAATCTATCAATTCTTGCTAATTTAAAATCATGAAATCTTCATAGGTATTTGGATCCTTTACAATCTTAGGATTGATTTTATTTTTATCGGTTATCATTTTATCTTCAGGGGTTATTATGGGATAAGCCCAACAACAAACCTCAAACTTTTAATATCTAAATCAAAATCAATCTGTACCTTGCTCAACCTAGGACCAAATAGGAGTCCTCAGGTGATTTCAGGAAAGGAACTTGATACAATTTGACGTCTAGTAGGACTCACGTTTGGCACTTTACCAAATGTGACGAATAGAATGGTTGAGAAGAAGAGGAAGTTAATCAACTCTTTCACTAATTATCATCCTTTCGCAGTGCTCATCTGTCCATACACCTACCCCCTCCAGTTTATCCTGCCATTCTGCATCTATTTTATCGGAGCATGATTTTGTAAGGGTGTTAAAATACGCCTCAGTCATAGCGTTACTACCATTTATGTCTTGAGTAACCTGTGTGTAATTAACTTCACTTAATGCTGCGATCGCGTTTTCGCGCAGGTCGTTTATTACTCTTGTTGTAATAAGATATCTTGCTTTGCCCCAGGCTGGCCATGTCCCCCCACGAAAACGTCAAAGTCCAAAGCCAGTGCTTGGTCAATCGATTTGACAAAGGCTGGTACGTCGGGAGTAACACTAAGGTGTTTCCACGGGACACCGCCAGGCACAACGTGGTCTACTGCCATCAGAACTTTTTGTTCAGGGAGATAAACAAATATGTTACCCTGTTGGTGGTATGGGCCAGGATACAGGAGTTGGAGAACTTGGCCGCCTATTGGTAAGTTCATCTCCTTAGTGAAATTCATATCCGGCACCGGTCTATTCGTGTCCTTTCTTTCATTCAGAATTTTAGCAGTTTCGTTATGAGCGATTATTGTGACGTTTTCAAATATGTTGGCAGCACCTATGTGGTCTTTGTGACCGTGACTGTATATCAGGTGAGTGATAGGCTTATCTGTGACATTCGACACTGCTGCAAATATTTTGTCACCTATCGCTGGCGGTGCGTCAACCACAACGACTCCCTCCTGGGTCACCAAGAACATAGAGTTGTATCCGCTTGCAGATATCACATATACGCCGGGCTTAATTTCTTGCAACTCATAGTCTGCAACCTGCGAGTATGCAAGGTTCGAGAAAAGAGTACAAAAAAGGATAGCAGCGGCGGCTACCAAAGAATACTGCGCTATATTTGATTTCATGAAGAATAGTGGCCACCGTTACTAATAAGTATGTTGTTTATGGCTTTGTCCCTGTATATAACTTCGTAGAATCGTCTAATCATCCATGGTTCCGTTTTGGGGTCCAATAACCTGCTAACGATTCATCTTTCTCAAGAATTAGAAAAAATAGCTATATCTTTTGGTATCATACATTTGTAATCCCTAAAGAATAATATAAGAAAGGAAAAAGGTAACTAAGTCAGTAACAAGATTTCTGATATATGAACAAAAAGGAGATAAATTTATTAATTTTTTTATGGTTGTCTGTTGACCTGGTTTATTACTTTGATATAGAGATTTTAAAAGGATATGCTTAGAGGGAAATAATATATCTTCTCTTATCTAATCACTTGTATCGCCTTTGATAGATTGAAGCCCTGGTAATCCTTGAGGCCCGGTTTCACCTTGAGAACCTTGAGGCCCTACTGGCCCGACGGCTCCTTGAGGCCCTTGAGGACCAGGATTACCCATTGGCCCAGCGGCTCCGAGTATCTCCTTTGTCCCCTTTGTCCCCTTTGTCCCTTTGTCCCCCTTTAGACCTTGAAGCCCGGTGTCTCCTTTAGGTCCCTGCGGTCCTGCTGGGCCTTGCTCTCCAGGGATTGATGCACCAATACTTTCAGATGCTAAGTTGTTACAACTTAAGGATGTGCTTTCTCCAGAAAACACAGAGACTATTTTGATTAGTGGATTGTGAACTTGAATCACTTTGAGAGGCAGCATTACCCTCTCCTTCTTGGCCCAAAGAATTACCATTTTGAGTTAAGACAGTTTCAACCTTTGAAAAATTCATTGGTCCGAATGCAACTATTACCAACAAAACTGATAGAATTGTCAATTTAGATTCAATTTTCACAGGAGAACCCAATTTATATAATTAAGTGTTTTATAGAATTGATAAAGACAAATTAGATTACTAAATTTAGAATTTACCTTTAGGTTAGTGAATTGAAAATTGTGTATAAGAAGGCGAATCAATAATTGTTTAAAGTAGTGTCCAACGATTAATTAATTATATTTTGTTTGTTATTTAGTATCGTATCAAGTCTAATACTAACTTCAATTTGACAATCTCATCTTTTATGACAATCTCTTGGTCATCCTTTGTATATTTCAGCAATCTTTCACAAGCTTGAATCTGAGCCAACATTAATTCGCCTTTCCCTAAACAAAGACTGTGTGCAGATTCAATAAAATGGTATGAAACACTTTTTCCTCTTTCCTTACATCCACAAGTTCTTGTCTCTACCAAATACTGCGATTCACTTTCAATTATATTCATGACTATGTATCAATTTGATGACTAATATTATTTCTTTGACCTAAATGATGCTGGGGATTCATACCGGTCATATCAGGTTCTGCAAACAAGATTAGAGATATTTTGACAATTGGTAATCCGGGCATCTGATCAAAACACATATGGGTTTCATGTTCGCAAAATGGATACTCATCAAATATTCGAGAAATCCTGAATTGTTAGATGAGATTTGGTAGAATATCAAGTCTTGCATAAGAAGCGTGGAAAACTAGAGAAGCAAGACCCGACTGGAACATTGTTGGGAGAAAAATGTTAACCTTGACAGCGTTCGGATAGTGTCGCTCCTCCCAACCCTTCATCAATCGAAACAGAGATGGAATAGATCAAAAATCCTTCTTATCTTCTAATGATAATTCTAAATTAATTGACAAAGTGTTCTATCTGTCACAAAGGCTTAAACTCTAATTATATCAGAGTGGGTGCCAAAGAATCTTTCAAGAAAGTAGGTCTATATCGTATCGCTTGTGATATTTATTATTCTATCAACTTTCAAAAACAGTATACTGATTTCACTACCTTATACCCATCTCTAAATACTCCGGCTGATACCGATAATACAAATAACGAATTAATTATTTCAAATAATTTCACTAATGATAGTAAAAACCAACAAAATCTATATGGACCGGGTCAGATTTGAAACCAACGACCCCCGCCATGTGAAAGCTCCTTGGTAACGGTAAGAATATTGGTAACATAGATGTATCAGACGAAAACTTTTGGAATAGATATAGAACATATTACGAAGAATAGGAACAAGAACCACTGCTAAGGATTGATTTAACTACTCCTTCAAATATTGTAAGTATCTGTTTGATGATAATACTATTAATGAACTGCTAACAATTTCCCTAACAAAAGGTTGCACATAATGAAGGCTTTGTCATCATTGTCAAAGTTCAGTGGGCGGCATGACCTATGGAAACAAACTATCAAGAAATACAATCTATTATGGTCCACTGGAGATAATTCCTTATCTATATTTAACAAAATTGTCAATGAAACAAGTTATTCAGAAATGTTAAAGTGGATAAAAGGTGTAATTTCAGAAATAGCAGAACCCCAAGCCAATCTGTTTATATTTAATACACTTACAGGATTGAGACCTATTGAAGTATTCGCCTGCATTGGGCTCCTACATACTAATATAGAAAACTATTGGAATATAGATAAAGGAATACTTGAACATTATAAGTTTCCTAGTGAGTTCATTCGAAGAACTAAGAAGGTTTTCATCTCAGTAGCAGACAAATCACTAATTGAATTAGCAAAAAACTGTCCTGTGAATACTAGTTACAATGCCTTAAAACTCATGTTGAAAAGAAAAGGATTGGATATGAATATGTATTTCAGCAGAAAAGTCTTTGCGACCTATCTCAGAAATGAAGGGGTTGAATCCGAGATCATAGACCTGTTGCAAGGATGGATATCTAGTTCTGTCTTTGTCAGACATTACTCACCCACCGATTCTTCTAGAATATTGTAAATTGCATTTAAAATCACATTGATGATATACAATATAAATTCTTCACCTTGGATAGAATTGGATACTTTTGAGCTTTTAGTTAGGATTATATGTGTTATTCCTTCGGCCGCCGTGTTGTTTGCTAGGCCTATACTCGAACTAAATAAAAATTGTCGAACATGGGGAATTCATTCCGAGTCTGTCCGCTTAACCTTTTAGCCTCAGCCCTAAGTATATTGACTACCTAATTCCTAAATGTTATTCTGACTCTGTCATTGTTATACACTGTTACCAACCCGGTTCATCTAAATTTGATCTCAGAAGATAAAAGTTATCTAGAATGAATCTATCCTATTAATTGACGATGACGGGAATGACAGGAATGACGATATTTTTTAATCCCTTGATAAATCGTAGATTTTGATGATGATCCAAGTTTCTTATCCGTCCTTTTTGACAATTTGTTTCAGGATTGTATATTTCTCTCGTCTTCGTATTAGACCAATCCATGACAGCCATTTTATTCTCAAATGCTTGAGACAAGGACTCGATATTTGCGTCATTTGCGTCATTTCTAATCACCATAGGTTTTACAAACTAGAATGGATATAAACTTGAGAAACGAAAAAAGCATTGGGATTCGCAGGCATCAGTCTACATGTACTCTTTTAACAATTTTCTAATAGCCTATTCTCTGATAAAACTATATAGCATAGTTACAGAAAACAATTCTATTACATAGGAAATGGGGACTAGCTCTGATAATGGCAAGTGTTTTGGATTAACTGTAATTCTAGACGAAATCATTAGCGGCATGTATAGTTATGGTGAGGATTATTATGGTTATTGAAGGTGTTACTGCTGCTGAGGAAGGGCAACAAAGTGATAATGATAAGGACTACTTTTGTTGTAGAGAGTTTTTTACGTCCAGATGCAATAGTAAAATCACCGAGCAGACGTCGTCATTTACCGATGATAAATTCTACTGCATTGTTGATGGATTTGGTTATCCTATTTTAGAAAACATCCTCTATTGTCCATATTGTGGCAGCATGCTTGTGGGTTGTTGAGCGTCCCGGGCGTTCTATTGGACCAGCCACTAGCATCATGTCCAGAATGATTTGTAAAAAGTTATCTTACCCCTCCTAAGATTTATTGCGTAGACGACCTTATGATCAAAAAAAGATTATAAATGTTATAGTAGATTTAACTTGTGAATGTCTGAGTCAGCATTCTTAGAATCTAGTCATGCATTTGTCGATAAACTTTTGGATCTAGATAATGAACTGAAAGCCAGGATTTGTGAAAAAGATAAAAGTGCTGACGACATTTATCAGACGTATTTTGAGAGATTGTCATTATATGAAAAATCATCAATCCTACCTTTAACTGAAAGCGACAAGGTATTATTGCAGGATAAGAAAGAAGACATCTATTTAGAGTTGAAGTTATTCAAGTTAAAGCAAGAAATGAAAGAACAATTAGATGACATACAGACTCACCTAAATGATCTAGAGAAAAACTTGTGAAATTAGGTAAACGAACAAATGTGAATCTGAAAAGGTGACTTTCCTTAGTAACAGTGCGTCCCCAATTTGACTGGATACTATTTGTATGAGGTTGTATCTGAATGTTTTTTCCAGTTATCCTGCAAACCGATTAGGTTAGCTGTAAGAAAAATTACCCCTATCCGAATAGTATCTAACTTGGTAAAGATGGATTACTAGCATTCAATACAAATGTTACTTTCCCTAAGATCTCATAACCCCTATCTTTGTATCAATTTCAATTAAATATATTTGCTAACAACGATTCAACTATAAACCCCTTTTCTTGAAATTTACTATAAGAAAACCTTTTAGAATTGCAATTATATATATTATATATTGATAAAAAGCATCAACCGATACCATTATATTAAATTCAGCAGTGTAAATAGAAAAAAAATACAAGATGCTTTCACTATTCTTGCAATTTTCACAATTATATCTACTTTTGTTCTTGGGGCTCTGCCACTTCAAGCTGGAATGCGTATGGACAATTAAATGAAAGTGATTCGTCAACAGAAAACGAAATTCAATCTATTCCACAGACTTCTCAAGAAGAGATCACTGAAAGTTCAAATGAGCAATCTATATCAGAAACTGGTTCTGAAGAAAATAGTTCCGAATATTATAAATGATGAACAAAACATAGCCGGCGGTTCAAATACACTGAGTCGATCTTCTTATTCACAACCTGATGGGGATTGTTTGTTTGACCCATCATTACCCAAATGTGCTCCTGATGAAAATGGTAATTGTCCTGAAGGCTTTAATATGAATGAGGATGGTCAGTGTTTTCCACAACATGATGGTTGTCCTGGTGGATATCATAGTGTGGATGATGATGAAACAGGACGCTGTATTCCCTCAGATTCCGAGGGCTGTCCATCTGGGATGATTTTTAGACCTGACATGAAAACATGCGGATATAAAGAAAGATGTGTGCAAGACAATTCCTAACCTTGCAGACTGCAAAGTAGATGATGGTGGAGAACGGTGGATCGAATACTCTTGCTTACAATTCGGGATATACCCATGGTTGTTCTGATGCAAAAATAGATGATCCTTCTGAGAGATACATAAATCAAGCAGGCAAGGGTCCCACCTTTCACACACCAGAATTCATGAGCGGATACAATGATGGATTTGAAATATGTTCTAATGGAAACAATCAGCCGCCATCTAATTCAAAAGGAACTTTCAAAGCTATTGTTGAAGTTACAAACCAGTCACCGATGGATACA
>CAVSMN010000016.1:0-124685 GCA_963729045.1 uncultured Nitrososphaeraceae archaeon | reverse complement strand
TGGGTTCAAATATTTCAATAAGTATATCCATTAACGAGTAAAAAATTCGCCTGATGATGCCAAGAATCCTTTGATAAATAATTGGCCGTATTACGTACCAAATGACCTGTCCATAATTTCTTTACAATATTCTTTGAAGTTTCTTTTGTCTTCAGTTAGAAAAAATCCTTTAGAATCTATTTGACGCTTAAACTGATCAGAATAAATCATTTTCTCAAGAAGAGTTTGCCAGTCTCCGAAGTTTTACTATCCTAGCCATAAACGTTAACTGAATCTCAAAAGAAGGAAATTAAATTTGCTAAAACAATTGATGATTAGAGTCCAATTCCAATGACAAAAGAGAGAATCAGGTATGGTTGCCCTCTGAACGTATAAGCCTTTCTAGATAATAACAATATAAAATAGACAAAGTATGACTACCTAACATGTAAACAAATCCCATCTCCTCCCCACTTTAAGATTTCAATTAATAATTAGATTCCCTATTTTTATGACAGGGCTTTGAGTCCCACTCCCCGCGCTTCAAACGTGGGTTCTGCCTATATTGTTATATATCAAAACTACCTTGTTGCATGATTACCTTATTTCCCAAAATTTTACTAACCTCTTTCTATAATCCATGTGAAATGGTCAGAGTACAACAGTCTCTTGTAAGAAGAGGTAAAATACTACTTGGTTTTGACGTTATAGACAACTGGGATATAAATTAGCAGATATGAACAAGGGTAAACTAGGAGAACCATTTCACTATCCTAATACCTTTGTTTTGATGTTAGGATATGCTAAAGTATACTTTCATTTACCGTATAGACAAACAGAAGGTATAGTCCAGGGTCATGCAAAAAACAAGATTCCATCCATTCCTGATTTTAGTACAATAAACAGAAGGATAAACAGATTGGATATAAAAATAGATGACAACAAAAATGCTAAGGAGTTAGAAGATAGATACATCATAATTGCTATAGATAGTACAGGTATCAAAGTGACGAATAGAGGTCAATGGATGAATAAAAAATGGAACACTAGAATAAAGAAAGGCTACTTGAAAATCCATGTTGCTGTAGACATAAAGAGCAAGAAAATACTATCTATGGAGATAACAGATGAGCACGTGCATGATAAGAGGATGTTACCTACATTGGTTGATGCGCTTGTTAAATCAAATGAATACATAATAGATAAGTTTCTGGCTGATGGAGCCTATGATAGCAATGATACTTTTAGGTATTTATCAGAAAATGGGATAATATCTTGTATCAAAGTAAGAAAGAATTCTAGGGTGAGAAAGAGTGCTCATATTTTCAGAAACCTGTCGGTGATAACACAGAGACATGATTTTAAACAATGGAAGGATAGCGTAAGCTATGGACAAAGATGGATGGTTGAAACCGTGTTCTCATCTTTGAAGCGAATGTTTGGGGAGTGTGTTTATTCTCAAGAAGGAAAACATGAAACAGGAACTATTTCTCAAAGCATCATTATATAACAAGTTCTTGTATCTTTAGAAAGAAGAGTACCGATTGTTTGTAACTCAAAAGAATCGTGCAACAGAGCATATCAAAACAATAAAATTTTATTTGTTAGTTGAATCTCCAAAAGTAATTCCAACGGTCAAGTATGTGAAAGTCCAATAGAATCACTTACCGACTTGGAAAGAAAAATCGCTCCAATAACTATATTACGGAGCTCGAGTTATTCAAGAAAATATGGATGTCAATCCCGGTTACAGCTGGAAGAATCGTGACTTCTTATATGTATCAATAACAATCACTGCAGTATTTTTGATTGCTATGTCAGTTTCAATTCTCAGTGAATCCACTTTACATCATAACACAGCAATTGCTGAAGCGTACGCTCAACCCTATGTAGAGACTGTAAAGAATAGAAATCTAACTATTGATCTTGATAATGGATTAAAGACTAACGCTCAATTAACTTTTCCTGCTATTGGAAAAGGACCATTCCCTGGTGTAATTATCTTTCCAGGCGCTGGTGCTGGTTCAGTGATTACACCGTCAATTAGCAAGGTAATATACTATGGACATCTAGCTGAGTTTCTCTCAGAGAGAGGATTTGCCGTTCTTAAATATGACAAGAGGGGTGTGGGGCCGAACCTCACGATATCAGATAGTAACGCATGGGGCAATCTTACATTTGACAATCTGAAGCATGATGCTGAGAAGGCATTATCAGTACTATTACAACAACCTGAAGTAAATGCAACTAAAAAGGCTACTTTGATTGGACACAGTGAAGGTACTAACTTCCCTCCAAGAATTGCCGCCGATAACCCTGATAAAGTCAGAAATATAGTCCTAATGGCTCCAGTAGCTGAAAAATGGACTGATATTATATATTTCCAGGAAGTCGCAAAACCTATTCTTTATGCTGAAAACGTATTGGGTAAAGATCATCCTGGACAGTTATCAGTGGCGGAAGCATCAAAAGATCCTATCTTTCAGAAGTTGGTTGGTGGGAACCTAACTCAACTTCTTCTTAACCCGACTAACGTTACTGATAATAATCGCACCGGTATATTGCCTGAACAAAAAAACAACACGAATGATGACTTGATTAGTATTGAAGGTGTGCTTAAGCCTGCACTTGTAAGAGGATTTGAAAATGACACATCTATAAACGTCTCACAGTCTGTCGGAGAAATGCATATCCCTCTACGGTTGCCCTAGTCTTGGAAAATCTTTTTCTGCTCTCCCTAGCGTCATCGGCATGATAGGGAACGTATCTTCAAATATTGGTGTCCTTATACTAGAAGGACAAAATGATAGCCAAACCCCTCTTCAACAAGCATTGTTATTACAACAAAGATTAACAGAAGCAAATCATCCTGACCATCAAATTATTGTCTATCCAGATCTTGGACATAATTTTGTCCCTAGCAATCAATGGGTATCTTCAGGTGGTCAAATAGAAGAATATGTATTACAGGATATGTATGAATGGCTTTCCTCTCCATCGAGACAGAAATAGTCTTCTCTATTGCCTACAGTAGCCATTAATAATGTGGCAGGTATAAACCAAATTCAAAATGGTTCTATAAACTGAAACCTATTTTGATTAGCATATCTTTCCTAAATGTACTGAGTCCCTTTGTCTAAGGGAATCTTACCCTTTGGGCCCACCTTTTTAAAAAGGTTATCTCTATGTTTGAATCTAGAATAGCGAAACCTGTTTTAAGAACCAGTATCGGCGCGGATGTCCAAGCGCTCAAACTAAATGATACTTTATATGGAAAAGATATTAGGATTAGCATCAAATTAACCCTTCCTCCAAACACTCCGTTCAATAGAGGAGGAGTATTAAAACAATAAATTAATAATATCAAAGAGTAACTGCAAAACGAATTCGAATGAATTAATCTTGCGCGGGGATCAGGTATGAATCGCTCTATTTGAACCCGATCCCTCTATCTCAAATTTATCAACCAAGGTTACGGATTGATAGACCAAGTTAATTTTCACACAAGATTACACCCTCTTTATATACTTCCTCAAGTGAAATTGGTTATGTATATTGATAGTAAGATAAGAAAAGATTATCTTTTCATTGTAGCAGTTATATCGACTCTAATTTTCTCGAGTATGACTGTGGTCAACGGCTTTACTAATGTTACATATGGTCAAACAAATGCTACCCAGGCCAATCCAACAAGCAATGTTACTACAAACCTGGTAAACATACAAGATATTCCATTACAAAAAGTCCGTGTTGGAGATATTGAAATGGCATACAAGATGTTTGGTAAGGGTGACCCCATTATACTTCATAATGGTGCTAATGATGGCATGGATGCATGGGACCCAGCCTTTCTTAAGTAGACTAGCGTCAAATCACACAGTAATTATATTTGATAGTCGTGGAATTGGAAATACTGCATCTGGTATCGAACCATATTCAATACAGTTACTTGGTAATGATACTGCTGGTTTAATGGATGCTTTGAAAATACAGGAAGCAAACGTTCTTGGATATTCTATGGGTTCATACATAACTCAACAATTTGCAATCACACATCCTGATAAGGTTAGCAGTATTACGCTAATTGCTGGATCCTGTGGTGGAAAAGATCATGTACCTCCATCAAATGAGTTTATCCAATTGCAAGAAGATATTTTAAATAAATCTCTAAATAATATACCTCTTTCTCAGGATGAAATGAAGTCTCTTGTAACTGCCTCCGAGGGATCAGGATGGATAAAACTGCATCCTGAATCTCTTGATCTTCCAGAAAGCATGACATTCCAACAAATGAAACCTGGTCTTTCATCTGAAGCAATGAACAATCAATATAAAGGTGTAAAGGCTTGGATGTCTTCCGACTGGAATGGTGCCTGTGACGACCTTGCAAAGATAGACAAACCCATGTTGGTCATAGCAGGTACAGACGATATTGAATTAGTGCCTCATGAAAATTCTTTGGTCATTGCAAGTAAAGTTCCAGGAGCCTGGCTTGTACAGATAAAAGACGCTGGTCATGCTATTATGAATCAATATCCAGATGAAGTTGGTATGATTTTGCAAACATTCCTATCTACTATAAAACAATAGGTGACCAAGCAGGAAAGAAGAATTCAATATTAATTTTATATGCAACGTAGGCATGTGGGATCGAAACAATCTCAAAAAAAGTGCGAAGTGCGGGATTTGGATCCTACTCTATTGGTTAGTGTCAAAATTAACTTTGGATTCTATTCAATCTTGAACCGTATCCCCACGGGCCCGAACCTAGTATAAAACAAGCATTTACAAGATTACCATGAATGCTTTAATTGGTTGGAACCCCGTCCGAAAGGCGTAGATTCTAAATCCCAAACTTCATCTAGTTTAGGGCTTGGTTTGTCGCCATGTTGCTATCGAATAAATGTACAGACCTAAATATATGCCTCACATACCACAATTAATATTCAATTCTCATATTTTCTAATTAGATATTTTTAGTATGATGAAAAGGTTGGATTTGATTCGCATTTAATTACGTCCCTCTGGACACCGATTTAATATTGAAACATTAAATTGGACCCGAATTGAGCTCGTATATGTCCAATGAGCCCGCCCCCAAAATTAATCAAATCTACAACTACCTATAGCGCTCAAACCAGATATCACCTAGAAATAACACACCGTATTTCAAATTTATATTGTTGAATTATTTTGCTCAATATTTGAGCATAATTGGTGACACCTATTTTATTAACATTCACTGACTTCTGTTTGTGAAGGTCATTACAGACTTCGTGAGGGCTACCAAGCCATGGTTCATTCATAATTTGGGGATTTACCACTTGAACTTTCTGAATTCAACTCTGAGTAAATGCATAGGTGATGCCTTAAATATTTTATAGACTCGTCTAAAAGCATATGAGATCCAAAGTTTGCCTTTTAGAGAACTTCTAGTTTGTTATTCGTTAATGATATATGTTTTTAGTATGTAATAGTACTATTCTTGACGACTTCTTTTAAATATAGATTCTTTAATCTTCATCATCTAGCAATCAATAACAATTGTAATAATAGAACTAAAAAAAGAAAAGGTTATTGTTGTGCTGCTGCGTTATTGCCTTTGTTTTCTTGATTTTGGAAGCTAAAGTTATTCCCAGAGTCTTCTTTGTCATCGCCTGATACTACTTGGCTGTTTTGTTCACTGCTTTGAGATTGACCAATGCCTTGTCTTGCGCTGTTGCCATCTCCATCACCACCACTTTGAGCTAAAGCGTTATTGCCTCTGTTTTCTTGATTTTGGAAGCTAAAGTTATTCCCAGAGTCTTCTTTGTCATCGCCTGATACTACTTGGCTGTTTTGTTCAGAATCTTGTTCTTGACCGATAGCCTGTGAAGCAAAGTTACCGTCATAGTCCTTACCATAATGTTCCTTCAAGTTTTTGTCGCATGCTTCTTCGTGATCTTCATAATAGTCTTTTTCATCTTTACAATCATCTTTGTCTACCCCATAGTGTGCTAATGCAACTTGAAAATTTGATACTGAAGGACCAAATGTCATGATAGCTGCTAGTATAGCCACTACTAATAGTATTGTAGTTTTGTTTGTGTTTTTTTACTTAGACATTTTAAACGTGATTTATTAAGTCAAAATATGCAATATAATAATTAACGAACACAATTAGGATATTTAGTTATAAGAAATAATTGCGAGATAATCATCTATAATATTATCCTATGTTAAAATCTTCTAAAACACATCATAAATAAATATTAATTGGCAATAGAACGAACAGTGACCAGACTATTGTCCCTTACATAAAAATGAATGATCAGTACTTAATATCAGAAGGATTTGCTGTTGTAATAAGCACATATTTGATGATGTGACACCTTTTATCAACTCCCCCAATTGATCATTAGATGAATCCTTTTTCATTCCCGATATAAACACTCCTCCCTCTGGACCCGATTCCACTTCAATTCGTTGCAAGTCCGCATGAACATCACATCCACACTTTATTTGGGTATCAGATTTCTATTAATTGGAAAATTATTACTGGCGATAGAGTGCAAAAGTATTTGAATTCTTAAGTCTTTAAGATAGCGTTAATCTAAGGACATTTTGTTTAATCTGTCCCTTAATTCTCTAAGTAATGTTTTATCTAGTGTCATCTCTTGAACATTAATTATCTTTCTATCCTTTTTGACCTTTGTGCCTACTAGATATTGTTCCTTGTAGATGTCTCTCCTATGTATTTTGTATAGATCATTGATATACAATTCTTCAGGGTATGATTTTATACTATCTTCTACTACCATCTAGTTAAACACCAAATAGAATACTTATTCCCCTAGTTAATATGCTTGTACTGTTTAAAGTCTTCAAACTATTAATTTCAACAAGTGCGTGATCCTTAACCTATATCTTCTGGGACTGTTACGAATACCCGTTCCCTCACCGATTTACCTAATATTTCACTTTCGTTTCCGAATATTAATCAGATGGATAGACTATTACTTGGGATGATGGAGGAGTGGTAAAGATTGGTCATGTCTTTTCATATGTTCTTTATCCGATCCTATCCTATCTCCATCTTACGTAATAATGTTGAATAAGTGCGAAATTGTCAAAATACGACGTCATATTGTTAAATAACATTCTGCTAATTTTCTGTTGTTTATCTTGTCGATAATATCAGTAATCAGTTAGATTCAATCGTCCTGGACCAGTTATGATTGTATTGATTCAATTTGGTTTAATCCCGGTTTCGAATACTTGTTCTATGAACCTATTTTCGAATCTAAAATACTACTAGAGATTTAACCTCTAATGGATACCAAATTGTTTTACGGCAAGAATTACTGGATTGTTCTCGGGTGTGTCATAAAAGGTTTAATTATACTATTTTTATCTATATCTTTGATGACTTCTGGTAAATACTTCAATAAAGGTGTTAAAGCATTAGATGAACCAAATGTAGGATATGTAGTCAGAGAAACGCCTGATAAAATAATAGTATTTGGAGAAAAAAATGAAAGGTATGATATTCCAATAAAGGATATTGAACAAGTAGGCGCCAATGTATTGATTGGATTAAATTTTGCAGACTTGCTTAAATATGCAGTACCAAGAGATGCCCCCTTCCAGCAGGTAGAGAGGATCCTTGGGGAGAAGCAGATAAGATGGTGGATTTAGCATCGTATGAGGGTAAATATCCAAACACTTTATTTAACAAGGGAGTTCGAGCTAAGAATGAAGACCATGTTGGTCATGTAATGAAGGAGACTAATGATAAAATAGTGGTTTTTGGAGAAAATAATAAAAGATTTGATATTCCTAAATCTGAGATTTATCAGGTAGGGATGAATGTCATACTCAAAATTGACTTTCCTGGGCTATTCAAATATGAAGTACCTAAGGAAGCACCGTTACCTACGGGTGAGCCTATCGAAACAATTGATACAGATGCATTCCCAGAAGAATATCATGGTCCTAAATAATACAATATATTAAACTCCTTTTTTTTTCTTATGTTTATGGCTTAACGAATATTTGATATTTTTATGCTATAATGACTGTTGAATATTATTATCTTGAAAAGATTTTAGGCTATTAAAAGTTAATGATAACCTAAAACCTGAATAATTAGATTTATTCCGAATGGATCATCGAACTATGGCGCTATTTGACAATCTAATCAAAGGATCCTATAATGACAATTCAATTATACAAATCCCAAATATGAAATGATTATGCTTCCGAGTTGAAAGAAACCAATACAGATCAAGTAGAATAGTGTGGTAAATATGGTCAAGTCTATTACATTTACCTGAAAAAAAATCTTCAATTTCTAGATTCAATCATTAACCAGTAATACATCAATAAAAAGATTGAATGGATTAAAGAAAAACACGCTTGAATATGAATAAATTTAAGCGGAGAATAAAGATATAGCAAATGATTAAGGATAAAGTCATAATAATCACAGGGGCAAGTAGCGGAATAGGATATACAACTGCCTTAACGTTGTCTAGAGAAGGAGCAACCATTGTTGCAGGGGCACGAAGGGCTGATAAATTAGAGAGTTTGAAGCAGGCAGTTAAAGATCAAAATGGGGAGATCCTCATAAACCAATTAGATGTAACAAAGAGAGAAGAATGTACCAACCTTGCAAATTCGGCCATCGATAAATATGGTAGGATTGACGTTTTAATCAATAACGCAGGTCTTATGCCATTGAGTTTTGTAAAGAATCTAAAAATAGACGAGTGGGATCGAATGGTTGATGTAAACATTAAGGGTGTTCTATATAGTACAGCATCTGTTATTCCTCACATGCTAGCAAATAAATCTGGTCACATAGTGAATATATCTTCAATAGCAGGTAGGTTAGTTTTTCCAGCTGGGAGTGTTTACTGTGCGACAAAGCATGCAGTTACCGCATTTAGTGAAGGATTGAGACAAGAATTAAGCCAACGATCCAACATTCGTGTCACTTGCATTGAACCAGGCGTAGTTGCTACGGAACTTAACAATACCATTACCGATAGTTCACTACAAGGGTTTCTGGAATCGGTTAAAAAAATGGAGCCGCTGCAAGCTCAAGATATAGCAAATGCAATTCTATTTGCAATAGATTCTCCAAATCATATGAATGTAAATGAAATTATGATAAGACCCGTGCAACAAGAAAGATAGCCATTACATTCTTGTAGATCCGATAAGAGATTTTTTGAGGTTTGAAAATGGATACATACTTTATCGATTGGATTGTGCTTATATAAAACAAATCTCTCTATAACCTTGCCATTTTTTATCAGATTGGTCAGGGGATCCTTGATAGTAATTGCAGTTACTGAGATCCCATAATTTGATAAACCTCTTTTACTTCAGAATGATAGGATGGGAACTGCACTAAGTATATCATTTTTGACTATTGCCATTTCCTTTCAATTAGTTTTTTTCTTAGGTCCTGATGCAGGCATGTCTTTTGGGGAGATTAAATCCTCATGGATTAATTATACCACGCAAAATGACCATGGATTTAATTTCAGTTTTCCATCTAGTTGGACAGTTGCCAACGGTACTCACCTGGATAGCGACCTAATTACTTTGACTCCTCCAAATAATTATGATTTGTTTGGAGAAAAAATGACATTTGGAATAGAGAAATTACAATCAAATATGTCACTTCATGAATACTCTAATAAAGCACTAAAAATTCTATCAACGACACTGCGAGAATTTCACCTTATAGATTCAAATCCTTACGTACTTTCAGATTCGGTATGGGAGAGGATTCTATTTACCCATGAAACAGATAATAGAATAGTTAAAGTTTTGCAGTATTGGACTATTAAAGATGATTATGTGTATGTTATTTCATTTGGTACTACACCAGATAGTTACTTTAGTTACATTCCAATAATTTACAAGATAATTTCTGGTGTTGGAATTTTAACAAAAAACACAACAATTATTCCACCAAGTAACATTAAAGAATCCATTTATCAGTCTCCAGAAGGGTTTGCTTTAAAATATCCGAGCAGTTGGAATAAAGTTTTGGGGCAAAATAGAGTATCTTTTATTTCGAATCAGGATAATCCTCAAGATCATTATTTGGAAAGGGTTGATTTCTACCATTATATGAGTGACGCTAATTTATCTGGTCCTACATACAGCGAAAACGATTTCTTAATGGCAGATTTAATAAATGAAATTAGGTATCTGGCGAATAACTTAGAGAACCTTAAATTGATTTCATTGAAAGATATGAATTTCTCAAAGAGTTTGGGAAAAGAGCTCGTGTACTCCTACGATTCAAATTTGGGGCCTACCGAGTCAAAAGAAATAATGATAAGAAACAACACACACTTGTATGAGATCATTTTTACCACTCAAAAGGATGAATTCGATAAGTTCTCTTCTAATATCAATAGAATAATAGACAGTTTTTATCTGGGTAATGTCAAGTTGGAGTAATTTGTAGAATCTTTTGGGCATGTAATACATTTATATATTTACTTTTGGAATGAAATTCGAAAGAGACAGATAGTTACGGGATGTAATGATGAACAAGAATATAATATGTAGAAAAACTCAGGATGATCTGATAAAGAAACTCCACAATCCTCCCTTATTCTCAATTATTATCCCAACATATAATGAATCACAGAATATTGTTAACTTAGTAAATTCCATAAATGCTTGTGTAAAAGACCAAGGATGCTATGAAATAGTCATCATTGATGATAATTCTCCTGATTGCACTGTTGATAGAATTATCGAGGCCTTTAATGGAAAAAAAGGATTCTATTTGTATAAAATTCGAGATACTGTAGGTGTTCAGTCACACAAGCATTTTTTTATATATCCACTTCATGATGAGAGCTTTTTCATAAAGATAGTAAAGAGAAAGGAGCGTTCGGGTTTGATTTCAGCCATATATGAGGGCTTTAAATCATCAATTAGTGACTACCTTATAGTAATGGATGCTGATTTTTCTCATACACCTTTGCATATTAATAGTCTGATTAGAGAGATCAGAAATTCAAATTGTGATCTAGTAATTGCATCACGTTACTTGAAAGGGGGTAGTATAGTAGGTTGGACTTCAAAACGGATATTTTATAGCAAGTTTGCCACAAATTTATCAAAACTTTTATTCAGATTGTCAAATATATCTGATCCCATGTCCGGATTTTTTATAACTAAAAGGGACGTAGTTAGAAAAATGGAATTTAACACATCAGGTTTTAAGATCCTTTTAGAGATATTAGTAAAGTCAAAATCATTAAAGATTAAGGAAATCCCCTATACATTTACTGATAGGACAAATGGTTCAAGTAAGCTCAATTCAAAAGTTACTATTGACTTTTTTAAGAGCTTGTATATTTTACATAAACATCATTAAAAGTGAGGAATTAGTTAAGATTGAGTTTAGACATCAATAAGCGGTTAATATCCTGTGACAACCTTCTCTAGAATTCTATCCTTCTTACCCAGTGCAACCGAAATTATTTTTGAATTAGGACTTGAGGGTATCCTCAAAGGTGTTACTCACGAATGTAATTATCCCAAAGAAGCCCTACAGATACCAAAAATAATAAGACCAACAATAAGCTTTGAAGAACTGGATAGTTCAGATATAGACAAGAAGGTAAGAGAGATGTCACGCAAAAATGAACCATTATTCAAGATTGATGTAGATAAAATAAGGAAAATAAAACCAGATTTGATAATTAGTCAGAACATGTGCTCAGTGTGTGCACCTTTTGATAAGGAAATACAGAGCACATTTGAAATATTAGGATATAAGCCGCACAATTTAGTAATAAATCCTACTAATCTTTTTGAAATATTTCAAAGTATACTAGTTTTAGGTAAAGAATTAGGCAGAGCGGAAGAGGCTCTAAAAATTACTAATCAGCTTCAAGAAAGAATTAACAAAATAGAATCTATTTTACAACAGCCCAATAAAAAACACCTTGTAAATAATCGACCGAAAGTAATGTGTTTAGATTGGCTCGACCCTTTCTATCTTGCCGGACATTGGGTACCAGATATGTTAGATATAGTTGGAGCAATGGGTTTAAATGGACAAGGCGGTTTGGATTCACACCGAATTGACACATTGAAAATTGAACAGTTGAACCCTGACAAGGTGGTGATAATGCCTTGCGGGTTTGATATTACCAGGTCCCAAAAAGAATACCAAAAGATTAAGGATTCTAATTGGCATTCATTAGGAGCAAATAAGAAAAGGGAAATCTACATCGTAAATTCCAATGCCTTTTTCAGTAAACCCAGTCCTAGAATCGTGACTGGAATAGAAATATTGAGCAAGATTGTTTTCCCCGAAGCATTTGAGCACATAAGTATTCCAAATTCGAGCTTCGTCCGAGTCTAATTAATTAATGCCATTTTAAAACAAGACAAGAGATGCCCTGCCTACTTTACCAAATAACAAACACAACCGTTTCTCCTAGTAATATCATAGAGTTTTGCAGGGTAAGAGTGAGTATTACCATCTTTATTTTCATAAATTGAGCCTATAGGGAAAAACACCTGAGACTCTGGATCGTCCAAATCGTCATTATATCCATACATCAAATTTGAAATTTCAATTTCATATCTTATTGGATATGGAGAATAACTAATTCTGTTCCACCACTCTACCCCAGTGAAACTTTGATGAAACTGAAAAGCAAACTGTTCCCGATCCACTTTGAGAGAAAATTTTTCATCTTCATTTGAAACGAGATCTTTTAGATAGTATTCCAATCTTGATTCATTATCTATGAAATTGATTTCTCTATGGTACGAGTGTCCTATTTGAGGTAAGACTTTAGTAAATCGATATTGATTATGACCTCTGAAAATTGCCTCAAAATAGTCTTGGTTATCGAATTGGCAAATTAGGTTTAATTCTACTGCGACATGTTGGATATTGAAAATTTCTAACAAGTAAAGCATCCAAGATTTGTCAGGGATCCTATTTCCTTTGTCTCCTATTATTCTTAAATTATCTGTGATAATTCTAAATTTCGAAACATCCTTTCTGTAATCATTATGTGGAGTATCGACACATCCGTACCAATAATGCATGCTAATTTACAAATGAATTTGTATTTATTCTTAAGTACTATTGGATTACGATTTGGATTGTATAAACTGCCATCGATCAAACAAGAAAGAAAGTTCAAATCTTTTTTTCTAAGGCAACAGGATAGAAATCTTTTAGATTATTGATTCTGGGAAATATCTGGAAAAGATTTAAAATGATTTTGCAAAAACAAAAATCAGCCTCCTCACATCTTTGGTTATTGAAATTAGGTAAATCAGAGAATCCACCCTGGGTAATCCAACTCTCAAAATTACAAATACCTGTAATTTTGATAGATGTGGAATATAATAAAATATAGGATACGCCTGACATGATAGCATGGTTGATGAAAACGTTGAACTCGATCAAGTTTCTACCAAGAAAAGAATTTCTCAACCTCCATTAAATTTGCTTTTTAATCCTTCTTTGATAGAAAGGAACGATGTTTGGCAAATAAATATTGTAAAACTCTTAGAGACCTTGTTATCTACTTTAACTAAATCTTCTTATAAGGACTTGCGCGTATGTGGTGTAGCGATTTTGACGTCATCATTAATTCATAGACTTAAAGTAGAATCTATCTTTCGATTAGAAAAAATTGCTAATAAAGATCAACAAGGCGTATCTGAACGTGACAAGGAATTTAGTGAGAAGACTCCAATCCCAGAGATTTCTAATCTTACGTTGCCCTTTAGAAAAGAATTGTCTTACCCTGTATCATTAGAGGATCTGATTTCTATTCTGGAGACTATGATCACCGACCTTACTAATCCAGTTGTAAAGAGAACAAGCCTAAATTTGGAACCTGTTGAGGTAATAGACTTTCAACATTATTTGATTAAATTTGAAAAAATAATAGAGGAATTTGAAAATAGGATTATGAAAAGGCTAGAATACGGAAGAGAATTGAATTTTAACGAAATGATGATTGGGTTAGACAGAATCGATATTGCTAGATATTTCATTGCTATGCTTTATCTTAGCATGAAGGATAAGATAGAAATTATCACCGGGTTTACCGACATGAATAAGGGAATAGACTATTTAGATTCTTCCCGGGAGACTACAGGAAGCATTAAAACAACAGACAACATTTTAGAATGGATAAAAATTGCTCTCAAAAATAACATCCAGGAGTGATTAGATGACAAAATTGCCCCCTGATGAAATCATTGCTCGCATTGAGGCAGCGTTGTATTCTGCTGGCCGTCCCCTTACAATAGATGATATGGTTAAAGCATCCGGGATAGAATCGCGGGAGAGAATTAAACGATTATTAAATGAACTTATTAACAAAACTAAAGTCACTTTCAAAGCTTTGGAAATAGCAAAGCTGGAAGACGGTACATACGTATTTCAGCTAAAACCCAGTTACGCTCCAATCATTAAAAAGTTCTCTAATAAGCCTCAGATTTCTAATTCTGTAATGAAGACGCTTTCTTATGTAGCTTATGAACAGCCCGTTACTAGCAAAAGATTGGTAGAAATCAGGGGCTCTAAAGTATATATGCACCTAAAGGAACTACAGGATTTGGAGTTTGTTAACCAAAAAAGTTCAGGAAGGGTCAAGATATATACAACCACAATGAAATTCAAGAATTATTTTGGAATTAGCGATTTGGCAATGCTGAAAAAAAGTTTACTATTAAATCCTACAGGATTTTCAAAGAAAAACACTTAATTATAGTTTTGCCAAATTTGAATTGTGCGTAAATCTATCGAAAATTTGGGAGGCAGGAAATTAACAGGCGGAAGAATAATTCCCAACCGAACCAGAAGGAAATCTGAAATAGATAGATACCCAAACGAACCAATAGTAGGTGATACCAAGAATGTAATTCGCAGAGTTCGAGGGAATAATGTTAAAGTTGCTTTTAAGTTTGCCGAATACGCAAATGTGAATGATCAGGATACCAAGAAGACAACCAAGGTCAAGATAATCAGAGTCACCAAGAATCCTGCAAATAAGGATTATACAAGACGAGGTGTAGTTACAAAAGGCTCAATTTTAGAGACCGAACTGGGATTGGCCAAGGTTGTTTCGAGACCCGGACAAGATGGTATTGTTAATGCAGTCATCATTAAACAATAATATTTTGTTAATTTAGATTTAGGCAAAAGAATAGGAATTTATAAAATATAATTTTAATATCCTTATTGGTAAGGATAGGAATTACGGTTTTTCCAGGCAGTAATTGCGATCGTGATGTTCATCATATTTTAAATAATATTCTTCATGTAGATGCTAGGTATATCTGGTACAAATCATCCTTTGATGAATTTGATTGTATAGTAATACCAGGTGGATTCACTTATGGAGACCGGCTTCGAGCAGGTGCCATAGCAGCACACAGCACCATCATGAGTAAAATAATGGAGTTAGCAGATAATAATGTTCCAATATTAGGAATATGTAATGGATTTCAAATACTTGTTGAATCCGGGATACTCCCAGGTGCACTAATTGTCAACCAATCTTTGAATTTTATTTGCAAATGGATGAATGTGGTAGTTACTAATACTGATACCCCATTTACAAATTTATATGATAAGAATCAGAGGATTTCAATACCTATCGCACATGGTGAAGGAAGATTCGTGATTGATGAAAAATCATACAATAAAATAAAGAAAAATAACCAGGTCACCTTAGAATATTGGAAACATAATCCGAATGGTTCTTTAAACAACATTGCTGCCATTTGTAACGCAAAAGGAAATGTTATGGGGATGATGCCTCATCCTGAAAGAGGTAGTGACAAAGATTTGATCCCTTCAGGTTACGACCAGGGCTCCATATTGATATTTAAGTCTATGATTAACTATTTTAAGTAGAATTTGAATTAAAAATGAATATCCTCAATATAGAAGAATATAGTTATTTAAAGAAGAAACTACGTAGGGAACCAAACGAATTGGAACAATTTATTATTAGTGCCGAATGGTCTGAGCATTGTTCTTACAAGTCATCTAAGAAACATCTCAAATTATTACCTATGAAAGGGGATCATGTGTTAATGGGCCCCGGTTATGATGCTGGAGTAATTGATGTAGGTAATGGTTTTGTAGTAACTATTCATATAGAGAGTCACAATCATCCATCGGCCGTGGAACCATATGGAGGTGCCGCGACTGGGGTCGGAGGTGTCCTTAGAGACATATTGTCAATGGGCTCTCGTCCAATCGCATTGTATAATGCATTAAGGTTCGGTGAAGTTGACAAGAATTCCAAATTTGGTTCAAAAAATAGATGGTTGCTAAAAAACGTAGTTAAAGGCATTGCTGATTACGGTAATTGTATCGGTGTCCCGACAGTTGGCGGAGAGGTGGAATTCGACAAATCATTTGATAATTATTGTTTAGTGGATGTTGCATCAATCGGTTATGCAAAACTTGACAGTCTCGTTACTAACACAGCAAAAAAAGGTGATTTTCTAATTTTGGGTGGAAATGCTACAGGTGTGGATGGAATTCATGGCGCCTCCTTTGCCTCCAAAAACCTTGATGAAGATAACCGTTCCGCGGTGCAGATTCCAGACCCTTTTTTGGAAAAAGTGCTCATGGAAGCTACCTTGGAGGCGATAGAAAATAATTGCATCAAGACCATGAAAGATCTTGGAGGTGGAGGTTTGTCTTGTTGCTTATCTGAAACAGCTGATAGTTTGAAAAAAGGATTTTTAGTTGATTTGTCAACTATTCCATTAAAGCAAAAGGACATGACAGATGCACAGATCATGATTTCAGAATCTCAAGAGCGCATGTTATATATCGTCAACGCGAAAAAGAAATTCGAATTCTTCAAAATTTTTGATAAACATAATGTGAATTATTCTGAGATAGGATATGTTACTGATGATCTGAATCTCTCTGTTATTAGAGAGGGTAACATGTTGGCTTGCATGCCTGCACAAATCATTGCTCACGCCCCTCTGTTGAATAGGAAATCTAAGCGACCATCTTATCTTAAATCAATTCTAAAATCGTTCCGAGAACCGGAACCTCAAAGCGATATCAAAAAAATGGTATTTAAGATGTTGTCTAACCCTTCCCTATGTAGTAGAAAATGGATCTATGAGCAGTTTGACCATGAAGTTGGAGTTAAAACGGTATCAAAACCAGGAGCATCTGATAGTTCAGTAATCAAGCTTGACGATGATAAATTTCTGAGTTTCAAACTGGATGGTAACTCCAAACATTGTTATTTAGATCCATACGAGGGAATCATAGGGTGTTTGGCCGAATCACTCAGAAACCTGACTTGTGTGGGGGCTCGCCCATTAGGAATAGTAGATCACTTACAATTTGGCAATCCCGAAAATGAAGAAATTTTTTGGACATTCTTGCAGACAATTAGAGGTATTAGTGATTACTGTAAATTCATGAACTTACCCGTGGTAGGTGGTAAGGTAAGTCTGTACAATGAAACTACCTCTGGTCCCATAAAACCCTCACCTGTCATAGGAATGCTTGGGTTAATTGATTCCAAGAATAAGATAAAGTATCCAAAGTATACCTCAAACCAATCAATCTTTATCGTTGGAGCCACCAAAGATGAAATGGGTGGGTCAGAATATTTTGAATATTGTTTGGATGTTGTGGGTGGAGACGTTCCTCATGTTGATTTAGAGGATCAAAGAAATATTATAGAGACTATCAAAAAATTGATTGATGAAGATCTAATAACCGGAATCCATGATTGCTCAAAAGGGGGGATAATTGTTGCAATGTTGGAGATGGCCCTCCATAGCAATATTGGATTTAGAGTTTCAGTCGACAAAATCCCAAATAAATGCTCTAGAATAGATTATTTGCTATTCTCAGAATCTCATAATCGATTTATTTTTTCAACCAATCATGATTCAATGATTATTAAATACTTAAAAAAGAGGAAAATTCCATTTGCTAGAATTGGATCTAGTTCAAATGATAAAACTTGCATTTTTGAAAATAATGGAAAAACAATTTTCAAAAGTTCACTAGAGACCATTTCTCGAAATTATCATAACTCTTTTTCAAATCTTTTTGCAAAATCTATCTAACTTACTTTTTTTTGTCTAACAAATCTGATACAAATCTACCTCATCTTACGCATTCTAAAAATTAAATAGAAAGAATGACGGAGATATGTCTTCTAATGGTTCATGAAAATTGTGGTGTGGTAGGCATCTTTTCTTTGGGAGGAGAAAATATAATACCTTATTTGATAGATTGTCTTCGATCACTACAGCATAGAGGACAAGAATCATGGGGTATTGCCGTACCAAAGAAATTACCTTATAAAAAAACTGGATTGGTTTCGGCTTCGGCAAATGAATTTGATAAATTAATTACAAAGTTTTCTTCTAATATCGGGATCGGCCATGTCAGATATTCTACATTTGGCTCAAGTTCTCTAGAGAATGCTCAACCATTGAAGGTTAAAGATTTATGCATTGCTCACAATGGGACCATTACAAACGCTGAACAGCTTTCTACCATGGTTGGTGGCTGTACTTTTACCCCACAAAATATGACTGATACACTCGTTGCAGCCCAAAGGCTAGTTAGTATTTTGAAAAAGAAGGATGATATGAAGGCCGCTATGGCAATACTCAAAAATGAGATGGTAGGATCTTATTGTTTTACATTTCTAACCGATTCAAATACAATATATGCCGCAAGAGATCCTAAAGGCTTCAGACCACTTGTATTAGGATTGCATAAGGATACTAATACTTACATAATTGCATCAGAATCCTGTGCTCTGTCGACTGTTGGTGCAATACTTTTGAGAGATATTGAACCAGGTGAGTTGGTAAGAATAGACAAGAATGGCCTTAAATCCGAAAGATTTTCTGAATCTGTGAATCATGCGCATTGTGCATTTGAATTCACATACTTTGCACATCCAAGTTCAATTATGGAAGGGATAAATATTTATCTTGCGAGGAAAAAGATTGGAGAATATTTAGCACTTAAATTTCCGATTAATGAGGCAGACGTGGTAATTCCAGTACCTGATTCTTCCAGACCTGCGGCCTTAGGATATTCGCTAAAACTTGGACTACCATTTGAAGAAGGTTTGTTAAAGGACAGATACAGCAAAAAGGGCTCCATGAGGAGCTTTATTGAGCCCCTAGTTAAAGACAGGAAGGAAATTAACCAAAATATCATGCCAATCAGAGAGATGATAGAGAATAAACACGTCATAATTGTTGATGATAGTATAGTAAGGGGTACGAGTTCCAAAGCAATAATTGAGTCTGTCAAACAAGCAGGAGCAAAAAAAATATCCATGGTTGTTACGTATCCGCCGATTAGGTATCCATGTTATGCCGGAATTGATTTTCCCTCTCAGGAGGAGTTGATCGCGTTTCAGGTCGCTAAGAATGAAGTGGATTTGGATATTATTGGTAACAAAGTCGCTAGAATAATAGGGGCCGACGAAGTTTGTTATAACGATAACGTAAATCTTGCGAAAGGCATAGGTTTGAAAAAGAGTGAATTATGCTTCTCTTGTTCATCTGGAGATTATACACCCCTTGGAATAAAACCTGATTTTGGTTCTCGGTACCAAATTAACGATAAGATATTTGTAGATTAGAATTTAAATCCCTTCTTTCTAGTATAATCATATTGAGTTTAGAAGAGCTCCGCGAGAAGGCATTTTTTCAAAATTCAATCGACGTATGGATAATGTTATGTGAGGAAAAGAAATGGGATTATTCTGATATTAAAAATTATCTAAAGTTCATAGATTACTTATTTTCAAATGGAATAAAAATACAACGCTTTCCACTTTGTATCAAAGAGTCAGGGGGAATGTTTGAAAGAGGAAAAGATAAGACAAGCTTTTTAGAGAGACTTTCAAAAGTACAGTCTGACAATGCATCTGCATTCACCATAAAACTTACACAATCAGCCATTGCCACAATGAGAGGATTTGCTTTATAATCTTTTAAATGTTAGATTTTGGTGGTCCAAAATGTAGATTTTTGGATCCTCCACGAATAATAGTCTTTAATAATTTTAATATTGTAAATACTTTTTTTAGCTTCTTCAATTTGTTCCCGGTCCATCCAAACATGTTGATCAGAACCTGTATTCATTCCCATCTCAGGAAAATTTGTAATAATACAAACGAAAACAGATTCAATAATGTGCAAACCACTTTGGTTGTCGATATTTGAATAGATACCTAAAATTTCAATGGGTTCTATGCGAAGTGCTGCTTGCTGCATGATGGATCTCCGTAAAGCATCCTCAGCCAATTCGCCATATCTGACAAAATCACCAGGGAGACTCAGGGTGTTTGCATGGTTAGTATCTTGGTTCCTAATGAAAAGTATCTCGTTGCGACTAGTATTGCATATAGCCGTGACCCTGTTGAGAGGATGTAGGTTGCAGTCTTTATTTCATCATTTGGGAAATTTCTGAATGTGGCGAATTAATCGGGCCAGTTTACAAAGCAAAGTTTGTTTTCAATTCCTTTTTTGTAACGTTATCTACCCATAGGAACTTTCTCTGAAGGGTACTTGTATACATTTTGGTCCAATCCAATTCAACAATATTCATCCAAGAGCGAAACACTCTGGGGTCTATATAATTTCGTAAAGAAGTTCCTAAATTATATTCCCTTGTCTCTTTCTGTAACCTTACTTGGAATTCTAGCTTTTGCACCCTTTCAACCAATCTCGATTTCTGATTTTCAGTTTTCCAATTCTTGTCCTTTAAGTCTGCCTTTAGGCTGTTAATAAGGTCTATTTTCTTTTTCATAGACTCTTCATATTTTGCAATTGCCGTAATACTTGCAGGATTTTTTGGATCTACTCCCTTCTTATGATTACAAGTTATTGCAGCTTGCAAGTTTGCATATTTGGCAACATAAAGCTTTTCAGATTCCGTAGATTCGGGCTTCACTATTATTGGTGGACTTTTGAGTGATTTCTTTACTATATTTGTAGCAATAAAAGTTCTAAAAACTTTTGCAGTAAGCCCGGGTACATTTTTAGGGTCTATGTTTCTCAGAAAAGTATTTACTTTCATTGAGTTTATGTTATCAAAAATAGGATCTGTTTCCTTCTTGTTTTTAATGAAAAGACTCAGATTGTTAAATAAAAGTAATTTATCATCAGAATCAACCAAAATAGATTTTTGCCAAGGGACGCTGTCCTTTCCAAGGAAACTAAACTCCAATACTCTATTTTTCTCGTCGATCTCCTTGAATTTTAAGTGTTCCTTTCTGAGGGTTGTTGCACCCACCGTGTCTGCTTCATCAGGGTCTTTTTCATCACCAACTCTCATCGCCATTTTTATTATGAGATAACATACAGTAGAAATTTTCCTCTGGTTTCGATCTTTTGATGTCATTTTCTTCACGATCTCCCGTTCAATCTTGTCAATATATTTTTCGAGGTTTTGGGCCTTATCGTATTTGGCCTTGTCATAATTCTGACGGATCAAAGATGAATCATGTAGCCAAACATACTTTCTTTTTCCAGTTAGCATCTCTATCCAAGATGCTAACCAGGTAGAGGTATGATCATGAATTATTTTTTGCCATGGTCCTTCTGGAACTGCCGCCTCCTCACCAAGATTGAGAATGACGTCTTCGGGTTTGACACGAGGCTTCCATCTACCCCTTAATGGATGTTGTCCCCTGCCCATAAATAACCCTGGAGGTTCAACTAACCAATTTGCCACTTCGACCTCAATGTCGTCCACCACCGCCTTGCCAAAATAATTTCTTAGTTTTTCCTTCTCTTTTTTTCTCTCTAATGCGATCTTTTTTCTTTCCTCTCGTGACAGATTACCCCACGCGATTTTGTCTCTTTCCTTAGTAGCCTTTTCACTATCAACAAAAGTCATAAATTCGCTCATGTCTAACTGATCTATTTCGTGAATACTCTTTTGGATATCTTTAGGCAGCAATTTCTTAAAATCTGTCAAAAAATTTTGCTGGAAGACAGGATCTTGCACATAGTGAGTGTCCTTCTTCTTTGTCCACGCATAGATTAATTCTTCTTGATCTTTATTTAGTGTGTAATTCTGATTATCGATTTTGAATGGCAAATTCTTGGCTATGTATTCGGGAGGAAAGCATACTCCGTTGTGATGAAGCGTAACCCATTTTTGGTTGCTGCTATTTCCACGATTTTGATCATATTTATCATCAGAAGAAATCGAAATGGAAGACAATTTATATAAAATTATTTTGATTTAGAATATAAAACTATTCTCCAAGAAAACATTCACTTTATAGTGGACCATGAACGTCCATAATTTAAATCCAAAGTACAGTGCTGATTGCAGATTTATTCTTATTTCATAGCTGGACTTTAAGAGTTATTTGACCCCTTTAACATCAAGCGGCATTGTTTTTAGTTACTTTCAAAATTTGGTAAGTATACCTGATTTATTCCTGTAACAAACTCCGAACTCGGTAAGTTTTTGAATTTTTATCTCATTGAAAATAGTTCCGTCTACACAAACCAGCTTGTCGTTTATACAACAACTTGAACAAATTCCAATCCCACATTTCATATATCTTTCTATGCTTGCCTCGATGTGCACATGATTCTTTATTGCGAGATCGTATGCTTTTTTCATCATCATTTCGGGTCCGCAAGTGTAAATGATATCAATATCATTGTGAGTTAAGAGAAAATCTCTCAAAATATCAGTAGGGTATCCCTTCTTGCCATAGGAACCGTCTTCAGTCGATATAAGCAAGTCAATATTCTTTTCTTCAGCCCATTTAGATATTAATTCAGTAAAAAATAGTTCAGATTTAGTCTTAGCGCCTATAATGAACGTGAATCTACATTGATGTTTCTTAACGTAATAAAGTAGCCTTACGAGGGGGACTAATCCAGTGCCACCACCTAGAAAAATAATATTCTTATGAGTTTTGTCAAATGAGAAAGAATTCCCGTATGGTCCGCGAATTCCAATTCTATCTCCACTACCTTTATTAAACAATGAAGTAGAACCGTAGCCATTCTTTCTAATTGTAATTGCAGCGTAATTTTTCTTGTCGCTTATCATTACACTTAGTGGGAGTTCTTCTTTCCTAGGTATCCAAACCATAAAAAACTGTCCAGGTCTTGATACACTCCCCAGAGAGTCTTTAAAGACAAATGTCTTGACAGTGGGAGACTCGACGACAACGTCTTCAATTACTACCGTTCTCATCAAGTTTTTATCTGTGGGCAATTCCAACAATCTCCTTGATATCGATTATATTAGCAGCCTCTAAGTAGGAGCGCAGACCCCTAACAATCTTCCCAATCGAATTTATTCCTTTCAATCCTATCAGACTACCTATCTGAATTGCCGAGGCTCCAGCCATCATGTATTCAATAGCATCCGCGTATGTCATTATCCCACCACATCCAATAATCGGAATTCTTAAACTCTTACTCAATTCATAAACACATCGTACCCCAAGAGGCCTTATAGCACTTCCAGAAAGACCACCGATCTTATTCTCCAAGACAGGGCATCGAGTTTCAATGTCTATCTTCATAGCCCTCAGGGTATTAATAGCTGTAATTCCATCTGCACCCGCACTTTCAGCTGTCTTAGCAACTTCTATGATGTCTGATTTTCCCAAACCTACTTTGACAAAAAGCGGCTTTACCGTATCTTTCTTGATTGACTTGATAATATCATAGACCAAATCAAGATCATCGCCGATTTCCATTCCCATTTTTTCTACATGAGGACAAGACAAATTTAGTTCAAACCCCAAAATTTTAACATTATTAAACTTTTTGGCGATGACGGGGAATTCACTCTTATCGGACCCAACCAAACTTACAAATAGTGGTCCAATATTCTTAGAAATTTCCTTTGAGAACGACTCTGCACCCGGATTTGCAAGTCCTACTGCATTAATGTAACTCATGTTATTTACGCTTACTATAGTGGGATTTCTGTAACCCTCACGAGGCAACAAACTAATCGATTTACTAACTATAGCCCCAGCACCAATGTTGTACAATCGATTAAAAATACTTTGAGATAGTCCCAAAATACCTGAGGCCACGATCACTGGATTCTTTAAATTTAAGCCTGCAATCTTGATAGGTATATCATAATCCAATTCGCTATAAAAAAATCATGTTTTATAATTCTTAAAAATCTATCGGAGGCTCTAGTTCCTTAATTGTACGGGACAATTCGACAAACTCTCGGTCCTATCAAATGATTGTTAACGCAATATACTTGAAAGTCGCATTCTGGGATATCAGTCAAACTCCATAAAAACTTTTTCGCCATTCATAACAATAGTCAAGGACAATATTCGTGCGAATCGTTATCAGGATGAGGTAGAAACTAGGTCAGCTTGACCAGATAATTTTGGTCAGATTGAACTCGATTACACCAATCATACTAAGGAGAAAAAGTTAAAAAGTAATCAGTCTAACATATTTCGTGAAACAAGAACACGCCACACTGTATGATGTACAGATTTCAGAACTTTATGATCGGATAAAGGGATATCTTAAGTCTCTTAAATTCGAAATTATTTATGAAGAAAAAGACGAAGAATATTTGGACCTTAAGGCACACAAGGGTGGTAAGGCCAGTGTTATCGTGGGAAATGTAAGGGACGTGGAGATAATGATTAGCGGGGCCAAGAGTGCAACCCCTTACTACGACATTGTACTCCGAACTGGAGCGTGGGGTAAAGATATTGTAGTTCCTACTGTAATAGCAGGTGCCTTAACAGCTGGAATCGCTGCTGCTCCGGTGGCTGCGATTGAAGCTTATCGAGCCCACTCATTCGAGAAAAAATTTTGGGAATTTATTACCACAAACTTATCTGAAATTGGGGAGGGAAAGGGAACTATGTCTACCATTGTAACTGTGACGCCATAAGTTAGTGATTATTGGATATTTGACAACCCTGGTCAAATTATTTTTTGCAGATCAGGGACATAACTGGGATTTACCATGATTCCTTAGAGAATGATAATCTCTAAACAGAAACTTTAGCAAGATTGGATTAATTAATTTGTTGGATATCAATACAAGTAATGTTGCGAGCTAGCAGAGCCTATGGAAGTCAGACAACATGAATAAAGGATGGGCTACAATCGAAATAAGTAGTCCAAAATACATGATAATGTCAAATTATGACTAGAATACTGGCAAGAATAAATTGACTTTATGTGGTATTTTTAGTATCGATCTTGGGTCTGTTTCTCAAGAACCAAACCATTATAGCGATAAAGGGTAAAGTTGCTGCTCCATATGCAAACTCAGTCTGCAATTTGGAATTCATTGATAAACCCAAACCCAAAAACATGGCTAACATCACACAGATGATACCTATAGTAACATACTCCTTGGTAACCAGGAGAAATTTTTCTACATCAAATTTAGGATAATGAGTCAAGTGATGAATAACAGGCATAATAAACATGACTGTTGCCGCAGCCACTGCGTAAAGAGCCGCTAAGAGAATCAAGTTGTTAAATAATAGGAAGTAAGATGGAGGATTTACTGCGATATTCAACAGAAAACCAAAGAAAATTGACGATGCAGCCGCTAGTATTTGGGACCAACGCATACCTGCACCAACTCTATCGTAGTCTTCCGTAGAAGTACCCTCTATAATAACAGTAGGTGAATATCTATAAAATCGTACAAAAATAATGATAAAAGGCAATGAAGCCAAGCCATATGCAAACTCAGTCTGCAATTTGGAATTCATTGATAAACCCAAACCCAAATACATGGCAAGCATTATACATATGATACCTATCAGAGTGTATTTCTTTGCAGCTAAAAGATATTTATCCACATCTAACTTACGATAGTGCATCATATGATAAACAACAGGCATTATGAACATGGCAGTTGCTGTTGTTACTGCGTAAAGTGCCGCTAAGAGAATTATGTTGTCAAATAACTGGAAGTAAGATGGAGGATTTACTGCAATCTTCAACAGAAAACCAAAGAAAATTGACGATGCAGCCGCTAGTATTTGGGACCATCGTAAAGATGCGCCAACCCGGTCATATTTCTCAGAAGAAGATCTTTTTATCGGATCATCATCTGGAAGAGAAGACATAAGTTTACATTTTGCTTTCAATAACGTAATTATATAAACTATACCATTTGCTATGATACTGTGATGATCTTAAGATAATTACTACCAAACAAATTAGTACGATTGTGTTTTGCATTTGTAGTAAATCGTATATGATTGAATAGGGTAGTAGTTACCCCACCCCTCCTAGAATAGATCTTGAGAAACATTCAGTGACTAATTTGGCGTCATACTGACCTTTCTCGCAGCTAAAGCTGGAGCTCAGTGCCAACTCTATAATCCGTAAGTATGTTGTCACCAATCACTATGCAGCTCTCTTTCGAATTTTTTTCTATGATATCATAAGATATTGTTGATCAGATGAGTTGCCCTCAAAACATGCTGTTATAGAGGTAAAGACTAAACTCGAATCATTTTCAGTGAAAGTATCATATCATATGAATAAGCCAACTTCCGTAAAGAGCAAACTTATTTTAATGGCTTTAGCCTTGAGGAACAAAAAGAAAACGAAGATAAAAGGCAATGAAGCCAAGCCATATGCAAACTCAGTCTGCAATTTGGAATTCATTGATAAACCCAAACCCAAATACATGGCAAGCATTATACATATGATACCTATCAGAGTGTATTTCTTTGCAGCTAAAAGATATTTATCCACATCTAACTTACGATAGTGCATCATATGATAAACAACAGGCATTATGAACATGGCAGTTGCTGTTGTTACTGCGTAAAGTGCCGCTAAGAGAATTATGTTGTCAAATAACTGGAAGTAAGATGGAGGATTTACTGTGATATCTAAGAAAAACCCAAAGAAAATTGAAGAGGAGGCTCCCAATACTATAGCCCAGTCCATACCTGATCCAACTCTAGAATAGTGCTCGGTAGAGCTACTCTTTACAGGATCGTCGTCTGGTTCAAATGACATTAGTGGAATAACTTAGACTTGCTGCACTATTTAAAGAGGAAGGTGACCCTTTGTACAAAGGTATCACGAGAAATGAGTGGGACCTAATGTTTGAGGATGGATGTTCTAAACATTCCAACTTCGGAGCACAGGGATTTAGCAGCAGAGGCAATGAAGAATGAGAGCAGGATTCATATTTTGTAATATTGTCTTCTCTGAAATCACTTAACTTTTTCTTGTCAATTACAAAAACATTCATACCTAAGAAATCTTCAAAGGCATACAGAAAATCTAAGATAGAGGAATATGATAAACTTAACTTATTTCGCATATTAGGAGCAATATTAAATATCCCTTGCTCCATTACTATTCTGTCCATTAGAAAGAATTTGAATTGGTGATTGAGCGTTAAATGGACGTACAGAGAGAAAATATATTATCGAATTAAGATCAATTTATCCTACTTATTTCTCATTTTAAACTATTAACAATATTTTGATATATTAAATCCTCTACGTAATCTCGCTTTTTCTATATTTTTTAGAAGTTTGTTCATGGATCTCCTTACAAGCCAATCAACATTAACTAGGCTCTAGCTCGTTATTAAAAAGACTATCTGGATGGGTTAGAATATATTATACGTACATTTTATTTGATTTGCTTATACATATCAGAGCTGGGCTTGCCGGGGTAGCTCAGCCTGGTCAGAGCGTTCGACTCATAATCGAAAGGTCGCGGGCTCAAATCCCGCCTCCGGCACTTTTTTTTGGATTTTCAATGCTTAATCGTGTAAAATCTATTAAAGATCATACAATATTTATCAATAATGCAGTATCTTAGCAATATTTAAATTAACCTTGGCATAAATACCACTTGATTTGCAAAAATCAAAAAAACCTAGAAAGATTTCTCGAAATAGATTAATATTATCTCTGGTTTATAAATAATGATCCTCAAATCGAATTATTAATCTATGTGATTTTTTTGATGATGATCAATAATTTACTCTGGCTTACAAACCTGCGGGAGTGTTAGGATTATGCATTTTTGCGAATCAAACGTTGGTTGAAACTTTTCCAATCAGTACAACTATTACCACCATCCCATTGTTCATAATTTATGACTTTTTCTAGATCGAGTCTGCTTAGCCAGTTTTGAGATTGTAAATCTGGTTCGACTTCAAACTTTTTTACATATCCAAGGCAAAGATATGCTATCGGTTTAACAGTAGAAGGGAGTTTTAGAATTCTTTTGAGATCTTTATTGTTGATGATGCTGACCCAGCCAACACCTATATTTTCAGCTCGTGCAGCAAGCCATAAATTTTGGATAGCACAGCAAACACTATAAATCCCAGCTTCCTTTATAGTCATTCTCCCTATTACGTAAGGTCCAAACCGTTTATGATCATAAGTAACGCAAATATTTAGATTAGATTCTAAAATTCCTTCTAATTTTAAATCTAAATACTTCCTTTTCCTTTCTTTATCTTTTGCAAGTAATTCAATTGATTTTAATCTCTCTTTGGAGAATGATTCTTTGATATTTAGACGACTGTTTCTGTCTCGTATTAAGATAAAATTCCATGGTTGTGAATAGCCGACTGATGGAGCATGATGAGCGGCTGTCAAAATCCTCAATAAAACCTTATTACTAATTTTCTTTCTAATAAAGTTCCTCCTTACGTCCCGACGGGAGAGAATTATTTTGTAAAAAATCTCCTTTTCAATTTCAGTAAATTGCCCCATCATATTACCTGTCAATATCTAATAACTGAAATGACCATCTTTTAATATAGATTTAACCTTCTATCTAAACAGATTCATTGGAAATGTAATAATTATTCTCAGAATTCTTTGACAGGACATGGCAATTATAATAGATTACCTTTGAAATTTGGTTTTAGGTCGACTACCCCAAAATAGGCAAAAAGGATTGTCAGAGCACTGAGTCTGTTTTTTAAACATTCTCCAATTTTTTTGCATTTGAATTTCCAAATTCATCCTCCGTTAATGAATTTGATTTGAGTTAAAGACGAGGATTTAGCGACGAAGTAATTTACCATACCGTATGGGATATAAGATGATATGAGATGGAATCTAAAATGGAAGTACTGTTCATACTTAGCAAACTATTTAATCCGACTTGATCTTATGATTGAGTAACTTGTCCGAAGGTATCTTTGTAACTGGGACTGATACTGGAATTGGAAAAACATTGATAACTGCCTCTCTAGCATGGAAATTCTCCAAGATTATTACCAAAATTTGTGTTATGAAACCATTTGCTACAGGAATTTCAGAGTATTCAAAAAAGTTCAGATCTAAAGACCTAGCTATCTTGGCCAGGGCAATTAAATTCGAGGAAAAACAAGAGAATTTGAACCCGTATTTTTACCCTCTACCTTGTTCACCGCATATGGCCAGCTCCTTGTTAAATTTACCACCTCCATCATTAAGATATGCGATTAAGAAATACAAATTATTGCAGAAAAAATATGACTACCTCTTAGTTGAGGGGATAGGTGGAATAATGGTGCCATTAAACAACAAGCATACATTACTAAACTTTATCAAGTTGACAAAGCTTGGGGTTATAATTGTTGCAACTCCGAAACTAGGAACATTTAATCATATACTGCTTAATGTAAAAATTTGTCAATCAAGTGGTATACCTATAAAAGGAATAGTAGTAAATAAAATGCCCAATCATCCAAGCCAAATTGAAGCCGAAATTCCTACATTTATCCGAGAATATACAAAATTACCTATATTGGGTGTAATTCCGATTATGAATAATCTCAAAATGAATGAATCGACATTTTCCAAAATCTCAAAACTAATTGATATTTCCCCTTCGATTTAACCTAATTCTTATTAGTCGACAGGTAGTTAGTTGCTAAATGATTGTACCATTCTGCCTCTCATGAACGGTTTCAAGAATTATTCTTGAAAAAACTACCTTTAGTTTATCATCCATTATATTGATCATTTAACACCGACGGGACAGTATTATCCCTTCCTAGGATTGAACCGAACCGCAATTGCAAATACCATCCCTTAGGTACAAAACTTGTTTTAGATGATTATATCTTGCCTAATTTTTTAACATACAATTTATAGGCCTCTAAATATGATTTCTTATCTCCAATATCCATAAAACTCCGCTCTTCTACTATGAACGACTTTACTTTCTTTTTTGACCTTATTGATTCTCTTACCGCCTCGTCCATTCCAAAGGAGGTAGAAATTGGAATCAAATCTAAGAATTCCGGTTCGAAAACATAACATCCTATGTTTATCAATCCAGAAATTTCTGGTTTCTCCTTCCACTCAGATACAAGCATTTTTTCATCATCACTAAGCTCAATGAATCCATATTTGAGATTGGTTTTGTACCTTGAAAGAGCCATAGATATAAAGGCTTTATCTTCAAGATGATTTTCAATCATCTTGTCAAGCGGGAATTCATACACTGAATCACCGTATAGACAAACAAACGGTTCTTTTAAATGAGTAGCAGCGGTTTTCAATTGTCCAGCAGTGGCTAACGGTCTATCTGATCTGGAATATTTTATCTTTATCCCGAACCTCGTGCCGTCTTCAAAGTAGTCTTCTATTGATCTATGCAAATAACTCACACAAATAATTATCTCATTTATCTTTTTAGAATTGATAAGCCATTCAACCAAATACTCAAGTAAGGGTTTATTGCCCAGCGGCAACATTGGCTTTGGAATAAAGAATGTATAGGGTTGCAGCCTTGTTCCCAGACCACCAGCTAATATTACTGCTTTCACAAAAAATAAGAATAATTAATCATTATTTATAATATTACTTATTAACATAGTTCTGCAGAATAATACTTATTTTTTCTAAAACTTCCTTTGGATTTTGTCCAAACATAATAACCATAGGCTCCTTTCCATAATCGCCATCGTGATAAACTAACTCCGCATCTGGTTCTTGTTTAAATGCTTCAGTAATTCCCCATTGTATCGAAGAACCTTCTACTCTCTTACTCTCTTCCGTTTCCTTACTTCTAGAATAATTAGAGCACTTGAAATTATTTTTGCAAATCTTAATGATCCTTGGATTGTTCCGAATATTAATGGCGGACCTAAATAATGAGTTGAATTTGGCTGCTGCCAAAAGTGCGTTAGATACATGCAGAGATGTTCCGAATTGTATGACATTTGGAGTTCTAATATTGATTCCCAAATTAGTTACTCTGCCCAACACTCCAGCAATATCATCGAAATTTTTGGGTTTCTCAATTGAATACACAAAGTTTGTTTTGGTTTCTGGTATAAGTTCAAAAAAATTAGGCATTCTTTCCAAAATTGATACAGAGTCTTGCAATTCTATTAAAACTTTGAACTTCTCAGAATTGTCATACATGCGATCTAGAGGATTGGAGACGAGTACCCCATCACCGATTTGATTGGAGTTTTTTAACGCCTCGTACACATACGAATTTGATAATTTGAATGAATCACCAATATTATACCCTTTGGCTAAAAAGGAAGCGACAGCAGCAGAAAAGTTACATCCGGTGCCATGAGTTTCCCCAATCTTCAACCTTTCGTGTACGATTTGTTGTGGTTCAAGGTTTTTATCTGTAAATAATAAGTCAATTACCTTTGTATCTTTGTTCGTAACATGACCACCTTTGATAATAATATTTGAAGCTCCTAACTTGAAAATCTCTAATGCAGCTTTAGTCATATCATGCCTGTTTGATATCTTAACTTTTGAAAGGAATTCAGCCTCCTTAAGATTAGGCGTGATTACATGTGCTAATGGAATAATCCCCCTCTTAAACTGCTCAAATGACTGCTCGTCTAATAATTTGATTCCAGTCCCAGAATAGAGGACTGGGTCAAGTACAATCGGAGTCTTATAGTTCTTTAAAATACTTTTGACAATATTTATTATTGACTTACTGTAAAGAACACCTATTTTTATGACGTCTGGCTTAATATCTTCTAATGTAGTAACTATTTGATTTTTAAAAAATTTTGGCGGAACTACCAGAATATCAGAGATTGTCTTAGTATTCTGAGCAGTTAGAGTGGTTATTATTGTTGTTCCGTATACACCCAAGGCCGAAAATGTCTTTATGTCAGCCTGTATGCCGGCGCCAGCAGATGAATCACTACCTGCTATCGTCATTACCTTTTTCAATCGTTCAATACCTCCTTTTGAGTTGGTGTAAGATCTAAATTAATGTCACTTGATAGCACGGATGGTAATTCATACTTTTATAATGATGTAAAAATCTGAGAACCAAGAATTGCTTTGATTTTACAGACAACTTTGAAAGGTGTATGAAATGGTTCGAATGGGAAGATTCCAACATAAACTAGATTAATTATCACCTAATCTCACAATATCTGATCATATGACTATCAAATCACGATATCATAAGGAAAATCCAAAGGACAACAAGCATATGATCATAACTGTTAAATATGCATTTCATGTCAATTTTTCTGATTATTATTGAGTAAGCCTATGGACCTTGGTAGTTTAAAGGTTGGTTCTTATATCATCATAGACGGAGAACCATGTAGAATTGTTTCTTATGATCATAGTAAGCCAGGTAAACATGGTTCCGCAAAAGCAAGAGTGGCAGCAATGGGTGTTTTCGACGGTTCAAGGCACAGTTTAGTTGCTCCGGTTTCGGCAAATGTTGAAGTTCCACTTATAGACAAGAGGAGTGGACAACTCATCTCGGTGGCTGGTCAAGTATTGCAGATTATGGATCTTGAAACATTCGAAGTTTTTGAAACTTCTGCTATTGAGGATGAAATTAGAGATAAACTCAACCAAGGCGGCGAAGTTGAGTATTGGAAAGTATTGGAACGGATAAAGATTGTCCGAGTAAAAGGATAATACATATACGGTATAAATCTAATTAGGTGCCGCATTCAATACTATTCTTCCGTCTGAAGTAAGAATATTATCTTGTAGGCGTAAAAGTAATTCATTTGATCAGTCCAAAATGGTCAAAATATGACAAGCCTCTATTAAATTGGGTATTCTTCTAACTCGAGTATTATGAAAAACTTCAAAAAGTATGTTATGATGCATTTAAATAATAATAATGTTCACATTACTTAATTGGAACAGCAATCAAAAATAAAGTTTGATCTTCATTTACCACTTATATTAATTCATACACCGTACGGATTAAAATTCTTTGATAAGGTTTCACAGACGAGCGCTGCAAGGTTTTATGCAAAATTCAATACTTATTTAATGCCGCTTATTACAATTATGGCTTTATTCCTAATAATAGGCTCGGTTGCTGCCCTATTTTCTAGCGAAACAATAAGAGAGGGAGCTCGTGGAGTAGGTCCTCAGGCCAATTTGTTGATACCTGGTCTCAACCCTTATTTGCCAATATGGGAAGGGTGGGTAGCTTTGGTAGTTACTATTATAGTTCATGAGGCTGGCCATGGAATAATTGCTAGAGTGTACGGTGTTAAGGTTGAATCTACCGGACTAGTATTGTTTTTAGGAATACCGATTGGGGCATTTGTGAATATTGAAAGAGACGAACTTAATAGGATTTCAACTAAGCAGAAAAGTTCCATATTGACTGCAGGCCCTATGACAAATATAGTATTAGCTGCTATCTCTTTATTTGTTATACTTTTGATAACTTCCACTTTGGTAATAACTAAGCCTATGGATCCAGCATCCTATGGGGTAGTAATAACAAATGTAAATCAAGGTTCTCTCGCTGAATCTATAGGCCTTGACAAGGGGACTACAATACAACAAATTCAGAACAACCAGATTCGAAATCCGGTGGAACTAAATGATAACTTAAACGCCAATTTAGGAAAATTAGTTACGATCGGAATTGCAGATGAAAATGGAGTGAAATCAACTAAGCAGGCAACTCTCCCCCCTCAAAGGGAGCCTGGAAAGGGAATCTTAGGAGTATCCATCACACCAGTGGCTGACCCAAAAGAGGTATTGGATCGATACAATTCAATGATTTATACATCACCATTAGGTTTGCTTGCTCCACCGACATTTGTACAAGGTATGGTACCTTATTCTGACTTTATGGCCGACAAATACACATCTCCCATATTTGGCTCATATTACACGATACCTGCTAGCCTATTTTTCTGGCTTTGGTTCATAAATTTCAATGTAGCAATTTTTAACGCATTGCCAATTGGCCCTCTGGATGGAGGTCAGCTATATAATACATTGATAGATAAGAAAACTCAAAACAAAAAGGGAATTATTAAACATGCATCGAAAATACTAACATACGGAATGGTATTGATTGTGGTCCTCTCCATCGCACTACCTTACATATTGAAATAAAGAGACACTATGATTTGATTGAACGACTGAATGAATTATTAGTCAAATTGGAATTGATCAATAATTCAAAGGTCATGAGATCAAACTTAATTTATTTCATGATTTCTATTTTCTTAAAGGAATAATTAATTTCTTAACATACCTTGTAGATTTCGCATTATCGCTTTTTCTTGATCCTGCTAATATAGCATACTCATACCTGCAGGCATCTAACTGTTCTGAATAGGATATTTCACTTGGGTAATTTATGCAGATTTAGACAAACATCTATAATAGAATGCAAAAAAATAAGATCATTGAAAACTTCCCTTTTAAATTTTAAATTTTTTTATTGTATTAATCATGTTGAAAAAAAATATCCCTTGTATTTACAAAGTTATATAATCGATCCTTTGGATGAGAATGAGTGCTTTGAAGGATTCCTTATATGTCCAGAGTGTAAAAAAAAATTTCCCATAATCGATGGAATTGCAATAATAATGAGCGATATCGTAAAATATGCCTCAAAACGAGTGTCAACTTTTGGTAAATGGTTTTCAAATGCTAAAAGCGCAGAGATGAAGACTTTTTTAAAAAATTTATCGTTGGATATCGACAAAAATCATCAAAAAGAAGACCGATATGAGGAAGACGGTTTATATTTTCAGAGTTACAAATGGCTTCACAACGAAAATTTTGAAAGTGATAAATTTCTCCTTCTTATGAGATGGAAAATAAAACCATCTGACGTTTATCGAAAACTGACTTCAAATATTCCTTTCAATCCTGAGGGAATTGCCTTAGACTTGGGATGTGCCCTAGGATTATCCACGATGGAATTAGCAAAAAAATTTTCATTTGTCTTTGGGATAGATTCATCATTTTCTTTCATTCGGGAAGCAAAGAAAAAGACAAAAGAACAAGGAGTAACCAATATGGAGTTCATAGTATCTGATATTTTGGATTTACCTTTCAGAAATCAAACCTTTGATCTGATATTTGGGTTGAATATTGTCGAGTTCATGCCTGTTGATGACCTCTTGCCCAAGATACATCATCTCTTAAAGCCGCATTCTCTGTTTATTACAACCACCCCTTACGATTACAATCGAGAGATAGTTTACAATAGAAATATGAATGACGAGATATTGCGTTCAACCTTGGAAAAAAAAGGTTTCGAAGTTACTCTCAGGACAAAAAAAGAGGCATTTATTCCATGGATTCTAAAAGTTAATGAGAGGACTTACTTGTTTTACTTCCTTGATCTCATTGAAGCAAGAAAAATATCAAAACATAAGTATTAAATTTATATCAAATTCTTCCATATCAGTTAACTGCTATTATTTCCGCAGTAAAAACTTATGAAACTTGTTCCAAAATCTAATTATATTAATTTACAAAAGAGATAGCAGGTATAATGAAAATAGTATTTTTGCAATCCTCATCCACTTCCTATTCATTCTTAGATTATAACGAAAGTGAAGTTGATAGTTCTATCCCTTCAAATTGTTCTTTATACCTTTTTGGAAGAGCACTGATCACAAGGAACGTAGAATTGATTAATTCTTTGTATGATTTAGAGACTGTATTCGTTCCCAAAAAACTAAATTTTATTTCAAGCATCATAAAAGCTACCACAGATATACCAGTAGAGGAAATTGATGAAAATACTTACGGTAAATTAATAAAAAGGGAATTAAGTGTTCCTAATGAATTCGAAGTCACCGAGAAAAACAACAATGGAAACTCCAACAATCATATTCAACAAAATACACTCATTACAAACAACAACTTGTTGTTTCTCCCATGTAATACAGTCATAGGAAAGAGGTCTACTAGAAAAAGTATTGAATATTACAAATTTCAGTACCCGTGGGAATTTTTAGATATCATACAGGAACTCCTAAAAAACGAGGTAACATTTTCCATTATTTCCAATAAAGCAACAATCGCAAAAACTGCGATTATTGAAGGTCCATGTATCATAGAAGACAATGTTGTAATAGATGATTTCGCAAAGATTAAGGGACCGTCTTATATCGGTAATGGTAGCTTTATCGGCATGGGATCGTTAATCCGCAATAGTATGCTTGATTACAATACAAATATTGGCTTTAACTGTGAAATCGGTAAGACTTACTTTGCAGGTAATGCAAAAATTTCCCATCATAATGTAATTTTGGATAGCATAGTAGGAAAGAACGTTTGGTTTGGCGGTTACTCAGGAACTGCGAACGTTTTACTTACCAGAAAAAATGTCCAATACAGAATCAATAACGAATTAATAGATACGGGGAGAAATCATTTTGGTGCAGTAGTTTCTAATAATAGTTCTATAGGCGCATCAGTAATAATCCTCCCTGGTCGCAAGATTCCACCAGATTCGATTATACCGGCTGGGACTATTTTTTCAAAATAGTTGTTTTATTTAGATGATGTAAAATATCTTTTTTTATCATGATGTTTTGTTTGTTACTTCTTTGAATGATTTGAAAGACATAGCCTCATCCTTTAGTGATTCAGATAGAAAATTAGTGGAAATTTCATTTAGAGATTCATTACCAGTCAATAAATAATCCTTAAAGTATTGGTAACTTTTGATCTCGTTATTATAAGAGTTTACCAGACTGTTTTTTGCAGCCTCAAAGGCAGCGGGCGATTCCGTTTGATTAAATTCATTCATCTGTTTAGTAAAATTTGCCAAGTAGGTGTTGGTCAATTCGGCCATCGTTTTATTTGATACCGTCCCCAATTGCCAAAGCGCTATTTCATCTTGAAAAGCCCTGGTTAGATTCGCAGAACTTTGGGTGAAGGTGGCAAAATAGTTTGCGTAGTCATTCTGGGTAGTTTGAACTGATGCCACATTTACATAGAATAACAAAATAATAGCGACTGAGGATAAAGAAATCAAGAATATAGTCTTTATTCTATTGGATTTGTTCATACAATCAAATAGAATAACTTAGTTAAAAATTCTTGCGCAAAGTTCTTCTATTCTAATGCATTCTAATCAAATTTGAAAATTTCAAATCCTTATTTTTGGACATCAATTGATCGCTTCTTCCACAAAGTAAATCCCTTATGATCTATCAGCTCGATATTGAATCTATCTGCAAGTTTTAATCTTATTTTATCAGATTCCAAATAGTTTTTCTCAGAGCGGAACATGTTTCTTTTGTATATCTGCTCCTCTATCTCTTCAAACTCCTGCTTAGATACCTGCGAGACTTTCAATCCAATTACAAACATGAATTTTTTTAACAAGCCAAAAGTCTTTGTTAAGAATTCAATATTTACCGGAGTATCAATAGATAAAAAATTATTAATCCTCGTAATGAATTTTAGAAATACAGTCAATGCATTTGCAAAATTCAAATCATTATTGAGATGTTCTTCAAACAAAGTTAGATAATTTGTCAGCTCTTCTAACAGCGGTTGCTGAATGGAATCAGAATTCTCATAAATGAATGAGTTTCTGGTTCGGTATTCTAGTTCATAATAGGCATTAGAAATTTGGCTCCATTTACGTTTTGATTCATCAATTATATCCTTTGTATAATCTAGCGGTTTTGTATAATGAGAAGAAAGGCAAAAAAGCCTAATTACATTTGGACCAACTTCTTTTAATAATTCTGAAATCTTAATTGTATTTCCAATAGATTTCGACATTTTTTCAGAGTTAATTGTTACCATCCCCACATGCATCCATAATTTCGAGAATTCGGTTTCGAATAATCCCTCAGACTGTGCAATTTCATTTTCGTGATGAGGAAAAACTAAATCCTGGCCTCCTCCGTGTATATCAATATTTGCTCCTAGATATTTTGAAGCCATGACTGAACACTCAATGTGCCATCCTGGCCTTCCATTTCCCCACGGACTGGCCCAGGTTGGTTTCACGGAACTAAATTTCCACAAGGCAAAGTCTCGCGGGTCGTCTTTATTCTCATCAACTTCAATTCTCGCACCAGAAATTATCGAATCTTGGTCCTTTTTGGACAGCTTGCCATATCCTAGGTAGGACCTAACCCTAAAGTAAATTCCATTTAATCCCAAATAAGCTTTATTTTTCTCAATTAGTTTGCTAATAAAGTCAATGATGTCTGGAATATGCTCTGTTACCTCTAGGGTATGATGTGGCTCTCAATACGTTTAGGGCGTCAAAATCTCTAAAGTAACTCTCTGTATATACTCGAGAAATATATTCAGCATCCGTATGTTCACTGCTAGCCCTAGCTATTATCTTGTCATCTATATCAGTAAAATTTTGTATGAATATCACCTTTACACCTTGAATTTCTAAGTACCGTCTTAATACATCGAAAACTATTATGGTCCTTGCATGCCCGATATGGCAGTCATCATAAACGGTGACACCGCACAAGTAAATTTTAATTACTTTATCGACTGTATTAATTTCTTCCAATTGGTTTGTTAATGTATTACTTAATTTCATTTCTAAAGGAATCTTAGTAAAAAAATTAAACGTCTAGATAAATTTCATTTTTTCTAATCTGAACGGGGAAGGTGGTCAATTTAATACCCTCCATATAGTCTAGTAACTCACCGGTTCTAATATTGTAATGCCAAAAGTGCAAAGGACACTCGACAATTTCACCATTAACTTTTCCAGGTGCCAAAGAACCATCCTGATGTCTGCAAAGTGCTTCGATAGCGTAATACTTGCTTTTTGATACAAATAGAGCTATTCTTTGCCCATTAATGTTAAGTTCCTTACCACTGCCTTCTTGAATGTCGTCTTTACTGGCTACCTTAATCCATGTCATCTAACAATGCATAATACTTTATTAAAAATAATAAATGTTTTTTTAATTTATTTGATTCATATACAGTTAAATTAAATTCAACAACTAAAAGTATACAAGTTAGGCGCAAATGAACAGTCTGTCCGAAAACACAAACCATACCTCGATTACTACTCATCCAGATTCTGATACTTCACATATTCAAAACATCAGAAAATCATGACGAGATAGCAGTGAATGAAAAATACAAAGGGCCAAAGATTGTGATAGAAAAGGATCTTGTAGTCACTTCCGCCTTGCCTTATGCGAATGGCCAAATTCATTTGGGACATATTGCATCGACTTATTTACCAGCCGATATTTTCACTAGATTCGTTAGATTGACGGGTAGTAAGATTTACCACATATGTGCTACTGATGATTACGGAACTCCTATTCTTATAAAATCCGAGAAGGAGGGAAAAACACCTGAAGAGTATGTGAGAGAATGGAATGAGAGGGATAAAAAAGATTTTGATTCTGTTGACATTAATTTTGATTATTTTTCAAAGACTAGTTCCCCTCAAAACATAAAGTTTGTACAGGACGTATTTCATGGACCTGTATAAAAATAATCACATAAAAGAGGAAATTGTAGTTCAGTTTTTTTGCACATTTGATAACAAGTACTTGCCAGATAGGTATGTAATAGGTAGATGCCCATTCTGTAACTCAGATAACCAATATTCTGATCTTTGCGAATCGTGTGGCAGGGTCCCTGAACAAATACTGGACCCCAAATGTGTTCTGTGTGGAAGGCCCCCTGTTAAGAGAGAGAGTCTCCATTATTTTTTTAAATTGTCCGATTTTGAGAAAGCTCTTAAAATTTGGCTTTCCAATAATAAGAATTTACAAGAAGACGTAGTAAAATATGTCTTGAACTGGATAAATACAGGATTGCAAGATTGGGATATCACTAGAGATTTGTCTTGGGGGGTACCCATACCAAAGATTCATGGAGTTCCAAATTACGAAGATAAAGTATTTTATGGGTGGTTTGACAACCATTTGTGCTACATTTCATCTTTTAATAGTTTTGCAGAGACCGTACTTAAGAAAGACGGTAGGAAACTTTGGAACGATTCTGAAATCATTCATTTTATAGGGAAAGATATAATCTATCACCATTACCTCTTTCTCCCCGCGATCAGGCTTGGGATCAAGAGCGAATATAAATTACCTGATAGAATAGTTACAAGAGGTCATTTACTATTCCAAAATAGAAAGTTATCGAAGAGTAAGAATTGGTCGATAACATTGGGAGGATTCACGAAGTCATTTAACCCCGATTATCTTAGATTTTATTTTTCTACGATTATCCCATATTCACAATCGGACATTAATTTTGATTGGGATAGTTTTTATGAAAAAATTAATAATGAGCTTATTTCAAATATAGGAAACTTTATCAACCGGACACTCTCCTTTACTCAAGAAGCAATTTGCTGGAAAGATCCCTACAAGAACGAATTTGGATAGCCTAGACAAACAAGCATTGATTGAGATCAAGCAGATCGCATATGCTGTAGGCGAATTGATTTTTGGAAACGAAATAGATAAGGCCATGAAGAGGATTTTGCAGTTTAGTACATTTTTTAATCAGTATTTCCAGTCTAAAGAACCTTGGAAATCACATCATGATTCTAATAACACCATTTGGATATCTGCCAATGCAGTGAGATCACTTGCAATATTGTTGTTTCCGTTTATTCCCTCATCCGCTCAGAAAATCTGGAAACAATTAGGAATTATCGAAAATTTAACGACCCAAGACTGGTATTCAGCGTCTGAATTGAGACTTGTTCAAGGACACAATATCGATAACAATATAATTCCGATTTTTAGGAGGATTGAAAAAGCCGAAATTGAAAATCAAAAGGCCGAGTTTTTAGATACTAAATCAACAAATACTGAACCTTGAGAACAATATTATATTGTTTGTTTTCTAGAGTAATGTGAAGACAAGCTTATGGCAGCCGTAATGATAGGGCGATATCAACCATTCCATTTAGGACATTTGGAACTAGTCCGTCAAGTATTGGATGAAAATGATGAAATAATTATTCTTATAGGAAGCTCGCAAGCTAATTTCACCTTAAAGAACCCCTTCACTGCTGGAGAAAGGGTATGGATGATTAGAGATAGCCTCATAGAATCAAAAATTGACTTGTCAAGAGTATTCCTGGTTAATGTTACCGATGATGAAAACAATGCGAAATGGTTTAGCAATATTAAATCAGTGAGTCCACCGTTTAATGTTCTTTATACTGGAAACAATTTTGTCAGAACCTTGCTTAAAAGAGAAACCATAATCATCAAAAAACCAAAATTAATTGAAGGAAATCTATTAAAAGGTTCAGTTATTCGGAAATTGATTCTTGAGGACAACGCTAAATGGCAAGAGTTGGTCTCCAAATCGGTAATAAAAATCTTTAAAGAAATTGATGCAGTAGAGCGAATTAGAAATATTTATCAAACTTGGATGGATTCTCCTTTCTCTGAACCTAAGAAATAAGAAGAATGAATTATCATCAGGTTATATCTGTTCCCATCATTTCTTCACCTAAATACATAATCAAAAAACAGGACCATTTTGAGGCACCGTGTAAATGTAATTCTTGACTAGAGATATTTATTTGAAAAGATTTTAGATTGTTCGATACTTCCGAAGAAAGGCTGAGGAGATTATTACATAACAATATCTAATTGCCTTGTTTTTGAAATGAAAGATAATCCTTCTATTATCATTAAGGTGATATGGACATAAAAATCGGATATGAACTATAGTTCTCTTAGACAGTAACTTCTCACTCTATAATTTTGCTTCTTATGATACTTTTTCAGGGAATGGATCAACCGATTGCGATGAATTTACTAGATTCCTAATCGTCTTTCACAAATATGATTTCATCCTCTTATCAATTTTAGTCAATCTTTAGGGCTGATGCTTATCTGATTATTCTTATAGTCTATGAATTAAATTATGACTAAAAGAGTAGTTGGAAAAATCAACACGGTTTTAGCATGACAAGATTGAACCAATTGTTGTTATCAGAGAAAATCTTCTCAAGCGAAAAACCCGATCTAATCGCTAATTCTTGAATTTTCTCCTCACTATATTTGTATGAGCTTTCGGTGTGAATAGTTTCATCCTGAGATATCTGAAATATTCTTTCAGATCCCGATATTCTAACTTCTTGATCCGATTTAGATTTGAGATGCATTTCGATACGATCCTTTTTCCTTGTTAAAAAACGCATAATGCACATATTCGTGAAGATCAAAATTACACCCCAGCTCTCTATTCATTCGGGTTAACAAATTCAAATTAAATTGAGCAGTGAATCCTGCTTTATCGTTATAAGCGGGTTCAATAAGAAATTCATCCTTTATCATATCGAAACCAACAAGAAGAAAGTCCTTATCATTCATATTGATTCGAACTGCTTTTAAAAAGTCTCTAGCTTCATCAATTTCAAAATTTCCTATACTAGATCCAAAGAAAACTATTAGTCTAGAAAATGAATCAAATTTAAAATTATTCTCAAATAAGATATTATTACAATCTTTGATACCATTTATATAATCATTTGGAATCCCTTTGACCCTTATATTCTGATTCTGTGTTTCCAAATCAGTCACTACAGAATCCAAAAAATTGAAGGAAATATCAATTGGAAAGTAATATAATTTATCTTGTCTTTTCAATATTGAGTCGAACAGATGTTTAGTCTTTTTTGAACTACCACTTCCCATCTCTATTAAGATGATCTCTTTTGGAATATTTTGTAAAATCTTGGTAGAATATTCTTCTAGTATACTATTTTCAGTTCTAGTTGGATAATACTCAGGTTGAACCGTTATTTGTTCAAACAAGTAAGAACCTTTACTATCGTATAAATATTTAGAAGGTATTGATTTCTGAATGGGATTAGACAGTCCTTTCAAGATATCGGTTCTAAATTCTTCGTTGTTATCATCCAAATGCAAATTTTACTTTATGTTTAGGAGTAAGATATAAATATTTTTGTTATCATCGGCTATAATGCAAACGGATCCGGACTTGTGGTATATGTCTCATTTCCATACCATCGCTAACTTTTCTTAAACCTAAAGCTACTCAATTTGATCAATTCATTATATGATCCGAATCTCTCAGGGTTGATCTTGTCTAAAGAATTTTCTGACTCGATTTCCTCATTAGTCCTGAAATCTTTGATAATCTCATATTTTGATGTTCTCTGTGCGGGTATCTTACCTGCCGCTTTGATGATCTTACGCATATCCACTGGCCTCATAAATTGTCCATACTGCGATCCTGCAGAAGTTGATATACTCTCGTTAATTAAACAACCACCAAGGTCATTTGCCCCAGCACCAAGCAATATTTGGGATAATTTTGGTCCCTCCTTAACCCATGATACCTGAAGATTATTAATGAAATTATTGAAGAAAATTCGTGAAATCGCATGTATTTTCAAAATTTCTAGACCGTCAGCACCGGGCCTTATATCTTTGACTAAATGATGAGTTGACATTGGAGCATCATAATGGACATAACTTAAAGGAACAAATTCTGTGAATTTACCGGTTTTTTTTTGAATATTTCTTATTATCTCTAAATGAGTAACAATATCGCTATTACTCTCAATATGGCCATACATTATTGTGGAAGTGGTTGGGATGTCAAACTTATGTGCTGTAGAAATTATGTCAATCCACTGTTCTATATTGATTCGGCCTGGAGAAATCTTGTTCCGTATCTCTTTTACAAGAATCTCAGCGGAGGTGCCAGGCAAGCTACCCGAGACCCGCCTCCTTTAGCATCTTTAAATAATCATGAATTTTAGTGTTAGACAATGTAGATCCATACAAAATTTCCTCTGGCGAGAAGGCATGAATGTGAATCTCAGGCAATTCCTTCTTTATTGCTTTGCATATATTGACGTAAAAGAACCCATCCATTTTAGGGGGCAATCCTGCCTGGATACATATTTCAGTGGCTCCAAACTGCCATGCTTCTTTAGCCCTCCTTACTATCTCTTCAATTGGTAAAAGATAACCCTCTTCCACTCTAAAATCTCTGCTAAACGCGCAAAAGCCACATTGCTTTATGCAAACATTTGTAAAGTTAATATTTCTGTTTATCACGTAGGTCACAATTTCGCCATTTACCCGCCTTCTCAGCTCGTCAGCAACCAAAGTTATTACTGACAAACTTGGTCCTGTGGCTTCGAAAAGCTTTAAAGCATCGACTGATGAGATTTCTTTCCCATCTAAAGCCCTCCCAAGAATCGAAGAGATTTCCGAATCGATATTTCTAAAAACATTCTCAAGATTCATTATTAATAAACTCCTCTCTGACCAAGCCGTATTTATCTATCAATGGTTCTATATAGTCTTTAAGGTCTTTGTGCACGAATTTCCTTGACAACTCCGAATTAATTATATATTTTGGATACACCGGCAAGCGTGCCCTCAATGTAAATCCTTTTTCTCTTGTTACTGCATTAATATTTTCAATGGTCGGCCAGGGTGATTCTGGATTGACGTGATCTGGTGTAATCGGTGAGATGCCTCCCCAATCATTGATTCCAGAATCAATGTAATTTGAATATACATCAGGGCTTAGGTTCGGTGGGACCTGAAGACTAATATCTTCCAATATTATTCGTGCTGCTGCGATGCATCTTAAAAAGTAAGGATATGAAGGAGATTTTGCATATTCCATTAGTGTCCCCTTCTTTGGTAAAAAATTTTGCATAATTACCTCTTGAATGTGACCGAATTTCCTATTTATATTGTTTATTAGTAACAAAGATTCAACTATTTCATCGAAACTTTCATCTATACCGATTAAGAGTCCTGTAGTAATTGGAAAATTAAGCTCACCAGCTGAAATTAGGGATTTTAATCTCACTTTGGGATTTTTGCTTGGAGCTTTTTCATGAGCCTTCCCTTTATCAGTCAATCGTTCGCTCGAAGTCTCTAGCATCATACCCAAACTTGCATTACTAGATTTTAGCATGGACATTTCTTTCTTAGTCAGGCTTCCAGCATTAGTATGAGGTAACATTCCAGTTTGTGAGAGTATTTTTTCACTTAAATCTGCCAACAACTCGGATAGATTCCGATGTCCAAGTAACGCAAGCCACCTCTTGGCCTCTTTATATTTAATCTCTGGCCTCTCACCGGTTACAATCAATGCCTCCGTGCATCTTGCCTTTTTTCCGAGTTCAGCAATTGCAATTGCTTGAGACGGACTAAGCATTACAGCCTCCATGCTTGTTGGTTCTTTTTTGTATGTACAATATGAGCATGAATCTTTACACAGATTTATTAAATTGATAAAAACCTTTCTTGAATATGTGACAAATTTGCTACCTGTCCTATTACGAAGAAATGTGGCAAAAAGGTTAAGATCTTTTATCTCAGCATTAATTAGTAAATCCTTGAGATCATGACTGTCAACCGTTTTTTTTTCAATTATCTTATAAATGATTTCGTTGGAATCGAATTTTTTCGATAAATATTGATAGTTTTGGATTCCATTTACAGTCATTTATTTTTAATGAATTACATAATGAATCTATACATTAAAGCCTTACTATGATAAAGTTCACGCTGATATTTCTACTAAATAATAACCTACAGCATCAAAAATCATGCAACAAGGATATAAAATATTTTAAGCTCGGGATATATGTTATTATGGTATATGACCACTTCGTTGATAAAGGAGAGCTCAGAGAAGGATAATTCAAAAGACCTATCTCAAAAGAAAATCAGGATTTTGGTTACAAAGTTGGGTTTGGATGGTCACGATCGAGGGGCTTTGGTTATTTGTAGAGCCCTCAGGGATTCCGGAATGGAGGTAATTTATTCCGGATTATTCTGTACACCCGAACAAGTTGTAAAAACTGCGATTGAAGAGGATGTGGATGTTATTGCAATGAGTTTACTTAACGGTGCTCACTTAACACTATTCCCTAAAGTGTCTCGATTGCTAAGAGAACAAAACGTTCACGACATATTATTGGTGGGAGGAGGAGTAATACCTGAATCAGATAAGACCCAATTGGAGAAGGCAGGTATTACAGGGAATTTTGGACCGGGCACATCCCTTGAAAAAATTATTGAACATATTGAAAAAAATGTAAAAAGGAATTGAATCTATTTGTAATTCATATGATGAGCTTAGACTGTTACTCCACCTTTTCTTGCGGCCACATCATCCTCCTTAGGTCCTTACCTACTCTTTCAATTTCATGGTTCTCCAACTCCTGCAGCATCATGCTAAAGGCCGATTTTTTATCCTTTTTGTAGTTGTTAACCCATTCATTTGCAAATTGTCCTGATTGAATCTCTGATAATACATCTTTCATTTTTGATTTTGAATCTCCGTCAATTACACGTTTACCCCTAGTAAGCCCACCATATCTTGCCGTTTCACTAACTCTATTGTACATGCCAGTAATCCCATACTTTTGAATTAAATCTACAATTAATTTTAGTTCATGCAAGCATTCGAAATAGGCTATTTCTGGTTGGTAACCTGCTTCTACTAGTGTTTCAAATGACTTGAGGATCATCTGATGGACCCCACCGCACAGATCTACTTGTTCCCCAAACCAATCTGTTTCTACTTCTTCTTTAAATGTGGTTTCTAAAACTCCTGGCTTTGTGCTCCCAATTGATTTAGCTATAGCAAGTGTTTTTTCCCAAGCTTTTTTTGTATAATCTTGATGCACAGCAACGAGTGAGGGTGTCCCAAACCCATCTAAATACAATTCGCGTACTCTTTGACCTGGTCCTTTTGGTGCAACCATTATGACATCAATATTTTTAGGAGGATCGATCCATTTCCAATGTATAGCGGCGCCATGTGAAAAACTGATCGTCTTGTTTTCTGTCAAATGGGGAGCGATTTCGCTCTTAAAAGTTTCCTCTTGTTCCATATCTGGAATTAATATATGAATAATATCGGACTCTTTGACCGCATCACTAACGCTTTTTACGTTGTGATTATCATTTTGAGCTTTTGCCCATGTATTCCCGTTTGGGCGTAACCCAACACAAACATTCAGACCTGAATCTTTCATATTAGAAGCCTGTGCTGCGCCTTGAATACCGTAACCAATGACTGCGATCTTTAGATTTTTTAATGGATCCAAAGAGACTTCATTGTCAAGCCATCTCCTTATTGTCATGATTTAAAATGAAAATGAAATCCTATATGTTCTTATTGATCCAACTTTATCCGTTAAATAATTTAATTATTTAAAAACCGGTAAAGCAATTCATAAGAATAATTAATATCGATTTGATTCTTGATATTTTTTTTTGTATTAATAACAAGGTTTTGCAAGTATTTCTCGTCTTTTTGTTCTACTTTCTTTGCCACCCTGTCGTAAATCTTACCGTACTTCTTAATTAGTTCGATTGATTTGTCGCTTCCTAGAAATAGATTCAAGAAAAGTGGTGCGTCGTCTGTTAATATACTCTCACTCAGTAACGATTGAATTCTATATGAGCTACCCGATAATTGCTTTAATAATTTTAACAAATCTTTTTCGTTTTTCAGTGTTTTGTTAGTTGAAATTTCAATCAAAAGTTTCGAGAAAACAAGATTAATAAAGTAAATTAAACTAATAAGAACAGCGACGAGAATATCGTGCTTTTCTGGTGTATCAATCAAGAACTTTTTGAATTTTGGAAATAACCTACGCAAGATTCTTGATTCTCTGCTGATACCAGATAAACTAAGTGGCACATGCATTATTATGTTCTTTGAAGAACTAACTTGAGCCCCTGGTCCAAACATTGGATGGATACAAAGAAATCTTAAAGAGCTGTATTTCTGTGAGGTGTTTGATATATAATCATAAATTGGATTTTTTACAGAGGATATTTCAATGGTGGTTGTTCCTGGTCTAAACTTTATCGTATATGTATCAAGGATCTTAAGTGTTTCCTTTATAGGAGTGCACAAAATGATAATGTTTGAATCTTCAACAAACTTTGTGATACTTTTGGAAGTATACACATTCAGGTCTTCTGACATATCAAAGTATTCAACCTTATTGGGATCAACTAGGAAGATCTTTTCTACCTTGATCGTTTTTTTGATTAAATCTCGATCTTCAGATTGCTCCTTACGTAAATTAATAAAATAATCAAAAAACCATTTTCCCATTCTCCCGGCAGCTCCAACTATTAAAATATTTGACATTTTAGTTTTTTCAGTTCAAAGCGGACATTATAGCCAATACAGTAGTAGTTAGAGTTTATTAACCAAATCACGAATAATTTCCAAACCTTCGATCATTTTCTTTTCCTCTAAACAAGTTGACAATCTTACGTAATCAGAATAATTTGATCCGAATCCACTTCCTGGTGCAACTGCTACCCCATGATTTAATAATCGCTCTACTAGTTTCAAGTCAGTTAACTTCAATTCACTGTTGATTCTTGCAAAGACATACATTGCTCCCTCAGGAAGTGTGAATTCGAATGGTAATTTTTTCAAATATTTACACATTAATTCTAATCGCCTTTTCATTATCTTGTTATTTTCCTCGGGATCAGAATCCAGCGCTTGCAATGCGCATAATTGCATTGGTTCTGCTACTGATGTTAGAGCCAGTGCCTGTATTTTTATGAGCTTGTTTATCAACATGTTATCTCTAGAATATACAAAACCGACCCTAAATCCAGTCATTGCAAAAGTTTTTGAAAACGAACCAACAAGTATTGATTTATCGTAGTCAAAATTTATAACGCTGCGATAAGGTTCATAAGCGTAATTAGAATAAACTTCATCACTGAGTAAATAAATTTCTTTTTTGCGAGCTACGTCTATTATATTGTCGTAGGATTTTTTACTCAGGATTTTGCCTGTTGGATTATTAGGATAATTTAAACAAATTATTTTTGTATTGATATTAATTTGACTTTCTATTTCAGAAATATCGGGCTCCCAGTTTTGTTCCAAATTAGTCTTTACTACTCTATTTTTAACACCCAGGTAATTTGCACAATCATGGCAAGCCGGCCAAGCCGGCTCAATTGTAATTATTTCATCACCTGGTCTCAACAATGCAGAAAATGTACAAAATATCCCGAACCTGCCTCCCGGGGTAACAATTATCTTGTCAGGACTCAATGGTTCGAAAATATCAAAACCGTTTTTCGCTGAAAAATTAGAAATATGTTTTGACAAACCTATCCGCAAATCTTTGATACCAGCAGTCTGTGTATAATGAAACTTGCGCATTTCATAAATCTTGGTTAATTCATCCTTAACTTCTAAGGGAGGTAGAAAATCAGGTTCTCCTACCTCCATGTGAATTATTCTATGTCCTTGTAATTCTAGATTTTTTGCTGCATTAAATACATCTAAATGAGACTTAATTTCAAATTTGTGAACCTTATCTTGATCCTTCAAATGTGGTGACTGGGAGAATTGAAGCTGAGAATTGGTTATAGGATTAATTTTTTCTTGTCCAACCTTTATTTTACTTTTTTCCAAATTCTGGATTCTGATTGATTCGTTAATTAACATGTTAACAATTCTTCCAGAAAATTCTGGATCTAAATTTAAACATTTTGAGTTGCTAAACAAATAACTCTTGATCCCTAATTCCACTTTATCGTCGATAATGTCAAGATCCAAATTGGTTTTTATCGTCCCGATTTTCCTTGCAATTTCCATCCTTTGATTGACAAGCTCCATAATCTGGTTTGTAATTTCTTTCATGTCATTTCTTAAGATATTAACTTCTTCTATCGACATTTTCGAATCCCTATTGTATTACTCTTGGTATCAGATTAGATTTAAAGCAACAATCTAGCAATATGATGGCAGCGATGCTATCTACTACGGGAGGAGCTCTTGGAACTACGCACGGATCATGTCTACCTGTTACAATCAACTGAGATTCAGTCATATCCTTCAAATCTACAGTATTCTGGGGTCGTGATATAGAGGCAGCTGGTTTGAATGCAACCCTAAATACAATTGGCATCCCATCAGTAATTCCACCTAATATTCCTCCAGATTTGTTAGTTTTTGTAATAATGCTACCAGTGGATTTATCTATCACAAATGAATCATTATTTTCGGAACCTTTCATCGTTGAACCTCTAAATCCAGATCCAAATTCAAGTCCTTTTACCGCAGGAATGCTAAAAATACCTCTTGATATCTCCGACTCTATCGACTCAAAAATCGGCTCTCCTAATCCTACTGGCACGCCTCGTACTATGCATTCAATTATGCCTCCTAATGAATCGCCCTCTCTTCTAGCAGACAATATCAAATCCTTCATTCTCCCAGCTGCTTCTTGATCAGGACAACGTACATCGTTCAAATATCTGTTTTTAGAGAGTGAATCAAAGGGTATTTCAGCAGATTCCATAGTTATATCCCCAATTGATTTTGTGTAACTGATTATTTCAATATTTAAAGATTCCTTTAATATTTTCAAGGCTACTGCCCCGCCCATCACAATAGTCGCGGTCAATCTTCCTGAAAATCGTCCGCTTCCCCTGAAGTCATTAAAGCCACCATATTTCATGTAACCCGTATAGTCAGCATGACCAGGTCTAGGTTTTGACATGAATTCATCATATGATCGAGAATCAGAATCCCTGTTCCAAATAATCATGCAAATGGGAGCACCAGTCGTGAACCCTTTAAAGACACCCGAAAGTATTTCAACTGCATCAGTTTCTTTTCTTTGAGTGGTAATGATTGATTGCCCAGGCTTCCTTAAATCAAGTAATGGCTGAACATCTGCTTCCGATAGACGTAGGCCTGCTGGACAGCCATCTATAATAGCTCCTATGCATTTGCCATGACTTTCACCAAAACTTGACACAGTAAAGTAATTTCCAAGCGTATTTGAAGGCATGAATAAATTTTTAGTTGTAATTCTGATATATTATTATTTTTAATATTTATCCTGCTGCTGATAAATCATTCTTTTTCACCGACAAAGCATACTCGATAATTTCAAGTTAACATATACTCAATTTGAGCTCCAATTCCCTTTAACTCACTGATAAAATTTGGAAAAGAAACATCAACTGAATCTGCACCATCAATAATCGAGTGCTCTGTAGATAGACTAGCAATCGTAAACGCCATAAAAAGTCGGTGATCGTCAAAAGAATTGATTGCTGCATTTCTCAATTTATCTGGGGGGCGAACAGTGATTGAATCGTTATCTTCCTTTATGTGAGCTCCAAATTTAGTTAGTTGAGATGAAATATTAGAAACCCTGTCAGTTTCTTTATATCTTGCATGCGAAACACCAGTTATTGTTGTTTTATTCTTAGCTTTTAGTGATAGAATTGCTACTACCGGGAGTAAATCAGGCGTCCCAACTAAATTAAAATCCCCTCCATCCAGTTTGGTCGACCCATCTATTTTAACGACTCCTTTGTTCCTATCGACCTCAATTCTGCCTCCCATTTCTTTGATAATGTTGATTATTTCCATATCTCCCTGTGGCATTGTAAAGTCCAAATTCTTAATCATCATCACACCTTCTGACATTATGGCCGCGGACATTAACAATGCAGCAGTCGAAAAATCGCCTGGTACCCGAATAGTTTGGGATTTATAGTCATTTTCGACAGGCAGTTTATATTCCTCTGAGATTGTTTTAGCTACTTTGGACTCATTTGAATCCCTTAAGTCACCAACTAAATGATTTGAGAATAATCCATTTGATGAATTCTCCACTTTGACTCCAAATTTTTTCATTATAAATATAGTTGAATCTATATATGGTTTGGAAACTTGGTTGCCTAACACTTGGATGGTAATTGGTGTTTGAGAATATATGCCAGAAAGAAGTATTGATGATATGAATTGGCTAGAAATCTCTCCATTAATCTGAGTAGTACCTCCTTTCATACCACCACCCTTCACAACAATTGGAGGAAAGTAGTTTCGATTTGTGGAAAAACAATTGACCCCCAGCTGATTTAACGCTTTGATTAGATCTCCCATGGGTCGTTTTCGAAGACTCTTATCACCTGTTAAAACGCTATAGCCGTCATTTACCAATGAGCACATCGAAGTAGCTATTCTAATTGTTGTACCTGAATTGTCTGCAAATAATATATCATCTGGTGTTCTAAAACCTCTTCTTCCTCCATTACTTTCCACTATGAGATCCTGTGTACTGGTCTGATTACCCCCTCCCCTGTTTAAGCCACTATCGGGACTTGCCGGATAATTATCGAGCCTATCGATATTAGAATCCACACGATCATTAGAATTTTTATCCAAAGAGTTGACGCTTACTCCTAGCATTTTAGCGCATTCTATCGATGCAAGGGTGTCTCGGGAAAGTAATACATTCTCTATGTGGGACCTACCGGAGGCAAGGCTCGATATCAATATTGCTCGGTGACTATAACTTTTACTTGGAGGACAAATAACCTCACCGGATAATTGAGATTTTTTTACTTTTATTTCCACCTAAATGACCTGCTATCTTATTCACAGAAAATTAATATCAATATTGCTATTGTTAATGGCCAAGCTCATACATTCCCTAGGTTATTATGGATATATTGAGACCTTGACCATTTTAAATAATATGCCAGGGTCGGTTTACTTCCAGTTATCAAGGATCTGGTAGTAATGATTCATCTTGTTTGCATATAACACGGATTTGAATTCTGATTTAATCGAATAATCTATCCTCAAATACCTATCTTTTTAGAAAGCAATGAGTTGAATAATCCTCTAATTTGTTCTTAAGAAAGATGTGCTAAAGAATATCTCCTTTGCTTGCCCGTCTGGTTGTTTTCTAAATACAAATTCAACTCAATTAGGTTCAAATAATTTTACTTTCCTTTGCTGTAGTAATACCACCAGTATATATGGCTAGTTTATTGAATCGGTTGTACTTGCAATCTGTCAAATAGGCCATTCAGCACTACTCAAGACCTCGAATCTAGATCTAAATACAATATCAAATATTATTATTCAACTGTCGCTTTGGTGTTGTTGACTTTTGCTAAGATTATTTTTCCATCAAATTTTTCCATCGAATTCACTAAATTTTCAACATTATCCTTGTACAATATCGCAGCAATCGCTGGTCCATTTCCCGAATGACTAATGCCTAAACAGTGATTTTCGAAGGCATTAATCATTGGTGCGTAATTGTTGTATAGTACTGAGTTTACTAGGACACCGTTGAGATTCATTGCTTTCCAATAATCTCCTTTCAGGGCCAGTCTAAAGGCGTGGTTGAACAAGTCTTTATGAATTCTTAACTTAGGAACTTCACCTCTAGCAACGCCTGCAGGTAGATAAATAACCACAGCAAGATCGTTATTTACCACGTCCCTTTTTATTATTTTCTTATAATGATTATCAGTCAAGATTACCCCACCATAGTAGCAAGCACATGCATCGTCAAATGCCCCAGTCATGCTCACCTTTGCCCATAAAGACGAATTGACTGCGGTGCTTAATACAGCTCTGTCATAGATCTGATCATCCAATAACTTGTAACATGCAAGGGATATAGCATTTGAGACCGCACTAGAGCTCTTCAAGCCCCAACCAGCAGGTATTTCAGAAACAAGGTTGATTGATATAAAATGATTTTTTATGATGCTAGCTGGTAGTATACTCCTGATAATTTTATTTGCCAGTTTATCATTTACAAAATTTCTGGATATTCCATGATGTCCTTGCTCAAGTGATATTTTTACCCTGACTTTTTGCGAAATACCAAATGTACAGCCCTTTCCTGTTGCAATGGCATTTACAATAGATACGGCACCAAACATAGTAACAGAAGCAGAAGAATTTTTCATCTTAATTTGGTTCACCAAATATACCAAGTAATGCCTTTCTCATAACTTCCCTTGGTGCATTCAATCCTGTCCATATTTCAAATGATTTATAACCTTGGTTTAGTAACATTTCGTATCCAAATATTACCTTTGCATTGGCGCTCTTTGCACACTCTAATAAATCAGTCATAATTGGTTTGTAAATTATGTCAAAAACTATTGATCCATTACCCACAGATTCTGAACTTAATAGACTTTTTTCATTTTTAAGACCTACTGAAGTAGTGTTAATAATCAATTCACAATGCGAGGAAATTTCAGATAGTTTTTTATGATCTGAATACTCCATGGGAATACAACTTAATCCCAAGGTGTTGCCCAATTCAATGACTTTTGACAGTTTTTGTTGATCTCTATTTACGATATATACTGACTTTATGCCTTTTTTTCTGGATAACCCCACTAGGGCAGCCCTACTTGATCCTCCCGCTCCAAGAATTAAGATTTCTGCACCATCAAAATTTGATAATCTTTCTTCTATTGGGGCCATTAATCCGTAAATATCTGTGTTGTAGCCCACAAAAATTCCATCTTCGTTTTTGACAGTATTGACTGCCCCAGCCAGTGAAGCATCATCACTTAACTTGTCAATATATTTTATGATTTCTACCTTGTGTGGAATGGTGACGTTGAACCCGGCTACATTAATATCGCGTAATGATTCCACAGATTCTTTCAATTCGTTTACTTTTACCTTAAACGCAATATATGAATAATTTAGATTCAGATACTTAAACGCAGCATTATGCATTAATGGGGACAATGAATGTTCCACTGGATCTCCTATAATACAAAAAGTCTTTGAAGATTTATCTACGGCTACTTGTCGATTAGATGTATCCACACTAGGACTACTCATGACTCTAATCAGAATAGTTTTTAAAGCATATTTATTCTAAAGCACAATATCCTAATCATCTTTTCACTCTATTAATTCTTGCAGAACTTTTTTTAGTCATTTTTCAATTTAACATATCTTGTATTCTCTTCTTAGCACCATTAAATGAAATGATTAATTTAATTAGGAATTGTAATTTGCTATTTTGAGCTATAAAAGAGTGTTAGCAGGTGGCGATAACCAGCAATTTTATTTTTGTCCTATATGTTGGACAAGGTGTAATTCTTTTGATCGATTATTTTCTTTCTACATCAAAAAAATCTAAAGCATCGCCAGAATGATATTTATTCTCTAATGCTTTTTTGAAAAATTAGGTTTTTGATTTCTCTTGATTCTAATTTGTTACGGTAATTCAAGGGTTAATGAAACCATTTATGAAAACTATAGCTAGTTGTAGAACGATATCCATAACTGTGCATTTTGCAAGTTAAAAACATGTAAAATGGAAAAATAGGAAATTGATAAAAGAAAATTTCTAATATACCGTAATTCTTTATCAATCCAGTTTGTTTTTAAACAAATCATAAATTGATTTCATTTGGTTTACTGACAATTGACCTGGGGCCAAGGCAGTGCCAATGGACGCATAAGTAAAGGGGGCATCCCCCACCATAGTGCAAAAAATTCTACTTAATATTCCCATTTCACCCATTGCGAAAGCGATCAATTTAACATGAGTATCAATTGATTGATAAATACTTAAAATCTTGATCGAGTCGTCTATGGATGTTGCGGTAGTAACTATTTTTACAAATGGGCTGTAAATTTGCATATTTTTTACTTGTTCTAAAAGGTGATCAATTTCAGGAGTATGAGAAAAATCATGCCAACTTACTAGAATTCTAGTATTTTCATTTTCAACCAGATCAGCAATAAAGTCGTTACTTGAAATTAATTTGTATTCTATATCTACAAAGAGTGGTTTTCTATGAATAAATTTGCATATTATTTCAGCTCTTTTTTTAGTATCATTAGAAAATTTTCCACCTTCATTCTCTGGTCTGATTGTATAAATGCATTTGTCCTGATATGTTGACAAAATATCTAGATAATGATCTAAGTTTTCGAAACTACTAAGGTAATCGAATCGGCACTCAATTATATCTGCTCCCTTGTTTAATGCCTCATCTATTTTATTTACGGTTAATGTCAAATCTTTGCTGTCATCAAAGTCCTTCGTAACAGGAATCGATGCACATAATTTTCTATTGATAGACAAGTTTAGATAATTAAAGAACTAGCATGATAACTTTATGTCTTTCTCAGTAATCATATGTTTTAGATAAGGCTTGAAGAATCTCTTATTTGTAAATCTCTTTTAATCTTATTATTGCTATCCCAATTAGATAAAGAGCCAACATTGGTCCTGTGATACACCACATCGTTATTCCACTACCATCAGGAGTTATTACCGCACCAAAGATGATCATTATCAGCAATGCATACTTAAGATTCTTTATCCAAAATTGTAAACTTACAAGACCACTTGCTGATAGGATAAACATAACCAGTGGTAATTGAAAGGAGATCCCAAATGCTATAAAAAACTGTAGGACAAAATTAATGAAATCCGAGATGTTTAGAAATGTAAGGACACCAATTGTTTGTCCATATTCATACAAGAAAGTTAGAGTGATTGGAATGGCCAAATAAAAAGAGAAAGCCATTCCGCTTATGAAAAGAACTGATGTCGGTAGTAGATATATCAAGAAGGCTTTTTCTCTACTTTTAAAAGACATCGCAGGGCTGATGAATCCAAAAACTTCTCTAACAATCAAAGGGATTGAACAAGATACTGAAATCAGAATTGCAACATAGATTTGCGCGTAAAGGGCTTGTCCTGGCGCTGTTTGAATCAAATCGACACCATGCGGGATCAGGTTGTTGCTTAGGAATAAAGTCACCTGACTTGCGATATTATTATAGACCGTCGGGACTAAGAAATAAAAGGAATAATTATTCACAGTCACCAGGTGAATGCCAAAAACTGTACATGTAATCATTATTGCTATGGTAATAATTAAAATCCTTAGAAATCGATTTCGTAGTTCTTTTACATGATCAATGAATAGCATATCGCCATGTGCCATTTACCTTAGACTCTTGTACAAAAAAAAGTAAAAAATATAAACTATACTTAATCTAACCTGTTGAAAAAGCTCTAATCATGAAATTATCCTTTTTGTTTTAAATCTATACAACATGCGATGCTATTTTTTTCCAATTTGCTATGAGGGCTTCAGGTCTAATATGTAAATCCTCGTTCAATGATTCTTTTTTTTGCCAAGTCGACATATTCCTGCTTAATATCTATCCCAAGAAAATGTCTATCAAGATTGTAGGCCACCTTTGTAGTTTGACCACTTCCATTAAATGGATCAAGCACTATGTCTCCATTATAAGAGTAAATTTTGAGTAAACGATAAGGTATTTCCTCGGGAAAAGGACATGGATGTTCGATATAACCTGGGGGTACCGGAGCTATATGCCATACGGAATTTGCTATCTCTTTGGTCCACTCCTCATGTGTAGCCGGTAGGATTTCTCTTCTTTGATTCCTGCCGCTCTTCACGTCACCCTTTCTTAATACTAAAATGAACTCATGCATAATATTTGCCCTATAGTATTTTGGATATGGGTTTATGACAAAAGAACCATACCTATTAGTTCCTCCAGTTACTTTGTGCCAAATTATTTCTTCATGAAGACTCCAGTTTCCCCCTGGTGTCACTAATCTGGAAAGTAACAAATGGGGCAATGGGATTAATGTCCCATTAACAACTTCGTTAGCGATTACAATACAGCAATAACCACCTTCCTTGGTTACGCGATATACCTGGTCATTAAAAATAGTAACCATGTTTTCTAAATATTCATCCAAACTGACCTTTTGAATCCCTCTATAATACTCTGTATTTTTTTTTGAGGTGTGTAAATCATAGTCTATGGCATTCCCATAAGGAGGAGAGGTCACAGTCAACTGGATACTTCCAGAGGGAACATTTTTTAATATCTTTTCACAGTTTCCTAGTAAAATTTTATCGTATAGAGATTCGGACCTGATTAGCACAAATTCTGATTTTGGACAAGGTCCATAATCACATTACTCTAAAAATTTATACTGATTGATAAAAACATTTAACAAATATCACAAACCTGTTTTATCATTTCTCGAGGATGTATTCGTTTGAAACCTCCATGCCGAAATGTCTACCTACGGATGGAATGGAAAATACCAATATCTTATCACCGCGTTTTGCATGAGTGACTGGTAATATTTGACCTCTCTCATTCAAAAATCTGATAGTTTCAGCATTTTGAACTATAATGGTTCCCATTTCATCATCATTGATTGCTGCTCTAAATAGTCGTAACGGTCGAGATTCTATTTTAGCTCTCCCAACGCCGACCATTCGAGCCTCCCCTTTGGTGTTCACTATTAATACCTGACTTCCAGATTCAAGTTCAGACAAATACTTTGTTGTTCCATCTGGAGTTATAGTGTAACAATGTACTGCACCAGCGTTCACTCTAAAAGGACGAGGTGATGTAAAAGATGAACCTATTGATTCGTTGTGGATTAGGAACAAAAAATTCGACTTGTTTCCAACCAGCATTCCCTCCCCCTCGGCCAGCATAGATACCGTATCTATGCACACTCTTTCTCCCATTCCCACCTCCTGTACTTCTCTTATTTCTGCAATTTTTATTTGAAACGAAGATTTCTTGATGATATTTCTTGCTCTAACTATTTCCTCTTCGCTATTTGTTGACATTAGTACTCCGTCTACCCCCAATTCTAAAACGGTGAATAGAGTTTCGACTTCCTCTATGGATTTTGCGACAGCGAATATTTCGGCCCCGGTATTTTGGAGAGAAGCTATAACATTTTCAAGTGGTATTATCCTCCAATCATCCAAGTCTATTATAACAAATGACAAATGAAATTTATCTATTAAACGCTTCATTTCATCTATATCCTGATTGCTGGTAACCTTTTTGTAAACTCCAGTTTTCCTGCCTCTAGTCAGATTTCCTGAGTTGATTTGGTCAAGCCGTTGCTCTGATTCAACAATCATATAATCCGCATCCTTGGAATTAAAAATAGTTTTAATTTTAGTTGAATTTTGGTCCAGTCCTTCAAGCTCCTCATGAAGGATCGATATAAATCAAATCAATTTTGTCTTTTATCCTGGTAATAAAACTAGCAAATTCATCAAATTCATTTCTTCCACCTAATTCAGGGATACTAGAAAGATCAGAATTAGAATAGAATAATGGTTTTAATATTATTTTCTTGGCTTTTTGTTTATTCTTACTTTCTTCCGCCTTTCTTGGATTTGATTCTGCCATAGTGCTTGTTCTCTATAATAATAGCATGCAAAGCTTTTATTATTTCATTTGGATTATCATGCTGAAAAATATTTCTGCCAAAAGTTACGCCAATCGCTCCTGCCTTCATCGCATCATTACACATTTGTAATATTTCAAGGTCCGTATTTGCTTTTGGTCCACCTGCAATTACAATTGGCACAGGACATGATTTTATGACTTCTTTAAAGGAATCTATGTCACCTGTGTAAACAGTCTTTACTATATCAGCACCTGCTTCAGCACCTATTCGAGCTGTATGAGCAACTATAGTCGGATCGTGGGGGTTTGGAATATTGTCTCCCCGAGGATACATCATCGCGATTAATGGGATATTCCATTCATTACATTCATCAGACACTTGGCCCAACTTATAGAGCATGCTAGGCTCCTCTTTGGAGCCAATATTAATATGCAAAGAAACAGCATCGGCACCTAACCTTATTGCTTCTTTCACCGAGCCCATCAAGATCTTGTTGTTTGGATCTGGACCAAGGGAAGTTGCAGCTGACATGTGGGCAATTAATCCTATGGAGGGTGGCGCAGGGAGAGATTTTATAATCCCTTTATTTACGAGAAAACAAGTTAAACCAGAATCCTGGGTCTGGTTTATCAGTTCAGTTATATTTTGAATGCCCTTTAATGGGCCACTGCTTATTCCGTGATCCAGCGGGATACACAACATTTTTCCCTTTTTCAATATACGATTTAGCCGGATTTCTTTCCCAAGGACCATAATACAAGAAAAATTATAAACCTATTTAAAAGTGATATGGTTGATTTATCAAAAATTATGCATCTCCATTCCTGGTTTCACTTTGAAATTTTACAAACAGGTGGAAATGTTAATTTATGCTGATTATTTTTCATCCTGTAACTGAACCTCTTCGAATAATCTCTATTGACAATCCTGGAAATTCATTTGATGATAGCTTGTATGTCATAGTGTAAATTATTAGATGACTCAAAGAATTGAAGTATTTTATCTAGTTGGATGAATGGCAAACCCAGTTCGTCTTCGGTGAATTGGTTGGCCCATAATCTTGCGCTGCTCTTTTTGTCTATTACTGAGCCAGGAATTTCAAGATACTTTGCTAAACCTAACAATTGGGTCTTATATAAGTCTCCTAGGGGAAGTAAATCGGCAGCCCCATCTCCGAATTTTGTAAAATAACCAAGCATTAGTTCGGTCTTATTTGATGATCCTAATACCAGCCTTCCCATTAAACCCGAGTAATAATACAACATACACATTCTGACTCTAGCGACCAGGTTTCCGGTCAACAGCATATTATCAGTGTGTTTAATTATTTCTAAGAAACTATTTTTGGGTTTGTTTATGTAAATTTTTTCACTATCAATTTTCAAAATTCGAACATATTCTAATAGCATCTTCGATATCCTTTGCTGGGGTTACAGTTTCATCTGGTAATATCAATCCCTTTACATTTTCTGGCCCAATCGCTCTTGTTGCTAAAAATGCAAGCACTGTGGAATCTATACCTCCAGAGATTCCCAAAACTACTCCGTTTGATTTTCTAGATTCTGTTTCTTTTTTTATGAAATTCATGATTTCCTGGCTTATTGATTCAAAGTTCATCGAATTTGAAGTCATTATTATAAATATTATATTAATTTTGTCATGTTATTATTCTCAGATTATACAGCAATTATGAAATTCCATCAGAAAAAAACCTGCTTTGAATTAATAGAATTATTTTAATATGCAGGATCAATATTAGAATTTAGGTCATTGGATACACGCAATATAGGTTTAAGGAATATCGAAGTAGCGGACACAAAAATATGTTCTATCGATGGTGAAAATGGAAAATTAATCTATAGGGGTTATGACATACTTGACCTAGCCAATCATTCCACTTATGAAGAAACAGCGTTCCTCTTGCTATTTGGAGATTTACCTATAAAAGAGGAACTTGATGATTTCAACTCAAAATTGACTGAGTCACGAAGAATTCCTGATTCAGTTACCAAGAATATGAAAAATAAACCTGTTACAGCACATCCAATGGATGTATTACAATCTTCCATATTAGACTTGGCGGATTATGACCGCAACAGGCTAGATGAAGGGAAAAATGCAAATATTGAAAGGGCTATATCATTAATCGCAAAGATCCCTACTATAGTTGCTGCATGGGATAGGGTCAGAAATAACAAAGATGTCGTAGAGCCACTAGATGATAATTCTCATGCACATAATTTTTTATATATGCTAAGAGGAGAACACCCGAAGCATGAAATATCTAAAATATTTGATATCAGTTTAATATTACACGCTGAACATAGTTTTAATGCCTCAACTTTTGCTGCTCGGGAAATAGCATCAACGCGTGCAAGTATATATGCAAGCATAGGTGGTGCGGTGGGTGCATTGTCTGGGGAGCTCCATGGCGGAGCTAATATTCAAGTGATGAAGATGTTGCTTGAAATTGGCGATGTAAATAATGTTGATAAATGGGTCCAAGAAAGGCTCGCAAAAGGTGCAAGAGTCATGGGGATGGGCCATGCAGTGTATAGAACAACTGATCCAAGGTCAGAAGTCCTTGCAACTCTATCTAGGGCTATTTCCAAAGAAAAAGATTCAAAATGGTATGATATAACCGAAAAAATTGAAGAAGTCACAAAGAGAATCATGTATCAGACAAAGAAAATGCTGATTTATCCAAATGTTGATTTGTATAGTGCCTCATTATACTATACTTTGGGAATTCCTATTGATCTAAATACACCGATATTTGCTATATCAAGAATAGCGGGATGGAATGCTCATATTATTGAAGAGAAATTTGCTGAGGCTGCTCCAAAGCCAGCTCTTTATAGGCCAAAGGCAGTATATGTTGGTAGATATTGTGGTCCGATGGGTTGTGAATATGTTAGTCTTATTAATAGGAAAACTCAAAATCCACCAACTTCATAATATTAAATTCGTTTAGAAAATATCATGCTCTTAAATTTATAAGGACCATCAAATTTCTCTAATTCATATCGTTGAAGTCCTCAAGCAAGAACAATGTCAAATATAGTGATGTTGGGATAGACGTTGACAAAATAAAGTCAATCCAAAATTCTATTGGGAAAAGTATTATGAGTACCTCATCTTTTACCAAAAAAAGGTAAAGTAATTTCTGGATTTGGTCACTATGCCGGACTCATCGAATTCAATAAAAATATAATGACATTGCACACCGATGGCGTGGGATCAAAGATTTTGGTGGCTCAAGCCATGAATAAGTACAATACAATTGGTATCGACTGTATAGCTATGAATGTTAATGACACCGTTTGTTTAGGAGCTACTCCTGTAGGATATCTTTCTTATGTCGCTCTGGAAAAAACTAATGATAATTTATTAAAGGAGATTACTAAGGGCCTGGTCAAGGGAGCTAATATGTCAAAAATAGCAATAGTTGGAGGGGAAACAGCTATACTTGCAGATATTATTACTGGACAAAAAAAAGACCATAATTTTGACCTTGCAGGAATGGTTCTTGGGATATTAGAAAATAAGAAGAAAATGATACTCGGGGACAATATTCGACCCGGTGACGTAATAATAGGAATAAAGAGTTCTGGAATCCATTCTAATGGATTAACGCTAGCAAGAGAAGTCTTGTTAAAACAGCATAGTATTAACGATAAGCCTGATTTTATTAATAAATCAATAGGAGCTGAACTGTTAACACCTACTGCTATATATTCAAATGTTATCCTAAAAATCGTAGAAAAATTTGGAACAAGAATACATGGGCTTGCGCATATCACAGGAGGTGCATTTACAAAGCTAAAAAGATTGAATAAACGTGTTGATTATGCTTTAGATAATTTGCCTGCTATTGATGGGATATTTAAACAAATTATGGCGGATGGGAATATTTCAGAAAGGGAAATGTATAGGACCTTTAATATGGGAATAGGATTTTGTATTATTGCAGCAAGAGAATCAGCGGATGAAATAATTGATACCATTAATATTGAAAGAATGAAAGCCAGCATAATTGGGAGTATTAGGAGAAATGGAAAGGGTAATTCATTTATTAAATCATCAAATGATAAGGGAAACGATAGCAGTCCAAATATAAATAAAAAATATTTATTGTCCCATTATATTTGTTAAATCTTGTTTGATTTTGAAAATCGGCTTAGTAAATACTAGTAGATTGAACAATTAATAAACAGTATTACCTCTATAGTAACCTAGTTTCATTATTTTGATTAGAGAATTAAATATATCGAAATGATTTTCAAATAATTTGCCATTTTAGCCTGTGATTTTGGACCCTGATTAGATAGTAGACAGAAATTAGGAAATATACTGGTTTTTTTAATAAATTTGCACCTAGATTTTCTCTTGCCACTCCTCCAGGGTATGAGCATAATTTCTTGCAAATTAAAGGAAAATTTTTCATAAAAAGTAGGAAGAGATATTTAGTCGAGGTAATAGATAGATTTTCAGAGGGACATTCGCTAGATTGTTTGTAAATGCGTCTCGATATAATGCTAAAGATGATTAACCAATATCAGCAGATATGCAAAGAAATAGCTAATGATATCTTATCTAGGAAGGATAATAGTAATTTAATGAATTTAAGTGAGATCAATAAGCTAATAAAATCAAAATCCTCTCAGTACAAATTACCTAGTATCCCAAAATATGCTGAAATAAACCGGTACATCCCTATCACCAGTCAATATAAAAAACTTTTAAGGAAAAAGCCTGTAAAAACTCAATCAGGAATCGCAGTCATCACAGTTATGCCAATGCCTTACGATTGTCCTCACGGGAAATGTATATACTGTCCTGGTGGGAAGGAATACGATACTCCCCTTAGTTATATAGGTACTGAACCTTCTACCAAATTTGCTCAAAGAGTAAAATATGATTCTTATGAACAGGTTCGTTATAAGATAATGCAATTGATGGAAGGCGGTCATGAAGTTAGTAAAGCAGAATTAGTAATAGTTGGGGGAACGTTTCCATTTTATCCTAAGGATTACCAAATTTATTTTATTAAAAGATGTTATGATGCTCTTAATTCTATCAAACATATGGATATAGATTCTCCAATCCAAGCACCCTTCGAATATTCAAGTAAATTGGATGAGAACATGATCCTTTCGACAGATAGTTCTCTAGAGAATAGAATATTTGGATCGAAGTCGAACTCGCTCTTACTATCACTTAATAAGGCTAAGGAACAAAATGAAACCGCCTTTGTAAGGTGTGTTGGACTCACCATTGAAACAAAACCGGACTATTGCAAAATGGATCATATCAATTTGATGCTGGAACTTGGAACAACTAGAATTGAACTAGGAGTCCAATCACTAAATGATACCGTTTTTAAATTGATTAATCGAGGTCACACTATCCAAGATGTCTATAGAGCTTTTTATGAGGCGCGGAATTCAGGTTATAAAATTGGGGCTCATATGATGCCAGGTTTACCCGGCTCTTCTTATGAGCAAGACTTGAATGATTCAAAGATTTTGTTTGAGGATGAAAGACTAAAACCAGATATGCTAAAAATCTATCCCACCCTCGTAGTACGAAACACCGGACTCTATAAATTGTATAAAGAACAAAAGTACAAAAGTTATTCAACAACTGAATTGGTAGAACTTTTGGTAGAGATAAAGAAAATTATCCCTCCATGGGTAAGGATAATGCGGATACAGAGGGAAATAGAAGCTCCTGACATCATATCAGGTCCTAAAATGGGAAATATTAGGCAATTAGTGTTAGAAGAATTAAAAAGGCAAGGAGTAAAGTGCAAATGTATACGTTGTAGAGAAATAGGACTAAATGAAAAGAAGATAGAATTTTCAAATGATGATATCTTGTTGTTTAGAACAGAATATAATGCATCCAGGGGAAAAGAAATTTTCCTATCTTTTGAGTTAAAGGATAGGATGCTCCTTTTAGGTTTTCTCAGACTACGAATGATGTCTGATCCTCTAAGAAAAGAATTACAAACAGAGTTAGACACTATATCAAGATCCAAGTAACAACGATACTACAGATTTGAAAGTCGAATCATTTACTTCTGCAATTGTACGAGAACTACATGTTTACGGGACAGTCGCAAAAGTGGGCGAACAAGTTGCCAAGAGACAACCTGTATCTATCAATACTAAATCTGATATTATGTTCATGAATGGTGATAATAGCAATGATAGAATTCAAAGTATGTTTAATCCTCCTGCTAGTGATGGTGATGGTGGTTTAGCTCCTAATAATCAAGTTAAATATCAACACAAGGGTCTAGGACGAGGCTTATTAGCTGAAGCCGAAAGAATCTGCAGAGAAGAATATGGTTTGAAAAAAATTTCAGTAATAAGTGCGGTAGGAACCCGAGACTATTATAGGAAATTTGGATATACTAATAATGGTCCGTATGTTACAAAATTATTATAGGATATATGAGTAGTTCTCCTGAAAATATAATTGGAAAAGGAACATGGATTGATAAAATTGCTTATACAATAGTCGAACGAGAAAAAAAACTCGGTAGGTCAACAGAAAACATCAAGGTTGAAAGTGGTTTAGGAGCATCCGGGATTCCCCATATTGGTAGCATGGGGGATGCTGTGAGAGCTTATGGGATTTCTTTAGCTCTGCAGAATCTCGGTTATTCATCAGAACTAATTGCCTTTTCAGATGACTTAGATGGATTAAGAAAGGTGCCAGCTGGCCTGCCCGAATGGCTGGAAAATCACATTTGTAAACCAGTATCTACTATACCCGATCCCTTTGGTGATTGTCACGATTCATACGGTCAACATATGAGTAGTTTATTATTAGAAGGGTTAGATTCGGCAGGAATAAAGTACACCTTTAAGAGTGGTACACAAACCTACAAAAGTGGAATACTAACAGAGCAAACTCACATTATACTTTCCAATAGTAAATTAATTGGTGACAAGATTGCAGAATCTACTGGCCAACAAAAATACCTGAAATTTCTTCCTTACTTTCCCATTTGTGAAAATTGTAACAGACTTTATGTTGCCAACTCCATTGATTATTTAGAAAATGAGAGAGCAGTAACTTATTCGTGTAACGGTAACACGATTGGAAAAAAAATAATCCAAGGATGTGGGCATACCGGTCAAGTCAAAATAGATAGCGGAAATGGAAAATTAGCTTGGAAAGTTGAATTTGCAGCAAGATGGCAAGCCTTTGACATTAAATTCGAAGCCTTTGGCAAAGACATCATGGATTCTGTAAAAATAAATGATTGGATATCTGATGAAGTTTTAAAATTTAATCATCCTTTGCATGCAAAGTATGAAATGTTTTTAGACAAAGGCGGCAAGAAAATAAGCAAATCCGCTGGAAATGTCTTGACTCCACAGATGTGGCTAAAATACGGATCACCTGAATCACTTTTATTATTGCTATACAAAAGAATCTCAGGAACTAGACATGTTGGTATTGACGATATTCCTGCACTCATGGATGAGTACGATTTATTCGAAGATATTTTCTTTGGGAAAATAATTGAACCAAATGATAGCAAACGATTGAAAATTAAAGGAGTATACGAATATATCAATCACCTCCATCCACCTGCTGATGATTCCTCGTCCATACATATACCTTATAGGATATTAATACAGCAGGCAAATTTATTTAAGAACCAAATCCGGGAATCAGACTTGCTACAAAAAACCATATTTGATAGGCTAAAGAAATACCGTCTGGTAAAGGAAGAAGACATCAAGAAAAAGGATCTGATTGATAAAATAACCCTTGCAATAAATTGGGTGGGAGATTTTAACGGCTTGACGGAAGGTGATGGTGAAGACGACGGTAGTACAGCCGGTGAAAAAGTTGTAATGAGCAGTATTCAGAAAGAAGTGATATTTAAAATAGGAAATGAGTTATCTGCATTGGCATCAACCGTAAATAACAGAAGCGAAGATGCTAAAACTAAAGACGACGATTTGGCCCAAGACATACAAACCATAATTTTTAACAATGCAAAAAATAACAATCTTCAACCAAAAGAGATCTTTAGATTATTATACATGATTTTAATAAACGCAGAAAAGGGTCCGAGGCTTGGGAACTACATTGTAGACCTGGGAATAGACAACGTGGTAAAAGTAATAGAAAAGAGAACTTGACCTTATGGAATGGATTGGTTACATTAAATTCTTGTGTGAATGGAAGTTTTACGATGTCAATTATTTCACTTCAGGTTTTTAGGGATATCCTTTATAGGTATCAAAATTTAATCATCGTAATTGGACTAATTATCTCATTTTCGGGAGGCAGTTGGGATATAACGTTCCATATTTTGAGCCAGCCTGAGAGTTTCTTCTCCTATCCACACACCTTGGTATATACTGGAATATTAATAGTAATCAGTATATTTTTTATTAATTTTGGAAAAAACATCTTAAATAAAAATCAGCATAGAAAAGATAATTTCCTAATATTAATGGGTGCTGTTTTAATTCTTGCAGCAGGACCATTTGATTTCTCGTGGCACCTAAAGTTTGGCTTGGATGGTCTTCTTAGTCCACCCCATGTTATATTATTGACTGGATGGTTGTTGGTTGGGTTGGGCAACCTTCGGATCACAAATAATTTGATTAATTTAATCCTCCTCCAGACCGAAAGATCAAACAAGAGCAGATCTGTTGATGAGGAAGAAGTAAACTATCAGGATAAGTACAAAAATAATTATGAGAATTTAAGCACAGTAGATAATACAAGCAATCTGCTGGACAAGAAAGGACTACACCCTTCTTAAAATTCAACTCGTTCTTAATCTTTCTATTATTTTAGTGATTTTGTCTGGATTTATCTATTTTTTTTCGCTACCATTTTCAGAAACTCAATTTTACAATTACAACCCAGATCCACTAATTGCCTTTTTGATCTATAGTTTTGGGTTCCCATTTTTGCTTTCTAGCTTTTTTATAAGAATACTGAAAAATTATCCAGATTTTGATGAAATGACCCTTTTGGTAGGAAGCTTTTATGTAATAATCATGCTTTTAACTCAGATCATCTCAAATCCATTTTTGTTCGGCTATTCATCGTATTATATATTAAATATAATACCATTTGTGATAATTTATTTAATTAACAAAAAACAAGTAAGGAAAACATTTACCAAAATGAATGCACCACCATCACCATCCAGCTTCATGGGATTCAAAGGCCAAGATGAAAAAATATGTAAATCCAAAAATGTATATTTTATATGCTTTAATCCTAGCGATTTTTTCATTTACAATTTGCTTCCCACTCAATACCTACATTTTAAATGAAGAACTCTATGGATATTTGGTATACCAGAACGTAGTTGTCAAAGTATACACTCAAATATTTGGCGACTACTTCTTTATCATCATGAGTATATCAATAGTTGGCGGGCTTTTAGGATATGGTCTTGGTATGAGTAGCGGGCTTGTCAAGCCTTCAAAGTACAAGATAAATCAATTGCGTCAATATTTTACAGAGCATAGACAAGGAGGGGATAACTCCTTTTTTAATTCTAAACAAAAATAGAATATGAGAAATTTTGGTAAAAGTGATAATAAAATATATTTTGTGCGCCTCTTATATCCAATTATGAGAAATAACATACTACCATCCATTTCTAATATCATCTCAGAATCCAAGGAAGAAAGGATTATTTACTACAGAAAATTCTTCGCTGAACTGAGACTAAATAGGTTACATTTTCAATTAACAATTTTAAATTATTTCTCTAATCTGGATGCACCAGAAAATAGTCAATCTTTTGCTAAAGAGCTTGAAACACTATATTTCTTTTTTTAAAAAAATGGATAGTTGGTTGGAAACTTTAAAAAATGAAGGGTTATACCCCGAGTTTCAAGAACAATGCTTAGATGAGATTAAAGCCATAGAACAGATTATCCAAAGCTATGAGGGCAAGATGAAAAACTAAACACTGGGTTTATCAAATGACCTAATGTAAGCAAGGACGGCATTAACTATTTTTTCGTGATCTGCCTCTTTCTCAAGTGATAGTCGAATTATGTGTCCATCGATTGGGAAAGAAAGCATTTTAATTTTTTTTCTGACTGTTAGTGAATAGACTACTTCCCCTAGTTTAGAGTCAAAATCAGTATGTAATTTTGAAATTAAGGCAAATTCCATGTATATTTTTACAGATTCAGTTTCAGATTCCAGTGAAATTTTTCCAGGTCTCATTCCACCATATGCCAATCTCCCCATATCATCAATTAATCCTACAAATCTGATATCTGGGTCAAGCCCAATGATATAATCATAAATGGCTTTATAGTCTAATTTATCATCCTTTATCAATACTTTCACCGACTAATTTCAAATGCCAGACCAACATATTTAGCTTTGGAAATAATCGGCATAGCTCCTCTCTTAAATGTCTCCACTATACTCGTGGACTGATATGACACCCTTCTTGAAAACAAATCTTTTGCCTGGTTATGGGAGCAGCGATATAGAAAAATAATAATAACAATTTTCTTGAAAACATTTAAGAAAAAATACAGTATTTTATTTCAGTAGGATTTGCTTTTAACAGCTGAGATAAAAAGCAAAAATTTGATTAAATAACAATCTTTTGGTCTGGTTTTGAACTATAGATGGAGTTACAGTCAAACTAACTTCTTGTATTAGAATCTAATCATAGTATTTCAATCATATTAAAAAGTAAAAGTGAGGTTGGCTGACTATGGATTAAAGCACTACCCCACTTTTACTGATGTTTGCCGATCATTCGAGACCAGTTGTATTCTAGAATATTTAATAAAGTATAAATACACTGATCATTTTTTCGGCAATTTATTGCGAAATTCCTCAAAGGCCATCCAGCATTAAGGAGAAATAATGTGATCAGTCTTCTAAATTCATTACAGCCCTAAAAGGTATGATAATAAATAGTCAGTGTAAAATAACTTTTATATTTATCCAATTGGACTATCGTTTTTTTAAGCGATGTTTTGAAAGCAGAAATTATATAAATAATTTCTTGCGTCTAATGTATAATGTTTTTTAACCGTTAAATATTAGGGAGATATAGAGTGTATTTACCTGAAATCTATAATATCACAATTTGAATAGATTTTTAACCTTTTGATCGATAATTTGCCTACCTAGATTTTTTCAGATCTAGTTTTTTCATATATTCTTGTTAGGAATCAGCTGAATTTGGGATGCACTACAGATTATATTTAAGGATCATTCAAAGAAATACAATTCAAATGCAAAGAGGATTTAAGGTTTTAATTATTAGTGGTGCTCTATTTTTATCTTCAATAATAGTGTTCTTTATGTGGGGGATGTCCTTTAGCGGCATGTTCGTTCAGAATAATCCAAGTCTCTCTACGAATCAAATAACACTTGATCCCTTAACGGCCTATAACTCTAGTATTTTTATTAATTCTACGGACAAGCTGCTTACTATTACCATTGATTCTACGGGCAATGATCAGAATGTCCTAAATGAATTGGTAACTGATCCAAATGGAAAAATAGTATCTAATTCTACTTTTCAAAAAACCTATTTTTCAACCATAACTCCAAATGCAACTGGGAGGTATGATATTTCGGTGTTCAATATGGATCAAAACAATAAGGCGTCCGTTTATCTATTTTTTGGGAATTTACCCTTTTTAAAGGAGAATGGTGAAATAGACCTAAGTAGTTTTGGTGGTTTAGTTTTGGGAGTAATATTGTTTATTGCAGGATTAGTATGTTTTGTAGTCGGAATTGTTTTATATCTTAAAGATAGGAACAAAGAAAAATACCATGGTTACATACCAAGGTAGAACTTACAAATTACGATCCTTCAAACCAAACAATATCGGGTCAACAAAATAAGCAGAAAAAATTAAGCTTAGAGGAGCTTTACATAAATACATTAAACCAGGCCCAATTTAGGAATATTCAGATAAGTTACTGAATTTTATTTTGATTTCCGCTGATTTTTTAAAGATAATATATTGTCTATATAATGCATGCTAGTATAAAATAAGAAATCAGCGATTAGTTGATTCTAAATTCTATATATGACTTTCTGGGATCGTAATTTATTTATTATAAATTTTCTCAATTGGAGAGTCAGTTATTAGGTAAGAAAATGTCTAAAGGTAATTATCATTAAAAGAATAAAAAAATAAAATTAGTCGCTGACTTTGGCCTAAGACGTTGTTACCGAGTTTTGTTGGTTCTTGGAAGTTTACGTTGTTACCAGATAAGAAATTACCGCCGCCGCTAATTGATAGGCTTTGTTGATTGAGATTGTTTGGTTACTTAATGGTTTGTTTGCTTTATTCTTCACTGCTAATGCATCTTGAGATATTGCTAATGGAGCTACAATTAATGCAAATGCAATTACTGCTGCACTACATGCTAGAACTGTTTTTGTGTTCATGTGTATCTTATTTAGAATAAGACACAAATATAAAGTTTATTAAATTGGAAATCAAACCCAAATTTGACACAAATCCATTAATTTAGGAAATAAAATAGAAACTTCTACTTGTAGAAATGACCATTACAAAATTAAGGTAATTATTTAACATACATTTGATTATTTAAATTATATGCAAAATTTTATCATTTCTTTTAAATAGAACTTTGTTACATATTGGTCCAAGGTAACTTGAATGGTACAAACATAATTCATAATATACAAATAAAATCGAATATCAAAACTGAATTTATTTATTCAATCTAGAATCTTTTTTAATAACTATTGGTTACTACTTGTATTGGAAGATAATAGAATTTTGGATAGTATGTTCCCTTCCGATATACTTCCAAAAGTTTACCCAAAAGAACCAACCCCGCAAGAAAAGTCTGAAATGGACGATGTCTTGGATAGTAATATTTTTAATGTTATGCTCAATAGGCGCTCACAGAGGAAATTTGAGGAAAGAGAAATAGAGGGTTGGAAAATAGATATCATTTTTGCCGCTGCTGACACAGCACCCACTGCGGGTGGGTTCCAGGGTTTTGAAATTTATCATCTCAAGAATACCCAGCTAAAACAGAACCTAATAAAAGCCGCTAATAACCAGCCATATGTAAATGCACCATTGGTTTTAGTATTTTGTTCTAACCCTTCACGAATTAAATTAAATTTTCATCCAGAGGTATTACATAAATTTTCCATTCAAGACGCTACCCTTGCAGCTGGTTATGCCCAATTAGCTGCTCATGCTTTAGGATTGAGCTCCATTTGGATAGGCATGTTTAATGAACAATTACTTAAAGAAGTGGTTGGTACTGATTTGGAGCCTTCCTCGATCTTATGCATTGGATATCCAAGGAAAATGCTATTTCCCAAACCAAAGAGAAATCTTACAGATTTAATACACACTGTCTAGCTGATGCATTTCAAAATACTACTATTTTATTGGTTGGTATAGGTATTACATTTATTTTTTTCGAACTAGGAATAATCTAAAAATTACATTAATCAATCTATGTTTTCTATCTCTTAGATCAATGTCGATATCCGTTGGATTTAACATGTGTTCAAGATTAAACATCTGAATCTATCTAAAGTGAATCATTATGATAATAATAATTAATAAAAAAAATTTAAAAAAAGGCTTGGTGAAGTATGCGTTTACTGGTTCTTGTAAATTGCGGTATAGGGTAAATCAAATGATTCGTATAATTCTGAAACACCAGTATTTGTATTCTTGTCAAATTGGTCTCTTAAATCCAATTTATCTTGAAATATTTGTTTTGGTGAAGATTCGGCGGACTGTTTGTGCTTATCATTGTTTGTTTTTAGTGGCTCGTCTGAATCTGTGCCCTTATTTAGGTTGATTGGTTTAATGATGTGATCATCTGGTGATGCTACTGCAGGACCTGCCGTTAGAACACTATCAGTCTTACTTTCTATTCCACTACTTTGATCAGCATCATCATCATCATTTGAAGATGCAGAATCGTCATTTTCAGATTTGATATCCGAATTTTTTGATACTTTGTCTTCATTTTCATCACACGACATTTTATCTTTCGTATCAAGATCATTAGATCCATTTGCAACTCCTTTACAATCCAAAAGCTCGTCCAGGGCCATTGCTGAGGACACCTGACTTAATCCCATTGAGATTGCTATGGAAAATACTGCTACTACGAGAACACCTGCGTTTTTTGTAGAAAAACTTTTAGTACTGGTCATAGACATTAAGGATTTTATTTTTATAATTTATATCAAATTTGAAGAATGTAGCAGTAAAAAATTGCTAACTAAATTTATTTATTAATTCTTCTTATGAAATCAACCATTTGGTAGTATATTTGTACGATTGTTCAGATTTGAATTGAGGTATATTGGGGATGTTGGTATATACAGCTCTCATTGTCCGCCTAGAATTGCTTATCTCATTTCTGTCCAAACAAGACCAAATACCCAAAATTCTAGAAGCATTAGCTCTGTTTTAACTTATTGTTAATCGAAACTTCAATATTATAACGGATTCATCAATAAAATCTTTATATAAATTTACCTAGATTAGGATAAATACCAAATAAAGTACATAATCCAAGTGACAACATACACAAACTTCAGTATTAGTATAGAAGAAGAAAAGCTAACCAAATTGAAAACGATAATTAAGGACCTGTTTGAATCTGGGTCAATAAACTCAAATGAGATTGAGGAGTTTATCAAATTTACATTATTTATCGTTTTTGATGAATACGAAAAGAACATTCCTTCATTGAAAAAATTTTATTCAATGAATCTAACGAATTATCTAGATAACAAAGATCGTCAAAAGTAGGCCAGGGGGTAAATAATGATTTAATAAAGTCTAGATATTACCAATAAAAAATGCTGTTTTTTTAATAAAAGTATGGAGTAAAGTACCCTAGCAAGTGCTTAATTTAAAGAGAATAAGGAAGAAAGAGCGTCACAATCTATCCCTAATAATGGAACACAGTATCACCAATAGTTTTCTTCCAATCAGAACGGATACCAGGTTTTCCTTTTAATTTCTCAATATAATTAAATGCAGAAATTCCTGCAGACGCACCGTCACCGCATGCTGCCACGATCTGCTTATAAGGAATGTTTGTTGCATCGCCTGACGCAAAAATGGCTGGGTGAGTGGTCTTTCCTCCATCAGTAACCTCGATCTCACCTTTTGTGTTAAGTTTAATAAGATGTTTTACAAAATCTAGATTTATCTTGGATCCCATTTCGACAAATAAACCATCAACGTTTATCATTTTCTCTACACCCGCATTATCTTTAATTTGAATTTGCTGTAAAGAGTTGTTACCTGAAACTAGGGTAACTGAGCTATTTGGAATGAGTTCTACGTTATTTTTCTTTTTAATAGATTCTATCATATCCCTATCTCCTCCGAGCTGACCACCACGATAAATAAGGTATACTTTTGATGCCATTCTAGACAACAATATGCCAGATTCTAAAAGGTAGCCCCCGACTCCAACAGTAGCAGTAGTTCTGCCTTGATAAAAAGGAGCGTCACATTTTGTACAGTAATGAACGCCTTTGTTTTGAAATTGGATTTCATTTTCAACCCCTAAATTATTTGGAACTTTTCCTGGTGCAAGAATTAGTGCTTTTGTGAGATATTCAGAACGTCCTGTTTTTACCTTCAGGTCTGTACTGCCTTCAATTTGATCGACCTTTTCTACAGTATCATAAGTCATTTCACCATTAAATGTTAAATATTGATTTTCCAATGTTTTAGCAAGGAGTGGTCCGCTTGACATCATAGTTCCGGGATAATTCTCAAGTTTAGGAATCAGGTTCATCTGTCCACCCAAGTCCTTTGAAATCAAAAGACATTTGGTCCTCTGTCTTGCTACAAATATGCCCGCTGAAAGTCCTGAGGGCCCTGCTCCTACTATAATAACTTCATACTCTTCAATTGACATTCTCAATCATTTCTCCAATATTCTACCTTTAACAAAACAAGCCTTGTCTTCTTTTATGAAACAGATATCAAAGTGGTCATGTTCTCTATTCCTTCAATAAGAGGTAACTTTTCATCTATTTCGCTTTTTACTTGTTGCAAATTATCCGACTCAAAAATGATCACTAGATCATAAATTCCATAGACAGATTTTACTGCCCTTACTGTAGATAACTGTTTTATTTGATCTATTACGTTGGATTGTTTCTTATAATTAACATTCAATAATACATAGGCTTCACTCAAAATAATCTGTAATTATGCTATTGCCTTTATTAATAAAGATTGATATACTGCGGAATATTTTCATATTAAGTAGTCATCATTTCAGAATTTTTATATATTTAATATTTTAAATCAAGTTTTTTTACATGGTCTAATCCAAATTTCACTGCAGAATAATAATTTCTATTCAAGATTGTGGGTTCAAAACTAATTTTGCCATCATATGAAATTTTTTTTAAGGTTTTTACTATCATATTAAAATCGATATGGCCAAAACCAGGCATCTTCCTGTTGTTATCAGCAAAGTGCATATGGGAGAGGATAAGGTGGGAATTTAAGATCGCATCCTCAAAAGAATCTTCCTCAATATTCATATGAAAGGTATCTAACATGAGTTCTAATTCATCACACTTTTCAATCAGCGAGATTACATCTGAATAAGTACAACAGTAAGGTGTTGAATAACGATTTAGTGGTTCGACCATCAAAGAGACATTTTCTTCTCTTGCAGTTTTTAAAAGACGGTTCAACAATGGCACACAACTTTCTAACACTTTAGTCTTGTTGTTTTCATTAACGTTTCTATGGGTTACATCAAAAGAATAAATAGGATCTGAAAACAAACATAAATTAATTCGTTTTCCTCCAAAATAGTTACATAACTTAATACACTTTAACACATAATCTTCAGAATATTTCAGTATGGATTTATCGTTACTTAAAAGACGTCTTTTCCATCCATTCAAACTCGACCTACCCCACATTCCAGTGATACCTATTACCCTAATATCAAATGAATTCAAAAGATCCTTAAGGGATTCCGAGTTTACCTCATCTGGTTCTCCATACAATTCCACTTCAGTTAAACCGAGTCGGCTAAGGTTCTCTAGAGTTTCTAATTCGTTTTTTTGTACGTTCAGAAATGAAGATAATGTAATAGAATATGAAAATGCCATTTCCTTTGATTCTTATTTTCTATTATTTTATGCTAATATGCTTTCTAATTTTCCTAACTTCTTAAATAAAGTTCTTTTTTACAATATCAAAAATATCCAGGCAATTTATTACTGGACACCCGTCAAACTTCTCTTTTTTGATGTGTTCAATCTTTTTGTTTGATAGGAAGGCCGATAATCCCTCTCCTGATTCAATATTATATGGTCGTCCATGGGAACCCTTTATTAGACGGGTATCTGTGGAGATGCATTTTCTTTTTGGGTCTATGAAAAGATCTAGAGGATCATAACCGGGTTTTCTGTGAATATCCACTGTTTTAGTAAAGCTAGGTGCATTGTCATTGCCATCATCAGTTTCAGTTTCATCCAAATTTGGGCTCTTATTTTTCTGTTCATCGTACCACCAGTAGTAACTAAACCATTTGTCTATTTCCGCTATGGCAATAAGCTCTCCACTTCTTGAATGGTTTATGTGAAGTTTTTGTTTTTCTTCCTCATCGCAAACTTTGTCGATTCCGGGAACACCTTCAATAGCAATCTTAATCTTTTCTTTGCTCATATTGTTTCTGTTGTTGATATAAATGTGTGCTATCTGATGATCTACCATTGCAAACGCATCACTATATTCATAGTCAATATACTCTTTTCCATTAATTGTTCTCACCTGAAGCAATCCCTTTTCTCTTAATATTCTATTTATTGGTATTGCATCTTTGACATCGTTAAATCCGTACTCAGAGAGCAATAGAAAATGAGTTTCATCAAAGATACCTGCTTCCTTGACCTTTTCTATAATATTACCAACATAAATATCGATTTGCTTTAAATCGTCGGTTACTTGGGAACTAGAATGCCCAAATTTTTGCGCAGTATAATCGAGTTGTGGAAAATATGCATACAACAAATTGGGACGATGGTTTTTGATAGTGTATTGAACAGATTTTGATATCCATTCTGAGGACTTTATGGATGCAAATGGGCCCCAATAATTCATCAGATTGAATTCGCCAACTTCTTTGCTTATTTCCTCGTAATAGTTAACCGGTTTAGAATAACACCACATATCCATCTGTCCATTTTCTAAATGGATAGGACGAGGAGTGACAACATAGTCATTGTTCGAATACATAGAATTTTGCCAGAATAATAGGGCTGTTTTGAGCATGTTATTTTTGTTTTTTAGTGTATCCCATATTTTTTCAGATTGAACCAGATTAGTAGATTGCTCCCAGAACAAAGTCTGGAAGTTTTCTCTATCGAAAAAACCATTTGAAATAATACCATGTTCCTTTGGATATTTTCCTGTCAAAATACTAGCCTGTGAGGTACATGTAACTGAGGGAAACACGGGTTTCATGTATCCATATTCACCGTCGTTCTCAAACAAACTGGATATGTTAGGATATATTTGTGCTGAAGATTCAATACGAGAAACATCTAATCCCACGATATCTAAAATAACAAAATATTTTGAATTTTTACTAGTGTTGTTTGTCAAACAAGTAAATATATTGGTCATAGTATTTATTAATCAATACAAAATTCTGCTTGTATAGGTAATAACAAAAAGATGGACACTAGTTTGCTTGTCCAATAATAATTTCCTCGCTGTCATTCTAGAGAATAACAAATAATGGATTTCTAAAGTACAAATTCATTTAATCCAATATTATCGAAAAAAGAAAATTGAATGACTAATTAAAAAAAGAAGACCCGAAGACAGATCCAAAATTCGTTAGTTGTCTATTAAATGTGTATTAATCAATTTTTTGTATTTTTAAAAGTATCTCGCACTTGGGACAACTCAAGCCTAAGAACTTGAATAATAGGTCCCCATCCTCAAATTCCTCTGTTATTAGTTGGCTTAGATTTATTGATTCCTTACAAGATGGACATTTTGCCATATATAGGAGATATCGTAAGTTCTTATTTAAAACTAGTGAATTATATTGATATTAATAATAAAACCATGTTTTTATGCTTGAAACATATACAATCGGTTTAATTCTTGTTGATGATATTATTACTTTTGATAATCAAGAAATTGTTTATATTATAGTTAGGTGCACCTAATATTGCATCTAATAAAGCATTGTTGTCAAGCAAAAACAACATCCAAATCCCTTGCTTGATATCCCAATGTCTTACCTTCAAACCAATACACGTCTGGAAAATCTGGAAGTTGTTGAAAGGGTCGGCATCACATTACACCACGATTGGCATTATGGCGGAAAAAGGGTTGATATTTTAATTGTCACCCAATTTTCAACTTTCAACATCATTCATTATTAAAATTAATCTTTATTTACTAAAACGGTCCTGTACAGGGGTACTTACCAAGATAATAGGAAGAGCAATAGGATCATGACTTAATTACTATTCTCTATATACAAAAATATGAAAGGCTATCAAAAGCTAACTATTATTACAGCTATTTTAGGACTCATTATTCCCTTTATCGGGCTCTTTTTGTATTTTCTGATAAATAGCTTTGTTGGAATCCCAATATTGGCCCTTTTTGTTGGCTGGGCTCTACTAATAGCAATAGCTATAATAGCAATAAACGTAGGAGCTATTCTTGCTGCATTTAAGATTAAAAATAATAAAATTGTTGGAGGTATCTTGATAGCGTGTGGTGTAATGCTTTTCGCACTTATTCAATGGTTCGCAATACCAGCATTGGCATTATTTGTTATTGCAGGAATATTGGCCATACGAGAAAAAAACCCACTTAGTAATCTCAAAAGGGACAATATAGCACCATAGAAAGTTCGTTTATCTATTGGTATTAGTATTTTGCGGACCTTCACCTTATTTTTTTGAAATATATTATGAAAAAATGCGTACCAGAATTCTATTGAGTTGATGTGCAAACAAATAATAATAAATAAAATTACCGTACTTTATTTATCATTAGTCCTTAAAGTCAAACCAATGATTTTTTTTCTATTCTTCACTCATTTCCTTTGCAGCATCTTCACATTCAGACATTTCCCCGATGCCTGATGATCCTTTCTTCTCACTACAATTATTGATATTATAATAGTGAATTCCGTTATTGTCAGTTAGGTATTTGCCTCTTTGTTGAGAATCCGATAAGGTATCATTATTAGTACCTTCACTACTAACATTCCTCTTTAAAGTATCAGAAGAGGAAGCAAAATCACTTTGATTTTTCACTAAACTTGAGCTGGTATTAATAGAGGACAATGGATTTGTTTGGTGGGCACTTTGTCCAGTTACATTATTATTATCACTATTAGAATTTGTAATTAAATTTGAACCCTCATTTGGAATGATAATTGTCGTTATTGGATTACTTTCAAAACTACTTGTTGAAGAATTTGAAAATGTTGAATTCTTCTCAGGTAAGAAAGAAGAAGCATGACTGTTTGGATCATTTGGTGGCCAGCTAAAGATAAAAGCTGATGTTAAAAAACAGCATAGAGTTACAAGTAAAGTCAAATTAATAGTTCTATTCATGTTGAATACACTTCGTGAAAGCCCATTTAAAAAAATTTGTAAATTAAGCACTTCAACTGATATGCCTATATCTCGTCAGATTGTAATTTTGGATGAAAAAAAAGAAATTATAGCCTAATCTATGTACTTGCTCAAGTCATGCTAATCCATTTACCAAGTACTATGCACGGAATTGTAAGTAATGCTACAATTGACCCGCTGAGTAGACCAGCTTCACCAGCTATGAATGCGCAATCCAGAATTATAAGCAGAATTAGCATATGTTTGACCATGAATCTTATCATTGATTCGCCTTGGCTGTTGTCCATTTTGGAAGCTCTATTGAAAAGTAAATTGATCAAGAACAAGAAGAATAGGATGAAAATCAGGAAATCCAATTTAAAGGGTATTAAAATTATTGCTAGTGATAAAGAGAAAAGCAGAAATACAAGATATATGATTTGAATTTTTTGAATATTTAGGACGTTTTTGACTCTTAAAAATTCTCGGGTTGTTTCGCTTTTGCTAAGAGAGGTCAGGATGAAGATATGAAAATACACGACACAAGATGCCAAAGCAAGTAATAGAAAAGAGCTAAGACCCGTGCTATAATTGGATATGTCAAATACAAAACTGGCGCCATAAATAACATTCAATGCTCGTATTCCTGCCATCAAATATGGTCTGAAAAATCCATTCTTGATTTTATAATTATAGGATATTATACCTATAATGAGTAACAATGAGATTCCAAGAGCAGAATGATTGACAAATGACCGCAAGGATTAATCCCAAACTAAACATGAGGATGGTCAGAAGTAATGCATTTGTTTTTCTTATACTGCCTGAGGGCAATGGTCTAGTTGGTCTCTCTAGTCTATCCACTTTGATATCAAATATATCATTTGAGACCATACCTCCAAGGTATAAAAAAATGGAAGAAAAAATCAAAATTACGAGATCGGAAATACTGTGACCAGTCGAAGAAGTTAAGTTGGATGGATACTGCTAAAAATCCTACAATAATGTCTGGTGGAACCGTGAAAACATTAGAAATTCGGAGGAGCTTTAGGTAGGGATTTTGAAACATGATTGTTCATCCAAATATTTTAAGTTACATAACCTAGATTGAATTAATATACTTTATCGATTCTACAGCAGCATATATTGGGTTTGTCTTATAAGGGTAGAGTTCGACAGTAACATATCCTTTATAGCCTATCTCGTCCATTTTCGCAAAAACGGATTTGAAATCAATCGATCCATGTCCAGGGATCAAATGGAAATGTTTTCTGTTTTTTATGTCGGCCATATGAAAATGTTCGATATAGGCCTGTAATTTGAGAATTAAAGCACTTGGATCCTCATTAACACAGTGAAAATGGCCAATATCAAAATTTAATTTCAAAAATTCAGAATCAAATTCCTTCATAAAATGCAAAAATTCAGTCGAAGATTCAATCAATAATTCAGGTTCTGGTTCAATTAATACCTTTATCTGTTTTTTTTCCGCATGAGGAAGAACATCTCTTATTCCCATCGCAAAAAGATCTAAATACTTATCTCTGTTTGTAGGCACCTCGATTGGTCCCCCTGGTTCTATAGAAATATTTTTTGCACCAAGTTTTTCAGCTAGATTAATGCAATCTAAAGTATGTTGGATGCGGAGCTCTCGGACATCTTCTGCATTTTCTATCCAAGAAGGATGGTATGTATCACCTAAGCCAAATAAAGTAAAAGCATTTAGATTGGAAATTTCTATTCTATTACGAATTAGCGAATTACTAATTTCCTTAATTTTATTTTCATTCAATTTTGGGGGATATGCATGAGGAACGTCACACATTATCTCGACACCATCATAACCTATTTTGGAAATTTCTTCTATTGATTGGGTTAATGAATAATTGGTAAAGGCGTTAGTGCTAAAAGCAAACTTCACAAAAAAAATTATTTTCATTGGTTTAAATAGTTATGTAGTAATTAAGGTAGAGTATCATCTTTGAATATTTAGACCCATATTTGCTCCTGCATAAAGCAGATTATCTCAAATTTTGCAAAAGATATAGAAATAAAATGAGAGTTAATAAAACCAGTGTCTAATTAATAAAATTTGTGAAAAATATTATGATACCACAATACTGTGAGGATCAAGAAATTGATCGTCATTGCTTCCTTCGGATCCCCATGTTGTCAAGAATTCACCATTGCTATCAAATTTTTGAACTCTAAAGTTTAGCTGCTCAACTACGTAAACGATTCCTTCAGAATCTACCGCCACATCATGGGGGCTAGCTAGTTGTCCGTTTCCTGGTCCTTTTGATCCCCATGTTGTCAAGAATTCACCATTGCTATCAAATTTTTGGATTCGACTATTGCCAGCATCTACTACATAAATATTATCATTTTTATCTATATCCAGGCCAGCAGGCTTCTTGAATTGGCCTTCATTTTCACCTGTGGTTCCCCATTTAGAGATAAAGTTACCTTTGCTATCAAACTTTTGAACGTTATTATTATCAGTATCTGTAACATATATGTTATCCAAAGAATCCATAGCAACTCCTTCAGGGGCATTGAATTGGCCATCCCCAGTACCCCTGGAGCCCCATTTATAGAGGAAGTTACCTTCGCTATCAAACTTTTGAATATTAAAGTTTGCCATATCACTTACGTAGGAGTTGCCAGCTGAATCCAATTTGATGGTATGAGGATGCATGAATTGGCCATCCCCAGTACCCCTGGAGCCCCATTTATAGAGGAAGTTACCTTCGCTATCAAACTTTTGAACGTTATTGTTATCCATATCGACGATGTAAACATTCCTTTCTTTGTCAACATCTACTCCATGAGGCACTCCAAATTGACCATCCGCCTGGCCTTTGGTACCCCATTTAGAGATATAGTCACCTTGATTATTGAATTTCTGAACTCGAATATTAGCATAGTCTACCACATATACATTACCATCACTACTACTGGTAGTAGAAGCACTTTCTTCTCCAATCCCACTACCTTTGGAATCAATGACAGACGAAATATCATCCTTTTCTTTAGTAGCAGAATTTTCTAACGGATTCTGAAATGCTGGTTTTATTATTTCTTTCACTTGAGAATCCACTTCATCTATATCACCGAGTTCTGAAAGCGAGCCTTCCAAGTTTGATGGCATGTCTGAATAGGGAGTGCTAAAGGATAAAGACGGTAATTGGAAATCAGTGCTTTGTGCAAAAATATCATCATAATCAAATAAAATCAAGCTTCCACCTACTACGGAGAATAGAAGTAACAACGATATCAGAATATTCACAAGGATTTACTGTTAGATATATTATTATATAATTGGGAATAAAAGACAATTATTATCCATATGATCAAATTTTCGATGAAATGGATTATTTAAATGTATTAGGAGATTTTGCACTAACATTCTAAATTTCATCATTTGATGTCTTTGCATATTGTCGAAAATCTGATGCATTTGGGGGTGGTGTTTTCGAATAGATATTTGAAAATGGTTGTTATGAGGCACATGAGAAAGATGTTTTTTTCATCCTAGGGATTAGAAAAACGGTAGAATGGTGAATAAGTCTCGACAGAACTGAGTTGATTTTTCTTTTAGACTAAGAACCTCATTAACAAAATTGAGATGCAGTAGTTTTGCAAGAACAACATAGTTTGGTTCTAAGGCTTAAAATTTAAACAAATAGATTCTGATAAAATTTGTATTAAAGGAATTAAGAGCTAATAGAAATTTGATATTAGGGAAGAAAATAGATCGAAACTAAATCCTGATGATTGTAATTGTAATTAACATTTGATGCAGTTTGAACGTAGTTCTGGATAGCATCAAATCCGATCGAATGGGCAGACATACTTCCACTACCTCCACTTGCAATGATATTTAACATAAATAGTGTCAGTATAAAACCAGCTACTACAGCAGCTAGAATTATTATCTTAAATTTCATTGTTCCAAGTGTCATTTTACTTTTCTGGTCCGGAGAGGATGGCGTAGAAGCTGGAGCATTAACTGTCCCATTATTGGCGGGAGTAGAATCCTTTAATTCCTCTTGGAGAACTCGCATTCTCTCTGCATGCTTGGATGTATTAAGCACTGGAACCTTTTTAACCATCGATCCATCAATTTTTGATCTGTGTATCTCATAAAGTATTAGATTTTTCCCTTCCTTTGACCTCTGATTAAATAATTCTAAGGCCTCTTCATAATTTGGAAGTTCTATGGTAGAAATATTTTTAAATTTCCCAACAATTTCTATTAAGTATTTTTTAGTTATCTCAGTATCATCTTTAGGGTCCAAATTAGAATCACTATTATTTTTATCATCGATCCCTTCCATTTTTCATTTTCCTACCTTGTCTAATATAAAACTAAATATATCTAGTATTTACGCTAATTGGATTAAAAAAATTAATAATTGTATTCTTGCGTGAGATTGGGAAGAATGGAAATATGATAAAGGAAAGATTGTATGATAGTGAAAGACTGCATATCTGGAGTCAACCTGCAGTATTGAGTTATTCGCAAGAAAACTGAAATGATTTCAACGATATTGGTCATAACGTCATAGCCATTTTTTCTATGAAGAAATGGTATCCAATCAAACAATTTCAAAATGAAAATAGTAGTAAAATTGTTAAGATCAAATAATAAATTTTTGCTTATTGAAGGAGGGTTTTACTCAAAAACATAAAAATCTAGAAAAATATTAACCCATCAATAGTATCAAATTATAATTGTTCGGCTGCTGGACAGCTCTTCTTAATCAACCAATTTAATGCTTATATTTACAAATGCTGTATAGTTGTTAATATGGGGACAACTGGCGAACCAGCTAACAAACCGTCTTCTGATAATACATGCCACCTTTGCGGAATTACATTTAGAAACAAGGATGAGAAAGAAGAGCACATAAAGCTTGAACATTCAGAACATAAACAGCCTAGTGGAGTTTCTTAAATTTCATCTTCATATTTTGATTATTGAAATAATTTATTTTTTTCCGTTTTAGGAAGGGCCACGTCAAATTAAGAATTTGAACAAATTGGTGGAGATGAGACGCCATATGAAGACTTGAAAGGTTAATTAAATCGATAAAATTGAGGATTTATCTATATTATACCTTTATTCCCTGCCCTATCAAATCCTTATTGTTTAATTTGGTAAAAAAGTAACCAGTTTTATAGTTTATTGGACTAAAACGAGCATGAAAAAGCAAAGAAAAAAAATCAAGTTTGGTACAGTAGGAGGTGAAGAAAAGTCATTACAAAAAAACTCAAGTATTGAAAGACAGGGTTTAAACCCCGTCCGTAGCAAAAGACACGATTTGCAAACCGCAGATAAAATATTGCAATATATGCAGGAAGAGGAAAAATACTAACCAAAATTCTTCCCTGTTTTAGTGATTCGGTAATATCCCCTCCCCTCTAATATTGTAGTCGAACTAATCATATTCACAACTTTTTATTTTTTGCAAAAACTTCCTAAAGAGAATCGCGAATTACATCAAAATTGACGATATTAAGAGAATTTTTAGTGATTCATTATTTCGTAAGTGATAGCCAGGTCATCATCCTTTCTCTTCGATAATTATCAAAAATAATACAAACCTCAAAATTAATTCAAATAACCTTTACTCGTCACCGTTGTTTTCCTTTTTATTGTTTTCCTCATCTTTGTTTCTTATTATTAGTACATTAAACATTATTGGATTCAGTCCCGCAGCAGTCAACAATTTTTTATTTATTTCTTGTTGGAGATGTCTGGTTACTTCAATTGAAAAAGACGTTTGTATAAGAATGTGATTCAGATTTGTTACTGCGTCGGAATAATTTTTTTCCAACTCCTGCTTTTTTACCTTTAATCTTTCGATTTGTATTTTTAGATTATTAGAAATGGACGTACTCTGATTAATCGCCAAATGAATATTTTTTAAACTCTTTAATTTTTCTATAAATCGTTGCCAGTATTCGTTCCTATTAAGAGTACCATTTTTAATTACACCGTTACCATTCTCCCTAAGTGCAAGATCATCAATAAAATTGGAATTCTTGAAAGATAGCACCAAACTATTTATGTTAAGAATGTCTTCGTTTGTTACACCACATCTGTTAAGATGGATAATGGTTGGGCTTACAACCCCCTGTAATTTTAAATACCATTTATATTCTGGAACTTCAGCCTGAAGTTTCTCCATTTTTGCCTTAAGATTATTTAATGTGCTTTCAAATCCTAGTTTATTATCGTATTGTTTTTCCACATCGTTGAGAAATCTGGGCAATGCTTCCCAGTCAGCTATTTTGTTAGCTCTAGAGATTTCTATTAATGTGTTTAATAGCTGTTTGAGTTCCTTAAGTCCAAGCCCTCTCTCAAGTAATTCCTTATAGGTATTCAAGGACTGGGTTGAATAGCTAAGGTTTTCCTGTAGAGAGTCAATTTCTTCGAGTAGGATATCTCTTTTGTGTGTAATTAAATCAATTATACTTTGAACTTTCTCTTTCTCTTCTCTCAATGATTCGATCTGTTTATAATCTTTGATAATATCGAGCACATTGTAGTTATAAGCCTTGAAATCTACAATTGCCCTTGCAAAGGAGCCGAATTCCTCTCCGATATCTATACCGTATTCATATTCTAGTTCTTGCATAAGGGACTTATACCATGAATAATACTTCATGATATTTCGCTCTTTTATCATAGTTTTTTCTAGGTTAGAGACAATAGTGTTCTTGTGTTGAATTGCCCTTTTGATATCTCTCGAAAGTTTGATCCTGGCTTGTTGCAGTCTTTGAAATTCTAGCTTCTCCTTTTCAAGATAATTGTCAATTTTAGAAATTAAGGATATTTGGTTTCTTTTGATCCTTACGATACTATTTTTTGGAAAATTTGTTGCGTCATCGATAGGTGTACCGCCAGCATTCGATTCAATTGTATTGGAATTGAAGGTAGAAAAGCCAAATTCTAACAAGTCATCCATCCATCTTACTATGATAGCGGGATCTATATGATGAATTTTACAATTATCATAAAGATTACCTACAAAGTGATAAAAACTGTCTCTGCGGGTTGCGGCATCTCTACCAGATTTTTTTCCAGCACTTTCATCATCCGTAATTCCTGTATTCTCTTCCAGGTGGGTATATTTAAAATGAGTATTATCATCAGAATAAAGCGCCTGACCAATATCTAATTCGTCTGAGATTCCGAAGCTTAGACAAGATTTTGATAAATCTAACCCCTTGAACACATTGATCTAGGGTCAACCCTGATTTGTTTACGAAGACAGAGAATTCTCTTATAGAATCAATATCTGGGACAGCAATCCGGTCCTTCCACCCTTTAATAATGTTAAACACGGTTCCCTTTGAAATTTGATTCTGTTTCGATATTTTTTCATAGGAATTTCCATTCAGATATCCTTCTATAACGGATTTTTCTGATGCTTTCAAATCTCCACTCATATAAGTTGACATTTATTTAAAGTATTCAGATTCTTGTTCAGTTTGTTCATATTCTTGTTCAATTTGTTCAAATAATTACTACTTAACCTAAAATCTATAGCAAAGCAGAGGATTGAAGCCCACCAATAATACTTGCTGATCATATCAAGATGAAAGTCTAGACATGTCCTCTCCTGGTGCCGACGCAATGATTATTACTGTACTAAAATCGGTTTTTCTACTCTTGACAAAATAAAGTAGGATATTACAATGAACCTTATTATCTTTCTTGGAAATTTAGCTTTTATCACGGTAAGGATACTTGACTAAACCGACATCAATATATTTAGGCACAAGAAAATTAGATATTTGATTTTGTTTTTTCTATCTAAATGATTAAGCTGTTAGAGGAGTAAGATGGATATAATCTGAGAAATCAACGAGTAATTCCCATCAATTAGAAAAAAGTGATGAGGTAAAATATTACCAGTTTGTTCATGCTTGTTGACATTTGATATATGGGAATTAATTATAGTAAGATTATTTCAGAATCTGCTTAAACAATTCACTTATACAATACTAAGAACATATACACATGAATAATAAAATTCAATTGTCGATCTTGTCAATCTTTATTGCAGCAGCATTAGTGGGTTCAACAGTAACATTTGGAGATAATATGGCATTTGCAACCAAAAAAAGTAGCAACGACGGAGCACAATTTTTAGGCCAATTATCAGAGACAGGTCAATTTTCAGAATGTGCAACAGACAACAATACGCTTGCATCATGTAACAATGTAGGCTTATCTATAAACGCACAAGATGGTAACAACGCAGCAGGCCAACAATAAACCTTTTATTTTAAATTAGTATTGCCACATCTTATTTTTTTAAACCCAAAAATTTTATAATAGAATTAAAAATCATCAATAATATAGAAAATCTTGGATATACAATTAGAATATTTGAAATAATAGTATTAGATCGATTGTGTTCTATCAAGTTTATCAGTAATTCAACCGCCGAAAGTAAATTTCTTTGAGAGCAGTCCCTTATTAGTGAATAACTAGTTACGAGTTACAAGATCCCTTTTTTCATTAATTACCTAATACACGGAAATCCATTTGCTTAGTCTTATAAGTGCTATATAAAGAAATCCTAAAACTATTCCATAACAAATTAATGAATAGAATGAACAGAAATAATTACTCTGATAATCTTAACAAATTGTTATATCATATTTTCATAATATACAATATAAGACTAAAATGTTAAGGTCAAAGCATACAAAAAAAACTGCACTATTAGTTGTAGCAGTATTTGCGACAGTAATGATTATGGGTCCATCTATATCCGGAATAAATAGCGTATTAGCGAAGCAAAAGTACAATGATTGGGAAGACTGTAGAGATGATCATAGTAAGAACTGGTGCAAGAATTACTTTAGGCACCATAATGATAACAACAATGGTAATGGTAACAAGGCTTCTCAAGGAATAGGTCAATCACAATCCTCTAGTCAAAATTCTCAATGTGTTTCCGGCGGCAGTACTAGTGCTTCATGTAACAACATAAACGTCCAAAACCAACAGAACAGTGGAAACAATGCATTGGCACAAGATGGAAATGGAAAGGGTGGCAACAAAGCTAGTCAAGGAATAGGTCAATCACAATCCTCCAGTCAAAATAGCCAGGTTGTGTCAGGCGGGAATACAGTCGGTTCTGGCAACAATTTTAATTTCCAAAACCAGGTCAATACCGGCAATAATGCATTAGCACAAAGATAAGCCTAGCCCCATCTCCTTTTTTTAAAAAAAATTAATCCTATATTAAGGAATATTATATAATATTTAGTTTAATGCCTGAACACATCAAGCCAATTCATAAAAAAACTTAGATACAATTCTTCTAACAAATTTGAAATTTGACTCATGTACTTCTAAATAGGATTGACCATGTCATTAAGCCCGAAAATAAATTAGTTTATCGAAAAAACCTCACGATTCAAATCGCTAATAGATACGAATTGATTGTTAGCAGATAATTTATTGAAGGCTTTAATGGAAGTGATTAAGTAGATAAATTAGTAACTATTGTTAAGCAATAGACTTATCAAAAATAGGGAATCAAGTTTTTTTAATTCTTGTTTCTATCCATGTCCTTATTTCCCTTATTTCCTTATTTGAACATTCAATAAATTCAAATTAAAGCAAAACATCAGATAGCAAGATTAAATCCGGAACAAGTCTGAGTTTTGGATTCTTTTATTTCCAAATGTCATCAGATTTATGTGATAGACCAATGCGATTCAAAAAAAAGGTTTTCCTATTAATGAATTATTTAGGCAACAGAATAACTACAATTTAACATTTTGAGGCTACTCTTGATAATCAAGAGCAAACTTATCAAATTCTAGAGCCGTTATCAAACATGCTCTAGCTACGGTATGGACAGCCTGCATAAATAATTCCCGCGTCAGGTTATCAAAGAACAAGGGATACAGCAAAGTGAGACCAATGGAATTACCCTCATTGTTTGTTTGCAATGAACAAAATACACCCACCTTCAGTAAATCCATCGTCAATTGTGTTTGAAAATCATTAATTACATCGTTGGCCCTATTTTGTAGAATTTTACCCTCCTCAGTTATAAGACGAGGTCTAGATATGATTTCAATTCGCCCCATGTCAGTTTTATAAAGATAAACACTGATTTTGAAATCTTCGAAATAACTTGTATTAATAATGGATACCGTATTATCATCATCTAATGTTTCGTCCACGTTACAAATTGGGTCCTTTTTAAGCCAATCTACTATTTTTTCATAATGTGGATTAACATTTTTTGCTTCAGACATTATTATAGTATGATATTATACTATATTAAGAACTTCTATTGGTATTGAGGCTAGCTCGCACTCTGGTATACTTTTTTTTGGACCACAAACAAAAATTGTCACAATTGATTTTAGAAACCCCCATATTTTTTTAGTTCCTACACTATTGATTCTTGATTTCATTTACTTGGTTACAGAACATTTATGAGCCATTAGAATAAAATTAGGGATCTAAGGCAAATTCTTTCCGCCTTTTTTATTTAGGGACTAAAAATATTGATTTTTTGTTGTGAGCGAATTCATGGTGTTTCTAATGTATGATCTTTATTTACAAAGTAAAGATGTGAAAAGGATTGAAATATTTCTGTATTGATGCACCTTATGCAAGGAACTGGAAGTAAGCGAATACAGGTATACACATTGCATTCTTTGTGATACAGTATACAAATTTTTTTGTCTAAGGGATTGAAATCATCATATATAGAACCTTCGAAAAATAACAAGTCAAAAATAGTATCTCTACATAATAATTTGCTAAATCATAGACTCCTTTGCGATAGTGTATTGTTGAAATTTCTCTGTTTGATAGGATTGACTTCAATAAAAAAATACAACCAAGAAGAAATATCAGGATAACTCTTTCTAAATTTTCCTATACTCTTTGGCAATCTATTGCAAACCCATAAGAATGTTCTAAAAATGCTATGAATTCGTTCAACCTAATGATTTAAACATGGATGAGCGATGAAGATAAATAAGATCTCACAAAACTTTCAAGTCCATCTCGGAGATCTATTCTTGGATAGTATCCTAACAAGTTTCGGGCTTTAGATATATCCGAAAGACTTTTAAGAATATCTCCCGCCCGAGCGTCAGTGTACTTTGGATAAATTTCTTTCTTGCCGATTGTGTTCTTTGCAATCTGAACTAGATCTAAAATTGAGGTAGGAACTCCGGTTCCGATATTAAAAATATCACCCACAGCGTTGTTAGACTCCATAGAGAGCATATTGGCATATACTATGTCTTTAATATTTACAAAATCCCTAGTCTGGGACCCATCGCCATAAATAATAGGGGCTAGATTGTTTATCAACCTACCAATAAAAATCGTTAATACTCCGCTATACTCAATATTACTTTGTCTAGAACCATATACATTGAAATATCGTAATGAGACGCATTTTAGCCCATAAGTTTTCCAATAACCATGAAGATAGTTTTCCACGGATAACTTTGAAGCCCCATATGGAGAGGTTGGTTTGCACGCTAAATCTACCCTTAATACATCGTTGGGTAGATCCCCATAGACAGCTGAGGATGATGCAAAAAAAATCTTTTTTACACCATAATTCACACAGAAATCAATTACCTTCATGGTGGATGCTACGTTTGAATCAAATACATTTTCAGGATTTCTGACTGATTCTGTGACACTTGTTATTACAGCTTCATGAAATACGATATCTAAATCCTTTAAATCTTTCAAAATATCATGAATTTGGGAAATATCTCCACGTAAAATATGCAACTTTGGGTTTGAAAGATTATGTTTTAAATTATCCAATTTACCTCTAGAAAAATTATCAATTATAAATGTTTCAAATCCTCTCTTTAGTAATTCATCAACATTATGACTACGATAAATCCTGCCCCACCAGTAACAAGAACTCGTTGAATTGATCCAAAAGCTACATGTAGACTATTCGAATTATAAAAACGTTCTTATTCAGGATAAAATAAATTCAAATGTATTAAATCAATTATATTTTAGTTGGGTTATTCAAAATGTTCTCCATATTTATAATACTAATTGTACAATCAAGTAAAAATTAGACGGTCGATCTATCTTGGATTTGGTAAAAAGATCGTGGTTTTTTTATTTTTATTCATGAGTTAAAGTTGATTTCACTTTATAAAATTGAGGGATGATCAAGATCGCCATTTTATTACATAAACACATCTAGAGACTAATGTCGTTAGGGTCTCCATGTAAATTTTTCTGATTGTTTATAGAATTCATATGCATTTAGGAATGTAACTCTTTCAATATCTAGTGAAGAACATTTATTTTTTCTCATTTCTCTTGCTGTCATGGGTACACTTAGTGGATCAGATATTCCCCAATCTGCTGCGCTATTAACCATTATGCGCTCGCTTCCGTTTTTATTTACTATACCGATGACCCGATCTGGAGATAGCTTCGAAACCGGATAAACTGATAGGCCAGCCCAAGCACCCATGTCTAAAGTCATCTTAATTGTCTCTTCGGTATTGTGATCAATCAGTATCTTATCAAAATCATAATTTCCATTCTCAAATATTCTCTTCATTTTTCTCATACCTTCAGCCTTATTTTGATGTGGCAGGTGTATCATAGTAAGCATACTTTCATTTCTACAGGCTTCCAATTGCTTCACAAAAATTTCCTCCTCAAGGATGTTGATAAGGTTGTATCCAATCTCACCAAGAGCAACTACTCGTTCTCTTTTTAGGAATTCCCCCTCTATCATAGCATTATATGCGTCTATTGCTAAAGGTCTTTCTACCGATTCTTTTGGATTAACTGAAATACAGGTGAAGTGTTCTATGCCATGCTCTTTGGCCCTTTTCGTTTCAAAGGTGATCATGTGCTCCCAATAATCTACAAAAGTACCAACACTTGTGCGGGGTGCTCCTAGCCAAAATGACGGCTGAACTATAACCTCGATACCGGCAGTTGACATTTTCTCATAGTCATCAGTCGTCCTTGAATACATATGAATATGTGGGTCGAAAAATCGCGCCATTCTATATTAGTTCCAAATTAAATATATATACAATAATGACACGAGTAGATATAAAAAATTGATCTACCAATGAATGCCGCACTTTACTATGGACCTAATGATATAAAAATTGAAAATATAGATATAAATACGAAATCTCAGGACGAAATAATTTTAAAGATTCTAACATGTTCAGTTTGTAGCTATGATGTTAGGACATTCAGAAATGGAAGTTTTAAGGTAACTCCTCCTGTTATTTTAGGTCACGAGATTTGTGCTGAGACTCTTTCTGATTATAGAGGAAAAAATTTTACTATCAAGTCCAATTCCAGAGTATCCATTTATCCAATAGTCCCATGTTTTGAATGCTGGTTTTGTAAGAATAGGAAATATAACTTATGTTCAAACTTAAAGGAAATTGGCTCTACTATTAATGGCGGATTTGCTGAATATATTAAAGTTCCAACTAAAATATTTGAAATCGGAGGAATAGTACCAGTACCTGAAGAAATATCTAATGAGGAGGCTTCATTGATTGAACCTCTGGCTTGTTGTATAAATGGCATTAATCAGATAAAAAATTTGGACTTTGAGTCCATCATAATTATTGGTGATGGTCCCATTGGACTCATGCAATTAATGTTGTTAAAGAAAATATTCCCCAAATCAAAAATAACCATAATTGGTAAAATTAATCATAGATTAGAATCGGCAAGAAGGATTGGAGCTGATAAAATCATACAAATCAAGGATAATTATTTAGATCACGATTTGGCCTCATTAAAGGAAATGAATGGACACAGATCTCCAAATTTAGTTTTTATTTCTAACAATAATCCAAACTCAATAAATCTCGCTTTAAAATTAGTCAATAAGAATGGGAAAATTATGATTTTTTCAGGTATAAAAAAGATAGATGACAAAGGGACGACCAAATTAATTAGTATCGATCCCAACATTATACACTATGAACAGATATCAATTTATGGTAGTTTTAGTTCAAATCCAGAGAACTTGCGAGAGGCAATGAGTCTTGTAAGTAGCAATGAAATAAGATTGAAGGAATTGATAACTCATATTTTTACTCTAAAAGAAATTGAAAAAGCGATAAAAACGGCCGAGTCTTTCGAGGGACTGAAGTCAATAATAAATAAATTTTGAATCAATGTATTTAATGTAGTCTCTATGAAAATCCCTGAATCATATTCCGACTATTCCTCAACCGGGTATATTAATTTTGGCATTGAAACTATGAACTAGTCCTCTCACATAAGAACGCATTTCGTACAGTTAGTTAATGAAAATAAGCCAGATTTGATTCAAAGGTCTAATATTGAGCACAATTGGAAGAAAGAATTATCTTTTCCCTTTAGATCTTATTCCATAATACCTTCTTACATGAGGTCTGTACATATAATAAATGATGATAGCGTTATACAGTACTCCAAAAATGGAAACGAACTGTCCATTTACAACATTTAGTAAATACCCAGCAGCACCAAATCCTGACAATACCAGCAGTAGTTTCCATGACCAGTTCTTCCGCATATACAATCCATAGGCAGTTAATAATGATGCTGCTCCCAAAATTAACAAAAATGTGGGTCCCATAAGATAAATTCCGCCTAGCGGCATTAACAGATTAAATGCATAAACGGACATCATTACAAGCAATACACCACTAATTATCGTAAGTATAGTGATTATCAAAATTCCTCTAGGAAGCTTTTGGTTTATTTTTTCCACTTTTTTATCTAAAAGTTGTGGGAATATAACTTTTTAACAAATGATTCAAAAATCTTCTAATAAATTGATATTAATAATAAATCTTAAATAAGAATAATATCACAATTTTTTTTATGGATTTTAATAAAAAATTATACCCGATTCTAACGCTGATTATTATACTTCCGATTTCTGTGATGACTTCAAATATCTCTATCGTTGATGCTCAGAGTTTTGTAATTCCCGAAGAAAAACCTACAATTTCAACAACTGGAAGCGCAGAAAAAGAAATTCCTTCAGATGAGTCTAGAATATCTTTGGCAGTCGAAAATACTAATGCAAATCCCAATACAGCTAGAAAAAATAATGCTGACAAGATGAATACGATAATAAATGTCCTAAAGCAAGCCGGGCTTTCAGATGAAAACATTACTACATCAAACTACCAGATAACACCTAATTACGACTATGAAAACAGCAATTATGACAGAATAATATCCTATACTGCTCTTAATAAAATAGAACTAAAAACCTCAGCAAATGCAAATATCTCCAAATTCATTGATCTAGCCGTTAATAATGGTGCAAATAGGGTTGAAAACATTGACTTTGTAATTTCAAAGAAAACATTGGATGAGAATAGTATGGAATTATTAAAAGATGCTTTTAGAAATGCCAAACAAAAAGCCGAAATTTTGGGTACGGAAGGCAACTTTACAATCGCAGGAGTGAAAAAAATTGATACAAGTTCTGAAGGAGGATATACCCCACCAGTCTATTTCTACGACAATTATGCTGGAGACGCTGCCGAAAAAATGCCGTCACCTTCCACTCAGATAATCCCTCAAAAAAACAAGATAACTGTAACCCTGCCTGTGATATTTTACATAGGTAACCAAACCCAATAAGCAACGCGTTATTCTCTTTGGTCGGATCAAACTTGGGTAATGACCTGGATATTGGAGAATTCGGGCCAAAATAATATTTCATTTCTATTATCCGCCGGTTTTAGTCCGCGAGGTAACACGGGAATATTTGAAAAGCCGATAACTATCAACAAAATAAATTACTATGCAACTCCCCATTATTGAAAAAATCCATAGATTTGAAAAAAGGAGAAAATAACCCGATTCTCTTAGATATACCATTAAAAAATAAATAGTAGATTTATCCCAACACTCAGAGTCTATGCTATTGATTCTTTTTTGGATCTTTCATATCGATAGGTTAGGTGACGACTCAAGATGTTCTGTTTATACGTAGAATGAATTGTTTATCAAATAGGCATAACAATGCTTACAGGCAAAAATACATGTTAAAAAACGACCGTAGAATGTTTTGTAAATCGGGAGCAAATACCACAGCCTACCATACATTAAAGATAATCGTTCCAACTTCCTAGTTGAAAAAAGGATGTGATCAAATATTAAATAATTAAATTATATTGTTTCCCATTGTGAATAATCATGAATAAAAAACTCTTAGATATTCTTGTATGTCCATTTGACAAGGTATCTAGTCTCGAGCTATTTCAGTTTAAGGCTAAAGCAATATTTGCTAGTGTTAATACAATCTCAAATAACGAGGGTCAAGATACTAAAAATCCCTTAACAAGTGAGAATGAAAATGGTAGAAAAATGAACGATGCAAGTACAAGTCCAACAAGTAATTCTGCTTCAGATATGAATAAAGGGGCCACTGAGATTGTTGAGGAGGGCCTGTTGCTTTGTAGGTCATGTCTTAGATTTTATCCCATAACCGAAGAGATCCCAATAATTCTACCAGACGAACTTAGAGATAAGAAAAAAGACTTGGAATTTTTAAAGACATGGAGTGAATCAATTCCGAATGATCTCTTAAAGAATCTAAAACCATGGACATTATGAAAATAAAAAAACGTATCCAGAAATCTAAGGTTCAAATTAAATACTGTTGTCATATTTCTATTATTCATAGAATAACATCATAATCTCAAAATGCAACTCGAGAAAAGAATGCTAAAGGGATAAAGAAAGACTAAATCTCACCCACATCACAAATATTTGTCAGGTTTATTCATCGTGACGTTTGTTCTCAGCGATTTGCTCTCAGTGATAATTGCGAATTACATTCAAAACCTGACTTAATTTTATTATCTCATTTTCAATAATGTCCTTGTCATCCTCTTTTTCATATGGAAGTTTTAATAGTCTTTGACAGGCCTTAAGCTGTGCTTGCAGTAGTTCTTCCTTATTCAAGCATAATGTATGAGCGGATTCTATAAAGTGGTAAGTAATATTTCTGTTTTTTCTGTTATTACCACCAGTCGATTTGGCTTCAACTAAAAACGGTGTTTCTGTTTTGATTATGTTCATACAATTTGCACCGTTGAAAAAAGTTCAACTTAGTATATAACGGTAGTCAAGGATCAAAATTTTTTATACCATTTGATAATACATTCATTATTGCACAAGATATTAACTCTATCAATATTCGGCATCCTAGTTTTGTCAACTTTTCTTGCATCTTACTTCGAAAACAACTTTCTTACCGTCTCAGCATCCATCGTTAGTGCCAAAGACCAACTAATGCCATTTGACTTGAAAGATATGGTTGGATGTAGGACAGGCTCAAAATGAATCCACAGAGAATTCCTCAGATACAGGTACAGATGACAATCAAGACAATACGGTAGATTGCGATATGCCTCCATGCCCACCAGGACAAGCCTGCATACAAAGCTGCCCCTGATTGTTTGAATTCTGCTGTGCCTTCAGAACTTTAATTTTTTTGTAATTGCCAATCGTTTTATAACAGAATGTATCGGGTGATACAAGAGAAGTTATTTTTCACAAAAAAAGTGGATCTTAAAGTTCACTTTCATCACATGCACAGTACCCATGTCCAATTCCATCGCAAGAATGGATAGATTAGAATCCCTATCAGTTGACACTACACTACCAGTAGTTAAAAGCCTGCTAAAGGATAGTTCAAGTAAAGGATCGAATGGCTATCAATTACAGCAAAAAAAATCTGTCAGCTGAAGCAGCATTTGTTGGTAATTCATAAATTAAGTAAATATCTGCAATATGCAATTATGTCTAGAACTAACCTATAGTTGTCAAAATTAGTTAGGATTTTGTAGTTTTGGTGTCCAATGATAGGACCTCTAGAACCGCACTTGGTAAAGTTTGTGCAAAAGCCTGAGCCATCATATCCTTTTCTACATAGTCAACAATCGGAAGTTGCTCTATGGTTTCGACAACTTTATCATTTGGGGCTCGAATTGTCAATCCGTTTAGCACATTCTCATAGACTTGTAGCACTTCGATGTTCTGTGTGTCAATTTTACTTGATAGCATTGAAAAAAAGTCAGAGACAGTTGTATCATCGTCTTTAAATACAACAATATATTGCCCTGGGATTACATCATCATCAAAAGTCATTGTATCTGAGAGAAAGGTAGATGGAACGTCAGAATAATCACCAACTAATGGTAAAGTATCTTGGAGTTTTAAAGGCGTTTTGTTGATATCATTTGTATTCTCATTTTCGTTACTATAAACTGAGTTCATCATATTTGCTGGAAATGGAAGAGATGCAGAACTAGGTTGAGTAGTCTCATCATTGGACTGTCCATTGCTATTGCTGCTATAAGAACGCCCTATAATCAGATTCTGAATTATCCTTCCCGTCATCTTCGTCGGAATGGGATTTTGGAATATTATTTGTGATTGCACCCAAATCAAAAATGGATGAACTATCTTCTTTAGGAGAATTATTGTCAAAATTAAAATTAAGAAAAGGAATATCAGGTAAACCTATACTAAATGCGTCAACGCTTTGAATATACACTTGTGCTAAAAATACTCAAAAGTACCATTAAAGTAAGGATGTATGATTTAGCATGTTGACGGCTTTTGCTATTCACATATTAGTATCGATGGTAGATCATTTATGAAATATTGAAAATTTTATCTTCTCTTAGTTTCAGATCTTGATTATACAACACTCGACAAATATCAAATACTGGTATAGTTTTATGATAGATAAAATTACTAATGAGGAATTAGTTTATAGATAGTATATTAACTTCTGGTATAGTTTTATGATAGATAAAATTACTAATGAGGAATTTAATTTAACTAAATAGCATAACCAAGATATGTAATTCGTAAAGATTCATTATCAGAGTAACAAATTCTTTTTTCAAATCTACGAAAACCGAATATTATAGAAAAATTATAGTATAATTAGAGATATTAGAATATGGAAGATATTTACTAAAAGTCAGATTTTTAAAAACAAAAAGAGGTCTTATTGTTGACCTAATGCGTTGTTGCCATCATTTAAGTTAAATGACAAGGCTACGTTGTTGCATGATGCAGTTGTATCGTTACCAGAACCACAGCTTGATGCTTGGAGTGTTTCTGTATCTTGACCTATTCCTTGTAATGCTTCATTAGATTTTTTCTTCTTTTTGTCACCATCGTGATTATCTCCACCTGCAAAGGCCATGTTATCACCATAGGTTGCTACTGAGCCAATTAAGGGCTGCTGCAATAAAGATTGACAAGATTGACAATTGAATTTTTTTATTCATGCAAGATAAAGTATCGTATTATATAATTGGATTGTTAAATCAGATTCTGAAATAATCTTACTAAATATCATTCTTTAATAATAAATCTCGTTAAGATTCATCCACATTTTGCTAGTTGATTTATTGTTCTAGATACCAATGATTCCCAATCTCCAAACTCAAATTTATTGATACAGATTCAGACAGACAAATAATGACTAAAAATGGTATTTTGAAATTGCGAAAAACTATAGCAATTAAGTCACGGTGAAAAAATTAATATCTTTTTTTCCTCAGAAGTTGTTGTTATCATGATATGACTTAAATAGTTGCCCTTTTTTGATTTAATATTGAACAAGAATTTCATACTTGTGTTTGTATTAATATTATCAGCGACCGTATACATTAATTATTCATCCTGGTCTAACGTATACGCGCAAAATAATGGCTCTGGGAATGATGATGATAAGGATCCAATAATCAATGTTCCATCTAGTCCAGTAATCGCGGAAGCAACAGGACCACAAGGTTCCGTTGTTTCCTATACCGTCTCAGCAACAAATGCTACCGGGACTCCTCTAGATGTTGGCTGTACACCACAAAGCGGAAGCATGTTTGCCTTAGGAACTTCAACGGTAGATTGCACCACTGTGGATGAAGCAGGAAATGATGCAAGGGCCTCATTTGAGGTATTAGTACGAGATACCACCCCTCCCACAACTGAGCTTGGAGTTGTTAAAACAGGTTGGATGGGCATTTTAGTTAACAACGATTTTACAAATTCTGATGACATTGGATTTGCATTTTCAGGTTCTGATCTAGTAGGTGTCAAAGGCTTTGAATGTAAACTAGATGACGGGAATTGGCGTCCAAGTACGATAGATTACCAGGGAAATAATAAATCTGGATGTTATTACATGAACCTTGAAACAGGAGATCATTCATTTCAAGTCAGGGCAGTAGATACCTCAAACAACAAAGATCCAAACCCCCAATTCTTTTCATGGACAATCATATCCCTTGAGGATGCCATTGTAAATCTTCGTGATTTTGTATCTACAATAATTATGCCTCCTAACTTACAAGAAGAATTATCAGATTCATTGAACAATGCAATTGGTAATGTTCAAGATGATGGGAGCTATGATCATCTAATTTGCGAATATCTAGATTCGTTTAGTTATAGTTTTTCAAAAGCTTCCGTGTTAGATTTATTTAATCAAGACGTTACTAATTTTGTCGATAATTCATTCACGTCAATTAGGGACAGAACAGGCTGTAACCCACCCGTAGTGAGTTTAGAAAATGAGATCACCGTCGATGAAGGAGTTAATGGTGTGATATTGGACGCATCGGGTAGTTTTGATTCAAAAGATGGGAAAAGTCTAGAGTATGAATGGAGTCAAATTGCAGGTATGAAGGTAGATTTGTTGGACATTTATAAGTCAAAGGCATCATTTAATGCTCCAATTCTTGGAGGAACTTCAAATCAAGTCATGTTTTTCAAAGTAAAGATAACTGACAAAAATGATTTATTCTCCGAAAAAACCATTAAAGTGATAGTTCAAAATTTGCAGCCAGTCAACGATCCACCAGTAGCCGATGATCAGCAGGTAACTGCAAATACGGCTGATCCAACAGAGATAACTCTCACGGCTACAGACCCAGGTGGCAATGCTTTGACATATGCTATAGTTTCACAACCAAAATCAGGCACCATCACAGACCTTGACGAAGACACAGGTAGCCTAGTCTATACATCTAATGCCGGATTTACAGGACAGGATAGTTTTACCTTCAAGGCCAATGATGGAACAGTTGACAGTAATACAGCCACTGTAGCAATAACAGTAAGCGCGACCATTGATCCACCAGTAGCCGATGATCAGCAGGTAACTGCAAATACGGCTGATCCAACAGAGATAACTCTCACGGCTACAGACCCAGGTGGCAATGCTTTGACATATGCTATAGTTTCACAACCAAAATCAGGCACCATCACAGACCTTGACGAAGACACAGGTAGCCTAGTCTATACATCTAATGCCGGATTTACAGGACGGGATAGTTTTACCTTCAAGGCCAATGATGGAACAGTTGACAGTAATACAGCCACTGTAGCAATAACAGTAAGCGCGACCATTGATCCACCAGTAGCCGATGATCAGCAGGTAACTGCAAATACGGCTGATCCAACAGAGATAACTCTCACGGCTACAGACCCAGGTGGCAATGCTTTGACATATGCTATAGTTTCACAACCAAAATCAGGCACCATCACAGACCTTGACGAAGACACAGGTAGCCTAGTCTATACATCTGATGCCGGATTTACAGGACAGGATAGTTTTACCTTCAAGGCCAATGATGGAACAGTTGACAGCAATACAGCCACTGTAGCAATAACAGTAAGCGCGACCATTGATCCACCAGTAGCCGATGATCAGCAGGTAACTGCAAATACGGCTGATCCAACAGAGATAACTCTCACGGCTACAGACCCAGGTGGCAATGCTTTGACATATGCTATAGTTTCACAACCAAAATCAGGCACCATCACAGACCTTGACGAAGACACAGGTAGCCTAGTCTATACATCTAATGCCGGATTTACAGGACGGGATAGTTTTACCTTCAAGGCCAATGATGGAACAGTTGACAGTAATACAGCCACTGTAGCAATAACAGTAAGCGCGACCATTGATCCACCAGTAGCCGATGATCAGCAGGTAACTGCAAATACGGCTGATCCAACAGAGATAACTCTCACGGCTACAGACCCAGGTGGCAATGCTTTGACATATGCTATAGTTTCACAACCAAAATCAGGCACCATCACAGACCTTGACGAAGACACAGGTAGCCTAGTCTATACATCTAATGCCGGATTTACAGGAAAGGATAGTTTTACCTTCAAGGCCAATGATGGAACAGTTGATAGTAATACAGCCACTGTAGCAATAACAGTAAGCGCAGACCATTGATCCACCAGTAGCCGATGATCAGCAGGTAACTGCAAATACGGCTGATCCAACAGAGATAACTCTCACGGCTACAGACCCAGGTGGCAATGCTTTGACATATGCTATAGTTTCACAACCAAAATCAGGCACCATCACAGACCTTGACGAAGACACAGGTAGCCTAGTCTATACATCTAATGCCGGATTTACAGGACAGGATAGTTTTACCTTCAAGGCCAATGATGGAACAGTTGACAGCAATACAGCCACTGTAGCAATAACAGTAAACGCAATTGATCTTCCGCCTGAGCCTGAGCCTGAAACTGAATCTGACAATTCAGCTGAAGATAGCACACCTCCAGCCTCAAGTAAAGATAGCACACCTCCAGCCTCAAGTAAAGATAGCACACCTCCAGCCTCAAGTAAAGATAGCACACCTCCAGCTTCCAAATCTAAAAGTCTGAACAGCACAAATATCAGCAGTGGTGGTGGCCTTTTTTCTGATGGATTCCCTGGATTTACAGATAGTATGAAGAATTTATTCGGCAACTAAGTAACAAAAATACATGGCCAAGTATTGATTGATAATCTAGATATTAGTCTTCAAACAAACTATTTTTTTAATTAAAAGATTCAAACTTATTTTATTTTTTGAAAGATGACTTCACCTAGTATAAAAAATTTAGAATATTGATTGCATGTTAGCTAGGAAAAAATCATGATTAATTTGTCCGTTAAAAAGCCTAGGTCGGTATCCCTCTATAATTACTATGGCAAAATAAGATAGTATAAGATTTAGTCAGTATTGTGATTAATTAATTAGGTGATAATCCTATAAGAAATTGGGAAAATTGTATCATAATCGACTATCACATTGTTTATTAATCCTTAATTTCATACCAGTATTTCACTGTAGATCAAACCATTTTTGGAATTAAGAAAAAAGATATATAAAGAATTTAGAGTTTTTTTAGATATAATAATTTTTGTAAGAAAAAAAGTAGGTCTTTTACTCTTGACCTAATGCGTTGTTGCCATCATTTAAGTTAAATGAGAAGGCTACGTTGTTACATGATGCAGTTGTATCGTTACCAGAACCACATTGATGAATCTTGACCAGTTCCTGAAAATTGTTCTAGATCTTGGATTGCTTCATTTGATTTTTTCTTGTTTTTGTCACCATGATGATTATCTCCACCTGCAAAGGCCATGTTATCACCATAGGTTGCAACTGAGCCAATTAAGGCTGCTGCAATAAAGATTGACAAGATTGACAATTGAATTTTTTTATTCATGCAAGATAAAGTATCGTATTGTATAATTGGATTGTTAAATCAGATTCTGAAATAATCTTACTAAATATCATTCTTTAATAAAATAGTATTATAAAATTTTTTTGTAAGATATTAGCATGTTTGGATGGACATGAAATATTGCTAAACGATTCTATTTCATACATATCATAGTCATATTGCAATTATGTTAATCATTTATTACAAATACCAAAGTTAACATACTTCAAAAAATGCCTTTTAAAGCCGCATTCTGATGAAATTTATTTTTGTCTGTAATAAATGAATGACTTTACTAAAATTGACCTTTGCATTCTTAAATGAATTACATGGAATACCAAACTTTTTATTTCCCTGCTATAGTACAATCTGTAAAAACTTATCTATCTCTAAAAGAGGAATAGAACTGGGATATGGACAACAAAAGTTAGACAATTGAGAAATCAAAAAATAATAATGATCCTAATATCATACCCTCGGCTAAAAAACACTTTTAGAAAAAATGAATCTCAATATCGCTAACTCTTTATCAAAGGTCATTACTCTAATTATTTGCTCTCAGTGAGCCTGTGCCATTTGGATATAGTTTTACACTAGTTGACGTATCCGAAAATATTACACCACCAATCTCAATATTTTCTACTAAATTTGGACTGTTAATAATGGTTTTAGATCCGTCTGCGTTCTGAGTTGTATTTACTGGATTTGAGAATACTTTTATGTATACAGGTAGAGCGCTAGTGGTTGAATTGTCTAATTTAACCGTAGCTCTCATAGATATAAGAATATCAGTAATAGTGATTTCATCACTAGTATCATTTAAAAATTCATATGTTAATGGAACGCCGTTTACCAATACCAATGGTTTGCCAACAATCAAGTAATCTGTTTCAAGTCCCACTGGTTTAGATGAAAAATTAGCAACAAGAGTTACATTTTCTGTCCCTGTCAACTGTGTATCGTTTACAATTGACCCATTAGTCCCAGTTACATTGGTTAAATTATCCATAGTGGCAAATTGCTCACTCAACGGAGTGTTATTAATTAATCCCAAAGTAGAATTAGAGAGATTAAGATTAAGGTCAAGGGTTGATGTATTTGTCAGAATAGATGAAGATAAAAGAGAAGAGTTTGTAGAGTTTGTTCCCGACAAAGTTATGGAAGTATTTTCGTCAGTAGAAGACACGGTTGAAAACGCTGGATTTGACGATGCAAGCATTAAAACTATTGAAAGTGTTATGCAGGAAATTATGCTATATTTAGTTCCGGCCAAACTATATAAAAAGTGCATTAAAAAAATACATAGATCATAACATAATTAAGTTTTTACATAAAAAGTATCCCAATCCAATATTAAATTGTGCATTTGAATTAGGTTTCTCAATTCCAATAATTAAGATAAATTCAACAAAATGTTAAATCAAGAAATATGCCTCATAAAATTAAACTAAACAAGAATAGAGGTAGATCACCTCTTACCTTACTTGCTTGCTTGCAACACAATTGAAACTTTATAAAAAATTTTGCATAAGAGAAAATGTGAATAAAGTTCTCAATATTTCTAAAATTTTGGTTGGGATTGACGGATCTGAGTTTTCACTAAAGGCCCTAGAATTCTCAAAGGACTTGGCGTGTAAATACAATTCTCAAATTATAGCATTTACTGCATTTAATATTCCAGATATGTACAAGATACTTGAAAAAAAGGGAGAAGATTACAATACTATCTCTATTGAAAAAGAAATTCGAAAATCAAAGAGATTATTATTAGATATATCAAAAAAGGCAAAAGAAGAAGGAATAAACTTGAAAACAAAATTTTACGATACAAAATCATCCCCAGATCGGGCAATGACCGAATTTGCAGAAAGCGAAGGGGTAAACCATATTGTAATTGGCTTTAGAGGTAGATCCTTTGAAAATCTATTAATCGGTAACATAGCAACTTCAATCGTAAAGAATTCTAAATGCTCAGTCACTATAATAAAGTAAGATGATTATCTAATTTTCTAGAATTAAGGCTATTGAAAACTTTTGCACGCCAAGAGAGGATCAGAGAACTCTTTTAATAATTCAAATTAGTTCTAAAGAGGCAGGGATTACCGGACGTTATAATGCTTGAAAAGTATTCAAATCATATTTATCACATCCTCTTCTAGACTTATACTCAGACTCAATACGATTTTAAAGATCTATTGTACCCCTATGGATGCTGATTAATTCCCTATTCTCCAATCCTGCGTTGAATTAAAGAAAATCGAAAAAACAATTTTAATAAGGTAAAATAGTCTAAGTCTAATGCTTCAAATACAGTATGGTAGTAACCTTATCAGTTTAGGATTGGTAATAGTGGACATGCAAAATGGGTTCGTTAGCAAAGATGGATCCTACGATAAACTTGGCATGAATATCGAAAATTACCAACAAGTTATTCCAAATATTAAAAGGTTGATTAGTTTTTGCAGAAATGAAAAAATACCAATCTTTTATACCGAAGCAATTAGAGAACCAAGCGGAATTGATTTACTACTCCACATTCACAATATTCTTCCCAGAGCAAGGGAGGAAAGACTTCAAAACAAAAAGATACCAATTTGCATGAGAGATACTTGGGATGCACACATTATTGATGAAATAAAACCTACCCCTGAAGATCATGTCATCCTCAAGCGACGCGATTCAGCATTTCAGGATACAGAATTAAGGGTGTGGCTGCAAAGTATCCACGTAAATACTTTAATTTTCTGTGGTATAGATACCTCGATTTGTGTTGAGACATCCTTAAGAGATGCTTTTAATTTAGGATATGACGTCATATTGGTATCTGATGCAACAGCTTCTGGATCAAAAAAACACTATGAAACTACTATTGAAAGAGTACGCGACTACTATGGAGTTGTTATCAACATTAATGATTTAAAAAAAATGATTCAGACACTTAATGATCTGAATAAGGATGAAACGCAATCAAATGAAGAAGAAAACGAAAGCATAAGCCAATTCCTTGAAAAGCATAATTTGATAAACGTAAGAAAAGAAAAGAAATAGTATCGAATTTAGTTTTGAGTATTAGTAAAGTCCTCCGATTTGATGAATAATAATATCACTTCTACATCTTCTTCAAACCAATTTTGGTATTCCCTCAAGCAGACAGACTCCTAGCCTAATTGACACGAAAAAACATCTGTTTAACAGGTTCATGGGTGCTATAGCTCTTAGATGAGCGCTGAATTGGATTTTAAGATTTCATTATTCAAAATGGAGTTACAATAGTAGTAAACTCCACTCTGATAATCATTAAATTGTAAATATTTGAACTGTCTGCTCTTTGTCACCTCAACACTTGCAAATGCTAACCCAACTTCACCTCTGATAATCATCCCCCGCTGTAACTATCTGGGCTTTAGATTTGTTTTTAAGAAAAATCATAGATGATAATCCACATCGGACAATCTTAGTAGATATTGCTATAAATATTAACATATTGCCAAAAACGTTTGCTTTTTGATTTGTCATCATGAGATCGACTTGAGATCCAACAATGGCAAATTAAAGAGGAGTGAAGATGATTTGCATTTTGCTGCATAATTTCCCAGTTTAGTCAAATGGGTGTGCTTGCTATTGTCCTACTCCTTGAATTGGCCTCCCATTTATGATGATAAGCCTGATTGACGATTATAATCATTTTTTCAAGTTCCCGGAACTTCAATGCTGGATATAATGTAACGACCATGTTTGCTAAGGGTTGACATCAATACATCCAATCAATAAAATGATACCAACTAAAAGATTTACAATTTTCGCTTGAGACAGACTAGCAGAATAACTTATCCAATAGTCTTTCAGAATTATATTCTAGCATAATCATTAAAAAAATTTAATTAATAATTTCACTTTAATATAGTAATGAAATTATGTTTTGATGGAACAGCTCTTAGGCGATCTCCTTCAGATAGAAACACAAACAAAAGCATAAGGATTAGATCATTATATGCATGCGCTTTATTAATCTTAATTGGATCAGTTGCCATTTTTTGGGGTCTTAAGGACGTCAATGCCCAAAGCGCACAAAGTGGTCAGTTTAGGATAATAGTTCAAGTCCAAAATACTGGCAATTTGGACGAACATGGTGCTATACATGTTGCTATAGATGGTTCACGCAATCCTCAAACTATGTCTGGTTTGATCTTTCCAGGGTTACAAACAAGCTCATACACTTTTGAATTCAGTTCTGCTGAAGTGCCAGTCGGAAAAGGCTTTACTGCAGAAGTAGTTTACGGAGATGATGAAATAAAAAGAGCATCTGGGTCTAACAGCGCCGCCAATACTCCAGAAACGGTGACATTATTAATTCCATAATTAGACCTTTTTTATTTATTAATCTAGCTTCGTTCAAATGTATCTTTGATTATTTTGGGCTGATTTAGGTATCCATTGCTTACAATTAAAGATACGTCTAACAAATTAAGATTCTAAAAAAGTAAATATATCCAGAGAGTAGATAGCGGCATAGGGAATTTATATACATTCGTGATTAATTTATCCTTCTAGCCGATTTTCTAATACTTTGAGACAAATTTAGATTCACAAAAAGTTGACAATGATAATGAAAATTTTGCTATTATTATGGTTTTTAAAGTTAGATGCATAGAAAAGTTTAAAATGATTTGTCATACCATCTTAACTGAATTCTGAAGAAATAATGGACACAGACCCTCTCAACCGTCCTGTATTAACGTACGCACACCATAATTATATTATCTTAGATGAAGATACAGACGCAGCAAACGCTGTTAAATTAATGCATGGAAAAAAGGCTGAAACCATTATTGTAACGAACAAAAAAGAAGAATATGTAGGGATTATAACTGATAGTGATATTTTAGATAAAATTGTCATGAGAGGAGAAGATTCTGACCAAGTCCCCATCAAATCAATAATGTCATCCCCCCTCATTACTATCTCTGCAAAGGCAAATGTAAGACAAGCCTTAGAACTAATGAGACTAAATCTTATCAAGAGAATTCCTGTAACCGATAATGTGCATATTTTGGGTATGGTAACCCAAGAAGGATTGGCAAATGCCATTAGAACTTCCGTCTTAGAACGGCAATTTAGGAGCTATAGAGTGGTAATTAGGGAAAGATACAAACCCATTTGGGGAAATCTTGGATTCATACTTCAATTTTCAGGCTTACTTTTTGTTGCTCCAGCCATCTTAGCCACAGCGTTGGGTGAAGTGGTTTCTGCAACTGGAATTTTCCTTGGAATTACCACAATGTCTATTACTGGATTCATCCTGAATGCCTATGGAGAAAAGACGCCAATGAACCTCAGACAGGCGTCAATTCTGATGGTCTTTAGTTTTGTATTACTAAGTTTTTTTGGAAGTATCCCATACATGTATGTAAATCCATTCGGTGAGGGAATAGACCCGGTAACTCTAGTAGTAAACAGTTTCTTTGAAAGTGCATCAGGTTTTACAACTACTGGGTTATCCATGCTAGTTTATCCCGAAGATCTCCCAGAGAGTTTTGATTTTTATAGAGCGTTTACCCAGTGGATAGGTGGTTTAAGCTTCGTATATTTGGTAATCACATTCTTCTATCCCGAAAGAAAGTTGGCTCATATGAAAGGAATGTTAGGTGGGGGAAGTCTGAGGTTAAAACAATTGATACTTACGATTGGAGTTATTTTTAGTATCTACACTGTTTCCCTATCTATTTTATTATATATTTCTGGAAACCATAATATTATATCTAATATTTCGCTAATATTTAGCGCGGTAACGGGTGGAGGTTTCGTGCCTTCTTCTACATCCTTAATTTCTGAAAACTTTTTGGAATTATTTGTGATAATGGCTGGCATGATAATCTCTGCACTTCCATTTGCTTTTCATTATGCTGTTTTTAGTAAGGAAATGCATACTACAAAGATGCGTCCAGAAGTAATCTTATATTTTGGAATTATGTTTACTGCTATTCCCATTTTCACATATCTTCTTTTCATGTCTTATCCCACTGCAAATATCGTAACTGGGATTTTTCACACTGTAAGTGCTGCAACAACCACAGGCTTTCAATTCATAGATATCACACTTTTATCTGATGACGGCAAGATTTTATTAATAATTATGATGCTAATTGGAGGAACAGCTTTCTCAACTGCGGGTGGGATTAAAGTTGGAAGAATACTACAAATAGTTCAGAAATTGACAAGGAAGAAATTTTCTGCAGATGTTACAACGAGATCAATTTCAGCAGTTTCTTCTAGGTATGACAACGCATATCACGGCTATGAAAGAAAATCCGAAATTCACAAGGAAGAAAAAACGTTTAACGAAGCAATCCTCGTTATATTCCTTTTTATCTTTATGTCTTTTTTTACTGGTACGCTTTTATCATTTCTTACAGAAAAAAATTTTTTAGATTCTCTATTTGAATCAGTATCAGCTTTAACCACTACAGGATTAACAGCTGGGATAACAAACATCAATGCAGATCTGTTTTCAAAAGTGTTACTAATCATTAACATGATTATAGGTAGGTTTGAAATAATTGCAGTAATTTATCTATTTTTAGAAATTTCGAAAATAAAAAAGCATTGATTTTTTATCTGTGTATAGAAATCCTCTGGTTCGACATCTTTTACTTCTTTTTTCGAGAGGGTAACTTCTACTACGGCCCAATGTACTTTAAAAGTTTACTCTATATGATTAAAGCCCATTTAGATAGTCCTTAATGCAACATTCCCTGGAATTATTAGTCCACGCTAGTTCAAATAATTCTGATGATGCATAAGGAGGAAAAGAGATATCAGACCTACCAACCGGTCACTAATATAATAACCAAAATACTCTAATAAAGAAACATTTGTCTTTCTAATACTGAAATTGAAAATTAGTTTGTCTTTTCATGACCTGATTGAATATTTTAAGTTGGCAATATCGCTGGGAAGGAGGGGTAGAGTACTATGGACTCTTCCTAATTGAGCATTTCAAATAGAAGGAACTATTACATTTAAGGTAACTATAACAATTAAAAGCTTAACCCTTTTTGTACAAAATCAATCATTAATACACCCTTAGTTATTTTGATTTGAATTGCATGCATTAAGAGGATAAACCTTAGTGAAAGAAATGGAATGGCGCTCCTTTACTACAGAAAACAAGTAATAATTTTCTATTGAAATAATATAGTATATACTTTTATATTTTGAATTTCATTAAACTACAATGAATACAAAAAATTCATTGAACTTTGTGTTTCTAGCAGGATTATTGGCAGCGACAATTGGATTTCTACCATTGATGAATTCAAATACTGCCCTAGCCCAAACTAATTCAACAGGTAGTACCAGCTCAACAAATATGACTGGTGGAGACGATATGATGATGAAGAAAGATAATTATGCCAACCCAATGATGATGAAAGGACATGAAAAGTATGAAAAAATCAACGGAACATTGAACATGATGCAAACAATGTTTCAAGCTATTGGAGATAAATTTAATGTAACATTACCACAGGCTATCTCCACTGCCGAACAATCAGTGGGTAATGGTTCTTTTGCAATGTCAGCCAATGGTGAGGAGAAAGATGGATTCCTTGTAATTTCAGTAGTTCTAGGCTCCCCAGACATGAAATTTACTAAAGTGTTAGTTGACCCAGGAACTGGATTAGTTTTACAAACAAAGCCTCTTTCTATGATGGAATGGATGAAAATGATGCACTCTCAAGGTCATGAAGACAAGAAAATGAAAGGAATGCATGGTGAATATGGCATGGGTATGGAAGGAATGAATGGTGAAGGATATGGTGAATATGGCATGGGTATGGAAGGAATGCATGCTGGTGAAGGCGCTCAGGGATCAGGCTGGTAGGAAATCAATTTCAGTAAATCTACAACCATGACGTATTTTTTTAATTATTTTTAATTATTTTTTTCTTAGATGTTTGTTTAAAAACAAATAGAAATTTTTTGAAACAAATCAACTCTAGGCTTTTGAATTTATTTTTTTCATTTCCAAGGCTATAATTTGATTAATCTCGCCTCGTCTCTCCCAATCACAGACATTATATTATTAGGATGATAAGATCTTGATAGAAGGATAAGAATGTCCGATCCTGACAATAATGAATCAAACAGAGATGCTGTGACATTTTCGGAATTTGAAATTGAAAAGATTTCAAAGTTGTATCAAACAGCTCTGGATTTAACCTCCGCAAATGAACAAGGACTTTTAACTGATTCAAGTCCAGAATCTTCTGCATCAGACCTCATCAGCAAAAAACGCCAAGCTTGGCATGATGTTCAGAATTATTTGGAAGAATTAGGGAAAAAATATGATTATGATCCGGAAAAATATGTTATAAACAAGATTACTAGGAAGTTAGAACCTTACAAACCAAAATCTTAAGATATTTTTTTATACAGCGGGATCAAATCTTGCTGCTGTACCATGGAGCTGTAACTTGTAACTTCTAACTTGTATTATGTAGTTCTTGATTCAAGCATGGTTAAAAAAGATAATAGATTAAGTTCTGGCTTGTACCCTACTTAAAGGAAAAACAGGCTCTCCTGTCACTTGCTTGAAAATATCTTATGAATATGTTCTCCGGTCTCGCAATCATCGTCGGGGTCATCAGCTAATAATTTGTAAAGTGTATGCTTTTGATACATTTGAAATAACGGTTTCCTTTGGAACGTACTCGGCTATTTTACCACTGAATTTTGGCTCGCCGGTAGCGGTCTTGTGATTGACGCATTCGCCTATTTGGAATTTTTTGATATCAAAATGATCAGCGCTATAATACGGTTTGTTCCCATCTTCATCCAAAGCGACCGATGCTGCAAAGATGCCATTATTGGTTACAAAAGTATATGCATAGTAACTCTCATCTCCACCATCTACTGAAAATGACCTACCAGGCTGACCCTGTAATTCCATGAATGGGACTCCATTATTGACGCCAATATCGGTAATAATAAAGTCCTCTCTATGAAATACTGCAAACGCGTTTGGAACACATATTGCTGAAAGTAAACCTAGTCCTATAACGAAAATAACTAAATTTTGCACAAAATTTCTATATTTCTTTTGTATTTATCCTTTTATTTGATAATTTCTATTAGAAAGTAAAAATATCGAAATCGATTGTGTGATTGAATCTACTAGTCTGGAAATAATTATAGATTTAAGGAGATTGACAAAATGTTTCTTGCCTTCTACAAAAGTTTAACTCCTTGAAAAATTCTTTATGATTTCAATAAAGCACCTCGTGCCTTTTTTTAAGAGGTCAAGATTAGTGAATTCATTTGGTGAATGCATTTTGTTTGGTAAAATAGTACTTCCAATGCAAATTGAATCTACGTTTAGGATATCTTTAAAAACATACATGGGCCCAGTGCCTGACGAGGAGACATTTAAAACGACGCCATTAAATATCTTTGATGCGGAATCTACAATTAATTTTACAAATTCATTATTTAATGGTGTTCTAAATGCCGGCTCACCGCTTAGATAGTGTATAGTTACATCTTTTTCTGAATATCCTTTTGATCTCAAGTATTTTACCAATTTATTGAATTGTAATTTCGGATCCATATTTGGGACTAATCTGAAATCCATCTTGACGGTAGCGGTCGAGGGAAGTATTGTTTTTACTCCTTTATTGGTATAGCCTGTAACCAGTCCTGAAATGTTACAGGAAGGTTCTGTGGCGAGGGCTTTCTTTATCTCGTAAGAAGATTGTCCCTTTATGAAACATGATATTCCGTATTCCTTTTTGAATGCTTCCTCATTGAAAGGTTCATTGGCAATTAATTGTAATTCCTTTTCACTTAGAGACGTTACCTCGTCATACCATCCTTTAATTAGAATTTTTCCGTCATTGGGGTTATATAACAAAGACAATAAATGAACTAATCTCCAAGCAGGGCTCTCAATTGCAACTGCTAAACTTGAATGAACGTCCCGGCTAGGTCCATGTACTTTAATTTCTACATTCAGGATGCCTTTTTGACCCAATGAAATTATTGCTCTGTCGTCCTTATCAACATAACCGCTTTCCCAGATTACCAAATCGGATTTGAATTCTTCCTTGTACCTTTGAACATAATTTATCAAATTTGGACTTCCAATTTCCTCCTCACCTTCTATTAGGAATTTAATGTTGCAAGGAACGTCTCCTGTCTCTTGCAAAAAATATTCTACGGCCTTTATTCTAGTAATTAGTTCGCCTTTATCATCAGAGGATCCTCGACCGTATATGTGATTGCCTATTACTTTCCCACTAAAAGGATCCTCGTTCCACTTTTCTATTGGATCCACTGGTTGAACATCATAATGATTATAAAATAAAATTGTCTTTCCGCTGGGATTAGATTTTGATTTAACCTCACCATAAACTATCGGAGGTATTCGGCTGATAGTTCTACTTTCTATTTGTTCTTCTAAATCCAAGAATAAAAGGTCTGTTTTAATTCCAGCATTTTTCATCATATTTGACAAAAGGATCGAACACTCCTCCAGACCCTGATTTGTTGCAGAAATGCTAGGCTGCCTTATCAATATTTGCAAGTCGGATATTAGATCATTCATTTGATCATCGGTCAAAGAAGCAGGGAGTAATACATTATCCAACTAATTCATCTGTCTCCCAATAAACCACAATAATTAAAAAACCTTCCTTGTTCCCATATCCCGGCTGACTCATTTAACACACATTATTATCTATTAAAATTTTGTTAAATGAATTAGAGGAAAATTTAACTGAACAAAAAGATAGAAAATATGAATATAACAAATATTGTAGAAAAGTTCTAAAGTAAAGGGGAATTATTCTTTGTTTTATCCCAAACATGTTGAATGATTTCGGATACTGTTTGATAAACATTCCCATTAAAATTAGAATCCCATAATCTGGTAACGTATTCTCCAGGAGAGGTCTTGTTTTCTAGTCTATTTTCAAGTATACCAATAAATTCAGGTCCAAGCCCTAAATCTTTCAATCCTTGTTTGGCCACATGCAATTGAGTCTTTGCAGTTTCTGAAATATTGAAATGAGTTTTAGAATTGTACCCAGTACGGATCACGGCTAGCCTTTCTTCTCGGATAGATGATAATGGTCGTAAAGGTTTTCCCTCCAGAATAGAGCGATACAAAAACCCGATAAAAAACTCTATCATCGCCACAATTTCCTTTGGGGTTGGTTGAACAGACATTATTCTTGTTTCAACCCTGTAATAAGGGGAATTCAACCTTATCCTAAGATCATCGTGTCTATCTTTTTCAAGACCAAAATAATCATTAGTACTATCAGAACCTGGTCTGGAGGCAATGTAGTCTACATAATCTTCAATTCGGTCTAAATATTTTGCAATGGCCGGAAACCCAGAATTTTGTTGTTCTGAATGATCATATAAATAAACACGTGGTTCATAAAGTGAAAATAGTTTGCCCGCAAATAATCTACTATTTGAACCTAGCAATATTGCTGAAGGTAATAAATTTAAAATATAATTGAACATGTATGTAGTATAAACAGGATTTAGACCTTGTAAATGAAGGTGAAATCCCTGTATCGCAGTGGCAATGTCACATGCCTTGAACTGCTGACCATCAATTTCGATTTTTGGAAACTTTTTTTGCCATTCATAGATATTCAGATAACGCTCTTTTCTTGTTATCAACTTCTTTTTGAATATCTCAGGAGAAGGATTTCCTCCAAGAAAAACTGGGATTACATTCCTATTCTTGTAGACTTTCTTAATTGCGACACCCAGATAATCTATGAATTCTTCGAAAAAAACATTCACCATTGACAAACTGTGCATTGAAATTGGGTCAGTTTTAACTTCAAATTGACACTTGCCATATTCAAAATCTATGTCATACTTGGTACTTAATTCCTTAATCAAAGCATGTGCGTTCACGGGCAGTGATTTGTCATCAAGTAAACAAATTTCAATTTCAACCCCAACCCTGTAGATTTCGTCCAGACGTCGAAGGTCATCTTGAATTCTCTTTTTTAACCCTAGAGTTTGGTCTGCCAAGATGTTATTCAAATTTGTTAAACCTATTAATGATATATACTATAAATTTCTTTATGTAATTATTCGCGTAAAATCTAATATAACATTTAGATGATAATCATAAAGAATATAGATCATATAGATCTCTTTAATAAATGCAAGATAATTCAATAAATCTCCGGGCCCGTCCTGCTGGCTCATTATACTTTGTCAGTATTATTCTAAATGTTATTCTTCAATCTAGTTACAGAAAATGTTAGATCAAACCATCATTTAATAACTACAGCCCTGATTATGTTCTATCAATCATCATCGTTTATATCAATAAGTAATGACTTTGTCTTGAGGTTATTTAGTGTTACTTTTTTATGACATTTATAACACAAAGTCCTTAGATTATTATCATTATGTAGAAATTCCAATACTGTCTTAATTTTATTTTCTAATGTGTCAAAATTATATCCTAAAAAAGTGTAGTAGGATTTAGGTATGATATGGTCACACTCAAGCCAATTCCCAATTTTCTTATTGTGTCTTTTCTTTTTATTCAATTTTAATCTACAAATCTGGCAAGTATAATCATCCCTCTTCAAAATGCTATTTCGAATATTACGCCAATAAAAATTCTTATTATACCATCTCGTAAATTCCACGCTGCATTTTCTCGAACAATATTTTCTAAATGGTTTACAAACCAAATTTTCACAGTCGTTATTTCTGCATTTTTGTTTGCCTTCTTTGTTTATTCTATCGAATTCATTTATATAAACTATTAATCTCAGGATTTTTTTGGATTCCTCTTTATTTTTATTCGGTACAACTAAAGGAACATTTTTCTACTTGTTCTTCAAATAATATGCCATCCATGGTTGGTAACGAATTCAAGGAGATATTCGATTTTTTTCGGAGTCTCTTTGACTTTTTAGGCTTTGTCTTTCTTTTTCTCTTTTTGACTATCATATAGATTTTCCCTTTATCAGTACTTTGAAGATAGTTTTTATCAACTCAAATCTTGATACTAATTAGTGGGTATTGGGCCAGAACCATATCGTTCTATGGGTGCTAGTATCAGAATTAGTAGTATATGTAGAAAGAAGAGAGTGGTAGTGTCATAATCGATTGAAAATTCATACAATCCCAGTCGATTTTTGAGTAAAGATAATTCATCATTCTTGTTAACAGTAGGAGAAAAAAAATCATCCCTGTGTAAGGAACCTTATCATCTGACTTGTTGATAATTTGGTCGAATGCATCCCATTCAATAATGCCCCCATTCTCGGTCAGGAAAATACCAGATCCTTTGGCATAATTTGGTCCTGTTTCGGTCTTGAGGTCGATGCTCAATGGTATAGAATCAGAATTAGACCCATTCATTTTCGGAATCCTTGATATAATACCCCACATTGTACGTTACCATTGAAGTATTGATTATTCCTCTTTCAACAAAAAATTGAGCCTCCCTATTTATTGTGTCTGATTTTCTAGTGGGATTTTGCCTAGCATTAAAGTATCATTTGATAAATAGAATGGATTTGAAAAAATTAATGTGCTGAAATTATTATTTTGGGTAGTGTCAGGTAATTTATTATTTTCAAGAAAACCTCGAGATTTACTGTAAAGTGTCCCATTAAATGCTTGTATGCTAGTAGGTTCACCTGACTGCGAGACAAATAGCATGAAATAAATAATTAGTAATGGTGAAATGATAATGAAGTGCCAAGAAATTTTTATAGATTTCATAGATTTGAGATCACTATTTTGAATTTAGGGACTCTAATAAATTTTAGACCGCTATAAACATTTAAAAATACGATAGAAAAATGAATATTTATTTAATTTGATGAGCAAAGGCCAGGATGGCTTTCCAAGCAAATCACTATTTGTAGTTACTTTCATAATTCTGAGTTTAACCTTTTCTATAATGATTGTAGGTGTTTATCTTTCATCAATTCATCAGGGATACTCTTGTAAGACATGGCCTCTATGTCCAAACGGCTTTGGATTTCCTCCAAAGGAATACTTTTATGAACACTTTCATCGATTTTTAGGACTAATTCTAGCCCTGTCATTATTTTCATTTACTGCATTTTCATTCATCAAGATTAGAAACAGGAATTTAAGCATAAAACTTTCCATAGCATCAACTCTCCTTGTTTCACAAATAATTCTTGGATGGGCAGTAATTGCAACAAAATTGCAACCTATTGTAGTTGCAAGTCATCTTTCAACCGGAATCGCGTTATTTGGGATATTAGTAGTTACTTTAATCTCATTGCAGCACAAGATGAAATCATAAAGGTTAGGTTTAGGAATTTGTAAAACGATTACCAGTGAGCGGTTTAAACAAAATTAAGCATATTATTAGATTTTTGTAAGTTTAAAGAGATTTAGCATATTTATTTCCATTCCAAACCGATCCTCACTTTTTTTCATGTACTTGTAAATTTTGATTAATTCAACAAAATCCTTTAGAATGTTAAAATTTTGAGATATTCGCTTTTTTATAAAGTTATATACACTAGTATAAATTTTGAATGTTGACAACACTTGTGAAAAGTATCTCTCTTTGTCGTATAAATTGTCAACGAAGAGTTGAGCACAAATGGTAGATGGGATGATACCTTCACCTAAAAGAGCATACACCGTACCTATTGATTCTCCCACTCCAATTGTCTTATTTCCATCATCAAATGGAAGGCACTTTGAGGGAGGTGTAATCCTAACTGGTCTACCTACCTTTTTGATTACTTGGCATGGATATTTTTTCATAAATGAGTCCATAAAAACATGAGTTTGTTTTCTTCTAAAGTCTCCTGAGCCTATATGTGCATATCCATTGCCCAAGGGAAAGTACCAAAAATAGCCTGATAACAACGGAAAGGCCTTTAAATAAAAATCATCGAAAGGTACTTGATCATATTTTACTTTATATTGAATACATGGTATCCACAGTTCATCGCTTAACTTGGGTAAATAATGTCTGTGAAATCCGGTGGAATCAATAATCAGGTCAAAATCTTGTTCAAGATTTTTCTTATTTGGTACTTTTTCAAACACAATATCGGTACCACTTATCATATCTTGGATTAGTTTTAACTTATCATAGCTTATCATACCTTTTAAATTAATGTCAATTGTATTACCAGAGTTTATCCCTTCCCCAATGTCTACCCTCATCTTTTTTCCATCATGCAAAACATAATTGTCAAAGTTTAGACCACATATTTTGGCGTAATCTCTCATTACATTATCGCACGTAGCCCAAGCACACACGGCATCATGCTCCTTTTCAGGCATTCTTTCAAAACCCTGCACATGTATATCGTGCAGATCACTAAGTTGATTCATTAAATATGCACCTGCAACACCTATCCCAACTACAGCGATCTTCATAATATCAGACTGTACCATTAATGACAAATAAATTGATTTCATTAGTTGGAATGCAAATGGATATGATTAAAAAGAAGATCCCAGGTAAGTAATGTATTAGATGGTTGCAAATAGGGCGCCCAAACCAAAAAAAAGGAAAATGCCGGGTCCATTAAGGGTTGGCATCGCATTAATGATCCTTGGAGCAATTCTTGTGGGGTTTGGAAGTTTGTCTGACAGAGAATCAGTTTCTATTTATGGTTTTATAGTGGTCGTTAGTGGATTCTTCTTATATTTTGTGTCTTACTACTATCTGGATAGACTACAGAAACGAAAAGCTACTAATCCACGATAGTAGTCATCAGAATCTAAATTGAAAATTAACAGTAGATTTTAAAAACAATGAATGCTAGTTATTTGTCATCTAGAAAAATAATGGATGACATTTTATTCAAAAGATTTTATAGTAAAAACATGGGGATCTCATTTTTTTACAACTCGTCCCTTTTACCTCAGGATGATCCCTCAGACGGTGAGGCTAACTATAGCATTAATTTAAGAAATAAAGATTTGCAATTTAATCTAATCAAATTGTCAACTGAGGCAAACGTTGGGCTGAGAATTTTTGGTTTAGAAAAGGGGTTGAAATCATCACTTGGGGATATAGAAATTTTAATTGAGGAAGTAGGAACCCAGCCGTATGAGATAAATGGTAATAAGACCGCATACACAACCAGTATTTATCCCTCTGAATCTGGAAATATCAAAATTAAACGCTTCCTTGTTTCTCATGATGGTCAAGGATTTCTTTTGGCTTTTCAAAATACAGTCGAACAATTTGAATCTAAAGAAAGCCAGGAAACATTTGATACGATACTCGATACTTTCAAATTCTTAAAGTGATTGGTAGTATGAAAATTGGTATTTCAACAGTTCATCTCCAAAAAAAATAGATTAATTCTATCTGGGAATATCAGATGCTTAGTCTGGAGGACCATATTGGAGGCCCGAACGTAATGAGTCCAAACATTAGGTTAAATTTATCATTCAAGATATATTGCTGGCTTAAAGGGTCTGGAGAACTTTGCTTTATCTTTGGGGTCATGTATTTTGGAGTCATCTTCGTAGTATACCTTGATACAAGTTTCCTGGATGCCAAATTCAGAGGATAGCAATCCAATTCCATCCATCAACGCGCTGTATTCATCAAACAAACCTATGTTTATCCTTCTTTCTTGTGCTAAAGGGGATAGAGATAAAATATCCTCATTTATTTTCTTAATGAAATCCGGATTGCGTTTCACTAAATTCTTATGTTCAGCAGAGATTGAAGAATCCGAAAGCAATGATTTCATAACAAGTCCAAAATTCTTAGTTTTAGCGTTTGTCACCAGATTTAAAACTTTATCATAGAGGATTTTTTTGTCAGTTGATGATAAATATATATGGATATTTTTTAGTTGTGCATTTCTTGTCACCTTCAAGATTTTATGCAAATCATCAAGGATATTTGAAATCTCTAATTCGTTTTCATCTGTAACTGGATTAACAAATTCACTTTTTACACTGGGCCAACTATTCTGAAAAATGGATCCTTTTTGTGGTTCTAAAAATTCCCACATCTCCTCCGCAAGAAATGGACAAAAAGGTGCCAGCATTTTGATTCTTGCTCTAAAAAAGTATGAAATGACAAAAATATCCGTATTATTTTTAGACACGCGATCAGATCTGGATTCCTTTCTTTTCTTGTACCATTCAAAATCTTTATCCATCAAATATAGTACTGTATTTAGAGCATCTCTTATTCGCATTTCTTCAAATGAATTAGTAATATCTTTGATGGTAGAGTTTACACGTTGAAGTAACCATTTATCCTCCCATTCTAAATCAATAAAGAGGTCAGAAAAGTTTTCGTCTTTACCATTTGGGTTTGTAGCAGTCTTTTGTTTTGTTATAAAGTCTTTACCAAATTCATAAATTTCGTTTAGTCTCGAATATATACCCTTAAGAGTTGAAAAGGAAAAATCAACATCTTGCAATAATTCTCCCAAAACTAACATGGCCACTCTTATGGAATCTGCGTTAAACTGCTTTATAGTACTTCTCAATGGTATTATATTTCCCATGGATTTTGACATTTTCTTTCCGTCCATTAAAACAGACCCGTTGACTACTATTTGCCTAGGCCATAAAGATTTTGGAAAAATTATTGAGTGATTAAATATAAAAAAGGACAGGTGATTTGGTACCAAGTCTCTCCCTGAGTGTCTAGAATCCAAAGGATAATAATATTTGAATTCTTCACGAATTTGTTTTGATTGAAGTAAAAACTCAGTGAAGATCGATTTATCCAAATTAGGATCAATCGGGATAGAAATCCAGATCGTCTGAGAAATTATCATTTTCGTCAAGCGCAAGGAAATGACCAGACTTGACACCCAAAAGAACATAATCAAAAAATGCATTATCTACAAAATTGGAATATTTTTCCAAATGGTGCAAATTTACATATTTAGAAATGATATAATATACCATGTAGATAACAGAATCAGACAAACTCTCGATGATCCAGTCTTTGTCCCATGGTAATGGTGTACCTAACCCAGTTTTTCTCGCACAAGCTCTAACCTTAAGCCAATCAAATACGTTCTTAAATTCTTTAATTATTTCATGGGGTATTATTTCCATTCTGTTTAAACATTCAAAAGCCAAAGTTTTCCATTCAGGATTACCATAATTCAAAAACCATTGGTTATTCAATAATTTGACAAAACATAGAGTCCCGCATCTACAGTAAACTGGTTTGTTAGTCATTTCGAAAAACGGAACAGACTCCCCTAAAGCAATTAACCGGTCTTTGACTAAATCTTTAGCCTTTGAAACCGGCATTCCAGAATATTCAAAAGTCCCTTCGTTCATTTTCCCGCTATAGAATTCTGTAGAGTATAATTCAGATGTTGCATTCTCTAAATTAGGATCATTTTGGTGAGATATATTGTATTTTGTTAGGAAAACCCTTGATGGAATCACCTCATTTCCCTTATATTCTCTTTCTGTATCCTTAATAGAACGTCCTTTTGTATTAGTAGCAGTTTCACTACCAACATTGTCTGGTATTTGATCATACTGTTCTTGAATTTTAGAATTTATAATTACGATAGGAACAATCGTGTCTGGACTCAATACGGCGGGGTAATCTGAAGATTGTTTTGTAAAATCCAAGAGGGCTTGCATATCAAATGGGGCGTGAGCAGGAACCGACATTACGATTCCACTGCCTTCTTCTAAAGTAACAAATTTAGCGGGCAAAATTGGAATAAATCGGGTCGTTAGTGGAGATTCAACCAACGAGCCAATCAATTCTTTGCCTAAAAGTGTCCTGGTTACTTTAATTGAATAATTCAGATACTCTAATTTCTTTGCGGCGGATCTGCTTAATATCCAATCTTCAGTTTCGTTAACAAGTACGACAGCATACTCTTCGTTTGGATTTATCCAAAGATTAGTCACTCCAAAAATAGTTTCTGGTCTTAATGTAGCTACAGGTATGAATATATTCTCATTTTTAAGCTTGAATTTGATCAGGGAATACTCCGTAAATGATGGCTCAATGTCACCCAAAGTATCATGCTGGCTAACTGGGTTTGAGTCATAAGGACACCAACCAACTGGATGAGACCCTTGTTCGATCACCCCGAGTTTATGAAGAGTTTCAAATTGCCAAGATATTAGTTTCTTATATATAGGATCAATGGTTGTAAATTCCCGTCTCCAATCAATTGAATACCCCATCTCTTTCATTCCGGCCTTAATCTCGTTATGAAAATATTTGGCTATTTGAAGAGGCTCCTTAAAGGTAAGTATATCTTCGTCACTGATATTGTATATTTTTCTGAAATTTTCTATGATTTCTTTATCACCTGCTTGTACCCTCCTTGCCATCCCTAGAATTGGGGTACCTGTATAATGAAAAGCCATAGGAAAGAGTACGTTATAACCCCTTAGCATCTTGTATCTGGCATGTACATCTGCTATAGTGTAGGTTCTTCCGTGTCCAATATGCTGTGGTGAGTTTGGGTATGGATAGGCAACTGTAATGAAAAATTTCTTTTGGCCCGAAATAGGATCCGATGTATTTATTGCATTTTGCTCCCAAATTTGTAACCATTTGTTTTCAATCGAATTCCAGATATTGACGTCCATTTCTCTTCCTTATCCTCATTTAAACGATTTTGCTGCTCCTATTTCAAAATTCGTAACTAGTTTATCAAATGTATTTTTTTTTAATGAAACATACATACAAATCCTCGATTTAGCAAAAAAGCAAAGATCAAAGATATGATTTGACGGGGTTAAAAATGGCATTTGATCAAAATCAAGATAATTTAATTTCACAATTCTAAAAAATTTGTTCGCTGTTATATTTAGGTTGTCAAATCAAAACTAGAGAGAAAGAGGGCTGGCCAAAAAATCATTTTCAACGCCTTTTTTGCGGGTTAGGCGTGGTGTTAGATTTGTAAACTACTAATATGTCAAATATTGGGAAGATTTGTAGTTTTTTCAAGTCAAGCCTGTTTTGGCTGGTACATTCTGAAACGCTTATTTTAAACTTGCAATGAAATTAATATGAAATTGAATAAGTACCAGAATTATTCAAAGTATAAAAACGGAATAGCAATTCCATCATTGATTGGTACAGTTTTATTCATTATTCTTTACTCTTATTCCCGCATTACTTCCCCAGGCGTAGAAGTTTTTTTGTCTGATTCATTATACTCACTTGCTGCATCAGGTACCTGATAGGTTATTTAGCTTGTCTTTTTCTTTTTTATTTGAGTATTCACAAGTATTATTTTTCAAAATCAAAAATTGAAAACAATCCTCAGAATTTGCTGTACCACTTGCAATCTCCTTTCAAATCAACAAACTACAAACTCATTTTTCTAATTTCTAGTCTGGTTTATTTTGTATTCTTTGGGTTTCTTTCAAATATCTTTATTTATTTCGTTGATGAAAATACCGTATTTTCAATTTACCCCATTCCCCCATCTGATCATTTACCACATGAATTAAACGGGTCTCATACAACCAATCATCACCAAAATGCTTCGGAAACAGAAAGTCTAAATGAGGACTTCGTTAGTAGCATTGATTACCCCACTTACAAACTCATTATTTGCTGCAATTATATTGGATATCTGCCAATGCTGATTCTGCAATTAAGTGAAAGCCTATCTATTCTAATAATACCTCTGAACTTAATAATTGGGATAACACTATCTATTTTAGTTGGGTTGAATGTTACCCTAAACATATTCATTTTATCAAAAAATCGAACGGTTAAAATGTCAAAAAGAAACCTATTTGGTGCTGTAGGAATCTCTACTGGATTATTTGTAGGGTGTCCGACATGCATGGGTAGTTTGTTTTACTCCCTAGTGGGATTTAGTTCCATGGTGCTTTTATCTTCATTAAACTTCTATCAGATTCTGTTCGTGGTTATAAGTATACCAATGCTATTTGGATCTCTATTTTTTATGATGAATATGCTTCGAAAAACTTATCTTAAATCTTGTCAAATAAAATGATTGATTTAAATCCTAAAGAAAAATAGGGTATGAATTCCTTAGTTTGACTATTAATCTTTATCTATGAATTCATCAGGTGAAGGAGGTTCTGGATTAATGCCCTTTCTTTTCCTTATGTCGGTAATAATATTTCTTATGACTGACTGAGGAACTGCTTGCCATGTTT
>CAVSMN010000015.1:0-203473 GCA_963729045.1 uncultured Nitrososphaeraceae archaeon | reverse complement strand
TATTGCACAATATTTCCTACTTTGATACTATAAATGGCACGCATTGGATTCTTTTTCTGCAGAAAGATTAATGACTAAAATATAGTTTGTAGGATTAGGTTCGGCAAGAATCTAGCCGACGGCAAAATCCTTCAGACTCAGTTAAAATCTTTTGTAAAACAAAAGATTTAATGGATGAGGAGTGAACACTATTCACTTAAAATTCATGTTCAGTATTGATAAAAAACAAAATTTACGGTAGGATGACTAATTCTCCTTTCAGGTTGGGGTCATTTTTTGAATAGAATGAATAATTACCTGGAGAAATGTTTGTAGCCAGATATTCTGAAAAACTTCCAGGAGATATATCTACTGTAAATATTTTGCCATCCATAGAATCTCCTGTGCCATTTCCGTTGGTGAAAGTATGAGTTTCTGTCAAATTATTCAAGACTAATAATTCTTCACCTTGCTTTATGGTAGTTTTCATCGGACTAAATACTGGATTCCCTTGATCATCCGAAGTTATCATTATAATGGCAGAGATCGGTGTTGAATCAGATTCTGAATGACTCCCTTGAGCATAAACCTGAACAGTGGCATAGGATGTAACACCTATGATAGATGATAAGATAAAAATAGAAAATAATATCTGTCTTAGTTTTTGGTTCATATAAGTAACATACTAATTCTGGTATAAAAATCTACAAAAAAGTTGAATGAACGGGATTGGATTTACGAAATAAATGATAATAGAATCGTTTAGCCCCATAAATAATTTAGGTTCGTTTGCATTTAAAACAAATAAATTCTATTTTAAAATGATAATATCTCTAAAAAAATTCACAGTAATGTTCAATGTTCAATCAAAAATAAAAATAGTTTGTTATTAACTATATGGCAAATCAGAGGAAAGTCCACTTAAGAATGAAAGTGTTTGACTTAAATCCTTGCCACCTGTTGTCCATACAATTAATGTTTGTGTATCTCCTGTTCCTTCTTGCCCGCCTCTCAAGTCTTTAAAGTCATATGTATTGTCAACAGTAATTCCTGCACCTGTTATCTGTTGAATATAGTCATCAATATCTTGTGTTGGAACCATTAAAATTCCTACGGTATCAATACCACTTGAACTTGAATTTGAGGTAGATGGGCTAGACGGTGTAACAGGTGATTGAATGTTGCCTACTGTGACTGAACCAGTCATTGTTACACCTGGGTCACCTTCTGCTTCATAGTTATACACACCTGGATTACTAAAAGTAAATGGAGTTGATGCTTGACTATCAACGATTTCTCCGGTATTAAATACACGTATCTACCAGTCAGTCATCTTTAACATCTATAGTGCGTTCATGACCTGCATCACCGTTAAACCATTGTACGGTAGTACCAGTGTTAACTACTGCATTTTCTGGTACAAAATGTTGGTCCAAAAATCTGGCTTCATTGTCTTCACCAGCAGCATGATGACCTTCATTAGGAATAAGGATAACAAGATTTTTTATATTATTACCCAAAGTCATTGTTTTGGTGTTAAAAATGCTTTCTGCATTAATATTTGGCTGTACATCACCACCACTATTATGATAGGAATTTGTTTGCGCAAATACATCATTTGAAAAAACATAAGAAATGGGTCCAGATAATGCTAACATACCAGCAATAGACTAAAAGTAGATGAAATATTTGAAATTTTATTTTTATTATCCATCGATAAAAAGGGATTTAGAAGTTACATAAAAGCTACTTCTCATTCTTGATAATGAGAATCGTATCATAGTTTATATAATCTGTAAGTAGGAAATCCATATCTATTTTGGGCGATTATAGCAAGTTAATTGATTGTTAATTAATTAGGAACTCATTTAACCCTTGAGATATCCAAACAAATCATTTCCATAGCAGTTTACCAATTTGAATTTTCCATTTCTGAACAACAAATATCTCATGAGGAGTGTATGTTATCCCTTGGATTGATATAATTATTCTAATATCAACAGAAGGATTTTGAGATCGATAAGAGTTCTACCCTGATATAGATTTTTGGATTGACATATAAAAAACATTCTCACCAAAAAACTGAAAAACAGGACTTAAACGACTTTGAGATCTCATCAAGGTCCAAGAAAAGAGGTGTAAAATATACCGGATAGAGAATCCTAAAAACAAAGCAGGAATTGGAGTTTGCAAAGGCATGGTAAAAGAAATGCGAAAAGAAAACAGTTGTATAACCCCGGATGGGCATTATAGATTTGTTGTATTAGCATATATCCATAATATCTCGAATCAAATCCCATCTCCCCTTTCGAAATTGTTTCACACTATTTGTGATACTTATATGCAATCTCTGACAATAGTCATCTACTAATATTCAGGTCGAACAGGTAATATAGGTCAAAATGAAAAAGAACATTGGAACACGGAATTTTTCAGAACAGAATCTGAAGAGAAACCTTGGTCTGATTCTTGGGCCAATTCTTTTCCTAACCATGCTTTTGATCCCTTTTCCTAGTGGTGCGATTTTCGAAAATTCATCATCACAGTCAGAGACAGAAAGTTTGTTTACTGTAATTCTACCTCAAATTGCATTGGGAACAATGCTCTGGATGATCATTTGGTGGGTAACGGAATGTGTACCACTGGGTTTTACAAGTTTGTTGGCACCATTTATCTTTATAATAACGGGCATTCTTACTGTTGACGAGGCATTGCCCAAATTCGCCGATCCAATAATATGGATATTCATATCGGGGTTTGTTCTGGCAGCAGCCTTCAAGAAATGTGGTCTCGACAAAAGGATAGCTTTCAAACTTGCTTTATTCTACAAAGGTAACAACCCAAAGATGGCCATATTCTTTGTTGCTTGCCTTCCTGTATTTTTGCTCTCCATGACTGGTTCCATTACGGCATCCACAACAATTGTTTTTCCCTTTGTTTTGGCCTATCTAAGTACCCTTAAAAACATCCTTTCTTGAGTCGAATCGACTAAGTAATAACAATATTGATAGACATATCGACTCACGCTCTTTAGATGTAGATAGTAACAAAATATCAAATAATGACGCAGAAATAAACAAATACACCGAGGCTAGTTTTCTTTCCTTGGGACAGGCTGCTACCGCTGGAGCCATGCTCCTTTTGATAAGCACTGCTCCCAACCTCATTGCCAAGGCTACAGTGGAAGACTTTGTTCCTGGTATGACAGTTTCATTTACTGACTGGCTTGTTATAGGATTGCCTCTTGCAGTTATTGGGTTACTAATATCATGGAACATAGTTTTCCTGCTTTTGTGCCCAAAAATTAATTTTCCTTCAAAGATTAGGGATCAATTCAAGAACAGCTTGGGAAAGGCCGGAAAAATCAAAACCGAGGAAAAAGCAGTCTTAACCATACTTTTTTTGGCAATGTCTTTGTGGATTATTCCTTCAGTTTTGAGATCGTTTTATCCTGATGATGGAAACGGCGATTTAAATGGTGTTGTGAACACCATGAGTCATTTGTCAAACCAAATAATTAATATCCTTGGTAACATTCCAGAGTCCGTGCCTGCCCTGCTGATAATATTGTTGATAGGGTTGGTCAAAATCAAGGTATACAGAACAAATGATACAGGAGAAGTTGTAGAAAAGATAGGAACAAATCAAGGAAAACGCGCTCCCTATTCGTGGCAACCGATATTATCTTGGAATGATATTCTAAAATCTATTGATTGGAATATCGTATTCCTTTTTGGCGGAGGCTTAGTGCTAGGTCTTGGAATAGAGGCTAGTGGTCTTGCCACCCTGTTAGGGAATCTGATTTCCGAGAATGCCGGTCCGCTTTCTACAGAATGGGGAATATTTGCAATAAGTGCCGTAATGGCCTTTTTACTGTCATATGCTGCATCAAACACCGCTTCTGCGGTAATAGTATGTCCTATCGCAGCATCTCTTGCAATAGGTGCTGGTTTTAGCCCCATTCCGTCAATTATTGCAGCAGGGCTTGGTGCCTCAATCTCAAGTGCTCTTCCTTCCACAACACCACCAATGGCAATAGTATATTCCTCAAAAGCGGTCACAATTCTAAATATGTTCAAAACGGGTATGGTATCTGATTTATTGAGGCTCATTGTCTTAATAATACTAGGACCTTTCCTGATAAGCATCATCTATGGATGATGAATTGTCTGATTAGCATAATTAGACTTTATTATTTAATATTTTATTGCCGATTGAGTAGGAGGATAGTTGAAAATTCAAATCTGAGTTGCACCTCTAACCATCCCTAAGGTATCCACAAATTCCTATTTCAAAGAATTTGAAAATACTATGAAAATATGACAATAAATCAAAATTACTTAGAGATGCGACACCATAAAGCTGCTGGTGTTGATATCAACTTCGCAGAGCTGCTAAAATCTATTATTAGTATATGTTTTTAATCATAGAATATGTAATACTCTAATCATGTGGGGCGATTTGGATAAGAGTCAAATTGATGATCTTTTAAAATCAGAATTAATAGGCAGATTGGGATGTTTTGATGGTAACAAAGTCTATGTTGTTCCTATCACTTATGCTTATGATAATGGATACATTTATGGGCATACAAAGGATGGATTGAAAATCCAAATGATGCGAAATAATCCAAATGTCTGTTTTGAAATTGATTGGATGAAAGACATGAGCAATTGGAAAAGTGTGATTGTTTATGGAACCTTTGAGGAACTGAAAGGAGATGAAGCTAATAAAGGATTGGAAATTCTGATGAAATCAATTAATGTCTAATTTAGATAGAAAATCCTCTCCGACTGAAACCTATGGTCCTGATAATCTAGGTATCAAAAATTTTGCATTTCAGCACTCATTTTTATCGCCATTTTTACATAGTAATAATAAGGAAATTTTTGATATTGTGGTGTATCGAATTAAAGTAAATGAGGCTACAGGAAAATATGGGGATAATAAAGAATCTCTTTCAGACAATTAGCAAATATTTTTATTAGTTCCATAATTTAGTGTAAACAAATAATTGGTAACGATATAGATTTGAATTGTAATCGATTTGGTTTGGATTTAGAGTCGACATCAAAAGGTATGATTTAATCCCAGACCATAAGAGATCTTAACTGTACGAGGAGGCAAATACTGATATCAGTTCTCTAAATTAGGTCCAAGCTTATTAGGCAACTAGAGAAAGATATATGGTTTACATTTACCTAACAAAGTCAACTGAATCTTCCTGTAGAGTGGAGAAAAATGATACTCTATAAAACAAAATGACATATTTAGTATTTATATAATCTTTGATTGACGTTCTATGATAGAAATTATCTACAAATTCTTCAATAATTACAGAGATAATTTCATATGTTCTATACGAACTTGTTTATTTGTGTAAAGGCTTTTGGAACATTATTTTGTGCAGTGTTTCTTATTCGTCTAGTCGATGTATGATCATTTTTAGACCTCTCGCGGAATTCAAATTAAGATACTAAAGATTGAATATTTGAGGTTATTATCGTTATATTAAACAAGTTCGAGTGGATCTCAATCGTCTAAATAATCAGATTTCATTTTTATGTTCAAAAACGTAATCTATCAAGGTTTTTGCAACGTTGTTATCGATAACTATGATATTATTCTTTATGGATATTAGACCATTTGAATTTAACCAGTCGATATCGCTTTTAAAATTATTAAAGTCTAACCTACCATCATTCCCAAATATTTCATGATATAATTCACCTACAGACAACTCTGTTTCATTAATTCTTCTATCATGGTAAGAATATAATTGAATACAAACTCGCAATATTTCACCTTTATTCGGTGATGGTTTTCCTTGATTACCATTATTCATATATTTATTTCACATACTAATTTCTACCCTTTATCTATTTTTATGGCTCTTGCTAATCAGACAGTTATTATTGAAAATGTTTGTTAAATTCAGTCCATAAAAATTTTAGAGACGGATTTAATCCACAATGTCTTAGGATTATTCTGTTGTTTTTATAATGTTGGATCTAATCATTTTATTATCGATTTTTGATGGTCTTAACAGCTACTAACCTTAAACTGATCTGATAAGACTTGATATTGATGTTTGTATCATCTGTAAAAATCGAGGGAGGATACATAACTCTACACATTTCTATACAAGTATAAATAGAAAATTCAGGTCCCATATATCTCATGGATTCGAAGCCTGCCTATCATGAAGCAACAACGGGTAGAATGATAATTTTCAAATAAAAGGGCATTATTAATAATTTTGGAATCATCTCAGGCAATTCCATCCAGATTACCTATGTAAGGTAATAATTTTTAACTTTGATCCAATTTAAATATGACGTAATTTTCATTCTGTTATCCCTCCTTTAAATTCGCAATACTTGTGTATACTCATCTTATTATCTATCAACATCAAAATTCTTTTAAATCTAGATCCCTTCTGAGATCATCTATAATTTTCTGAATATAATGATCTATCACCTTCGGATATTGTTTCTTAAGTTTTGGACCCAGATAAATCAAACACATATGAGGATCTTTTTTGAATATTTCATACCTGCATTGCCATATACTAAAATGATCCAATAGTTGTTTTAGTTCTGGCAATTCTTCTACAAATTCAGGATTATTCTTAATGAGACTAGCAGCATAGAAATTGAATTTTTTTGTATCCTCAGTATTTTTCCTCAGGAAGTCAAAAAGAGATAATTGATACTGATCCATATTATTATGAAAATAATAGAAAATTTCATCATATCCAACGTCGCGACCGCTGTTTTTTTCATGATAATCATTTATTGCGTGCTGGTACTTCTTTAGCAATAGACCATAGAGCTCATTTCTTATTACTAAATGTGAAGTATATACAACCTTTGACATGTGAAGATTTTCCATTAATGATAAATAGAACAGCAGACGTTCGGAGGGAATAAGATAATTATATCTTTCAATTGAAAGTGTTACTATTCTAATATCTCGCAAAGTGTTATCAAATCTATCTGCTATACTCTTTTCTAGATCTTTTATTTTTTCAAGAGTTTGAGAACTGAGCATTATTTCCTCCAATTGATTCTTTTCTATAATCAAAAAATATCCTCTAAAAATGTCTATTTTTTGAATCAAGCTTTCAAGCGACTTAGTATTTTCTATGAGTTGCATTTCATTTTTTATTATCATGTCATATAAATTTTCAAATTCTCTTTCTGATAGTCTTTGTAAGTTCTCCAAAAGTAGTATAACTTGTTTGGATTTTTCATTTGGTGGAACTATAGAATTGTCATAAATTACGGATAAGAAAAGCCCTATCCCAGGAATAGACGATAGAGACGTTTTAACTAAACTATCAATTAATGGATCTGTTTTAATAGTTAATAAGACAGACTCTATTTTTTCTTTGACGTTTTGCCAATTTCTGGGCGTATCCACAATATCGTGAAAACAACCCAATATATAATTATATACTATCGGATTAGATGGTAAAAGATATTAAAGATTTTCGATGACATAATCTACTGCTAAACAACACTGAACAGTTGTTTTGTTTATTACCTTATGAGGTACAACTAGACTTGAATTCATCTAAACAAAAAATTACTAAGTTAACAGATCCACTATCCCTCATGGATACAAACCCCACGGGGCTCACCTTATAATTTATTAGCAATTTATTGATAAGTAAACTCTCGTATCTTTGAAAAAATATTAAATTGAGATATCTTACATCTTCTGCATTTTATTAAGAAAGCATAAATCATGAAACAACATTGCTGTTCTGATTAGTTGATTGACTTTGGAATAGTGATTCATATGAGTACGAAATGTCTGATTACCATTAGCACTCCCTCCAGTATTATGCTGAATCTGTATTTTTATGCTATTTACGGAGCCTATGATCCCTTGTAATGGTAGAGTTGTTTCACTAATCCCGGAGACAGTGCTTGAATTAATATTTGTAAATTATACGGGTCCATTATATGAGTTGGATGTAGTTCCCATCGGACCAGTAACAACTATGATGGTATCTGTTACATCATCATCTCCATCAATCATAGAGACGTTATCTGAAATATCCGATATACCGATTGAAGAAATATAGAATAAGGATTGGTAACTTCAGATACAGATTAAGTATGATTGGGTTTCAGATATGGTATTACGACTGGTAAACTACCATAAGATAATGAATATCGGATAATTACAAAATCAGGTGATGTTAGAAGATATGATTATCGCGTGCTATTACCTTAGATTTCTCATTATTATTGATTAAAAAAATCAGAAATGCCAATAAACGCCATCATATTATAGCTCTAATCATAAAATCAAATAACAACTAATTTGTTGAATTATATTCTTATATAGTTAGGATTACCAAATTATAAAACAGACATAACTTTTTTTGTTTTTATTTGAAATTCACATATAAAGAAACTTTATAGTATATTAAGGTCATCTAAATATAACATTTCTGATAGCAAGTACTATTCAAATATTAGTATTATTTCTCCCGCTTTTACAGGTTGCTGTTTGTTGAACAATATGTCTATTATCTTTCCATCTCTTGGAGATTTGATTTCATTGTGCATTTTCATTGCTTCAAGAACTAAAAGAGATTCACCCGTTTTAACATATGATCCAAGTTGCACATAAATATCAATTATATTTCCACTCATGGGTGCACGCAATTCCCGAATGGTTTCTTGGTCAATATTTATTTTAGATATCGTGTATGCCATGCCATTTATGATTAAGAAAGATTGTTGTTTACCCTCATTTCCTATTCCTGTTCTCTCATAAAAATCAAGACAAAACCTCTTTGAATCTATAACAAATTCATTTTCTTTTATTTTGGTCAAATCTATAGTTTTTTCATTTATAAGAATTTTGTCCCCCTGCATTTTTACTTCATAAGTTGTTCCGTTAACCTCTGACTTCATTTGACCCATCTCATAGAATTTTCTAAATTATAATTTCCTTGTAACTTAAGAAATTCTTCATATCTGCTTAAAATCCATGGTTGTCTCTGCTCATTTTCTTGTTTTGTTTCGTCTTCTTTAAAGGACTCACCTGATGATCCTCGTCTTTTCAACATATTTTCAAATACTATTGCTGCAATTTCTCCATCCTTTTCTGAATATGATTTCATTTTTTCAACAAAAGCAGTATCGTAATTTCCGGTTAGAAATCGATCATCATTTAAAGCAGATAAATGAAAAGGTATAGTTGATGGAATGCCAGAAATTCTGAAAGATAAGAGAGCATTTTTCATTTTTTCAATTGCCTCTTTTCTATTTTCTGCCCTGACTATTACTTTGGCAATTAACGAGTCATAAAATGGAGGGATGCTATATCCTGTATACAATGAACTATCTATCCTAATACTTTGTGAATCAATAGGAGGGGTATAATTCTTTACCAAACCAGGATATGGTGTAAAGCTAATAGGATGTTCAGCATTTATTCTGCACTCAATGGCATGTCCACTGGCTTTTATATCATTTTGTTCAAGTGTCATCCCATCCCTACATGATATGTTAAGTTGTTGTTCTACTATATCAATTCCAGTAACGGCTTCTGTTATAGGATGTTCTACTTGTATCCTTGAATTTATCTCCATAAAATAAAATGAACCATTCTTTAATAGAAATTCGACCGTCCCGGCGTTATCATATCGAATTTTTTCCATAATTTCAACCGCAGTTTTTACCAAACTCTCCCTAGAAACGTCATCTAATGCTGGCGAGGGTGTTTCTTCGATTAATTTTTGATGTCTCCTCTGAATAGTACATTCTCTTTCTCCTAGATGGATTACTCTCGAATGATCACCTATTATCTGTACTTCTATATGTCTTGGATTTTGTATATATTTTTCAAGATATACTCTACCTGAACCAAAGCTTAATAACGCTTCTCTTATAGAGAACTTTAATAATTTTGTCAATTGTTGAGGAGTATCTATAATTTGAAGTCCCCTCCCACCTCCTCCTCTTGCAGCTTTTATAATTACCGGATATCCTAATTCTTCTGCAAATTCCAATGCCTCATCTATATCAGATACTTCTTTACCCTTTATAGTAGTAGCAACGTTTGATAATATCTCTTTAGCTAGCACTTTATCTCCCGAAATTTTTAATACATCAGCAGAAGGGCCAATAAAGACCAATCCTTCTTTGTTACACAAATTAGCAAATTCTGATTTTTCAGCAAGAAAACCATATCCTGGATGTATGAATGTGCAATCCATTTTTCTTGCTGCATCAATTATCTTCATCATATTCAAATAACTCTCATTGGGTAAATTTCCCCCGATATTTTCTACACTGTCACAGTGTTTTATATGCAAGCTATCCTTGTCAGCATCAGAATATATTCCACATGGAGAATAGCCTAGTTTACGACATGTCTTGGCCACTCTTATCACAATTTCTCCTCTATTAGCTAAAAGTATTCTCTCCATTTTGAAACTAAGTCACAAAGTAAAATTAAAATTATTCTATACCAAAAAATTTTGGTATTCACCAGCATATTACATAATGGCTTAGTTACAAAACCATTTTGTACCAATAAATTGATCAAGCATATTAAATTATGGCTTTATATAGGCATGTTTCCATGCTTTCTTTTTGGTAAATCTTCTCTTTTCCTATTGATGGCATTTAGAGCAGAAATCAGTTTCTGCCGAGTCTCTCGGGGCATTATTACATTGTCAATATAACCTTTAGAAGCTGCAATATATGGATTTGAAAATTTTTTTTCATAATCTGATACTAACTCAGATCTTCTTTTGCCTTTATTTTCAGAAATAGATAATTCTTTTCTAAATATAATATTACATGCACTTTCAGCACCCATAACAGCGATCTCAGCTTTTGGCCAAGCGAAATTATAATCTCCTCCTATATGTTTACTATTCATTACATCATATGCTCCACCATAAGCCTTTCTTGTGATTACTGAAAGTCTAGGTACAGTAGCTTCCGAGAATGCGAATAACAGCTTTGCACCATGTCTTATTATTCCCCTCCATTCCTGATCTGTACCAGGAAGAAATCCAGGAACATCAACGAAAGTTATTATAGGAATGTTGAAGCAGTCACAAAATCTTACAAATCTTGCTGCCTTGTTGCAAGAATCTATATCTAAAACTCCGGCTAAAATTTCCGGGTTATTGGCAACTATACCGACAGCGTTACCATCCAACCTAGCAAAACCAATTATGATATTTCTAGCCCAGAATTTTTGGACTTCGAAAAAGTCTCCTTTATCAACTACTTTTCTAATTACATTTTCCATACTATATGACATATGTGAGTCGGAAGGAAGAATTGAATCAAGGCTTTCATCCAGAAGATTGGAACTATCCATTGATTTGACCCTTGGTGATGATTCCAGATTGTTGGACGGAATAAATGAAAGCAATTTTTTCAATATTTCAAAGCAATCATATTCATCATCTGCAACAAAATGAGCCACACCACTTTTTTCATTATGTATGTAAGCGCCCCCTAAATCTGTAGATGTAACATTTTCATTGGAGACCTGTCTCACAACATCTGGACCAGTGACAAACATGTATGCTGATTTTGTCATTATTATAAAATCAGTCAAAGCGGGAGAATAAACTGCACCTCCTGCACAAGGGCCCATTATCAAAGATATTTGAGGAATTATGCCAGAGACTCTAACATTTCTGTGGAATATATCTGCGTAACCACCTAGGCTTTCGACCCCTTCTTGAATCCTTGCACCTCCAGAATCGTTTATACCTATTATTGGAACCCCTTGTTTTAATGCATGATCCATTACCTTACATATCTTTGATGCAAAACTAAGACCGAGTGAACCCCCTAAGACTGTAAAGTCATGACAAAATGAATAGACTAAACGAGAATCTATTCTTCCATAACCTGTTATAACACCGTCACCTAGAATTTTTTTATTTTCCATTCCAAAATCATGACAATTGTGAATTACAAAAGGATCTATTTCCTCAAAACTGCCTGTATCAAATAAGGCATTGATTCTTTCAGTCGCTGTCAATTGACCCTTTTTTCTCTGTTCTTCTAGTTTCTCTTTTCCACCACCTAGAAGATGAGTTATCCTCTTGGCTTCTAAATCAGAAAAATTCATAATCCAATTTATACAATTTAATAAAAAGAGTTTTCGTTATCGTTCTAGTATAATTCTAATTGTTATTGCAAAATCGTTCTAGGGAGAGCAAAATCAGATGAAATAAGATAATTTAACAATTATTTAAAAACAAAGGATTCTGATGTTGTTTATATAGGCTTTCTTGTTGTTTTGTATGAGTCTTGTCTTCCGATTATATATCGAATTTGAAGCCCTGGTGATTCGAATATCTTGTAGTATCCCACAGTATTGTATGTCGGCTAATAGGTTCAAAGCTAAAATGCTCCGTTTGAGAGTAAAAAAATAGGCTTGTGCATCTATTTATTGCAGTAATTGCCTTCCTTTCTCCAGCCGGTGGGATTTTATTAAGTGAGTTAACCCTTCTGCAAAACCTTTCCTTTTGAAAGTACTAATTGGTCTCAAACCATTATGGTCAATTAAGGTTAATTTAGATCCACATCCCGAGTATCTGGATTTAATCTAGATCCTATTATAAGGATTATTACACCTATTGAAATATTCAAGGCAAGTACCAGTGGAATACAAAATAATCCAAATGTCTGTTTTGAAATTGATTGGATGAAAGACATCAGCAATTGGAAAAGTGTGATTGTTTATGATACCTCAATGTCTTTTTTTCATTAACTTTTATATGAAACTAATTGTGAAAGCGTTGAATATTTGAATATGAATATTTGAATATTTGAATATTTTTTTTTAGCTTTAGGATGCCACACAATCGCCCGTGATAACCCGATCTTATGAGTCAGAACCCAACATATAATACTAGAGTGACGGTCCTACAAAAAACCTGTCTCATTTCCGTAATATGCCCAACCTGAAGTAATAGTTTGCTTTCTGCCAGGTTATCAACTTTGCACATTCGTCGTATGTCTTATTGGTCATACTAATTGCATTGCAATGCAATGTTATACATTCATAACAATAATATAAAGGATTATAATTATAGCCTGATCAAAATTGTCTCCAACTTTTATAGCACTTATGCTCATTCCGATAGGAGTGTTAGCGGTCATGTTCATTTCAGGGTTTCAAATATTCCAAGTATTCTCTCCCGGTACAGAAGAGGAAGTTACGGTATTACTAAAACAAAATGGAGTGTGTATAGTAGAGGCATCTGATAAAGTCCCACGACAAATAAACAATTGTCAGTATGAAGCAGGGGATCAGATTGTTATTACATTTAAGAATGAGCAACCTGCAATAGGTTCTCATAGACCCGTTTGAGTTTTTGAAATAAATATCAAACTCATTTTACTCGAAGTATTTTTTCACCATCTAACATTTTATGTAGGACCTAGATTTCCATTTCTCTGAAAGATCATCAAATAACACACCCATAGATATTTTGGGTTCCTTTTAGAAAATAAAAATTTTCATATACACAATTACTATCATACCCTTCCGATTAGAGAAAACCAGGTATTTAGATAGACATTGAAAATCATATAATAAAATTCACTATTTAAATCCAATATCGTCTTAATTCTACTGTGCAAGTTTGATTAGTGATATAAGACTTAACAGGTTTTTACGTTTAATTATATATGTTAATCAATTAAAATAATTAGGAATGCCTCATGTGATATGAGATAGTCTATTTTCTTGATGATGGTATTTTAAAAGTCAAAATTAAAGAATGATCCCTTAGTAGAGATTTTTCAGGTTTCATGTTCAAATCTGCAAATAGCATAGAAATTAGAGCACCCATATATAAAGAACATTTTTGGCTTAAATTATGCTGTATTCTTAATTCGACAGTATTTTCAGATTTGATTACTGTGTTTGTAAATTTAGAGGCAGAAAGCCAAAGTTTTATTACATCTATAATAGAATCAACATCATTTTTTCCATGAATAAATGAAATAGCATCCCGCATACCAGTATAACACACGGTTCTGGCTGCTTTTACTAAATCTTCATCTGAAATATGTTCAAAAATACTTTGTACAAATGGTTTCTGTAAAAAGACAAACCCCACATCGCTTACAAACTGATCCCAACTAACATATTTTCTTAATATATGATTTATTATACTTGAAACAGTTTTATCCTCTTGAATTGCCTGATTATTGATCTTTTCGTATACATCAGTCGGAATGCGTATAGCTGTATTAATAGTATTAGGAGCAGATGAGTTCTGATTAGAAATAAGTTTTGTCATATAATATAGTTTTTGTTTGACGTTATTATTCATTGTGATGCATTAGATTACTGATTGAAATAAACGTAAAAGCACAAATCAGAAACCAGTATAATTTATTATGGTAAAATAAAAAAGATATTGTTCTTAGCGTCATAATATAGTATTGATTGAAAACTCCTTTTAAAGTGGATTAGAATTTGAATTAGGATTTGGTGAAACTAAAATCACAATATCATTTTTGGTCTAAATGTCAGTCCATGTATAAGGGTAAAGAAACCATGAATATTGGCCCGTCATCACCATTAGTTAACATATTCAAATCTATCTTGATTAATTTCTTTCATAGTAAGATCCTATTTTATAAACATGATATCATCTTTCAGTTTAAATGATCTGGGATTAGCAAATGTAATCTAAATCTAGAGCTCAGATATAGGACATCTTAGTATTAGATTTAATATGAACTTTAATGAAAAGTTAAATCGTTCTTTTCACAATAGCAGTAGAATTATCATTACCATTGCACTAGTTTCGATGTTAGCAGTCAGAGTATTTTCCACATCATCTTCAATGGTCAGTGCTTTTGACTTGGGTTCCTTAGATGGTGTCAAAAGTAATTCAAGTATAAATATTGGCAATCTCTGTTTTGCTTCTGATTGTACTAACCAAAACATCAAAGATAATCAAAACAGTCCTGTAGTTACTGACAGTGATAACACTAATATAGAATCGGGTGCTGGTGGAATCAATCAAGACCCCGGGTTAGGTACCTCTGACAATCCCATAGAACAATGCTTTATAACCTATGGAGAAATAAATCCACAATACTTTCAGTCCGTTAAGAACTTTATAGGAGGAATCATTACTGACCAAGTTATAATTGGTATTGCTATTAGCGTAGGTGTTCCAACACCGCAAACTACGACGGACTTGTGGAATCTACTAACTAACGGAAACTTGACAGAAACGACTATTCTGTTTTACTTGGAGAAATTGATAACTTATTAATAGCATCTGGCTTCAATGCGGCCGCACAATTTTTCCTTAATAATTGCATAAAGGACGCCGCAGACAACGCTACCGGACTAGGTCAAGTAGGCTAGTCATGGCAACAAAATGGTTATTGTAATAACTCCACTTTTTTTATACAACTATTTTAGAATCTACGAACTAACAAACCTAAATGTTCTGATTGACCTGGAGTAACAAATACAAAATTCGTACAAGATATAGTCGTTCCTACTAATAAGTATGAAGATGATAAAAATGGGGAATGGAATTAACCAGTTTGATGAAAACAATAAGGATGTCCAATTATCTTTTTACAATGATACAATGAAAAAATTCTTGACGTTTTGCTTTAAAGCAATGAGTAAAGTGCCTTATCCACGGATTGTTGCAGATGAAATAATCCATAGCATTGAATTAGTCTAATGAATTAAATACTACCACTTCTTCTATCCTAAGACTTACAGTTGGAAATGATTCAAAAAATACTCAAAGCTTAAAAAATATCTGATAAATAGTGAATTTCATACATTGTTAAAAATTGATTAATTAAAATAGATGAAAGCAATCTTAGATTGGATAATGTATTTCAAAAATTTTATGATGTAATATTTAATACTGACATATTGTTTTAATTGACGTCTTTATGTAGTAGCAGAGGTTTGAATAATTGTAATCTGATCCTAATTGAAAACTTGGTATAGGTATTCTCTCTTTATACTGGTTTTAGTCATCGTGTATTAACAGCAAGAAGATCGATAATTTTGTCTATTTTCTTTATATCTGCACCATAAATTTTTCTAATATATTCAAGGCCAGATAGGTGTTCCTCTTCTGAAAAGGCTTGCACTCCATCCTCTGCTATTACTATTTTCAATCCCCTTGTAAAAGCATCGTATGATGTATGTTTTCCGCAAATATGTGTATGTACTCCAGTAATAATTATTGTGTCGACGCCTTTTCCATCATACGCACTGGTTAAAGCTCTGTCTAACTTAGTTCTATCAAACGCGCTATAGGTTCTTTTCGTGATAACGCTATCATTCTTAAGAGGTTTCAACTCCTCAATAATTTGCTGTCCAATGGTACCTTTCATTGCATGAGGTCCCCATAGGTCTAATTCATATCTATCAGTGGGAAGATGTTCATCTACACAATAAAAGATAGGAATTTGAGCATTCCTAGCGAAATCCAATAAAGTGCGGATATTTGGAATAATCTCTAACGCCCGCTCGCATTTTAAACTACCTTTAATAAAATCATTCAACATGTCCAATACTAAAATTGCATATCTTGCCAGGTTTTTCTCACACTAAGCTAATACTTTAGTACTTGATATTTTCCTTTCTAATATTATAACGTATGGTATCTTGATGCTTTTAGTTAGACCTGATTCCAAAAGATCTTAATGATAACTTACAATATGATTATTGCATCAATGAATTAGATAAATCTGAGATAGTAACATTCTATAGATTTATCTATCTAAAAAATTAACAATAGAGGGAAGTATGATCTTTACTTTAACATCTAAAAGATTTTACCTCAACCTTTTCAGAAAGCGGCCCAAACTGTCCCTTATCCGACCAGCAGATACAAAATATAGATTAGAAAATTATAAATGAATAAAGAACCATATGGGAGATATAGAACATAGTTATAATTAGAACAATATGCAATCGTTGATGATTCTTACATTAACTTTATACTCCTAATTCATCGGTCAGCTTTAACAATTTTTTACTGTAACTTACAGGAAAACTCTGAACTTGATCCAAATTCGTTAGAAACGGAATCATTTGAACTTGTTGAGTATGATATAGTTGTGTTGCATCTAGTGAAGGTAACGACTTTACGATAGAGCCATTTTCAATAATCTTTTCCAAAAGCGGTAGAGAGCCTTCAATGAGCTCGTCGGCAAGTGAAATTATGTCCTGAATCAATATCCTTTTATCATCAAGTATTCGGTGAATTTGTTTGGGACCTGGGTATGTATGTTTACCAGGACTTGTTTTTACTTTATAGATAATTGATTTTTGTGTACTTGCTTTTCCGTCAGTTTTCTCAATATTATTGGAAAGTTTAGTTTCTTTATTACTGTGATTTAATTTGTCCTCTCTTTGTACTATTGTAGCTACCATTTTATATACGCCATTAAGTACCGGATCGTCTCGTGATGTACTAAGCTCCGTACCAACAGCGAAACTATCTATTGGAGCCTTATTTTTGAGTAATTCTTTTATAATATTTTCATCTAGGTCACCGCTTACCATTATTTTTGTACTATAATAATCACGATCACGGTCCCCAGCCTCATCAAGCATTTCTCTTATCTTTTTACTTAAATACAACAAGTCTCCGCTATCCAGCCTGACTCCTTTTGGTAATATTCCTTCTTTGATCATCATTTTTATAGCGTTTAATGTATCATAAGTATCCACTAGAAGGTAACCATCAGGAAATAATTTTTGGAACTCTTTAAACGCAATTATTTCACTATCAAAACTCATAATAAATGAATGTGCCATAGTTCCATAAACAGGGATACCGAATTGCATGCCGGCCAAAGTATTTGATGTACCTGCACATCCTCCTACATAAGCAGCCCTGGCCGCTAAAAGAGCAGCTTCTGGTCCATGTGCCCTTCTTGAACCAAATTCAATTATCGGTTTGTTATTAGCAATATTACAAATTCTAGAAGCTTTTGTAGCGATGAGAGTTTGAAAATTGATTGTTGATAAAAGGTAAGTTTCTAATAATTGAGCTTCAATGATTGGAGCTTCGATTCTAAGTATTGGTTCAGTAGGAAATAAAACAGTCCCTTCTGGCACTGCCCATAGGTCTCCAGTAAACCTCATTTTCAGCAGATAATCAAAGAAATCTTGTCTTATTCCTCTAAATACATCTAGTGACCTTAAATATTCTATTTCATGTTTGTTAAACCTGAAATTCAAAATATATTCTACTGATTGTTGCAATCCTGCTGTTACTAAATATGACCTGTTTTTAGGTAGCCTCCTCACAAATAATTCGAAGATACCCTTTGTTTCCCAATCTTTGTGATATTGACTGAAATAATACCCAGCAGCCATAGTTATTTCATAAAAGTCCGTCAAAAGCGCTGTATTTCCTTCAAAATTACTACCATCAGTATATTTCAATTTAGTATATTTTAACAGGGTAGATAATAAGCCCATACGTCAAATTACCACATTTTGTATTGATTATTTTTTGAAATAATGTAAAAATCGTATTCTATATCTCTAACTTAGACATCTTTGCGTTTATTTTTGAAATGTGAACCAACAAATTTATTATTTTCAGATAAAAGTTTGGAGATTTTGTTTGTTCAAGTAGTTCCTATAATCATACACATTGCTCATCGATTTATCCTGACAAGATATTTGTCAGCAGCCACTTATTTGACAGTATGGTCTTGCTTCTTTCGTTATGTCCCTGGTTTATCCTACGAATATCCCTTAATAATGGGTTGACTAACATGGAGCTTTGAAGTAATCAAGCTCTTGGGTAACTTCTAACCATAAAATGTTTAACTTTTCTTTGCCTAGCGCCACATAGTTGTTGGTATTTTTTTGTAAGTTGCACCTTTTCTTGCGATTTGTGTATACTTGGCTTTTAGCGCTATTGACGATATGACTTTGCAGAGGATTTCTGCCACATTCATAGTTCTCTTCAATATTAGAATAATCTTTTTTCAAAGACGGAGATAATAACAACAGTTAATTATAAAAAAGTTTGATCACTTTCTTGTTAAAAAGATTTTTTATTTTGTTACCAAACCCACTAAAGGAATGTCTTTAAATTCATTGAATAAATTGCTTTGTTTATCAAAGTTGATCACCAAAATCCGACCATCCAAAATAGATATAGATACTTTGGCATCTTCAAACGTGTTAGTTGTGGTTGATCCATTGACACCAGAAGAGAGATTCTTCTCGATTGTATTTATAGTACCCTTGTATGTTATATCAGAGTCTTGTTGATTTACAGTAGTAACTCTAAAATTTGAAAGATTGTACTCTGTTTTATTATTTTCGACATCGGACTGCTTAGAAGCTGATGATGATTCTGTTTGACTAGGAGATAAATTGACAGGCTGTTTTGTGAATGTGGTTTTAAAGTCAATTTGGTTATCACTATTAGTTTTTAGTGACCAGTTTCCAAAAATGCTGCTAATGATTTTTCCAGTTTGTAGGTCATACTCGGTGCTTACTATTGCACCTGACAGGTTCTTATTGATAAAGGGATTCATGGATGAGGAAGAGATAATTGATTTGTTATTACAGTCGTTTTTAGTAGTACTACTAGTTTGACCATTATTATTCGTTTGAGTTTGGATTGAAATACTATTGCTGCAATTAATATTATTGGTATTATTAGCGATTGATTGTATCTCTTTGGTAATTGACGATTGTAAGTTTTTTTGGAACTGTTGGATCGATTGGTCTAAGGTAGGGGTTGCGTCTGCAGTGCTAGTGCTATGCAGAAAGCCAAAGAAAAAAACTGATGAAATAAATAATAAAATTGGGACCAGAATTCTTATATTTTTTTGATCAGGTGTTAATGACCTACCTGTACAAAGTCTTAAAGAATTTGCAAAAAACGATATTTTATCTTTTGTCATTTACTATACAATAATAAGTAGTATAATGTTTTATTTAGGCTTGACGGGAACAATGTTAATTGATAACATAACTACATTGCATTATTACAACAAATACTGCACTGCATAATATGACAAGCGATTAAATAGAAAACGAGTATATTTTAGATATGTCTAACTTCAGATTAAGTACAAGTAAATAGAAAATAACAAATTACAATTATAGTGATTGAATTTTATTATTTTTGAGATAAACTTGCAGTGATGCTATTAGACGGTTATACTAAGATAGCAACTTTGATACCAATAGTTTCTAGAATGGCCACGGACATCATCACAATAAGCAGTTTATTCATACAAGGTCAATAAATATTAGAATTACAGAAAAATGCCTTATAATCTTTGTTCACATCATAATTATGTCCCACTTGGTCATCAAAATATTTTGAGCATGAAAAATTTGTTAAATATACTACCTCCTAGTATTTTTAGGGTACCACTAACCTGAGATCCCGTTTTATACGTTGTTTCATTTAATTGTATGTTAAATACATTCATATTCAATATTTAACTTATTACTAATTATTTTTTTTATTCTAAGATGACTGCATAATTTTAGAAACTAATTTTCTAAATTGAACTTTTCAATTTTCGTAGCAAACCAAAATCCAAAAACAAATGACGTGGGACAACAAACAAGATAATAATGAAAAGTTATTAACAACAGAATTTAGATTAGAGATTTAATAATGCAATCATACTCTCTGTTATCCCATTATTCATCCCTATTTAATACTAACATCTTATTGACTCCATTGCGAAAATCATACTTTACTTTTTCGATTCTAAATGAAATTTTTTTATTCATATGTTTATTTATGCTCTCCATCAATGTTTCAAAATATTCAGGAATTTTCGCGTCTGGTTTTTGAATAGGAAAAATTCTTACCTCCTTTGAAGTAACTCGCAGCATTTCTAAAATTGAATCATGATGAAAAGTATAATCAAACATATTGTGATAGTAAAAAAGGAAATTAGAGCTTAGTACTAGATCAAAACTTTTATCATTAAAAGGTAAATTTGGTAGTATCGCTTTTACATATCTTTCATATTTTTTAGACGGATTATTTACCATCCCCTTTGTTGAATAATCTGAAATGAATTTCTTCAGTGATGAGGCTCTTGCCTTGCGAAGCTCTTCAATATTTGAATAAATATTCCAGTCGTAAAAGTCGGGAACTTTAGATAGACGATCAATCATATATTCAAGATCGTCTCTTCCTCTTTTTTCTATGATTGATGGATCATTATCATACATTAAATCGCATCCAATAGCCTTTTTAACATTATATTCATCTGAAGCTTCGGCAACAAACGATGATGCACCAGAGGGACAATCAAGTATTTCAAGATCTTTAAAATTGGTCAAATCAAGATTAAACATCCACATGTATTCTGATAAAGATCTTCCTATGAATACTACTCTATCTAGATTAAGTACACTGCGCTCATCGGCAATACTTTTGTTATTTAAGGATCGATCTGACATTCTCTGAGAGTGTAGTGTTATTATCAGAATAAATTAATTATGATTTCATATTGGGGCAAATGAGTTCATGGTATTTTCAGAACCATTCGACCATCAAAAGGTTTTAGTACAACAGAAAAAGCTGCAACCTGATCGCTATTCAAACCCCCATTACACGTTTCTTGATTAACAAAATATTTTGAACAAAAAGAGATGTTTAAAAAATATCAGCCCAGTACTTTAGCTACTGAACACGGTATTAATTCTTGATTTTTTCCATGCTTAAAATGCTCAATTGTTTATCTTTTTCTTCCAAATTGCTGATCCAATGTGTCACTTTGATACCCTTGTTATCTTTCTCATATCTGAAAGAATGACAGCAAGAAAAATTAATTTCATTCTTCTATTATCAAATGCTTTCATCCAAATACTTCATTCATTGTAACTGTTTTGAAACCACTATCGTAAAGATATCTCATTTCAGACCTAAATAAATCGATGCTCGTGCTATACTCACCTCTATCATCATCAATATTATGATAAATTATTATGGGTATGCTACCAACACTGTGACTTTTTTCACTATATTGATTTACATATGCTTTGAACGCATCTAGCATTTGTAAATCAGAATAATTATTCTCATTTCTTTCGGCGTCATGGCTCCAACCCACGATGGTATATTTTTCATAGCCCTTAAGACTTCCAACACGGTCGCTACCTGTGTGACTATCGCCACCTGCAGTCCTAGCAAAATCATAAGTATTTGATACCAAGTCCAAAGATTCCTGGTCATCATCACCTGAATTGAAAGGATACGAAAAACTGTTAATATTAAGTCCTCTATCTTCAAGGCATTTCTTTGACTCAACGATTTCATTATATTTAGAATCCCGTGTTATTTGGTCTAAATTTACATGATTCATACTGTGAGAACCTATCTCGTTTCCTTCTTCTTGTAAAGTTTGTACTTGCTTCCAAGTCAATCTATTTTTTCCATCTATGTAATCACATACAACATAAAACGTAGACTTGAACTGATATTCATCAAGTATAGCTTTTGCATTTTCATATTGGCTTTTCCAGCTATCATCGAAATTGATTACTGCAATTTTTCCATCACTAATTGGTATGTTAGAATTTTTTTTTATGTTTTCACTTTTGAATTCATCATTTTTTTCCTGATACTTATTTTTGTAGAAATCTAATTGTGAATTTGATTCATTTTTAGCATTATTTGATTCAGGTTCAATCAACTTGCTCATAACATTATCAATCTTCAAATCTTTATCATACTTGTAGTCAATATGATCATTGTTTTTAAGATGCTCGTTCTCACGTTCAAGAAAAATATCAGAGTCGACTCTGCCTGCAAAATTTGCATCATCCATTTTTGGACTAGTACTATTATCATCATTGAGGGAATTAGGGGCTAAACTATCACCCTCGGCAGAGGAAAGAAAATCAAATGGAACGGAATAATCCATCTCCTCAGGAATGGAAAAGCTAAAAGCATTATTATTTATAATTGTACAAATAGCAAAAGACATAACAATTATTTGAACTAGAATTAAAATTATTCCCAATATTGATCATCATAGTCAGTAGACAATTCTATTTATGACTGCAGAAATAATTTATAGATGCTATTAGTTAGTTAAATAATTTCTAAATTTCAAAGTAACTTTGTTATCAAGCTTTTATCTAATACTTTGTTGATTATTCCAATAAATTACTAGAGTAGAAAATGCCCTATTAATCACGAGTCGTATAAATTTTAAACTAATATTTAGCCTTTAAAGATAAAAGAAAGACAATCTATAATTTATTTTCTGGATAGGAAAATAAGCATAATTGAACTGGACATACATGCCCACCTTTTTAGAATCTAAAATATTAGGCTAGAAAATCTTTTACAATAAAAGTATTATGACAATACTATTTTAAATCTATCAAAAATAAGTTAAATTCATTTTATATTTATAAAGTCAATAATAGAGAAATTATCAATGGATGAAATAGATTCAAAAATATTAAGAAGACTGCTAACAGATGCTAGGAGTTCGTATAGAAAAATAGCGTTTGAATTGGGAATTTCTCCACCTACCGTACTTAATCGAATATCAAGACTCGAAAGAGATGAGGTAATAAAATCATATTCGGCAATGGTAGATTATGCAAAAATTGGGTTTGATTTGACAGCAGTAATTGAAGTTACTGCCATTAAGAATAAAATAATTGAGGTACAAAGACATATTTCAAAATTTTCTAATGTTTGTGCAGTTTATGATATTACAGGCTTGACTGATTTAATAATCATTGCAAAGTTTAAGAATCGTTCGGAGTTAAGTGATTTTGTCAAGCATGATTTATCACTTCCATATATCGATAGAACCAATACCCACATTGTCTTAATTACTGCGAAAGAAGATTTCAGGTTATTGTGATCTTAAATCAGGCACTATTTTGATAAAGTCACGCATATCGTATTTTTGATTATCATCCATTGATTTATTCGTTAGGGATATTATGGGGTTTTCTATTGAAAAATCATTTAATTGTTCAATACACAGTTCTTTTTCAAATACCAGCAGTGTTTCTCTTATTATTGAGTAATCTTCTACTGACAATCTATCAATTTGTGCACCTTCGGCTGCAGTAGTTCCGTTTGGGAGAATAAATTACGCCTCCAACCATCCCTGGACCAAATAATTCACCTGGCAATCCCAAATTAAGCAATATACCACCTGACATATACAACCCCGAATTATATCCTGCGCCAAAAGTTACCAGTCTTCCACCCCTTGCCTGTCCCATCGCCCTTTCCATACATCCTTTTTTGATCAAGACGTCCACACCGGTACTAAATTCAGTTGCTTGATTATTTTGACATGCCAATTCCGTGGCAAAGCCCTCTACAATTATTTTGCCCTTATAACCTTTATCTGCCAACCCATTCTCGCTGTTCCCTTTTACTGTCCATGTGCCATCAAAATTGCAAAATGCTCCAAAAAAATTACCTACGTTACCATCTACCACTAGATCGAGTTTTATTGTCTTGTCAAAACTGAGTATTCCTATTCTGTATAGGGACCGTGGGTTTTTTATTATGATCTTAGTTTCGCCCTCGATCACCTTTTTACTTATGATTAAATTTATTGCTCGTTCCATTATCAGTGGGGAGCTTACAATATCTCCAAATTTTTCAATCGATGCACGTTTTATACCATCTGGGAGTTTTATCCCATAATGTTGCTCAAATATAGTGTTAACCCTTTCAAATTGCGTATCCGGATTAGATATTTTTGAACCTATTTCTTTTACTATTAACCCAAGTTCATCTATATCTAACATGTAACACATTAATCTTTGGTCGTTGATTCATGCCTTATTAATTTATTTATTCTATGGCAAAAATCAGCGACTTACCTGGTGACGCTGCTTTCACGTCTTTATTCGCTCCGATGATATCCAATGCAGATAGATCCGTCGCCATTGCCCAAAATGCAGGAATCCCATCTGACCCAGGATTATACCCCACAATACCCTTTCTTGTTCCAAATCTATCCCTTACTAATGACAATGTACGATTGGTAGAAGCAATATATGTAAAAGGTCCATCAGCTTTTTGGATAAATTCATCATGCGCCCTTTTTAGGTCGCCATGCTGTAATAGCTGATCAACAAGAAATATTGCTATTACCTCTGAATCACAGCTAGAATAGAAGGGGTACCCTTTAATTTCTAGCATATTTCTTAATTTGGAATAATTTGCTATTTCTCCGTTATGTACTACTGCAATATCTGGCATAACAGTAGTACTAAATGGATGAGCATTGCTTGGATCGACGTTACTGCTTGTCGCTATTCTCAAATGTCCAATCCCGTGAGTCCCTTTCATTGATCTTATATTGTATTTTTTATCAAGGTCTCTCACTAGACCCACATTCTTTATCAACTTCATTTCTTTAGTATAACCCATAATTGAAACGTTTTCGTCTTTCTTTAACCTGGAAACTAGTTGGTCGGATTCTTTTGAATATTTAAATCCTGTAGTAGTCCTTTCTTCCCTCAGCTCGTATTCATTTTCACACTTCATAAGATAGGCAAGATTAGAAAACGAATTACTTTGACAATTCTCGTCATTATTATAAATGGCTATTCCGGCGCTATCTTGTGCTCTTACTTGCTGGCTTTCCATCATCTTGTAAAGCAATGCACCTACTAAGAAATTTGAATCGGTATGTTCTTTTAATATAATCCCACAAATTCCACACATGTTCCTTCCACCCCTCCATTACCTATTTATCAACAGATATTCAACTAGTTCCTGTTTTTGAGATTTATTCAGATCTCAGTTGTTCTTCTGTCGTATACTTATATATAAAATCCTCAATTATTTGACGATAAGTTTTGTTTGTTCCTTCTATTGCAATATCTGCCTGTATACTTGCCTCAATACTTGATGTACGCAAATCTGAGGATGAAAGATTATAGAAATTACTATATCCTAATGCGGCAGGTACTCCTTTAAGTTCTCCCTTAGTAGCCAACACGTGTTTGTATATCCTATCGGATACTGTATCCAGGTTGGATTGAACCTCATAGTGATGAGCAGCATTAGCAATCAATAAGCTTGTGGAGTATCCAATGATATCTGCACCTAATGCAGCAGCTCTTACAATCCTTCCAGTATTATTAACGTCTCCAGCAACTATTAGTACTGTCCCATCATTTTCCTTTCCAGCATAGTACTGGTCTATCGCGCATCTTATATCGTGTATAACTTTTATTGCATGCATTTCTTTGTATTTTGATTTATTTGTTATTTTGATAGTATTTGCAATAATCCCATCAGCTCCTGCGTCTAACAATGGTCCAAGAAATCTTTCAAAAGAATTATCCACCTCAACAAGGATTGGCCCATTAAATTCTTTTCTTATATCAGTCAGAAATTGTAGGGACTTTTCATCGTTGCATTGAAATACAAGGCCATCGGTGCCATAATCGTCTTCTTCTTCTTCCTCTAATACTGCCGTTCTTTCATTTAATCTTCTAAAATGTGGGTAATTTCTATTTTTTATTCTCTTTTCTGAAATAAGCCCCAAGTTTGTGTTAAAGTTCTTTAGCTTATTTAACGCAACGTGGAGTGACTCTAACGTCGTTTCATCTATTTGCATGTCATTATCATAAATTATCAAAGGCATTGATAGAATAACTTTGTTGGGACATTGTCTTCGACCTATGGATATATCAAGATTAATTATTTCTCGATATGGATCGTATGGGGGTCGCGATAGTTGTGCACCTAATGCAGTAATACAATTCCACAAGTCTTCAGTTTTTGGCTCATCACCATTTTTTTGTTCAAGTCTTATTTTATCATCTATGGAAACATTGCGAGGAAGACCTGTTTCTGCTAATTCCAAGATTGAAGATCGTATTATAAATTTTTCTTTGATATTCATTTTTATTAATCTCCGATACATCCTAGTGTCTGTATATTCTTACTCTTTATCTTGTTATGGTAATTCGTATCGTTTGTAGATAATCCTGATACCAAGTTGGATATCTCATCAGTCGCAAAAAGATCCTCTTTGTTGAGATCCCGTATTCTATTCTTTCCTAAAGAACCTACGATATTTTGCAGTTCGATCCTTGTTCCCTTAATATAATTGACTATTCTCTTTACACTGGATTGTATGTTTAATTTTTCATACGACCCAGTTAATCCTGCAGGGCAAGTATTGGTATAACAATCCTGAACCAATGTGCATCCCATCGATATGAGAAACCCTGTACCTATACCTACTCCATTTGACCCAAGAGCGATGCATTTTGCGATTCGTTTTGAATCCCAAATGCCACCATGAGCAATTAGTTTAAACTCTTCCATATCCCTCTCTGAATAATAATTGTCTATTGCATCTTTAGCCAACCTTATTGCAGGTATTGTGTTTACACCTATACTATCTCGAATCTCCCAAGGAGCAGCCCCAGTACCTCCTACGTAACCATCAATAGCAGCTGCATCTGAACAAGATTTGAGTATTATGGCAATATCGTCATGAACTCTTGATGCCCCCACTTTTACAATAATAGGAACATTCCAGTTAGTAAGCTCTCTTAACTCAAGAATTTTTGCAACCAGATCTTCTGGTCCCAAGATATCAAGGTGTCTTGATGGGGAATGAGCCGACTTATAGGGAGGTATACCACGGTTTTCTGCCACTAATTCTGTCACTTTTGAGCCTGGTAACAATCCACCATGTCCTATTTTTGCACCTTGTCCTATCTTGATCTCTATTGCATCTGCATTGAGCAAGTAGTCAGGATCTTTCCAAAATCTTCCTGATGCATATTGAACCACCAATGGATACTTTCTGCGAAAAAGCTGTTCTCTATCTATACTGTCTAAATTGTGTTCCTTAAGTAGCCTAGATACATATTCCGTTATATTGGGATCACCATTGTCAAAATCATGAACTTCCCAAGGTAGTGCTCCTCCTTCCCCAGTATTCATTATAACTCTTATTCCGTCATCAGCAAGCTGATTTAATGCTAGGTGCAATGCTATTTTTGCAGGAAGTTTTAATGACCCATAGCTCATACCAGAGACAAAAAACGGAATATCCGTGGTTATTTTTCTGTTTGAATAAAGGCCTCCAATAGTTAAGGATAGATCGACATTACTATAATCAACGTCTGTTTTAATAGATCCACCAATGAGATCGATGGAAGAAAAATAATCATTTGTGGAATTAGCGCCTAGCCCTGAATAAGGAATAAGACCGTCAAATGCTTTTCTTGCATCTAGAATAATTTTTGATTGATCGTAATATAAGAAATTTAAATTATCATTCTTGGCAACAACGGAGGTAGAAGAAACCTCTTTTAGAAGATTTCTTTTGATTTCTAATATATCTTTAGGATACGACATATATTACCTAAACATTCCTCATATAGAATTCTCTTACATATAGAATTCTCTAGGCGAAGGTATTGCGGCTACTGCTGCATGCTCATCCTTTTTAATCTGACAATACATCTCAATAAAGTCGGCTGCAAATACAGGATTCAAAAAATCAGCATCAGATTCTAGTGACTCGATAGCTTCTAACAAAGAGGTAGGCAATTTTCTAATCCCATATTCTCTCTTTTCTTGCTCTGTGAGTTTGTAGATATCTTTATCCACGTGGTCTGGAGGAGATATTTTTTTGTTGATTCCGTCAAGTCCTGCTAGTAATAAAGCCGACTCCACAAGATAAATGTTTGAACTCGGATCAGGTGTCCTATATTCTATTCTTTTTTGCTTCTCCATATTTTTATAATGAGACGGTATTCTGATGCTAGCTGACCTATTCATTTTACTCCACGCCACGTTAATTGGAGCCTCAAAGCCGGGGACTAATCTTCGATATGAGTTAGTAGTTGGATTTGTTAAAGCACATAGTGCTCTAGCGTGATCTATTATGCCTCCAATATAGTAATGTGCTGTTTGACTTAGTTCTGCGTAATCGTCGGAAACATCAAAGAACATGTTTGCGTCATGCCCGTATTTCTTTTTTGTCCATAAACTCTGGCTTACGTGCATACCTGAACCATTGTCAAGGGCAACTGGTTTGGGCATAAAGTTTGCAATCATTTCACGTTTAGCAGCGACTTCTTTTACGGTCTTCTTATAGGTAACAACTTTATCCGCCATTCTAGTAAGATCGTCATACACCATTTGAATTTCACACTGTCCGGCTGTTGCAACCTCATGATGATGTGCATCAACTTGTATTCCAAAAAATTCTTGCAGTGTTTCTGATACTTCGTCTCTTAAATCTGTTAAACTGTCGGCTGGAGGTGCGGGAAAATATCCTCCTTTAAATGGGATCGTATAATCATTACCACCTGAAGAATTCCATGGTGCTTCTCCAGACTCTATTGAATATCCTGATCCACCAGAACAATTTACCGAAGACATAGGACTTGGAAGAAGTGATATTTTATTGAATACAAAAAATTCTAATTCAGGTCCCCAATAACTTTTCTCAAAACCTTTGTTCTTTAAGAATTCTTCTGCTTTTTGTGCTATATATCTGCAATCTCTGGAATACCTTCTCCCTCCATATCCGTCATAAATATCAACAAACATACGCGCAGCCATGGAAGGGTAGGCATAATTTCTCCTGTTATGATTATTCTTGTCAAAATATTCTGGCAAGATTGCAAAAGTGGAAGGGTCTGGTTTGAGTAGCATGTCTGATTCATATATCTCTTTGAATCCTTTTATGGAACTACCATCCAGTCTAGGCAATCCCTGCTTAAATGCATCCTCTGTAATTTCAGTGCTGTTTACAGATATTTGATGAAGAAATCCAAAAGGGTCGCAAAAATTTAGTCGTACCCATTTTATCCCAGATCTTTTTAATTCATTTATCACATCCATTTCAGAATTTTTAAAGGTTTTTTCTACTTGCATTGATATATGACAACATTAAAAAAGATAAACTTGTCTGCAATTTTTGTTTACAATTGATATATAGCTAACAGATTTATTTATCATTTGTTAAATAATAAGTCAAAAAATGTCTTAAAATATTACACATGATAGAGCTGATTTTTCCTAGCAAAAAATAGCTTTTCTTTTATTGTTAACCCCCATGCTCGATTCTCTTTGTTGATTAATTCCTTAACGGTCAAATCATTTCAAAGTTACTATAATAACTATCTTATTTACAAAGCTAAAAAAACATAGGAAAATAGATAAATGTTATCCTTCTTTAATAGTGGAATTAGAGTTTTAACAAAGTAAAATAAAATATACCAGGTCAGAAGATGAAATTAGTTTAAGGCGTAATAGGGCCGAGAGATGAATTTATCCATACTTGTATTGTATTCCTTTTTCACCTCTTGGATGTCTCCATTCTGTTTCTGGGGAACATGTCCCACATTCTATGCAACCCTCATGTTGCAAAACTACATCCTCTCCTTCAAGACTGTAGCATTTAGTTGGACAAAGTGTAACCATTTTTTTCATAAATTCGCTTTTTGAGTTTGTTATTTTGATATGACTTTGTGGATCATCATTGTAACTTAAACTCGATATCCGTTGAGATAATTCTGGAATAGATATTGAATATTCAGAGATGGTTTTGGTACCGAGTTTTTCTGCGAGATTTATTGGAGTATTTATGTATGTCTCTTTTGATTCTATTAGTGATAACATATTATTGTACCCTATTTTGTTAACAATGTCAATAGACACGTTTCTTAATTTATCATTTAGAAACAACTTAAAAAGAAATCCATACTTGCCTATCTGTTGGGGTGGAATTTGCTTGCCTGCAGCATCGATTATTGTTTTGATATAATACTTGTCTATCCTTTCCATATCCCTTGTATAAGGACTTTGTTGGACAGACTGTGAATAAAGCTCACCCAAATAGTTTGATGTAATATCAAGATTATTTTTTTCTAACGCTTGTTTTATCGCGTTAGATGCTCTTGCTGCATCATCAATTCCTACATTTAATCCCTCGATTCGTGGTCCAATGAATAATCCTCTTCCTGCAGCATCACCTATGAATAATATGTTTTTGATATAGGGCTTTTTCATTCTACAGCGTTTTCCGTCCGGAATTAATTTCGTACTATACTCTAATTCTACATAATCTGTTTCAAATCTAGTATTATATTTTTCAAGTAATTCCTTGTGAATAGCATCCATTTTTGACTTTGCCTCCTCGATAGAATTGAATTCTTTATCTTCAAGAAATCTCTTTTTGCCCTCATGCGAATAATAATCAAATCTCAATTTCTCCCATTTTTTTATCTGTTTATTGACTGCAAATTTAATGCGTAATTGTTCCATCTTAGATAAGGTTTTGTCTGGATAGGGTTCTAAGGCTACTTCATCTTTGATATATTCTTTGACAAATGGATTATTTAGAAGCGCGTTTACAAGATTGTTTGGTCCTGTTGGATTTGAAATCAAAGAGTCATAATGATATACAACTCCCGCAGATAGAGAATCAAGATTGGTATATAAAAAACCTCCCCCAATGTGATCGAGAGTTACGTCGCCAGCAAAAATATGGGCTGTTCCTTCCCCAGGATTTAGATTAAATCTTTCTTCTATTATTTCTTCTGGTAATTTGATAACAACCTTTACCCCTTGATATAACTCCGGGGGTGAAAATTTTTGTCGTGCTCCTGTAATTTCTGCAATCTCTGAATTTACTCCGTCAGAAGCAATAACAGCTTTGGCTTCAAAATCATCTAACTCGTCTGTTTCGATAATTGTTTTGCCTTTTTCATCATCCCATCTGATATTTCTAACATGAACTCCACTTACGATGCCTCCGCCATTTCTTTCCGCAGACTCCAAAGATTGTTTGGCAAACCAAGAGTTTAATTTATTTAATAACACAGAACAACCAAAATTAGATTGATAATCATGGGAATCTGTCAAATCGATTGACAGGACTTTGTCTTTAGATACACAATTTAGGATATATTTTGTAATTTGTCTTTCCCATGGTTTTTCCTGTAGGAAATTTTCAAATATATCATCAACATTATAAACCTTACCAGTTTGAGGATTTTTTGAATACAGTATACCACCTGAGACGTTCTTTGAACCTACAGGAGATCCTGCTTCTATCAATACTGCCTGAATTCCCTGAGAGGATAGTTGCTTTAATGCAGCTAGACCTGCAGAACCGCCGCCAATTATTACAACATCAAACTGTTCCAACTACGGCACTACCTTCTTCTTCTTTTGTTTGTGTCATTTTTTCTCGCTCAAGCTCTTCTATCATGATTGGTAAAACATCCTCTATTCTTCCCTTAATGAAAACATCGCATTCATTTTTTATTGGAGCATTTTCATCAGGGTTTACTGCTATAATAAATCCTGAATTTTTCATTCCTGCTAGATGTTGAGTGGCCCCGCTAATACCCAATGCGATATAAATAGTGGGTTCGACTTTTTGACCACTTGTTCCTATTACTCTTTCTGGAGTAATATAGAGCGAATTCATTTTGTCACTTAACTTAAAAGGTTTTTTTGAAATGGGAAGTGATATACCAATTTCAGCGTTTAATAGTTTTGCAAGTTTTTCTATTAACTTTATGTTCTCTTCTGGAGCCTCTTTTATACCCCTTCCAAAACTTATTATTGTTTTATAGCTGCCAAAATCGATCGTGTCTTTAAGAATATTTCTACTTAGAACTTTAATTTCAAGATCTTTTGTATCAAACTCTGGAATACATTCTTCAATTATCCCAGTCCTAGACACATCTCTTTCTAATGGTTCAAATACACCAGGAATAATACTGCATGCTTGAGGATGATAATCCCTCTTTATTTCGGGATTTTTGTTATCTAGACAAAGAATAGTAGTCCAAAGAAATCCGGAGAAATCGGGTCTATACATCATTAAGTGTTTTTTCAAAAGTTAACATTTGTCCCTTTGTTTTATGTTCATGTCTAAAGTCGATATCTTCTATCACCAGTTTATTAATATCAGAGGCCAATCCAGATTCTAGTTCTGCCAGAACTGTGGATGACAAGTGTCGTCCTGTACTATCGGCAGCAAAGAACATGTATCTAGGTCGTTTAAACGCTTTAGAATATTCTGGCGATATCTTTTCGATATATTTTGCATTGGTTGCTATTTGAACAATTATTTTTGTATAGATTTTATTTATATGATAATTTAGTTTTGGGTCGTCTGCAAAAATGACAGCGTCTGCACCAAAATAAATCAATTCCTTGCATAAATGTTTAATATTATTGCCTAGAATTACTGCAATTACCTTTTCATTTAGTGAATATTTTTTATTAAAATCATCGATAAGCCTCCTTGCTTCTGATAACATTTCAAGACCAACAGGAATAATTTTACCATCCACTTGTTCGATAATAACATACAAGTTTCTGTATTTACTTGTCTCATTCATTTTATTGATGTTGTCAACCTCCTTAACCTCAACCTCCTTCTCTTTCTCTTTCGTCAAAGCAGCAGTTTGATCTATTGTCTTGTTCATATTTTCATTCATTTCTTTCACGCTCATTCACTCATTCACACACTCACATTGTTTATGTAATTGTTTCATGGATTTTCTCAAGAATGTTAGAGATTTCACCAGTATCAATATTCTCAATGGTCTGTGCACTCCTATTTGATTTTATTTTTGGAATTTTTTCCACTTTATATACAATTGTAGGTGAACCAGGCAACCCTACTAATTTTGGATCAACTCCCAATTCTTTAGCATTAAATACTTTCAAAATTGATTTATAATTACTCGATCTTATCGTGGCTTCTTTTTGATATCTTGATGCGCTTAATCTTTGAGAAACTGTCATAAAAGGAGATTTGTAAGATGGATCTATAGCAATAAAAACGGGTAGAGGTGCCTGCACCTGTTCTATCAGGTTATAATTTCCGTATGAAACAAGGCGGACAGCAGTTATTACTCGTTTTTCAATATCTATTTCGTAGCTAATAACATTACCTAAGAAAGTAAAACCCAATTTCCAGGCCGTTTGAGGACCAGTCTGACCTGTTTCACCATCTGATGCTCTAAAGCCAGAAAATACAATATCCATTGATTTTCCATCATTCATCTTGGATATCCCTGTTTTTAGAACCTCTGCTGTAGACAGAGTATCTGCACCTGCAAACGATCTGTCGCTGTATAGATGCAATTCTTCAGCGTCAGATAATAATAGTGATTGATCAAGAGCCAATTCGGCCATTGGCGGACCCATAGTCCCAATAGATATACGCGCACCATACTTTACTTTAGCATAAAAGGCAGCTTGTGATGCAATTGCACTATGATGTCCCAAAATAGTTTTAGTTTCTGCTCTGTTTAATGTCCCATCCGGATTATAACTTACATTTCCGTCAGAAAAATCCGGTTCTAATTTAATAATTACCGCAATGTTGAGACTCATGATATTTGCACAGATGCATCTCGTTTAAGAGCTTCTAGTGTATGTTACATACTTTTAACTATTGAACTTTAAATTATTATTCAGATATTGACAAAGGGTAAAAATCCTATCCAATTTTTTGCAATCAATCAACCATTACACTTGTAATCGAAAACGATAAAAACTGGACTCTAATGCCCAGCATCAAATACCAACTTTATCGAGGTAAGAGAACGGAAGAGTATAACGTAATTAACTAGAATTAATGATTGTCATATTTTTAATTTTATTTGAAAGGCTTTAGAATAATTTTACAAAATAACTCTTCAAGGGTTCCTTAAATATAGACCTATTAGCGAAAGTAGAAGAAACTGCCTTATACCGTTCTTCTGTAGAAATCTGAGTGCAAAAACGAATATATAGAATTATTCTCAGCAATATGGTTTTGTCTAAATTTGGTTTCTTTTTTTAATCCAGTGGTTGTTTTTTACTAAATTTTTTAACGAAGACGCGGCATAATGGAGGTATTTTCATAATATTTTGATAAGCATTAATTTACAAAATTAAATTTGGTTCTCAGTGAGCTTCAAAAGTCAGTGTGTAATTCAGAGATTTGGACTAAATCGTTGGTGTTATTTTGTGTTCAAATAGCGAATCAGTAAAAATCTGATTTTTTTCGTTCTCAGTTTTATCCGATTAAGTCTTAAGTTTTGAAATTTTTTAATATCTTTTCCAATAAGAATCACATATTAATTTGCTCATCTAAATAATCCTGATCAACCCCATCTACTTCATCCACTTTGACATCACGAAATTTCTTGTTATCCGCTTCCTTCTCAATTTCGTTATTGAATACATGGACATTCCAGAATGAACTAGTATTCATTATGCCGAGTTCGCATTCACATAGTTCTACTAAATTTTTTCTTACAGTGCCATCAAATTTACGTTTCGAGGCATATATTTTTATTAATAATCTTGATATGAGATCACTCGAGCTTACTAGTTCACAGGTAATTATATGGATGATTCGTCCAAGTATTATTCAAGGTTGATTGAGCGGTTCATTTGGATGCTATCGGATATAGGTCTAATGTTCAAACTCAAAAAAGTAATCAATGGTAATGCAACGAATCACTACTCATTGTCTAAAATGTTTATTGACTCTGAAATCTATCTGTTTATTGAGTTAGTGAAGAGCAATTAAAATACACACATTAATAAATTGCGTAAGACAAGATTACTAGAAAAGAGGCTAAAATAAAGATTTTGAGTTCAAAATTTTTTGTTAATGAAATACTTCCAGCTGAGAATTACTAAAAAAGATAAATTGGAATTTTTACATCTATAAGGATTATCCCTGCTTTGCTTGCTTACTCACGATCTGGGATCTGATAGAAGAAAGAGACTGATCGATCTGATAAATAGCCAATTTGTCACCACCGAGTAAATCAAATTTTTGGAGAATTGTTTGAAATAATGTCTCTTCCTCTATCTGTTCGGTTACAAACCATTGCAAAAATGAGTAAGTAGAATAATCTTTTTCTTTCCAGCCATATCCACCAACTCATAAATGGATTTGGATACGGTTTGCTCACCTTGTAGACCAAATTCAAATGCAGATTTAAGTGATTCAAAGCTATTTTGAGGCTTATCTATTGCAGGAACAATCGCTTCTGCACCAGCACCGTTGAGATAATGAATGAACCTCAGCATATGTTGGTTTTCTTCGCTAGCTTGTTCAAAGAAGAAAGCTGCACTACCGTCATATCCAGTTCTCTCACACCATGATCCGATTGCAATATATGCATTCGCGGACGAGGCTTCATAAGAAATTTGTTCATTAATTGCTTTTGTCATTTCTGGTGAAATTCGCATAAATAATAGTCAATATTTTATATTATCTAAATATTTGCTTTCATTTACTAGTTTAATCGTTGCTTTAGGCATTGTTTTGTCATAAATGATATGATTGTAGATTTCGTTGCAAATTCGCATCTAAGTATTCAACACCTTCATGACCTTAAGATTAGACCTCTAATACTTTAAAAAATATTAATGGACTAATGAAGTAGGATAACAATTAACAAAATTATTTTCATTGGGAATATTTTTTATATTTACAATATTCGTTAGTAGTAGTTAATTATATATTTTTTAATAGAGATCAAGTTCAAGTTTTAAAAAGATAAAAGATAACTTTATCATTTTCTGCACTTTTTAGCAAGATACTTTCCAAGTAGCCAATTCTTCTGAATGTTTTATAAAATGCATGGCAGATACAGATTTAAATCCAGTATCATTTTATCTGGATCAGTCATGGATCCTTTTAGAAAATTTTTAGTAAAGCCAACCAAATCCTCTGCAAATCAGATAAAATTAAAGGATTGGGATCCGCAATATAGCGGGAATAAAAGTAAAATTGAGATGTTGACAGAAATGGAACAATTTTCTAAAAGGATATCAGAATTACAATACAAGCTATTCGCAGCCAATAGTAAATCCTTATTAATTATCTTACAGGGAGCTGACGCCTCAGGAAAAGATGGAACAATTCGTCAAGTGATGGAAGCATTAAATCCCCAAAACTGTTATGTAAAGTCATTTAAGGTTCCTAATGAAACAGAATTATCTCATGACTATCTTTGGCGAATTCATATCGAAGTTCCTTCAAAAGGTCAAATAGCAATTTTTAATCGTTCTCATTATGAGGACATTATAGAACCTAGCGTAAACAATCTAGTTTCTAAGGATCAATTGAATCTTAGGTACAACCAAATCAATGATTTTGAGAGATATTTGTCAGAAAATAATGTTACCATAATAAAGTTCTTTTTAAATATTAGCAAAGATGAACAGAAAAAGAGACTCCAAGAACGAATACAGGACCCTACAAAACAGTGGAAAATAAAAGAAAGTGATTTAGTAAGTCATCGTAATTGGGGTAAATACATGGATGCCTACGAAAAAGTAATAAGTTTATGCAACAGGAAATGGGCACCCTGGTATATCATACCTGCAAACGTAAAACATTTTCGAAATTGGGCAATATCTTATATTATTTTAAAAAAATTGGAAAGTATGAAACCAGAATTTCCAAGAGTAAAAATAGATTCTTCAGAATTCATAATTGGTTAAGTATGGTGCAGTACGCTGCGGCTTCTATAATCATGCTTTACTAGGCAGTTAATCACCAAATTAATTTGAATAGGTCTAACAGAAATTAGTTTACAATAGTAAGATCATCAGATGATTTTTCCTTCATCTGTCTACAAAAATAAGAATCAATTTCAAGGTTGAATTTTTAATGCCCATATCTGAGAAATAATAACGCCGAATTAGAGTAGCGAAAGGACTCTGGTCAATTTTTCTAATATATTTAAATCTTTTATGGCTCATCTAAATAAGCTTTCTTGTAAATTATGTTATACAGATGAGTTATACCATAAAAGAGGCCAGTACTACAAGACACAAGGAATCTAGAAATATAGAAAATGTTCTTGTCATGCAAGGGGGTGGCTCTCTAGGGGCTTTCGCTTGTGGTGTGTTTAAGGCATTAGTAAAACATAAGGTGCAGATAGATATAGTCGCAGGCACTTCCATAGGTGCAGTCAACGCAGCCATAATAGTTGGAAGTAAATCCGGGCACCCAGAAAAAGACCTTGAAGACTTTTGGCTGGAAATTGGTGAGAGTAGCCTTGAAATTATACCAGATTTATGGGCTTATGGATGGGACAGTAGAACAAGAACGTATGTCCCTAAGACCATTTCATCCGCTTCTGCAAATGCAGCTTTTTTTGGAGTTCCCAAAATGTTTATACCAAGATGGCAGTGGTGGAATACCAGTAAGAACTTTCATGGCATCATGGGTAGACTCGAAGAGCAGTATTTTGATCCTAGAAATTGGACATTTATTTATGACCACTCCCCTTTAGTAGGGACTCTAGAAAAATACATAGACTATGAAAAATTAAATCTTGCAGCAACCAAAGAAGAGTTGCCTTCCGTTTTGAGGTTAATAATGACAGCAGTGGATGTTATGACAGCCAGGCCACTTATTTTTGATAATACACTGATGAAAATAAAACCAGAACATATTCTAGCAAGTTCGGGATATCCAATATATGGATTTCCTTGGGTCGATTTAGGAAATAACATTAAAGCATGGGATGGAAGCTTGCTTAGCAATACTCCAATAAGAGAAGTACTCTATGTGTCACCACGAAATGATAAGAATATTTTCATAGTTGAAAACTATCCCCAAAGAATCGATAGACTTCCTTCCAATTTTATAGAAGTGGTAAATAGATATAAGGACATTTTATTTTGTGATAAAGATATTGAAAGTATTAAAAATGCAAGATTAGTTACTAGGCATATAAAATTAATAGAGAAACTATACGAAATATTTGAGAAACAAGTTGATCATTCCATGCTAAGCAAGCAGGAAAGAAATGATATCCAAAATGAATATAAAGACTTGATTGAAAATTATGGGGCAGAAATTAAATCTGTTACTAGAATAATTAGAAGTGAAATCGAATCTCCATCAATCTTAAAGAATAGTGATTTCTCTAGTAGAACGATTAGGGAATTAATAGATCAAGGCGAAAGTAAAACTGAAGAAAAGTTAGAAAAAAGTAAGTAAACATCAGTAAAATCTTTTACAAATATTTATTCAATATCTCAATCAGGTTCGTAAGAGTGGTAACAAGAGATTTTCCTATCATTTTGCTAGCATGAACAAAGTCTTCAGGTAATCTTCAAGTAATTCTTTTTAAAAATATTGTCATAGTAATGGATTATCGCATCATAATAACTTGTCATCTAAATAACAATTAGTTTAATTATCCTCTTCATTTACCTTCTTAATCTTTTAAATATTTTTAGATTTTAAAAAGAAGAAGAAAATTCAGTCCAGTGTCTTTTTATCTATCTTCAAATTCAATTATGGCCATGCTAGATCGTACTTTATTACTTTCAAGAAAAAATAAGGTGTGTTCTACAGTACGTGATTTTAAATTTAATGAAACCGAACCTATGTTATTATTTGCTAACACGGGAGTAGTACCATGACCTTTTGGTGTGACAAGCATTCTAGACTCCCTCCAATTTGGAAATCGCTCAGCAGCCTTCGCCTCCTTATCAATAAAATAACGATTAATCAAACTTGTATAGATAGTCTTAATTTTAATAGGAAATGACACTTCTTTTCCATGTTTTGAATAATTTGGATTTTCTTTATTTGGATACTGTTATCTTCCTTTAATTCTTTTGAAATTCTATGACTATTGTAACCAGGGTCATAAGATGCGTCAAGAAAGCCTATGCGTGATGACATTTTCTAGTTATGATGATTTTATGTACCAAATTTAGAATCATTATTGCTAACTTTCTCTTTTTCAAGCTGTTACTTCGCAAAGGGCTAGCAGTCAATTGAGCAAATGATAAAGAAGATAATATCGGGATATTATTTCCCAAATCAAAAGCAAATTGCTTTGTGTGATTCCCTGCAGTGGATAGATCAAATCTTGCTTTCATTGTAAAGGCATAATGAACATCTCCTGATAAAATAACGCAATAATCAGGGCTAAACGTATTAGACACAAAAGCCAAGAATTTTATGAATCCCGCTTCATTAGATCTCCATGTTTCAAGGTCCCACTTATAAGTTCCTGAAATGGAGGTCAGAAATCGCTGTACACTTTCGGCATGTTCAAAACCAAAAACTGGTGTCGGAGATATAATGACGAGCGGGTCACCTCGTTTATATCCAGAGTTATAAACTTCAGATTTAATGTAATCTAAGACCTCATCATTTAATAATACTGGAGGACCATCGGGATTTACAAATTCTCTCTGTGTTCTACAATCTAAAAATATGGAAAGCGGATATGTAGGAGCAACATACGTCCACTTTTTAATATCCCAAATCCTATCTTCCATATTTGTGTTTTATCAATTTCATTGTCTTCACGGTCGTCATTCAAAATCGAAATCTTTGAAGTCTTGTCAAAATGGAACAAACTCTTTTGTTTTTTTAGATCAAGGTACATCTTGATTGTTTCAACAAAGTCATCATCAAACGAATCTGGATCGTTCCCCCAAGCCTGAAAAGCCCAATAAGCTACAAGACCATTGGCAATTATTTGAGATCCGCTCTTACTGTTTCTCACAGAGTCGCTCCATTTCCGATCTATGTTCCAATCGTCAGTTATTTCATGATCATCACAAATCATATAAGTAGGCACATTAGCAAGAAGTCTTCTAATTTTTCTAAGATTTTTGCGACTTTCTTCAAGATCCTTCAATTCTGTTTCATACTTTTGTTTAGATTCGATAGTATGATGTAATTTTCCTAGATAGGGATTAAATTCTTTGGGCCAGATTAATGGATTCCATGAAACTAAATACATTGCAGCGAATTCGCCAAATCCTAGTAAGTGATTGTCAGATACTTCCGAAGTAAATTGAGCTTTGGAACTTACGATCTCCTTGCGGCCACCAATTGGTATGTCTTCTAGATTTTTGTCTATTCCATCAACAATTTCTCGCCATCCAAGAAGCTCGTTTGATAATCTTCCTAGATATCCTATTAGAGGTCCAGCTACGTCATCAGCATAAATTTGATCGCCTATTAGAAAGAGTGAGCTTGGTCTTTTTTTTAGATCAGAGATGGAAGAGGCAAGAAGTTTATCTCCTATAATCAAACTATCCCCATCATTACCGTGCAGTTTTCTACATGAACCGTAGAGAATATTTAGGTGAGAACTATTTTTCCCAGCAGGGATATAGAGTGTGGGCAAGGAAAACAAAGGAGGTAATGGTTTGTCTTGATTTTCGTCGTGATTGTTCAGTTCTTCAGGATTAGAACTATCATAAAGTATAGTATTTTCCCCAGATAATAATCCCAGATCCTTTAAGCGCAGTCCATGTTCTTTACTCTCGTTAGATAAAAAAAGCTCCAATATCATAAGCCAGGATCTCGTCTGTGGGAAAAGTGGATAACATGTTTGTTTTATTATCTATATTATATTTATTATAGGAAAATGGTCTAGCAATTATAAGGCTCACATATAGGTTATCTCCCAGTTTCAGCGAAGTACATTTACCACTACCTATAATATGCATATTAGATCGAGAGAAGTGTAGTACAAGTTCGTTATCAGTATGTTCATTAACTGTTTTGCTTAGTAAAAAGTTACTTTTTGACCTATAGAATTTGAATATTTCTACTTTTGCATTTACGGCTTTGCTCGTTGCTATCCAGATACACACTTGTGTTTTGTCAACTCGACGAATAATGGGTCCCGCCAGTAGTAAAGGCACAGCAGATTCAATCATCCAAATTCGATCCGGTTATTTATTTTTTAATAGCCCAAATTGGTCTCAATAGTATTTACCAAGATTGATAATGAAGTCATATACATTTTACAATATTAACTTTAATTCTTTATAAAAAGTTATTATCCAAAATAGACTAATGATATTTCATCATGATTTTCTTTACAGTTTCGTCACTTACTTGATCAAAGTCTCTGTAAAATTGACCGACGGCAGAAAAAGCCTCTTCCATATGCAAAATTACAATATTGTCAGCTATTTTAGCAAGCTTATTCACAGTTTCATCTCTGGCGGGTGCTACAGGTACTGCAACAACAAGTTGTTTGCAATTACAATTGTTCTTTACCCATTCTGCTGAGGCGATTATGGTAGATCCTGTAGCTATTCCGTCATCAACAAGGACAATAACTTTCCCCTCAAATTTATCATGATAGGAAATATCGCCTCTAAATTCTATCAGACGTCTCCTGATTTCCTTTTTTTGAAAATCTATCTCCTTTTTTAAATAAGCTTGGGAAATATTGAAAAGGCGTGCAATTCCTTCATTCAAAAAGTAGCTTCCGTCTGGCATCATTGCACCTATTGCGAATTCTTCATTGAATTCAGCCCTTATCTTTCTAGAAATGATAACATCCAAATTACATTGGAAATGGTTTGCTATGATGTCACCTAATATGATACCACCTCGTGGTATCGCTAAAACAATTAACTCATTTTCAGCATTAGATAAATCTATTTGATTTTTTTTCAGAATCACTGCCAATTCTTTTGCTAGCTCGTGTCCAGCTTGCTCGCGATCCTGAAACAAGACGCTCATAATAGTACATATACAGTTCCAGTATTAAACTGAAACAAAATTATTTGGAACACTTCGCGGCTGTTGTTTTAATACAGGTATTTTTTAATATTTCAGTTAATTCAAATCATAATCTAGATCCTGACAATGTAGGTAAAATCATTGTTATGTTTCGAATAAATTTCATGTAGGGACTGAACCAAATCGTATATTCTCCCGGTCTTATTTACGAATTAAATTGTTCATTCATCAAACGTACATCATTAGGTCCAACATAGCAGCAAGAGAACAAACTAATTTAGGATATATTGTAAGAAGACATGGATAATATTTTTGACCTTGATTCAATACTGTTAAAGCTAGATAAAAAAGACAATTCAACATATTTCTTAGATTTCTTGCACAATAATAGTTTTGAAGTTGGGGTGCTTAGACTCAATCCAGGTCAAAAGGACACACAGGGACCTCATTCTGAAGATGAACTCTATATTGTTATGGAAGGAAAAGGATATATCAATATGGTAGAAAAGAATCATGAAATAAGAAAAGGTTCTTGTATTTTTGTTCCATCAAAAACAAAGCATTATTTCCATGGAAACAAGGAACAGACTAGTAGTCTTGTACATATTTAATGTTTCAAAAAGTTGAAAATTCAGTAGCACTTTGGTAAAAAAGATATTAATTCTCTATAATTCACTCAAACAAATATCTGGATAAAACATCTTTAAAACTAAAAGCCAACAGTCGTTGCTACAAATTTTGAATTTTCATTATTATGCATACCTCTATTTTAGGATCCTAACATTTAATATAATGTAATAATAAATCTGTAATGGCTTGCCAGGAAATCTCGATAATAATTTAACTGTTATTTAATCTGGTGACATCATATCGGCAATTCGTGTTACCCTATCCTCCGGATTATACTGATTAACTACCTCAGACAATGGCATTCTTTTTCCCCCAACTATTTTGATATCTATTTCGATTTTGCCATCCTCTCCTATATCTATAATATTATAGGTATCCTCAAAAATCCCCCTATATCTCCAAGAGCAAGCTGTGCCGGCATAGGCTATTTTCATTGTACCTCAGATCCCATATCCAAGGTCTGTGCTTGTGACCACAGATAACAATATCAACATCATTAGCCAGACATGTCCTTAAAACATCACCTGCATCAGATATTCCTACTACATTTGTATAACCTGTATCAGGTATGGCAATCAAGTGGTGATGCATTGCAACAATCTTTATTATTGTCTTATATCTTATCTTGAGGTTTTTGTGTTTGTTGTTTCTGATTAGTAGAAGGTCTCGGAATATGATATTTTTTTAGAATCTTGTTTAACCATAGGTTTTGTCTATATCCAACTTCACCCTCATCTCTATCTGCTCTTGCAGTTCCAACCGTAGTAACTATTACTGTTTGGTTCTTGTTCTTTGGATTATTATACTTGTAAACCCTCGAACCACTTGGCGCAGAAACCGGAAAGAATTGTCTAAATAAAAGATAGCCAGTGTGCCTATAATCATGGTTTCCTGGAAAAATTATTAGATTCTTGCATGAGAATTTTTTTATTTCGTGCTGTGCCTGTTCGAACTGAAAGAATAGTCCGTCATCAGTTAAATCTCCTGAAATAATAATGACATCAGGTTTTAATTCATTATTTACCTCATCTACTAAAGTATCAAAGACATCCTTTTTAAATAAACCACCAATATGTAAGTCAGATATTTGAACAAATCTCATATAGTATTATCTTATTTAATAATTTGAAAGCAAACATTAAATACTTTCACAATGAAAGCGTTCTGAACTAAATTCTTCAAATTGATTGACTCTCCCTACACACATAATACTACAAATTCAGCCGATGCATTCTAGTCAAGTCAAGGTCATGGTTTTTTGAATGTAGGTTTTGGTATAGCAATTTTGATAGGATGTCTAAAGGCAGGATGTACCAAAATAAACTCACCTTTGTGTAATTTGCTAATAACTGATTTGGTAGCATCGTCTACCATTGAATAAGATTTTGAAGCAAGTTCGGACAAACCCAACTTGGTGATAACATGTAAACCAGTATTTTCGTTAATGCTCTGATCAATTTGACTTTTGAATTGTTGAGCAGAGAAAAGTATGCAATGTCTGGACTTGCCTGTGATTAAGGTTTTTAATAATTCTTCGGCAACAGCCGAACGATTAGACATTGATATTCCTAGACCCGTATTACCTGATTCCCCCCGTGGTAAAAATCTGTTAATTTCGTCGATAAAGATTACAATATATTTTGGTTTTTTTGTCAACTCTGTTTTTGTCCTCTGTTTTTCATCATCATTTTCACCAACACTACCATCACTACCACCCTCATAATCGTCAGCAGGAGTATTTGCATGGCCAAGGGAGTACATCTCGTTTATCGTTTTCATTACATCTCCAACTACAAATGCTTGTTCGTCTAATGTAGGCAGCATAGCTATATCTATCACAAACACTTCATTTTTCTTCATTTTTTTAATTTCATTACCAAGATATCTGCTTGTTACCTTTTTATCTACAAATAGAGTTGATGGCTTTCTATATTTTTGCATCATCCCTTGAAACTTTAACAACGTATTTTTATGGGTAACGATTTCTCCAGGAAATTCACTAAAATTAATCAAGTCCGTCCAGGTTGCAAGTTTGTGAGGACTTGCCTTATCATCACCCCCTTGGCTCAAGTTGGGCCATAATTCATAAATGTAATTTAGGATTGATGAAATATTGTGTTGAGGATCTAGAGTTGTTTCAGAGGAAAATAACAATTCCAAGCGATCATAAACATCTGATAATTCAAAAGAATATGTGAAATAGTTTTTCTCAGGAATATGTGCAGAATTTGGTTTACCATCTTTTCCCCTTGGGAGAAAATATTTTACATTGTTAAATGGTGTTAAATTCAAACCAAGTATATCCAGTTCATTTTTATCCTCACTAGTATAGGCTTCATCTCTTTCTTTATCTATGTATAAAAGATCTTTTTCTTTGGTATTAAATAAAATTATAGAAATACCTTCTTCCGATAGTTTTTGGTGAAGGACCTGTAACAAAAATAGGAGGTAGCCAGTCTTCATGTTCCCTGAGATTCCTGTGGCGTTAACATGAGTGGTATCAGGCCCAAAAATGTACGTTACATCTAGATCTATGGGTATTTTAGCATTGTTAGTCATCGAAATCACTCCTGCAGGAATAGGATGTTCCATTTCTGGAATTCCAAGAGATGAAATGACTTCCTCGGCAGTTGCAAAAGTAACAAGTTTTCCTTCTTGAACGGGCATGTTAATGCTCCAATTTTTTGGTTTTAGTGGTATTTTATTGAGACTTGAAGTATTTGAAGAAAATTCCTCTTGAATCGTGTGAAATTGACGATTGGCAATCACATCAACCTTTGCCACTGTCATGCCATCACCCACCTTCTCCTCCGTATTTAAAAGTAGATCAAACTGAGAGGAATATTGATTTTTAGAAATAGTTTCTCTATCTATATAGATCCTCTTGAGTTCTTTAACCATTCCAATAGTTTTGGTGCTTTGAACATTATCCACACTAATAAAGTCAAAAGGATTTATCAGGATTTCAGGTTTGACTATGATCCAAAACGAATCTATGGAATTTGAAAAATTTTCAGATACGAAGGTAATTCCGATGGGTTTGGTATCTTGCATCTATGAAATCTTAATCTACAAAGGTTATAAGAAACCAAGTATCAATTTGTATCCCTATCCAGTTGTCTTTACAAAAAATGTATCTTAATTATCCTCTTTTTGCAAATATCGAAAATGTCATGAAAGTAAACTAACTTGCAATGATTTTTCTGACTTTACATCGATAAAGGTTCATAATAAAAGACAATTAGACGATGACACCCAACCAAATTGTATATTAGTAAAATATCTAAAGACATGTATTTTATGTTAACAAATGTAATTGATTACACACATACGGACACCCGACTAATTCGATTGTACCAGTTTAGCATGTAAAAGACTTTACCAAAGCAGAAACGTTGAAATTTCGTTATCAATTTTTTTAAAACATATAACTAAATTTTAGACACCTAGAAATTTTGCTATTTGATTGTAGTTACTAACATTAACATATATGATAGCATACCCACTTGATAGATTGATAAATAATTCAAGAATATGGATAATAATAACAGTCATACCGCTAGCAATAATGATAGTAATTTTTGGAATTCTTGTTTATCAGATTAATAGTATTTCAGTCACACTAAACACAGTATTAGAACAAGATTCTTCATCCTATAAGACAAAAACTCGAGACAGTTCAAGCTTACTGCATGTGGAAGAAAACAGTAGTAACAATAGTACAAACGATAATAGTATTTCAGAACAACTAATGCTAAATAACGTGTCATCCGCAACGTCATCTGAATCACAGGAATCTGGGACTGACGGTGGTGGACAGAGTGCGGACTCTCGTACCTCACCTTACAAAGTAATTTATGACGCTTTAATTCCAGACCCATCTTCTATTTTATCTGTAATCATAAGAACTGCAATAATCGCCACTTTGGTTTTTGTTATAGTAAAATGGCTTGGTGGAAAAGGAATCGGGCAGTTATCTCCTTTTGGATTATTAATCGTAGTTGGATTGGGATCAGCGATTGGCGATCCTATGATTTATAAAGAAATATCTATCCCACAGGCTATGGCTGCCGTCATAATTGCAGTTATATTCTTTAAAGTAATTGACTATTTGACTTTAAAGAGTAGGCGATTTAGAGAATCCATAGAACCTAAACCAATCTTGTTAGTAGAACATGGATCGATTGTCAATGACGGTCTAAAGAAAGCCAAAATGGATAAAGCAGAATTTGAGGCCGAAATGAGATTAAACGGATTAGAAGATGCAAGTGAAATTAAGTATGCCCGATTGGAATCGAACGGTAAGATAAGCTTCATAATGAAAAAGAAAATGACATCAGATGGAAATAAAGACGACTAATTAAGATATGAATTGATTTTTTTCTCCAGCTAAATATATCACCATAGTTGATATGTAACTGAGGTAACAATAGTGAATCTTTATGACAGTACCATTTTTAGGAAGAAGGTATTAATTCATAAAATCGTAACTATTCTTCATAGCTTATGCTCTTGTTAATAAAATTGTCAATTGCAATCTGATGCATTGTTTTATAGAAATCATAGTAGCTAAACAGGAGAGCAGTAAATGCATCAATCTATTAGAAATATTGCAGAGAAACGTACATTCTTTGGATTAGATTGATAGAATTAGCAGATTTTCAAGAATATTCATATTTACCATCTTGCTTAATTTATATAATTCATTCTCATTTTTAGATTATTGAACAGCAGTGACGACATAAAATACGTAGTAGTAGTAAGAAAAGATCTTGGAATGGGTGTCGGAAAAATTGCTGGCCAAGTAGGACATGCATGTAGTTCTGTAGTGTGGCAAAACCCAGACCATGTTGCTAATTGGTTTAATTACGGTGGTCAAAAAAAAGCAGTATTAAAGATCCAATCGGAAAGAGAACTAATAGATATAATAAAAAAGGCTCAAGCATATGGTATCATTACTACAGTGATCAGAGATGCTGGAAAAACTCAGATAGAACCTAACACCTTGACATGTTGCGGGTTTGGTCCAGATTATTCAACAAAATTGGATAAATTGACTGGGCATTTAAAGTTACTATAGTGGTAACATAGTGGGTTATTAGAAAATGAATTCGGTTCTCTCTATGTAAAAGGAATCTTTTTGGTGCAAATTCCATGAACCAGCAAAAATATTTCATTGTCAAGATACAAAAATTGATGTTTATTTCAAAAATTGAAATCTTAGAAAGCAAAGAAGACGAATATAACAAAAATACTCTTGAAAGGGATGTAGAATTACTCCAGGGTGTTGCAATGTCTAACTTTTTTATTCAATAAACCTATTTGATGATAATGGCGGTGATATGACAAATGCACATGACGAATTCTAGTCGCACTTTTTATTACCTAGGTTTATCGGTGCTATTTTCGACAATATTAGGTTTATTATTCCCAAATATAGGAATCCTGGTAGAACCGTACTTGTTATTGTGGCTTGGACTCTTACTTTTGTTTAATCTAATCAATATAAATCTGTCAGAACTTTATACAGTGTTTTCCCATCCGAAGAATCTGATAATACTTACAATAGCGAAACTAGTGTTAATTCCGGTCGGTTTATACGCAATAATGAACCTGTTTTCACTTACCATTGTTCCTATAAGTGCAAATTTAATGTTGTCAGTGTTTTTATTATCGGGCATATCAACAGGGCTAGGATCACCCTTTGTTGTAAACTTTGTTGGAGGCAGATTACCAATAGTGGTAGGATTAATAATAGCAACTTCATTAACTGTTCCATTTTTGTTACCTATTTTAATATTTCTATTTTTTAGTAGCAACTTTGCAATTCCTATTTTCGACATGATAGTACTTCTATTGGTAGCTTTAATGCTGCCTTTGATAGCTAGTCAGCTTTTAAAAAAGATTTCCCCTAAACTCACGGATCTAATCAATAAACAATCACTAAACCTCTCACTTGTTTTCATTTTTCTAATCAATCTAGGGGTTTTTGCCAAATATTCTTATTTCTTTTTTTCCAATTCCCTCGTAACTGTAGAAAATATCATTTTAGCGTTTATATTATTTGGTTATTATGGATTGACAGGTTATGGCATCTCCAGGTTGATGGGTCTATCAAAGGATGATAGAATATCAACAATGATTTCAATGATATACATTAACAATATTTTGATAGTGGTGTTTGCTCAACAATTCTTTGGAACTGAGGTCGCTGCGTTAGCTGCATTTTTCAATATTCCTTATTATGTGGGGATTTTACTATTAAAAAAAACTTTCAAGGCAAAATAAATTCTTGCTATTACCTTTTTTTATTCAAAGTATCTTAGGAAAGGAGTTACAGTGTGGTTTAAGTTTTAACGCAGAGTTAAATCCCATGCTACCAAAACTACTCACATTGTGTCTTTTTTATTAAATGGATTTCAAGAAATATTGGTTATTTATCATCTTAGCCTGTTACTAGGAAATAAAGTCAAAATATCTTTGTTCTTGATTGTGTGGGACCAATATTCCGCTTTTACTTTCTGTAGTGTACTGCATAAGAATTTCGTATTGTTGAATTCAAATCCTTTTTAAATTGATTGCTAATTAAGCCACCATATACTACCAAGTCTCTTGCAAAACTTTCAAGTCTACCGAGCAATTGAGAGTTTATGATCTCGCGGTCCGCATTAAAATCCTGATTTGAGTTTATAGATATCCCATATGGTAAACTCCAACCGTAGCATTGCCTTATAGCAGTTCTCATCTGATCCATTACAGTCAAGCCTTTTTCATGCGAGGAGCAAAAGTACCCAAATGTCTTTCCGGCAAACTCTGCCCAAAAGTAATCTAAAAAGTTTTTCAGTGATCCTGCCATTGAACCATGGTAGTCTGGTGTTGCAAGAACAATAGCATCAGCCCAGTTAACCAATTCAACGGCTTGTTTAATGCCACCTAATTTTTCATTGTATTCTGCAGTATACATGGGCAAAGGATTTGAATAGAGATTCAATAATCTAGTATCTGCGCCATTTTTGTTAACTTTGTTTAATATGATCTTCAAAGTTTCAGTGCTAAAAGAATCTCGCCTCATACTAGATCCAACACCTAGAACCCTTAAGGTCATCTCTAGTAACTACCACCTATATTGATCCGAAAAGTATAATTTGTTTTATTCACACATTCATATTCGTTATGGTAATTTATAAATATAATAGTTTACAAATTATATAAATTAGAATTCACAGATGTTAAATAGGTGACTAGAACAAAAATTAGAGATACTCGCTCTTTTCTTTAATCAAGAACTTACAAATTGAATCTCCTTTGGCTGCTCTATGGGTTACTTCTACTTTAGCATCCAGTACATGTTCGAATAATTCTGTTTCAATGGAGCAAGCCTCCCAATGTTTTTCTGCTATCATTATTATTGGACAATTGTACTCCAGTAGAGTATGAGAATTGCGTTTTCTGTCTTTTTTGGATTCGGCGATATAGCCTTCTTCATCCCTAATCCTTGCTAATTCTTTTACTTTTTCATTGAATTTCATATCTTTCATACGAATACTATATTTTTCTAATAACTCCTTTTGACGCTCCCGCAATACCGACTCTACTGCATCCTTACCCATTTTTTTTTCTACGATAGTCCAAAGCATGTGTTGCTATTTCACCATATGATTTTGGAAATGCAGTTTTACCAGTACTTGTTAATGAATATTGCATTGTAGGTCTCCCCACGCCTTTTCGAATTTCCGCGCTTTCAACCAACCCTCTATCTTGTAAGTCACTCAAATGCTTGTGTACAGCCATTCTAGAAATCTTCATAACTTTTGACAAGTCCTTTAATCCTGCTTGCTTCATGACTTTAAGATAATACAGTATTTTTCTTTTTGGATCAGATTGTGAAAAGGTTTCAGATTTCATTTCATTATAATTCCTCATTAGAATTCATAAGATACTTGAATAGAGCATTCCTAATTAATATACAATTTGGTTTATTAATTAAATTAGGTTTTTAGAATGTATTTGCCTTACTAACTAGGTTAAGAATTAATAGATAATCAAAGGTCTTTTAATCTAGAGCCAAGAGAAAAAAGATGAGAGCCATTCAAACTTTGGCTCAAAATTAGGCCTTTACTGCCAAATAAATGTAAAGTACCAAAGTTTAAAAATGGTTCAAAATAACAAATTATAGGTTGATTATAAAAAAACCTCATCTGGCTATAGTAGGTTTGACAATCATAACGATTATTCTAATATATTACTATTACTATGAGATAGTTGTATTGAGAGAGAAGCAACCAGAGCCTCAAAAAGTAATCACTCCTGAAGGCAAAGATATTTTTGGAGTTGAGGAGATTTATCCCACAGCAAAAGATGGAAGAGAGTGGTTTATTGACATGCAAGATCCTCTTAGTGACGAGTCCTTCTCAATTACATCAAATGTTCCCATAGTTAAGAATTCAGAAGATGGTTTATCCTGGTCAATCAATGATACTCAGATAAGAATGAATGTAAATACTCCAGCTAATGCACAACCATGGAAAAATATTGAGATGACTGGTTATGTCAAGATAAAGTCAGTTTATGATACCAATCAAGAAAATGAAGGAGGAACCGATAATGGGGACTCGGAGTCTTTGGCTCCTGATTTTACATGGCGTGCACGGGGAGGCTCACATAATAATCAAAATCCTTGTGAAGGAACCGCATTAAATGGAGGAATTGACGTGGTAAACATGGAGGCAGCTTGGAAGAAGGAAATCTGGCATACCGGCGGATACACCGATTCTAGAGGTTCCGCTAAGGCAACTGAGAATCCTCTGTTAGATAGATGGATCGGATGGAAGATAATAATTTACAACCAGGATAATGATAGTAGTGTCAAAATGGAATCATTTATTGATGATAATAATGATAATGTATGGAAGAAGGTTAACGAGATTACTGATGATGGTGGCTGGTTTGCCAATAGTTCAGATAAAGAATTTAGCAGTGCAAATTGCAATAAACCCAAGGACTACGTCATAACTAATTCAGGACCCATAGCAAGTTTCAGAGCAGACAACGTAGCTTTTGATTTTAAGAATCTTAGTATCAGAGAAATTCAACCTGTCTGAATTAATCTAAAACTAACGATTTTTTTGTCTTATAGGAAAACATGACACTTGTTTTTAGTAATTAGTTGTCCTGCAGACAAACACATTGATTGAGTATTAGATACTTTTCATGTTTTGTTTTGTATTATTCTTCAGATCCCCTCTCCAACTTTCGGGCCAAAAAGATTAGACTTGTTAGATATCAAAGTAGAATATGCCGACTTCAAGCAATTGACGACTGAAATTTCCATTTGATTTTCAAACGGACGTAGATTTACCCTATCGACGGTATGGTTCGCAGATCATAGAACTCAAATATGAAAAACTTAACCAAGGTTAACATTTATTAACCTAGTTAAGTAATATAGATTATGCAAAATTTTAGGCGATTGGCATTGCCCCTTTTTTCAATTGTATTTGTAATTACGGTAGCTTTGATTATGTCTACCTACCTGCTTAACCCATTAAATCCATCTTTTGATACCCATGCTCAAAACTCGACCGACAATAGGAAAATGATCGGAAGTCATACTCCAGGCTATCCTGTGTTCAGATCAACTGGAGACATACTAGATCCAATTTCTATTCCTGGCAACTCAAAAAATGCAGTAGTAGATCCGAATCAATATTTACGTGAATTCAATTATGGACACGTATCAAAATATCCAAATGGAACCACACTAAGGGAATACACACTAATTGCTTCGGATTCGGAAATAAAAGAAGTGTCACCAGGGGTTTTTTACAATGTATGGACGTACAATGGCACAATACCTGGCCCGACAATTCGAGCTACAGAAGGTGATCACCTAAAGATCAATTTCATAAATAACGGTTCAAAACCTCATTCACTGCACACCCACGGAATTCATCCAGCAGAGATGGACGGGGTTTTTGACATGATTGGCCCAAAGGGCAAGTTCACGTATGAATTTACGGCTGAACCATTTGGTGTTTATCCATACCATTGTCACATGACACCTCTAGAAGAACATATAACACATGGACTATATGGTGTGATGATTATTGATCCAAAGACTCCAAGACCTCAGGCAGATGAAATGGTCATGGTTATGAATGGTTATGATACCGACTTTGACACGGAAAATAACTTTTACACTGTAAATGGAATTCCATATTTCTATATGCACAATCCAATAGAGATCAAAAAGGATGAGCTAACAAGAATTTATCTCGTCAATATGCTAGAGTTTGATCCAATAAACAACTTTCATTTGCACGCTAACATGTTTAACTATTATCCAAGTGGAACCAGTCAAACTCCTGCGGAGCTAAATGACATCGTAACTATGAGTCAAGGAGAAAGAGGTATCTTAGAATTCAAGTATAAATATCCAGGAAATTACATGTTCCACGCTCATAAAACAGAATTTGCAGAAAAGGGTTGGATGGGTATGTTCAAAGTGATAGATAACAGCCAAGACGATAAAAATGACGCTGATCTGAGGAGCAATAGTGCAGAAAACCCAAATAATGCATCTATTCCCAACAATCAATCCTATCTCGTAGCAGATTCTAGTCAGAATGGTGTAAAGAATACGGATTTAGAAAATAATAATATGGTATATAACCACACTTCCTATGAGCTTGATAAGAACTCACTCCATAACAACCAACAACATACTAACAATCCAAATGATGTAATTTCTTCCTATCAGTACGGTGCAAACTCAGCCAAGCCAAGCCAAGCCAAGGAGCAACTAGATAATGAAAGATAAGAAATTAGAAAAAGCAGCAAAGGATGAAGAATTAGGGATGAACGAGGAAAATAAAACATCCACCACCAACACTATTGACAGTATCAAAGGACAAAGTCAAAGTAAACCAGATATTACAGATGCAGAAGAGCCAACCACTATTGGTATCAACGCAGATAATGCAAACACAAAAGCATCCAAAGGAAAAAGAAGAAAAATTGCTTCATTAGTTCTAGCCGTTACACCGCTGATCATCCTAGCAGGTATGATTTATTTTCTTTCTAGCCCATATGGTCAAAACTTGATAAACACTGGTGTTCCCCTACCAGAAGTAACTATAGAAAAAGTAGAATTTCATCAGAATCAAGTGGTGGCTTTTATCCGCAATACGGGTCCCGAGCAAGTTACGATTTCTCAAGCAGACATTAATGATAGGATACAATCTGCTGCGATTGAACCCTCTCAGGTATTGCCAAGGCTTTCAGAAGCTAAAGTCATAATACCCTTTTTTTGGAACACAGCAGAACCTTATGAAGTAGGCATAACTACTTCGGACGGGACAAGATTCAGCAAGGTCATTGAGGCTGCTGCTCCTGCTCCAATTCCAAACATCAATCAGTTCTCAGTATTTGCGATGCTGGGAATATTCGTAGGTGTGATACCAGTACTAATTGGACTTGCATGGTATCCGTTTCTGAGGAAAATAACAAGAAATCAGTATAATTTCTTTCTGAGTTTGACCGCAGGTTTGCTGGTATTCTTGGGTATTGATGCATTTTTAGAAAGTAACGAAATAGCTGCGAATAATTTAGCTGCAACATTTAATGGCCAACTTTTAATACCAGTCATAATCATTGCGACTTTCCTCGGACTATTTTATCTCTCAGAATATTTCGGCAAGAGAGCAGAGTCAAAGTTATCGTATGAATATGAAAAAGAGGAGAAAGCGCAAAATGAAACAAATCATTTGAGTGCTCAAAATAATTCTCTAAAATCCCCAGTCAAACCCCTGTCTAAAACAACGGTTTCATCAATATCCCTGACAAATCGGCTTTCAAATGATACAATAGGTCTAGCACAAAATGAACAAGAGGATAAGGAAGAGAAGAAGAAAAGAGGAGAAGAAGAAGAAAAACTGACCCGATTGATTGATAAGCGTGAAATCATCAAGCCACTTACTCTATCTCTAATGGTTGCAATAGGAATTGGCCTACATAATTTCGGAGAGGGCTTGGCAATAGGAGCAGCAGTTTTACTGGGTGAAATTGCACTTAGCACCTTTTTGATCATCGGCTTTACAATACATAATACAACAGAAGGACTGGCTATCGTTGCACCCCTTGCAAAAACAGGAAAGTTAATGATAAGACGATTAATTGCAATGGGACTTATTGCAGGAGTTCCTACTATTTTAGGTACCTGGATTGGCGGATTTGTATATTCCCCATTAGCTTCAATCATATTTTTGTCGGTTGGAGCAGGTGCAATATTTCAGGTTGTTTATGCCCTCGCAGTCTGGATGAGTAAATCATTAAGGCAAAGTAGTAAGACTGACAACGCCAAAAGTGGGGATTTTGGAGAAAAAACTGCTAGATCCGGAATGAAATTACTAGCTTCCCAGGAGAAAAGTCCCAGTGCGGCAATAATAGCAGGCTTTATCATAGGATTGCTAATAATGTACATAACAGGATTGCTGGTGTAGTGTGATGGTCTTGCAAAGTTTTTTATCAAACCTTGGTTTCTATATAACTAACTAGGTGAACTAGAAAGTGTCAAATAATACTTCATCTTTTGGAGAAAACACAATAATCGACTCTATTAAAAAGGTCAATAGTTCACAGAGAAAGGAACGTACAGATAGGATGGAAGACTATCTTGAGATTATTTACGAACTAGTCCAACAAAAAGGATATGCTACCAGTGTTGATATTACCGAATGTTTGAATGTCTCGGCCCCTAGTGTTACCAAGATGATGAGAAGATTAGATACCACAGGATATTTAGAATATGAAAAATACAGAGGTGTTCGATTAACCCAACAAGGGACAAATGTCGCCCAAAATATTAGAAGAAAGCATGAATTATTGACAGAGTTCTTTACTTTCATAGGTGTGAGAGAGGATATTGCAAACTCAGATGCCGAGGGCATAGAGCATCACCTACATTCCGAAACGCTAGAAAGACTAGAAGAATTTCTTAATGCAAATAGAAAAAAGCAAAAATAATAGAAAAGAACCTGATAAGTTTTGTGAATTCTAATAATCTCAGATTGTCCCCATACTACCTATTTTAGTAGATTAATTGAAAATACATCAAAATTGAGAAATTCATTATCATCTACGTGACATCAATTCTTAATTGATCAGTTATGTAGCTATGACCAAAGAAGATGCGGTAATCCGAAATTTGGTAAAAAGATTCAAGGGCTTGGAGGTATCTACTATAAAAATAAACAGATTTTACAACTTAGGAAAAAGGTAGCTTTGGAATTGTGAGTGAAACCCTCAAATAGGCTACTGGAGATCAGTCTTTGATGATAATTTTAGAAAAAATGATTAAATGATTTTGAGAATCAATCCGATGAACCAAACATAATGTTGATGTGCTTGAGAGCATAAAATCAGAATAATTTCTCAGACTTTGAAAAATATAAAAATGAGGGATCATCATTAAGAAAGACTATCACCTATGAATTTGAACCATGTTCCGTGATAAAAGAATGGATAAGTAATTAAAAATCATATTTTTTCATAACAATTTATGATTCTAGACATATCACTATTCTTTCGCTTTTTTCTTTGTTCAAAGATAGTTTTCCAATTAAAAGAATAATTTTTTGTAACGTCTGTTATCTCAGTATTTGAAAACGCTAGCACGTATTGATATTTTTTATTCCAATTTTTTTCATAATAATTAGGATGGTTGATTGAAATGGGATATTCAAGAGTTGAATCCACATGAATCCATTTACCTTCAATAAAAGCTTCGTTCCAACAGTGATCGAGAAAATCATGAACTATTCTAGATTGTACCGACAAAGAACTAAGTATAGCCCCAAATAGAAACGTCCATTCACTGCATCTACCGACTCGATTAAAAGCTATATTTTCTATTTCGCCATATCGAGGGAACACCACTGTAAATGAACATTTAGGGCATTCATGATACTCTACACCTCTTACTATCCAAGAATTGCCTTTTACATATCTGAGATTCAATGATAAGTTGCATGATGGACATACTGGGCTCTTGTCCATCCATTTCATAAAATCCTGTTTAAACCAATTAAGCAGCAATGCCATAGGTATCATCAAGTTTACGTTTCCATCGACTGCCATATCAAATTCGGTTCTAATTTTGACTGGCACTAACATCCTAATGGATTCAAGTAGAGCCTTATCCAAATATTGCTTGCTCACTTGCTTGTACAAAATAAGAATGTCCTTTGTGAGTGGATAAGGAAGGCCATTATTTGCTAAATCAAAAATGTTTAGCACTAGTTAATCACCAAACAATCATTTAAAAATCAAGTGCTCCTATGCAAAGCCTTTCCATTATGAATCATCTAAAAGTTGTTGATATGTGCGAGGATTTAGATGAATGGAGGTCGCCGACAAGCAAAGGGTTGAAAAGTAAACTAGAAAGGTCAGCCCCCCAAACAAACACTAAATGACCACATTTTCAAAATCTTAGTTCGTTCTAATTTCAATAGACTTATGTTTGAATAAGCGCTTACTGGTAAATGACAAAAGAAATAAGATATGATACAATTTAATAAAAATTCTGTTGAAAGGGAAAAAAAAGAGTCAGAAAAAAAAAGGTTTGCATTTCCTGGAAGTAAAATCCACGCTATTCCCTTCCTGTCCTACACCATTGAGCATATGTCATTAAAGATAAAGCCAGATCTTGTGAACAATATTCTTATTGATTGCGAACAGCAAATAACGATAAGAGCTTTTAATGATTTATCAGAAATCGTGTTAGATATTTCTGATTTAAAAGTTACAAAGGTAAATTCACAGTCTATCAATATTTCAAAATTTAGATGCGTTGATAACAAACAAGTTGTTATAGAATTTTTAGAACAATTTAGAGCCGGAAGTACCATCATTATAGATATTTCATATTCTGCCGGCTATACCATTATTGAAGGCAAAGAAGAATTTGGTCCTCCAAAAACTGGGTTTCACTTTATTACGAAGGGTAATCAAGATAAACAATCTCCATCGTACCAAGCTTGGACACAAGGTGAAGCAGCTGAATCACGCTACTGGTTTCCGTCTATTGATACACCTCAAGTCAAATTTACTTTGGATATCGAAATTTCCGCACCACAAGGGTATATGGTAATTTCAAATGGATTATTAGAATCAAAAGTTATGAAAGATGAATATGTAATTTGGAAGTATGTTGAAAAGAAACCCCTTCCTTCTTACCTTGTTTCGGTTGTGGTAGGCACGTTTTCACAATATGAATCAAAATATAGGGACGTTTCCCTCTACTATTACTGGCCAGAGGAAATCAAGGAAGAAGATGCCATGTTAACTTTTTCTGAGACTCCGCAAATGTTAAAATTCTTTGAAGAATATTTCGAAACTAATTACCCTTTTCAAAAATACTCACAGACAGCGGTTGATAATTTTGAGTTTGGAGGTATGGAAAATACCACCTGCACTACCTTGACTAGAAGAGTTTTGCATGATAAGACAGCTTCTAGAGACTATAGAAATGATATCTTCTTGGTGGTTCACGAGCTTGCACATCAATGGTTTGGAGATATGGTTACTTGCAAGGATTGGCCTCATATCTGGTTAAATGAAGGATTTGCTACTTATTGTGAATCTTTGTATTGGGAAAATTCTCGGGGAAAAGATGAATTCCACTATAACTTGATAGAAGCTACAGATATTTATTTTGATGAATCAAATAAACTCTATGACAGACCAATTGTTACTAATATATATAAACATGTAGACGATTTGTTTGATGCCCATTCATATGAAAAATCAGGTTTTATCCTCCATATGATTCGAAATCATATAGGAGAGCAGAATTTTAGAAAATCACTTAAAGTCTATTTGGAAAAATACCAGAATAGATCGGCTGATTCACTTGACCTACTCAAAGTACTTGAAGAAGTCTCAGGTAGAGAAATGGCATCATTTTTTGATCAATGGATTTACAGAGAAGGTCATCCTAAATTGGAAATTGAGTACACTCTGACACGTAATAATTTAATAGAGAAAGATAGTATAAATTCTCAAAAGTTAAAAATCAAAACCCTACAGAAAAACAATTATGAAAGCTATGAAGATTCCTCTAGATATTATCAATTTCAATTGGAATTTAAAATAAATATTGTAGATAAATCGGGACAAAAAAGTCACCTGGTGCATATAATGAATGTGGATAATAATGATTCAGAGTTGTTTGTTGAGATAGACAATAATTCAAATATTGAATCCATATCCATTGATCCAGAGTTTAAGATTCTAAAAGAAATAAGTTCCATTAAAGTAGTAAATGAAACCAGAGACTTTCAATTAAAAAGACTGCTTTATAATCAGATGAAATATGGAGAAACCATTATAGAAAGAATTAACGCCATAAGATTACTTAAGAATCAATATTCAGAAGATGGAATTAGAGCATTATACGATGCTATTGTTCAGGACAAATTTTACGGAGTAGCCGTTGAGGCTACTAATACAATTGGTTCTTTTTATGATAAAAATGATTATGAAAAATCTGATAATTCATATCAGTGTTTAGTTTCAATATTAAATAATAAATCAACCTTTGATGCTTTACGATCAGAGACCAAAAAAGCAATTATAAGAAATATTGGGACATTTGAAAGAGTTGAATCAATTAGTCTGCTTAAAGATCTAATTCACAAATCCAATGACGAAAGTAATTTTGTAAAATCCTCCGCCGCAACGGCACTAGGAAAAAGCAGCAAGGACTTAGAGTCGATAGAGAATAAAGTCCAAGTAATTTCCCTTTTAAAAAACCTTGTTGAAGGAACAGATACCTTTCAAAGCGTTTTAGCCACTGGGGCTCTGGAAGGACTAAAAGAGTTAGCAACGGATAGAGATTACAAGATAAACATTGAGGTAGCTCATTTTTTTCTAGAGAATACACTCGAATCAAAGGACTACTTTATTAGAGCAAAAGCGACATCAAATTTGGCCAAGTTTTTGATCAACAAGAATGACACAGCAAACGCCGACACCAGTGCTATGAACCAGGCGGTCTTTAACAGACTTAAGGATTTGTTAAGAGATGATAGACGAAAGATAAAGATAAATGCATGTTCTGCACTGGCAGATAAAGACGGTAAATTTCACACTATACCGGATAAGAGAACGTATGAAACTATTGAAGTGCTTATAGATGTCGCAAAAAATGATTTAGACGGATTTGTCAGAAGAAAGGCTGAACACAGTGCAAACATCGTGAGAGAATGGATACATACATGGGCAAGCAAACCCTTGTTAATTAATTCTGAATCAAGATCCATTTCATGAATATGTCAACGTCTGGTAAGGATTCGTAATATATTTACTTAAATTAGGACCTAGGTCAATAATTAGGGCAAGCAATGTGGTATAGACGTGATTAGGTAAAAAGAAGTTCCTTAAACCTTTATATTTTCCTAATATGATTTTTCTATAATGATTGAATCAGAAACTAAATGTACAATGTTAAGTGATTCATTAAGAAGAATATCTTTGTTTCTTGTTATTAGTAGTATTTCTATTGGCTTCTTTCATGATAATAGAGTCAGTTTCAGCCGTATCATCCACTTTTGGTCAAACTGGTTCCTTAGAAGCAAACAGTTCTAACTCTAATCTATCAACCATGGATGACTACGATATACTAGGTAGTCCATTTTATACAGAAAATACTAAATCAACAAACATTAAAGTATCAAGTATTGATCCCATTCCAACTGTTGAAGTTACTTATACTGGTAACAGTACTATTGGTGGAGCGCCAACCCAAACTATAGGTACAATAGTAGATAAGATGAATAATGATGGGACAGTTTCCTCTAAAGGTCAAGCAATAATATTGACAGCATCAGGTCAAGTCATAACTTACAGATCTGAATCAATAGGTAACTACAATCCTGATGGAAGTTTCTCAGATAGTGGGATAATGGTCTTCCACTTGCCTTTCAAAATGAATTCAGCAAATTCTACAAGCTTATCCTCGAATTCAACAGACTCACTTTATACACAATTTGATAATTTATTTGGCATTTACAAGAAAACAGTAGACCCTGAGGGAAATGGTCTTACCAAGGTCTGGAAATGGAGATAGAAAACTTTCTTGATGATTTAAGGAAGGGTTATCACCTATCTTTATTAATAAATTAGTAATTTTATTTATCAATAAACTAATAACCGGTATTTATAAAAGAAATGAAACCTAATAATTTACACAGGTTGGTGCTTTTCCTATCGCAAATAAATCCATAGTTGTAATATGTGAAAAACCTTCTGTTGCAAAACGAATTGCACAAGCACTCAGTACAGCATTATCACCATCACAATAATAATTATTCAGACAAATCTTTAGACCAAGAACAAAAAAATAGATCATCATCAACACTTTCACCATCACCACCTACATCTTCCACATTATTTACTACTATTAGGGGGATGAATGGTCAAAATTATATCATCTGTCATGCATTAGGGCATCTATACGGACTGTCGGATTCTAATAAAGGACCTAAAAAAGCATTCCCAGTTCTTGATCCAACATGGTTACCATTGTCCATACTAAAAAGTAAAGGATCAGGTTCAAAATTTTTGGCTTTCAAGATTGAGAAAATATTAAGGGAAATTTCTCAAATATCTAAAAATGCTGCAGGCTTTATCCATGCCTGCGATTATGACCAAGAAGGAGAAGTCATAGGGTACAACATACTAGAGCACGCGTGTAACAACAAATACTCTATTTCAAAGCGAGCCAAATTTTCATCACTTACAGATGAAGAAATAATACAATCGTTTAACAATTTGTTACCTCCCAATGAAAAGCTAAAGGATGCAGGGACATCCCGACATATGATAGATTTCATTTATGGAATAAATCTTTCAAGAGCCCTTACCAATTCCGTCAAGAAGAAAGATTCATCAGAAGAAAAGAAGAATGGTTATCTACAATTATCGATAGGCAGAGTCCAGGGCCCCACTCTCGCATTTGTTGTAGAAAGGGAAAAGGAAATTGAAAATCACATATTTGAACCCTATTGGAATGTTACAGCGGATTTTGATAAAGAGTAATCAGATCATCAAAACCTATTATTATCCTCAAAAAATCGATTCAAAGTCAACTGCCGAAAACATAATCAACTCTTGCAAAAATCAACTCGGTAAAGTAACAGACATTAATATTCAAAAAACATCAATAAAGCCTCCAATTCCCTTTAACCTTGGAGACCTTCAAAAAGAAGCCTATAGGCTTTTTAGGTTTACCCCAAGTTTCACCCTTTCAATCGCTGAAAAATTATACCTGGCTGCCCTTATTTCATATCCAAGAACATCAAGCCAAAAGTTGCCTCCTTCAATTAATTATGAAAAAATCATCAAAGCAGTTTCAAAACAAGATAATAATTTACATCAAAATAATTCATATGGTAACAAAACTAAATCAATTCTTTCTTATTCTGAGATCTCTTCAAAATTGTTAGCCAACAAGGCCCTTAAACCAAATGAAGGAAAAGAGACTGATCCTGCACACCCCGCCATATATCCAACAGGCCAAAAACCAAAACAAAATCTTCAAGATACAGAATTAAAACTGTTAGATCTGATAATCAGGAGATTTTTCTCTTCATTTGGGAAGGAGGCATTATCTAGTCAAACTACTATCACAATAACAGTTAAAGACAAATTTACTTTTAAGGCAGAGGAGAAAAAAATTGTATTTGAAGGATGGATTCAATACTATAGACCCTATTTTGATTTATCAGGCTTTGTAAATTTGGACTCACTATCGTTTCTAAAAACAAACGATATTTTAAAAAATGTAAAAATAGAACTGTTAGAAAAATTTACCCAACCTCCCCCCAGATACAATCAATCAACATTGTTACAAAAAATGGAAAGGGAAAAAATAGGTACCAAAGCAACCAGGTCTGAAATAATCAGTACATTGTTTAAGAGAAACTATATAACTAATTTTGTACCCTCTGCTGCTGCTACTGCTACCAAGCAATCCGTTACCTATGATTCAAAGGTATCGAAAAGCGTTCCTATTTCCAATAATAAAAAGGAACAAACAAACAAACTTGAATATGTAGGTATCCAAAAATCAGGATTAAGACCTACAGAAATTGGAATAGCAATAATAAGTTCTATGAAGAAATACATACCTAACATTGTTTCAACGAGTCTAACACGAGACATGGAAACACAGTTAGAACAAATTGAATCAGGCAATACTACAAGTGTACAAGTGGTAGAAAAGGCAAGAAACCAAATTAAAGATGCAATACAATCTTTTAATCTCAATGAAAGTAAAATTGGCCAAGAAATATCTTTAGCCTTTGAATTAAATAGAACAACAAGCCCATCGCGAAAACCTACTGCCCTAGCTACGTTAGGCACTTGCCCTGTTTGCAAGAGTGGAAATTTAATGATCAAAAAGGCGATAAAATCAAAAAAAAGATTTGCTAGGTTGTACAAACTATTCATCAACAAAATGCTTGGCTACATCGCCATTACCTCAAAAAGGTACAATAAAAAAGTACTGGCAAAAAGTGTGAAAAATGTAGTTGGCCTATCATAGCCGGTAGTGGTTATAATCAAGGAAAAAGATACCAATGGGAGTTTTGTATTAATTCACAATGTCCTTTGAAAATCCCAAGCAATAGCAACAAGAAAAATACCACTTGAAAACCAATCTGATTGGCCCCATATGAATACAAGATACCATTCAGCTTGGACACAGGACAGTTTTGTCGGTGTCGACTAAGGGTGTTTCAATAATAAATTAACCCGCAAAATTGCAAATTCATTCTACTCTGTCTAATATTTTTTCCGGCTCGAATCTATCTTACCACAAGGACAGGGCAGTGTGCATATTTCACCACTTCTGAAGCAGTACTTCCTACTAGCATTTTTTTCAAACCAGTACGGCCCTTACTTCCTATTACTAGCAAGTCGACATTTTTGGATTCGGCGTAATCAACTATTGTTGAAGCAGCTGAAGTTTCAGCTTCAATAATTGCAGTTTCAAAGCTTAAACCAGTTGGATCAGTAGAAGTAGAACCAGCTGTGCTGGTATCATTAGTAAAGTAGTACTGGTTCCTTCTGAAATCAATTTATCATTTTCTGTGGTCAGTATCTTCCTCTTTCCTGCATTGTACTTTTCTTTAAGTGAATTCATCAAATCCTCAAATTTCTGACGTTCTTTTTCTAACTTGTCAGAACCATATGTCGGGGCTAATACAACACTTGAAAGTAAGTACGGATATTTGTAACCGTCTAAAATGTGCAAAATGATTAATGAAGAATTATATATATTGCCGATTTCAATAGCACTTTCTACGGCATCCAATGAAGGTTTTGACCCATCAAATGCAACCAAGATCTTTGAAAACATCAGGCTTTTTGTTTAAACTATAACTTATTTTAATTATTTGCTTATTTTTTTTCTCTCATCCATCTGAACTGAAATAAAAGACATGATTAGGAAATAATCATCTGTGATTATCTTCATACCGATGAGCGAAATAGAAAATAGACAATAAGATAAGGAGATACTACATCCCAAAAACCCTGATACCTCTGCTCCGAATTCGAGCATTCAATTTTGACTTCTTAAAATTACAGACTAATGCATTAGTGATAAATATTGGCAAGTTCATTTTAAAGTACGTGTCTTCTGTATGTCAAGTCAAAATTCTTTGAAATTGAAAGGAAAAACAACCAAGACAGACTTGGTTTCCAAAGTATATGAAAAATTACAAAAAAATATTCTAAAATTTAAACAAGTTTCAAATAAGCCTCTTACACTTGGAGAAAAAATTCTAATAGGCCACCTTGATGAATCAACTGATTTTATGACCTTTAATGGTTTAACCCCAGGAAATGGATATATCTTGTTAAACCCAGACAGAGTTGCCCTTCAAGACGTTACAGGACAAACAACTATTCTTCAATTTATGCAGGCAGGTATAAAACAAGTTTTGGCTCCAACCACAGTTCATTGCGACCATTTGATCCAAGCAAGAGTGGGCAGCGATTCAGACACCAAAGCTGCAATTTACGAAAATAATGAAGTGTATCAATTTCTAGAATCTGCTTCCCGAAAGTATGGAATAGGATTTTGGAAACCTGGTGCTGGAATAATACATCAGGTTGTCCTAGAAAACTATGCATTTCCAGGTGGATTGATGATTGGAACAGATTCTCATACCCCAAATGCCGGAGGACTAGGAATGCTTGCAATAGGAGTAGGCGGACTAGACGCTGCTGAAGTCATGGCAGGGCTGCCCTGGGAAGTTTTGTATCCAAAAAGAATCGGAGTATATTTAACAGGAAAACTAAGTGGTTGGGCATCCCCTAAAGATATTATCCTATTTGTTGCCTCAAAGCTAACCGTTTCTGGAGGGACTAATGCAATAATAGAATACTTTGGACCAGGGGCAAGAAATGTTAGCTGTACAGGAAAAGCCACCATTACAAATATGGGAGCAGAGATAGGTGCTACCTGCTCTGTTTTTTCATACGACGCCAAAATGGAATCCTATTTGATTTCTACTGGCCGAAACGACCTAGCAGATATTGCTAATAAAAACAAAGAATTGCTGACCCTAGACCCAGTCATTGAAAAAGAAATCAGCCAGAATCGAGAAAACGCTTCCAAGTATTTCGATCAGCTTATTGAAATAAACCTAGATGAACTAGAACCTTACATTGTTGGTCCGCATACCCCCGATCTGGCCAGACCCATTTCAAAAATGGCTGAAGACATTCAAAAAAACAACTACCTAGACACTATTTCTGTTTCCCTGATAGGAAGCTGTACGAATTCATCTTACGAGGACATGTCCCGTGCAGCTGATATAGCAAAGCAGGCAATAGAAAAAGGAATTAGGACAAAAACGCCTCTTCAAGTTACACCGGGCTCAGAAATGATAAGAGAAACAATAGAAAGAGACGGTCAGATCCAATTATTAAGAGATATTGGAGCAAACGTATTAGCAAATGCATGCGGACCCTGCATTGGGCAATGGAGCAGGCCTGAAATAAAAAAAGGAGAACCAAATACAATAGTCACATCCTATAACAGAAACTTTCCCGGGAGAAACGATGGTAGAAGGGAAACCATGAACTTTATTGGTAGTCCAGAACTTGTAATCGCCCTAGCCCTAGGCGGTCGACTCTCCTTTAACCCATTAAAGGATGAATTAGAAGCAAGCGACGGAACAAAATTCAAACTAAACCCCCCTAAAGTAGCCCCAGAAGTCCCAAAAGATGGCTTTAAAGACACGGTCGATATCTATGTCCCTCCTGCTATAGACCCTGAAAGTGTGGCAGTGGTAATAGACAAAAATAGTCAAAGACTCCAAGCATTAGAGCCCTTTTTAGAATGGGATGGAAACGACTTTAGCAAATTACCGGTATTGACCAAGGTAAAGGGAAAATGTACAACAGAATCATATTTCTCCTGCTGGTCCCTGGTTGATGTATAGAGGCCACCTAGATAGATTAAGCGACAATTTGTTACTGGGTGCAGTAAATGCATTTAGAGACGGAGAAGTAGGTAAAGGACTCAATCTTTTAAATAAGAACATTGAAACCTTTTCCCATATCGCTAGGGAGTACAAGCAGAACGGGTTAAAATGGATAATCATTGGGGATAAGAATTATGGCGAAGGTAGCAGCCGTGAACATGCGGCAATGACTCCGAGGTATTTAGGATGTGCTGCAGTAATTGCAAAAAGTTTTGCCAGAATACATGAAACAAATCTAAAGAAACAAGGGATTCTAGCATTAACATTTGTAGAATCATCTGACTATGAGAAAATAAGAGAGGACGATAGAATAAGCATAATTAATTTGCGAGATCTTAGACCTAAAGGAGTGGTAACTGCTATCTTGTACCATAATGATGGTACTGAAGAACAAATACCGTTAATACACTCATACAATGATGCTCAACTAAAGTGGTTTCGTGCTGGTTCTGCCCTTAACATCCTAAGATCAAGGTAAAGAAAGAGTTTGATCAATCCTCCTCTCCTCCTCTCCTTCCTTCTGTCTGTCTTTGCCATCACCATCCCTTTAGCCATCACCATTACAGTTACTAATCTTTCAGATAACAACCTCTCTTAAAAAAGATCAAGAAACTCTTCCTCATTTTACTTTACCTTGTCTTGCTCTTTTTTCTCTATTATTATTCATATCCCACAGAAGGTAATGTAACAATTAGGTTCACTGGAGCATACAAAATAATTCATATATCGAGTAAAAACACTTTTCTATCTCATCCTCAAATCAGATACATCAAAAAAGCCTAATTTCCCCAAATAAGGAATTATCTTCCCTAAATTTCAAAGCATCCTTTACTAAAAATCCATATCTCTTAAACGAATGATCTAATTTTATATCCTCAATTGAGAAATGCTTTTGGCGATCGTCCAAAAAAACATCAATAGTTGTATACTTTATAACATCATACACAAATGCCTTTCCTATAATCGCACCCTTAACTATCTTGCTTTCATCATATCCTAAAGTCAAGCAAGCATCTTTGTTAACATTTTTTGAGGCGTGTATCAAGAATGGACCTCGAAAGTTGGTATTCCATTTTCTGATTTCTATAGTCTTTCTTCCAGTTGCTAGCAAATCAGCATAAGGCTGTTTTAAAGAAAGACATTTCAAATATTATAAATTTTTAAATTAATAATATTTAAACCATAATAATTATTTGCAAAGCTGCTTATGCCAATTTTATTTTCAATTTCCTGGATTTAGATAGGTAAAAAGAAGATTCTAACTTGCACCCAAGAAAAAGATGGTCACTTCTTCTCCAGTAGACGAACTAGTAAAGAAATTTCAAATCATCAATCTCAACCTGCTCTCCTCTTGATGTTGATTAAATGCTAATCGACATCTAGTATTCTTGGTAAGACCTTTGATGCGCTTTCTCTTATTGAAAAATCCATTAGTGAACTCATTTCAGTAACATTGGGATTTATTTCGACCAGCACTGCGTGGTTTTTAACAGCATGATATGGTAAAGTATTAGCTGGAGAAACGTTTAATGATGTTCCAATAACAAACATTACGTCACATTCAGATGACAATTGAACGGCTTGACTCCAAGCATCTTGTGGTAATTGCTCCTCAAACAGCACCACATCTGGCTTTAATATATTATTACAAACTAGACAAATTGGGATTTTTTCTTCATTAAAGTTATCAAAAAAATTAAAATAATCATACTGTTCTCTTTTTCCACAAGCTATACAAAACATTCCAAAAATGTTTCCATGCAGCTCTATAACATTTTGGGAACCGCCTCGTTGATGTAGTCTATCAATATTTTGGGTTATAACATGACTCCTTTTGGGCCTTGTGTTTTCAAATCTCCCTATGGCTGTATGAGCATCATTACATTCAGCTTGGCATACAAGTCTCTGTCGTGAGTAAAAGAAATCCCAAACCAATTTTGGATTTGAAATAAAAGCAGAGTATGAAGCAAGTTTTGCTGGGTCGTACTTTTTCCACAGCCCATCCTTATCCCTAAATGTAGGAATTCCACTTTCTCTTGAAATCCCAGCTCCTGTAAAAAATACGAAATTTTCCGATTTTTCAATTATTTTCTGAATTTGAGTCGCATCATCATGGTATTCGCCGTGAATGCCTTCCATGCTTATTGTTTATTCCTATGGAATTTAAATTCATAAATGTATTTAGATAATAAATGTACTTGTAACTTCCCTGGAGACTGGCAGTACGATATATAGTTTGGCCAAAATAGACAATATAATCATCATATTTCTTCAGATGAACTATAGACATATTAGCCCTAGGGAACATCTTTTATGGAGAGTTTTATCTAGATAAGAAAATCTAAATTGAGAATTTGCTGATGCTATTGATTTTAAGGTTACGTTCTCAAAAAGGCATACTTAGTTCAAAAGATTTCAATAACTTGTATTACTATCATGAGTAACTTGTAAACCTACAAGTATTCATCCTTTACATTGTCTTGAAATTTTGATAATAATTTTTCTACTTTTGGATCAATCACATAACTACAATAGGGTACATTCTTGTTGTTATCGTAGTAATTCATATGATATTTCTCAGCAGGATAAAAATTTTTAAAAGGAGTAATTTCAGTGACTATAGGATTAGAGTATACTTTCTTTTTCTCAATATCTTCTTTCACTTTAGTTGCTGTATCCTTTTGTTTTGGTGTTTGATAAAAAATGGCAGATCGATATTGCGTTCCTACATCATTACCCTGTCTATTAAGTGTAGTTGGATCGTGGGTATACCAAAATATTTCAAAAAGTTTTTCTAGCGGAATGATTTTTGGATCAAATCGGATTTGGATAGCTTCAGCGTGACCAGTTTCGCCTGTACAAACTTGGTCATATGACGGATCGGTTAGAAACCCGCCCGAATAGCCAGGTAAGACTGAGAGAATCCCTCGAACTCGCTTAAAAATGGCCTCTGTGCACCAAAAGCACCCATTTGCCAGAGTTATCTCTTCAAAACCATCAGATTTGTTCGAATTTTCGGCTTGGTCATTCATATAAATAGTCTAGTGAGCCACCACCTATTAGATTTATTCACTTGCTTTGGGTGCTTTTTAGAGTCCCAGGGAGACGAAATAATGACAAATTTGAATTGATCTGATTTATGTTAAGGGCTTAAATTCTCTAAAAAACAAAGGGCATTTAACTATGACTTTGAATTTAAGTTATTTTATTAATTAAACTAAAATTTTTCATAATTTATAGAAAAGATACAACAGAGTATCATTAAAGATCAGTTATTATGGTTTTGCAAGATTGGTCGTATAAAAGTATCAGTAATCCTGTCTAGACTTTAGAACAAGAAAAATTATCAAGAATATTTTTAATTTTGATTGGGAGTATCAGTATTTAACGCGGGTATAAAAAATATGAGTGGAAAAGATCACAGTAACATGTGTCTAATTAGAACGTATCAAACTTGTTAGCTTATTAAGACTTTAAAAATTGTACTATATGATCTATTAGTAAAATTATCAAATTATTAATAATAAAATATGATATTTAACAAAAAAAGATCATTTCAATCAATATTGAAACCATTGTAAACGTTATTAAATATAAAGCTTATCTCAAACGGCTTTTATTCGTTTATATAATACAAGATTTATAGTATTTAAAAAATTGGTAACTAGACATACTTTTTCCAACGGTTTTTTTATCTTATTTTTCACATTTATTGTCTTTTCTTTTATCATCTTTTATGCGAACATCAATATTTTGATTGCAGGTCCCGATTCTAACATTGAAATTATTGCCATGGCTCAAACAATAGGTCATGTTCAAGGGAAAAACTATGTTTTACTAAATACAACAGATACCAAGAATTGTCCAGAATTTTACAATAATCCTGTACAAAATAATACCTTTGAATCTTCTATAAATGACATAATATCCGTCCCCCATAATGAAAGCGGGATAGGAAATATCACCGAACCTGAACCTATCGAGGATTCTAAGACGATCACCAATATTTGTCCATTTCTAAAAATAATGTATCCATATGATTGCTCCACAGAAGCAAACAGTTCATCGGAAATAATGTGCTACACAAAAGAAGATGTAAATCAAACTAATGTTGAGGAGGATGAGGACAATAATAAAGAGGAAGAAGAGCAAGTAGAAGAAGAAATACCAGATAATGAAATTTTTGACGAAAAAGGCTTATTGATAGCGGATACAAAATTCAACAAACAATATTCGTACGAATTAGTTGATCCGCTTAATTCTGACAAGAAAATAAGAGTTAATTTGGATCTTGGAAAGCACACTCAAGGACACAACAAACACATAAATTCACCCAGGATTGAAATTGAAAGAGAAAACATCAACGGAAGTTTAGATATGAATGCTGCAAAGAATCAAATGATAGTTTGGAAGGGAAATATATTGGGTTATTTTAAGGAACCAAAGGATAAATTTGATAATGAAACTTATATTGAGATCATGTTTAATACCGGTTTTCATGCATCTGATGCACCCGATATCGAACGGAGAGGAATAGGAGTAGTATTTGACGTTTCAAATAGCAGTAATCCGTATATTATGGATTATCGGGATGATGGCAGATACTTAAAACTTACAATTAATGATGTAAAAAATCTAGCAGGAGATGATTTTATTTTTCACTCAAACGACAATAAGAGCAAAGACTATTTCCTAAACGATCTCACAAATACTAACAATGTTACCCTCAAAGTGAAAACTTTTTTGACAGAAGATAACAAACGTGTTATAGAAGCATATATCGATCCCGGTACAGGAAAAGAGGTATGGTATTGGACTTTAAAAGACGCTTCTAAACTGCAAGATCATGAGGAAATTAGGGATAGATTAGGATTCATAGAAACAGTTTATCAAGGTTCGGGATTTACCTATGTCCGAACTGATAATATAGATACTCGTCTTGCATCTCTACAATCATTCATTTTGAACTAATTAATATGGTTGGTGCTTTTTTTTGAGACTTACTTTTTAATCCTGATTTAGATATATTAAACACAAATCAATAATTCTTTTTTTTGTCTATCACTGCCTTATTACCAAATCAAAGTCTCATAAATTTATTGTATTTACCATAATCAGATAGTAGACTGTTCTTATGTTCTACGAAGTCTGATTAATGGATATATCTAGTTTGCAGTTATTAATAGATAATACGTTATACGGCTGGGACATTTGAGATCAAGCATGGTTAATCATAGAGTAGTCTAGTTAGATCCTTCTTTTCATTATGTATTATATACAATTTGCAATTATCCTACGAGCAACCAATATGACTTTTAATCCACCTATCTCAAAAAGAAAATCTGGAGCAAATGACGAAAAAGACCTCTAGTCCTGTCATTAACCAACAAAAAAAATTGTCTCAACTTCCGCCCCCCCCACCCACTCAATTAATTTGGGATCTGGAATTAAGGAACTAATGATTAGTATCTAGTTGACAAGATCAGAGGTATTATTATCTATTTTCTAAGTTTAGTTAATTCCTTTGCAATAGCATCAATAGTATAGGTTACTGTGAATGGCTCCCCGCTGGTCTTGTGAAATACTAATGCGTTACCTGCAAAATTTAGTGTCCCTGAACTTATTCCAGTTCCATTGATTTCAATCGGCACATCAACCAAATGTCGAAGATGAGTTATTGCAATGCTCTTATTTCCAGGCAAGACTGCATGATATGGCTCACCATGAGTTGAATCGGGGTTTTCCATTGGTGCGTAAGTATGAAGGACCTCGACTTCTATCGGTTTACTTGCTGTAAATGTTACTGTGCCTGACCAAATATTGCCATCATTTCTTAATGGAAGAGCAAAAACTACTTCGTGTGATGGCTGGCCTGGATGTCTTACCGGTGCAGGTACCGACATTGAAGTGTTTTGAATTGTTATTTCATCCAAAGCTAGTAAGTTTAATGATGGTGTATCAGTCTGGGAATTTGAGGTACCATTTGAAAGGGATTTTGAGGAATTAGACGCTAAAAGGCTATTAATGTCATTAACAAAGCTCGAAAAGGATCCAATTGATACGTTTCCGTTCTCCATTAAAGAAGGAGTAATTGTTTTATTACTACTGCTGCCACTGTCTACCACTGTCACCACTGCTGGTGCTACTGCTGAAGTTATCAGACAAGTCCAGCTGAGCATACGAAACTTGATAAGAAAAAAATATCATCGCAGCCATAAAAACAATTGATGCAATGCATGTTTTTCCAAACAAAAAATGATGTCTTTTTTTATTTGCAATTTCTAAATTCATTGTCTACCTCATAAACGATGTACAAGAAGTAAAAAATCTTTGCTAATCTAAAATATCATCATTAGTGATTATCTGTGGGGATTTTGCCGTATTTATTTCTCTATGTTCCTAAAACTCCAAAAATGTCAAAAAAATGAGTTAATAAACATCGATAGATTCAAAAAAAGTAAGAAGAATTAAAACATTTTTAATTCTATGGTATCCTCAGAAGGATAGAAAAATTAAGAATTTCAACTTTTGACGGCATCCATGAATAATTCTATGGATTTTAGGTCAAACGGATCTTGAAATGCAAGAAAAAACTGATTGATACCTAGATTCCACGTATTCTTGTATCCTGGCACTCACCTCAGCAGAATTTCCCACAAGGCCCTTCTTTAGTATTTGATTGTAAACACCCGGCCCCCTCTCCATAGCAAAAACTTTTTTCTTGTACTCGAGTTCTTGTTCGGTACTAGCAATAAGAACATCCAATTCAATCGACCTCTTGACCACTTTATTCTGTAGATCTTTAGATTCTTGGTTATTTTGGGTTTTTAATAATCTTTCAAATCTTTCGTTTAATGAAAAATATTCATGGGGAGTCAAATAGGAACATTCCCATACATCTGCATAATTTGCAGCAATTTTCATCATTCTATCTTTTTTGGCTGCTATCGTTATAGGAATTCTAATTTTAGGTTTGACAAATGAAGCACCCCGTATTTTATAAAATTGTCCATCAAAATTTGTTAAAGTGCTCGCTGACTGGCTATATTTTAAATCATGGTTTCCCAGCAATTTTGATAGTAATTGAACTCCTTCGTTAAACAAAGCCACACGATAAATTGCATCTGAATAGTCAATTCCATAAGGATACCACCACTGAAGAGAATATTTTAGACTTGCACCAGCTCCGGTTCTAAATTCAAGGCGTCCTTTTGAAACATCTTGAAAAGTAATTGATTGTTTTACAAGTAAGGCCAAGCTTCTATAATCTGGAAGTATATACGTGATAACGGGACCAAGTTTAATTTTATTAGTAATTGGGATCAGTGTGGATAGAACTGTCCAACAGTCAAGGTCAATTTCAGTTAATGACTCACCATAATAAAATCCGTAATATCCAAGCTCTTCAGCTAACATACATGTTTGCTTAATTTTTTCATAATCCGTTCCCCAAATTTCCAGGCAATAACGAACATCATTCAATAAAACAAAATGGGATACAATATATTAAAACATCACTTAACCAATTTTAGAAATCTCCAGATTTTGGGCATCTAGGAAATATATCAAAGAATGTTACTAAATTTTAATTACGAACATTACTATTTCAGGCAGCAAATCTAAAATAAGACGAAATCACAAGGCTGGCTGGCTGATAGGCTGGTTATTTATCGACTACAAAAGTGATTTTTCATGGATTATTTTCTTTTTGATGGCAATAAGACTAAACGACCAACCAACTTTTCGTTGCTTCAATCGATATAACAAAAAAATAGAATCGTTTTAAGATTGATTCTTATTCTTTTTTTTATTCAACATAGTGGTGGTGAATCAGCTGATCATAGAATCTTATAGACTTGATGTTTACGAACTCAAACATTCCATGCTTTGATAATTCCCTCCCAAATCCACTATTTTTGATTCCACCGAATGGAACTCTAGGATCTGATACAACAACATTATTGACCGTAACAATTCCAGCCTGTAGTAATTTTGAGTATTTTTCCGCTTTCCCCAAATTTTGAGTCCAAATGCTTGCTCCGAGGCCAAATTTTGTATCGTTTGCTATTTCCAATGCTTCTTGTTCATCTTCTACCACTATTACCGGAGCAATCGGACCAAATGTTTCTTCTCGAGCTACTTCCATATTAGGAGTAACATTTTTTAAAATAGTTGGTTTGTAGAAATATCCTTTTTCATTACCCTCATTTTTTCTACCCAATCGCTGTCCGCCTGTTACCAATTCTGCGCCCTCTTTCAAAGATCTCTTTACCATTTCGTCAATATTTTCTAATGCAGAAGAGTTTACCAATGGCCCGATATCAGTTTCTTCTGAAAGTGGATCTCCAATTTTTAATTTTTCTGTCTTTTCAACAAATTTTTCAATAAATTGAGAAGCTACGTTTTTGACAACAATAAAGCGTTTAGATGCTATACAACTTTGTCCACAGTTTATGAAACGTCCTTTTACAGCTCCACTTGACGCTTTATCAATATCTGCATCTTCGCATACGATGAATGGATCGCTACCTCCTAACTCTAATACTATTTTTTTTAATTGTGCGGTTGCATGCTTGGCCACCTTTGCACCCACGGGTACACTACCAGTAAAAGTAACTGCACTAACATCATCAGAGTCGATTAAATATTCCGCTTCAACGGAGGAAGCAATAACTGTTTTAAAAACATTGTCGGGTAAGCCAATCTTTTCAAAAATCCTCTCGATTTCCAGTCCACATTGCATAGTAACACTGGAAGGTTTCAAGATAATGGTATTACCTGCTATCAGTGACGGTGCAGCGAATCTAAGTGCCTGCCAATAGGGAAAATTCCAGGGCATCAGACTTGCGATTACCCCTAACGGTTCAAATGTGACTATAGATTTCCTGGCGTCTGTATTAATAACTTCATCATGTAAAAAGACTCCGCCGTTGTCTGCAAAATATTCTACAGCCCAAATACACTTGTCTATTTCAGATCTGGCTTCTTTAACGGTTTTTCCCATCTCTGAGGTGGCTATTCGAGCTAGTCTTTCCTTTTCTTTCTTAAATTCATTAGCAAAGGCATATAGAAAGCCCGTTCTCTTACGATAGTCCTTTTTCCATTCTTTGAAAGCTTTTTTAGATTTATTAGCTAAAGTTGTAATTTCATCCTTTGATATTAATCTATATTCTTTAATAATTTCTTCAGTAGCAGGATTAACAGTGACTATAGTATTAGAGGGTCTTTCATTACTTTTTGTTATATTGTTTTTTTTTAAAGGAACATTATTAGAAATCAATTGATATCCAAGCATCTCCTATTCATGTACAGCAATTTATATCGTACTTTTAACGATTATTGGAATTAAACTTTGCTAATGCCCTAGTTAATAAAATTTTGGTTTTCGGTGCAACTCGTTTTGGTAGACGGACGGACATCAAATATGGGCTAAGTATCAAAACCTGGAGTCAATGCTGAAACCAATTACTCTCCTGCTTACAAGATCAAATTGTTGCAAACCGGAAATAGTAAATACGAAAACAGTCGTTGCTTTTGAATATCAAGTTTTTACCTTAGGTAAATTCCATGCATATTTTATGGCTAATAACCTAATACCAGTAGCTGAAATAATTCCAACGATTGCTGCAGTAACTGGATCGGACAAAATTATCAATACAAAGAAAATAATTACTCCTACGAAACTAGCTGTTGCATAAAGTTCTCTAACAAATACCAAAGGAACTTCATTTACTAGAACGTCTCTTAGAATTCCTCCTCCCGTAGCTGTAATCAGACCTCCAATGGAAACTAAGAGGAAGTTTGGACCAAAGATAGAATATGCAATGCCTGCTCCAATCACCGTGAATACCCCTAACCCTATCGCATCACATTTTAGAAAAATATTCCAATGTTTTTTCAATCGAGGATATAGGAAAAATATCGAAAAGCCTGTAATGAAGCATAGAATCAGATACATAGGATTTGATAAGGCAGTGGGAGGATACTGTCCAAAAATGACATCTCGTATCAATCCGCCTGCAAGCCCCGTAACACTAGCAAGGATAATTACTCCTACGATGTCGGCTTTTTGTTCTATTGCTTTGAATGCTCCTGTAATTGCAAATGCTACTGTACCAAAATAATCAAGAAAAAGTGTTATTTGTGGATAATAAATAAATACAAATTGCAGGTCAATCATCCATAGCTAGTAACTAAAATAAGATATATTTGAGATTGCATTCATTTGTTGAAGTAATTAGACAGTACCAATAACTAAAGATCAATTAGTCGATTCTCAAGACAAACTTAGGATTATGGAGTATGGTGGTTATATAAAACGGTTGATTACCCTTTTTTAAGCTTAGAACATGCTCAAAGATAGAAAAACAAGTTATTGAATATGACAGATGGAAACATGATGACAAGTTTCTTGGTTCTAATATCTCCACTAAAATTTCAATGATCCCAGCTGAAATTGAATAAAGTTATAGAAATAGAAATCTCTATGTTTTAAAATTCGAAAACATTTGGAAAAGCTAAAATGGATTTGGAAATGTTGGCAAAAAGATGCCAACTATTGATACTACGATCCAAATAACCACGGCAATCAATATAGCCTTGAGCCATCCTGTGCTATAAAGCCACTTGAGTGATATCAACCATATAATACCCCCTATAGCGGCTGCAAGAAAGCCATATCCAAATACATAACTAACAATTCCAAACATAATTGAGCCTAAAAGAGCAGCAAAGAAGGCAGTTTTAAATCCCTCTTTTTCACCCATCAACTTTGTAACTACATAAATTAGAAAAGTAGATATCACTAAACCTATCAAGAAACTTAGAATTCCCAATTATTAGTCGGTATTAGGAATTACGATTATTAAGTTTTATCCAGTCTTGACATGGTCTACGTCCCTGAAATGAACTTCCTTAAAGCTATCAAATGAAGCTGAGCGTAGGCATGGATCAGTGTAGGCACTGCCCTTTTTTCACAAATCGTTAAAGTCGAGGATATGACAAATTGTAACTTTATGTATATATGTAATTTATATAATTTAATAAAAACTAATTAATCATGTCTGAAAAATTCTCAAAAATTCTTATCCTTTTTTATTCAAGATATGGAAACACTGCTGAAATGGCCGAGGAAATTGCATATGGAGCAAAGGAGGTTCCAAATACTAGTGTAACACTTCGAAGAATTGCAGATGACGTTCCGGCTGAAGTAATTTCACAAAACCCCGAGTGGTCAAAAACTGTAGAAGACTTGACTAATAGATATCCAACTAGTGAAGTCGAAGATTTGGTAAAGGAAATGCCCAATTATGATGCAATTATTTTTGGGTCACCTACTAGATTTGGAAATATGGCTGCACCTATGAAGGCTCTCTGGGATCGAACTAGCGAATTGTGGATGAAGGGATCGCTTATTGACAAGCTAGGGGCAGTCTTTACTGGAGCGGCTTCAGTCCATGGAGGTCAAGAGACGACTGCTATTTCGATGATGTTTCCTATGCTTCATCATGGAATGATAATTGTGGGCGTCCCTTATGCGGTTCCCGAATTAACTCAGAGTGGAAGTCCCTATGGCCCTAGTAGAATTGTAGGACCTATGTCAAATAAAGAAATTACAGAGGCAGATACCAAAGTAGCGCGAGCACTAGGAAAAAGAGTATCCGAATTGGCACAGAGACTATCATAGAAAGTTTCAAGATTGGGAAAACAATACAAATACATTCATACTTTTACTATCGGATCAAAATACAAATTGGTTACTCCTTTGATTAAATGATGCATATTCCTCATGAAATGATGGTCAGCAAACAGACATCAGGATAACAATTAATGATGATGGCAATAAAGTCCTGAAATTGATAAAAAATCTACTCGAAATTACTTGTCGATACCCCATATTTCCAATTACTGGCATTCATCTTGTTTATGAAATCTAAAACAACTCTTTCGAGAATTTCTATAATTTCTTGTCCCTTTTGAACCGATGCCTCTCTGGGAGCACCAGTTGCCCCGGTCCCGGTCAACTCACTAAATTTCCAGTAAAGTCGAATATCATCGCCAGGTAGGTTCGGAATAATCTGGTCTGGTGCCGACTTTAGGTCAACTAAATCAGGTCTTGTAGCCATCATAGCGGATGTTTCTGCTTCCCCACCGTGACCTAGCCCCTTCCACACATTGAAGATATCTGTGTTTTTTTGTCCAACTAATACCCACCATGATTCAAGACAAGCAATAACCATATCAGGATACTTGTCTTTTAAATTTCGAGAAGCTGACTTCAATCGGTGCAATATTACCGTCATGACCATTTATTACAAGTACTTTTTTGATCTCATTTTTTGCCAAACTATCTAGCAAGTCCTCTATTACAGAAATCATTGTTGAAAATTTTAGACTAATGGTCATTTGAAAATCATTGTGATGTATACTAACTCCGTAGGGCACGACAGGCAAGATGAAATACTTATGATCTGATGAGGGATTGTCGATGTCAATTTTTTCTAATATGATTTTCGCAAGATTCATTGGGAATATAGAGTCAGAACCAAAAGGTAGATGGTTCCCGTGATTTTCACATGAACCGAGAATAATGAAAGCAATTGAATTGTCGTTGACGACATTCTTAACCTGATTCGCATTCATTTCTTCTAATAGAAGTTTTTTATCCATTAAATCAATCACATTCTAAAAGAATTTACTATACTTTAAATTTTCATCTTAAATTATCATCAACATAAATTCAAACAACTGTATACATTTGTTGAATGAGCTTGAGGCGTCATTTAACATAATCAATATCTAGATCTATTTAATCATCACATGCAAAAAAAAACTAACAAATCAGACTTTGTTCTTTTTCTTGATAATCAATTGAGAATTAAAATTGAACCTCTTTCCTAATTACTGAATCCAAATTGCTATTTGATCCAACGAGTTCCTCTATCTTTTTTGCCACAAACAAAACTAAACGATCTTCATACTGGGGACCAATTATTTGTATGCCCACGGGAAGTATATTTGATTTTTCAGTAACAAATCCCAGTGGAATTGAAATTGCTGGAAGTCCGATACTATTAAATAAAACTGTATTCCTCAGTAAGGCCTTTCGAACATTCAGTTGGAGACCATCAATTTTTATATTGACTTTTCGTAACTTTGGTGCCAGTATAACAGTAGTTGGTATTAGAATAGCTTTAATTCCACTACTAAAAAGGTTCATAAATTCATGCTTAATATTTCTTATTTGTTTGTTGGCACGAATGTAATCATCAATGCTAATACGAGTTCCCTCGACGAGCATTTTCATCACATCAGACCCAAATTGGCCAGCATCTGATTCAAGCTTATCTGCATGAATCATTGAAGCCTCATACAATCTCACCGTCTTCCAACTTGAGAAAAAATTATTTGTATACTTTATATCAAAATTTTTTACGAGAATTGGAGTTTGTGAAACATTCTGAATGAAATCAATAAACATTTTCTTAATCCGAGAATCCATGACTTTTAGAAAATATCTCTTTGGAATTCCTACTACTAATTCTGATGTTCTCAAAGGTTTGTGGGTTAACAATGTATTTTTTTTTACCTTTTTGAAGTTTTTAGAATCGTATAGACTTTTAAAAATTAAATTCGCATCCCACACACTCCTTGTCAACCACCCAATATGATCTAAGGATGGTGAAAGTGGGAATACGCCAGAAGTACTTATCAAGTCAAAGGTTGGCTTCATACCCACTAAACCACAAAGAGAAGCTGGAACTCTGACAGAACCACCTGTATCTGTTCCTAAAGAAAATACAACCATACCAGAGGCAACGGCAACAGTAGAACCGCCACTAGAACCTCCAGATATTCTCGATAAATCGAAAGGATTTTTTGAGTCTCCGAAGGTATAATTTTTGCCAGTAATTCCTGATGCAAATTCGTTTTGATTATTTGTCCCTATAAGAATTGCCCCTTTTTTATTCAAGATTTTTACAACTGACGCTGTAGTACTAGAAACGTAATCAGAATAAAATTTTGACCCTGCAGTAAATTTGAGGTGCTTTGCGTGAATCATATCTTTAATTGAGTATGGAATTCCATCCAAAGGATCCAAAAGATTATTTAGTTTTGCCCGTTTATCACATTTTTCGGCAATTTCAAAAATTTCTTCTTCACTCCGAAGAGTTATGAATGAATTTAGTATATGATTGAATTTTTCAATTCGATCTAGGCATAATCCTGTCAATTCCGAAGGAAGTAACTCGCCAGTCCTGATAGATTTAGATAGATTTTCTATGGTAAAAGGAAAAATTGGAGGTTTGAAATCAATCATAATTCCAATCCTACCAACCACTTTTCAGGTAATAAATTATATGGTCTTATTTAAGGGAGTGGTTTACTTTAATATGTAAATTCAAATTATTTTCCCGTCACACGTAAGTAATTATTCTTGCCAAAATGTATCAAGTTTTTCGTCAAGAACAAGTAGTAAAAATGAATATTTTAAAAGATATCAACTGTTGTAAAATATTTTACGCAATATAGGAAATTATTTTAAGATTCTCTAATATTGGCCGGTTTTTTATGACAACCACATCTGGATTTGTTTTCATGATGATTATCTAAGCGCAGTTGGTGCAAGAGTCGCTATCAAAAAAGTGTCAATTTACAGGGTAGTTATATAGTAGTACAAGTAATTTATGAGGATTATGTACTTAGACATCAAAGTGATAAATACTTGGTGCATAATACTTTGGTAAAATTACTCATTTAGGAACAGTATAAAAAAGTCTAAATTATTCTAAAATTCGTTAAACTAAGAATCCAATTATATTATGTATTTAGATGCAAACTAATCTATAAATTCAATGATGTTTTACTCTTGTGATTTTAATCCAACTCTAATTATTCAAAGGAGAGAATTATTCTTTTTTAGAGGATATGATTTGTGTCGATAATAATAACGGTAACATTTTTAAGTATTCCAATATCATAATAGGATCTTTAGAGCGAGGATGAAAATCTAATCTAAAACAAAAAAGCAATGTAAAAGATTAATTAAATATATTACTAATAAGTTTTAAAGAACAAAATAAAATAGATTGCCATACTAATATTATCATCTATGATAGGTCAAGATAATTCATCCAAACATTGTTAAAAAATGGGTAAATATGATATAAGAGTTTTCAACCTGATGAACAAAATATTAACAGGAATAGTTTCAGCCTTACTCGTAGCAGGAATTGTTGGAATGTATATTCCAAATGTATCAGCAACTGTTGTTCAAGAAGAATTCTGTTCTGGTAATAGTGCACTAGGACAAGAAGCAACTAGTTCAGCAGAACAGGGCCCATCACAAGACCAAGCAAGTGGTTCTGACGCACAATCTATAGCACCAGAATTTAATGCTTTAACTGGTAACAGTCTTAATTTCAATGCACAACAAAATGGTGATTGTTTATCCCCATTGAAAGGAGGAGATAGTGCTCCATTAGGTGCATCTGAAAGCGAAAATCCATTAGCATCTACAACTGCTCTCCAAAACAGCACTGACTAAAATAATATAGACCCCACAGGGGTTTTACTTTTTTTTCAATACTTTTTTTTGGCTTTTCTGGATTTAAGCGCATGATTTCTTTTTGTATACTGACTAAGAACAGAATTCAAAATGATTAGATTATTATATTGAGAAATTGTTTCTAATTAAATGAAATCGACTACTGAATATCTAACATTCAATACCAAATCAAGGTTCCAGCTAATCAATATAACCCCCGAAGTGGAAAAGATCTTGAATCTAAGCGGAATCAAAGAAGGTTTGTGTTTAATTAATTCAATGCATATATCAGCTAGCATATTTATCAACGATGATGAAGCAGGATTACATCGTGATTTCCATGAATGGTTAGAAAAATTAGCACCGCATGAACCTACTAATCATTATAGACATAATGATACGGGTGAAGAAAATGCTGATGCCCACCTAAAACGGCAAATCATGGGTAGGGAAGTGGTTGTCGCAATTACAAAAGGCAAATTAGACTTTGGTCCTTGGGAACAAATCTTTTATGGAGAATTTGATGGAAATAGAAAGAAAAGGGTCCTTGTTAAGATTATTGGTGAGTAGCAGGTTACCAATTTACTATATGTTGATTATTAGTTTAGTAACCCAAATGAAATCGCATGTAAAGGGATCACTACAAGTAAATCCTAATGTTTTTTCCTTCAACATTGTAATTAGGCCACTTGAGTAGACCAGAATGAAAAAGGTGATTTTAGAAATACCATTTACCTGACGTAAATATATTTTGATGATTAGGATTTATTGATAAAATGAATTTGTTTCACATAGAACCTTCACGTGCTCGATAGAGAAATCTTGTCTGCATAATGAAGATGAAATTATGTCAAAAATTCACATAAACCAGTAAATGGCGACCAAATTTATTGACGAGAAACGGAAATAATTTGTCAACATTATATACCTCTTTATATATAGTATAATGGATGATTTTTTGACCCAAAATAATTTTCCCCTAAAAAGCTGGCATATTGAAAATATGGAAAAAACCGTTATAAAATATGTTAAAGGACTCCCTGAGGATGCATCGAAATGGGAGATAAGGAAACACAAAAAATATGGCAAATTATCAAATATAATTAGAAATATCCATTATGACATCAAACATGGCGTTACTAATGATCAAGTTATTGAAGTGTTTGTAAAAATCCGAAATGAGCCAGTATTCTGCGATTTACAGAATAATCTCGATGCAATGAATAGACTCGGTGATTTAGAAAAGCATTGGAAAGAAATATGAATGGTCAAATAACATCAGCCTAATACCTAACTAACCAAAACCTTCCAAAAAGAACTTCCTGAGCACAACGTATCAAACCAGGCATCTGCTCATCTAAAAGTTATTGGTTTAATGGTTCAGACTGTGTATCAGGTTAATAAAAATAGAGAACTTTTATAAAAGTTTCTTAATTGATTCCTCGATCCATAAATTAAAGTAACTGATTATCTTGAAAAGACACTCAATTATATAAAACGGATATCAATAAGTCATTCAGGTTTACAAGTTTTCAAGTAGTCATCTTCTCAAAAAGAATATAGCTACCTTCTGGGTCTTTGATTTGTATTCATTCTACGATGTGAAGAAGAACAATAACCACAATATTCTGTAATGCCCTCTTTCCCATGGCAAAAACACTCACATTTACTTCCCGCTGAAAATTTTTGTCTCATGCTTATAATAACTACACCAACCCTTATAACAATTGGTAATTTTACGTATATAAGAATCGAATAATTGCAACTTAGGTTAGATTTATTTGATTATTAAAGGATAAACCGCTTTTCAAATCAGTCAACCTTATTGCCCGGTTTACTGCATATTAAATTACTCCTAAGTAAGTAGTTTAATGTACTGTAGAACTTTGTTTTCAATAATGAATATTGAATTGGCTTCGACATCCAATGAGATCAAGATATAATATTTGTTTTCACTAACACTCTTTAATGGAATTGTAGCACGTATTAGTTTGTCATACTTGCCCACTGAATAATTTAGATCACCTAGATTTTTCTGAAAATCTTCACGAATTTCAGCTCGAAATACTGCCTGCATGGCATAGAGCTTTGTCTCATCGTCATTCATAAGTACATTCAAATGTTCTCGATAGGAAGTTCCCACCAATGTACCCATCCTGTTTGCTATGCCTACAAACCGGATTAGTGGATCCAACTCCCTTATGTGTTTGCAGTGATTGTTTGCGAAATCTTCATTATTAAAATCCAATAATACTCAATTAATATCAAATACGTTTCATGTTATTAATTTTTGTTCTTTTCTCTCGAATATGAAACATGGAACCTGGTATCATACCAACATGTCACAAAATACCCATCATTCAAGACTAGATAAATTAGCATAATGTATTAGCAAATATTTTTCATGGAAACAATTTATTTTATTTATTGAATAAATTCATCGATAGTAATGAAAAATATATCTTAAAATTTGAGTAAGAAATAATTCGCTTTTAGACGGCATAATCAAACAAAATTCTTGTCTATTTAAAGACATGAATACAATTAGTTTCTAGTGAAAATCACCATGCTGATCTGAGATCCTCCGCTATATTATTACATGATAGGAATAGAATAGTGTGCCTCATTCCCTGACATTTTTTTTTGTCCTTCGGTCTTTGACATAACTGCGTATTCGGGGTTTAGATCAATTGCTTGATTCAAGTAAAACACAGAGTCAGGTAAGTCGTCATCTTTTGATTTTGTTTTAGATACAAAGCATCTATACCAAACTTCGGGTATCAAGGGATCTTGTTTTAAAATGTGGTTGTAAATTGAGACTGATTCTTTATAAGATCCCAAGTGCTCCATAATGAATCCATATGTATATAGGATATCTATATCCGTTGGATCGATTCCTAATGCTCGCTTTATTGTTTCCAATGCTTCGTTAATGCGAGTAGGAAATTGATTTGCGAGTATCCACGACTTTCCATTTAGTGCTTTTACGTTATCAGAATCAATTTCCAGAGTTTTTTCGTATGAGAAGATGGCTTCTGCAAATTTAGATGTGGCCGAAAGGGCCATTCCTTTATTGTAGAATGCATCTGCGTAGTAGGGGTTTATTTCGATTGCCTTATCAAAAGATGTGATGGCTTCTGCAAATTTAGATGTGGCCGAAAGGGCCATTCCTTTATTGTAGAATGCATCTGCGTAGTAGGGGTTTATTTCGATTGCCTTATCAAAAGATGTGATGGCTTCTGCAAATTTAGATGTGGCCGAAAGGGCCATTCCTTTATTGTAGAATGCATCTGCGTAGTAGGGGTTTATTTCGATTGCCTTATCAAAAGATGTGATGGCTTCTGCAAATTTAGATGTGGCCGAAAGGGCCATTCCTTTATTGTAGAATGCATCTGCGTAGTAGGGGTTTATTTCGATGGCTTTGTCGTAGCAGGCTATGGCTTCTTGGTTATCCCCTAAATAATACAAAGACAAGCCTTTGTTGTTGTAGGCATCTGCATATTGTGGGTTTATTTCGATGGCTTTGTCGTAGCAGGCTATGGCTTCTTGGTTATTTCCAGTAACTGCCAACACTAAACCTTTGTTGCAAAATGCAAGATCATACTTGGGGTTTATTTCGATGGCTTTGTCGTAGCAGGCTATGGCATCCTGACTTCCAATATAGTACAAAGACAAGCCTTTGTTGTTGTAGGCATCTGCATATTGTGGGTTTATTTCGATGGCTTTGTCGTAGCAGGCTATGGCTTCTTGGTTATCCCCTAAATAATACAAAGACAAGCCTTTGTTGTTGTAGGCATCTGCATATTGTGGGTTTATTTCGATGGCTTTGTCGTAGCAGGCTATGGCTTCTTGGTTATTTCCAGTAACGGACAAGGCTATACCCTTGTTGTAAAATGCAAGATCATACTCTGGGTTTATTTCGATGGCTTTGTCGTAGCAGGCTATGGCTTCTTGGTTATCCCCTAAATAATACAAAGACAAGCCTTTGTTGTTGTAGGCATCTGCATATTGTGGGTTTATTTCGATGGCTTTGTCGTAGCAGGCTATGGCTTCTTGGTTATTTCCAGTAACGGACAAGGCTATACCCTTGTTGTAAAATGCAAGATCATACTCTGGGTTTATTTCGATGGCTTTGTCGTAGCAGGCTATGGCTTCTTGGTTATCCCCTAAATAATACAAAGACAAGCCTTTGTTGTTGTAGGCATCTGCATATTGTGGGTTCATCTCGGTGTTCTGATCAAAAGAAGTGGCGGTTTTTTGGTCATCAGGGTTAGAAAGAATAGAACCATCTGCATATTGTGGGTTCATCTCGGTGTTCTGATCAAAAGAAGTGGCGGTTTTTTGGTCATCAGGGTTAGAAAGAATAGAACCATCTTTGGTAGAAGTACTGTTATTCTTGGACGGTAATGATTTAATTAAATTTGCCAATACCTCTAATTGAGTTTCTATCGACTCCTTGTGTTTTGTAGAGATATCAGAGTTTCTGATCTTGGCGTTTATCATAGCGGTAATTTCATCGATAGAATTTCGTAAAGAAGGATCTGAATTTTCAAGAGAGTCGTCCTTTTTAGAAATTTCGCCATTGTCATCGGCAGTATTTTCGATATCCGCATCATTATTATCGGTATTCGAATTAGCAGTATTATTGTCCCTTATCTTATCTCTAGGGATATTGTTAATTTTATAATTTCCATCCAAATAATGTCAATTCATATTACCTCTATCATTTATTTAACCATTATAGTAATTCTATATGACGAATGAAAGATCTCTCTGGTATGATATAAAACTCATATTAATTTACAATAAAGTTTAGAATTCGTACAACCAAATAATAGCATCTATTTGGTAATAATTCACATATATTGACAGAGCACTTGAACACTCTTATGTGCATTTTAGGTGGTTGGAGAGCAATATCTGGTCTCTAGAAGTTAAATTGCCCATGAATGGAATGGAAATATTTTAAAAAAACCAATACAAATTCTAACATTATAAAGTTAGTTAAACATATTTTAGCATGAAAGAAATTTTTCTAATAATGTTAAAAGTGTTATTAAAAACTTGAACGAATATCGTTCTATTTATTAAATATAATAAAATACAGAACTAAGTTTGGTCATATTAGAACGATAGATTACGTTACTTCATTTAAGATATTGATAGCAACATATCCGCCTCTTCTATTTCCTCATGTTTATTTGATAATGATAATTTCAGTGATTCATCAACATTGTTCCAAAAATAAACTCTTTTTGATCTTCAAATCAAATTACGTAATGGATAGAAATTAGAAAATGCTTCATATTTGAGAACACATTAAGACTTTTGTCTTCTCTTGGCAAAAGCATCTATTGGGAATTAAAAGTTTAAATAAATAAGGAATTGTTAATAGATGATAGTTTGCGAATGATCGCCAAAATAGTTTATACAAACTATTTTGAATCATTTAAATGATTATTGAATGATCGAACCTTATTAGGATCATTGAAACAATATTGAACTCTGTTACTATAATGATAACTCATAAGTTTTATTAGATGCTTATATAGTGTATGAATAAATTTACTAAAGAAATAGCTAATATTTTACAAGCTCAAATAGATAATAAACCCTATGAAATCCAGCAAATGGCCTTACACTGGAACAAATTGAAGAAATTAACAAGTTTGCAAGAGGATATAATAGATCCGGCTTTATTTCCATTCCCGTTAAAGAAAGTAATAGATTAATCGAATATTTAAGATTATCGAAGAAGAATTTTAAGTGAATATTCTAATGTATAGTTTAAAGTAATTCACTATAAATGAAAGATAAGAGATGTATAATATGTGGCAAAAACCAGGAATCAAAATTGTCATGAAATTCATCTGTAATACAAGATGCTTCGATTTAGAAGGGATTGCTGTTATATATGTATAAAGGTTACTAGGAATATATGGTGTATCATATATAGACTCTTATTCATGCTGATATCAGGATCTTATAGAAGTACTTCTGACGAATTATTTTGAGATACAAGTTGATCAAATATAATTGTAATGACTATGAAATCTTATCTTTTCTAGATAATTTAAATAGGCTTTCAGTTTAGACAGTATGAATCCTATTGAGAGCTATGATATCAAGAATGTCTTGATATTCCTGGACTGAATTTAATATAGATCTAGATGAAACATCTACATAAAATATAAATGAATAGTTATTGGTGCAACATTTATCTAATTAATGAAAAGCTATAATATTAATGAAGATCTTTATTCAAGTTTGTATATTGTGAACTGTCAATAATAGAGAATTAATTAAAAATTCAAATAGGAGAATCAAAGTATGCTATTTATTGAAGACTCTATGGTATCATTCGTTTCCATACCTAAAGAATTCAAAAATAACTACGACTTCAATTTCAGTTTTCATTTTGCTATTATTTGTTGATTCTTATTTGAGTTCAATATCAGATGTAGCAATTGATTTTATCCAGTCAACAACTGGTAGGCGCTTTTTTGTAGGTATTATGATCGCTAAGTCTATTGGAAGTTATCTAGTAATGACTAATATTCGGAAAATATTAGACAACAAAGAAATCAATTTTTAGTCGATACAAAATTCTGTTTCAGAATAATGCAAGTAATCTTGTATTTCTCTATCAGCATTTTTACTGTTTGATATCATTATTGAACACAAATATTATACAATAAATTTGACCTCAATAATGATAGTTAGTTATGGCTCCAGTATAATAATGAGTCTTATTTGTTAGTTTCAAATTATTTTCATGGTATAAAGAAAATAAGAATAAGTTTTCATTCTTATTTGGTTTATCCATCTTTTTTATTTTTATTAATAATTTGGTATCCATATTTCTCTTTGCAACTTTGCTTTCTGAAAAGCCTTTTCAAATAGATTATTCCACCCCAGTTGTTTTCAATTTTGAATGCGATGATGATATCCTCTATTGTGTTTTTAAAGAAAGTGTAATAAATATTCAATCATATACACTGATGATCTATTTCTCATTATTTTGGATTTGTAATTATTTTCTATTACATTATCAAATCAATAAGATTGGAAAAATTAAATTTTTCACACTGATCACTCTTCCCTTAATTTTATTCTTCTTTGTATTCATTTACCATTATGATGAACTTTATTCATTAACTGAGAATTTGAATTTTGATGAGAGTATTGTATTTATGCTTCAAATTTTCATAGTAATGTTTTCAGATAGCATTGTGTGGAATACTTTATGGAATAGGATTCAAGTCAGTTGCAAATTTGCTAAAAATGTCTCCAAATATTGAAAGGTATTTAAATATGGCATCCTACGGCATCATTTTATTCTTTATTATGGCCAATGCAACAATAGTGGGCGCAAGTTTTCCCCCCTTTGGTATTCCAAGCATAATTTTTCTCCCATTTGCCTCTCTATTGTTCTATGTAGGGATATACTATTCAATCATTGCCATTTCAAACGACATTCGTGTTAGAAAATATATCAAGAATTCAGCATATAAAGAATTAGAAATCATGGGAAATCTAGCTCAATCTCAAATGATCGATAATATGAAGGAAAAGGTTTTAGCAATGACTAAGAAATATTCTGAAGAAATTCATCAAAAAAGTGAACTCAGAAACCATGGAAACAGAGGAAGATCTAAAAAGTTACTTGGACGAAGCAATTAGTATTTTCAACAAAGGTAACAAAAAATAAAATCTAGTCTAAATTTTCTACTTGATTAACCAGATCTTTTATCTTTGTCGTAAATGGATGTTCTGGAAATTCATGTATGGTCAAAAATTCCTTTTCCTTAAATTGGATGTCACAGTAACATGGAATCTCTAGTAATGTATCTACCTTAACTAATCCGTTTACAAGTCTTTTCTAATTCATGGTCTATCTTATTCTTAAAGACTGAGTCACCACTCATGATATTTTTATTGGCGGAGTCAATGTCTGAATGAGGCACACAATATCCGGCAACCCTATTCAACAACAATTTGCAAACCGAACCATGTTCGATTAAAGAGGAGTAAATCTCTTTAATCATTTTAATTGTTCCTCTCAAGTCTAAATCACCCATTTTTAACGTTAGCAAGACTATATCAGAAATCACTATAGAATTAATTGACCAATACCTTATACCAGGACTCGTATCCATTACTATAAAATCGGCTTCCTTATTGACTAACAGGTCTTCACGCATAGCAATAAAATTTCTGAACTGTCGTACTTGTTGTTCCTTATCATTGAGCAAACTACCTTCGAGTTGATATATATCCTCTTTTCCGCCTTTAGAAAACCCTACTGACAAATTTCCCTCGAATTTGAAATCGATTAGAGAACGAGAGTCGATCATGATATCATCCAAATCTGCTTTATTTCTTAAATAATCATTAATCCAAAACTTTGGTTCGAAATTAAAATAAGAGTAAAGGCTAGGAGCATAAAAATCAAGATCAAGCAGATAAACTTTGTAACCCTTTGAAGCCAAGAGATAAGAAAAATTGGCAGCTAATGTGGTCTTGCCAGTTCCGCCTTTGTAAGAATGAAAGGATATACATTTACCCAATCAATGTACTTTAAAAGTTCATTTAAAAAACTTTTTGAAACATAATTGTAGTTGTGGCTAAATTATAAATTTAAGATATGAGCAACAAACTATTTTACGGGTAATTCGATTGTAAATGTACTTCCGACCCCGTTCTTGTTATTTCTCCCTTCAATTCTGCCCAAATGCTTTTCTACTATTATTCGTGATATGTATAGTCCCAGTCCCGTTCCAAGTTTATCAGTAGTGTAGAATTTGGAAAATATTTTTTTATGATCTTCTTCATCTATACCGGATCCAGTATCCGTAATCGTGATTACTACGTGGTGAGTGTTTTGCTGGATAGAGATTGCGATTTGCCCCCTCTCAGTAAACTTTATTGAGTTGCTTAACAAATTGTCTAGCACTTCAATGATTCGTATTTTGTCAGCATGTATTATAATTTTTTTGGATGAAGTATCCAAGTCTAACTTGATGTTCTTTTTGTTTACTTGAATAGTGTAATCACTTAATCAATTCCTCGCTGACCTGGACGATATCAAAGAGTTCAAGGTTTAAATTAAAAATATTATTTTCCATTCTGGCATAATCAAGAATGTTATTTGTCATGATATCCAATTTTCTAGCATTTCGAGAAATAATTTTCAACAGTTCATTTTTTTGATCAGAATTTAGTCTCTTATTATTTTGAATCATATCTGAAAAACCAAGAATTGGTTGAATTGGGTTTTTTAATTCATGAGCAAGAATTCGAACAAAGTTATGATTTGAAATATTATTCTTAGTCAATTCATTAGATAGATCTTTTACTCTATTTTCTAGTATAGACTGCTTCCAAAGACTTTCAAAAATAGCTGAATTATGCCAAATTACAGAATCCTTTAAAGAAATCACATTGAAAAACGAATCATTGATTCCTATCTCAAAGTTACTCTTCAGTTCAGAAAATAGAGATATAGATTTGTCTACTCCAGCAATGAAGTATTGAAACTCATCTTCGTGAATATGCTGTATCTCGACAGAAGGAAGCTCAGAAATGTTTGATTTTTCCAAGAATGAAGATACCTTTTTGCTTTTAGGAAATAACAATCTTATCTTTGGTGCATAAGTTATCGTTTTTTCTAATGCGTAAGAACAACCCCTCCAAAGCTTCAATAAACTGGTCAAATATACCAGTACTCGAACACACCATCTGTAATTCATCTTTAGTTTCATAAACTTCATCTACTAGTCTCCGCTTAAAGATCGAAAAGTCTGAAACAACCTCTGAACTACTGAATTTTGTTCTTTTGATATCAAACAAAGACAATTGAACAAGGTTGCCCGATCTAGCTCCCCAATTAATTTCATCCAGACCCATCTCGCGAAAAATCTTTTCCGTAAACAGAGACAAGTCTATTATAAAAGGTATAACAATGCTTGTGATGAAACCTTTCATCCCCTTTACTAATTTCCTCAATGAACAAATCATCATTATTTTTAATATGTTTTCCACACAAGTAACAAATAACTACAGTTTCAGGTTTTCCTGATTGCGGATTAGAATCATTGATGATTGTTATATAATTTTATAAGTCCAATAATTAAATAAACTTATCTCGTTGACTTTATCACCAGAAAAAAGGAGATAAAATTTTTATATTGTTGAAATTAACGTAAGTGTGTCTAATCAGCCTTTTGTTTTTAATTTTATAGAGAAATTAAACTATAAAAGAATCCTCATGAATAACACAAATCCCTTAGAACTAATTGAACGGCTAAATATTTCCAAAAAAGGAAACTCAAGCACTAGTCCAAAAGTATTGATATTAACTAAGAAAATAGACATAGAATCGGATTTGCTTGGCATCCAATTCCTCAAAAATGGAATTGATTATGTAAAAATAACAGAAGAGGATATACCTTTAAATTTTCATTTTGAATTCAAAATTGGAAAATTCAATGACTCCGTGCTACACTTGGGAAATAGAAAATTCAATCCTGATGAAATTAAGATAATATTATTTAGATATTTTGATCCAAAATTTTTGAATTATTATTCAGGAGGCGTATATCAAATGTATTTCGCCCAACAATGGTATCAAGCCTTTAACTGTCTACCAATAGCTCTAGACGCTTTATGGATAAATAATCCACAAAGAACTTTTGAGTCTGAAAATAGATTGAATCAGCTACTGTCGGCACAACGGCTCGGTTTTAGCATTCCAGAGACATTAATAACCAATGAAATGGAGGCAGCTAAAAAGTTTTTTAAGAGGTTTCCTAAATCTACTATCGTCAAGGTACTTCATCATCACGAGATTTATCTTAAACCAAAAATCATATAGGTTCCTAACCAATAACATTGAAACCAGTCATTTATCAAAATTCAACGAGTTAACCTATGCACCAGTAATTTTTCAAAAGAAAATAGAGAATGATTCAGAAATCCGGGTAACTGTGGTAAATGACAAGACATTTTCATGTAGAATTTCAACAATTAAAGAAAAGCGCAATTTTTCTGATTTACACAAAATAAAGGAAAAAGAGTTAATATTTTCTGAAATTAATCTCGGCAAAAAAATGGAAAAGCTATGTATTAAACTAAATAGAAAATTAGGATTACTAGTTTCAAGCATAGATTTTGTTCAAGGTAAAAATGGAGAATTACTTTTTCTCGAAATTAATCCTATAGGTGACTGGAATTGGATTGAAAAACACACTAATTTACCAATAACAAAATCAATGTTTGACTTTGTGAATGATCTATTGAATAAGAAATGGATTGCATGGTTCATAAAGGTATTATTTTTCTAGGCTTGGAAGAATTTCCTTTAATCCATTTTCGAAAATGAGAATATAACCATGGATTTGATAACATTGAGGTTTAGAAATGTAAAAATATTTTAGTTGGTATGACATTCAATAAAATATTCTATAATGGGAAATAATATCATAGTAATAGATGATGATGTAGGAACAGCATTATTCTTTAAAATTTGTTTAGAAGATAAGGGATACCAAGTTAATATTTACAATGATCCGAACTCCCTATTAGAGGAATTTGAGCCTGGAATTTATGATCTCCTTATAACCGACATACGAATGCCTAGAATAAACGGTTTTGAATTGGCTAGTAGGATTAGAATAATGGATAGTAAGATTAGGATTTGTCTAGCTACCGCATTTGAGGAATATTACCAATCTATTATAAAGTCGTATTCAGATTTGAGTTTTAACTGCATAATCAGAAAACCTATTAATAAAGATAATTTTTTGGAGATCATTGAAAGCAGGTTGAGTGAACCTAGGTAGATTCAGTGATTTTGTTACGACCTGCCTTCCTAATAAATAAAATTTCTAAATTATTCTAGTCCACCCTTTCTATTTTAAATCCTATTCTAACTTCTACCTGATATTCAATTTGCTGATTTTCATCTAACCTAAAGGTAACTCTCCCCATCTCACCCCATTGAATATTCTTTACGGTTTTAGACGCTTCCTTAAATGCGTTGTTGACAGCTTCATTTATTCCAGTTGGCGACGTACCCACTATTTCAATATATTTGTAAACCATTATTGATTTTAATTTTCGTTACATAAAAATATAATCAAAAGTCTACAAATAACAGATTCATGATAGACATTGTTGAAAAAATTTCAACATTGATGATTATTGATTAACAAAAGTCATATTAGCCATTATTCGATTACATTAGTTTAATCAACCTAAGATTGTTCAATGATCTGTTTCAAAATATGACGGTGACATTTGTTTATATTTTCCGGTTCATAACAAAGTAACACAACATCATTCCTTCTTGAATAATCTTTTATCCATTTTATATTAGAAATAGCTGGAATAGCATTCATTTCTTTTTGATACAAATCCGTATACTCATTAATATCGAGTTCCTCACGTTCAAACTTATCAGCCAAACTCTTAGATGGGGATAAATCATAAAACCAAGCATCCATTTTATGCTGTAGTTCAAAGGGCAGTGTAGAGGAAACAGCAATCCTGTAGAAATCATTCTTATATCTTGAAAGATTGGTTAATGAATCTGTATATATTGTCACAAAACTAATTATAGCGACATCATTAAAATCGTTTTTGATATCGAAAAAAATACGGATAAACTGTAAGGAATAGGATTTTTTTACTATTTAAATACCCGTTTATGGTTTAATTTTATTTGATATATGTCGAATAGATATGCTCACCCTGAAGTCTTAGTTGACACAAATTGGACTGAAGCTCACCTAAAAGATCCGAATGTAAGAATTGCAGAAGTAGACTATGATCCAAAAGCAAACTACCATTTAGGACATATTCCCGGGTCAGTGTTATTTGATTGGAAGAAAGATATCAATGACCCATTGAACAGGAACATCATTTCAAAAGAATCGTGTGAAGAATTACTCAAAAAATCAGGAATAAATCAGGATTCGACTCTCATACTTTACGGAGATTTCAATAATTGGTTCGCGGCTTTTGCTTTTTGGGTATTCAAGTATTATGGCTATAAGGATGTGCGGATAATGAATGGTGGCAGAAAAAAATGGCTTGAAGAGGACAGATCTATCGATAAAACAATTCCAACATATCCAAACAGGCAATTTCAAAGCATCTAACCCTGATGAGAAAATAAGAACATATCTAAATCATGTGTCAGAATCACTCAAAAACAACCAAAGCATATTAGTTGATGTCAGGTCGCCACCCGAGTTTACTGGAGAAGTGACTGCGCCTGCCGAATACCCAACTGAACACGCCCAAAGGGGAGGCCACATTCCTGCAGCCATTAATGTACCGTGGGGAAAAGCAGTTAATGAGGATGGAACGTTCAAATCGCCCGAAGATTTGATGAAACTTTACAAGGAAAATGGCATCATTCCAGAAAAGGAAGTAATTTCATACTGCAGAATTGGAGAAAGATCATCACATACATGGTTTGTGCTAAAATATCTTTTAGGTTACCCAGATGTTAAGAACTATGATGGTTCATGGACAGAATGGGGTAATATGATAGGAAACCCGATTGAAAAATAGATTATTCCTTTATTCTTGATTTTTTATTTTTTTAATAATTATATTGAATAAGTAATTATTACTAGAGTTTGGTAAGGAGGACTGCACGGGGTTTTTCTCTTGCACAATTTCAACGATTTCTTGTTTGTTTTGATCAGCCCAACGCAATAATTCAAGATCAGCAGTAGGATCATCGGACACAAGTCTTATGACATGTCCAATACGCATATTTTTCTCCATGAATTCATCTAATTTTGCTAAAGTGGCGGAGCATTCAGTTCCTAATTCAAACATGTGAAAATCAGGGAATGATTTAAAACATTTCACATTGAATTTCTTAATTTGAGCCCCTATCTCATACTTACACTCCTCGATGGTTTTTATCGAATCAAGACTATCTAGATTATCATTAGTCCTGATCTTTGCAATCCATCCACGTTCAAATGGGGAGTCGTTAACAATCTTAGGATTATTAATGATTTCTTGATTTATTTCCACAATACTCCCAGATACTGGAGAACGAATTATTCCAAAGTGGTTTAAACTCTCAATGGTACCCAAGCTCCTATTTCTAATAATGTCTGTGCCAACAGGTTTTGTTTTAAATTTGAGTACCCTGCCGGTTATATAGGAATATACTGGAGTTATGCCTACAAGGACATGCCTAACGTCATTCCTTTTATCGTCCGGCTCATCAGTTGATTTTATCCAAGTAAAGTTATCAAGATCATAAAAGTAATCGACTGGAAATACACAATTTTCAATCCTATTGCCTAGCGTAGTCATTATTCCAAATAAATTAAGGGAAATTATTTCAATATAATAGTAAGCATTTTATTTTACGGTCACGGATTTGGCCAAATTTCTAGGATAATCTGGATCAACTTGTTTCTGTAAAGCCAAATAGTATGACATCAGTTGTAATGGGATAATTTCAAGAATTGGATAAAGATAGCTATCAACTTCAGGTAATTCTACAAACCGATCATATACCTCATTTTTTTTGTTTGAAATTCCAATTATATAGGCTCCACGTGATTTTATTTCATTAGAACTAGAAATAACGTCTTGATAGGTTTCATCGGTAGGGTTTAAGACAACAACCACAGACTCTTTGTCAATCAATGCCAGTGGTCCATGTTTTAACTCACCTGCAGCGATACCTTCTGCATGTATATAGGCCAACTCTTTAATTTTTAACGACCCCTCTAAGGCAATAGGATAATGAATGGACCTGCCCAAAATGTATATATCTTTAATATTTGTGTCCAATGATGAGACAAGCTTTTGAATAATATCATCTAAGTTCAATACTTTTCTTACCATCATTAGTAAATCCTTTTGATTAATTTCATCAAAAGGCATTTGACCCCGTGATAAGATATTGACGATTTTATATATTATCATCAACTGGCCCATGAAACTCTTGGTGGCAGCAACTCCTATTTCGGGGCCACAATTCAGGGTAAGAATTGAATCACTCATTCTTGCCAGAGACGAAGTAGGTACGTTCACTATTGAAAGAATTTTTGCACCATTTTCCTTAGCTTTTTTTACTGAATGTAATACATCAGCAGTTTCACCACTTTGGGAAATGGCTATTACAGCTGAATTGGCCTCCAAAGAGTCCGAAGAATATTGAAATTCGCTTGACATAATTACCTCGGTTTTTATCTTGGCAAATTTTGAAAGAAGTTGCTTTCCCAACAAACCAGAGTTGTAGCTAGTTCCGCTACCAGTGATATATACATTGGAAGCATTTTTCAAGAATTCACAAAAATTTTTAAAATTATTGAAATCTTGAAATGGTTTCAACAGAGTTAATGATTGTTCATGAATTTCTTTTATAGTGTGATGTGCATACTTTCCCTTTTCAGTAGACCCTAGTTCCCATGCAACCTGGGTTATAGGTCGATTTACAATTCGTTCATTAATATCAAATATACGATAAGAATTATTATCAATTACTACAATATCACCATTATCTAAGAAAACAGATTTATCAGTGTATTTCAGGAAACCTAATACATCGCTAGACAGAAACAAAGCACTCTCAGAAATTCCTATTATCAAAGGTTCATCGAATCTTGCACCAGTAATAATACCGTTATCGAAAATAGCGACAAAGGCAAAAGAACCTTTAAGAACCCGACAAGTTTTCATCATAGTTTCTTTTACATTAGAGTCAGATTCTTTGTAGTATTTTTCTAACAGATGAGCAATGACCTCACTGTCAGTCTGGCTTTTAAAAACATGACCATCTCTTGTTAGCTCCGATTTCAATTCTTGGTAATTTTCAATTATTCCGTTATGAACTACAGCGATATTGGATGAACATGAATAATGTGGATGAGCATTCTTATCGTTTACACCACCATGAGTTGCCCAACGGGTATGTCCTATTCCCATTTGTCCAGGAAGTTTATTGAGATTCATTTCTTTATCAACTTCTGCTACTTTCCCTACGCCCTTACTCACCAAAATATTTCCGTCATTTAAGGTTGCAATTCCTACGCTGTCGTAGCCTCTATACTCCATCTTTTTCAAGCTCTCAACTAATAACGGAGCCGCGGAGACTAACTTCCCACTGTACCCAATAATTGAACACACAACTATTCTTAAAAAAAATTATTTAAAACCTTTATCAAAAATAAGATCTTTCCGTTATAAAAAAAGATATAATCAACAGGAATAATTTGTTCGTCGCTGTTCTTAATTATTTTTTTAATATAACAAAAAATATATACCAGCAAAAAAAAAATTATAACATCATATATTATGGCGATTGAGAAAAAAATAATCTATGAAAAGGAAGGAAGACTCTATGAGAAAAAAATCATAGTGTTTGAAAAACAAAAAGAAATCCAAGTTTTATCAAATCCGATCGCCTGGAAGATACTGAGGCTGATTTCCGATAGACCCAGGTATACAGCTCAGATAGCTAAAGAATTAGAGATCTACGAACAAAGCGCTTATTACTATATTAGAAAATTAGTTTCAATTGGAGCAATTGGAGAATCAGGAACATATTTTGTCAAGGGCGGTACTGCAAAACTATACACAGCTACCAGCCCCGCTTTCGGTATCGAAATGGAATGGGGCGAAAAATTATCAATTGATTACAACCTAAATGATTGGAAAAAAACTACCGAATTCTTGGCTGCTAGAAAGTTTTTAAAGGAATTCATCGACGAAAATAACAAATTCGACGGCTTAGTCATCGTGGGATCGCCTAATCCTCACGGAATCTTTAAGACATCAGCTAGAGACGGGCATTATGCAATTCAATTGGCTTTTTTTTTAGGAAATATATGCAATTTGCCTCAAGGGTTTGTTGTAAAGTTAGATGAAGACGCAAAGGCTGAAAAGGAGCTAGAAGATAATAACTTGATCATAATCGGTGGTCCTGGAACAAACATAGTTTCTTCTGAATTTAACAGATATTTACCGATTAAGTTTAATGAAGAAAACTTTTGGTCAGGGCTCGTGGACAAACCTGGGAGAATTTACCATCAAGACAATTTGGGGATTATTGCAAAATTTAGAAATCCATTCAACCACAAAAAATCAATAATTTTGATCGCTGGGGTGAGATCAATTGGAACTAAATCTGCCGTAATTGCATTTACTAACTTTAGTAAAAAAACATTTTCAGATTATTCAGGAGATGAGCAAGAATGGGAAGCTTTGGTTCAAGGCTATGACATGGATAGTGATGGCAAGATAGACTATGTCGATATAGAAAAAGTTGTAAGAACTTGAGTCTCTAAAAATTTCAACTGTTTTTTATAGGCTCAGAGGTTTCAATCGTAGGAGTAAAATGCACAAGTATCTGAGGTTCTTCCTCTTTCCTTACCAAATAGCCTGGTAGATTTATCTTTCTATTTCCTAAGCTGACATGACCATGTACAACTAGCTGGCGAGCTTGATATGGTGATTTTAGATTAGATTTTTTCATAATGATTGTTTGCAATCGCCTCTCCAAAATATCTTCTATTTTTAAGTTCAAAACGTCATCCAGAGACGAACCGGTAGAAACAAGACCAAGCCTAGAAAGATAGTTTAATAACTGTGTTTCCTTTTCGTGTCTGACATCAATTGATAAAGATAAAAGGGCACGTGCTTGATTCCTTATCCGGGCAATTTCTGTTTGAGCTTTCCATAACTCACGCTTATTTCTTAAACCATAAGAACCGACTACATATAACTCTGAACTTATTTGATCGCTTGTCCAAATGCTACGAGGTCGATTATAATTCTTTTTTGATTTTCTAGGATCTCCCACTCAAATCACCTCAATTTATTTAGATCCTGCTGCGCCAGCTGGTGCCTTTCCTGAAGCCTTCTTTACCCCCACTGCACTGGCCTTCCTGCCTGTAGTTCTGGTGCACTGACCTCTAACTCTCAAACCAAACATATGTCTGTACCCTCTCCAACTCATTACAGACTTTTCTCTCTCAATATCATTTGATTTGGTAAAATCCAAATCTGATGTAATTAAATGAATATCGGCTCCTGAATCCATATCTTTTCTTCTATTAAGATACCAGCTCGGCACACCGATAGTTCCTATATTTCTGATAGAATTCTCAATATCAGAAAGTTCTTTATCAGTCAAAAATCCCACCCTTAAGTATGGATTAATGTTCAAAGACTGTAATATTACCTGAGACAAATTATAACCAACACCTTTAACTTCACTTAACGCAACTACTGACTTTTTGCTGCCTTCGATATCTTTCCCGGCAATTCTTAGAATATGTTTAAACTCTTCGACTGACAACTTGCTTATAAATGAGCATTCCATTTTCCTAAATAAAAACTATGCTAGCCGGGTCAAGACAAGAGTATAATTTTTCTGATAATAATTACAAGGACGACTCTTAACGGGATCCCTAAATTGTAAAATTTATATAAAAAGGATCGTATAAGTGTAATAATAGGACAGAATGTAACGAAAACAGCAGAAATAAGTCTTATATCCATCTTCATACAATATATAGGTAAAATGAATGAAAACATCATCCAGAAGAGAAAGATAATTGAACAATCGGATGAAAAAGAATTGGAAAACTATCAAGCAGATGTAGAACTAGCTATAGAGAACCACTAAATAATAGAATATGAATATTTGAAATTATCAAAGAAGGAAAACAGATCCATGTGTTTTAAGTAATTAACATATTTGTCTAAATTATTCAAAAGGAAAATTTTAATAAGTCGCTAGTGATATATTTATTATAAAATGATATCTGACTGGTTGTCCCGGGTAGGAAGTGCTATTCCTAGAGGGTTCTCGCGCCATTATATCTTGGAGCTGTTAGCTGAACAACCAATGACGGGTAAGGAAATCATCGACAAAGCAATAGTTCAGACAGGTGGAAAATGGAAACCATCTCCGGGCCTTATCTATCCATTGCTTGGAAGGTTACTTGAGGAAGGACTAATTGAAGAGCACGAAAATGGTAGGTATAGGATAACAAAGAAAGGCATTTCGATAGCCTCAGATATCAAATCAGCGCATAACATAATGCAAAAACAACTGGAAGTGATGTTCAGAATTGGTAATATGGGAAAATTCATGACCATGGATTTGATTGACAGAATTTCGGCAATAGGATCCACACTAAGTTCAAATCTGGACAGGATGACAGAAGAAGAAAAGAATAAGTATAAAGACTTTTTAGTGAATGAATTAAAGAAGCTAAATAATCAGGAAAAAATTCAAGTTGATGATAGAAAAGTTGATGATAGAACCATTACTTGACTAAAATGAACAATGATTTGATTAAACAAGGGGCTTATTATCTGTTAAGGGGAGGTACTCTACTTTCAGAGCCTTGTAAAAAATGTGGAAATCTTCAGATAAAGTATAAGGATGAAGTAATTTGTATGAATTGCCAACATTTAGAACAGGATAAAATTGAACAACTAGAAACCCTTCCTAATGATATCGAAACTAAAAAAGAGTTCAGCCACGTGAGGAGCGACGATGATAATAAAAGGACTCTGAATACTTTTGATGATATCCAGGAAGTGTTGAATCAAGTAGAACATCAGGTTCTTCAAACTTTAGTTGAACTCAACAGAGAACAAAATACCACGGCCAGCCCAAAAAAATACAAGAGATATTTGGAAATTGTTCAAAATAGTTTGAAAACTATTGAAATGATTAAACGAATCAAACAGCTTTAGATATAATCGCTGCCTTGTACAAAAGTCCAAAAAGATATAAATCTATATCTAAACATTTTTTTGACCTAGATTTGCTGTGCTCAAGTTAGACAGAGAAAAAAGGTCAACTCCTACAAAATGACAAGCACCATCTTGATCTTGACTTCATAAAACAAAGGCTGATAAAATTTTCTAAATGTTTAGATTGATCACCTCTATTTTGATCGCTAGATCCTTTAGAATATTACATGATTTTTGCAAAGGTTATCAATAATTTTAATATAAAAGAAAGAAGTATAATCGACAAAAATGATGAATATTTCGATCAAGATGCTCAAAGAAATAAAGTTAGACAATTTTATTTTTTTTGCCTCCCTGCCAGATATGGGTAAAGTTGGTGGGCTTGTATCAGAACATTTGATTAAGGAACTTCAAGTGGAAAGATTTGCAGAGATCGGAATCTTTGAAAAACCTTGGGTAAAAAATGAAAAGGGGTTGGTCAAGCCTGTAATAGATACATACGACTTTTTCGTTAATTACGAAAATAAAGTTATAATCATGACAGGTAAAGAACAACCCCAGGATCCTACTAACCTCTTTAACTTGTGTTTAACCGCTTTTAACATAATAAAAAATATTGGTGTTCCAAGAATTATTTATACATCGGGAGGATATCACCAGCCTCAATTAGCTCAAGCACCAAAGGTATACGCAGTCTCAACAGATAACGAGATGGTTATCAAGTTAAAAACCCTAGGAATTAATATCTTTGATAAAGAAATTGAAGTTATTACCTGGTTTAATGGAGTAGTTCTTGGAATTGCAAGCGAAATGAAGTTTAAAGCGATAGGTCTTTTTGGGGAGATAGTGGAAACCAATGAAAAACAACCTTTAGCTGCAAAATCTGTTTTAAAAGTTTTTTCCATTCTAGAGAATATTGCAATTAATACCGATGGATTTGATTTGGAATATGAGAATCAAATGCTCGATAAAAACAAAAGAAATGATAACTATGGAGAAACATCAAAAAAGTCAGGGCCTGGAATAGGTTAAATTACATTATATCGATTACAGAAACAAGAACGGACTTTACACCGATCTCACAAATGGAATAATCGAATTGTTTCTGATTACAAAGGGGTTCAAATCATTGTAGGCAAAAAGCAAACTAAACCCCAAGTAGAAAAATATTTTCATTTCAAGTGATCGATGTTTCTTTAATATGAGGCAACAATAGAACCGCAATGAAAATTATGTTACTAGATCTGAAGAGGATCCTTGCTAGAAAAGCATCGACTTAATCTAAAAGTTAATGATAAATTGGTCAGATATGGTTATTTTGTACCGAAAATGAACTGAACTATTCACTAGTAAAAGTATACACTTTTTAAAGAATCTAGTTTTATGATTTGATAGTAATCCATTTGTTAACGAAAATACCAAAATAGAATTTAATTACACTAATTTCAATACAAATTAAAATACCAAAGATATGATTAGTAATAATGACACTAATATCAACTACCAGAAAAATTAATTCATCGGATGAATTGATATGGAGCATTATCTCGGATATTGATAAGGATCCCGATTTTTGGCACGGTATAAAAGCTGTGAAAAATATAAAAAGAGAAGGAAACACGACTGAGCGAGAAACTATTATTGCATTCAGAAATTCAAAATGTCTAGAATTGGTAACGTTAATACCTCCAAAACAAATAACAATAGTAATCAGAGAAGGACCAATAGTAGGAACAAAGATAATAAATGTAACAAAAATAGACACTGAAAAATGCGAAATCAGAGTGGACTGGGATATTCATATGAAAGGATTAATGAGTTTGTTCACATTCTTTATCAAAAAACATATTTTAAAGGGAACAGATGAAGCCCTAGAAAGGATTGCCAAAAAGGTCGAATGATAATATCTTTTTGATTGGATTAAAGAATAAAAATATTACAACTACTAATTCTAGTATTCGCCGAATCAATTCTAAGCATTTATACCATCAATGCAATGGTCATTTGAATTAGAATCCTTCATGTTGTCAATTCATGGCTAATTTTTAAGGAAATCAGGATACGACATGAAATAATGATTTAACGCATTATGTTGCGGCCCTTAGTATTTGTCATAACCTTTTCTTTTGCCAATTTAAAAAATTCAAAAGTAATCCTAAAATTCTTTAAATCCTGTTTTGTTAGTTTACTATTTGTAGTATTAACATTAACTGCCTCGAACTTTCTATGTTTTCTTAGAAAGTCCCTTAGAGCCAAAATTGATGCATGATTAATCATGCCTTCAATTTGAGCCCCAGTGAAGCCATCAGTTAATTTCAATATTCTATCAATAGTCACGGTTTTTTCATCCAAAGGCTTTTTTTTAAGATGTATTTTAACTATTTGTCTTCTGGATTCGACCGTAGGAACAGGAATTTCTATAATCCTATCAAAGCGGCCAGGTCTCAAAAGTGCTTCATCTATCAAATCAATCCTATTGGTGGCACCAATGACAAATACACCATCTAAATTTTCGATTCCGTCCATCTCGGTTAGAATCTGACTCATCATTTTAGCAGTTGAATCTGTCCCCTCTCTCTCCGTTTTCCTTTGAAGTGCAATAGAATCAAATTCATCAAAGAAAACAATACAAGGGGCTATCTGTCTAGCTTTTCTGAAAACTTCCTGGATTGCCTTCTCAGATTCTCCGACCCATTTAGATAACAATTCGGCACCCTTTATGCTGATAAAATTTGCGTTAGAATTTGAAGCGACAGCTTTTGCGATCAAAGTCTTTCCAGTTCCGGGAATTCCGTATAATAGTAATCCCTTTGGAGGTCGTATATCGGCTATTTCATATATTTCAGAGTGATTTAATAGCCAGTCGATCAAATCTGCTAACTCTTCTTTCAAAGAATCTAACCCACCTATTTCACTCCACTTGACATTAGGCTTTTGGATAGAGAACTCTCTAATTGCTGACGGAGTGACATCTTTCAGAGCATTATTAAAATCTGAATCAATGATCGTTATTTTATCGAGTAAATCTTGTGGTAAGGGTGTTTGATCAATATTAACTTGGGGGATCAACCGTCTTAGTGAGCGCATTGCGGCTTCTTTTGTTAAAACTTCCAAATCTGCACCTACAAATCCATGTGTTAGTCTTGATACCCGTTTTAGGTCAACATCCCGACCAAGGGGCATCCCCTTTGTATGAATATTTAGTATATCCAATCTCCCATCATCATCAGGAATACCTATTTCAATTTCTCTATCAAACCTACCAGGTCTTCTAAGGGCTTGGTCTATAGCATTTGGTCTATTTGAAGCACCTATTACAATGATCTTACCTCTAGAATTTATCCCATCCATCAACGTTAAAAGCTGAGATACTATACGCCTTTCGACCTCGCCTGATACATCCTCGCGTTTTGGTGCGATAGAATCTAGTTCATCAATAAAAAGTATTGATGGAGATTTCTCTTTTGCTTGTTGAAAGGTCTCCCGCAGTCTTTTCTCACTTTCACCATAAAACTTGCTCATTATCTCAGGCCCACTTATGGAAAAGAAGGAAGCGTTTGTTTCATTTGCAACTGCTTTTGCAAGCAGCGTTTTCCCTGTGCCTGGTGGACCGTATAACAATACACCTTTGGGTGCATCGATTCCCAATTTTTCGAATAATTCCGGATGTCTAATTGGCAATTCAATCATTTCCCTTATTTTAAGAATCGAATCTCTAATTCCACCAATATCCTCATAATTAATTCTCTCAAAGGCATAGGAACTATTCTTCTTAAAAGTACCAATCGAGAATTTTGTGGAATTCGTTACTAGTAAAGGACTTGAACTTGGATTCATGAAATTTACCAAAAAAATGATCTTCTTCCCTACCAGATTAATAGGGATAGTATCCGATTTGGAGATCACCCGTCCATCTAACAAGTTCCCTAGGGAATTCTTGAACCCTGAATATTCTAGCTCTTCCAATGGGATTAACTGAACTTCCTTAGCCTCACTGACAATTTCAACAGGACTAATCATAATATGATCATCAATTCCAGATTCCAGAATACCTCTGGTATAACCATCAACTCGAATTATCTTCCTGCCGTAATCGGAATTTAACCCTTCAGACAGTTTGACATATGTAAGACCTTTCTTTCCCCTTAATTTCAATACATCACCGACATTTAGTTGGAGCTCACCAAGTATTTTCGGATCCACTAGGGCCAAGCCTTTGCCCACAAATTTGATTTCAGTTTCTGCTATTTTTAAAGGAACCTCATCAGGTACTCTTCGTAGCAATTTACCCCGCAGATAGAAAGATAGAATTTTCGACAAGATAAACAATCAAAATAACCACGTTACAAACCTATTACATTATGAAATAATTTGTACATTATATAAATTATTTGAAAATATAGTAAAGTTTATCTTATTCGGGAACTATTTATTACATGTAATGTATGTCCGAGACATCTCGGTCCCACAGGCTGTAAAAGAGATTATCTTGTCAAATGATTTATACTTAAAAGCAGTGAAATCCGGAATTGCTAATTACACCGCAATAGCCAACAAGATACAATCCGATGTAGAATCAGTTACTGGAACACGAGTTAACATAGGCACAATTGTAGTGGCTATTAAGAGGTTCGCGGACTTGATAAATAAATCAAGATATTTAGAAAACCAAAGAGCAGAAGATAAGACAATTGGAAATCATTTAAATGGAAACGAATTTCAAGAGCAAAAATCGCATATATCTTCACAAGACGCAAGGATGAAACTCACTGGAAGCATCATCGATATTGACCTTGGTAATCAAGATTCGTTCAAGAATGTAAATGACTTGTTAGATGAATTTACGCAAGAAACCCTGATGGATTATAATTTGATACGAACTACCGAAAAAATAAGGATAGTAACTGAAGATATGTTTAGTTCAAGAAAAATAATTACATCCTTAACAGAAAAATGCAATGGCAAGATAACTGAAGGATTATCAAGAATTACAATAACCCTATTCTCCGATAATATAATGGGAATAAGACAATTGTTATTTAATATATTTGATGTTTTGAACAATTATAAAATTACTCTAAATAACGTTTTTTTTGGCAGTAATGAAATAGTTCTGATATTAGAAAGGGACCAAGCAATACGCGCCTATGATTTACTACAAAAGAAAATTTTTGGAAATTAGAAAGTCAATAAATATTATATCCGTTGCAGGCATGATCAGATATCCCTGATTCTTTATTTATGTTCTTAAAGACAAATAAACCCGACGAATACAAGGTAAAGCCATGTCAAAGGGTTTGAAAGTGAAAACAGGTGTATGGGATTTGTCAGAACTCTTGAAGGATCCTATTAAAAATGAGTTCGACAAATCACTGGGCGATATCAACGCTAAAGTAGCAAACTTTGAGGAGAAAAAATCATCTTTAGGACATGATATTACTACAACTGATTTTATGAAATTAATCAAAGAATCCGAAGAAATTGCAGAATCTTTAAGTTATGTTGCTGGGTATGCTCATTTGAAGTATGCTGAAGATACATCTTCGAATGATATAGGCGCATTAGTTACAAAAGTAAATATTTTTTCCTCAGAAATATCTAACAAACTTCTATTCTTTGATTTATGGTTCAAGAAAGCGTTAGACAAGGAAAATGCCGATCGTTTAATAAAAGGATCTCCAGATGTTTACAAAGATTATTTACTTCATGAACGTTCCATGTCAAAATATACTCTGAATGAATCAGAAGAGAAGATAATAAACATACTTGATGTTACGGGGATGAGCGCGTTAATCAAGATTTATGATAGGATGACAAATGGTTTTGAGTTTGAGTATATCGAAGAAAGAGGAACTAGAAAGATAAGAAAAACTATTACTAACAAGGAAAAGCTGGTCTCTTTGGTGAGAAGTTCCAGATCTTCTGAAAGAGTTGCTGCCTATAGATCGTTGTTGTCAACGTATAAGAAAAATAGCGGAGTCTTGGGCGAGATTTATATCAACCGGATTTTAAACTGGAATAATGAATACGTCTTACTTCGAGGCTTTCCGACACCTATTTCTGTAAGAAACCTATCAAACAATATTAGCGATGAGACAATCAGGGCGCTTCTTAATGTATGTAGATCTAACTCTAAAGTCTTTCACCAGTATTTCAGGGAAAAGGCAAAAATATTGAAGGTTAAGAAACTAGAGAGATATCATCTTTATGCTCCTTTGAAAACGCAAAATCAGAAGAAAATTACTTTCGGAGAGGCTCTTAAGATGGTTTTAGATGCTTTTGATGATTTTCATCCAGAGTTTAAGACAATAGTACAAGATTTGGTTACTAAAAAACATATCCACTCAAAACTTCAGGACAATAAACAAGGGGGAGCTTTCTGTTCAACAATAAGTCCCAAAGTCGACCCTTTTGTACTCTTGAATTTTGACGGCACTTTAAGGGACATTTCAACTATGGCACATGAATTTGGGCATGCAATTCACAGTGTTCTTGCAGCGGATAAGCCAATTAGCGTACAGCATCCTTCATTACCACTAGCAGAAACTGCATCAGTATTTGGGGAGATGATACTTAACGATCGGCTTTTGGATCAGGTTAAGAAAAAAGATAGGAAAATCATGCTAGCAGAACAAATAGATGACTTTTATGCGACGATTATGAGACAAGCATATTTTACAATTTTTGAAATTTCAGCTCATGAAACGATCGGGAAAAACAGTGCTACAAATATAGACGAATTATCAGAAATTTACATGGATAATTTAAGAGAGCAATTTGGAAATTCAATTAAAGATATCTGATGATTTTAAATACGAATGGTTGTACATTCCTCATTTTTATCATTCACCTTTCTATTGTTACGCGTATTCATTTGGAAATTTGTTAGTAATGTCGTTATATCAACAATTCAAGAATGAGGGTAAAGGATTCATACCCAAATACATTAGGATTCTGTCATCTGGAGGCTCGAAAAAACCAGAAGATTTACTATTAGATGAGGGTATTGACATTTCTAAAGAAGATTTCTGGCAGAGAGGGTTTAATCTCGTTAATGATAAAATAAATGAGCTAAACAAAATTAAATAACATCCCTGTTCATTCTTTTATTTTATTTCATAATACAGCATGATTACCTAATTGTGCAAATATGATCAATTTTATCTTCACTAGTATATTGTAATTAAATAACCGCTCAGGTCAATTTTAAAGGATACCATGGAAAAATAGACATATTATAATTACAAGATAATTAAGACATATTAGTCAAGTAAGACAGATAATTAGTTTGATTTACCATACATGAGATAATCATCATTCTCAAAGAGAAGAACATATTCGGTAACAAAGTGAAAATGCCTAAAACTAGATAAATAAGTGTTCATGACTAGGCAGCCAAAGAGTGTCAAAATAAGAGAAAAAGAGAAAAGATACTATTTTGGAATGACTGAAGTCTTTGAGCCAACATTTTCCTTTGCCAACCACTTTTTCTAATTATTTTCTAAAATTGGATGCAGAATAACATATGTGGACAGACAAGTATGGGGTCAAAACTTGAAAGTATCTCTGTAACAATAATAAAATAAAGAAATTTGTAAAAATGTCGCGAATCCGGCCAGAAAATTCACACTTATTCAAACCCTGAAACAGTTTTGTTAGGGATGATGTATGAAGCTAGGGGGATTATTTCCCTTTGAAGATTCCCATCATCAATGTCAGGAATTGAAGGATATTCAGTCTTGTTATTGGCGTACATTACCATGGTGACTATTCTATCATTTATTTCTAAATCATCAGGAAGTTTAAATGAGACATTTAGGCTGTCATTGCGAATATCCCAATTTTCTGCTTCAATTATATGATAAGATTCGGGTTGAACATATTGTTCATAAAATTCTAATGGTTTACTTACGATTAGTCCTAAATTACCCATGCTATAGTTTAATTTATTTTTGTTCTCTTCGTACTCCCCCTGGTTAGGTGGGTTGTCAAAATAGAATGAAATATGACTTAATTGCAGGTTTTTTTTCGGATCAAGCAATTTTGCTTCCAATAAAAACTCATTGTCTTCATTTGAGAGATTGTAACTCAGATAATTGTTTTCAAAATTCTGAACGAGAACAAAATAATATTCATTAAATGCTATCCCGATACTTACATTTGTATGAAGTTTATCCAAAATATTGTTTTTATGACCATTGTGACAGCACAAAAAATCATTGAAGATCATAGAATTTTCTAGCTTATCAATTGCATCAAAAGGATCTAGCGGCTCACAATATAATCTGGAATCACTGGTACAAAAAGAATGAGCGGTTATTCCTTTCATGGCATCATCAGTATTAATATAGCTTATTTGACCTATGTTTTGTTGTACGTAACCGGTACCATTATGTAAAGAATATAACATGTAGGGTTTTAACCCATTCTTGCTCCAATGAGATAAAAGCTCTGATTGTAGTATTTCAGCTGCATGATATTGAGCAGCCTTATTATCACTTAGAGATACAGGGTTGAGTCCAACACTCAATCGATCTGCATTTATCTTGGATAATGCATAGTCCTGCAATATTTTCAAACTCGAAGTTCCATTTATGGAAAAAGCTTGATCAAAGTCGGTAATATAGGCCAAGTGAATGAGAATCATCAAAATGTTAGACAGTACAACGATAAGGAGCATTTCAAATATTTAGCAACAGGAGTCCTGCTGCTTACCCATTAAGAATGCGACAGCCAGTCCGTATATGAAAAACCCCTACAAACATTTTGATAATCCCATTTTGTCATTCTGGTTGTCAAAACGATTTCGACCCACCATTTGGAACAAGAAGGCAGAAGTTATTAAAATTAAAGATACAACAACAGCTGAGAGAATCTGAGATCCAGGGATCCCCAATAATAATCCTAGTAATGAGGACACTGCAAAGATAATTACAATGATCGGTATCCATTTTTTAAGTAATACCTTTTTATCAAAATTAATCATACAACATACAAAGGAGTTACATAACAAATTAAGGGTTACGGGTAACAAGAGAAGATAGCATTATACTTATAATAAATAACAGAATTTAATCAATAAGTTCGACTATCCCTTGAGTTAGCATGATCCTGCGCAATTCTTTAGCTAAATCAGTGACAGTAATGATCCCTATCACTTTTCCATTTGATATAACAGGCAATCGCCTTATTCGATTATTGATCATTCGTTGAACCGCAACATCCACAGGAGTATCTGGTGCTGCATAGGTCTGGATCTTGGACATTAATTCAGATATCTTCACTTCTGATGACACTCTATCATTAGCACAAACTCTTTTAACAAAATCTCGCTCCGTAATGATTCCGAGCAATTCATCATTATCCTGAACTATCAGAGAGCTAATCCTTTTTTCTTTCATCAGCAAAGCGGCATCTAATGCAGATTTATCAGAATTAATTGTAACAACATGACTAGACATGATTTCACTTACCACTTCTTGCATAACAGTTTCTTAACCATTAAATAAAAAAAGATTTCTCTTAGTGGTCGTATGCCATACCATTGATATTAATTTTTGACCAAGGATATAACTAGTGGTTGATGATATTGGTTTCACAAAAGATTTAAAAATAATTGTGTTAAATTAAATACATAGAAATGGAAAGTAAGAACTTTTTCACTACAATTTTGAATAAAATCCGTCTCATAAGAGCATCAAGAAAGCATAAGGTAACAGCATAACTTATGCAAAATCTAATGTTTTGACTAAAATAGTATTATAAATTTTTTCTGAAAATTAAAATATTGTTAAAAAAGCTACAAGCTCCAAATATTTACTAGTAGTTTTCAACCAAGATTATTACGATAAAATTACAATTTATGATTGAATTATGGAAAAAAAATAGGTTAAATTACTTGCCACGGTCTTGTAGCAAATGTTACTCCAAGCCCAGCAGCAATAATTATGCTCTGATATATTATGTTGTTCCATGGAATTGGTTTAAGTATTGGTTCACCAACTACCTGAACAGTTTGACCTGGACCCAAACCTGGACCTACGTTTGCGAGATTGAGTTGTGTGTGAACGTGATAAATCCCTGGTTCTAATGCCTTTGCTTCAATTTGGTATGGAATGGTTTCTTGTGGTTGAATTTCAATGATGTTTCCTGGTGGATCTCGACTAATGAATTCCCATCTATTTCCAGCATTAGTAGATTCACTGAAAAGTGATATCCAACCTCTCATTGGTCTATTTACCAAACTTTGAAGTTCGCCTGTAACTACCAATGTGTCACCAGTGTTTAGGGATTGCGCTGAAAAAGCTTCATCGTTGATTCTAACGAATCTACTTTGAAGCTGAGCTTGAACTCCGTGACCATCAGCCATTGGAAGTAGTGCAATAATACTAGCTAATATGGATGCTCCTGCAATAAAGGTTACAATTAGAAACACCATAGCGGGTTTGTTGCCGCTCTTCTTATTCATCTAGGGATTCAACTTCTTACATAGATAAAAAGTTTGCTGTATCCTCTATTAGTGAAACATCAATTTTTTATAACAATAATCAAACATTGTCGAAATTCTATAACATACAAAGGCGTATCACCGAATTCGTATTAGAAGATGAAAAATTATGTAAATGAAAAAGATCCTATCTTATTGAATGGATACTAATAGAATCATGAAAAAGATTGATTTCCAAATACAAATATCGAAATATCATGAATCTAAGGTTTGTGAATCATGCCATGAACCCCCTTCATGGTTTTTAGGACGTGATTTAATGGTAATAAATGATTGAGATATGGACAATATTTGATATTTCATTTAGAGTAATTTTTATCTTTATTATGATACTGTCAACCATTGTTTAGGATTTTATCTGAGGTGTAGTGAGCTAGTTAACTTTTTGAGACCTTGCAAAATTTCATGTTTGAAATAGCATAATAAATGGAAAGTATGTGGTTTTTGTAATCTATTGATTGAATCGATTCGAGTTTTATTAGAGATTCAATGTTATAACAAAGAGAATCAATTTCTTCATCCTAGACATGGATCTTTTCACTCGAACCAACTAGTGGGAATAATCTAACATAATCATACTCCCCTGGTAAATTTAACTACAAGTTCTTGAACAAATTCCATTCCAACTAAGGTATAAGTATTAATACGATGATCTGATTAAAATAGGTTATTGAATCAAGGAACTGATTTCCAGTTAAATGAAAGCGAAGATACAGTTTTGTGTGATCTTTGTGGAAATGTTCTTGAGGCTTGCATGTGCGTATGCCCTTACTGTGGAAGAGGAGATAAATGCGAGTGTTGTCTTCATGACTCGATGACTGGCGGTTGAGTGAACTTTCCAATCATGATTGATTGAAACTATAATAAGAACAAGCGCTGATATTAATGTAATTAATGGTTATTTCTAGAGAGTCCATTTCTTGGGTTATAGGTGGGCCTCAAGGAAGTGGAGTAGATTCCGCGTCCCACATATTTCTAAAATCTATAGCGATGTCGGGTTTAAATGTATTTGGTAAGAGAGAATACCACTCGAACATAAAAGGAGAACATAGCTACTTCTCTGTGAGATTTTCAAATCAAATTGTAAGGTCTCCTGTTGATGATATTGACATTCTTGTAACTTTTGATGCTGAAACAATAGTAAGACACTCCCCATTCTTATTAAAAGGCGGAATATTGATTTATGATCCAGATGTTGTAGGAAAGAAAATTGAGGATATCCATACACTAGACAAATCATCCGAAAAGAGAATATCACATATCTTAAAGAGCAAGAGCAAAGAATTTAGTCTTGCAGGAATAGTAGAGGAGCTCAAAGAGAGGAAAGTCATACTGGTAAAATTACCATATACTAAATTAATAAACAAGTTTTCGGAGGCGATTCAAGATCATTCCCTAAGTAAATTAGCAAGAATTACCAACGTAATGTCACTTGCAGCTTCATTGGCAGTTTTAGATTTTGATATTCCCCTTATGGAACAAGGGATACTAGATACATTTGCTAACAAACCAAAGATAGCAGAACTCAACGTGAAAGCGGCAAATTTCACTTATTCTTATGTTAAGGAGAACTTCGGTGCGATACCAGAAAAATTTTCATTTGTATCAAAAATTCAGGACGAAGCGAATAGTAATTCCATTATTGCACAAGGGAATCAAACTTCACCTCTAGGAAAAATTGTGGCCGGCTGTAGATTTCAAACATACTATCCTATTACGCCAGCTACCGATGACAGTGAATATCTAGAATCAAACCAGATTCTAGATCAAAACGATAATAATAATGGATCAGTAGTAGTAATTCAAACGGAAGATGAAATAGCCGCTATAACTATGGCTATCGGAGCGGCTTTAACCGGTGTAAGAGCCTGCACTACTACTTCAGGTCCTGGATTTTCTCTGATGGCAGAAGCATTAGGATGGGCAGGAATAAATGAAGTTCCTTTATTGGTTAGTTTGTATCAACGAGCAGGACCATCGACTGGACTACCCACAAGACAAGAACAAGGAGATCTATTATTCGCAATTAATGCAGGACATGGTGAATTTCCAAGGATCGTATATTCCTCTGGAGATATCGAAGAAAGCTTTTACGATACAATTAGAGTATTCAATTATGCAGATATTTTCCAGACACCAGTTATCCACATGTTAGACAAGTATCTTTCTAATAGCATCATTACATGTAGCCCATTTGAATATAAAAATCTGAAGATTGAAAGGGGGAAAATATTAGAGGGTAATTCGATAGAGATTAAGCAACAAGGCTTTTCAGATCACTTTAAAAGATTCGAATTGAGCGATGATCCGATTACCATGCGCGTACCGTTAGGCACAGAAAATGGTATATTCTGGAATACAGGCGATGAACATGACGAAATGGGTCATATAACCGAAGACCCAGAGACTAGGATTAGCATGATGGAAAAGAGATTGTCTAAATTAGAATTAATACAGAATAGAATACCTAAAGAAGAACAAATTACGATCGAATTTGAAAATAATAAAAGTAGTAATGTGAAAAGATTAATGGTAATAGTTAGTTGGGGATCTACGAAAGGAGCAATTCTAGATTCATTAGAAAAAATAACTGAATCAGATGATACAACTCAATTCTTGTACCTTCAAATCAAATTATTAAATCCTTTTCCAGGAAAACTTTTGGAAGACATGGTAAATAATAAAATGGAAAAATTTAAAACTCTTGACAATGCATCCTCCAACATTGAAACAATTATAACAATTATTGAGATGAACTATTTGTCGCAATTGGACATTCTAATAAAACAAAATACAAACTTGCATTCGGATCATAATATACTAAAATATAATGGTAGGCCAATGTCTCATACCGAAATTTACAATTCTTTAATAAACATAATGAATAACCAATCTGAACGGAGAGTTGTATTAAAAGATGGAGTATAAATTAGCCGATTTTAAGACACCGGTTCATAATGACTGGTGTGCAGGTTGTGGAGACTTTGGTATACTTAATGCAATACAAATGTCTCTTTATGAATTAGAAATACCTCCGCATCAAGCTGCAATTTTTTCTGGAATTGGATGTTCTGGAAAAACCCCCCATTTTATTAATACATTTGGAATACACACGTTACATGGCAGAGTATTGCCCTTCGCTCAAGGAGCCAAACTGGCCAACCCGAATTTGAAAATTCTGGCTGTAGGTGGTGATGGAGATGGATTAGGAATAGGTTCCGGACATTTTGTAAATTCAGGAAGACGAAACATCGATATCACATATATTATTTACAATAACGGAGTTTACGGATTAACCAAGGGTCAAGCATCTCCCACGCTAAAATTAGGAATGAAGACAAAATCTTTGCCTCAGCCCAATGTAAATGATAGTATTAATCCTATAGCATTGGCTTGTATCAGTGGTTTCACCTATATAGCAAGAGGATATTCGTATGACATAAAACATCTAAAGGAGGTAATTAAGAAGGGAATAGAGCATGGTGGTTTATCCTTTATTGACGTATTACAGCCTTGTCCTACATACAATGATATAAACACAAAGGAATGGTATCAAAGTTTTACTCTAGATGAGAATAATCCTTCAATAAGAATTCCCAAGATATACAAGCTAGAGGAAGAAGGATATAACGGGGTAGTGGATAATGATGAGGAGTCATCTGATAAGATAATCAAAGCGATAGAAAAATCAAAAGAATGGGAAAATAGAATTCCTGTTGGGGTATTTTATGAAAATAAGAATACACCCACATATGAAGAAAGATTACAAAGCAGAATTGACAATTACAAGGAATATCCACCAGCACTGCAAACAATAAAAGATGAAAACGGGAATCCAAATATCAATATAGATAGATTGATCGATGAGCTTAAAACAAAATAACTTGTTACCTAATTCGAGCTCATCTTCAAAAATTCATATTTTACTATTTTCGTATTAAAGTTTGCTTCTGGTGAAAGCATCATTCTGGCCTCGATGTAATACTCTGGAAAACAACGGATATTCATACAAGATAGAAAAATTTTTTCACAATGATGAGTGGTCAACCGCTGTGAAATCCATTATAGTTTAATTCCACCAGCAGCACTTGAGTTAACCTCTGGTTATTTGACACCATTATAGGTTATCATCTTCGACTTGACGATATATTATCAAAAGTCTAAAATAATGGTTTGATTTTTTTTCACCAATTTGAATACTGGTCTTGTGATGTGAAATTTGTCAATACTTTTGGTACTTTGTTAATAATTTTTTATAATATTTGACTATATACGTAAATTTCTGTCACTAATAGTGCTTTTTATAATTTTCTTTACTGATTTAATATTCTAAAGATTAGTACAAACTGATTAACAGTTCAATGTTTTTTTGCTCCTTTCATATCATATTTTAGGACCAGTAGACTAACTAATATTATATAAGCAAATCCTTGATATTTACAGATATAATTTTGGTTAATTATGTACAGAACTGGTGTCTCTTGGTGTCGCTTTTGATTAATTGGTCAAGAGAAAAGGGATCAGACTCCACACTTAATATATCAATGAACCCTTAAAAGGAAGTTTATTTTTTGTCCCTTCAGGTGTTTGGACGAATGTATGCATAATCCATGGATACGCTGAATGGCTATTGAGTTTAACATTGAAGTCCTAAATTCATGAGGTATCGAATCCAAGATGCCGTCTTCTTTCATTATAATGATATTGTGGTTTGTATGTGCTTCTAGAATATTGAATATAAATAATCTGTTCTTTCATTTTTTATGATCATAAGCAATCATATTTTAATAGTGCGAGGATCCTTTGTGATTGATCCAAAATGATTAGCCAATAGAATATATGTTCCAACATCCACTCTTTGGAATGAGAATATAACTCTGGATACCCTTCATGGAAAACAAAATTTGAAGTCAATTTAATGGTAGACTTTATCAAACTTTATCAATACCCTAACAAAATCAATAAATTAATTATATCCCCACAAATTCGGCTTAAAGTAAAGTTTTGAGAATTCTAATTTTTATGTAAATAGTCTTAATTTCTTAAATAAACTCTATAATTTGTAAAATAAAAAAAGGGATCTAGTCCCACTTACTCCATGCAGCCATCCATCTATAAGTCCAAGTGTTGAGTTTTGCACCCAAGGCCGCTATAGGTACACAAAGCACCGCTCCAGCTCCTGCTCCCAACGCGACAGGACTGTTATAGAACTTTCCTACCTGTGGTTCAATTGGAGTCATGTATGGTGGTAATGTGGGTCTAGGATATTTGAATGCCATTTCTAATGGGTCAGCAACCAGCAATAAGTTAATCATATTAAACAGTGGGAGTGACATTCCTACCAATACACCACCAATTAATATTGCCGCGTGTTTGTTTCTTCTTGTTGCCCAGTACGCCAAATCCAATAACATAGCAGAGGGTATCCAAACAGGAACCGCGACAAAATCGTACGGGTATCCCAATGCGAACCATGCTCCTTTGGCAACCCATGTATAAATTGTCATAATAGTTGCATAATACGTAGCCGTGCCAGGGACACCTGTAAACAACATATAGTATATAGCTCCTACCACAAGCATTGTGGATTGAGAAATCGAGAATACGACGAATGATGTCCATGCCCAGTCAGTATAGAAGATATAATCTCCTGCGTTGATTGTAAGCAACGTACTATTTACTGCAACAACAACTATGAACAAATAGTGAGTTGTACGTCTTAACCAGACCATTATTATGCTGTTCTTATAGGTAGTATATAAGATTTTGTGTATATTTTTTCAAAAATCTACAATTACTAAATCAAATAATTTGATAATGACTAATTCAAAACTATTAAAAATGTCTAAAATTTTTGAACTTAAAAAGATAAAATGGAGGATATTACATCCTTACTGGTTTTTCACCAGCTATTTTCAGCATCCAAATCATCCCCAAAACTTCAATAACGGTCAAAACAGATAGAGCATATATGCCACTTGGTAACGGATATGCCCATGGATACACAGTAACACCAACATAGACACCACCAGCTGTAGCCACCCAACATAATATAAAGCCTAAAACAATAATACCTCTCATATTTTCGACTCTACGGCCAATCATACGCTCGATTTCGTCTCTGCTTGCTCCTGAAGAACCACTACTGCCACCACCACTATTACTACTACCACTACTACTACTACCAGATCCAGTTTGTGCACTAGGTTTATACCCTTTTGGTAAAGTCATTATTTGTAATAAAGACGGTTCCTTTTTAAATTTTGCTATTGAATTTGACGAACTAAGACTAGTAAGTTGCAATTATGATTTTCTGAATATTTTTAGATTATAGTCATAAAAGTCTTATTTGATAGTAGAGGATAAGACAGCGAAAATCAAAATTTTTTTTAGCTGAAATGTTTATCCTTATTGAAAAAATATACCTATATATCGTTTTATTTAATAAAAAAATGTGGCTATTTCATTAATACCCGCGAATAGAGAAATGAAGGGTCAAAAGGTCTCGACAGAAGGAGACAACAAAGTTGTAAGAGGGAGTATTCTAGTAAAAAGGGGCTTTGCCCACATGCAAAAACACGGAGTTATTATGGATGTAACAAATGTTGAACAAGCTCAAATAGCAGAAGAAGCGGGCGCGGTGGCTGTGATGGTTTTAGATAAATTGCCTTATGATGTTAGGAAGGCAGGAGGGGTAGCAAGAACAGCTGGAGTAAAAACGATTGAAGAGATAATGAATGCCGTTTCAATACCTATTATGGCAAAGTGTAGAATTGGTCATTACTCCGAAGCCAAAATGCTCGAAACTTGTGGGGTGGACATGATTGATGAGAGCGAAGTATTAACTCCTGCAGACGAAGAAAATCACATTTGGAAGTGGGAGTTTACCACACCTTTTGTAAATGGTGCAAAGAATTTGGGAGAGGCATTACGAAGAATAGAGGAAGGGGCCTCGATGATACGAACTAAAGGTGAACCTGGAACTGGAAATGTTGCTGAAGCGGTAAATCATATAAGAAAATTGAATAAGGAAATAAGGTTACTAAGAGCGGCCTATTTGGATAACGATTATCAAGAAATAATAAAACTCGCTACGGGATTACAGGGTCTCGATGGAGATAGCATTGGAAGTAGGCAGATTGGGGAGGCTTCCCATAGTAAACTTTGCAGCTGGTGGTATTACTACTCCCGCTGATGCCTCTTTCCTGATGAAATTAGGTTGTGATGGTGTTTTTGTCGGTTCGGGGATATTCAAATCAGATGATCCCTCGTCAAGGGCAAAAGCAGTAGTATTGGCCACTACATTTTATGATAATGAAAAAGAGGTTTTGGACGCTCAAAAGATGGTAGATGAAAAAAAATCACTTATCGGATTAGACACGAAAAATTTAGATCTGAGAATGCAGGAGAGAGGACCTTCGGTTTGAACCCTATCCTAAAAGTAGGTATTCTAAGCATTCAAGGCGATATTGAAGAAAATTCAAACGCAATTAAAGAATCATTTGAAGAACTTGAAATTGAAGGTACTGTAATCTATATGAAAGATTTGCATGATTTAGACGAAATTGATGGTCTAATTATTCCAGGAGGCGAAAGCACAGTTATAGGTATGCTCTTATTCTTGCAAGGGGGTCAACCAGAGTTGATCAGAAAAAAGATCCAAGAGGGCCTACCAATTTTAGGAACTTGTGCGGGACTCATAATGCTATCAAATAAAGCATATGATAAAACTATAGGCGAAACAAAACAGGCATTATTAAAAGTTCTGGACGTTACGATAGAACGTAACGCCTTTGGACGCCAGCATGAATCCTTTGAGTCGGAATTAGATATACCTTATTTGGGTGAAAGAAGATTCAATGGAGTTTTTATAAGAGGTCCGGCAATCACTGAGATCGGTAATAACGTAGAAATTATTGCAGAATATGATAAAAGGATAGTAGCCGTTAGACAAAATAACATCTTGGGAACATCGTTTCATCCTGAACTTGCCAACGATAACAGGTTCCATATCAATTTAGTAAAGTTAATGGCAGAATACAATAGATCCAAAAAAAGAAAATGACAAACTGTACCACATAAATTACAGTACCAGGGCCCCGATTTAGGATCTGAAATAAATCATCAAATTATTAGTCAGGTCAAATGGACAAACAAAACAATCTATATCGTTAATTTATTTTCGTAACCTCACCTTTAATGATACCAAAGTTTCATCTCAAAGGTTTTGTTTCAAATACAAGAACACATTACCAGCCAAGAAATTTGCCTTATCTTTTCATAGTCTTTGCGAATTGAGTAATAAATGTAAACAAATCCCATAACTTCAATAAGCCAAAACAAATTTGGTAGACAGAACCGAGCCTAGATTTTGGAATAACAGATAATCAAGAAAGGTGCGGGGGGTGGGATTTGAACCCACGGACCCCTAAGAGACGGGATCCCTTATATAGATCTTAAGTCCCGCGTCTCCAAAATATTATTATTTATTTGGCCAGGCTCTACAACCCCCGCCCAATTAAAGTTAATTTTGAAACACTAATATATATATCATGAATTGTGAAAGTATTTTAATTGGTAGGAATACCGCTGAAATTTGATTTGATAGGGTTTGACTCATTAAAATGTTTTAGCAATTTGTTTACTTTCCAAAATCAAGCCAAAGTGAAATTATTCTATAAGTATTCATTCTAAAAATTAAATACCAGAAAAGAATAAGAAAATGCCACTGAAAGATAATAAATCATTTATTTGCTCAGTACTAGAATAAAAAAGCAAAATCCGTTTCCAGATATATTTAGTATTCTTCAAATATCCATATTTCATGACTGGTTCCAAAAAAAATATTTCTAGAAACTTAACCAAATCATAGATAAGAACCTTAAAGGAAAGTTTTTTACCCAAAAAACCTAATCAGATGGGGATATATTGCATGAACCAATTTCTATTCAGAGAGGCATATTTCAAAAAAAGATAATGATTATAAATTAAGAAGAATGAGATCGGATTTTGAATTATTAAGTTTTTTAGTAAATTCAAAAATTAGGTGGGTAGACTATACACCTCACAATTCCAATCCTGGATCTTGTTTCCAAAGGTGCACTCTATATCTACTTCAAAATTATCAATATCCATTGCAGAGTTAATTGCCTCAGACAGTTGTTGTTGGATCGTAGCGCTGATGGTTTCTTGATTAACAAAAGGGTTAGGTAGAGCAGGCAATACATTTGTTGCATTTGTGGTTGGATTAGAAGAATTATTTTGCTGCATTATATAGCCTGCAGTAGGGGAAGAAAGAAAGTCATTAATAATTGTCGAGTTAATAATGTTCTCCGAGTTATTCAACAGGTTACTACTTCCACTAATTATATACGAGGTATCAAAAAATGGTTTTATGTATGCGGTTTCATTTACGATTTGATAAGAATTAGTGGATGATTTTGATATCTGCACTGAGGATTGAATATTTTCCTCAGAGTTTTGGGCATTTGAGGTAGGGACACCCATACTAATTAAAAGTAATACCAACGCACCACCCAAACAATGAGCAAACGTTAGACTTTGTTTTGGAAAAGAGTTTATCTTATTCAAATTATCAATAAATATTTAAATGACAATATAAACATTTTCGGTTTTTTGATTCATTGATTACCAATACAAGGAAGAGGCAGGATGTAAATCAAATCCCAGATATCCCTCTTCAAGAATATCAGCAATGCTCAAGACTTGATAAAAATTAGTTAGACCTTGTCGCTTGATTAGTTAAATTATAGAAAATGTTCGATCATGAGGAAGGTTTCAGACTGGTAGTCGTCAAAGGCACAATCTTACTAATATCTATTTGAAATCTATTTATGATTAATACTTTATCAAGGATAGGAATGGCATGACCCAAGTATCTCGACCAATCATCAACAATCCAATCAAATTTCTCGACAATACTCTAAAAGGTATCAATATTGCATCATTTCATAAGACCGTAATCAACTACTATATTTGAAATATTCCACTTTCTCCAGTTTCATCGAATTTAGATGGGTTGTTATTTCATGGATCCATAAAAACATTGGATTAATAGTAAGTGGGAGGTTGAAAAGATAGAATTTAGCTTAAAACCTTCATTGGATAACATGGAAAATGTAAATACAGTTTCCCTAGAATCTGTTCAATAACTCCATATCTACTAGTACCAAGTTAACCAAATTTGATATGTTTTCTATTACAGACCTTTGACGCAAAGGAAATAAACAGATTTGAGATCACGGGTACGATATTGCATGTAATTATTCAAATTGGCGAATCCAAAATCAACATACTAAATTCCTGTCAAAAATTTCCTATCAAAAAATGAAACCGATTCGCAATTTTCTAAATCTGTATTGAAACAGCTTTAACTAAACTACCAAAAAACGCCAAGGACCGGAAATACGTCCAGAAGAGAAATGACTGATGAATTTTGCAATGATGTGGTTACAAGAATGTAGTAAGTGTTCTAGATATTGTTTGTAACCACGAGTATAGCTACTCATAAAAAAGACTTCAATGGTGGAATCAAAAAGACTAGAAGAGGAACAATCTGATAAAATGGAATCAAAATGCAAAGATCAGATTTTTCTTTTGTCCATTCCTGAACAGACCAAACCACAAATACAATAGTATTTAGACAAGTGACTACAGAAATTCCCTCATTTGAAGTTTGCAAATCGGTACATAATGCCTATGAAGAGACAAACAAGAGAAACGAATGTGAATCAAATTAGGTTTAAAGGAGATTTAGGAGATATCATGAATAATTTAGATATATTCAAGGATGTTTGATCCTATGCTTTCTTGTAAGGATATTGTTTTCGATTACTTTAAATCAGAAGTCTGATCAAAATGTTAAACCAAAATCAACGTTTAGATTAGTTCTGTGTAACCTAGTTTGACTGAAGGGTCTTGAAATACAGGTAGTAATATTTTGATATTACAGTGGAGAAATATTCCTATCCTCAGATAGTAAAACTTCCACAATGTCATTTAGCCTTTTTCCCTAACCCAAGTAATAGTCCATATTATTGGTTTAGTAGAGATCCAGAATTAAGCTTTTTCATTTGTAGTCATGGATTCTAGCTACTGAATACGTTATTGACATTCTCATACAAGCAATCAGTAAATATTTGTGTGGACCTCATCAAAGGAATTTAGTAATATTCTAGTAATTATTGGAAAAAATGATATTTGTTAGGACACAATGCAAAACCTTTACCAATTGTTAAATACACTAGAAACGTAGTTATATTACGAAAACAGAGAAAGAGATTCAGGATATGTTAATGAACTTGAACTAGAAAGGTTTTGTGCTAATCTAGGTCATAAAACAGAAGAAATGCAGGGAGAGATTCAAGGTTTAAAGTTTGCGTTGGGCCAACTTGGACAGAAATTGTAACTTTACATTTATACATTTCTAATGCAAAGATTCATTGAGAGAACTTTTTCAGTAGTTTGGTTTTTAAGACTGTTAGTCATTCTAATTTGATACACATATTTACTCTGCGTAAATAATATATCATACAACTACATTCGCTTATCAAATGGGCTGAAGTATTCCTTCATTTAGACAGTTAATTGAGATAGAGCGGTTGAATTGGTCTAAATTTAGGAAAGGACTACCCTCCAAGGATGAGAACGAAGCGTTTGATACTATATTTGAAAACCCCACTCTGTATACTCAATATCTATCTAATGCCAACAGACCCATTTCAATAGAGCCTATTATGATGGGTGCTTTATTTCATAACTATAAAGCACTTTTGAAGTTAAACAAAGAGAGCAAGTTAAACGAAGATTCAACAAAGCAGAAAATAGCCACCTTGGAAAGAGAGAAACCCGTAGCCAAAGCGTTGTTTAATAAAACCTGCGAAAGGTGGCGCGGTCTACTATACGCCCTTTATAAAGATGATAGAAAACAGTTGCTAAAGATGTTAGTTGATTGATGTAATATCTTGAATGGGGGGCGGCAAAGGTTGAGCCGGGTAGTGAAATCTTTAGTGTTCTTTTGGATATGGATGTCCTTGATAACAATCATGATATTACAAGATATATCTAAAATAGATAAGAAGAAATCCATGGAGAACTACCAGGAAAAAGGAAGTATGAAACTATTCGAACTAGACAAACTATATGACTTTAACCTGAGAGATAGTGATTGTATAGTATTAGAACAGGAACATCATCTAAACAAAATCAGGTATCTGCCTAAAGACTCGGTCCTCCTAACCTACCACCCAGAACAACAATTCAATGAAATTATGTGTCCTGATCTCTACATGGAATTAATAAACGGAAATGTTATAGAAGCTAAAATCAGTATATAATGTTGGATGACTTCATGTCCCAAGGCAACTGGTGGTGTACCTAAGATGAATATAGGTAGTGGATTATATGGTCCTGCCACAAATGTAACTCCTAATGGAGAGAAACACTGGCCTCCTCTCAATGAGAGAACAAGGACAGAATATAGGGATAAATTGTGGCTAGATGAATGTAGAGAGGAACATATGTTTCTTTCTTGGATAACTAAATGTAAACATTATAGTGTAGAATATTATGAAGAAGATTGATTATCCATCTAGAGGAATATTGAGTTTGATTCGGTGTTCGACGCCGCTAAAGGTTTTAGAATGTCGGAGAAAAAAAGTATGAGGCAGCCATAACCATAGGATTGACAAAAGGATCTCATTAGTAGTAAAATTATTGTGTCAATCAAATACGGAGACTAAGGGTGTTTTCTCTTATGGCATTTATATGACCATATTAATGAAACCTAGAAGAATAATCCTTTATAATTGTTGCAACTTCTAAAAAAATCGTCTGATAACAATTCTACAAACGTATTGCAAGACCTTGAGGGAGGAGAATTTCGTCGCATTAAAATCTCATAAATTACTTAATATTATGGCACTTTGGTTCCAAAGTTCCTGATCAAGTCCTTGCTTATTATTTCCTTTGTTAAGATAGATAAAAGAGTTGAGATATTTTGTGTCTATCACTATCCCATTTGTATTACCTTGTTCTTGTACACCATTTACTAGAAATCTTATACCAGATTTATAGAAAATGTTGTTTACAAAACTATTCCATTCGTTCTTGGGTATAAGAATGGTGTTGGAATTATAGGCAATAATCCCACCGGCTCTTTGAGAAATTTAGTTTCCTAACAATCTATCTCAATAGTTTCCATAATTAGTATCTGTAAAAATGTTGTTATCCAATAATGTTCGTAAAAAGGACCCCTGGATACCAATTCTTTTGGTTCTATAGAATTTGTTTCCAGATATTTCGTCATCTATAGAGATCGCGGCTTCTATTCCACCATCCCCATAATTAAAGTGATTGTTAACACATTTGTTGTTTATAGATATGGGTATAGAATTCTGTTCCCATCCTCCAGACAGTTTTATTCCACAAGTATTCCAAAGGATGTTATTAGAGATGACGTTGTTTTCACACAGGCTTTCATAGCCTATAGCATTATTCACATTTACAAATCTATTGTTTGAAAGTATAGAATGAAAAGATGCACCAACTCCTATAGCTTGAGCGGTGACAGTTTCTAAACTCGTTGTGTGAAAAGTCACAGTCTACTAGGTTACCACAGCCACTAACATATATAAACATATAAACATTTGAGTTAACAATCAACAAGATTCTAGAACATTCCAATCCGTAGCCCTTCTTTTCATTACTCAAATTCATCAGAAACATAAACCCATACTAAGACATGTATATTCCTATAAACTTCAGCAAACTAGATTTTTTGACCCTCCAAGATTAAGAATGGTTTATAATGGTATTTAAAACCATTTATAGGTTTAGAATGCTAGGCTGACTATATTTAATAATCGGTGGCTCGGATTGCTGACTCCGTAAGAACGTATCTGCAAATTTTAAGATTCGTTAAACTTCTTTTCTAATTCAGATATGTAGTAGGATAATCATATCTTAATCAATTCTATATGATCAAATATGATATAAATAGTCCAAATACTTGTTAAAATTTGAACAAATTTCAATCCTTTGGATTGTTATATCTAAGATAAGTCAATAGTTTTATGTAACAAAGTAATAGAAGAAAAATAGGTATGTAAATTGAATATTAACATATCGGAATCCAATAGAAACTTTGCAAAATATGAAAAGTTGAAAGACAATTTCGAATGGTTTTATTCGAATCATGAAGAATTGAAAAAAAATTATAACGATCAGTACGTCGCCATTAAGGATAGAAAACAAATAGACAGTGATTTCAACTTAGATCTATTACTACATAGGCTGAATTTATACAACTGTGATGAATCAATAGCCATCGAATATGTAAACAATTAATCTCATACGATTAATATGATTAGCAAATGAAGATATAACAAAAATCTGTATGTGATTTAGAAAAAACTTTGTGGTACAATGAACAATTAGTAACTGTAGTATCAAAATTCTTTCAAATATTATAGATAGTTATCACGATGACGCAAATTTTCTTATATTATCCTTGTAAGTGTTTACACCAAAGATATAAGAAAAAACACCCCCCAGCACCCTTAGACACAAATCATTTAGGTCATTTCATAATAGATGATGGGCGCCTCAATTAATAGAATTCATATACAAAGCATTAGGAACCATACTCTTGAGTAAAATTGCAACATTCGAGAATTGTACAAGAACTAGATTTACATTATATACTATGGAAAATCTAGATGAATTTGCCAAATCAGATCTAGATAAGTTAGAAAGATTGGCAAAGAACTTTGAATAGTTTCATTTCCATCACAAAATCCTAAAGGAAGAATATGAAAGTCAATATGTTGCAATCAAAGACAGAAAACTATTGGATAACGACGATGATCTGGAACGATTAGTAAAGAGACTCGACATCAAAAACTATGACAAGTCTATAGCAATAGAATTTGAATATAATTGAATTTCAGATATCATACTTATGCACTACTCATATAGGGCACACTTTAATCTGAACCCGTGTACGTTAGAACCGTAATAGATTCCATAATCAAAATTAGATAGTAATCCCGAGTATATCAGTATGGCACTAAGGTGGAAAAATTCTTTCAGCTATTTGAGTTAAGTTAATAACACAAAAGGAGCGGAAAGAAAAAACACTCCCCAAACAACACCTCACAGAAATCATCTACATTCTTAAATCGATTTGATTAATGTCTCTCCTAGTGGTTTAGATACTCCTTTAAGAACTCACTAGTCTTCAAAATGGCTAAAGATGATTCAGGAGTTTTATACAGAGTCGTTTGAAATACGTGCGGCATGCCTTCATAAACATCCAATTTTACTGGAATATTCGCTTGGTCCAAAGCTTGATAGAGTCTAACTGAATCGCTAAGCAAAATTTCCTTTGTTCCTACTTGTATTAGAGTTGGTGGAAATCCTTTACTAAAGTTCCCATATACTGGAGAAACATAGGGATTCTTCTGGTCCGTAACATTAGCATAGGCACCACCCATATTTTTCAACATTGAATCGGGAACGAATGGGTCCGCATTCTTCAGTGTTGAGTATGTGTCACCAGCTCCAGAAACATCTGTCCAAGGAGACCAAAGTGTTATAGCAGCTGGAACCCCGATACCTTCATCACGCATTTTTAAGACCGAACTTGCAACCAAGCCACCGCCTGCTGAATCACCATACATGGCAATGTTCTCAATGGAGTTACCTTGATCCTTTAATGCTTTAATTACAGATACAACTTCACCTGTTATCTCATCCCACTTTGAAGAAGGAGCAAGAGAGTAGTCTATAGATATGATTCTAAGTCCAGTGGCATTTGCTACTGGTACAGAATTGTTTAATGTAGAATTTGCTCCAAGGATGGTATATCCTCCGCCATGTACATAAACCAGAACCTTACCATTGTCCACCCAACTTTTTGGTTTGATATCAAGTACGGGTACGTTACCTAATTTGGTAGAGTGTTATATTAGGTTTCAAAACTATCAACAAGTGATTGGGATTGTGCTGTCGACATAGCAGAAACCTGTTTATTCAATTCTTCCCAACCCTTCAAATCATTTGGTCCAGGAGTAACAAACTCTGGCATTTGCGATGTAATGTTTTTCAAAGCATTTTGAGCCTCTGAGGATATTGTTGTGGGTATAGTTATCGTTGAATTGTTGCTGCTAGTTTCATTCTGACCAAAGGTCATGTTTTGTTGGTTGGTATTTAAAAACCCACAAAAAAATAGTGCGAAACCCAAACAAAATGCTGCACCTAGTATTAATTTCTTCATTTCAATATCTCCGAGTTAGGATATTTCCTCAATCTTGCCAAAGCCACCAAATGAGACTATGGAGCCTGGAGTAATTAGTTCCATGAATTGTTTGTAGATTGGTTCAGCACTTTTGTCTCCTTGCATACTAGCAGTAAATTCTTTTACATGCTCTGCATCTCTGTAGGATTGTATTTCAAGCCAAACTTCTTCATCTTCGCTGGCTGAAATTGTTTTAGATAAATTTACAAATTCCATCATGTTTTCTCTACTGTAAGAGAAAATACTTCAAAGCTAGATGCACCATGTTTGATGAAAAAATCTCGAGACTGTCTGTTAACTTCTACCATCCCATCATGGTTTTTCTTGGGGGCCCGATAGAGGAAAATTTCAATCTGACCGCGTGAACCTTTTAGGTTTGAGGAAGTGTTTGTACTACTCATGATTGTTCATACATATAGAAAATATAAAAATCATCAAGGGATCAAAAGTATACTTAAATTCTCAAGACCACAAAGTCAAAAGTATTTGAATTCTTGCCGTCGCCAAAACCTTTTTGTGGAAAAAAGTGCTAATTTATCCATCTTTTTTATACCAAGAAGTTCAAATTCTCAAAAATGGTCAGACTGACAGGTAGATCAACAATAACGACTAAGGGGGTGTTTTTTCTTACAGCTCTAAGGTCTTGTCATCGATTCTGACATAAAACGGAGACAAACTTTGCGGAACTGCTGTAAGAAAAAACACCCCCTAGCACTACAAGGTCATCCATTTTATTCACCCAAATTGGAAGATTGGCGGTCCAACTTCTGAAACATTACTCATTTCATTTCACTATCAATATCATGTAATTTAGTTAACTTCTACTCTAATCTCTTCAAATTTTGACATGTCAGGTCTATAATAGTGTCTAACAAAAACAGATTTAGGAATTCTACCTTGAAGTAAATCGATCATTTCCTGTTCCACACCTTCATTTCTCAAAAATGCGGCAAAAATCTTGCGACATATTGATATATTCATCTTTATCTCTTTACGTCTCAAAGCCAGCCTCAACGAATTATAGGATACTGGTGAAGAATGGGTCATCAACTCCAACAACTTTTCAAATACAATAGATATGTATGCATTTTTGGTCCGGCTCAAAAAGACAGAAGGAAATCTAAAATGCTCTAAAAGTTTGCTTTCTCTTTCTAGATAACCATCATTTCTTTCTCTAAGTAGTCGCAAACTGCTGCATGCTTCAGCCGACCGCAACCCGTTAAAACACAATATAACAAAACAGATGAATATTTCCTGTCAAGTCTAAACATGCATCCTTTAGTTGAATAATCATTTCTTGGTAATTGTCATTCCCATAAATCTTTTGGAATATCTCTAATCCTTTAGAAAAGCCGGCCACGTTGCCACTATCAGACCACTTCAACTGATAATTCTGTACTATTTCCTTCCATTTATCATAGCAACCCAAAAACTTGGAAAGCGTAGCCAAAGCCTTCATAATATGCATTCTCTTATCAAATGACAAAACAACAAGATTTGATGCATCACCAGTTGCAAGAATTTGATAGTATTTGATTGAATAAGAAAAACGAGCTTTAGCAATATGTTAGCTAAAATTCTTTCCAAGATACGCTTTATAACGAGACCAATCAATTTGATGGCCTATATTAGCATTTTTTTCTTACCGATTCTGGTAAGGTGTCTTCATTAACAACGTGTTCACTAACAAGTTCAAATTGGCTTTCTTTAGGTCTAAAAAGAAAGCCTTGGGCGGGAATTGAACCCGCGACCTTTGCCTTACCAAGGCAACGCTCTGGCCAGGCTGAGCTACCAAGGCATTTTATTAATAAAAAATATCAACATAATTTAACCATTTCCATTCAACAATATTTTCCTACAAGTGCGATGGTACTATAGTCTCCATGTTGATTATCTAGTATTGCATCCTCATGGGCTAACCATGAGTGAACCATGATGAATCATTGGTAAACCATGTGTTAACAACAAGTATTTGAAATACCGCTCTGACACCCACTACTCCTATTTTGGATTTAATTAAATTTTTGGATAATAAATCAATGGCAAGAAGGGATAGAACATCCCCATAATTACCCTCTATTCGAAATTTGAGTTTGCAACGACAATTGTCTAGCGCTTCACCACTAAACATGGGTGATTGAAATTTGTAAAAAATACCTTCCTTCTATTTTATAGAATTTTTGAAGATATTACCAGAGTGAATTTTCTTGTACTTCTGATAGAGAAACCAGTTCAAACATTTATTTCTAATTTGATACATCGTTCATTTCCAGGATTTTCTTCAAAGATCTATGCCTATTATAATCATCAAGCAGTATTTTGGCAAGGTGGTGTGTAATATCAGTAACACTTATTATCCCAATAATGCGATTATCGGCCTCTAAAACAGGTAATCGCTTGATCTTATTTGAAAGCATGATTCTAGACGCGGTATCAACTGAATCATAAGTCATAATAGTAATTAATGGAGAAGACATGATCTCTTCGACAAGAACTTTATCGGCATAATAATTCTCCAAACAAACCCGTTTGACTAAGTCGCTTTCAGTAATAATTCCAATTGGTGTATTGTCCTTATCTATCACAATTAAGGATCCTATACGATTTTTGGTTAGAATAGCAGCTACATCGCGCGCAGTTTTATTGGAATATGCAGCAATTGTCCATGGCTCCCTAAAGGACATTATCTCACTTACGCTACTCATATTAATACAATAGCGTGTATCAACTTCGTATAAAAACTATCAACTTGTCAAATGATTATACTTCTGGTGATGCGTGTCTCCTTAATGTAAGTAAAACTTCAATAACAGGTTCACTTTTCAACAATAATAGCTTCACAAAAATTAATAATCTAATTTTATAAGGATTCTCTAGTGAATTTTCTAGAACTAGCTGAAACCTTTGCAATAATGGAGAAAACTACTAGTAGGTTAGAACTTACTGATCATCTAGTATCAATATTAAAAAAAACACCTACTGATATAATCGATAAAATAGTTTATTTAATTCAGGGAAAAATAGGACCAGATTATGAATCGAGTGAATTGGGAATCGCCGATAAACTGATAATTAAGTCACTGTCACTTGTAAGTGGTCATTCACCTACCGAAATCCAAAAGAAATATTCTGATGTCGGAGATTTGGGAGACGTCGCTTATAATATCTTGAAGAACAAGATACAAACCACATTAATTCAACAACTACTAACTATCGAAAACGTATTCGAAACATTATTAAAGATTACCAATGTATCTGGGACAGGATCGTTAGACGTTAAACTCAGATTTATTGTGAGTTTATTGAACAACTCCTCCGATATTGAAGCAAAATTCATAGTCAAACTAATTCTAGGAAATTTAAGATTAGGTATTGCAAACTTTACTCTTCTTGATGCAATAGCTCTAACGTTCACAGGAGATAAAAAAAACAGACAAATACTAGAAAGAGCCTATAATGTTTCTAGTGATTTAGGAAAAATTGCATTAATACTGTCTAAAGGATCACTTGAGGATATCCGGTCGATCTCCATTTCTTTATTTATCCCCATTCGACCAATGCTCGCAGAAAGAGTGTCAAATCCATTAGAGGCCCTGGAAAAAATTAATGGCGATGCATTAGCAGAATTCAAGATCGATGGCGAAAGAATTCAAATCCATAAAAAGGGAAAAAAGATTGAACTATTTACTAGAAGCTTGGAAAATGTGACTTCAAATTTTCCTGATATTGTAAAGGAGTTAGATAAAATAGAGACCAAGGATTTGATAGCAGAGGGTGAAGTTGTTGCAATTAATCCTGCTAACAATAAATATCTTCCATTCCAAACTTTAATGCGGAGAAGAAGGAAGTACAATATTCAAGAAATTACTGCGGCTTATCCTGTAATATTGAACTTATTTGATTTGCTATACTTTAATGGTCTTGACAAGACTCACCTACCCCTACTCGAACGCAGAAAGTTACTTGTAAAAATATTTGGTACACAGCAAATGAGTGGTAAAATTAAATTAATAGATCAAATCAAAGTTTCAAGATTTGAAGAAATTGAAAACTACACGGAAAAGGCTCTCAAGAATGGTTGCGAAGGAATTATGGTAAAGAACCCCAGTAGCCAGTATAGGGCCGGAGCCAGAGAATGGGCTTGGATGAAATATAAGAAAGAGTATTCTGGAGAAGTTACTGATTCAGTTGATCTAGTAGTTGTAGGGGCTTTACATGGGAAGGGAAGGAGGGTTGGAAAATACGGGGCGTTGTTGTTAGCTACCTATGATCCAGATAGGGATATCTTCTGTACTATATGTAAAGTAGGAACTGGATTTACTGATAATGTTCTCCTAGACATAACTGACAAGCTCAACAGGTACATCATCAAACATAAACATTCTAGAGTGGAATCCGGAATTACAAAAATGGATACATGGTTCGAACCCAAAATAGTTTTAGAGATCATTTCCCCTGAAATAACCTTGAGTCCTGTTTACACAACTGCAATTAATAAAATGAAGCCCGGATATGGTCTAGCACTTAGATTTCCAAAATTTACTGGGAAAATTAGAGAAGATAAGTCTGCGGAGGATGCTACAACAGTCAAAGACATTTTTGAAATATACAAGGGTCAACTAAAGTAGTAGTAATAATAGAAGATGATTTAATTACACAAATTTACTTATCGAAAATTGATTTGTCAATCGAATTAATTAAATTATTTTCTATGATGAGTAAAAAGATCAAAGTGTCTCTTAGATGCCCTTCCACTTAATTCCTAGTCTTATTGTCCTGTGGCCACTTTGAGATTAGTATCACTCCCGTATAACAAAAATATCTAAGATTAGTAAAAAAATTTTAAAAGCGCTATAGCATATTAGAGCTGATTGATTTCAATTAATCAGATTTATTGCGAAGATTGTAACTTGTTTATGGAAAAAATTAGAAAAGAGGACAGATTCAAGATAGATATAATTATTACTTCACCCCCGTATAATATTGGAAAAAACTATAGTTCCTATCACGATAGAAAAAGACTGATGACTACTTAGATTGGCTGTTTGTGGTAGCTCAAAGGAGTTTTTGGATTCTAAAACCTAATGGATCCTTTTTTCTCAATATCGGTGGAACCTCTGCTGAACCTCTAATTCCCGTACCTTGTTCTAAACAAGTTTATTTCTGCAGGTTATAAATTGCAAAATACCATTCACTGGATAAAGTCTATATCCATTGAAAAAGAAGACATAGGAAATAATAACCAGATTTGCAAAACTGGTTTTTCGATAGGTCATTTTAAACCGATCAGAAGTAGCAGGTATTTAACTAATACACATGAATATATTTTTCACTTTACTAAAACTGGAAATCTAAATTTAGAGAAATTGTCAATAGGTGTTCCCTATCAGGATAAATCAAACATCAAAAGATGGAAATCAGTAGAGCAGGACAAGAGAGACAGAGGGAATGTATGGTTCATATCTTATCCAACCATCCAATCCAGCAGATCCCATCCTGCCATTTTTCCTGAGAAACTAGCTAGTCTTTGTATTAAACTTCATGGATATTCTAATAAAGACTTTATAGTATATGATCCTTTTATAGGTATTGGTCATACTGCATTGGCATGCATCGAACTTGGTATCAACTATATTGGTACTGAGATTGATAAAAACTACATCAACATCGCTAATAACATGATCTTAGAAAAGAAAAAAAACCTCTCGAAATCAAAGTAACCACTATGTGTCATATACTAATCACTCGAGATTAATGATTGGAAGGATCATAGCAGATCAAGCTAATGGATAGATGACAATAATTCGAATGACTGATCTTATTACACCAATACAAATAACAGTTATTGTTATCAAATATAGGTACACAATAACAAACGAAATTATATACAGGTTGAGTTTTATTTATTTAACGACCTGATGATTTTTGAAAAACATACTTGCAATTTACTTGGGGAGTCATGAGCACTAATGATCTTGGATTGTAACCACATACAGATTATGGAAAATTCTACTAGATGATATCAAAATAATGTTATTTTATGTGATCCATATGAAGTAGTAAGATATGAAAAGTTGGATATATCATTATATCTTTTTAATGATAAGTAGTAAACGACTAGGGTGGGAGAACAAGATATAGGTTTAAAGGAATCTAAAGATAGTGACATACAGCACTAGTGATCCGACATTTAATGGAAATAATGACATTATAAGGTAAATAGAGAAAGTTTGTATAGCACATTATTATCATCATATATCATATTTTAGATAATTATTCAGTGTCTCTCTTTTAATTTAGGAATAGGTATAACAAAACAATAGGAAGGATAGTACGCTTCTACGTTCTATTTTTTCCTCAATATCCTAAGGATTCCCATCCCCATAATAATATACCCTATTACTATTACCCCAATGAATTGAGGTGGTAATCCTTGCGACTGTCCGCTATCAGAAGATGAATTCATGCTATTACTATCTTGTGTTGGGGCAATAAATGACGATATCAATACGGAAGTACCCATGATAGCACCGCCTATGATTAATAAAACAGTTAGAAGTCTAGATGCCACATTTATTCCAATCCCAAACGAAATTACAAATAATAAAATTGATCCACCGCCAAAAATCATTCCTCTTTCTTTGGCTGAGAGAGGCAAAAAGCCATCTTCTGAATGACTTAACATCGAAACACCGACATCAAGAATATATATTACTAATAGCGCAAGTGCCACAGATACTAGGACCTCCGATGCTATTTTTCTTGTTCCTTGCATGCTATTTATTTTCACATTGGTTATTTAATTATTAAATAGTAAATACCGGTTTCTGATAGTCTACTATCATCTGTGGTTGGCCAAATAAGGATAATCGGTTGATTAAGACGTCATTATGGTGGAAATACAAATATTTTAGACACAGTCAAACTAGACTAATAAAATCGTAAAAGGTAATACACAATAGCTGGACTTTAGTTTTGGATATAACAATATGACCATGATCAGAGATTTGATGCCTCCCTCCACAAGTGCCTAATCACTAAATCGGTCTAATCTGTCTTTACCAAAACTTGTTGAATTGGAATCTCACTTAATTTTGTGTTATTTTTGATTCCTGATCAATGAAATCCCCCTACCAAGCGAAAACAGGGAATATAGAACAAAATTAGAAAAAAAACTCGAATGAAAAAATTCTTTATAAATAGAATAGCATGTAAATAACAAAAGGGGATATTGAAAACTGTACTGATAAAGGGTCCAGTACTACTTGAGATAAAAGGAGAATGTAGCATATTAGGAGTCAAATGCAAGAATGAATGCATCGGATGGGAAAGTAGTAGAATCATTCCAGTTGAAAAGAATAACAGTTCTATCTTATCGATAATTAGGGGAAGGAGTTGGAATCATTATAACTATGAGACCAATGAGCACCACAAAAATTTTGGAATCTCAATTTGGAAAGACCTTGTGAGAAACGTATTGAAACAAGAAAAAAAGAGAATCATAATAATTGGACCCTCCAATTCAGGTAAATCCACCCTTTCATTGTATATGGCAAATGTGTTTATCAGCCACGGTTTAAGGCCATTGTTAATAGATGCAGACGTGGGTCAGGGCGATTTGGCGCCACCGACTTGCTTGGGAGCGGCAGTAATGAATTTCCCGGAAGTAGACCTATGGAAGGTAAAAACAAATTGTACCAATTTTATTGGCGGCATTCAACCCGTCGGGTACGAGTCTAAAATTATTTCAAATATTCGCCGGCAATTAGATACCTCATTAAAGCATGATTTGTCGATCATAAATACTGATGGCTATATAAAAGGGAACGGGCTGGTACACAAGATCGATCTGCTGAAAAAAATACAGCCTGATTGCATAATATATCTTGGTGGCCCAAATATGGACAGAAATCTACTGGAATTATTTAGCCATCTTCCAACAAACCTGAAAATGAATTTCATGTATGGAGAAAGGCAAGGAGTTGTAAATAACAGATCCCTCACGGAAAGATATGCGAAAAGAATGAAAACTTTTTGTAAATTTTTGACAAAGGATAAAGTAGTAATCATGAAATTAGATCTTTCTAGAATCAATTATATTTACTATAGAAATAGATTTTTTTCAGAAATAAAATACCTAAAGGGATACGAGTCTTCAAATGTAATTAATGAAAAAATATTATATGTTCCCGATAACGAATTTCTAAAAAACCGCTTTGTGGGATTTGGAAATAAAATTGATAATGGCCTGATTTTTGGATTTGGATCGATTGATGATTTTGTGAAAGGAGTTCTGGTGGTTAAGGCAAATGTCAAAGAATTTGATACGATCTTCTTAAGTGACACCAAATTAGACATAATATAAAAGAGTCAAAGTGAGTCATATGTGATTGGCAAGGCTTTATTTAACTTAAATATCACTATTGTAATATCATATAATGAATTATGCCATGGTATTACAAAGTAGAACATCAAAGTCATGTATTGTTTGTAAAGTGGACCTTACAGTGATTAACACTAAGGTAAACAAGAATCAAAAATACTCTAAATACAGAGAGATAGTGTGTAATGACTGTTTTAATCTGTACTATCCTAAAGAGTGATCGAGTCTGGGATTTAGAATCCTTTATCCCTTTGCAAACTTATCCACGATTTCCCCAACCAAGAGAAGATATTGATTGATAACAATATTTGACAAAACTATTTCAAGAAATAATTACTGCACTATATTCTTTACAATTCCATCATGACAATAACCACTGAATAATTTTTTTAAAAATTGATTTAAATCGATATTAGTAAATAGATAGAACTTTACTTATGTTAAGTTTTGCTTTCATGAATTCAAAGAAATTAACAGATCTCATTAAAATCTTAGAAAAGGGTGTTAGCACATTATTTTACAAATACCATAAAGAGTATTTAGCAGTCATCTGGGAGCAGGGGTTAGAACTGAAGAATATGTTTGAGGGGTATGCTTCTATCACAGTTACTGGCAAGTTGTTAAAAAAGATCGTCGTGGATTACTCGGTTCTTTTAAGCGAGCCTAGCAGGTTTGAAGGCCTACTCAAAGATATATACGGTTCTGAAAACAAGAAGGAAATATTTTTGCTCACAACTGCCCTTAGGGCTAGAATAACCGATATTCGGGAATGCAATATCTTTGATAATGATACTGAAAATAAGATTTACAACATGATGACAAGATTATCCTCAGATTATGGATTGGATGATAAATCTGCTGCCTGGGTGACTATTGCTTGGTCTATTGGATTTGACCTGATGACCGAATTGGATTATAATAATTTAACTAATGGTATTAGAACAGAAAGATATTTAATGCTCGGTAATTATGTTGCGAATTTGGATGAGGGCATCCAACAAGGGGAAATATCCCAATGTAATCCAATCTCAAATCTAATAATGGTGAACGCAACCGATCTAAACCAGTTATATGAAAACGGAATAATGTTACATAACCAGGGAAAATTTGTAGAAGCATTAGAATGCTACGACAAAGCACTAGCAATAGATCCCCAGAATTCAAATGTTTTATCAAATAAAGGGTTGTCTCTTCATAACCAGGGAAAATTTGTAGAAGCATTAGAATGCTACGACAAAGCACTAGCAATAGATCCCCATGATGAATTCATAATTAAGAGAAGGAATAATACTAGAGAGATACTACTTTATTCTAGCAGCAATGCGAGATCTAATCAAGTTATCGGTCAAGTATCAAATTTGAATAGTGGTTTTAAAAAGCCTATGAAATTGTACTTTTTAGGGGTAGTAATAGCTGCGGTATTCGTGACAACATGTATTGCTGCGTATATGATTTTCGGAACAGATGGCAATCTTCAAGTAAATCCTCTAGGGAACAATTCCCAGTTGATTAATGATGTATCCACTAATAATATCGATCCAACAAATGATGGATCTGAATCATCGAGTATTACTTCTCACAAAGAATCAATTTCAGACTTCACAAATAATATAGAAAAAGAATTGAATCTTCAGATAAATAGCGATAACCAGTCCCTATTGCAAAATGTTAATGAATCAGGACTGCACTCCAATTCTGGAAGCTCACAGAAGAATGACATAGAGTTTCACAGTTTGAATGGAGTGAATCAAAAGGTAGACAATTTTAAAACAGAGCTGGGTAAGGCGATGATTAGTAACTTCAGCTAATAATGAAACAATCTGTAAAAGAAACAGATCTTTAATGGTTTTTATCCCAACATTAAGCGGCTAATGGTCTATATATGATATATCAAACCAAGAGTTATATCATCACCACTACCTTCTCGAGAGGTTTGTCTTAATATGTCGTAAAGATTCTCGCTCAAGTATGAATAGCCGTATTCCTCCAATAGGGCTAAGTAATCCAGTCCAATTTTAAGAAAGCCAGATTCATTGTTAAAGGAATTGCAATATCCATCGGTAGATAACAGAATCAACTTCGGTTTTAGTGCGTGAAAGTCAAATATTCCAGTTTTGAATTCTAACCAGCTATCATCCATGCAAAGTGATTCGGTGTGAACAATAGACTCTACTGATGATTTGTCACCAGAGTCACCGTTCTTATTGGAAAACATATTCCGTACGTTCTTGTCATTGTCGACTATCAATATGTTACCATCACCAAGTTGAAAAAATATGAAATAGTTTTTTGTAATAACTGCAGTTAATAGCGTGGATCCATAAGCGATCTTTGGATTGTCAATTATTTTTTTTAATATGAGTGGGCCTTTCTTTTTCAATATGTGGTCAATCTCGTTATTTGAAAAAGGATGTTTCTGCATATGATATTGGACTCGATCCATCCAGTTATGAACTAATATGCGCGGTACAGAATATCTAATAATATCCTTTACCTGAGAAACATTATTAATTTCAATTGGTTGATTATGAAATAGTTCAAATAAAGTTTCAACTGCAATTTTGACTGCAATTTGTGAACCGATTTTGCTCCTAAAATGTATATCGCTCCCATGTCCATCGGCAACCGACATGACTATGGTATTGGAGGTGTGAGATTGTTTCCATCGAATTGAATCTTGATTCGAATTACCAGTTCGTGAATGTAATGCTCCCTTTACACTTTTGCTACACACCAACCACCTTTTTGGATTTGATGTTATACATTTATCAACGACTTGTGCATTATTAATTTCAGTCATAGATCCATTATGTCCTTAGTAGCAAACCATACCCTTAGAGGTGCCAAAGTCTATTTGAGTACCTGGCACTAACGAGAAACTTTGTTTTGAATTAACTTCAATTATGTCACCATTAGCCTTGCCAACTTTCCAAGGATATGTAGAAAGATTCCTCAATCCCCAAACCCCAGGTTCAGTTGGATGTCTAGAGACTTCTGCTACAGGATTTGAGAAATCATATTTGCGGTCCGGATCTATGTGATGAAGGAATAATTTGGTGTCGTGATTTAAGGCAATAAACAATCGATCATCAATTCGAATATTCAAAATGTGAGTATTCATAGTTTTACATTTTGGATTCCAACAAGCAGAATTGCTTTGTACCCCCTCAACAATGCTGCTTTGTTTCGAAACTTTAATGTCAGAATTAATGACCCCAAGTTCTACTGGTATCTTTAATTTTTCAAAAACCGAATAATCAGTAACAAGAAAATTCTCAGATCCACAATGTTTGCAATAATATATAGAATCCCGTAACGCGAGTAGAGCAATTTGCCATTCAGTTTCTCTGACTCTTCCATGCATTGGATCCTTAATACCATCGGTAAAGGCTTTTACGAAAATTCTTTTGATAAAATCGGGATAAATACTCCAAAATATTAATGCATTCGCATGAAAAGCAGGATCGGGATAATTGGAATTATTGTTTGGATCAAATATGAAAAGCGGTTCGAATCCGTATAGTTTAGACATCGAAGGCAGGTCAAGACTTTTGATGGAACTTTCAATTTTACCTTCTAATGGATGGTTTAGAAATAAAATATAAAACAGTATTATTGCTAATGAATATAAATCTGTTTGCGTATTTGGTAACGCTTTTCCAATTATTATTTCTGGGGCCATGAATTTAGGAGTACCAATCACGTTACCCTTATCTTCTCCATTTATTACAATATTATCTGTATCTCCTATGCGTATTTCTCCATTTTCAGGATCAAAATAAATATTATTTAGAGATAAATCCTGATAGCAAAGGCCTTTTGAATGCAATAGATGAAAACTTTGTACCAATTCAAAACAGGCGGTCAGCAATGTCTTAAAGGAAGGATTAATTTTCCTAGACAACCACAAACTAAAACTTTTAAATCTCGAATCTTTCATGGACATTACGTATCCAAATCCTTCTTTTTTTGGAATTTTGACTAGTGCCAAGGGCCAAAGGAACCCATTACTCGGAGACTCTTTTTGAATTAGAGATTTGAGTATATCATATTGCTCATTAGTAGCCATGGAAGGAAAATACCACTTTAAAACAAGTGGGGAATTATCTGGACTGATTAGTGAATATACCTTACCTTGAGTGCCTGAACCCAATTCCTTTTCAACATTGCAAACTATGTTTAACCCGTTTATGTGGACTGGCTCACCCGCTTGAAACTCGCTCGTAGTGTTCACTTGATTGGTCTTCGAAATCAAAATTATTTACCACACATCAGTAGCTCCAGATATCATTTCAGGGGGTTTTGGTATGTCGACATTAGAAATAGAGCCGTCATAGTATTTTTGTTGGCTTTTGGGTCTAGCTGAAGCTGTCTGCACGACCGTTGAAACCCATTTTATATATTTTGTAAGTGATTCTGGGTTCCGCGCCAACAACGGTTGTCTTTCATTGTCTCCAATAAACCTTTGAAGTACATCCATGTTTGCGTCCTCACCGATTGCGATAGATACTCGAATTGCCTTTCGACCCCATGGTTCTGACAACAATTTTTCTAGACCATCTTTAAAATTATCAGTAGGTTGTCCATCAGAGAGCAATACTAATACTGGTGGTAATCCCCTTTCAGTCATCGGAGGTATACGCAAGATTTCAGAGAGTAAAATGAAAGCTTGTCCCAAATCAGTTTCACCTTTCGCTTCAATATCAGTCCATTTGAAGTCATTTACTCTTGTAGGGGCAATAATCCATTGTGCACCTGTAGAAAACTTTAATGCACTTATTAACAAATTCGCTTGGATATTATTTTCAGATTCTCTTTGCATATGAGGAATTGCCTCTTTGATAGCATAATTCAAGGCTTGGATCTTTCCATCATCTCTCATAGATCCCGAGCAATCTACAATCCATATAAAATGTAGTTCTCTTTTTGAAATTTCACCCCCTGGAAGAGTCATAAAAATCAAAAAAAATAGAGGGATAATATTTATAACAATTTCACCTAATAGTATATTAGATTTCTTATGATGAATTATATTTAAAAAATAACTATGTACCTAGACAGGACAAACTGAGTAAAAAATAAATATTTCATAACAAACATAAGTTCAGCACAAAAAATCAGAAAGGCCTCACACGAGCCGTTTGAATAAAGAAATCCGTGGGGATTAAGATATTATTTTGATAATAGACCAAATAAGCAAGTTTACAAAGTATATTCAAAAAACCTCTGCGAGTTAATGACAATATTCCTGATATTTAACTAAAAATTGATCCAAAGTTATAGAAAGAACGATACTGCAAAACAAACCTAATATGAAATAATCAGATTACACTGTCATAGTTATAAATAATGTTCCGACTACAAGGACATTTTCAATTTTTTGGATATGGACTAGTGATATTTTTATTCTGACCTATCTTTACAAGAGTAACTCATGCTATTTTTAAAATTATTTATGGATTCGATGCCTTCTTTCCCCTTCACTATCATTTTGTTAATAGTCTTACCGGTCACGTTTACCATCGTTGGCAACTCATTAACGACGTTCATTGCCAAATCAAGGACTTGTTTGAATGATGTTTCAGATTCTTTAATGTTACCACGAGAATTCCTTTCAATCGAATCCCTTATCGCTCTTGTGACGTCACTCTCTGATTCATCTAAATTGTAACTATTGGATCTGGTGGTGTCTTTAGCAACATTACTTTTATTAATTCCATCGGTATTATTTTCATCCTTGTAGCGGTCGAAAACATCTTGGACCATATTTTAGGAATATGGTACAAAATATTTAACCTGTTTCCAACTTAGTTAAATAATAAAGCTTTATAAAAAACACAATCAAAAGTGAGTAGGGTAGCCCGTTAGTACCAACATGAACAAAAGGTCCCATTTCAAATCCTCCCAAATCCACCACGTAGACGTAACAGCACGGCTGCGATGCCTTAGGGTTGCTCCCTCCCGGACCTCACCCATTTCAACAATCCACAGTCAATTTTACACCTTCATGTAAGTTGCTGCTCATAGCCATCCGATACGGCATGATTTCATCCTAGTCGAATGAGCGGGTATCCTCCCATTCACGAATTTACCTAACGGTTACTGATCCCGACATAAAGCCGATTTTCGGTACGGGGCACGGCTAGCACCCCGATCCTACCTACCCCGACAATTGATACCTCCAATTCAAATATAATTTTATTGGATGATGTTATTCTAAAATCAAAATAATATTTTTTTTGGACTGGATCCAGTCATGAACAAAAGCTAAAATAATTTTTCTAGAAAAAATATGATATACGGATTCTTCTACATCATACCGTCCATGCCTGGAGGCATTCCGCCCATTCCGCCTGGAGGCATTCCCCCTCCACCGGCAGATTTACTTGAAGCAATTACATCATCAATTCTTAATAACATTGATGCTACTTCAGTAGCAGATTTGATAATCTGTTCTTTCACTGCTAAAGGTTCAAATATATCAAGTTTAGACATGTCTGCAATTCGTGAATTTCGTGCATCAATTCCAGCCCATTTTGCTCCCTTATTTTGCTTAGATCGCAATTCAGCCAATGTATCAATTTGGTTCATGCCCGCATTTTCAGCAAGGGTTAAGGGGATAATTTCCAATGCTTCAGCGAATTTTTCAGCTGCCAATTGTTCTCTGCCAGTCAATGTATTAGTCCATTCTCTTAATTTGCCAGAAACGTATGCCTCAGGTGATCCTCCTCCAGCTACTATCAAGGGTTTTTCCAAAACATCTTTGGTCACCATAAGTGCATCATGCACCGAACGATCTGCCTCATCAACCACTCTTTGGGATCCGCCGCGTATCAAGATGGTTACAGCTTTTGGATTCTTGCATCCTTCTATGAATACCCACTTGTCTGTTTCAACTTTTCTTTCTTCCACGAGATCAGCAGCTCCCAAATCCTTGCTGGTCAAGTCATCTAGATTGTTGATAACTCTTGCGCCTGTAGCTCTGGATAACTTGGTCATATCACTCTCTTTCACACGTCTAACCGTCAAAACATTAGCTTTTGCGAGATAGTGTTGTGCGATATCATCTAATCCCTTTTGACAAATTACTACATTAGCCCCAGATCCAGTTATTTTTTCAACCATGGTCTTTAGCATGGTATTTTCCTCGTCAAGGAATCTCTTCATTTGTTCTGGTGATGTAATATTTAATTTTGCGTCGAATTCGGTCTTTTCTATTTCCAAGGCAGAATTAATCAATGCTATCTTAGCTTTCTCTACCCTTTTGGGCATTCCACCATGAACTACCTCTTTATCCAAAACGATTCCCTTTATCAATTTTGTATCTTTAATGGACCCACCAGATTTCTTTTCAACCTTGATGTCATCCAAATCGACCTTTGTAGATTCATTTCGAGACTCAGATACTTGTTGTGCAGCTGTGACAACAATATTAGCCAGGTCATCTGATTCCTTTGAAACCAGTTTAGTTTGCATTGATGTCTTTGCTATTTTTATTAATTGGTCTTTTTCGTTATTTGTTACTTTAATAGCGATATTGTTTAAAAGTTCTATTGACTTGACAGCACATTTTCTATACCCATCTACAATCACCGTCGGATGAACATTCTTCGTAATCAACTCCTCTGCTTTTTCAATTAACGAACCTGCTAGAACAACGACTGAGGTGGTGCCATCCCCTACCTCATTATCTGTTGCCTTGCTTATTTCCACCATCATTTTTGCAGCAGGATGTTGAACATCAATTTCTTTCAATATAGTTGCACCATCGTTAGTAATAGTGACATCACCTAACGAATCTACAAGCATTTTATCCATGCCTCTAGGACCTAAACTAGTTCGTACTATTTCTGCGACTGTTTTTGCTGCGTTTATGTTATTTTTCTGTGCTTCTCTTCCTTTAGTCTCACTTGCGCCTTCTTTTAATATTAAAATTGGCATCCCGCCTGCTGATCCTTGTTGAATTGACATATTTCCATCATTCACCTTAAAATTATAGTTTACACTGCAGTCATTGGTATATTTTAAACTTACTTAAATAAAATTAATTTATTTGTTGAAAAAATAAAAAAAAGCTAGGATAGCAAAGAATCGTATTTGCCAGAGGAAATATCTTGATATATCTCATTTGCCACCTTATCTTCCACTTTTATGCCCAAGCTCAGACAGGTGCCTATGATTTCCTTTGAAGATGATTTTATCGTTTGTGCATAGGAAACATCTAGTTTCATTTTTGATATTTTTACTATACCTTCCATCGAGATATTCCCTACAAAATCAGTACCAGCAGTTCCAGACCCTTTGGTAACTCCAGATTCCTTAAAAATAAGGGCAGCCGTAGGAGGTATACCTACTTCTACTGTGAATTGTTTGGTCTCGGTGTCAACTTCCACCTTGACTGGAACTTTCATTCCCGGAAAATCTTTGGTTTTTTCGTTTATAGTATTAACAACCTGTAAAATGTTAATTCCAAGTGGTCCCAGAGCAGGTCCCAAAGGTGGCCCCGCGCTGGCTTCGCCCCCACTTACTAATGCATTCACAACTTTTTTTTCACTCATAAGATATTACAAACTGTCTAATGTAAAAACCACTTATAATTCTATAAAGACTTCTTCAAATAATTAGCGTCAACAGTTACAGGTATCTGATATGGAGAATCAAGTAATACTACTGTTGCTTCCTGTTTTTCATAATCAACTCTCATTATTTTGGCTTTCATGGATTTGAATGGTCCAGCAATAATCTCCACTGTGTCATCGATAATTAGTTCGGTAACTACTGGTTTCTTGATGAGATAACCCTCCAGATCCTTAAATGGTAGTTCACCTCTTATTTGTCCCCGTATATGTCGGATTCCATGCAAAGCCTCATATGCGATATTTGAGTCTACTGCTTCAACGATTACGTAACCCTTAAAATTTTCTAAAAATAAAACCGAATAAATACCCTCTATTTTCTTTGAATGTAATCTAGTCTGAAGCATGGATGCTATCATGCTTTCTTGACCACCAGCCACCCTAACAACAAAAAATTTTGAATCCCCTTCCTCTTCGTTTGACAACAGAGTGGTATCCTCAGTTTGACTGTCAGAATCTTTTGATCCTTTCTCTCGGGTATTTTTAGATTCCTTAGCCCCTAAATTATCATCTTTTGACCTCTTTGTATTATCTTTATTGGTAGACTTGATCTTGATTGATTTTTTTTCATGCTGACCCTTATCAAGATCATTGAAAGTGTTAATTTTTTCGGATTCATTCATTATCATTCAAGTCTATCAAATCCAAATCATCATCGACTTTGTGGAGGTTTTTTGGCATACTTATAGAATCATTAAACGTATTTGTTTTGGAATTTATAAGTTTATAACATTTGCTTCAAATATCAATTTTTAATGTTTATCCTACAGAAATAAGAAATAAATCTAAATCAAGATCTCTAGTTCTTCTTGATAAGTAAGTTTACAATCATAACCTCTTCCAAAGATATTGCCAGTTTTACCATGCTAAACTATTTGAAAAGTGAGGCAGGCTTTGAAGACTCTTTTTATCTCAATGATTATGCCAAACTCGAGATTGACATGAATCAAGAAACAAGAACTTTTGATCCAAAAATTGAATTTCTTAAATCCAAAAAATATCACAACCTGAATTTAGTTGTAACAGACGAAGAATTAATTCATTTAAGAAATATCGACAAATTTGAAATTCCAAATAATGTATTAATCTTCTTATCTAAACATGCATCAAAGAGTAAAATACCTGCATTGACATCCCACTTTACAGGAAATTTTTCAACAGATAAGTCACTAGGTGGGGCAGCATTTGAGATGGGTATCGCATACCCTAGTTTTCAAAAGGAGTACATGAAAAATTTATTTTCCATGAAAAACAGCCTACTCAAATATGATCTCACGATTGAATCTTCTCATCACGGGCCAACATCATCTTCAAATCCAATCTTGTTCATTGAGATAGGGTCTTCTGAAGAAGAATGGAACAACAAGGAAACAGCAAAGATGGTTTGTGAATGCTTAATACAAACGATACAAAATGCAAATAAAAAAGCGAATGTTGAAGAATTAGAAATCGCGATAGGGCTAGGCGGAAATCATTATCCACAAAAATTTAACAATCTAATTCTAACTTCGAATGTCGCCTTCGCATCTATTGCCAGTAAACATAATTTGAGATTCATTAATAATGAAATGTTAAAACAGATGTGGGAAAAAAGCATTGAAAAGGTAACTAGTATTTATATTGACAAGAAAGGGATGGGTAGTGAAAAAGATAGAATATTATCCCTCCTAAGAACGCAAGAATTAGAGCCAAAGTACATATAATTTCAGTATAGTATTTTTTATTCCTAGTTCATTGAATTAAAATACTATTAATTAAATCAAAAATAAATCATCATAAGAAATCTAAAAATATGTAATTGAAAGGTAGATTATTAAAATCTAATCCCAAGATCCCATCCAATCTCCTAAACTTAGATTAATTAACCCTGCAAATAATAAATCAAGAAGCAAAATGAAGAAGGACGAGACTCTTATTGATTCAAGTCATAAAAAACCGTCGATGGTTGTAACCTCTGTCTTAAAAAACCAAAATGAAGTATTGGTTTTACGTAGGAGTAAGAAAGTTAAAACCATGCAAGAAAAATGGGCTGGGGTGAGCGGATATCTTGAAAAAAATGAAGATTTACTCTCTAGAGCATTGATAGAAATTTATGAAGAAACACGAATAAACAAAGATGAATTAGTTTTAAGAAAAATATTCGATCAATTAAATGTACAAATTCACAACGAATTGATGATAATCATCCAACCCTTCTGTTTTGTTTCGAGCACAAGGAAAGTGGTATTAGATTGGGAACATTCAGACTACTATTGGATCAATCAGAAGGAAATGGACAATTTTGATTTCGTTCCCAGATTTAAAGAAATCATCTCCAGATGTCTTAAAGAACTATGATAATACAAACTATCAAAAAGTTAGAATTGTCGTATTTGAAAAAAATAGGATAATGAAATCCTATTTTAGTGAGTTTTTGTTATTTTAACCAGTTCTCTAAGATGAGACAAGGAACGCACTTGAGCACCATTTACTTTCTTATACAGTGCCCAAAATTGTTCATTCGTTATATCTTTTCTTTCTTTTAATATCTTTAAATGCCTTCTCATCGATCGTACCTTAATAACATAAACTTCCTTTTTACCAACTCTAGCTGTCTTTTTGCCTTTTTTGGACCCTGGGCCAGTTCCATGTTTTTTCTTAGTTACAAGTTTTGCCCTAGTTCGACCCCTAGAAGTGCCTTTAACTTTTGCGGTCCAAATGGATCCATTGCTTATCAAAGATCTTATATTTTCTCGTGTAATTGAGTCGGCTACGTCATCTAATTTGTCAGGTTCAAATCTTACCCTATTAACCCCAACTCCAAGAATTCGGGATGCTAGTTCTCTTTTTTTATGTATATTTACTACCATTTATATCACTACTTTTGATTTTTCTTCACGGTTGAAGATTTGGATGAATCTTTCTTCACGGTTGAAGATTTGGATGAATCTTTCTTCACGGTTGAAGATTTGGATGAATCTTTCTTCACGGTTGAAGATTTGGATGAATCGGATTTAGATTTTTTTCCATTTATTAGTTTGATGCCCATTGACTCTGCTTTTGAGATAATCTCAAGTCTTTTCTTGTTTCCAACAGTACGGGCAATGCGGGCTGCATCCTTAGAATTATCCAGCAGCATTAAATCCTTAACATTGTGAACCAAACTATCAACATAACCAGAAGGATGTAATCCACGTGATATTCTAGGGCCACGGTAACCAATCTTTACCAATGGAGGCACTCCTGAGACTTGCTTTCTCATCTTATTGTCAACTCCCTTGGGTTTTCTCCAGGTGACAGCTAACCTTTTATATCTCCAGCTTTCTTGTCTCTTAAATTTGGGACGGTGCTCTGAAATCTTTTTACGTTGTTCAAGGAGATCATTATTGATTACCATAATATCGTTTTATTCTACTTAGAATAAATAAATATGTTTCCGATTGATGTCAAATAACCCACGATAGTAATTGTGTTATTTAGTCCAAAAGTAATTATTTGGCAGAATGTCAAGCCAAAGCAGCGGATACGGAAAAGGAAAAGGATAAAAGGTTTCGTATACACAATTGTTTAATGAATAAATACGAATTACCTCCTCTTCCATACAGCTATGATGCATTAGAACCACATATAGATGCAAAAACTATGGAAATCCATTATACGAAACATCATCAAACATATACCAACAATCTTAACGCAGCTCTTGAAAAATGTCCTCAAGATGTTCAGAATAAGGATATAATAGAAATACTTAGTGATTTAGGGAATGTACCCAATGATTTAAAATCAGCAATAAACTTTAATGGCGGTGGATTTGATAATCATCGAATTTTCTGGAACAATTTAACCCCGAATGGCGGAGGGGAACCACAAGGATCTATTGCAGAGGCAATAAATAATTCATTTGGAAGTTTTTCAGCTTTTAAGGAAAAGTTTACTGCAAGTACGATAGGTATTCAAGGAAGTGGTTGGGGATGGCTAGTATTTGACCCAAAGAGCAACAAAGTAGACTATAAATCCATGCCAAATCAAACTAGTCCCAGGACAGAAAATCTCATACCATTGTTAGGATGTGATGTTTGGGAACATGCGTATTATCTCAAATATCAGAATAAAAGACCCGACTATGTCAATGCTTGGTGGAATCTGATAAATTGGGAAGATGTTAACAATAGATATGCCAAATCAAAATAACCTATTTTTTGTTGTGAAAAATATTTAATTTTTTAATTGATAACGTCGATTTTTCCAAACCCTTCTCTAATTGTTGTGTTAACATTCATGGTATAATCATAAATAATTTCAGAATATTTGACTAGAACTGGCATAATATCGTCCAAGTTCTTACTCAAGTAGAAACCTGGACAATCCCCTGTAAGTTGAAACGATGTATGTACAGATACTAGATTCTTTTCATTTTGACTCCATGAAAAAAAAGGATATAACCAGCAAACCCCAGGCTTATTTGGATGGAGCTGACATGCTCCACATTCATTTAGGAATCTGCAGGTAATAGGGTGACCATTGTCAGTCTCATTTTCTGACGGCTTTCTCTTCAAATTAAGCATGGTTAAAGTGGTTATTACCTGAGAGTTTGAATCTGAAGTGGAATCATTATCCCACGTTGCTACGTAAGTTTCATTTCGTAGAAAAGACGATTGTGAATCATATCCTAATTGTTTTGAAATATTGGCTAAATCTCTGGATGTTAAGGGTAACCGTCCTTGCTTATCACAGCAGTTATGACAATCAGGCCATAGACAATCCCACAATAAAAAAAGAGATGATTCAGATAAAAAAGGGATATGATAAGTAACCTTGTTTATCTTAATTGTATAATCTTGAATGTCCGTACGTTTTCCAAGATGTACATCTCTAACAATTGGATCTATCGTCCATTTTTTTGAGAGATCATCTAGTGCGGAGGAGACATCATTAACTTTTTCCTCTTCCCCGCGAGAAAACGCCATATATGTAGAATTATAAAACCGGATGTTTAAATGTGACTATGATATCAAGTCCAATAATAAAGATCAAAACACAGAGAAAATGACATTAGAGAATTACAAACAAAAGGAAAGGAAAAAGGGAAAACACGCATCGTCGACCGAAAATCGTCGGTTGGTATGGGAATACGTAATCTGGCCGCTAATATTGGATGTTAACAGAAACTATTTTACTTTACAAGAATATCATATAAAGCGAGATTGTGTTTGTGAAAACAAAGAAATTTTGCCTTCCAAGGTTGCAGGAGGGTTTGTGTCACTTTTGGTTAAAGGCATCTTAGTGCGCGAAAAGAACATTTATTCAATCCATTATAAATTGATCCCGTACATGAGAAAAAAAGTTCATCTCGATTATGGAACTGTAATTAGAGAAATAAATACCAAGAAATAGACAAAATTATTCATTAGTTGAAAAGTATTTCCATTGGATTAGAGATAAAATAAAATAATGGAAACAAATATCAGAAAGTGTAGCTCGTGAAGCCCGGTCGAACCATGATAAAATGGTGCCGAATCTAGCGGTCAAACCTCAAAAGGACTAAGGATCTCAGGCTCTGGATCTGATAGAGAAGAAACCTGGGGACAGCAGTTCGAATCTGCTCCGGGCTACTTCAGATTGATGTAAGAAAACTCTTTTAAATCAATTGCAAGATAAAGGATTCTAGTTCAAATGAGGACCCGCCTTGATGATTTCCTCAGAAATGGGTTCAAATTTCCTGAAGTTATTTATAAATAATTTAGCCAATCTTTTGGCAGAAAAGTCATATTGATTCTTGTCATGCCAAGTATTTCGAGGATTTAATATAGAAGCAGGGATGTCATAGCAATGCGTGGGATAATCAAGATTAAACGTTTCGTGTGTTTCGTATGGAACGTCATCTAGTGTACCTTTGAGCGTTGCAGAAACCATCTGCCTGGTATATTTTAGTTCTATTCGTTTACCTATTCCGTATGGACCGCCCGACCAGCCGGTATTGATTAAATAAACTTTTGAATTATATTTAGTAATCCTCTCTCCTAGTAACTTTGCGTATTCCGCAGCTTTTAATGGCATGAAAGGGGCTCCAAAACATTGAGAAAATGTCTCTTTTGGTTCGGTGATTCCTCGTTCAGTCCCTGCCAATTTGCTAGTATATCCCGACATGAAATGATACATGGCGCCCTCTTTTGATAATTTAGATATAGGAGGAAGGACCCCAAAGGCATCTGCAGTAAGAAAAATTATGACGGACGGATGACCGCAGACACTTGGGATAACTGCTCCTGGTATAAAATTTAAAGGATAGACAACACGGGTATTTTCTGTCAAACTACCATCTGTAAAATCAGGTTCTCTTGAAAAAGGATCAATTACAACATTCTCCATTACGGAACCAAATTTAATTGCGTTCCATATCTGTGGTTCTTTATCTTTGTTTAGATTGATACATTTAGCATAACAACCTCCTTCAAAATTAAATACACCATTATCAGACCAACCGTGTTCATCGTCTCCCACTAATCGTCGATTTTCATCGGCCGAAAGAGTTGTTTTTCCTGTTCCTGACAAACCAAAAAATAAGGCTGACCTATGATCTTTACCCAAATTTGCAGAACAATGCATAGGAAATATGCCCTTTTTAGGTAAAAGAAAATTCATGACTGAGAACATGGATTTCTTTATTTCGCCAGCATAAGAAGTTGACCCCATCAGGATTAAATTTCGCTTGAAACTAATAATAATAAAAGTTTCAGATTTTGTTCCTTCTAACTCTGGAATAGATGCAAAATCATTAATTGACAACAGAGTAAAATCAGGTTTAAAATGAGACAATTCTTCTGGTGATGCGTTTATGAAAATTTGAGTTGCGAATAAACTATGCCATGCTCTGTCTGTAATGACTCTTATCGATAGCCTAGAGGAGACATCAGCCCCAACAAATCCATCGAAAGTATATAGATTCTCCTCTAATTTATTATCGTGGATATATTTTGTCATACGACTAAATATTTTTTCAAAGTTTTCTTCAGAAATAGGATGATTAACTTTACCCCAATCTACCGAGTTGGCAGTAATTTCATCCTTGACAATAAATTTATCCTCAGGTGAACGACCAGTAAATTTTCCGGTCTTTACCGATAACGAACCGGTAGATGATAGCTTACCCTCATCATTTAGAATAGCTGATTCAACTAATAGGGGAACTGTTAAATTTCTTCGCCCCTCATTAATTGTAAAGTCCATCTTCTAATTTTGCTTCATAATACCAATAGTTATAATCTTTGGGGTAGATTGTTATTAAAGATATGGACAATAAATTATAAAAAATTTTTTTGTTAGAAAAATTTTAATAATTTATTTTATTACATCGTTATGAAAATTAAAAAAATAATATCATTCAAATCCAATAAAATTATTTCAAAATTTAATTAATAAATTAACCTTCCTTAATAAAAATCAGTTAGATCTATATTAAAAAAATATTTTAATATTTCTACATAACTTTTCACTGGAGGCGGAATTTCATTTTCACATGCTATTCCTAAATCTCTTGCATTAAACCATATTATTAAACTTTGTAAGATATTCAAGAATCTGTGATGCCTAGCGTCAACCGTACCAAAAGATTTGATATACCTGTCAGCCAAATTCCAAGAGGCCGTAAAGTCAATACAATCGCTTTTGTAGATTGCTCTAAGTTGATCTTTAATATCAACTCCAATTTTGAATGGTTTTTCACACACTAATATTGGAAAATCAATTTTGTCGGGTAAAAAAAGAGCCGGGGGAGACCATATAGAAATAATTCTAGCACCATTATCCAACTCTGATTCAAATTTTTTAGATAATAATTTGTTTATTTTTTCATCTGTAAACCAAGAAAAAATCACGGTCGCCTCGGATAAGGAACAATTAGAAACGTTTTCGTTAAGGGCATAAACATTTTTGATGATTTTTGTTTTCGATTTGATTTCATCAATAACTGTAGCGTTAATATCTATCCCCACAGCCTTCTTAACTTTGAATTCTTCTACTGGCAATCTGTAATGTTGAAGGATTGTTACCAATACCGAGATGATAAAATATATCGTCTTTATTTAAATTTGAAATTGAGAACATCTTCCTAATAAAATCATCAGGAATAACAACGCTGTCTCCGGTTAATACCGAATTAGGCAGTGTTGATATAAACTCATTAATTTTCACATATATTTACCTTGTTTGTTACGGTTATCCTATTACTAACATTAGATTTCGACAAATACGTTATCACCCTCTATCACCACATTGTATGACTGCTGGTTTTTTAGTTTTTGGGGAAACCAGATAAGATCACCAGTTTGAACATTCCATTTAGCACCATGCCATGGACAGACAAGTTCATTACCTTCTAATATCCCCTCATGTAATTCAGCTCCTGCGTGAGTGCATATATTATTAATTGCATAGTATTCACCTTTAACATTAGCTATTACGATTTCTTTACCCCCGGCAGTAATATTTTTTAATTTACCTTCAGGAATGTTTACGGCCTTATCCACCAAAAACTTTGTCATATATAACTATTTCAAAATTTAGAATATTTTAAAGTATTTGATGCTTTATTATTCAAGAATGGTTCTTATTCTGTGCGGATGAATCTCCCAATATTTTGATCAATAAGGCTTTTTGCACATGTAAACGATTTTCGGCCTCGCTCCAAATGGCAGAATGAGGGCCATCAATGATCTGAGATGTAACCTCTTTTCCTCGCTTTGCGGGCAAACAATGCATGAAGATGAAATCTTTTTTTGCATATTTGATCAAGTCATCATTAACCTGATATTTAGGGAAAAATATTTTTTCGCGGCTGTCAAACTCATTTTCTTTTCCGATTGAAATATGAGTATCGGTAACTATTACATCGGCATCAATAACTGCTTCAGTAGGATCCGATGTTATCAATAAAGCAGATTCATTTTTTTTAGCTGATGTTCTTGCTATTTCCACCACCCAATCTAGTGGCTCAAAACCTATAGGAGTAGAAACTCGAATATTTATCCCCAATTTTGAACACCCTAGGAGTAAATCATTACAAACATTATTGCCATCTCCAATAAACGCCAGATTGATCCCTTTTAATTTTTTTTTATATTCGCGGATAGTGAGTAAATCCGCCAGAATTTGACAGGGATGAAATAAATCTGATAATCCATTTATTACCGGAATGGTAGAATGTTCTGATAATTGTTCGATATCTTTATGTTCATAAACTCTAGCCATCAAGATATCAACATACAATGAAATAGTCCTAGCTGTGTCTTGTACCGATTCACCACGAGATAACTGTAAATCACTAAAAGAAAGATTTATCGCATGTCCACCTAATTGAAGCATTGCTGTTTCAAAACTTATCCTCGTTCTTGTTGAGGGCTTTTGAAAAATCATTCCCAGGATTTTTCCATTTAGGTATTTAAGATTAGAACCTTCCGCTTTGAACTGGTTTTTCAAGGATGATGCGTGATCCAGTATGAGCTAAAATTTGATCAGACCTCAAATCTTGAAGACTTAAGATATCTTCTTTCAATATTAATTCTGAAAAAAATCTTTAATTTAATGCTTTCAAATAACTATTTCTTTTTCTTAAACCATCCGAATCGGCTTTTTTTCTCACCTTGTTCCTTCTTTTCTTCTTTTTCTTTTCCTTCCTCTTTTGCTTGTATAGGTCTCGGAAATTTTTTCAATTTCCCCTGTTGAATTTTCATCAGAGTACGATTCTTGTTGTTCAACAGGAGTATTGAAAGAAGACGATGAATCTATTTTCAAATCATCATTCATTGATTTTTTAGAAAGACCTGGTAACGCTTCAGCGCTATTTTCGGCTAAAAGTACTTCTGAATCCGGACCATCTTCTGAAACAAAATCCTGATTAAAAACTCTGCTACTTTCTTCTAAAACATCACTCTTTAATTGATTACGCGTCTCCTTACCTGAATTAGTATCTTCGATATCAGGAACCACGTAATTCTCGTTGGGCAATGATGTTTGAGTACCACGAGAAGAATCAAGAAGAGACTCATTATTGAAAATAGTCTCAACAAATCTTTCTCTATTGAACCTGATGATATCGTCGTATCCTTGACCAACACCTAAATAAATAATCGGTTTGGAGGTAATGTAGGATATTGATATTGCTGATCCGCCTTTTGCATCAGCATCTGTCTTGGTCAGGATTGCGCCATCAAATTCTGTATATGAAAAGAACTCTCGGGCTTGATTAATAGTGTCATTACCTGATAACGAATCACCAACGAATAGTTTGATATCAGGTTTGATAACCTTTACAATTTTTCCAATTTCATCCATTAGATTCTTTGCAGTTTGCATCCTGCCCGCAGTATCAATTAATACGACGTCAATGTAGTGTTTGCTCGCGTACTCTAGCGCATCCCTGGAAACAGCAGATGGATCGGCACCATATCTTTGAGATATAACTTTTATGGATAGTTTTTCTGCGTGTGAAGTAATTTGCTCGATTGCTCCGGCCCTGTGAGTATCAGCGGCAGCAATCACTATTGAAAATCCAGATTTTTTTAGTAAATTAGCTACCTTGGCTACAGTAGTAGTTTTTCCTGTTCCATTTATTCCTAAAAATACAATTTTAAATGGTCCACCCTTGCGTTGCTTCTTTGCATTAATCGCAGAAATCAAATCAACTGATCCTGCCTTGGCTAGAATCTTTGAAAAATTATCTTTTAACGTAGATGCAATAATTTGTTCAGTAGTTTCATTCTTTTGTAATTTCATACCCACTAAATTGTCTTTTATTTGCTGGGATAAATCATCTATAACTTCTTGAGAAACATCACTCTCCAAAAGGGCAATATTTAGATCAAAAAGACTTTCATCCAAATCTTTTTCAGATAGTTCCCTCTGACTAATGCTCTTCGCAGCATTAGAGAATGCTCGCTTTAATTTATCAAACATATAGGCATCCCAAATACATAATCTAAAACTTTAGCTTTGGTTGATTTTGACAGCCGCTAGTGTGAATGTGAGTGAGAGTGTGCTGATTCATCGTGGTTTCGCATCTGCCCAACATAAGAATTTACGGTATTCTGTATTTCCATCATGCGATGAGAAATCTGTTGTTTTTGCGTTGATAATTGCTTTGTAGCCAATTCAAATTCCTTTATGCGTTGTTCTATGAAATTGACAGCATCATCCTTCTTCTTTTCAACTACTACCCCAGCGCCGATGTTTACCAGAACTTTTTCAAGTGGATAAATAAGACTTTTAACATATACACCTATTCCTAGAGGAACTAATGATAGTGTTTCGGCTTCTGAAGACAAAGATCTTTAATGCTTCAAAGGAGTTGTGAGACTCTTCATATAATCGATGTAATACGGACTCCTTTGCTACTACATCATTATAATAAGCTTCAAGTAACTTTGATTCCTGTACTAAATCATTTACAGTTTGTTCCATATCAACACCTCTTCTATTACCGCCATCCATTGTCATAATATGCTGTTTTACATCTGACTTTATTATAACTTTGGCATTATTCAACCTGGATCCTGTTCTAGCTCTTTATCGATCATCATTTTCTAATGCATTTGAATAAGATTTATCAATACCAAATAGTTCAAGTTATGAGAAACAGATTTGAGTTCGGTTTTTCCAAATTGAAATTATTTCCGTTGAATATTCCATCTTTGTTCTTCTCTGAAACAAACATCAACGATCTGTCGGTTCTAAATTGGTGGAATTAATTAACACTTTCGCTGATTTGGCACGTCCTGTAGTAATTCATGACCAAACCCTGTCTCACCCAAAGATTCCTGCATCCCATGATCAGCAATCAAACGAGCGTATAGGGAATATGTGTTGATAATATTTTAAGATTTTCTATCTCTGATTTGAAGACAAAAAGATTGTATAAATTGTAACAAGATTGTTAGATGTAACCTGAAATTTAGGTTATGATCAAGACCATTAAAAATATATTAAATATTGTAAAAATTACAAACCAAGAGTGTATCAAGTTTTTATTAATGGTTATGGCATAATTGGAAGCCGATTGGCAACTGCCCTAACAAAGGATAAATCTATTAACCTTATAGGTATAGCAAAATATTCTGTCGATGAAAAAACACAAGAAGCAATAAACAAGGGATACAAGGTTTTTGTCCCTCGCAAATTAATTAAGGAATTTAGAAACAAAAATTACGACATTTCAGGTAGTATAGAGGATGCAATAAACCAATCCGATTTGGTTATCGATGCTTCTACAGAAGGAAATGGAATTAAAAATAAGAGAAAATATTATCAGCCTCTTAAGAAGAAGGCAATTTTTCAAGGAGGTGAGGACAGGTATGGCAGAAATTCCGTGGCAGACATTATCCACAATTCAAGAGTAAATTATGAAAAGACTTTAGAAAAAGATTCCGTAATCCAAGGCAGCTGTAATGTTACTGGAATGGGTAAAATCATCCAACCATTGATTGAAAGTTATGGCAAATTAATTAAAAGATTTGATGTTGTATTAGTGAGGAGATGGGCCGATTTAGAAGATAAGAAAGAGGTAAGGGATTCGATAGAGTGGGATAAAAATCCACATCACCAGGACGACTTGAAAGATTTCATACCCTCTGCCAATTTGTATGTCGATGCATTAAAGGTGCCATCAAGAATGATGCATCTTCATCAAATGACAATCAGGTTTGATGGGAGACCACCGTCTAAGGATAATATCCTAGATAATTTCAAAAATGAATTTGGAGTTGCTATTTTGAAAAATGCAAAGGGCACCGGAGACATAAGAAAGAAGGCTGCAGAACTCAAATTCGATCATGGAGATACATCCATGGTCCACATTCATAGCGAGTTGTTAAAAATTCAGGAGGATACTTTGAAGATTTCATATTCAGATGATCAAACCGGAATGGTAATACCTGAAAACTACATGCTAATACAATCAATGTTGTTGAAACGACCCCGAGCAGATGCAATAAGACAAACTGACAAGGTATTCGGTATGAAAAAGAAAAAGAAATTACTGGAATCGGAATTTCAGGACTAAACCATAGGAGACAACCAAATCTGAATAGGTAATAAAAATCACAATATTGGTTCGGAAAAAATCTTGCAATAAATTAAACACAAAAAAACAAAGAGGATTTAACCCCAGTATCAGGTTCTATTTTTTTATTCCAAATATTCTATCAAAATAATCAGATGATTCTGCTAACGAGGGGTTTGATATGGTGTCTTCGCCTTCTGCTACTTTTGCTAATTTTCTTGCCAATTTTTTCTTGTATTCAAGCTGCATCTGTCTAGCTATTTGGATACGTTGAGCTTGTGGCGACCCTGCACCATGCATGGATTCGGTCAGGTACCCAACAGCATTTCTACCAAGGGTCATATTTTCTATTAACCGAAGTATACGAACCCTGTCTTCTGTTGATACACCTTTTCGTCCTTTCAAGTATTTATCAAGTAATGGACCGGTAACGGGTCCTCTAAAGTCCTTTTCAGAGGGCATAGTGACCATAAGGCCTCCAGCAATGTCCTGAGCTAGTCGACCTATTTCGTATGGAAAACGGGTAACGTTGTGCTTGCACACATTAGCAAGCATATCATCATTAATGAAATTCCCAGACGGAGTCTTGTATGCTTGATGTGAAGAAGCTAAACCGGCTGCAAATATTGTTTCATTCAAATGAGTCATCTCAATTAATTTATCTTTAATATGGGAAGCGTTTGAAACCCCATTATATTCAGCGATTGCTGCAGAAGCACCAATCAATACATCTCCTAATCCGGTTTTACAAACATAACTTCGCCTATGATAGCAGGTAAATCTTTCAACCAACATTGAAGCGAACTCCACCTCGCCCTCCATAAAGATCAATTCATTCGGAATAAACACGTTATCAAATATTATTAGTGCCTCTTGTCCGGAAAATTGAGAATTGCCTGAATCCAAGTCCCCCTCTTCCATACTCCTGGTATCGCACGATTGTCTTCCATAGATATAAGTAATACCTTTTGCATCTACCGGAATGGCACCGACGATTGCATAGTCCTTGTCTTCGGGCCTCATACGCATGGTCGGCATCACGATTAACCAGTGTGAATTAATACAGCCTGTCTGATGAGCTTTAGCTCCTTTGATATAAACACCCTTTTCGTCCTTTTTGACAACATGGACAAACATATCTGGATCTTCTTGTTGAGATGGGGACAAACTCCTGTCCCCTTTTGCATCCGTCATTGTCCCTCCAATCACATGGTTTTCATATTGAATTTTTTTGATAAATTCAATTAACCTTTCATGATAAGGTGTTTGATATTTTTTATCAATTTCATATGTTGTAGAATACAATGAGTTTAGGGCATCCATTCCCACACAGCGTTGAAAACAAGTTCCAGTTTGTTGTCCGAGCTTTCTTTGCATCCGGTTCTGATTCACCAAGTCTTGGGAACTTTGTGCTATATGCAAGAATCTGTTAACCTTTAGTCCTGTCAATGAGGAAGTTGCAGAACCTATTTCAGGATCTTCTTCTGCTATATCATACGTAGCAGCCACAGCATTAATAGAAGGTCTAATCATAGGATGATCAACTGGCTCCTTAACTAGTTCTCCAAAAAGATAAACCTGCAAATTTCTATCTCTCAAACTTTCAATGTACTCAGACCCATTTTTAATAGGCATGTATTAAATTGAACGAGATATTATTTGAATATTTGTATATGTCCTCTGATAAACATTCCTAGCATTAATGGACCTAGGCATTAATAGACCCATTAACAAAGATCCATCTAAGGACAACTTATTTTTAATATCGACTAACAATATATTTGTGAATCAGGTAAACCAAATCAAGATTCTACTAATAGAGCAACTTCAAATGAATGAGTTAGAGACTGACATTTTTTTGGCGTTGATGAAATCAGAAAAAACAACTTCCCTGGTATTCCAAGAGAACACCAACCTAGCAGCCGATCAGATTATTGAAATCTCTAAAAGCTTAGAAAAAAAAGGAATGGTTATCGAAATTAACAAAAACGAATTTCGAGCCTTGCATCCAAGGTTTGCAATAGTAAACAGATATAGAAGAATTTGTCAAGCAAATAACATACTTTTCAAAAAGAACACATTAATCGATAACCTTGGAATAATGCTAGAAAACTATCAAAATCAGATATAAAGAGAGATAAATATTTTGTAAGGCTGTATTGATGTAAGGCCTAAATAAGGGAAAACGGTTAAATTAATAATTTAGAATGCAATCTTCAACTTCTTCAAACAATAATAAGGACAAAATTGCCTATTTTGGTGTAATAAACATAAATGAAAATGGGAGAAATATAGGAGCGGTTGATATCTGGAGAAGCTTAATTACAAAGAACCTATTTTGTGAAGAAAAAAGATTAGGAATTCTGGATATCACAGATAAGATAGGAATGCCCGAAATCAAGAACGACGAAATTTGGGCCGTGGCCATAAATAAATTTAGAAAAGGAAAAGATAGATGGAAATTGATAAGTATTGCTAAAGATGGTAAAACAGAGTTTTTGGATACCGATGATGAAACTAAAATAATTGTAGATACGTCAAATTTTAAGATCATTGATAAAGAATGGTGGAGTTTTTTGGTTTCAGAAAATGTAAACAAGAGCATAGAAATCACTAAAGAATTGATATAGCATGATAAATGAATTTCCAGAAGAATATGACAATCTAAACATCGACATTAGTGTAAAGCATGTAGTAGAAGGGGCTCTGGCTAGCAAATTATCGGGCTATTTTTTGATTTATGACAACAAGTTCAGTTTTAGTGCAGTAGCTTTTGGTCGTATAGGTGGACATAATATAAACGTCAAAATTTCTAAAACCACTAGCGACAAGATTAGAAAATTAAATTTGGATCCTGAAATAGTGATATTAATAGTTCAGAGGAAAATTATTGAGGGAGATATTACCATTCAAATGAAGAAACAGTAATATTTTCGCAGGGTTAAAATTTTATAAGACTGCATCCTTTAAAGAGTTTCCACAAGAACAATTGTTTTGTTCTTCAGGGATCATAGGTATTACCTTCTCCAGGATCCTCCTAGTAGTTTCAACGTTCTTGTTTAAGGTCTCTATAATTTCTCTTGATGAAACAGGTTGATCAGCCCAAACATCATAATCGGTAATAGTAGAAACAGAAAGATAACAAATCTCACTTTCTCTAGCCAAAATGCATTCAGGAACTAGGGTCATGCCTATGATATCAGCCCGAAATATATCCCTATATATCTTAGATTCTGCGCGTGTAGAAAATCTTGGACCCTCTATACATACGTATGTTCCCTTATTATGAACACGGACACCTAACTCATTAATACAATTGATAACAATATTTCGCATATCCTCACAGAAAGGATCTGCTACAGAAATATGGCATACTTTTGGTCCATCATAAAAAGTATAGGCCCGTTTTTTTGTAAAATCAAAAAACTGATCAGGAAGCATAACATCCCCTGGTTTTATTTCATAATCCAAACTTCCTACTGCCGAAGGTGCAATGATTCTCTTAACTCCCAATTCTTTTAGCGCCCAAATGTTAGCCTGATAATTTATCATGTGAGGGGGAATTCTATGACCTTTTCCGTGCCTAGGAAGAAATGCTATTCTCTGATTCCCAAATTTTCCAATAATAATTGCGTCTGAAGTAGGACCGTATGGAGTATGAGGATTAATTGATTGTTCTATCTTAAATAAATTAGGGTCATAAATTCCCGTACCACCAATTATGGCTATTCCTACAGATTTATCACTAAATACCATTTAGTAAACCACCATTGAATGAACACGATATCCTCTTTCTCTTAATAGTTTCCCCCCATCCAAGGAGGATAACTCTATGATGAATGCAAAACCCGCGACGTTGCCTCCCAGGTCTTCAACTAGGCTGGCTGCGGCTAGTGCAGTGCCACCAGTAGCAAGTAAATCATCGGCGATCAAAATTCTGTCACCTTTTCTTAGTGAATCAGACTGCAACTCCATTACGGCTGTACCATATTCAATCCCGTAAGTTTGTTTTATCGTACTTCCAGGGAGTTTTCCAGCTTTTCTTATCATGATTACTCCTTTATTAAATTTCAAACCCAACAATGTAGATAAAATAAACCCTCGCGCTTCTATACCCGCGACATAATCAACCTCAACTTTTTGGAATTGGTCATAAAAATGATTCCCAAGGATGTCTAAGGATTTACCATCTCTAAATACAGGATTGATATCCTTGAACAATATTCCTTGTTTAGGAAAATCAGGATAATTTCTTATTAGATTTTGAATGTGGCTAATATCCGGATGCACAAAATTTTTTTAGATTTATGCCTATAAAAAACATTACTAGAAGTATTCAAGAAACAAATATTATGAATGCTTACCAATTTATTAATGAGAATGATATAATTGAAACTTGCCGATGCAAGAAGAGATCCCTATAGGAAGCTTGCAAAAGAAAATAGCTATAGGAGTCGTGCCGTTTACAAGCTTTCACAATTAAATAAATCACATCACATTTTGAAACAAGGGATGAAAATAGTAGACATAGGAGCAGCTCCCGGAGGTTGGTTACAATTTGCATCTAAAATATCGGGAAGTAAAGGAAAGGTCATTGGGATCGATATAAAAGAGATCGAACCGATCTCAAACGTCGTTATAATTAATGGAAATGTGGAAGATGAACAAACGGTAACATTATTATCAAAGTATTTGGTAGGCAAAGCCGATATAGTCTTATCAGATCTAGCGCCCAACGTATCCGGATTGTGGGAAATGGATCATTTAAAGCAAATTGACTTGACAATGAAGGCGGTGGAGATAACTAAGAAAATCCTTAAAGTAAATGGGAATGCACTGTACAAAGTATTTCAAGGAGAGGCAACACCGGAATTTATCACCTATGTAAAAAGCATATTTTCTGCAGTCCACATAACAAAGCCCGATGCAAGTAGGAAACAGAGTAGTGAGATATACTTATTGTGTAAGCAATTTAACCCAACAATGGGTTGAGAAACAAGATAATTAATTCTTGCGGCTAATATTTAGCATTTTTTCAGCTTGTTCCAACTTTGAAACATCTCCACTGTTCTTTATAATAGCCTCTAATAATTTTTGTGGGCGTCCTTCGTTTAAAGAGTCTCTCGCAATCGATATTGCATCGCTTAAAGATTCTATATCTCCTCCAACCATTAAGGCAGCAGCACTGTTGAGTAAAACAATGTCTTCCTTTGATCTATTGGATTGTATTCCATATATTATGCGTAAACTTTCATTTATTGATTCCATCCTATCCCTTACAGTTATTTCTTGGATTGAGGATCTGGGCAAACCCAATGAAACAGGATCTAATAATTCATTTTTGACAATATACTTTCCATCCTGAAAAGTGATATGTATTATAGTGTTTCTGCTCGTGGTAGACAGTTCATCCATTCCATCCTGAGATCGAACAATCATCGCACGCTGCAAACCAAGAATAGGTATTATTTCAGGAATAATGGTCAACAAATACGGATCGGCAACACCTATTACCTGACCATATAGATTTCTGCATGGATTACACAAGGGTCCAACTTTGTTAAATATTGTACGAATTCCTAACTCCTTCCTTACCTTAGAAACATACCGTAATCCTGGATGAAATTTAGGAGCATAAAGGAAACCAAGGCCATATTTCTCAATCGATTTTACAATAGACAAGATATCGTCGTTATCCAATCGATAGCCTACATATTCGAACAAATCTGCGCTACCACTCAAACTTGATGACGATTTGTTACCATGTTTTGCTATAGCTATTTTTTTGCAGGAGCTAGCAATCACTGCTGAAGTGGTGCTTATATTGAAGGTGTTTAAAAAATCCCCCCCGGTTCCACAATTATCTATAATCGGGAGATCAGACACAGGATTGATAGGGATTGAAGATCCCCTGATAATTTCAATTGCAGTCTTTAATTCTTCAAGGTCTTCTCCATTCAATATTAAAGCCATCAAGAAAGCTGAAACAAAAACATCAGAACAACGTCCATTAATGATACTATTCATTACCGACCTCATTTCATCATTATTTAATCTCTGCCCAGTCGAGAGTTTCTTTAGATAAATTTGGTTTTGTGAGTATAATTCATCTGTATTATAGTTATTGTGATCACTATTAGTTGTCTCTAAACCTTTATCCATATTTTTAATATTTGAACTCATTTCTTTACCATTCGAATAAAATTTGAGAGAATTTTCTTACCTTCAATAGTTAATATCGATTCAGGATGAAATTGTATTCCCTCTATCAGATATTTTTCGTGACAGGCGCCCATTATTTCTTGGTCATCTAATGAAATAGAAGTAATTTTCAAACATTTTGGGAAATTATCTTTATCAGCAATTAATGAATGATAACGTGTTGCTACAAATGGGTTTTTAACACCTTCAAATAACTCAGTATTGCCGTTGAATTGGATATTACTGGTCTTACCATGCTTTATTTCTTTTGCCCTTTTTACCGTTCCTCCAAAGGCGTTCACAATGCCTTGATGTCCCAAGCAAATACCCAAAATTGGAACAGATGGTCCAAGTTTGGTTATCACATCTGTACAAATTCCAAAATCCTTTTTGTATTTGGGATGTCCTGGACCTGGTGATATAATAATTGCATCAGGATTCATTTTAGATATACCTTTAATGGTAATCTGATTATTCCGTTTCACTACAGGATCAATGCTTAATAAACCCATGATCTGGGCAATATTATAAACAAAAGAATCGTAATTATCAATGATAAGGACTTTCATTTAACTAGTGGTCACAATCTATTATCCAAAAGTTGATAATAATACTTTCTAAAAAGGCTAAATATGTAACATCTTTTTGTATTTGTCATACCTATCCACTATATTTTCAATAGTTATTCGCATTAATCCATCTATTCCAAACTCTTCTATCGCAAAAGTCCCCATAATACTTCCCATAAGAATTGATTCCTTAATTAATGTCAAATCATCACCCAAAATGACTTTTAGATTTTGAGATTAAATATCCCATAAATCCGCCAGCAAATGAATCTCCAGCTCCTGTAGGATCAGTAACGCTTTCTAATGGGTATCCGGGTATTGGTACAACCTCGTCACCAATAAAGAGTAATACACCATGCTCTCCCTTTTTAATAATTGCAAAATTTGGACCATAGGATAAAAGTTGTTTTCCACATTTAACAAGGTTAGAATTATTGCAAAGCAATCTTGCCTCTTGGTCATTTATTACTACCCCGTTAGTTTTTTCAATCATAGATATAACAGAGTTCTTTTTATTATGAATCCAATATTCTATGGTATCGCAAATAATTAATTCAGGAGCTGTTAAAACTATCAATTATTTTTATGTTTTGTTCAGGATCATTATTTGCGAGATAAATAAATTTCGAGTTTTTATATTCTACTGGAACAGTCGGTTCAAAATTTTCAATTACATTCAGTTCAGTTATGTTTGTCGTCCTATGAGACAGGTCAAAATCAAATGTAGAATCATAAAAGAATGATTTTTTGTCATTGAATCGTTTTAAGCCCTTTATATCCATTTTGTTGCCCAACTGAGTGTAATAATTATCTGGAAAATCATTCCCAATCGCACCTATTAATGAGACAGGTACAAAAAAGGATGCAGCCATAGATGCATAAGTAGCAGCCCCTCCCAAGATACGCTCTTTGGTCTCAAAAGGAGTTCTTGTAGTGTCTAAAGCAATCGAACCAAAAACTGTAAGCATTAGGAAGAGTATTAGAGTATTAAATATAAAACATTGGAAACACAATAAATAAAGAACATGGGAGAAAATCCAAGAATAGTTGTAGGGATTACAGGAAGTTCCGGTGTAATTTATGGCATTATGCTTTTGAGGGCACTAGAGAAATTTGAGATTGAGACCCATCTAGTACTTAGCAAGTGGGCAGAGAAAAATATCGAGATTGAGACAGAGGAAAATGTCAACGAGATTAAAAAGATTGCGAATTTTGTCTATGATGAAAATAATATGGCGGCTTCCATATCAAGTGGATCGTTTAGAACCGACGGGATGGCAATTATTCCCTGTAGTATGAAAACCCTTTCTAGCATTGCCAATGGTTACGACGATAACCTCATTTCTCGAGCAGCGTCGGTTACTATTAAGGAAAATCGTAGACTTGTCCTGGTCCCCAGAGAGACTCCACTTTCAAAAATCCATATATCAAATATGTTAAAGTTAGCAGAGATTGGAGTGGTGATATTACCAGCGATGCCAGGATTTTACCATAAACCAAAATCAATTGACGATTTGATTTCACACATCATTGGAAAAACACTTGATCAATTTGGAATAACCAATGATATGTTCACTAGATGGGATAAAAAATAGAACTGAGCAGTCTCAACATTTGTTACAAGAGATGTATTATCATGAGAATAGCATCCATTAGAATAGAAATCATTAACCTGAGATTCATGGACCGAGTAAAATTCCATTGTCTAACCTGCTACTCTGCAGCCAGATAGTGTAATCACTTTAACTTTTTCCCATAGATCCATTTTTGCTAATTTTTTCTTCCTATTATGTTCTTCAAGCATATGGTACACTGATTTGTGGGAGCTCCCTTTACAAATCATTAAAATCGCATTTAAAGCTAGAGACGTTTCGTCATAAGTACCAATGAATCCTACAAAATGTCCGTAGATTGATATATCAGCACCAGAGAAATCCTCCAAATTCTTTCTAAATTTACCGCTTTGTCCAATAAGTCTAGATTTGATCCTGTCTAAAGAATTCATTGATTTTCCGGAATATTCTCGTAGATCTACAAGCTGTAGTAGAGAATCATCAGATAGCAACCTGTAGGCCCTTTCAGGAGAAAAGCCTTTTGAAATGGCCATTATTATTTCGGAAGCTTTGAATATTCCACTATTCATTAATGATGCTTCATTTCTTAGTCGGATCGTTACATCTCCATTATCTCCGTCTACATCTAGGATAATATTACATTTTGATTCTATTTCAGATTTGACAGAACCTTTCTTCCCAACTATTACTCCTATACGATCTTTGGATACTTTGATTACTTTAAAGACATTGTCAAAAGTCACTATATGATAGTGAACACCAAACTATAATATATTTTAAAAAAGAGCGACCTTCATCCACCATGTACAACTGACAAAATAGTAACAGTATCTCCGGATGAAATTTTAGCTTCCCTTCCACCCAATACAGAGGACTCGACGCCATTAATGGCGATCATTATTTCATCCTTTTTTATCTTATTTTCCAAATCATACTCCTTCTCCAATAATGTCAGTACTTCATTGATGTTCGAATTAGTTACATTGACATTTACTGTTGAAAATCCAGCTGTCTTTCTTATACCACCAACTAAATCAACAGTTATCAATCTTATTCTGCAATTTCTTCTCGAGATTCAGTATTTTCTTCAGAATATGAGAGTGAAGCATTCTGTTGAGCAAGATTTCTATTTACATTCTTGGTAATGTAGCCTGCAATTTTGTTTCGTAATTCCTTTGAGCGAACAATAGCAAAATTCTTTATAGTTTCTTTATTTTCGTTAAAATCACTAGTAAATTTATCAGGATAACGTTCCAACAATTCGTTGGCCATTTTTTTGACTCTATCCACATGATAAGAAAAAAAACAAGGGTATTTTATCTTTTATCTTAATTTGATTTCACCAAAGGACGGACCGAGTATAGATGGATGGAAGGCTAATTAACAAATCGTGTAGAATTCTCATAGAGAATTTCAGATAATTCATCAAAGGATTTTTTTAACAAAATGGAAGCAAAATAAACTATAGTCACTACCAAAGAAGGAGAAGTAAGTGTACCGTCAAAACAATTCTTGTATTTGACTGGCCCATCAGTTTCTATCAATATCAGGTTAATATCAGATTCTTTTAACAATGTATGTTTGTCATTTGAGTACAGAAGATAAGGACCAAAAGAAACGAAATATCCCTTATCGTTTATTCTTTTAAGATTACTTTTATTGCCATCATACCAATGGAATACTGCATTCCTAATTTTATATGATGGCAATATCTCTAGAATTTCATTGACAGATCTTCTAGAATGAAGAGACACTGGCATGTCATTTGTTTCTGCTAAATCTAGCATTTTTTCAAAAACAATTTTTTGTCTTTTTTGTGTATTGTCTGGATCCAAATTGGCATATGTTGGATCGAGTCCAATTTCACCTATTCCATCAATATAATCATGTTTGGATTGGACAAGACTTTCAAACAATTGCAGGTCAGAAGAAACGGCTGCAAACTGTGGATGTATACCAACAAAAATCCTCAGGAGGTCAGAGTCCTTAAAAAATTTTTCTTTTAATGATAATGCCTCTACAGAGGAATTGAAATCTTCGGACACACAAATTGATTGAACATTAGCTTGGCGCATGTAATCGAATATTATCCTATGATATTTCTGATAATATTTATCTGACAAATGAATATGCGAATCAACGTAGTACAAATTACTTGATCATTATTGGATTCACCTAATTAATTATTAGTTTCTCGTTTATGATTTTGTTAACAAGCGATTAATCTATCCACTAGTTATTGAACCCCAATGTTGTCTTCAATCTGAACTAATGTAAATTGCATTATGAGTCTATTCATCCGACCGACTGATAAAGAATGTGTATGTAGTAATAAGAATGAACTCTTTAATTGAATCAATTTTACATAGGAGTTTAATAAACGAAGTAACAAGTCAAATGGAATAAATGGCAATAAACTCAGAATCGGAAATAGCTCTGGCTTCCATTCACAGGATCATAAAAAAATACGGTGCCGAAAGGGTGAGTGACAGTGCAGCAGATGAATTGAGAAGCATTTTAGAAGCCTTAGGCGAAAATATTGCTAAACAAGCCGTACAGTTGGCCAATCATGCTCACCGGAAAACCATAAAATCTGAAGATATAATACTCGCATCAAAAAATTTTATCAAGTAACAATATAATGTCAAGAACGTAATCATTTTTGATGTTGTTGAAATGTTTGAGCCATAATCTAAAAAAGATAGAAAACCATTACCAAAGAAATATAAGTTTTCAATCAATGTAAAATAAACAGCTGGTGGGGTGGCAGAGCGGCCATGCGTTCGCCTGCAGATTCAAAGATACAGATAGCGAATATATAAGGGTTCGAATCCCTTCCCCACCTCTTATGTAAATATTATTTCAGATGTATTTTGATAGTAGATAGGCTTTTGGTAAGTATTATATTGTTGATATCCTTTAACAATAATTCCATATTTATATCGTAAAAATATTCTGAATAGTCTCTGAACTTTTCCAAAGAGCGATTTAGGATGGAGAAAAAAATTGTATTTTCTCCTTTTTGGAGGTGTACATATGCCGCATCTACTAGAATCAAACCATTCAAAAGATTTTTTGCTTGTCCCTTTGAATCTTTCCAAACACTCTCGAGAACTTCATGAGACTTCCAGTACCTTTCCATGTTGAATAAGAATACTGATAGTATCACAGCATCTTCTCTGGATATAAAATCGGTTACTTCATTCAATTCTTCTAAGCGGATCAAGGATCCTAAAATGTTAATTGGTCCAAAAAAATTATGATCTTCCGGGCTCAGGGGTGTATTGTCCTGCGTACTAACGTCTATCTCGATAAAATAACTCGAAATCCTGATATCTCTGATTACTGCATGGTTGTAGTTTTTTAGCAGCGTACGCAGTGAATGTAAAACGCTCCTAGAGTTTGTGGGCAAATAATTATTTTTGTTGTCTAGATAAATAAGATATCTTTTTTTCATGTAAATAGTTTGTTATTAACCAATTATGGTAAATGAGCCTTCTGATTTTGGTAGCTGAGGTTGTTAAAATAGATATCATGCCATTAATATCAATAAACCGATTCAGACGAGGGTCTTAGGCCCCTTTTTCTTGATATGAAACCACAATTACCACATTTATACACCCTTTTTCTTTTATAAGTGTAAATAACATCTATTTCCTCTATCCAATCATGGGTGGTTTTTAACATACAGTTTGTGCAAAATCTTTTTTCCAAATGGATTTCCCAGTACATATGGTGTTGGACAAATAAAAATATAGATTTTCTCTATTTGGTTATTTTCTTAGTTTTGTCCTTAACAACAGCGGAACTTCTCTTGGGCTTTTTGCAACTGGAACATTCGCCTTAGCATAGTTATTTATTTTTGAATCAGCAGACCCGTAGTTTCCGTAAACAATTGCTCCAGCATGACCCATTCGTTTTTCTTTGGGAGCAGACCTTCCTGCTATGTAGGCAACTACAGGTTTTGAGAAATTAGTCCTTATAATATAGTCGGCGAGTTGTTCTTCTGAATCACCACCTATTTCACCAACCACAACAACAGAATCAACATCTTCTCTGTTCCTAATTAACTCAAAAGAATCAATTAGATTAGTTCCATTAATCGGATCGCCTCCTATTCCCAGTCCTAAACGTTGTCCAAAACCAGAGTTGGATAGATGAAATGAAACTTCATACATCAAGGTCCCGCTTCTTGAAAATATAACCGTCTTCCCTTTAGTAAAAGGTTGAGCAGGCATGATTCCAACTTTCATTATCTCTGGAATAATCACCCCTGGAGTATTGGGTCCAATCATTCTTGCTCCTTTTTTCTGAGCATACTCGTAGACTTTTATTGAATCAATAATTGGTACGTGTTCTGGTATCGCTACTACTAGTTTAATCCCATTATCTAAAGCTTCTTTAGCTGCTTTATAAAAGAAAGGAGCAGGTACAAATATTCCAGATATAACTGATCCCGATGCTTTTACTGCCTCCTCCACAGTGTTGAAAACAGGAACATCCTCGAATTTAGATCCTCCTTTGCCTGGTGTGACACCTGCAGCAATATTCGTTCCATAAGATCTCATTAGTCTGGTGTGTGTTGACCCAAAGCTGCCTGTAATTCCTTGGATAATTACAGGTTTCTTTTCATAATCTAGCGTCAGACTCATTCCCTGATAAAATTCTAAAAATATCAAATTGTGTGCTCAAATTGTTCCACTTTGTTTAGTTGTTATTTACCTTTAAGACTATAGCATTTATTGCTTCTTCTACTGTGTCAAATAAGCGTGCTTTGCTTCCATTGAGCAATTCCTTTGCCTTTTCGGATTGCGCTCCAGTGATTCTAGCGTATACCGGCACTGTCAATATATTATTCTTATATGCCTCCAGAATACCTAATGCTACAAGATCTGTTCGCACAATTCCCCCATATAGATTCACAAGGATTGCTTTTATTTTCGGAAGTCTACTTATGACTTTAAGAGCTTCGTAAATAGTTTCACTTGTGGCTCTTCCTCCAAAATCAAGGAAAGCTCCGGCTTTTCCATTTGCATCTGTAACCATATCTAAAGTGGACATTACTAAACCAGCACCATTACCTATAATAGCAATGTCTCCTTCCAATTCAACAAAAGAAAATCCATTTTTAGCGGCTTGTTTTTCCAAATCGCTTAGATAAAGATACTTTTGCAAATCCTCGTGCCTAAAGAGAGCGTTATCATCTATGATCACCTTAGCGTCCAAGGCAAGTAAAGAGTCATCAGAGATGATAGCAAGAGGATTAATTTCGGCAAGTTCAGCCTCCTTCTCTACAACTACGTTGAAGAGATTCAACAGCATATTGACAAAACTTTCTTTGGATTTACTAGGGATATTCAAATTTGATGCGATAGTGTTCGCTAACTCAACCGATATGTCGTCAATAGAGATATCTTGGATTATTTTATTATCAGTTTGTTCAATATCAATCCCCCCTTCTGATGAAGCTATTATCGAGAAACAGCGCTTGCTCCGATTTAAGAAGATAGACAAATAGATTTCTTTTACAATATCCACCATTTTCTCTAAGAGGATACCTCTTGGCAATTCGCCCTTTACTTCTTTCTTCAATAATTCATTAAACTTTGTTTCTAATTCGGAGGAATCTTTGCATTTTTGAATTGCTCCGGCTTTGCCTCGCCCACCAACTGTTAGTTGAGATTTCAAGACAAACGGAAAACCTAGTTTCTGAGCTCCAATTCGAGCATCTTCCACACTTTCAGCTAGAATAGACTCTGGTGTTTTTATGCCAAATTGATTAAATTGCTCTTTTCCTTGATATTCGAGAAGTCGCATCTTTGTAAAGGTTTGAAAATACTCTTTATAAACAATCCTTTTTTATTTTTATTTAAGGATTACTGAATTATTCCCTAAATTTTTCAAGTCCTGGCTCATATTGTGTGAATTTGATGTAATATTCTTTACGTTTAGCAAATACAAAGAGTAGTCTTTTAGATTATTCATTAATTCAACGTAGTTTGGCATTAACGTTTGATTCGGTTGTCCATTTAGCAGAGTCTGCATTAATTCATTGTTTTGAATGATCGAGACACTAATGACATCGTTTATGTATGTCTTATTGACAGTATTTGTTTTAGCATCATTAATTTGATCTTGAACCTCGTTTTGTAATAACAAAAATTGACTATTGACCGAGGTTAAAGTATCATTCGGATCCAAATATGTGAGGGTCATGTTACTCATTCCACTATTTTGTACATTTTCGGAAGGTAGAAGCCAAACAGCAAAGCTAGCGCCTATAATGCTTATTACTAGAATACTGGTTAAAATGATTCCTTTTTTATTAATTTTCTTAATATTATTACTATTATCATTTTCCTTCTTGTCAGTAGTCATTAATTTTTTTTGATTAAACTATAATTATTACTTTATGTTTAGATAAATTTTTGGGTAGAAATATAATCAATGACATATTATTTCATAATGAGACAGATTTTTCGTGAATCAGGACAACAAATATGCGCTAAGAAGGATAAAGTATCAAGGAACGTATATGATCAATATTTGTGATCTTGATTTGGTGGGTAAAGTGATCAACAAGGACGATTTTACTATAAACATATCAAAAGAATATTTTCATGAGGAAGAGATTAATGAGGAAGAAGCTGCAAGTTTATTAAAATCCTCGTCAATGTTGAATTTAGTTGGGAAGAATGTTGTTGCCCTGGCCCTGAGACTAAAGCTCGCAAAGGAGAATAGTGTAAAGGTCATAGAAGATGTTCCCTTCTTGATGGTGTTTAGTTTCTTAGGAAGTTACTAAATTACAAAGCAATTGTATATCAGTGATACTAATACTCAAGATCTTTTATCAAATCATGAATGTCCTTTATCTTATTCAATGGTGAATCAGAATTGACTATCGCTCTACCTATAATTAGATAGGTAGAACCGGCTTCAAGTGCGCTTTTGATGTCTCCTCCCTGTGTAATAATACCCGGGGAGTAGATCGGGGGCCTTTATTATCTTTAGATCGCAATTCTTTTAATATATCCAATCTATTTCCTCCAACTACTATACCATCTACACCCACAGACTTGGAATTATCGTAGAATATGCGATAAACAGGCTTTGAATTCTCCCTTTTGTCAAAACTGTTTGGAATCGTTAAAGAAGCTCCATACCCTTCTACTGCATCAGAATGACTCATGTATACCAAAGATATTACCCCAAAATTCAATGAATGAGCATATTCAACCGTAGATTTAAGACTGATTTTACCTATAAAAGGATTTACAATAACAGAATCGAATCCCAAGGACGCAAGATATCTTATTGTAACTTGATTGGTATCAAAAATATCATTTAGTTTTAGATCTGCTATAATCTGCAGGTTGAAGTCATGAGCAATTTGTGTAATTTTCTTTAGCTCAATTTTAGAGAATGGCAATATTACATGGAAATTTAGCTTGATAGCACAAACATAATCATGTAGTTGACTAATAATATGACTTACATAGTCGAATAGGTTTTCTACCTCGCATGTTGGATCTACCGCCAAAACAATACTGCTGCTTTTCTCTCTTTTGGTTGCATCAATTCTATCAGCGAAGGAATCATATTTTTGCATTTTCAAAATTTGACTAACGGGTGTATATCATGCAATTTTATGATCTTTAGATAAATGAAACCGTGTTCGTCGATATGATTTGAAAAAGAAGGAGGAGTTGATTTTTGCATGCTAAATTTCATGAAATACTTTTCAATTTCTTGCTCTAATATGACATAATAAAAGAAATTCGTATCTGAAGAGTCTGTTAGGTTTAAATGAGATCCCAAAACGTATTTCATATTGAATTTTTTGTCTGAAAGATCCAAATCACTTGACTCTGTTTTTGGGAAAAGAAACAACGGCAATGTGGATTCCTCATATATGGTATGAAATGCAACTAATTTCGACAAACTAAATAGATCCCTTAAACCAATCCCAGTGTATTTGGTTGTTGCGCCTATCTTCGCGGGTTTGAGAAACTGCTGCGGTGGTACAGATAACTTTATGATAGGAGAGTATAGTGCTGATGTATCCTTTATAGAATTAACCATCACAGCTTCCTCATTATTATTGTTAATCTTATATGAAAGGTATTGATTTTCCCCTGACTTCATGTTATCGACATAGTAAGTAATTGAGTGTCCATTTAGAGTATCTAATTGGGCAGCGAAGATATCTGTATTTTGATAATTGTATTCATAAATAGGAATTGGAATTCTCTCCAACGAGCAAACTAATCTAGCAAAATCATTTAGGGATTTTAATTTTATATAAATTGGTGATTTTAGCAATTTGAAACGAACTTAACAAAAGGTAAAAATTATCCATATATAATTTTAATACAATAAAGTATATTAAACAGAAAAACAAGGGAAAGATTTTAAGGGTAGTATAATGATCAATCTTTTAGTATTTGTTTAGAATAACCTGGGATAAATTTCCAAATATCTTTAGCAAATGTTTGTTACGATGAATAGCGATATTAATAAAGATAATTTATTTGCTACAATTTGTATTTGTATAACTCTAAAAAAATAGATAAGGTAGATAGTAGGCGAATATTTCAGACAGAAATGACAATAAATAACATTTAATATCGAAAAAAATCAAATCAAATTATGCTAGGTTACTCTGATGACGATATCAAAAATGCAGCAGAGATAAGAGAATGGTTAACTAAACAAATTTTAGAAAAACAGGATGAAATAGAGAAAATAAAGATAACCCTCTCCTTAATTGATTCTGTATTAAAACAAGGAAGTTTCAAAACTGCAGCCAATCTTAATTTCTCAAAAAAATTCTCACCCAATGAACAAAAAAGTGAGATGAATTCGCTAAAGAAAATTCCTAATCAATATTATGAAAAACGCAGAGATGACGAAGAGCAAACTGAGCCAAGAAAACAAGCCTTCGATGAAACAAGACTAATAAAAAGATTAAAAGATAATACCCCCATTGCTCGATTTCATGTGACTTCACAGGAAGTACTAATTATTCCCGAAGATCAAATTAGAATTAGCATAGAAACTCCACCCTTTAGGTCATTTTTTTTAAACAGAATATTACAAGGTATGATAAACAAGGACCTTGAAAAAATCAATCAAGGACAATTGTCGGAATCGGAATTAATCAGTTATGATATCATTACCGAGAATGAAAACAAGGATCTCCTTAAGAAAATACAGATCAAGAATTATAGAGATAAGGAAAGGATCAATGAAATTTTCAATACCGCTGCATGGGTATTGACAAGAATGCTAGATAAAGTGGATAAATAATGGACAAAATAGTTGTACTGGATTTTGGGTCTCAGTATAGCCACCTAATATGTAGGAGAATACGGGAATTAAATGTCTACTGTGAATTAGTTCCTTACAATATTCCAGTCGAGAAAATTAAAGATCTAGAACCAAAGGGAATAATTTTTTCAGGTGGTCCTGCTAGTGTTTATAGTAAGAATTCTCCTAAACCTGACGATGAAATATTTGAATTAGGTGTTCCTATTTTGGGTATTTGTTATGGACATCAGATCATTGTTGACCACTTCAACGGCAAGATAAAGAGAGTCACGAATAGAGAATACGGCAATGCATTGTTAACAATAACGGACAAGACTAATTTATTCAAAAACATAGATTCAGAAAGTCTGAAATGTTGGATGAGTCACAGTGATGCCGCAGAGATAATTCCTAAAGGATTTGAAGTTATAGGAAAAACTAGTAGTTCTTTTTCAGCAGCAATAGGTAACAATGACAAAAAGATTTTTGGATTACAGTTTCATCCAGAAGTAGCTCATACTGAGAAGGGAGATAAAGTATTATTCAATTTCGCTAAGGTGATTAGCAAAGCAAACCCTGAATGGAGTATGTCGAACTTTATTGAAACAAGCATTAATGATGTACAAATGAAGGTTAAAAATGAAAAGGTCCTGTGCGCAGTTAGCGGAGGTATTGATTCTACTACTTGTGCAATTTTGATACATAGGGCTATCAAAGATAATTTGACTTGCGTTTTTGTAGATAATGGATTATTGAGAGAGAATGAAAGAGAAATTGTTGCAGATATTTTCCAAGAAAAATTAAGAATACCTCTTAGAATCATAGATGCAAAGGAGAGATTCTTGAAAAGTCTTGTAGGATTGACAGATCCGGAAGAAAAAAGAAAAAAGGTAGGCGAGGAATTTGCAAGAGTATTTACAGAATTTGCAGAAAATGAAGGACCCTTCCAGTGGTTAGCCCAAGGAACGTTATACCCGGATGTCATTGAGAGCGGAGTATCAGGCGGTCCCGCTACGGTAATAAAAACGCATCACAACGTGGGCGGACTCCCCGAGTGGCTCCATTTAAGAATTTTAGAACCTTTGAGATATTTGTATAAGGACGAAGTGCGAAATGTAGCAAAAATAATGAGCGTACCTCAGGACTTGCTTACAAGGCACCCATTTCCTGGACCAGGGCTAGCAGTAAGAATTGTCGGTGAAACTACTCGAGAGAAGATAGACGTGGTTAGAAAGGCCAGCCAGATAGTAGAAGAAGTACTCGTTGAAGATAATTTATATAATAAAGTATGGCAAGCGTTCGCTATAGTGGGAGATGATAAGGCAGTCGGAATTTTGGGGGATGAAAGGATTTTTGGTCATATTGTTTCCATAAGAGTTGTTGAATCGGTTGATGCGATGACAGCTGATTGGTCAAGGTTACCACACACCACTTTAGAAAAAATTAGTTCCAAGATAACCAATGAAATTGAAAATGTAACTTGGGTAACATATGTTATATCAAGCAAGCCACCTTCCACTATTGAACCTCAATAACTAGAATGGTTGCGAGAAATTTGACAAATCGATTATTTGTATAAGAAAATACTATGGACAAAATATACCTACAGAAATAAAGAAATAGATATTTTAGATTAGTTAGTAATAAGGGAGTGGCCCATTCTCAACGAGATATTATCAGACATCATCATCTTTAGGATTAATCTGTTTATGTTTGTTATTAAATTTGTTCTTGTTTTTTAATCTATTTTTGTTTATACGATTAATTCGAAATATGATCAAAAAAGTCAAACCCCAAAGGATCATGGCAATAGAAATCTGACCTATCATCCACAAGTAACCTCCAAGCAATGCGAGTCCAAAACCTGCAAAAACAAGAATATTCTTAGTTTTCATATTACTTTATATTTATTCACCCCATAAAAAGATGAATCGTGATTTGAAGTCGTAATTTGGGTTACCAAAGCACTAGATTTTTCCAATAACACCCCAGTCAAATATTTTCCAATTTGCAATTTTTTTTTCTTTAAATCAAGATTTGAAATCTTTCTTTTTGAAAAAAACCCTATTTTGGAGTCAAAATCCATGCCTACAAGCACGATTTCTCTTGCTAAAAACTCAACAGCAAGAGATATACTTCTATCACCATCTGTAAATCCTCCAAAATTGTAGACATTCTTCAATGGTAAATTTTGAGTTGTTCCTATAACATTTCTAAAATATGGAACCTGTGAAGTGATCTTATCAAAGTTGTCACCATGAGCATGTACTACCATAATTGATCCGCCAGAATCAGCCCTATTTAGGGATTCACGATCTCCATCAAGATCCGTTACAACAAAATCCGGAATTATTCCTAAATCTAGACACATTTCAGTAGCACCGTCGGCGGCAATCACCACCATATTCCCTGACATGGCAGTATTAAATTTACCTCTGCCGCAGTTGCAGATTTCAAGTAAGTAATTTTGTACCGTGCTTTCTTCAATGCTTGGTCCTGCTCCTATGACTATTGCGTTGTTGTTTTGTATTTTTCTGAAACATTTCGGATCCAAGAGTTCATTTGGTTTCAGAGTCGATAAGTTCAAGGAATTTAGAAAATCCTTTTGAATATGAATGTTCAATAATCTAGCAATTATTAGATAATAAGGATACCAGTCATTGAAATACAATCAATTAATCAATAACCAATCAGTAGTATATCTTGATTTCATTAAACTTGATAATTATTTGGAAAATCGTGTCCAGTTTATTCCATCCTCCAAATGTAAATTCACATTTAACTGTTAAATAATAAGATATGTCAAAACATGGTATGGATATGAACGATATAGATAAAAATTCAGATGATATGTTAAAAAGGATATATGGTTTTAAGAATATTGCAGTGGTTGGAATGTCTCCAACTGAAGGAAAACCATCTAACTATGTTCCTAAATACCTAATTGAAAAGGGGTACAACGTCATTCCTGTAAATCCTATTTATCAGGAGATCCTAGGGAATAAATCATATCCAAAAGTGTCGGACATCCCACATCAAGTAGATATAGTAGATATTTTTCGGAAATCCGACGATGTATTACCAGTAGTTCGAGATGCAACACTCAAGAATGGGATCAAAGTAATATGGATGCAATTGGGTATATACAATAGAGAAGCAAGAGAAATTGCGGAAAATAAAGACATTAGTGTTGTTTATAACAGGTGTATCCTAAAAGAACATCAACGATTGTTTTAGGCATATAGGTCTAATATGAATATTAACTCTTAATTTGAAAAGATCGAGTAACTTAATTAAATAGTAAATCATTTTATCTATTGTATCATTAATGCCGAAATGGGGCCAACTTGACAATAAAATAGATCTAAAAAAAAATGAGAATTATGACAAAAGGGGGTCCCTGCAAGATTTTACAAAGGTTATTGTATTTTGTATCGACAGAGATGATGATATTGGTATTAAGGGAGGACTGGAAACTCCAATTATCGGAAAGGAATTATGCATTAATGCAGGAACAAGATTAGCGATTGAAGATCCAGAAGATTCAGATTGTAATGCGATTTTTGGAGCCATAAAATCGTATGAAGAATTCAAAATGAAGGGCTATGATGTAGAAATAGCCTTGGTTGCAGGCAAGTATAATAGAGGCATTGAGGGAGATTTAAAAATTACTCAAGAGATCGACAGAGTTTTAAGTGTATTCGGAGCAGATGGGGCTGTAGTAATATCAGATGGAGAAGACGATGAAACGGCAATACCATTGATTCAGGGTCGGATCCCAATTATATCTATCCAAAGAATCATTGTAAGACAAAGTAGAAGTGTTGAATATTCCTATGCTATTTTAGCTCGTTATATAAAAATCCTATTTTACGATCCTAGATATTCAAAATTTTTTCTGGGCCTTCCAGGTGCACTTTTAGTTATCAGTGGCTTGTCAATAATTTTTGGATTCTCTCGCGAGGCATTTGCACTAGGAGTAAGTATATTGGGTGCTGCTTTTATTCTCAGGGCATTTGATATAGATAAATCAATAGCGAGTTTTTCAAAGCCTACTCCTTCTGGATTTATCAGGTTATTTTCTTATTTTGCTGGCACAATGATAATTTTAGCATCAATTTTAAGCGGAATTTCTCACATTCCTCAGGAATTATTGGATTCAAGTCAAGGAATAACGTCAATTTTAACTGACAAAGTTGTGCTAAGTACTTTTGCAACTGGAACTATAACCCTACTGTGGATAGGAATTGCAACGATATTTGCAGGCATATTGTTGAGTAATTGGTTCAAAGGTAGTATCAATATAATATATGATATTCTGCGATTGGTTGTTTTGGGTTTATTATACATACCCATGTTGCAATTAACTTCTTTAATTACTGAGCGTGGAAATCCTTTCAATTTAATTTCTTCATTGTTAATCGGTTTGGCAGTTACTTTGATAGTGGCAACTTTTCTATTCCAATACTTTAGAAACCGAAAGGGCGGTGAAGCTCTAAAACATGATGACCAATAAGATATATTAGAGCATAGATGAGGGTATAAAATATCTCTCCAAATGTCTATAATAGACAAGATTTTAAAACTACTGTATTTAACATCTAGACATAATCTTATTTACAAAATATATGAAAAACACTTGACAAGTCAAATAAATCAATTCCCTTTTCCTCAGCACATTGGAATTATTCTAGATGGTAACAGGCGATGGTCAAAAATAATGGATATCGATAAAGCGAAAGGCCATCAAATGGGTGCAGACATTGCCGAAGATTTATTGAATTGGATTTACGACCTTGGGATAAAAATAACTACAGTGTATGTATTATCAAATGAAAATCTTAATAGGGAAACAGATGAGCTCGAAAATATTTACTCCTTGCTCGAGGATAAATTGGTTGGTTTGTATAATGATAAGAGGATACACGATAAGCAGATCCGAGTAAAATCGATCGGAGAATTCAATATACTTCCAAAGAGATTGCAAGATATTTTGAGAAAGTTGGAAACGAGAACAGAAAACTATGAAAATATGTATTTAAATATCGCCATTGCATACGGTGGACAGAAGGAACTAATAGACGCGATTAGAAAAATAGCGACGCTGGTAAAAGAAAATAAAATTGAAATAGATGATATTGAGGAAAAGGTTATTGAAGCAAATTTATATACGGCCCATCTCCCCCAAGCTGAACCGGATTTGATTTTGAGAACATCAGGGGAAAAACGATTGAGTGGCTTTTTGTTGTGGCAGAGTGCATATAGTGAACTTATTTTTGTCGATATTTTTTGGCCCGAATTTAGAAAAATTGATTTGATGCGAGCAATTCGAACTTTCCAAAAGAGAGCTCGAAGATATGGCAAATGATTTCAGGATTTAAATCCCGCCCAGTTCATTGCACAATGTTTAGCAAAATAGTAACCGCACATTACTCTGCCAGTTATATATTAATTGAAAATAAATCAACTTCCAACGGATTAATCCCAAAATTAGAGAGAAGTTTAAAGACGATTTGCCTCGTGGTACTGGACTTGCCAATAATTTGTTTCCTAGTTTGAAATAGAATAACAGGTTATGAATGTATTGTCATTATGATAGGAATTTGTAGGTGATATTAAAGTTCTTGTGATCCAGGGAATCATATTCATCTTGTACCGCTTTTTTATTCTTAAGCTTTTGGCGACTATGTATTAGTATCAATAAAATTTTTATACAAATTGCAATCTTGTTGCCTGTATCAATCACCAAAACTCGGCCTATAATGTTTCTTGCTTCCTCCTTGTTAAATAGACAAGTAATAGCAGCTTGAGATAGTAGAAAATCTATATCTCTAGAATTTTAGCTGCTTCAGGCGTTCTCTTGATATCAATTATATTTTTCCAATGATAACAAGAAATTATTGATGTCTTGATATACCCTCAGCCTGAATAATTGACATTGATTTACCACTAGCAAGATAAATCGCAAGTTTTCTCAAATAAAATGTAGACCTGCTTTCTTTGATTTGATCTTCAATATACTTTGCTGGGTCTTTGCTTAAGAACGAAAATTTAAGAATATTTGACAAATACTGATATCTTACCTTGTCTGTAAAGACTGATTATAACCTTTCTAAATTTACAAACGGCTCATGTATATTCTCAACAGCTCTCTGATAGTTGTGATTCTTCAGCAATCATTTCTAAACTAAGTTTCTGAAAGTGGTGTTTGTTTGACGCTGAAGAGGAGTCTGTTCCAGTTTTAAAGTTGAATGCATCAGCATTTCCTTTGTGAATTAATTTGATGTGCCTGTTAGCATGAGTTTTCCTTGTTGATTTGTAATTACAGGAATTACATTCGTAATAATTTCGCATACTTTCTTGTTGATTTTACACCATCTAAGTATGAGTGACTCAGAGACACTCTCTAGGCTATGTACCTCTGAACGTCGATGGCCATGACCGATTTTCATAACTTCCCGCACTGAAATTGTGAAACAGAGTATATCCATGACTAAAAAGGACAATAAATATTATTTGTACTTTCAATCGCTGACATCCTATAAGGATAGACAATTATTTTGTATGTGAAAAGAAAATAATCTCAATTTTGGGGTCGACCTATTTTCAAACATAGAACAAATGTATAGTTGCATGTTTTGAGATAGTAAACAATGTCATATGTGAAAGCAACTAGTTGGAAATATATCAGAATTCAGATCAACTTGAGCAGCAGAATATGTACATATAGGCTAAAAATTGGGAGTAGCGTATCATAAAGAAATTAATCATATAGTTAGTCTACACTTTGGGTAGAATCCTTAGAGCAGATTGCGGATAAGGATTTATCGAATTCATATATCGCCAATTTATCTTTTCAATGTAATTCAAATTCTGAAATATTGTGTGGAAGAGGTTCACTTCTTCAGTTTGTTCTGTCATAAATCATTGTAGCAATGAACAAGTAGAATAGTCCTTTTCATTTAAGGCCAATTCAACAAGATCATAGATTCCTTTTGTATCTTTCCATCCCCTTTCGAGATCAAACTCAAAAGCAACTTCTAAGGATTCAAAGCCACGGAGTTTTTTTATATCAGAAATTACTGCTTCTTATCCAACATTGTTCAAGTAATGAATAAAATTTACTATATTCGCACTTACTTCTTTGGATTGCTCTCCATCAGACTCAATATGAAAAACGATTTTTGTGATTTAACGTGGCCTTTTAATAGAGCAACTATAGGACAAAAAGTCAATATCTGAGATCAAGTGTTTGAAGGTTAATTGAACCCTTTTACCACAGGGATTTAAATTATACTATCACCCTTTATATATGATCAATGCCTAAGCACGGAGAAATCGATAATGAGAAAAAATTAATCTATTGTGGATATTGGATGACATTTGATGATTGGGAAGATATTCACAAATATAGTCCCATTGTAGATGGTTCAGACTACGATGCAAAAGAGACGATTAAAGACTTTGTATAAAGGGCCTCTTTTTTAAAATGTGAGAAGCGATTTAAGGCGCTGTCTTGAAAGTATGTTTATCAGGGTCTGGGCTTATACTTTCTAGGTTTATCTTGTTGGAACACATCTAAATCACTAGATCAATTTGTCAAGAGAAGTCTTGTTGCAGTTTGGAAGTGGATTCAAAGATATAAACCCAAGAAAATTGCTAGAAAGAGGAAAAGAATATCTGAATTTATAATCGATGAAAATCTCCTAAAGATTGGCCCTACATATATGTGGATTTTGGTTGCAATTGAGCCTGAAAACAAGCAGATTCTCGCATAACTATATCAAAAGAAAGAACTATGCTCATTGCAGAAAGATTTATTGTATCATTGATAATATATCATGAAAATCATCCGGTATCAACGGATGGCGGTAGTGGTTTCCACAAGTTGTAGATTCTTGAAACTCCATCATGATATCAATTTCTCTTTGGAGAAAAGCCTGATAGAAAGGAGATTCAGTACATAAAGGACAGGACAGAAGGATTTGACGATTATTTTCCTTATAGAATGAAAAACAGTAAACAAAAGTAATGTACAAAACTGGTTGAATCTATTTTCATATCAATACAACAGGATAATATCGCATTAAATTAAGAGCCTTTTCTAATTACGGAAGAGACTTATAGCAGTCAATTGTATTAGGTTTGTAAAAAATTTGACTACAAATAAAGAAAGACCTGCTGGCATTACAGTCATAGCAATTTTAATAATAATAGGTGGAATTTTCCTTATCAGCTGGCGGAATATCCCTCATTGGACTAGGCGCACTCTTATCTATGTCTTCAGAAGATATTATTCAAAGTAATGACATTTCGGCTGACCTGACACAACTTGCATCCCTAGGAACGATTCCATTAGCTTTAGGCGTGGTATTGTTGATTCTTGGAATTGCATATTTAATAGTGTCATATGGTCTGCTGAAGGGTAAAGGCTGGGCTTGGGTTATTACAATAATAGTAACCATAATTGGGCTTATTATTCAGATTATTTCAGCTATAATAGCTGGATCCATTACTTCCTCAGTCTTATATGGACTAGTCAGCCACATAGTAGGATATTCATAAGCGGAGTTATAATTTATTATATGTTTAGACCCCATGTGAAAGCATTTTATAGACAATAATCCTCCAATTTTTTATGGAAACTGACCAGATTCTATAATTTTTGATTCGGCTCAAATAACAAGCTAATCAAATACTTATTATTAAACAGAATTTCATTTTAGATATGAGAAAATTCTTAGAACCATATAACGACAGAAATAGAGAAGGTAATCCAGAAAATGGCGCCACCAGAATTCAAAAGACTTCAGATAGCTCGATGCATTTACAAATTTTTTATAACGGAAGCTGGAGACATGATAACAATTGCAAAATAAAAACAAATAAAGAATGCAATATTACAGTATAGATTACTAAATTTGTAATTTTTTCAATTTTTTTTCTGTTAGTATTTTCCAGGTACAGAATAAATATTTGATAGCACCTCTCTAAATAAAATTTTACATTTTTCCCAAATCAAAACAGTATAAATTTATTCTTCAACAGCATTATTGTTCCTAAAACTTTTCTTACAACAATAATGGTTTTAGATTATGACTAATGAAAAAAGAATCCTGTTAATTTAATGATAAATCTTTAGATTGAAGATATCCACCTCCAATATGATTAGTAAAAAGAAATAGAAATTCTAGAGAGTATGTTTATCAGGGTCTGGGCTTATACTTTCTTGGTTTATCTTTTTGGAACACATCTAAATCACTGTCCTTTTTACATAATATCATTAGATGTCATTGCAACTTGGAATTGGATTCAGAGCATAGAACTCGAAAGATTTCAACCAAAAGTATAAAGATTTTAGAATACATCATTGATGAGACATTAATAAAAGTCGGCTCAGAATACATCTGGTTATGGGCAGCAATTGAGCCAGAAAATAGGCAGATGCTCACACTATCCATATTTTAAGAGAGAAAAATACTTATTGCAGAGATATATATTCCATGCTTGGTAAAGATTCATGGGAACCATGTCGTATCAACAGACGCTGGAACCTGGTGTCCACAAGCATGTAAATTCTTAAACTAAAACATCATCTTCATTCCCCTTTATAGAAAAGCCTGATGGAAAGGAAGATTCAGTTACATTAAAGACAGGATAAAAGTATTTGACGATTACTTTTCTTGTAGAATGGAAAGTGTAAACGAAATCATGTTAAAAACTGGCGCAAACTATTTGTGAAAATACACAACAAGGCGGCGCTAAACACCTATATAAATAGTGCTCGATTTAAGTATGAACACGCTTTTATAATTGTTAAATTCATTCAAGGCAATGTATGATGAAATTTCGGCCGGGGCTGTATTATATTTGGTTGACGAAAATTCCGAAATAATGTATTTGATCCTCAATTATAATTATGGACATTGGGATTTTCCCAAAGGTAATATGGAAATAGGGGAGACAGAAATAGATACCGTTTTTAGAGAAGTGTCAGAAGAAACTGGAATTAAAGACCTCCAAATAATCAACGGGTTCAGACAACAAATTTCATATAAATATAGGAAAAAATCAAAATTAGTAAATAAAGCTGTAATTTACTATTTGGCAGAAACTAAATCAAAGAAAGTTGTCCTATCATTTGAGCACATTAATTTTGAATGGCAAACTTTTGATCAGGCACTACAAAAACTATCATTTGAAAACAGTAAAAGAGTCTTAAGAATGGCAAATGAATTTCTTTTAACAACAGAAAACATGAAAAGAAGTTCGATTAAATCCTAAAAAAGTTTTGCTTATAGTTATCAAAGTCAATTAAGAATGAGTTAAAAGAACTTATTGGGACTATAGGTACTTGATTTACGTACCGAAATTCATTAGGGAAAAAAGTAATAATTATAGGATAAGAATATTCAATTCCAAATGATTTATTCTTTTTCATAAAGAGGGTACCTCGTTCTTTCTGTTTATCTACTGCACCTACCATTTCGGAGTAAGAATTTCTTTTCCAGTGCTTACAGTCTACAACTAAAGCATTTTGTAATTTTATACCTATTACATCAATTTGTCGAGTGGGATTCTTAATGCGATAGTTCTTGTATACCGCATAGTTATGAAATTTCATTACTTCGGAAGCAAATAATTCAAAATCCCTCCAGTCAATTAACTTACAGACAGTTAAAATATCTGCTCCACATTCAACTGCGGCTAACGCAATTATGATCTTATTATAGGAAGAGGCATTTATCTGCTTGTCTTTTATTGCTACCCCTCTAGTAGACAGAAAATCTAAAAAACTTAGAGTTAAAAAACTATTTTTGATTCTAATTTTGTTTACGTTTGAATTAAATTCATTTAGTAGACTAATGAGTGAATTAGGATTGATTTTCAAATATTGAGTAAAAAAAGTAGGATTGAATTTTATTTTACAATTACTTTACCACCATTGCTGGATGTAATGTACAATGGTATGGAAATTCGCCTGCAGCGTCAAATTTATGCTCAAAGGTTTTTCCCTTGGCGGTGAGTGCTGTTGGACCATGTAAACCTGAATCAAATTCTTTCCCAGCATCGGCTGCGCCAATTTTTCCAGATGTTACAGTATGAAATGCGGAATCATCGTTTGTCCATTCTACTGTTTGACCAACTTTGGCTTGAATAGGATTTGGACTCACAGCTGTATCGGTCAAAGTAGATGCTCCTGGTACTATTGATGCCTGCACTTTATCTGATTGAGCAAAAACATTATTGTTTGTGCTTGCTCCAATAGCGATTACGCTAAGGATTGCAAGTAAACTTGCTGCAAGATAAATTGGTTTATTTACCATTTTTATCAATCTTAAAGTAAAATTTACTGTAATAAATATTATAAGGTAAAGATCATCAAAATTTAAGCATAGAAAGGTTGATAAATATTTTATACAAACTGGACATAGTAAATTATAAGATGCAAAGTGAATGAATTCATCACTCTATTGCAGAGTGTTAGACATTTTCCAATTTCAGAGGCCGAAAAAAGAGTCCTGTATAATATAATTAATAATACACAAAGAGATTCGAGCAATAAAATAAAGAGACTAAAAAAATTCCTTGGTTTTACTAGTAATAAGATGGATGGAAAACTTTTCAACAGCATCGGTTGAAACAAACAGTTTGATTGAAAAAGGCTATGATCCATTCAATTAATGCTACTAAAGACCCAAATCCAATGGTTGTCATGGACCAGAGGCCAACTAATGAAAAATGCAGATTAACTAGTATTGGTCTCATTCACATCTTCAACGATAAATACACTTATTCGCCTGAATTTCTGCTTAAATATCACAATGATATCTTTTTGCAAGAAGTACTATTTAGCCACTTTCAAACCGATACAATAAAGGCTGCTACAGCCAAGTTTTTTAACATAATTACAGAGCATTTGACAACAGCATCTAACTATGTCATAAATTTATCACTTGAGATGGACAATCCCCCGAATGAAAATACAAAAAACGAAATTGAGCATAAAATAAAGATTTTTTCTTTAATTTTAGGGTTTAAGATAGCTATTCTATTTAATGAAAATAATATCATATCATCAAATCTTGAGACAAATAATGATAAAGTAATTTTTGCTATCCACCAGGTAGAAACCCTCATGAAAAAGAATTTATCTAAGGATTCAAAATTTCTAAATTTATTATCCGCTGTATCGAACGAATTCAGTTCGGGCTATGATGATTTCACCAGTTTCCTAGGTCAAGATAATAAACAAGAGTACAGAATAATATTTCTTCATTCATTCTATGTATTTACATCTATGAGACGAATTGAAAATCATATAAAGAGCACTTATAACAAAAAACAAAATATAATAAGCATCTTATGCGTCAAATTACTATCGTAATGTCAAAAACATGTCTAAGATGCAATAAATCATTTAATGAAAGTGATGTTGAAGATGAAATATCACAAAAATACCCATCTTGTCCTGAATGTTGGAAAGAATGGACAACCTATGCAGTCATGGTCATGAATGAGATGAGATTAGATATGTCCCTGCCCGAACATAGAAAAGCTTTAAGAAAATACGAGAAAGGATTTTTTGATAAAACAATAGGGGAAATAGAAAAAAAGCCGGAGACTAAATAATCAAACCAACTTCGTAATTATTCATACATCATCTCTAGCAATGTAGTAGGGACTACTCTCAGGATCAATTTTGGATTGGGAGTATTAAGGATTGATTCAAAAAAACAGTCAAGTATTTTTATTCTTTTGTAGGTTGGAAACCTGGTCAGTACACTTGTCATAGATATCACAAGATCGTGCTTAAAAGTATTGATTAGGGATGGATTTAAAGAAATTTCAATCATGTAAGAATAGAATATAGTACTAATTTCACCACTTTCCATTTCCGTCAATGAATTCAACCAAGAATCGAATATATTCAATAAAGCCTGATTTTCAATTTTCCCATAATTAGCAAAAACATTTTGAATAATTTCCTTTTTTTCTGCTGTATCGAAAGATAAGAATTCGTTCAGTCGACTTCTAATGATAGGAGATCGAAGACCAGGTGGTAAATTTGATAAAATTATCAAAATGTTTTCTACAAATGATGATGCAGGATTGTCATTGTCCACATGAGTCTGAAAAAATCAACAATATTTTTTTCTTTCCAATTCCCATTACTTCAAATCAACAAGACAAAAAAAATCACATTAACAAGCATTATTAATCAGAAATTTTTGCTCCCATTTAGATAGATCTTTGTTATCCATCTCACGCATAGCGAATACTAAAACTACTAGGATTAAATATTCTATGTTTTTTAATAATATATCGTATGCCTTGTATTGTCACTGTAGGTGGATTTTATGGAGATGAAGGGAAGGGAAAGATAGTTGCCTATCTTTCTATCAAAGATAATTATGACATAGCAGCTAGAGGAGGTGCGGGCCCTAATGCAGGTCATACTTTTGTTCAAAACAACAAAGAGTTCAAAGTTAGAATGTTACCTAGTGCAGTATTAAACAAAGGTACTAGGCTATTAATTGGTGCAGGGGTCCTCATAGAACCAAATATATTATTGAAAGAAATAGAGACATTCAGTACTACCGATAGGACTTTTGTAGATTTTCAATGTGGTATTATAGAAAAAATTCATCAGGATAAGGATAAAAATAGTGATCATCTCAAGAAACTGATCGGTACTACGGGGACAGGCACTGGCCCCGCAAATGCAGACCGAGCATTGAGAAGTCTAAAACTTGCAAAGGATTTTCCAGAAATTGCTTTATTTTTGGAAGACGTTAGTAACTCCATTAACCATTCAATAGACAATAAGGAAAAGGTACTAATTGAAGGGACTCAAGGCACCTTTTTGTCACTCTTTCATGGGACGTACCCTTTTGTAACATCAAAAGATGTTTCAGCTTCAGCCATTTGTTCTGATGTCGGTGTAGGACCAAAAAAAATAGATGAAGTTTTGATTGTTTTTAAATCATATGTTACCAGGGTAGGAGAAGGACCATTAAATTCTGAAATAAGTACCGAGCAAGCAAAGGAGAGAAATTGGTTAGAATACGGAAGCGTAACGGGCAGACAAAGAAGGTCCGCTCCATTTGATTACGACTTGGCAAAAAAGGCTATTCGAATTAATAGCGCAACACAGGTGGCTTTGACAAAATTAGACATCGTTTTCCCAGAATCCAAAGGTATTACAGATTTTTCAAAATTACCTACAAAAGCTAAAGAATTTGTTGGTAATATTGAATCAGAGACTGGATTACCGGTGACCATTATTGGGACCGGAGCAGAAATAATGGATACAATAGATAGAAGAAATAACAAATAATCCTCAAGGACCAAAGGTATCAGTTTTCTTGTTATAAACTTTACAAGCCAAGAAAAATAAAATGTTCTCGGTTTTAGCCCATGTATAATCGTACGGAGTTTGGTCCTTGGCAGAAATGGAAAGTACCATGTTATATCATCTTAATTGGAAATGACTCCCTATGAAGAACATTCCTTTCCATAGAGAGTCGTCCTTGAGCAGACAAATACGATTTGAATAATGTAACCAAAATTAAAAGTTCGAGTTCAGTTACTAATACGCCAATAAAACCATCCTAGATCTTGACCCACCATTTTGATAATAAACTAATATCGAAGTAATGAGTATGGTTATGACCACGATCCTAGCATATCCCAAAATTAGTTCTATGAGGCCATCAGTAATGCTACGCCATGGGACTTCCCATGGTAATAGGAAAGTTCCCGAATTGGTAATCCTTGAAATAATGCAAATCCTTGAAAGATTAGCCCTAGAGCTACCAAGATTCTACGTGACAAAAGAGCAAATAAGAAAGATACCTTTCCACTAGTTAGTTTAGTTAGTCTATAATCTATACAAAATATGCTAGTTAGAATAATTACGAATAAAAAAGAGGTTGAAAATTTTAAATTACGTCTACATCGTGTGGATGGCTCTCCTTATAACCTGCGAGAGTAATTTTTATGAATTCTGCATTTTCCTGCATTTCGCCGATTGTATTGGCACCACAATAACTTAGCCCCGATCTAACTCCGCCGACAAGTTGTCTTATAATTTCAATTACGCTGCCTTTATAAGGCACCATAGCTTCCACTCCTTCTGGAACATAGTCATTTAAATCCTCATTATCGGAACTTGATTCAGGATTTTCTCTATACCTTCGACCCAAAGCAGCATAAAATGATGCCATGCCTCGATACATTTTATACTTTTTACCATTTTTCACCAGGGTCTTGCCAGGGCTTTCATCAGTTCCTCCAAACATACTTCCTATCATGACAGATGACGAACCAGCAGCCAAGGCCTTGGTCATATCACCCGAAGTTCTAGTTCCACCATCGGAAATAATCGGGATATCATATTTCTTCCCCATCTTAACACTATCAATAATGGCTGTTAATTGAGGAACCCCAGAACCAGTAACAATCCTGGTGATACAAATTGAACCTGACCCAACGCCTACTTTTACTGCATCAACTCCTGCTTTTATCAAATCTTCAGTTCCCTTTCCAGTTGCAATATTTCCAGCTATAAGCTCGCAAGTCGGAAATGCTTTCTTAATCATTTTTACAGTATTTATCGCGTTGTCACTATGCCCATGTGCTATATCCACAACAATTACGTCTGCTCCATTGTTTAATAATGACTCAGTTCTTTCAAGGTAATCGCCCTTTACTCCTACGGCGGCCCCAACCAGCAGTCGTCCTTTCTTGTCTTTTGAAGCACTTGGATATTCCTCCATTTTCAATATATCTTTACCAGTAATAAGTCCGCTAATCTCACCTTTTTCGTTTATAACGGGCAATTTCTCAATCTTATTCCTATGAAGAATTTCTTTGGCTTGTTCTATAGTAGTCCCAACTTTAGCAGAAACAACATCTTTAGTCATCAGATCGGATACCAGTACACTTAGGTTTCTTTCAAAAACAGTATCTCTGCGTGTCAGTATTCCGCATAGCTTATTACTGGAATCTTTTACTAACAATCCCGATATCCCATTTTCTGACATTAAAGAGTTTGCTTCTTTAATAGTACTATTAGGATCAATGGTATAGGGTTGTTCAATAACTACAGATTCGCTCCGTTTTACCTTTAAAACTTGTTCTACTTGATCTTGAATTGTCATGAATCTATGTATTATTCCAATTCCCCCCTCTCTGGCTAGTGCGATTGCCATTCTTGATTCGGTGACCGAATCCATGTTGGCACTTATGATCGGGACATTAAGACTAACATTTGAAGAAAGTCTTGTTTTTAGACTAGTTTGTGATCGAGACACGATAGGTGATTTCTTAGGCACCAAGAGAACGTCATCAAAGGTGAGGCCTTCTTTGAAGTACAATATTACCTTAATCCATATCATGTCCTAGGATTATAAGCGTTTTCTTTTTTGTTTGAAAGGGTAAAATGATAGATTATTAGAAAAAATCATGACTCATGAATAATGTAACTTTATGTAGAGCATAAAATTGTAAATAGGTAGAATGGTACCTATTTAGGAAAAATTATCGGGTCGAATTCAATGTAGAGTTATGTGCTGATTCAGCTGTTATTCAGCTTTTGAACCCAATGGGATTTCTATAAATGGAATAGCACCAACGTCACTACCGCCACCTGCACCACCGCTGCTTCCCGTTACTAATGGAAGTTTTCCATCCCATCTTTGAGTCTTCAACCAATCTAAGTATGTACTGCTATTTTGAAGCTGAACGTCTATAATCTTTATGGCTTCAGATTCACCTTGTGCTTTTAATATATTTGCTTGTCGGAGACCTTCTGCATTCGCTATATTTGCTTTCTGTTCACCTAATGCCCTAGCTTCAGTTTGTTGGGCTTCGATTTGTATTCTTCGTAGTTCATTTTGAGCCTGGAGTGCACGTTGTTCGGCCTGGACCTTAGCTTCCACTGCTTGAACGAATTGATCTGAAAATTGGAAGTCAGTGATAGATATTGTGTCCATAATAATATTGTAAGGAGTCAATCTAGCCTCAATTTGTTCCTCTATTTCAGATTTCACCTGATCTCTTTTAGTAATCAATTCTTCTGCATTATATCTAGCAGTTACTTGCTTAACAGACTCCTGAATAGTTGGCACTATAACCCTGTTAGAATAATCAAGACCTATCTCCTTATACAAAATTGGAACAGTGTCGGGATTGATTCGATAATTCAACGCGACTTCAGTCGCCACATTTTGAAGATCTTTTGAAGCTGAAGTGGTGCTTTCAACAATCTTTTGGGTTCGGACTTCCATTGGCACTATGGAATCCCTGAACGGTAATACGAAATGTAATCCTTCGCTTAAAGATACCGAGGTATCAACTGCACCGAATTTTAGTAATACACCACGGTTACCAGCCTCAACAATCTTCAAACTAGAGGTCAAGACAACAAAAATAATAATAATAGCAATTATTGCAGGTATAGCTATTTTTAATGGACTAGAGAAACCAAATCCTCCTCCACCGCCTACATCTTCCAGTGGTTCCCCATCTGGTGTAATTCGCCTATTTCGTTTAGATTTAAAAAAATCTACCATGTTTGTATTAATTTACGAATATACGTGATTTAAATATTTATAAATATTAATTCTATGAATCTATAATTTACCAAATTGTTCTAGGAATTCTTTGGAAAAATTAGCAGTTTCCGACAGATTTGAAGCCTCTTTCACATTACTATTTTTTATCCAAACAATATTTCCATCCAAATCTACTAATATCTGCTTAGATCGTTCAAGATATTTTAGAATGGCGTTAATTTTGTCCAATGATAGCGTAGGAGACAGTAGCTTCCTCAAATTTCTTAACTTGGGAAATGGCTTTACATCCTTTATCGTGTCAATAAAATAATCAACTTCTGCATCAGTATACACATTTAGGGCATCCAATCTTTTTTTCTTGTTGACTTTTTTCTTATTAATATTTGAATTTTAGGTCCACAGTTTATAAAACTTTTTTGTTGACACCCTAGAAATATAGTATATAGGAGCTGGATGTAGCAGACAGGATAATTCAATTGATTAACCGGACAAGTTGAATTCAAGAATTAAGGAAAGAATTATTCTATACGCACATCAATTCAAGATATCTATCTGATGATGATTGCACTTTCAAAGAGGATAAGAAAAATAGAGAGGATAGACTCGACCTTATTCGTAAAGCACATAACAAAAAGAAAGAGGATGAAATAAGAACAAATAGAATGGAAGATTACTTGGGTGATTTATGAATTAATCCAGCAGAGAGGATATGTAACTACAGCAGATATTTTGAAGTATCTAAATAAAAGTTCACCAAGCGTGACCAAGATGATTAAGAAATTGGATGAAAATCATTATCTTATTTATGAAAAATACAGAGGTCTAAAGCTTTGTGGGTAGGAATCAACATCGCACAAAACATCCGAGAAAAACACAGGTTGCTTGCCTAATTCTTAATGATGATGGGGTAAGAGGATGATGTTAGCTCATTTAGATGCGGAAGGCATAGAGCATCATTTGCATCCACAGGGATAAAAAGTCTAGAAAAACTAATCCCAGTTCTCAAAAAAAATCAAACCAAACTTCATTAACGAACTCATGTAATTTGCATTTATAGAGAAACTAATGCTATGATTTATTATGGAAATGGAAGATCTATATCAATTTTTAAGTATGAAATATCTACAATCCCTTTACTAACAGGAGACGAAATTCCGCTCGATTTTTTTGCACCATCACCATTACACAGGTTTAAGAAATCACAATTATTATGAATAGTTTGGTTAATGTCATACTTTTTAATATAATAATCAGATGCCACTGGAGATTCGGAGTATGTGAAGTTTAAGAAAGACCCGTTTAAGGTTAAGACTAACAGTAAAGATGATGCACATATGGCCAAAAGTGTAACTTTCTTAAATAAGATCATCTTAACTTGTAATTTATTTCAAAATAAATTATAATTGCATTTCCCCATATAGTGCAGTTATTTTGATTCTAAGGGATATACTAGAAAAAATGATATGCAAATTAACAAAGTAATATGAATTAAACTATTATCAGAATATATCTATCCGTAGAAAAGAACCTGATTTCATTTACTAGTATTTGACATGATCAGTAGTATAAATCATGAAATTTGAGTCATTATGAATTTTAATAGACCAAAAATATGCACATAGTAATCCCCATTGCCACTTTTTTATCTATTTCTCAATGCTCGGTAAAATATTTTTTTGGATTCACCACTATTTCTAACCAAATTCCCACCATCCCGAATCATTGAACTACTTAGAGGTTACTTTTGATAACCCCTCTAACAATAATTTTATCTAAATATCAACTCGATCTAAATATTTTAAGTCCGTTTGTTTATATGCATTATAACATAACATCAAAGACGTGTTATAAAAATAAAATTAGATTAAAAAACCATCTACAAAGAACTTTATTTAACAATAATAATTACATCTAGGATTTTAAACTTACATATTTTAAGTTTAGAATCAAAAGCAAATAAGGCGATAAAGTAACATCAGTATTACTATAATTAGGAAAGATTAAATGTTTGTAACAAAACAATAGTACTGGTAAGGATAAGGAGTACAGAGTGGTCTCTATCTCAGATTGGAAAAAATGGATCATATATAATTTAATTGGTGAAGGAGTACACAACGTTCTCTTTGAAGAACAGATTAGAAAGCTTTCTGGTAGACATTTTGATGAGAATTTGATTTTTGCATTAAATAATCTTGTGGATAATGGGTTGCTACTTAAGTTGGAAACAAATAAAAAAAGAAAATTTATTGTTAATTATGAAAAACTGATTGACGCACAAAAGATTTTAAACGATAATCGAAATTGGAAATTAAGTAAAATTTCTGGAATTGAAGACGAAAAATGGCAATATGGCTCAAATAATATTAATCAATTTTACGCCGAGCCAGAAGGGTATAGTTTCTGGTTCAATTTAGAAGAAAGTCCTCGAAAAAAAAGGAGTATTTATAATATTTATCATCGGAAAACAGATGATCTTGAATTTGCAGCTCAAATAATAACCCAAAAATACTCCAAAATATTATATTTGGGATCACTTCGACAAAATCGATCCATTATATCACGGCTTTGGAAGGCATGTCTTGATTTATCAGATGAGAAGATAAGAAGCAATGGGGAGTTTATTTTGCAGGATTTACAAGATAAGGAAAGAAAAGCTTGTGGTAATAATAGGCAGCGTGGAAAAATAGCCTTAGTAATATTTAGAAAATTAGAATATGTAGAAGAGCATGGCAAAAAAGGTAATTCGACAATATTTAGAATCACAGGGAGGCTTCCACCTTTTTCCACATTGGACGATCTAACAACAACCTGATACCAAATAATTTAAAAAGTCTCATGGGAATGATGAAAGAAGCGTAAGCCTATTATTAAATACCTAACTATTTTTAGTTATGGAAATTCTAGAGGAGAAGATACTTGCCAAGCAGATATTTAGAAAATATTCAGAAAACCCTAGAAATTGGAATTTCATCATATCTACGAATTCGATCCGCGATGGTTTTTTTGATGCAACAGTGACAAATTCTGACGAATCGTGGCAATTAAAAATTGATTCCATCTATAAACCCTCCCCGATCATAACGGGTACAAAATTGGATATTGATCCTACCAAGATGAAGAAAACCGTTGATCAAGATATCATCCCGTTTGGATATAGGAAAATAGATCCTCCAGTCTTTATGAATATGTTTAGGAAAATTTCTGAAGAACATGAAATGTTGTCCAAGAAAAATACAGATTACATTAACAGGGAATTGAATTTGATGTTGAATTCCTTGGAACCAACTGTGCCGACAAGAGGTACGGATTATCTTTACGGTCCTTTCCTATATACTAGTAAAAACCTAATTGGAAAGAGCCCGTATCACGACATAGTATCAGAAAAATTGACTTCAAATATCAAAAAGAAAATAAAAGAGAGATATCCCGGATATGGATAAAAAGAATTGAACGGGAAGACGGACATCTTAAAACTTGAAAGTAAAATATTGAAAAATAATCCTTTAGAGGATCCGTATGAAAGGGACGTAATAATTTACACTCCAGATAAGTACTCTGCAAGTTTATCGGCAGGGTATCCAGCTATTTTTTTATTACCCTCTTTCGGAAATGATAATTATTCCGCCATTAGTTGGAATCCTTTTTCGATTCCCATTCATGAGAGATTGGAGAAATTGGTCCTGGATCAAAAATGTGGGGAAATGATCATTGTAGTTATAAATTGTTTTAACAGATTAGGAGGAAGCCAATATATCAATTCCGTGGCTGTGGGCAGGTATGAAGATTACATTATAGATGAAATTATTCCATTCATAGATTCAAATTATAACGTTTCAAAAAGAGTGTTCTTGGGAAATCGTCTGGTGGGTTTGGAGCTCTTTCCTTAGGGATGCGAAATCCAAAAATTTTTAGTGCCATAGCGGCACATTCATTTGATTCGGCGTTTGAATATTGTTATCTACCAGATCTTCCGATCGCAATTGATGTGTTAAGAAAGTACAAGAGTCCTAAAAAATGGCTTATTGACTTTTGGAATAAGGCGAATAAACACGATAAAAAAGATTTTACTACACTAAGTATTATATCAATGGCTGCCCATTATTCGCCGAACTTGAATAACCCAGAATTAAACACAGACTTACCATTTGATATAGAATCAGGAGAATTCAAAGAGAATGTATGGAAATTGTGGAAAGAATTTGACCCAATTAATAAAGTAAATGAATTTTCAGATAATCTGAAAAAAATGAAACTTTTGTATTTTGATTGTGGAAGTAATGATGAATTTAACCTGTCCATAGGATCAAGAATATTCAGTAAAAGGTGCAGAGATCGGGGTATTAGTCACGAATATGAGGAATTTGAAGGTGGTCATTTTAATACAGGCTATAGGTATGATACGTCTTTACAAAGAATATGGAATGCTATTGGATGAATATCGGGACTAGTATGATCAGAAGGTATACATTCTCCATACCTATAAGAAGGATTAGATTAGATCAAATTTGAGCATTGGAGCATTGCAAACATCAGGACTAATAATAATACACGAATTTAGATCCAGTCATAGGATGGACATTCAGAGGATGAAAATGCACCGGGTCGGATTTATATTGTTAACGGTACATATTTGAGGTTCGTAATATCTATCGTTATGGCAAGTGTAAGTGAAAAGTATTTTTAAATCCGTAAGGAAATTCAAAGGATCGGGCCGGTGGCTCAGGAGCGATATCAGTCCTTTAGTGTAGGTTCTGTCTAAATCTAAATTTCCTAGAAAGAAGTATCTTATTTATCCTTCTTTATAAAACTAATCTGACCATTTAATTCTAAATTAGAAATCTCTATTTCGTTAATGTCTCTAATACCTGCCAATCTCATAAAAGAGTTAAATTCTTTTATACCGATTCTAGCCCTTATCATCCCTTCTTTATCAATAATTCCATCTTTAACTAATGATATAATATCTGGATTAATTATTTTTTCTAATCTTTTATTTTTATACCTAGATAATCCAGCAATTTAAACACAATTATGATCGTAACTACCGCTGCGGTCATTGCTGCTGTTGATATATCACTATTAATGATGGCTTCACCAACTATATTTCCAAAACTTAAAACCACTATCAACTGGTAAGTAGTAAATTGACCAACTCCTTTGCTTCCAAGCCATTTTATTATGATTAGTAAAATCCCAGTTATAATGAGTGTTTTTAGAATGATAGACAATACAAGTCCTGGGTCAAGACCTAATGCAGTATTCGAATATTCAAAAAATGAAGATAGGATATCCATATGACATTAAATGTTAGTATTGGATAAAAATAGTGGTATTCGATGTATCAATACTAACTAAGGAACGAGAAATCTATATTATATATTCTTAAAAAAGGTAATTATTATACTTTACATAATACTAATAGATATTTTGACCAAAGATAAGATTTTTGATTGGTCTAATCAACCTCAATGAATTCATTTTGAAAGACAGTCTTTTTTATGAACATGAATTTTGATCCTTTTGCCTTTTTTTACTATTTTTCGTGAGAAATCAGTGGAATCGCTGTTTGAATCAGTTGCTAAACCCATGTCATACGGACCTGCCATCTCATTCTGTCGATTGTAAAAGACAACTCCCTATCTGTTAATGTTTATAAGAATGGTATCTTAATTCAATAGTGTATAGCAATTAACTATTACTAGCAGGAGATTGCTTGAAAAGTTGATTTTATCCTATAGTCAAGACTTAATTTTATGAATTCGATTTGGTGTCAACAGCAGACACGAGATTGATTCTATCAGAATAAAGAATATAGGAATAATAGGGAATAGAACAAGTGATTTGCTAATAATACTGAATTTAGCCCACAAACTCAAAGACAATACATTTCTAACATTATTGTTCTTTTTTGGTTAACATAAAAGAAATGTGACCATAATCCCTGAGCAATAGTAATTTGTAAGAAAATGGGACCTTCACCTTATTGCGATTTATCAATTGAGGTATACCATACTTTCTTAAAATCTGTATAAGTTCCAGTTCATGTAAAAAGGACACTTCTAGGCCCTTTGAAAATTCTTTTACAATTTTACTAATGTCCAACCTGCTTATAGTAAGAAATTTTAACATGTAAAAAATGCAAGCGGCTGTAAAAGTTTTGAACAAGTATGAATCGTAATATTTTTCTTCAATAACTATTATTCCATTGCGATTTAATCTGTTTACTAATATATGTATCATATTTGCCGTCAAATTTATACTTCCGGATCTAGTTTTTCCTATAAGATGGTGAAGGACAGAGTCAATATGAATCAAGTCAAACTTCGCATTTTCTACTATTGGAAGTTGGAATCCGTCAGCTACAAATAACTTCGCATCTATATCTTTTATATTATTACTGGCTGTTTTTAACATACTATAGGAAAGATCAATACCATAAAACTCTCCTTCAATACCCCTGTCTTTTAACCCCCTTAGAAAAGAACCGTCTCCACAACCAACATCCAAAATATTGAACTTTTTCTTATTACTTACTTGTAAAATCTGAGAAATTATAGTCTGATATACGTGGGGATCATTATGGTAAACATGATTATGCGCATTGAGGTCAAAATAAGATCTTACGCTAGACATTCCTTATACTAGAGCTAATGTATATTTAAAATTTGATTTCCTAATGTATCAACTAGTTTTCTTATTCTAGACCATGTTGATTTGTAATTATCATTGATTTTAAAGTGATTATCATCTTTTATTACTACCCCTTCCTTTATCCATATTTTGATCAGGTTAGAACATGACAAATGTTCTACCATGTTCTGGATGTTCTATTGAATATCTTTTGCTTAAGATGATAAGGTATATTTGCATTCAACAAGAAAGACCCATAAATGGTTATAGGTTAGTACATCTGTATTAAATTTACAAACAAAATGTTGATTGTTGAAAAAACTACAAACAATGATTATATAAATACATAACATTTACAATATTTTATCATCTTATGTAGAATATCCAAATGGAGATCTTTAAATCTATATATTATAATTTGAGGTTATGTCAATGGAATACAAAATCCTTAATGCTACGAGCAATAACCGTCCATTTGTTTGTGATGGCTCTCACAGAAATTGCATACACAACAAATCTAAAAATGACTCATGTTCTACAAGAACACACACACAATAATCTAAAAATAGCTCGAAATTGCATACACAACAAATCTAAAAATGACTCATGTTCTACAAGAACACACACACAATAAGCTAAAAATCGCTCTCATTGTCGACTCAAAAATAGCTTCAAAATACGTATATGAATTGGCTGAATGGGGACAAAATCAAAATGATTTAGAAGTGACCCATTTAGTAATACAAAATATACCATACTCGCAGAGCAAAATCCACAAAGCATTTTTTTTATTAAAGAAAAATGCGCTTCTTTTATCTTGGCGAAACAAGTCGGATTTACTTTAATTGAAAAAGTTGAATCTCTACCACTCAAATACAGCACCATCTATAAGACATCATTTCGACCAAATACAATTTATCTAATTGCGTTAAAAACAGCATCTCAATCAATCCGGTTATATCGAAATCTGGATTTGTATATCGCTATGAAGATGACGATATACAGAAAATTAGAGAACTCGGATTTAGATATTTTAGTAAGATGCGGCTCTGGCATATTGCGCGGCAAGATTTTACATTCAGCAAGATTTGGAATAATCTCATTTCATCACGCAGACAACAGCATCAACAGAGGAGGCCCACCTGGCTTCTGGGAAGTCTATTTAAAACAAGACGGCACAGGCTTCACCATTCAACAACTGACAGAAGAGCTTGATGGTGGAAACGTATTATTTCGAGGCCGTCTAAATACACAAATTTTTTATCTTTTAAATCAAGCAGTCCTTTATGAGAAGTCAAACTTTTATCTAAAAAAACTTCTCTCAGACATTGCTACAACCAGAGAGCTCCCGCACAAATTACGATCCTTCCCTTACTACAATCCCTTATATAAAATTCCAAACTTACGAGTTCAATTAAAATATGTCACCTCGTTAGCATTTGCCGCAGCAGAAAGAGTTTTTGATAAGTTCATTTTCAAGAAGTCATATCGATGGGGAGTTGCTTTTGAGTTTGTAGATTGGAAGAATCTTGTAATGTGGCGTGGAATTAAAATTAAAAATCCACCCAATCACTTTTTGGCAGATCCATTTGTAGTAAGCACTGATAATGAAAATTATTGCTTTGTAGAAGACTATGATTATCGAACGTCGAGAGGCTGTATTTCTGTTTACAAATTGACAGAAAAAGATTCGGAAAAAACTGGCGAGGCTATAGTAGAGCCGTTTCATATGTCATATCCATATGTTTTTGAATATCAGTCCAAATATTATATGTGTCCAGAGACGTGTGAAAACAAAGATATAAGACTCTATGAATGCGAAAGTTTTCCACTTAAATGGAAATTGAAGAAAATTATTATGTCTAATGTTTCTGCCGTAGACACGACGATTTTCGAAAAGGATGGCAGCTGGTGGCTCTTTACAAATATTGACCCGACAAACGTTGGTCATCATAACCTCGGAGCTTTATGTCTTCTTCTCCGATAACCCACTTACGGATAATTGGACGCCGCATCCAATGAATCCAATATTTGTAGATTCGGTGAAATGCAAGGATGGGTGGAATATTGTTTGATGATGGATTAGTTTACCGTGTCTCACAACAGCATGGATTTGATATGTACGGAAAATCATCCGCAATAAATCATATCATCCATATGTCCAAGACCGATTATGCCGAAAATATGGTTTTTAAGATTGAGCCAAATTTCTTTAATGGATTGAAAGGCACTCACCACCTTCATAGCAATGGAAAAATTACGGTGTTCGATTACGTTGAAAAAGTAAGAACTAACTTTTAATTGTATGAGATGAAGTAGTGTTCCAATCTTCATTAGCCGTATTTTTTATTTTGTCAGATAGCATATATAAAACTCGCCAAACTGATTAATTACTACTTGATTCGCTTGTTGCAATATTTGCATAATACTTCTTTTTGATCATAATAAGAGGAAGAGGACGAATTATAATTACTACTAGGATTGGTATCAAAAGAAGTAAATGCAGTAGAGTTGTTCAATTCCGATATTTTATTATTCTCCTGGGCCAAATTTAAGCACTATTGACAATATGGGCCGGGTCGAATTTGATCCAACTTTATAGAAAGAAATAGGTAATTATATTTTTACAATGCCTAAATTACTGACAATTAATAAGATATATTGCTCTCTGGCTAAAGAAAATCCAACACTTAATAGGTTTTAACATCAAT
>CAVSMN010000014.1:0-124337 GCA_963729045.1 uncultured Nitrososphaeraceae archaeon | reverse complement strand
GATATCCTTCAAGATAAGCAATTAGAAGATGCTCATTCGCTAAATAAAGTAAAAGAGCAACTACAAATTTTAATTGCAGAGTCTGAAAGTGATTTACTTACGCTATTTAGAGAGTATCTGTCTTCATTAGGTATGAAGATAGAAACAGCTAGCAGTGGACACGAAGCTATAGAGCAATTCGTTATTAGTGAAGAGAATGAGAGGCCATATGACGCTATAGTGTTGGATACAAATTTGCTAAATCCCTCTGGTCTTGATGTTGCTAAAAAAATCCGCTCACAAAAACCTGACCAAAAACTGGTATTGATAACAACAAGTCCAAAAGAAAATTTACAACAAGAATGCTTAAAAACTGCAGGAATATAGGATAAGGATGTCCTCGCGATACCTTTTAGGATGTCAAAGCTAAAGTCGGTACTAAAAAATTAATCAGTTGTCCAGATGTATGTCAACTGGGTTATTACTCTATTTATAAGACTCAGACCCATTGTAATTCAAAAAATCTATTAAGCCATAACCAAGCATTACGGTCTTGGCGCGGTCATAGTTTACAAAAAAAGTATCTATAGGATATCTCAAAATTCATTCAGGTTATAAATCGTATATGCTAACAATTTCCCATAGAATGTATTGATTTTGTTTGGTTGGCAATATCCGACAAATGTATAAATAGAAATTATTTTAGGATTTCAAAATTATCCATCGAGTGAGTATGTTTGTTAGCATGCAAATAACAATAATATTTTGAGCATATGGAGCATCTTGAGATTGGTTTGAATATACAGTCTACAGTATTACAAACGGCGTCATGATTTCTATCATTTGTGTTATTTTCCAAATTGGGGGTGTGTAGTAACGGCTGTGGGAGATTTTTGGCAAACATCTGATGTTGTTATCATAACTTTTGTAAATGTAATAAGAATACTATAAAAATATTTCATAAAAAGAGGGTACCAAAATAAAGTTAGGCAGCAGTTTTTAGTTGGGTTTATTGTAACACTGTTTGGTCAATTGATATGAAAGTCAGAAAATCATATTGATTCGAAAATATTAAGTATTATTAACGTCAAATAATCAAATATAATAGTTGAGATGACATTACAAGCAGGTTTGATTAATACCCTGTAAACTCCTCAACCTTTATTCTTTCTTTCGGAATTTCCAATTCTTTTTCTAGTAGTGATTGCATCGACTTCAGCATATCTGGAGGGCCACTTACACTAGAATATTGAATTATTCAACATATTGTTATCAACATATTTTAAAATCATTTACTTATATGTATTCTGCCTTTCTCTCCTTTCCATTCCTCGGTGCCAGAAACGTTATTCCTTTGAAAGTTATCGTCACTAAGGGTATAGATTATTTGTATATTTTTATTTAAAGATGTCCAGTCATCAAACTCTTTCTTAAAGAGTATATTTTGCTCATTCTTGTTTCAATCAAACATTATTATTTTTAATGGTAGCTGTTTGTCTGTCGCGTAATTTATCATACTTCGAAATGGTGTTACCCCTATACCTCCAGACAAAAATATTATAGGTTTTGAATAATCTTCAGGTAAAACAAATTCACCTTCAGGTCCACTCACGTTAACCTTATCTCCCACTTCTAAGGTTGAAAGTCTCTGTTTGTATGGCGAATCTCTTATTTTGGTACTTAGCATCATAAAATTCTCTGTAGGGGATGAAGAAATAGTGGAGAATGTACTAACTGGACACTTTTTAGTCTCTTACAACATTATCTAAATTAAAATAGGCATATTGACCTGCAGTATACTCAAATAAATGGGGTGTTTGATATTTTTCTAATTTATTAAGAATCTGATTAAACCTAAAAGACATTACGTCAGTCCCTTCAAATTTTATTTTTTCTATCGTACAAGTTGGAAATCAAAAGATGGTTTCATTATATTTTTTCTTCTACTTCAGTAAAATGTCATCATTATATTTTAACTTCGCATATTGACAGGCTTATGGGCAGAAAGGCATTCATATTTTATTAATTGAACCAATTTTGTGCCACAGGCATCTTACCAATTATCTATCTTAGATTTTCAATAGGCCAATGGATATTTGATATGAATAAACGTTGCCAGTAACAATGATTGATGTCAATAAGGAAAGAAAATAGTTTGATAGGTAGATAACCATTCGCCTTTTTCCGTTTTCTATTCTTTGAATGTATAATATTATCTTCCCATGCTGTATATTATATAACATATTATGTGATACCAAGAATATCATGAATATTATGTATCTAATCGTAATTGCTGTTGCAATATCAATTATTACTTTGATAGGGGTCATGACAAGTTCGACACAGGGGCAAACTCCTACAGCGTCAGATTTACCAATGACTACAATTAACGAAACAAATTCGACCATTCAAATGTTAAATAAAACTCTTCCAGCTGAAAATGCAACTGACGTAGTGCCTGAAGTTCCTATGTAAAATAGAATGATATGAAGAGAACAGTCGAATTCATAGAAACAAAAATATTAACGTGTTTATTGGTACGGTTCTGGTTCGGGATTCGGTTCCGGCGTGGGCTCAGGAACAGGTTCAGGTGTAGGTTGTGATTGTGGGTCAGGGCTTCGATAGGGCTCCGGAGTGGGTGGTGGTTCAGAAAATTGAAAATTTTCGTTCTCTTTTTTCCTATCTCCATTCGATAAGTTTACCATATTTTTCTTTGGTGTGCGGACTATTTTTGTTTTTTCAGAACAGGGTAAGAAATAGCATGACCTTTTAAATAACATTCGTGAATTTTACGGTGAATATTATTTTAAAATTATTTCAATGCAAACATGGGAAAATGAGTGGTTTAAAACATATATATCATTTGACATACAGATCCATGTTTAGTATACATATGTATAATAGTTAGTAAAAAAACTAACTAGTTCGGACTAAAGAACTTTTGAGTCTCAACATAGGCGTTGCCTAATTCGTTTGAAGTATAATTAAGAAGTGCTGCTGCTGATTTTGAAGTTGTCACTTTTTGAGTTGCATTGCTTAGGAATTCTCCAGTCTCAGTAATAGCTCCCTTTATAGAATTAGATGCTTCTTGTTGTGCCGTTGTTGTAATGGTACTATTAGCAGCGGTTGGGGCGCTGGTTTGGTTTGCTGTTGAATTTGTTGTGTCGATATTTTATTGCTGGAGTACTTAGCATTAAATATAACAGCTAGGTTGCTGGTTGGTTTATGTGATTAGTCTGACCATACACTGAATCCCCAAGGGCCTGTTGTATCTATCAATATTGTTCCAAAAATAAACAAAATTCCACAAACTACATGTATTTCTTTTTTGCATTTCATCATATTCATAGGTTTAAGATTTCAAATTCATGCTTATCTCCTTATCTTCTTTCAGCTATTCTAACATTCACGCCATACCAATATCTTCTTGCAATCGTATTCTCCAGTTATTCTAATCATAGAGATAGAATCGATAAATTTAGACACGGGATTTTACAAGAGGAAGTAATACAATATTTATTTTGATTTCATTTTTTAGTTTGATTACCTAATCAATCTAAGAAATCCAAAATGAAAAAAATGAAAAAGCTAAACCAAACACTTCTTTAAACCCATACTTCATCTTTTGTTTTAAATCGGGCTTCTGCTTCTTCTTTTGTTAGTTTGAATCGTAAAGTATGGCCGTCAAATGTATCAACAAAGCTCTTTGGGATACTGTATGTTACTTTATCTATTAACCCAACTTTAGTTATGACATTTTCTTGACGAATCTCTTGTACTTCGCCTAAATCAGCATTCTCTATTCCTCTAGCTTCTTTTTTTAACACTTGACTCCAGTCTACACTATCAAATGAAGACATTACTAGATAACCAAAAATATCACATTTAAGCATTGATAGGGTAAAGATGCGCCTCATAGTGTCGTCATTTGGAATAATATATTTTTTTAATGAGCGTGAAGTCTAGTATCTTTCTAAAAGAAATTAGACCAATTTAGATTTATGATATTTTTCTATATATAATCATCTTTCTCCCATTTTATATCTATAAAGGCCACTAACTCTTTTGATTCAGTATTTATAACAGGAACAGCCGTCAAGACTCTAGTAGAATCCTCATAATCACGTTTGACTATGATTCGATGTTTAATTTTGTACGTGCCGTCAGGCAACAAGTTAATATAATTATCATGGTTTGGAGAAACCATGATACTAGTTTGCAGTAAAAAACTCATAAGGAATTAGTAAAATCTTACTACTAAATTATGAAGCTATAGAGAAACACAATCACCATACCATTCAATCCTAGGATATACTTGTAGTTCAAATCTAATTATTTTGCACTTATTTTGTAGACACGAAAGACTCGGTCCATACTCAGACCATCATATTTCTTTCACCATTTGTTTAACCAAAGACCTGTGACAATGATTTTCATCTTTGCAATGACAGAGGAGTGTGACGGTATCAAATTTTGATAATATGTCAGAGCAGTGGGGCGAAGGCTGCTGTTGTTCTTCCTGGTTTGTATTTGGACTAATAGTAGTCCTATCCAGCGAAGCCAAGTTTTGTAAGGTCTTTAATGCTAAAGGATTGTTTATGTTTCCAATTTATATCTACGAGAGTATTCATCCCAATCTATTTTCTTGTCTTTGAGATACTCTTTCCAAAGCGATTTACTGGGGCTAACGTCCTTCCACCAGACATTCCAATTCTCGTCTTCCTTACGCAGATATCGTGGTCTGTATCTGGCAATCAGAATTCTAAGGCCATCGGATTGTTCTGTAGGTTCTTTTAGAGATTTAAGTTTTATAGTATCTGCACTTATCACAGTATTTGTCCCCTTCATTAACCATTTCTACATTGGCGTTTAGAATTGCTGAAGGTATAGCCAGAGCTTCTAATCTTCCAGTTGAAAAGGTGACATTAGGAAGTGAAGACTATTACTTCTCACGCTAAATCAAACATACGTCGCGTATACGGTGCTTAACCCTAGTATTTTTCCAATTTATTGATAACGACCGAGCCTCTTTCTATATCTACCAACTTGATAATGTGTGTAAACTCCGTGTATAAAAAGATAGAAGCCTTAACAATTATCCAGTCTTTATTAAACCTTAGTAATTATGGTAAGTCCGTGTTTGATGTACAGTTTAGAGCATAGTTGAGGAAGAATTATCGTATTGGTCCTTTAGATGTTTCTGTAACATTTCTTCAGCTGTTACGAATAAGTGGTTTTCCTCTATAGGTAATTTTTCTATTTGTTCAACTAAATTCTTATCTGCTTTTTCCGAATGTCGACCTTCGATTCTTAAACAGTTACCTATGAGCGGCATGGGTTTTTGATATATTTGAAATAAATGTCCTAGGGTATCTTTAGTTTTATTAATCCTTTCGCAGTCCATCTGACCATAGGACAGTTACTCTCTAATTCTTCTATTACTAAATCTTTGTTATATTCAAATTCCTTCAGGTACCAATCATGGACATAAGGAATCACTTTTGCTCTTCTTTTAGTTTCAGTCTGAAAAAATGAATAAATCTGACCGCAGGTTGCAAAAAAGTCAGCCACACCGCGATATGAATGCAAATCAAAGGGCTCTAAAGTACATTCAATAAAGAGCATAATAGTTCCATTTGGTGATACTGTATAACTGCAACTACGTGTTGTAGATAAGGGAATGATTCCAGTTTTTTGTTTATTTTTCTCACTTAAAATCTCTCCTGCTATAGCATTATAATCCTTTTTTGGATAATTAAGGCTAGTTTCTATTACAAAATCATGGTCCTCTTCTATTTTTGTCCAAAAGTAATTTTAACAATACTAGAATAACATCGTTTAATGGTATCTCTTTTCTTTTTCTCTACTTCCTTTTTTGTCTAATACAAATTTGTAATTTGACAATGCATATTGTTTATGCTTAACTATTCTTTTCTCTAGGGGTGTAAGTAACCCCGCTTTTTTAGCATCTTGAATAATTTTTTCTGCATTGTCTTTCTTGTAGTCTAATTTTTCTAAATCATTAACAGTAATCCCTCTTTTTTCACAAATATGAATAGAAGCTGCTAATTCCAATATTCGTAATTGTCTTTTCGAAAATAGTTTTTTGTTGCTACGAAACGAGTTTCTAAATCCCTAATTAGTATCTGAGGATTATCCGTGTTTTCTAATACCAGCATAGAATTAGAAGGAGTCTCTATGCTGGTTACAGGATTGGTGACCTCTTCCAACCTTTTCTGCTACTTTTTGTAATTCTGATTGTGATTCATCACTTGAATTGTGGTTTTATACTTCTTCAATGGTGTTTACGTAAGAAATAGATTGTAAGTTTTCATCGAATTTCCCCCCTTCTTATTCTTTGTAAACATCATCCGCCGCACTTTCTTCATAAATAAAATTTTCTCTAAATCGATTAAATATCATCTTTATACTCTCAGGTTAGACATAGTAGCAGAAAATTTGCTGCTACTTTTTTCTGCTATATTTGGTTTATTCATTCCATTGACTATCGTTAACGATTTGTATTGGGCTTCTAAATATTTGTAAATCGTGGATTTAGCCAATTCAACTATTCCCCATATTTTCAATCATTTCCTTACATTCCTTGCAAAGGAAAAATATGTACCTCCATATTCTCCGAATGGTAAATCTGATTGTTCATTGGCCTCTTCTTTCGCAGTCTCAAATCGTGCAGGAATATTTATTATCGTCTTCCTCGCATTGCTCGTAAGGAGTTGTCGATGTATCCATAGTCATTTCTAACTCCTTTTATTGTAGTCGTCTAATGCTGCTACATTGGACGACCTTGCTTTTTTCTAATAGTCTTTTTACACTTGATTTAGAGTGGTAATTTCTTTCTTTGTATTTTTGGACCGAATAGTTAATAGATATGTTACCTGACAACAAAGTTGGTAAATATTCCCTTGTTACAATTGGAGTAAATAATTCAATTGCCATTTCAGTCAAGCCTTCTGGGATCAAGTATACTGTTTTATCAATCTTGGTAACCATTACAAAGTCACCTTTACCAATACTCAAATCAACTGCGTAGGATTTAGGTAAGACGATTGAAAAAGATGAATCACCTACTAATCCTTGGACCTTCCTAAATTCCTTAAGAGAAGTCGTTTCATTATTTATGAAATAATCCATAATTACTGTAATTTATATAAAGTATAAGAGTCGGTATTGATAAAAAAAATAATAAAATGTCAATAGTCGATGAATCCGGCTATATTATTAGCACTGATGATTTAGACTGCATTCTTCTTGATAGTGATATCTTGAGGAATGACAAATTATTGAAAAGGTCATTTCTGAAATATATTCCAATTTTGAATTACTTTTTGCGACATCCTAACAATATATCTTACGATTACTGTACTGATTCTGGATATAAAACAGATGCACTAAAGAGAAAAGCTTATAATAATATTGGTATCTTAGTTGAGAATGGTTTACTAAGGATTTCTACGGTGCCTTTGGAACGTAAATCAAAAAATACCAAAAATAACCCCTGTAGATTATCATTATCAGGTATCCTTTACCTTATATTTAATACTAGAGACATGACTGCTTCTATTGCTCTCATTAGAGATTTACAAAAATATTATGGAACGAATTTGCTTTTCAAACTTTTTTTGTTTCCGGTGATAAGCAAAAAAACAATAGATACGATAAATTATGATATATTATTTTACTCATTCATTCAAAATTACTTAACGATGGTCGGTAAAGACATACTATATAGTGTAAAATTGCTTAACAATATTAATGGAAACAAGGCTGTTTCAAACTATGGATTTTTGATGAGACAGATTTTTAGTTGGTCTAGAAATGCAAACAAGCAATCTGATGATATAGAAGAAAGATAAAGTTTTTCTTATCATCTGTCTTTGAAATGGAATGACACCGAGCATTTGAGAATAGAAGTGGACAAAGACGAAAATATTATAGAGATAATAAACTCAGAAGATTTGTCAAATAATGCAAAATTAACCATACTAGAAGTGGAAATGAAGGCCGTTCTTAGACAGCATGGAACAATAATCCAGGAGTTCGATATTTTTTCCAACTAAAGATTATTTATATGTACAAACTAGGAGTGATACAAAGGTAATTGACGGAATCAAAAACGCCTTTATGGATAAATACAATGAACGAGTGATAGATTTTCTTACTAAGTTACGATATCATATACCTCAAACATGTGGACTATTTTCTAACCCTACAAGTGATATCCTATCAGAAGACAAGAAGTACATGTACGCATTAAAGCATCATCTACCATGATTAGTACTTATGAAGAATTATTTAGATATGGGAAGTCTCGTAGTATTCTCGAGGTACTCTACTTTCTCAATCAGCTTCATTACCTGGTCCGATAAAGAAGTTAGGGCGTCATCCTTTTCCTGTAGTTTCTTAGTAATTATTTCATGATTCTGTTTTTCTCTTGCTTCTAATGTTATAATGTGATTGTTAAGTTTATTATCATCGCTAACTGTCAACAAGTCGACGGCCTTTAGGTATTGTCCAAGAAGATACGTTTCGGTGGGCCGATAATAGTTAGCCTTTAATCCCCGACTTGAAAACCCATGTCCCATTAAAATCTCGACGTCCTCGATTTCATGACAAGTTCACATTGAGTTTGAAAAAACTTTCTAAAACCATGAGACGATTTGAATGGATGTTTTTTTATCCGGAGGTGCGAACATTGACTTTCAATACCCCCTGTATCTTCCAGGAATCATAAATTAATCTTCTAATACCTTCAGAATCGAATTTCTTTGGCTTACCAGCTTGACCTATCCTATGGCCATGAGTTTTACTTATTTTTTGCCATTGATCCCTCATTAACCAACTCTCACCGTTAACTTTCTCCCCGTGGAGTTCTCTAAAATCCATATAAGCTTTTAAAGACAAGTATGCTTCTCGAGTTATGAATGAGAAATACTGCTCAGGTTCGCCATGATAAACAATGAGTTTGGCGCAATTTTTGACACCATCTTTTTCTATTGGAATTATGTTCTTCCATTTTAGCCAATTCCATGCACCAACACGAATTCCAGATGAAAGCATTGTTAAAACTATTGGTTTAATTCGAATGTCAGTATAACATAACAGAGTTTTTATTTCATCGATTTCAGGAATTCTATCATTTGAAGTTTGGTTAGCAGAAGGCATTCCCTTCTTTATCTTATCCCAATTCACAAGGATGTCATTCATAGTGAAGAAATGTTTTATGGCTTTTATGTAATTCCGAAGGTACCAGGATTAATCTCCTTGCTTTCAACTCTACCTTGTTGAAATTGCATATAGCGCATTAGCTCTGATTCTAAAGCTTTACGATTTTCAATCTTCTGTGAAAAATTCGTATAGATGAAGCACATTTTTCCTCAATAGTTTCTCCGGCTGCATTTGTGAAATTTAAAAACCTCATGAGCATAGCGGGATATTGTCTTTTAACATCCTTAGACTTTAAAGCATATGTGAAATTTTGAAATGGAGTTGTCTCTGCTAACCACAACTTACAATAGTTGTAGTCCAAATTAAGCTATATTAGTGTGTATTTCTAAGCGGGTTCGGTGGGATTCGGACCCACGACATTTTAACCTCTTTCGATCTGGTTAAGAGCCAGACGCTCTACCTGGCTGAGCTACGAACCCTACGTTTAAATGAAATTAGCTGAACACTATTTAAACTAAACTAAGGAGATTATCTGTTTTATTAATATAATGGTTTCAAAAAATTATTGGATTGGTTTGGCGGTTGTAGCTTGTTGTTGATTCTGATTGATGATATCAACAATTGCCTCAGAAACTGAGCATTTCAACCTCTCTTTCTCTTTTAAGACCTTTCTATAAGCTTCTAGAGTTATATAGACTGGAATTGAGCCGGTACCTTCCAACAATGCTTTTACTCTATACAACCCATTTTCCATTCCTCTTTCAGCTATCTTCTTTAGCTTAACTTTATCAATTAAGCCTCCAAGAGGTCCCATAGGCATATCGTACTCTACTGTTAATGTTGTCTTTGTTTTTTTCTCTTCTAATTCATCAAAATCAACAGTAATCTGCCAATGTTTAAATGGTCCTTCAATCATTTTTGCAACTATTTTTTTATGTGGAATGTAATCAATGGTTTCACAATCCCATTCTAATTTTTTGCCATCAAAATCACCGCTAATTCTAAAAATTGTACCTACTCCAAATCCGTTTTTGACTTCTAATGGAATTACGTTTAGACCCATATTTTCTGGAAATTGATCTGCCATGTGTTCAGGTCTTGCAAAATAAGTGAAAACTTCGCTCAATGGAGCAGCAATATCCATACTCTTACTAATGGTAGTCATAAGATAACTTGATAAATAATTAATATGAATTTATAGTTTTTCCTAGTCAAAAAATAAAAAAATAGGGTTTTTATGCAAGGGGATTACTGTTTACAATCTCGTCAAGACACTTTATAATGTCCTGTTTTGTAACTTGTATCGGATTGTTATCTAAATGCCCCCTATCAGGCATAATAACATCTGCTGCGGCATCCAGAGGTTGGTTAAGTTTTAAGGGCTCAAATTTTAGTTTTTGGCATATTTTCTTGAATCTATCATAATAGACAGAATTGTTGAATTTGTGGGCAATAGTTGTGCATGAAGATAAAGAATATCCGTGTGGCACGCCCTCGTTAGAAAAAACGTATGATAAGGCATGTCCTAAGGTAGTTGATGAGTTGCCAAAGCCTATTCCTGAAAGCATTGCCCCATAAGGCAATAAATCAGGTTTATCGTTGATTATAGCGTCTTCCAGAATATCAAATGCCTCTCTACAAAACAGTTTTGTTAGAGGATTTGCCAACTTGCTGTCGTATCCCTCGGAGGCTTGTGCTGCAGCATCACATGCAGAATTACGCATGATATTAAATGGAGTCCCAGGCAAAAAGTATGGATCAATAACAGCAGCATCAGCCAAGAAAGCCTCATCCTGTAGTAGTTTCTTCTTATGATCAAAACTAATCACAGCATAAGTAGTCATCTCGGCACCTGTTCCAAATGTAGTAGGTATTAGAATTTTTGGGACACCAGTCATCTTGCTCAAGTATTTACACACATCAAGTGAGCTACCTCCACCCAACCCGATATAACAAGACACATTTTTTCCATCAAATTCATTTTTTATGGTTTCAATGGATTCAATAGCTGGATCAGGAGTGACTTTATCATAAATGTGATAATTTTTTATTCCCATATAGTCAATCCATTTTTCATAAATTTTGCTCTCTGTGGTTGTTATTATTAATGCATTTTCAGGGTAATCAAATTCCTTTGCGGCATTTTCCCCATATGCGATTTTTTTTGGAATTAAAATCTTCCACACATTACCCTGAAATGTTTTTTTCAATTTAAATATTTTCTTCTAATATTCAGATGTTCACTTTATCGATTAGAAGGAATCACCTTTTTTTAGTACAAATGTATCAAAACGGAATAGCAACACCCTTACGGACTCGATTTTTGTGAACCAAAATCGATTTTGCAGGTCCTGATTAGGTATATTGATTAAATTTTGAAAATTTATGGATGTTACAATTGTTATTTCAGATTGACATAAATTTAATTTTGACAATCAAAACTGAATCCAAGTACTACAAAACCAGACTTAGTTTGGGGTTCATGCTCCATACATACGTGCCGCCCGATATTTCTCAGTATTCTTTACGGTATCTATGAATTCAGATTTCGCTTGTTCAATTCGTAATTTGATTTGTATTATATCAATGATTAGTGAATCTAACTCTGGCCCGCTTATCAGTAATATATTCTTGAATATCATAAATGGAAATATCAAGACCCTTAACCATATCAGAAACTGATTCAATTGCTATCAGAAAATTCTCGATGTCTCTATCATCATTCTTGTAAAAGAAGACGCTTAAATGTTCTAAGAAATTTTCAATTTGCTCTTCGGATATCCAAGATTATCTAATGACTTATTTAACCTCATAGAACGAGCGAACTGAATCGGCTCCAAACCTTCCTCTTTTAATGCTACAGCTACTTCCCTAAGTAGATCGATATCTGGAATATCCTTATCTCTGACCTCTTGGATTATGTTAGATACAGAACCGAAGGCAATATCGTTATTTTTGGCAATTTTGTCCCGGGATACCGCTTTTAGCCATTGTTTTAATACTTCGATCTTTATTGAATGTGGAATTCTTCTAGACATTATATACAAATATAATATTCAAAAAGTTTATATATAAGAAATCAACCTGCAGAATCCCTCACAATATTAGATTGACCCAGATGACGGGTAGATGACGGGTAGATGACTGATAGATGACGGGTAGATGACCGATAGATGACTGATAGATCACTGTTAGAATGACTGACAGACGACATGAACGATATGTCTCTGATAGATCTTTGATAGATCAAACTTCTGTATTCATTCTCTATTATTCTGGACAAGATGATTCTATTCATATCAAATCTCTGAATACAAAGATAATTTTCAGATGTCATCAAATAGACAAGATATTTTATCCTTATTAAGATTCAATAGAACAATGTATATATCTGCATATTACACGACTCTATGATAAAATGAGTGCTTTAGAATAGACATTCAAAATTCTTGTTAATAAGATAAAAGTTAGGATGCATAATAACAAGTATGGAAAAAAAGGACGTAAAGTTTCATTTTCCGGTTTTAATATATGATAATTATTGTTCTTCTTGCTCCAAATTTGCCCAATATCATTTACCACCTATCGAAAAAAAAGATAGAAATTTTGGGACACTTTGATATTGAAAGGTCCACCGAACTAAAGGAATTAGTATTTAGTAATTATTCCAAAGACCCAACTAGGATGTTTTGGTATGTAAAGAGAGACAAAGCATATGCTTCAAGAAAAGGCTTGGTACAAGTAATCACAGATTTGATAAAAATTAACCTAGGCTTGATAAAATATAAGAATGTGCAATTAGTCGATCAGAAATTTTCCAAATCCTGCTATATCAGAAACAATTTTTATTCCCAATATGGATGTGGAGATGATACAAAAAGTGTCTTTAAACGAATTTCATATCTTATTCGAAATACAGATTCAATTCGATGGAATGCATAGATCTTTCTTTCTTTCTTATCCTTCCCATTCCAATCCCCCTTCATCTCTTCCTACCTTCTTTTTAGATACCCATCTCTGTGAATGAGAGGAAAAACATCGTTGGCCGACTCACCCACACCATCCCACACAATCAATTAAATAATTAGACTTAAAAGCGAGAAAAAATTTACCGTTTCTTATTGAAATGTTTGGTTTTGAAATTACCTCTGATTTATTGATAGTTGCAATTTTTGCTCAAACAATTGCTATTTCATTAATAATATTGACTATTTACTTTAAAATAAAAAAAATTCATTATAAAAATATTGATTTACATGAGAAAATAGATGAAAAACTTGACAGAGTTGAATCAAAATTATCCTATTTATACAACCAAGTTTTAGTAATCTCCGCTAATCAAGATAAATTCAACTATACCAAATCTTCTCTCAATCCATCGACTTATTACCGAACTAGTGTTCCCACTACTGAGGAATCAGATTCTCAAAGTCTATTTAAAGATACTATTCTATATGGTCAAAATTCAATGGGACTCTAGAATAGCAGAATACAAGACAAACTGCAACTGTACCAAAAGACTCAGAAACTCGACCTATACCAGCAATAGAAACATCATCCTTTTCCCCATCAAAATCAGAACCCGCGATTACAACCACATCATCATCCCCTACTTCTAATCATCATTCATTTTCAGAAATATCGACAAGCAACAAACGTAGTGATGATGCTTCTAAGGACACAACAACAGACTTTGTGCAGAACAGTAAGGAATCCACAAACACCAAAAGCTTCGCTGATAATGATCTCCCCATTGAAAAAAATTCAAACCCAGAAATAGATAAAATAGAGAAGGAAATTTTAACCGCCCTCAAAAGATTGGGTGGTGATAATGATGTAGATGGTTATGGTGATAGCAGTAGAGAAGATTTCATTTACCCGACAGCAAAAAAGTCCGACAGGAAGGTCAAAAACATTGACTAAAGTCAATTAGAAAGTGGTTTTTTATGCAATTTATTAAAAAATCTAGAATCATTATCCAAATTAACCAATACGATATTGGCAAAAATTATAAATGATAATCTGCTATAGACTTTTAACCATGATTTATCATTATTGAAGGTGAAAAGAGAATTTCTCAATCAGATGATAACAACTTAGAAAAGGGTCAAACAATAAAGAAAATTGCCAAATATGAGCAACATCAAACGATTGTAAATCTCTTTGATTCCGGAATTTCTCCAGAGATAATCGCATTGCAGTTAGATATTGATTTAGAGGAAGTTGATGAGGTCATCAAGAATCTAAATGAAAAAAAAGATCATGAAAATAACAGATTGATAGGCAACAATATGGTAGATAATGCCTCTGTCTTTTACGTAGATGCTCTGATAGATATCCAAAAAATTATTACCGCTTCCCAATCAAGTATGTGGAAGGCTTTACGTTCAGATCCCATTTTTACAGCCCCTTTTGAAGAAACTCAACAGGTTCTCAGCAGTTATTATAATGAAAAAATTAAACTGATAATTCTAAATATCGATATAGTAGGGTCTACGAAATTGTCAATGAATCTCCCGATAGAAAGGGTGTCTAAAATAATTCAAACCTTCAGTCAAGAAATGACCAAAATCATCCGTCTCTATGGAGGATATGTTTTGAAATACATTGGTGATGGAATAATTGGTTTTTTTAATGTTAGTTCCGACCATTTGTATACCCTTTGTATTAATGCAATAAATTGCGCCCGTACCATGATTAAAGTTATCAATCAAGGATTCAATCCAGTATTTAGTCAATATGATTATCCTGAGATCGGTGTTAGAATTGGTATTGATTACGGTGAAAATGTAATAGTAAAATACTATCCATATGTAGATAATGTAAACGACCTAACACAGTATGATTATAAAACCATTCAAAAAACTAGTGAATTGATATCAGATAAGAAACCGTCTTACGACATACTAGGATACACCATAAGTATTGCTACCAAAATGACTACTTATGCTAAAGTTAACCACATAGTAGTGGGCCAGTTAATTTATGATGTACTTTCAAAAGAGGAACAAGAATATTTTTCTGTTGTAGACATCAATCCTGAAAACTGGAACTATATCAGTGACGAAACAGGATCGATATACAAACTTTACCTGAATCGCGCCTAAGTAACTACGCGGTGGTTCATGTTTAAACTCTAGACATTAACAAAAGAAGAAAATGTCAATTTTAGATAAGGATTTATTTTTGATCTCCATAGAGTTACACATATGACGAAAGTATGTTCGTTTTGTAATATTGCTACAATTAATGAATCTGAGAGTGTATGCAATGTATGTATGAAGAAATATGGCATTGGTACTTTTGATAATAGCAGAGATGGTTGTGGATGTGATTGCTGACGAGAAGCAGAAGAAGAAAATAGTCAGAATCGCTATAGATATAGAAATGAAGATGAAAAAAGTACAAACCTAAAAAAGTAAATCAAAAATAACAAAAAACAAATTCAGGGTCAGTAAATGGTAAAATCAAATCATCTCTTTTATTGTATATTCATACAGCCACCGTATCATCATACCCTGTATTGTTGAACTTTAAATGTTAAAGACTTTATTAAATATTAACTTGGCCCGGCTTCTAGAATCTTCGTTTACATGTACTATTACCAAGCCGTGATATGGTTGTCCATAACATACGACCCAATCATCTGGCGAAAACATGAGAAACGGAAGTGCAACCAAATCTTCCTCGCCTTCAATAATGAATTGGATTTTGCTTTCTAATTTGCTTTGAGTTAACTGCAGTATTTCTGTAATTAAATGTTCATCGAGCTCTCCTGGCTTATTCTCGAAATGTAAAATTTTATCAGTGGGATATTCAAATATCTTGTGTTTTTTTATCCTTTTTTCTTTTCCATCTACAACCGAGATGTCAGGAATATAACCTAAACGCACCAATTTTTCAGTAGTAGTATCTCCTACTGTTATTATCTTGTGTGCTCCTCCAATTTCTCGGTCTAAAGATTCTTTATCGATATTATCGTCCTTAATTAACACCCCAAAAGGCTCCTTCAAAAGACTCAATTGGGATTGATTGATTTTCAAATTCTTGTCTCTCCTTTAAAATTTTTAGAAAGGTTTCTTTTTTGTTTCTTTTCTCTCAAGGTTTGGTGTAAAGAATTATTAATTATTAGCCAAAACTCTATGATTTTTGTTGTTCTTTTTGTTGTTCTTTTTGTTGTTCTTTTTGTTGTTCTTTTTGTTGTTCTTTTTGTTGTTCTTTGTTTTTTCTTGGTCCATCAATTCTGATGCAATAACGCTTATTCTTCCAGCGGTTATTTTCGAGATTTTATTAAAAGCCTGAGCATATTCAGATGTAGGTTCAGAAATTATGACAGATACTCCGCTATCACTTCCTTTCATAATTTGGGTTGTTAAAGGTATCTCACCAATGAAAGGAATTTTGAACTGTTCACTAATCTTAATTCCTCCGCCTTCTCCAAAAATATGTATTTTTTCATCACAATTAGGACATTTTAGATAGCTCATATTTTCTATCACACCGATTATAGGTATGTTTAATTTGTTGAACATACCGATTGATTTAACGGCTACATTCATAGCGACTTCTTGAGGGGTTGTCACAATAAGGATTCCAGTAATCGGTATTGTTTGTGCCATGGTAAGGGGAGCATCACCAGTACCAGGCGGCAAATCAATAATAAGATAATCAAGTTCGCCCCAGTTTACGTCTGTTATGAACTGTTTTACTATACCTGCAATAATAGGACCACGGTATATTCCAGCTTGTTGAGACTGTTCATAAAAGAATCCCATGGACATTACCTTAACATTTTCAGTAATAGGAGGTTGAATCTTACCTTCGAAAACCTCTGGGACCTCTTTTAGTCCCAACATCAAAGGTACACTGGGCCCATAAACGTCAGCATCTAATATGCCAACTTTAGCACCGGTTTTTGCAAGAGCTACGGCCAAATTCACCGAAACAGTGGTTTTTCCAACACCCCCCTTTCCACTTGCAACAGCCATTATATTTTTTACTCCAGGCAGAATCTGATCCATAGTTATTGTCCTGCCCTCCATCACTCTAGCCGTGACTTTAAGATCCAAATCTTTGATTCCCAAATTTGATATAGTATTTCGCACATCCTGTTCAATTTCGCTATTAAATGGACAGGCAGGGGTAGTTAATTCCAATGTAAAAGCAAGTTTATCTTCATTAATGGTAATATCTTTTATCATACCCATAGAAACTATATCTTTGTGTAATTCAGGATCTTTGACAGTCTTTAAGGCACTAATGACTTTATCTACAGTAACCATGACGATATAAAAATCGAGTTATTATTCTATTTAAATCATTCATTCTCAAAAGCAAGAATGAAAATAGTCAAAACAGTAATTAAGGATGGATCTTCTCACACAATTAATCAAAATTAAACATAAAGTTCATAAACTGATAGTTCTGGATATCTTTTATCTTTATTATGTTTGCTATAGCACATATGTCCGATGTAGTAAGAATTCCACCTAGTAAGCTAACTAATTCTCTAAAGTTAACTGCAATTGGTATCCTAAAAGAAAAATATGAAAGTATGGTCAGTTCAGATTTAGGTTATGTTATTTTGATCATAGATGCAGAAACCAACGCTATAGGCAAGGTTATTGCTGGGGATGGAGCTACATATCACAAAGTAAATTTTACAGCTTTAACGTTTTATCCTAAACTTCACGAAGTCGTAGAGGGTGAGGTAGTAGAAATTACAGATTTTGGTGCATTTGTTAGAATAGGTCCAACTGACGCTCTCTTGCACTTATCTCAGATCACGGATGATTACTTAAAAAGTGATGTTAAACAAGGTTTGATATTATCAAATCAATCTGAAAAAACATTACGAATAAGCTCCAAAATACGTGCAAGAATCACAGCAATTAGCTTAGGAAAGAGTGCATCAATGGGCAAGATAGGAATCACATGTAGACAACCATTTCTAGGTGCATTAGAATGGGTGGAAAAGGAGATACGACGTGCCCAAGGGGGAGCAAGTGGAGAAAATTCCAACAGTAAGGATAACAATGCAGACAAAAAAGGCGCAGAGAGTGCACATGCCAGAGATGCAAAAAAAGACAAGAGATAAAAATTATACCGAGTAGTGATATTGTTGGCAAGAGAATACGCCTGTAAAAAATGCAAGGCTTTAACCACTGGGAAAATGTGTCCAGTTTGTAAGTCTACTGAATTATCCAAAGACTGGTTTGGAATTATGTTGATACTTCATCCAGAAAAATCAAAGGTCGCAGCTACATTGGAAATATCTGTTCCTCACAAATATGCTTTAAAAGTTACATAACATTTTTGAATTGAAAAATTATAACAATTTTTATAATTCAAACTTAAGAGATTTAGATCAAGGGCAAGGGCAAGGGCGAGAGGAGCGGGAGCAGGAAGAACATGGTGTTCCATTCCAATCAGAGGTAGAAAAAAGAGCCACACTGGTCGGCTTCTTAAATGAGGATATTGGCACTGGAGACATTACAAGCAATTTACTGATTCCAGAGGAGACTGTTTCTAAAGGAGCAATAGTTTGTAAGAACGCCGGAAAAAACATAATAGTTAGCGGACTTTCAGAGGCAAAAATTATTTTTGATATTTGCGGGTGCGAAGCAACCCTTCTGGTTGATGATGGAGCAAAAATAGCAAAAGGTACAGATGTGCTGGCAGTAGACGGATCATCAAGATCGATTCTAAAGGGAGAAAGAACAGCACTTAATCTTTTGATGCGTATGAGTGGAATATCTACCCGGACTAACCAGTTTATCGAAAAATTAGGAGAATTGTCAAAAACTGTGAGGATTTCTTCAACAAGAAAAACTGTTCCGGGACTAAGGTATTTTGATAAAAAGGCCGTAGTCATCGGGGGCGGCATATCCCACAGGGTAAGACTTGATCAACTGATACTAATAAAGGACAATCATATCGCAGTTGTTGGTTCTGTGAAAAAAGCTATTGAGAAGGCCAAGTCTGTGTATGGAAATAAAAGAAAAATAGAATGCGAGGTAAATGATTTTAGTGGTATACTGGAAGCAATAAAATCAGGGGCCGACATAGTAATGCTGGACAATTTTAAACCAGAAGATGTCAAAGAGTCATTAGACAGAGTTAGGAAACTAGGCTTACGCGATAAAATCATTATCGAAGTATCTGGGGGCATAAATTTGGATAATATTTATGACTATGCCATTGCTAAACCAGATGTTATCTCTATTGGATCGTTAACTCATTCAGTTCAAGCAATAGATTTCAGTCTTGAAATTCCCGGATAATACTACATTTACAGATTGAATATCAGTTCAATTAATTTTTTACAATCTTATCAAGATATAAGATAAAATTAATTGTACTAAAAGTCGTGTTGTTAATATCAGTAGCAGTATTAATAGTGGTAGCAGTATTATTAATAGGTGTTCTTGTTGTAATTAGATATTGGAACGTATCATGTTTAGGTTTGCAGTTTTTGTATGGCAGCAGTTGATTCCTCCAACCTTAATAATATATCGTAGATGGATATGGTAAATGATGTAAGGATGTAACCTAGATGACTAGGGAGAAAGCAAACAAGAAGGTTGGTGGTAGAGTGATAGAGAGTTGGGTATGGTAGGCCCCGGTCAAGAAATTGCCAACATTCTTTCTATCGGTATTATGGCTTTTTTTGCAATATTTTCAGGAACTTTTACCTCATGAACATCATTAAGGAGTGAATTGTATACTTTTTCGATTGTTATTTTTTTCATATATTTGCATATTGCGTCTTTTTTTACAGGGATAAATTCTTTAGATGGATTTTCTTCCTGCATCCTATGAAGTATTCCTACTTCTGTAGCTATTAGAAACTGATCATTTTTTGATGAGCTAGCCTCTTTCATCATTCCTTCTGTTGATAATATTTTACAATCTCTGTTGATATCCCCTTTAGACACGTGGTATAGTGTAGAGGAAGTACAGCTACATTCAGGGTGGACCAAAAATTCGGCTTTTGAATACTTTTTCAACATTAAATTGATATCTTTGTCTGTAATACCAGCATGTACATGGCATTCACCGGGCCATATCTTGATATTATCCCTTTTCGTTACTTCTGCAACATAAGCTCCCAAAAACATGTCGGGCAAGAACAGGACGGGAATCTCCTTTGGAATACTCTGTACTACCTTTACTGCATTAGAAGAAGTACAGCAATAATCCGATAAAGCTTTTATCTCTGCAGATGTATTCACATAGCTTACAACCATAGCATCCGGATTTTCCCCTTTCCATTTTAAGAGTTCTTGTGGATTAATAGAAGAAGCAAGTGAACATCCAGCTTCCAAATCAGGTATCAAGACTTTCTTGTGTGGACTTATTATTGAAGCTGTTTCAGCCATGAAATGGACGCCACAAAATACAATAATTGAAGCATCTGTTTCCCCAGCTAATCTAGATAGTTTAAGAGAATCTCCAATAAAGTCAGATATATCTTGAACTTCAGAAATTTGGTAGTTATGCGACAGAATTATTGCATTTTTTTCTTTCTTTAGTCTTTGAATTTCTTCCGCGTATTCTAGTTTCAATACTGACATTACTTGCATAACAAATTATGATATTCTTCAATTTAAATAATAGTGATTTAGTATTTGATTGCCATGAATATTTCTATGCGGGTAATTGTTGCCTATAATATTCTAATTTCAAAATGCATATAATAAATATGAGTTTCAATATTAATAGCTCATGCCGACTCACGGATCATTAACTAAAGCTGGAAAGGTTAGAGGTCAAACTCCCAAAATACAAGCACGTGAAAGAACTAGCCCTTCATCTAAAGTTAGGAATAAGAATAATTTCGTAAAAAGATTTGAAAAAAGGATTCAACCAGGACAGAAAAAGCCAGAAAGAATGCATAGACGCTAAATAATCCTGCCTGCCCTTCTCTGTTTTTTCTAAATTTTATTTAATTAATCAAGTTTATTATTTAACCAATATCATCTTTTCTTGATTGTTTTTTACCCAAATAAAATATTAATGGGTAAAAACAAAGCAAAAACATGTACAGCCATATTGCGGAAACATGGAAGACAATGTTGAAAACGAGATCTCCAGAAATAAAGAATAAAGCGTATGTATGGAGAAGAGAACCCACAATACATAAGATAGAACACCCAAGTCGCATAGATAGGGCAAGAGCATTAGGTTACAAGGCTAAACAAGGCATAATTGTGGTAAGAATTCGTGTTGGCAGAGGAGGAATGAGAAAACAACGTCCTGTATCAGGCAGAAGGCCAAAACACATTGGTGTAGTTCACATCAAACAAAGTATTAGTATGAAAAGGGTAGCCGAAAGACGTGTCAATGAAAAATACCTGAATTTAAGAGTGATGGGATCATATTTGCTTTATCAAGACGGAATGTATTCTTGGTTTGAAGTAATATTAGTAGATACAAATCACCCAGCTATCATAAAGGATAAAGAAATGAGAAGTAGAATAAATTTTAACTAATTAGATTAGTAGTAAAATTATTTTTTTCTTTTTATCCTTCTATTTCAGTTACTTTATTTATGATGTCGTTGACTTCGTCAAGTGAAACGTCCTTGTCTATAGTTACATAATATATAACATCATCACTAGTTTTAGATGGAACTAATAATAGAGTAACAAGTTCATTTTTTGTAATAGAGAATATGGTTTTTCCAATCGATGACTCAAAGGAAATTCGGAGTTGTTGTCTCATAGATTCGATAAAGTGTTCATCTCTAGCCTGTTCGGGAGATAACAATGGTTTCACATTCTTTCGCAGCTTGCCTGATAATGTTCTACCAAATCTATTTATTATTCCAACATAGCGAATCTTTTCAGAAATATTCAAAAATGCGATACACTTGTCATGATAAACAGATCTACTTGGATGATTATTATATTTATTTTCCATCGTTAATACAGTTGTAATTGTATTGCTTTAAAACGCATTATTATTTCTTGTTTTTTGCCAATAATGAGATAAAAATTAAGACATTATTCAACATTCGATTTTATGAAAAAAATTTGTTCGACGAGTTTAGTGGTTAATCTACTACACAAGGTGCTTACCAACATGGTCGGCACAACCACTTTTTAGAGTCAAGCAAAGACTAGGTTTTTTTCTTAATGTCTACTCTATTTGAGCTAGATGTATTTGTATCATGACAGTCACATTCGCACCTTGCCATTTTCATGTCAAAGGAGCAATCTTCGTCTGGACCACAAGTCTCGTCAATCGGCCAATTACCCGGACATTCTTTATGTTTGTCTCTTTTGCAAAAAAAGGTTAAAAACATGCTGTAGTGTAAAGCTACAAATCTATATTAAATAACTGAGGTGCATAGATAGACCCTTCTCTGACTCTCTTTACTTTTGCGACTGACAAATAGTGTGGCCAGAGAGTTATCATAATTGCTCCTTCAGGAACATTTTCTGGTGATTCAATTACTATCAAATCATTAAGATTAACGCCATGTTCATTTAATTTTTCTTTACTTCTATCTATCAATTCTGCAGGCATCCCGCTGCTGTATAGATAGACTTTATCGGTATATTCTATTCTATTAGACACTAAATACCTAAAAATTTTGCAATAAAAAAACATTACCGTGATATAACTTCAGGTATTCTGTCATCAAACTGTTCTATTTTTAATTACAGCTCATCAATTTTGAACTTTGTAGTACAACCTATGCATTCATAGATCTCGCTGCCCACTTGGCCAGAAACATTGAATCTTACTATGGTCTTACATTTTGGACATCGTCCCTCAGTAGACTTTGTTTTTCGTACTGGTCTTGCAGTTTTTCTCTTTCTACTACCCATTTTATAATTAGTAATAAATTCAACCTTTTAATAAATTAAATTGATCCTTTGTAAAAGGATATAAAATTTTTACCTAAATAATTTCAAATTAATTATTTAAAAGGTAATTTCTTTAAAAGAAACAGAAGACAGATAGTAGACCGACAGATGAATAGATGAAAACGATATTGATTGTTTCATAATAAATTCAAAGATGGAATACAACTTAATCCTATAGAATATAAGAAAAAAAAATTGAAAGCAAAAATCAGATAATGAAATGAAAAAATTGAAGGAAGAGATTAGTTAGTCTTGGCCTAATGCATTATTTCCGCTGTTGATTTGTTCTTGGAAGCTCAAATTGTTACAAGATACGATTGCATCTTCACCAGAAACACACTGTGCATGTTGTTTGTTGTCTTGATCTTGATCGATGTCTTGATCTCCGTCATTTCCTTTGCCTTTTTTGTTATCTCCACCATTTTGTTGTCCTGCTGCGTTATTTCCATCATTGTCCTGGTCTTTGAAGCTCAAATTGTTACAAGATGCAGCAATACTACCTCCTGCTACACACTGACTGTTCTGTTTGCTTTCTTGATCTTGATCGATGTCTTGATCTCCGTCATTTCCTTTACCTTTTCCATTTTGTTGCCCTGCTGCGTTATTTCCATCATTGTCCTGGTCTTGGACGCTCAAATTGTTACAAGATGCTATCACATCTTCACCAGAGACACATTGTGCATTTTGTCGTGAAGATTGACCTTGATCGATGTCTTGATCAGAATCATTTCCTTTGTTTTTCTTGTCTGTAGCCAAAACGTCATTCACAGCTAAAGTGGGACTCAAAAATAGTGCAAAGGTCACCACTGCAACCACAGCTAAAATATGTGGTTTTTTATTGTTTAATGTAAACATCATAAGTTAAGGTAATGTGTATAATATGTATAGTTCTTAAAATAAATATACTACCATCTTATATCAAATTTTTACTAAATAAAAAACTATTATATTTATTGTCAAAGCTCATCCCGAATCTGTCACCTGATGTGATAATTGAAGCATTAAAACTCTATTGTCTTGAAATATGGTTTGCTTCTTCCTTTCGCACACACACCCTCCACTATCGTTAGGTCATTTGGTTTGTGGCGCAAGCAATTTGGCAAGTAAGCAAGACGGGCAGCAATGCATCAAATTTAAGCAGTCTGCCATAGACACAATAGCAAACTGTATGTTTACACACGTGTTTAGATGCATCACATTTATCTCGGATAATTAATATCTTTCATCATAAATGGGAGATACCGGTACAAATATCACAGATTCAAAAAATACTAAAACACATATTGAAGTTACTATTGTAGGTAAAGATAAAGAAGGAATAGTAGCAGATACAACTAACTACATATTTAGAAACGGTGGAAACATTGAAAAGATAAACCAGAATGTAGTAAAAGGACTCTTTGGAATGCATCTTGAGGCGTCATTTCCAACGATTGATAAATCAAAGATGCAAATGGAATTGGATGAGCTGGGCAGAAAACTAGCCATGGAAGTGAAGGTACACTTTCATGAAGAGAACAAAGTCAAGAATGTCGCAATCCTAGTAAGCAGAGAAGACCATTGCTTATTGAAAATTCTAAATTCTCGCGCCTCTGGAGAAATAAATTGCAATATCTCTTTGATAATTGGCTCAGATGAAAAGCTAAAATCAATTGCAGATTCCTTTTCCATACCATTTCATTTTGTAAACCACGTGGAACAAAGTGTTGCAGAAAATGAAATTTTACAACTAGTTGAAAATTTCGACATTGACCTTATAGTTTTGGCAAGGTATATGAGAATACTAACGCCTAATTTTGTATGGCGCTATCCAAATAGAATCATAAATATCCATCCATCCTTATTGCCTGCTTTTCCCGGAGCTTTTGCCTATGTACAAGCTTATGAAAGAGGTGCAAAAATAATTGGATGTACCGCACACTTTGTAACAGAAGATCTAGATCAAGGTCCCATAATTATTCAAGAATCGTTTAAGGTTTTGACAGAAGACACATTGGAATCTATCAAGATAAAAGGTCAAATTGCTGAAGCTCTTGCACTGCTTGAAGCAGTAAAGCTGTTTTTAGAAGATAAATTAGAGGTCTATTGGGGCAAAGTCAGTTATAAATAATCAAATATGTTTTATAGCATAGCGCAACGATCCTAATTAAATTAATAATGGAAATCAAGAATATCAATCAAAACAAATTTTCCAGCTTGATAAAAGATTTCAATTTCGAGTCGGCCATTTTACCTCTTGGTTCCATAGAACAGCACGGAGATCATTTACCATTTTCGACAGATACCCTTATTGTAGAACATATCTCAAACATTGTATCAATCAAATCGAAAGTATTATTGCTTCCTTCTCTTTTCTATGGCGTATCTTATGAACATGAACCACTCTTTAACATCTCAATAGACTATAACATATTAGTTGACTTTATCTCTTGTATTTGTCAGTCCCTATCAAAGCACGGTATCAAACGTATATTTGTAATCAATGGACATCATGGTAATATTGGCCTTTTACAATATGTCGGACAGAATTTATTATCAAAATATGCCATAAATTCAGACTTTTTCTACTTTATTAACTATTGGCAAATGCTTGAAACAGGATTTGATCATGCAGGAGAGGTAGAAACTTCCCTCATGATGGCTATACATCCAAATCTTGTTAATATGGATCTTGCAAAGGCAGGATTGGATACAAAAGATCATGAAATCGGCTCTTTGTATAAATTGGGTACAAACATGTCAATTAACAATCCAGCAGGATTTACGAAATTTACTAAAAATGGAATATGGGGAAATCCCTTAAATGCCAATTCCACAGTAGGAAATAAAATGCTTTCCCAGGTAATAGAAAAAATTTCGTCTCTAATTACAGACCCCAACTATAGGTAATTCTTTATGTTTGTATAAAATAAGAAAAAACTAAATTTAATATAGGACATCCATTTGATAGAAAATAGGTTAGATAAAGTTGTCAGTAGATATGGCAGTTAAAGTCCTCGATGAAAGCCTCGGTAGGGATGTTTTGATAAAATTGAAGGGTGGTAAGGTTATTAGAGGAAACTTACAAGGTTTTGATCAACATATGAATTTATTATTAGAAAGTTCTGTGGAAATTTTAGAAGAAGGAAAGACAGATGAAATTGGAAATATCGTTGTGAGAGGAGATAATGTGGTTATAATTTCTCCCCCTCAGTTCAAATAACTACAACTAATTTTGAGGTAAAAGGAATTGACAAAAGGAACAACATCTATGGGTAAATTTACCCGCAAGAAGACACATATTAGATGTAGAAGATGCGGACATAATTCATTTCACAAACGTGGCAAAACCTGTTCAAAATGTGGATATCCCGATCCAAAGCTCAGAAAATATAAATGGATAAAAAGGCGAGTAAAATAACCTTCTAATTTTTACTTATTTAACATTATTTTATTTTTATAAACCAACATGTCATTATAATTAGCATTAACATGATAGAGATACTCATAGTTGCCAGTTCAACCATGTTAGGCATAATTTGTGCCCTTTTTGTCTTCCAAATTATTAAAATAAGAAGAGAGAGTCGGTCAAAAATTCTCGGCAATGTAAAGTATGAGTTAAGCAGTCTTTACTTTGAAAAATCAGTTGCTTTAGAAGCTTTAAACAAGATTAACCAGCATTTTGATGAAAAAAAAATAGACGAGTATGAAAGGGACAGACTATCGCATAAATATATCAATCTGTTAGAAGAGTATGATAAACGGGTCTTTCAGCTTAACCCAATACTAGAGGTACAGGAAATATACGAGTATAGAAATCAGTTAAATTCAATTTTATCAGATTATGTTAAAAAAATAGATACGAAGCTAACAAGTTTGGGATTAGATAATAATGAACAAAATTTTAAGGATAAGGATAAGGATAAAACCCATTTAGATGCATACCTCAAACAACCTACCTTGATACTAGATAAGATTAAAACAATAAAATCGGGTAACAAGAAAAAGAATGAATCATTTTCACAGATTGGTAGGGGTAATGATAGTTATAGTGATAGCGACAACAAGAGAGAACTAGGATTTGGTATAGAAGGATTGGAAGAAACAGGAGGATCAATTAATGATATGAATAAAGAGTATTCTCAAATCAATGAAGATATAGGAACATCATCGGTTTCACCGGTTCCACCGGATTCGAAGCAATCCACGAATAGAAACATTGACTTAAACGAGATTGACAAAATACAAAAAGACATTCTTAAAACATTAAAAAGGTTAGGGGATTCATAAATAAGCACAATACGAACATAGGAATTGCAATAGTATCTTGACTACGACAGTTGTAAGTGCTTCGCGCTGTTTCAATCGATTTAAATATACTTTCATCATTTTCACTATAAAGAATTATGTCTTCTCCCACTTCCAGTTCTCAAAATAATGTCCCTTTAGATAAAAGCTTTGAAAATATTGCCCAACACATCATTGAAAATCATTTATCCAATAAACCGCGTATTATTGGATTAGGTAGTGGGCGGGCCTCAGCTAAAATTGTAAATCTGTTACCACCTTCAATAATAGAAAAGTGTAAATTTATTTGTACCTCATTACAAATAAAAATTGAAGCCGAGAGGAAAAAATTAAGCGTAGTGGATGAATCATTAATCCCTTTTTTAGATATTGTAATAGACGGAGCAGATCAAATCGATAGCAAGTTCTTTATGATAAAAGGTGGTGGTGGAGCTTTATTCCGTGAAAAGATCTTATACTACTCGTCTAAAAAAACAATAATTGTTGGAGACATCTCAAAATTTGTGCCGCGTTTTTCAAGATCAGTGCCTCTGGAAATCCTCCCATTTGGGAGAACTGCAACGATACCTTTTTTGGATAAATTAAATGGTGTCCCAATACTCAGAACTTTGGAGAGGGGTTATCCCTATATAACAGAAAATGGAAATCTTATTCTAGACGTCATGTTTAATGATTATTCTAATGTTCTTCAATTGGATACAGAACTAAAGAAAATACCAGGGATTATTGAGACTGGGTTCTTTGTACAACCTGCAAATGTTTGTTATTGTGCCCTCGAGAATGACCGATACAAAGTCTATGAAAATCCCCCGAATCTGACCAGAGAACTTGGCTAGACGCAATCTTTTTCGCTCATCAGGTGATATTAATGAGTAACGATTATGATCATATCAATAGTAATAGCTGCGATCTAATAATAAAGAATGCAAATGTTGTGATACCTAAAGTAGGAGTTCTTAGAACAAACATACTCATAGAAAATGGAAAAATTAAAGAACTGACGAATTCATCAGCTAGTGTAAATTATTCAAAATCAATAAATGCAAATGATAAGTATGTATTACCGGGATTAATCGATCCCCACGTACATTATGGGGTATTTTCACCTATTGAAAAGGCTGCAGCAACCGAATCCAAATCTGCTGCGGTTGGTGGGGTGACCACCATTATGCGGATGCTTAGAGTATACGAATCATATAAAGATGAAATATCCAAGCATCTAGAAGCTAGTGCAAGGAACCATTTCATAGACTATGGCATACATGCATCGATACTAAATTCTGATCAAATTAATGATATTTCTTATTTGTATCAAAGTGGGATACATTCATTCAAACTCTACATGAATCTAGGTTCGACAGATAATAGGATATTGATGGATATGTACCCTCATAGAAATTTACGTCTACCGAAAAATGTGTTCATTTCAGATGAACTCTGTAATAGCGTCGTCGGCAAGTCTTCAACATTTAAGAATTCGGTTGTTCTCGTACACGCAGAAGACCATAATACGTGTGCGAATCTCATTGAGGAGAAGAAATTAGAAAAGTCAAGAACAGATAGCAGTTCTTTAGATGCAGGTGCAGAAAATATAAAAAATAATCCAACAAACCCTAGCAAGGATAATCCACTTGACATATGGTCTAAATGTAGACCTCCCGAGAGCGAAGTAATAGCCATAAAAAAGATAATGAACATGGCTAGACAATTTGGATCCAATATTTACTTTGTTCATATAGGATCAAATGGTGCATTGGATGCTATACTAACTGAGAGGCAAATTGGAGGCTGTAATGCCTACATTGAAACCTGTCCGCATTATTTGACTCACTCAGTAGATTTTGGTGATTTAAGGGGCAAGGTTGTACCACCTTTACGCTCCAAGAATGATATAGCTAGTTTATGGAGTGCTATAAAAAACGGAGTAATTGATACTATAGGAACCGATCACGTTGCGAATACCTTGAGTTTAAAGTCCGGGGAAAATAATGACATCTGGACCGCACTAGCAGGGTTTCCTGGAGTGGCCACTATGTTACCCGTCTTACTACATTATGGAGTAAATCTAAGACAACTGCCAATACAGCGCTTGGTAGAATTAACCAGTTACAATACTTCAAAGATATTTGGAATGTTTCCTAAAAAAGGCACAATACAAAAGGGCTCAGATGCAGATCTAGTCATTATAGATGTGAATTTGGTACAAAAAGTAACCCCAGACCTCTTGCAATCTTCCTCAGACTACACAATATATGACGGGATTAAATTGCAAGGCTGGCCCATCACAACCATATCAAGGGGAAAAATAATTATGGAAAATGGAATGGTACTTCCTGAAAATTTAGGACATGGGAAATTTATAGGATCGAATAATCACGTAATGAATGAATAAGACATAGAATCGGCTAACACATTAAAACGGATATTTTTAAAATCATGGGAAAGGGATTACACTTGAATAATCCTTCTCATCATCAGATTCATCGGCCATATTTGAATTAAATGGTAAAGCCATAGGCACATCGTCCTTGCTGGTAGTAGTAGTGGTGGTGGTGACTGCTGCTGCTCTTGTCGTTATTGTTGTCGTCATTATTGTTATTGTCATTATTGTTATTGTCGTTATTGCTGCTCTTGTCGTTATTGTTGTCGTCATTATTGTTATTGTTGTTATTGCTGCTCTTGTCGTTATTGTTGTCGTCGTTGTCATTTGGATCAGATTTTAAATCAGGTACTTGATTAGATTGAGAGGGATTATTACCTAGATCAATACCAGTAGTTGCATGAACCACTCCAAATTCATTAACAGAAAAAACTAGAGTAGCTATCGTCACAAGTATAATAGCATAAAAATTCAATCCACGATTCATATGTCTAATTGAATTATTAGATTTACATATTAATGGATTTTGATAAATATTTCTATATTATTAATTTAGAAATTTATGCGGTACCATAAACTATCTATTTGTTATGGAATATTATTGACATAGGTTACATTAATCCTATTTAAATCTGATGACCCAAGATCCTTAATCATCTGATATGGAGGAATAAGCAACGGTATTATGTTTCTATCAACATTCTCTTGGGCATAAGACATAATGTCTCTTTCGAAATTTAATAATATTCCTCCTAAGATAAAAGTAGATAATATTATTAAATTAATTTTTTTCATAAGAATATTATATTATATTTTACTATACAATATTTAAATTTTGACTATTGCTTTGAAGCAACTGTCAAATCTGGGCATATCTCCACAAAAACTAATCTTGTTTTGATTCAAGAAAAGAAAAGATGCAGACACTTTAGATTCCTAATCTACCACGAGTAAACAAGACTAATTTGGTTTATTGTAGGATCCGTACAATTATTATCCATCGATCCATCAATTCATCCTGTTATCCGTTATCTTATGTATAAAACCTAAGGTCAGGTCGAGTCGATAGAAATGAATCGTTTTATTTGTTCAATTAATGGGATTTTGATGATTTGTCCCTCACTCAGAGGAAAAAAGTAATACATTTCGTTTCACATATGAAAACCACAATTTTTGTAATGTGAATAATTCAGTAGAAAGATCCTTTGATAAATCTAACTGTTTTCAATTTTTATATAGCTATATGAGTAATAATATAGAATTGAAATCTTAAATGGCGTCTTCATCTCCTTCTTCTGATCCAATCCTTAAAGTTGATCGAATTTACAAAAGTTATGCTTCGACAGCCGGAGAAACACCGATATTAAAAAATATCGATTTTGATGTTAAAAAGGGAGAATTTGTGGCTATTGTAGGTCCCTCCGGTAGCGGTAAATCTACACTTCTAAACATACTAGGGACTTTAGATCGACCGACATCTGGAGATATTTATATCAATGGTGTAGATGTATTTTCTTTAAATGATCATGATCTGGCTTATTTGAGAAACAATGCGATTGGATTTATTTTTCAGTCTTATAATTTAATTAACAGGGCTTCTGTTTTAAAGAACATTGAAATCCCATGTATAATATCAGGATTAAATAAAAAGGAGCGGTTAGAAAGGGCTTCAAAAATCATGGGATTGCTCGGAATTGAGGACAAAGGTAGTTTCAAACCATTCAATTTAAGTGGTGGTCAACAACAACGAGTTGCAATCGCTAGAGCACTAATGAATAATCCCTCCATAATTTTGGCTGATGAACCTACCGGTAACTTAGATACTAAAACGGGTAATGAAGTATTTAATTTGCTCAAGATGTTGTCTAATAAGTACGATAGGACCATAATAATGGTCACGCATAATCCGGAGTTGGCAATTAAAACCGATCGTATAATATATCTCAAGGATGGGGAAATAGAACGGGAAGAAAACATAGTTACCTGAAATATTTTTCTTGTGAATTCAGTCATGTAGCTAAGCAAATCTACATTTTTTCATCATATCTTAGATAACTTTAAGTCTATTTTGTTGTATATAATAGCAATTATTGTGATGATTACGATAACACGGATAAAAGCTCTGGTGACACAAAATATAAAGACAAGAAAGAATCATCAAATTTATAAATCCACATTAATTACAGATAGAATCCTTCTATTGTGTAAGTTCAATTTCGGTTTAATCCTAAATACCAATTTTTTCATGATGTTATACTTTAAAGTTTTGAGATGCGGTCCTGGTAGTTCACCACCACAATTAAGGTTTGGATCTAGTTATGAACGAGTAGTAAGTAGGGATAGAGTCAATGGACATTAAGGAAATATTTGTCCTATCATTTCAGGCACTAAAAGAGAGAAAAATCAGGTCTCTTCTGACCATTCTAATGGTTATGGCGGGAACCAGTCTACTAGTAGCAGTAAATGGTGTAGGAGCAGGGTTTACTGAATTCTTTAATAAACAGTTTAGTAATTTAGCTCCTAACATTTTGTTTGTTACAAGTGGTCAAGAACAGGGCTCAGGTACTGTTGGCTCCGGCGGTGGAGGTGGAGGAGGCGGAGGAGGCTCTGCGGGTTCCAAGATAACACTAAATGCGGCAGTCATAAACAGAATTAATTCATTGCCCTTTATCGAGGAAGTTATACCATCTTATCAGTCTCAGGTATTGATCAAATCTAAGGGTGAAGAAAAAACAAATGCAGCACTATCTATAGATCCAAATAAATTATTTGTGATTGCACCGACCCTTGATTTACAAGAGGGTTCTCAAATAAAACAAAATGATCCATCCGCAATTGTAATAGCAGAAAATATTGCCAAACCTCCTGGAGAAGACAACCCATTTGTAACATTGGGTGAGACAATAGAATTAGAATATTCATTTATTGATGACACAACTGGCAAACAAGACACAATAACTAAGAATTTTTTGGTTACCGCAATAATGGAATCAACAGGCAATCCAACAATAGACAATGCAGCAGTCATTAACCTGGATGCTGGCGATTCCCTATTTCAAAAATCAGGCAAGTATGATTCTTTATTTGTAGTAGCATCATCCAATGAGTTAGTTGATGTTGTTGAAAGCGAAATTAAGAAATTGTATGGAAATGATATAGGGGTAACAACAGTAAAAGCCATACTCAAGACCATTGAGCAATTTACAGGGGGGATTACATCCTTCTTGTTGAGCATAGCCATTATCTCATTAATAGTTGGTGCAGTAGGTATAATTACCACATTATATACTTCCGTGATTGAAAGAATCAGAGAAATAGGTACGTTAAAAGCAATAGGTGCACAAAGCTCTAACATTTTAACAATGTTCGTTTTTGAAGCTTTGATAATAGGTATGCTGGGTGCAACTCTGGGCTTAATTGGAGGTGTAGGGGGTGGTTATGCACTGTCTCAAGCTACCCCCAGAAATGAAGGTGATCCTCCACTCATTCCCCTTTTTTTTATGAGCGACATGATTACTGTATGGATAATCTCTGTTGTCCTAAGTGTAATAGCAGGATTGTTGCCAGCTTGGAAAGCATCGAAGGTAAGCCCTATAGAAGCGTTAAGACCAAAAACCTAGATGATTTATTTGGTCGAAAATCACTAAAGGATTCATAAATAACCGGACTCATTCTACGATTTTGAATGAAAAATAATACTAATTTATATCAAATGTTCTAAATATTATCCCAATGGCTTTAAAACTTAGGTCTTTATGCTGTACTGGCCTATTGACCGTGTGGACCTGCTTGTTGATTTTATTGATCACCCAGTCCAAGTCACTTGATATTGGATTGATTAGTGCTCAGACTATAAAAGATCCGAACCTCAGTTTGCAACCAGTCTACAGGGGTTTTACGTCGCCTACAGGAATGGCATTTCTTGACGATTCTGGAAAGGATATCATAGTAATTGAAAAAAAAGGTAACGTAAAATTAATTTCAGATGGCATATTACAGGATACTCCGTTGAAGCAATTTGACGTCAATTTTGAAAGTGAACGCGGTTTATTAGGAGTGGAAGTAATGAAGGAAAATAACACCACACTAGTTTTCTTTTATGTTACCGAAAACGACGCTGATCAAACCGTGACAGACCCCAATGAGAACTTGCGTAATAGAGTGTATAGTTTTGAATGGGATGGTACTGATCTTACTAATCAAAAGTTGATCTTAGATTTGCCCGCCATACCTGGACCAAATCACAATGGTGGTAAGATAACTCTAGGCAAAGACAACAATCTTTACGCCATAATAGGGGATTTAAACCACAGAACTAAATTACAGAATTTTGAGAATGGAGGAGATCCAGACTATACTGGTTCTATTTACAGGATTGATCCACATACAGGTTCTGCACCTGTCGATAATCCCTTTGTAGGGAGCGATGTTCCTAATATTGATAAAACTTTTGCATACGGTATTAGAAATTCCTTTGGTCTTACTGTAGATCCGATTACCGGAGATGTCTGGGACACAGAGAATGGTCCATCCTTTTCTGATGAAATAAATCTGGTCGAGCCTGGATTTAATAGCGGTTGGAGATCAATAATGGGTCCAGCTGCATCAGCTGACGAAATAAAAGATCTTGTCTTCCTTTCACCCAATTCTAACTATTCAGATCCAGAGATAAGTTGGCTTGAACCCACTGCGATCACAGACATAGAATTCATCAATAGTACCAACCTAGGACCTGACTACACCAACAATATTTTAGTAGGAGATAATAATAATGGTAACCTGTATTTTTTTAAATTAAATGACCAAAGAGACGGATTGGAAATACAGGACGCTATTATTGATTCAGAGGAAGAATTAAATAGTTACATTTTAGGAACAGGGTTTGGCAGCATTACTGACATTCAAACAGGTCCAGATGGAGATATATATATCGTTTCCTTAGAAAGTGGAAGTATATATAAAATCTCTTAATTTTTTAGAATTAAATATTTATTATATCGATTATCACTAATAAGTATAAATGAAAAAAGAATTCATAGTTGCCAAAATTGAAGCATCCACTGATGGTTCTCCTTATATATACGTATCATTCAAGGATCCAAATGAATATTTAAAATCTGGTGATAAGCAAATGAATCCTTTTGGTTCCAATGTAATGGCTTTTACTTCTCCTGAAGACCTTATGAAGAATCTGCCTAAAGCCATGTCAAATATCTCTAATATGTTTGGTGGAGGCGCAGTAAGCGATGCCCCTACTTTCAAAGTAACCATGAAAGAATATGACGATCTAAAGATCAAGGTTGGGGATAAAGTAGTTATAGATATTCAAAGATATGAACATAATGATACCTAACTAATATATCATAACAATCAAAAAAGAAGGGCCTGGTCCCTAAATATTACAGTGAACAAAAACAATAATGTATTACAGTATTTGCTTCATTCCTTTTTCTTAGTTAATCACCATTCTCTAAATCATTTCGATCCTTTCTTTCAATTTCGAATAATTCGTGTTGTTTTTTGTCTTCTAAGGTAGTCAACACCGCTCCGCAATCGAAGCAAAAATAGTTTGAAGTTAACTTTGTCTTCAGATCAGCACTGGTGAGATTTTCCTTATCAAGATTCGTTGGACCTTTGGCAGCAAGTGTCTCATCCGAAATTTCCTCATTGGCTTTAATATCATGACTAGTTTGATTTTTAACTTGAGTAGTTTGATCATCATTTACTTTTATAGTATTATCGATGTTACTGTTTTTATCAGAACTTGTTTCGTTCAATTCCACTTTTTCCCTCGGTTCATGTGATAACAAAGTACCATATCAATGATTTTATATATTATTTACCTTGAGTGATTTAATCGTAGAAGTAACTAGTATCAACTAATATTTTTTTCGTTGTTGTTGTTCTTGCGTTTTGCACTATGAATCTACTATGGAAAACTCATTTGAGCTGATATATAAGGAATCAAAGTGCAAAGTTCAAATCATTTTCCAAAGTCATACTCTGTGTTCTTGGTACTATTAATGTTTATAAATTCGGCCAATTTCCGTTTTTCATCATAGACGATTACACAAGGATCGTCAGTAGTTTTTTTAGAAAAGAAATTCCTGTTCAAAGCTCCGGGGTTTAACACAAGGGTTTTTCCCATTTTTTCAATTCTTTTGATATGGGTATGACCGAGTATTAAAATGTCGAATAATTGACTTTCCACTAAGGATTCTGACAAGTCAGAGTTTGTTCCATGATATATGCCTATTTTTTTTGATGAAATCAAGAGTTTTCCAAATTCGTTTAGAAATAGAGCATTTTCAATTTCATCGAACTGTCTTGTGATACCCATTAATTCCCCATCATTGTTCCCCCGAACCCCATAAAATTTTGTTTCTTTGTCTAATTTCTTGAATAAACTAATCATCCCGGGATAAACGTAATCACCTGCATGAAAAACATGATTTACCTTCATCAAGTTAAAAATATTTATTGCTTTTTCAGTATTTTCAATATCATCGTGGGTATCTGAGATTACGCCGATTTTCACTATCAATAGTTTTCTAATCATCATAAAAAATCTTGTGATTTTCTTAAGTGACACCAGGAAAGAAAACATTCAAGAAACAACTTAAAAATACCAAGTATCAAAATATTGAAATGTAGTACACGTTAAGCAGTTCTAGTGTTCTGTGGATAGCAATTTCCAAATACTTTTGATTTCTCAAGTTCATAAATTTTGATTTATTTTTTCAATAGAATCCAGGTTTTATCTACATGTGCCCCAACAGAGGAGTTTTGGAGGTGGAGATTGGAGGATGGAGATTGAGGATGAGATGAGGATAGATTGAGGATGGAGATTGAGATGAGCGCAGTACTTCAGGACTGTTCTTTCACGTAAATAGATGATTTCTTGTCTGATCTTTGAATGATGTAAAAAGCATGGCAAGAAATTATAAGAGCCGCAAGAGTCATTTTAGTTGCGAAAACTAAATTCCATGGTGTTTCAGGGTTAGGATAACTTATATTGATTTCATCAAAATTCAAAGAGTTATTGATTGTATGTACAGTAATCAACGCTCCCCACACCGTAAAATTGTAAGTAAATTCATAAGCTGCAACGACTATCAAGATAATTGCATAATACAGATAATACTGATCGAACTATTTTAGGTGTATTCTTGTACTCTGCTATAACCGATTTTGGTAACACAAAACCATGTGATAACTGAGAAAATTGCAAGATAAGTAACCAATTTGCCAGATCCATCAAAGATTAAATCGTTCTTTACGATTGTTTCGCCTATATTTAATGCACCGGTTTTATCATATTCCACCCAACTCCAATACATTCCAAACATTGTTATATACAGCATCATAAATGCTGAAAAATAGAAAAATACTATGTAAATAAAACGTGAATCAATACTATGAAAAAAATTGGTCAACATATTATTCATGAGCAGTACTGTTAGTTAAATTGTAGCGAATATAAAATTAACTTTATTGATGTCATGGTTCATTGATACTCTTGATGTGCTTTAATAATCGCACAGCATCTCTTTCCTTCAAACTCTTTTTATTATTCAAGATATAACCTCTAAAACTTTCAACCTGAGAATTGATTTCAGGATACTTTAATTTACATTTGTCCAAAATATCTTCGTAAGTCCTATAAGGAAAATAGGTCTGTTTTGATACTTTAAGGATCGATCTTCCGGTCTCTATTGTCTATGATCTTGTATTTCTTGAGCCAAAAACAAATTGTATCTAATATCAATCAATGCTTCTGATTTGTAATTTGTATAATCCGTAAACGTCACAGCTACTTCATCATCAGACTCCAAGATTCCATCCCTAAAAAGTCTAAAAATTTTTCCTATTCCTATCATCCCGTATTTACCAAGTTCGACTGCCCGAAGTGCACCCAAACTCGATGATCCAAAAACCTTTACATTCCTTTTTCGGACTAAATTATATACCTCAATTGGGGTAGGGGGATAATCCTGAAGAAAATATCCGTCAACCAATCCAACAATATCAACTTCTTTTAGTATCAACTGAAGCAGGTCCCCTTTTTTAGCAGGTAGTCGGTAATCTGCGTCTAGAATTTTTCTTGCTTTCTCCCTTGATAGAGACGGTCCTAAAAATATTACAGGTTTGGACCTAACCATTTTTTAACACTTTCCTTGGCTCTTTGACCGATAACTGCTTTATTTATTTTGAATGTTTCCAATCCAGGGACAATGACTCTAATAACTGGTATATTTAATTTTGAATTAGTCAAGTTTACCACGATAGCTTTCTTTAGACCTTTTGCTTTTAAACTACTCAGTATAAGTTTTATGTCATCTAGTATATCATCATAGGTAAATGTGTGAACATCTGAAAATGATTTTTTTTCTTTTGACTTTATGAATTGCCATGATCTGTTTTCATCACTATTTTCAGGATCATATTTCATCTTTCTTAGATCATCCCTCGAACCTTGAATATTAGCTGCTCTTGATTGGGATACTTCTGTTATTGCCCTCATAAGTGCAATTCGTGCATCTGGATGAGTTCCATGACCTTCTACCAAATATCCATATTCATGATTAACCCACTCGGCACTACTTGCTATGAAAGTTGGAATTCCGAGGTCGGATGTAATATCCTTTACTGTCAAGGATATTTGAGAACTCCTAAACCTATTAACGACTCTCTTAATAGGAACGTGTTCGATACTGTTCAGATCAATTTCGGGATAAATAGAATCATCATCCATAAAGTTCTTTGAGTCAAATGACTTTAATTGAAAACCCCTTCTTTACAAGCGAATTTTCAACAGTTTTCAAGATATGATACTGAAATGCACTAGAAGTGAATTCCGCCAAACTCACTGCATCCCTTTCTACAACTTCGCATAGGGCATGACAAATTGCTTCTTCGATTACATTCCCAGAAGCCAATCCATTTGTATGGAAGAAGGAGTAAGGATTTATGGATGGTGGCGACGGAGTATATCTGAAAATTGTTAATGGCGCAGGCACCAATACTTCTGTGTTATTTAATAAATCATAACCGATACAATAATCCATTATCATTTCTTCATTCAAGTGGAATGAAACTGGTTCCACTACTTCATCATATTTTAGAACAGTATAACTTTGAGATAATTCTTTAAAAGTGCCCCTTTGAATTTTTCCGTCGAAATTTGCAGGTAATGATGAAAACCTTTCAATGCTTTCCATGATAACACTAGCCCTTGCATGGTTTTTCGTCGGACCCTTTCCACTATATACCCAGATGTAGTCTTCAGTTCCTGGTAATACGGCTGAAAAATTAGGTATTTTAAGCCTATCCATATTTGTAATATCTGCAATTCTTGTAATCCCAATCTCCTGAATCAAGGAATTTACTTTTTCCAAAGTTTGTTCTACTGGCTGGATTCTAGATGTACCCATCGCATTCCATTTTTTTTGAGATTTCAATAATAATTGAGATGTAGTTTTCAATAAGAATTTACATTCATCATTTCTATAAGATATTATTTTAATTATTGGATTGACTATGATGTTAATGCTAAATCAAAGGGCATAGATGGATTAATGGTTCATAAAAAGCAGAGGGGAATAGTAAAAGTATATATAATATAATTCCTCTTGAGGAACTACTTGAGTTCTATCAATATAGAAGCTGAAGTTATAAGCGAGATTTTACTTAAGGCAGCCAGTGAACCCGAATTCAGGAAACGACTGATTAGGAGCCCAAAAAAAATACTTGATTGTTATAATATTTCAAATGAAGCCAAGCAAGTAATTCAGAAGAGCATTGTTGATTTAACTCAATAAATTCTAATAGTTTTAATTATCAACCATAGAATCAAATATTTAATTAGTCCAATGATCAAAGTATCAATCTATAACAGCAACAAGTGCCAATGCAGTTCATTTTTTAGGATGCCAAGGCTCACTCTAATTGTACTATTAGTAATTTTTTTTATTTATGTAACACCAGGTTTTTCACTTTCTGTTTTCGCCACAGTTAGCATGAATAATACCAGTCAAGGATCTCAGGACGTTTCTTTTAGTGGAACAGTATCCTCAAATCCTGATGTCTTTCACAATTCAGGGCTTGAACAATCATTTTTTATTTTCCCAGTCAAAAATGAAAGCACTACTTATTCAGGAGTATTGACTTTTACTTCGAGTAAACCCGTACAAATACAATCGTTGAATATATTGACTATAAATAATAGCTTGAAACTGCCTGTCCAATTTGGAACACTATATACATTTCCTATTAACGATACTGCGGTAATTCCAACTAATCTGCTTGACGAGCCCAAAAACACCGGTAGTGTCCAGTTCTCTGGGAATGGATTGCGTATTATAACAAATGAACCTTTTTTGGTTAGTTATTCTTTTAGTGGAAAAGTATTTCATTCTATTATAAATAATAATATAGAAAGTGCACTTGAGGTATATAGAGACTTGACTGGAACCTACTCGTGACAAATAAAGTATGAGAAATTTCAATCGGATTCGATTAGAACCGGTTTTTTGCGAGATTATTCAACCTAAAATATTTTTTTCTTGCATTAAAGCTATTTCATATTAAGTGTTAAAAGACTATTCAAGAAGACTAGTAAATAATTCCACAAGATAAATGAGTTGGAGACTGCATCATTCTTTAATGAGACGGAGCCGGCAATATCTGATGGAATCGTTTTTTAATAAATGCGAAATAAAAATATTATTTGAGAACAAAATAGTAGGCGAAACCATGCAAAATAATTACGATATCAGCCATCAATCAAATAGAATCGAATTGCTTGAAACGATATCCTCGAATCTTGTAATCGAAAATTTCAGGGGAAAGAATTTTGAATTTGCATGTGCCTTGGCACATTCAATGTGTTTTAAACACGGGGATATACAGATGGCCCATGTAAAACGATTCGAAGAGTTGGATTTATTTGAGCTCGTAGTATACTACTCTAACTCAGATGTTATAGACGAGGAAAGAAAGAAACAGATTATGTTTTATCATTCTCAAAATAAATTAGATTTTGAGTACCTAAATCCTGCAAGCATATTGCAATCATCAAATTCCTACATTAGTAAAGTACATCCCGACTAGCTTCTTTGAATTTTGTGAAAATTAAAAAGTATTCATTTTTAATTGAATGCTTTGATATTTTTCAAGGGATTTGATAGTTAAAAAGCCCACCGGCTTCTATGATATCAGAAATTATTTTACTAAATGGTTTGATTGGATAAGATTCTTTTTTAGTAACGTTGAAAACGGTATTCGTGTCTAAATTAATTTCTATTTCATCCTTATCATCTATTTTTTCCAAAATATTTTCTTCAATTTCAATTGGTAGTAAATAACCACCATCTATAGAATTTCTGTAGAAGATTCTTGCAAAAGATGGAGACAAAATAGCTTTAATACCCGTTTTTGATAGAGCAATTGGAGCATGTTCCCTACTAGATCCACACCCAAAATTATGACCCACCAAGAGAAAATCACCTTTTGAAACTTTGTTTATAAAATTAGCATCTAATCCTTCCATGGCATGTTTTGCAAGTTCGTCATGATCATGAATTTTTAGATACGGACCTGGAATTATAACATCCGTGTCTATATTCGGCCTATTGTATTTATGCACAGTACCTTTTAAAACCATCATAAATCCCTCGGGTCCGTTAATTTTCCGGTAATCGCTGACGCAGCTACAACCATCGGGGAGGCAAGATATGTTTGCGACGTTACATCTCCCATTCTACCTGGAAAATTTCTGTTAGTCGTGCTTGCACAAATTTCATCCTTTCCTAAAACACCCATATGAGCACCGCAACAAGCTCCACATGTAGGTGGACCAATAACTGCCCCAGACTCCATAAAAATGGTAACCAAGCCCTCTTTAATAGCCTTCATATAGATTGATTGAGCAGCAGGGAGCACCTCGGTTCGTACTTTAACTTTTTTTCCTTCCAAGATCTTGGCTGCAGATCTGAGGTCAGAAAGCTTTGCACCAGTACAAGATCCTATATAGGCTTTGTCTATTTCTGTGCCTTGAACCTCTCTTACGGGGACAACATTCTCCGGCGAGTATGGTTTTGCCACAGAAGGTTCCATTTTTTCGCAATCATAATCAAATATTTCACTAAATTCGGCATTTGGATCTCCTTTAATTAGGTTAAAGTCTAATGCCCCGAGTCTTGTCCTTAAATAATCTACAGTAGTGCTATCTGGTTCAATTATTCCGTTTTTTGCACCTGCCTCAGTTGTCATATTAGTTAAAGTAAATCTTTCCTCCATTTCCATACCATCTATAACACTACCACTAAATTGCATCGCCTTGTAATTTGCCCCATCAGTCCCTATATCAGAAATAATATTCAAGATAATATCTTTGGCCATAATATAATCTGGTTTTTTTCCTGTTACCTTAAACATCATAGTTTCTGGTACCTTAAACCAAATTTTGCCATGTTTTAAGACATAGGCAATATCTGTATGACCAAGCCCTGCACTAAAAGCACCAATTGCACCTGTAGTATTAGTATGTGAATCTCCACCAACATAAACTTCTCCAGGTAACACTAACCCCTCTTCATGAGAAATCGTATGACAAATGCCATATTGTCCCATTCCATACTTGAAGTGTTTCTTAATACCATATTTTTGAGCCCATTTTGTTAATTGTATCACATTGTCAGCAGAAATTCTATCGGAGGCTGGAACAAAGTGATCTTCAGAAATCCATACTTTATCAGGGTCCCATAATTTTTCCAATTTATAGCCCTTTTTTTCCAATTCCTTAAACACCTTGATAACTCCAGGACCTGATACATCATGAATCATCGCTTTATCAACGTTGGAAAAGATGATGTCTCCAGGAGTAACCGCTTTAGAATTTGAGGAATGAGCTAGGATTTTTTCGGTTAATGTCATTCCCATAGTAATATTATTAAATATGACTGCTAATGATTAATACTTTTTGAATTTAGCTTTTGAAGAATTTAAAGTCAATCAGAATAAAATTAATTATATAGATTGCTTTGAGAAATACCATAATTTGGAAGTTATTCCCATCCACCTAGATAGAGAATCATCAGAATTTGATTTGTATGATAAAATTAGCAAGAACATAGGAAAAATAAACATCGAAGATAACGATGTGCTTGTTATATCAAGCAAATATCTTTCGATAAGTGAAGGTAGGATCAAGAAATTAACTAGGATAAAACCAAGTAGTCAGGCTATTCAAGCATCTAAACTTTATCACATAGATCCAAAAATGATGGAACTAATTCTCAGGGAGTCTGATGAAATTTTTGGTGGACTATATGGCTTTGTTCTAACATCTATTCATAAAGTGTTGGCGCCTAATGCAGGCATTGATAAGTCAAACGTGCCCAAAGGTAGTGTTGTTTTGTATCCAAAATATCCGTACCACTCCATAGAGATCCTCAAACAGAAATTTTTGGTAAATTCCTTGAAAAGGGTCGGGATAGTATTGTCGGATAGTAGAATCTTACCTATGAGAAAAGGTACAGTAGGCGTTGCATTAGCTTGCTGCGGGTTTGAACCAGTAATAGACCTGAAAGGGACTTTTGATCTTTTTGGAAATGTTCTAAAATATACATCTCAAAATCTTGCCGATTGTCTGGCTTCCCTCGGGACGATGATAATGGGAGAATCTGACGCGTCGACTCCAGTCATAATAATAAGGGGATTAAATATTAAGATGACTGACAATCCTGTCTCGAGTGATACCTTGAACATGGATAGCAAATTTGACATTTATGTACGAGGACTTTCAAAGAGAACAGCTCCATCATATATTTGAAAAGTTTTAATTTTTTAAATTATAAATAGTCAAACAATATTATATCAATTGTAATTGGAGAAAACTGTTCATGGCTGAATTTTCTACATTATATCCTAGAAGAATGAATCTTCTACAAGGGATTCAGAACCTTATTAAAAGAGAAGAGGTCGAGCTGAGATTATTTATTTTTGATGGTTAAAATAAGAAAAGATGAAATTGTCAATACATTAGTTTCTGAAGGGTTTAAAATGGTAAAATTTGAACATAAAAAGCCTACTCAAATTGGTAGTGGGTTCTCAAAAAAACTAAAAAAACCATGGGAAATGCATGTAAGACTCCTAGATTTTAATCAAGGTTTGATTGGAATCCATGCGGAGGTCGAAATCTCTAGAAATTATTTACAGCATATAAAATCAGTAAGAGTTCCTGTGGTATATGAAATTGAGACCATCTTAAAAAAACACCGTATCGAATATCAATTATGGCATTCAATTGTCAAGGATTACATCACAAATATTGTAGAAGATCATCAAATAAAAATAAAAACCCCCAAAATTCCGGCATTGCCATGGTTAGGAATGCTAGGATTCATTACCACCGTTGCAGTAGTATACGGTCTGAAATTTTTTATGGTATTGAAATAACTAAGGGGGACAACTAAGACACTATTAACAAAATTTTTATTGTTATTTTTATAGACTAATATTAAAACCAATGGGAATACCAGAGAAAATCCAGGCCATTCAAGATGAGATACACAAAACTCAGATAAACAAAGCGACTGAGTTCCACGTAGGCATTCTAAAGGCCAAGATAGCAAAGTTAAAGAAAGAACAAGAGGAAAATACCCATGGAAAGACCGTCGCTACTGGAGGAGGCAGTGCGGGCTTTGACGTTAGAAAAGCCGGCGATGGCACTGTCGTCTTGATAGGATTTCCCAGTGTAGGGAAATCGACTTTATTAAATGCATTAACAAACGCAAAATCTAAAACAGCAGCATACTCATTTACTACATTAACTGCTGTGCCAGGTATGTTAGACTACAATGGTGCACGGATCCAGATTTTGGATTTACCAGGTATAATTGAAGGTGCTGCTGCGGGCAAAGGTTTGGGAAAAAGAGTATTATCTGTTGCCAGAAATGCAGATTTAGTTTTGATTGTCCTAGATGTATTCCAGATCAATCATCTTGAGGTCTTAAAAAAGGAACTATCGGAAATAGGAGTCAAGGTTGATGAAAAGCCTCCTGATATTATTGTAGAAAAGACTGCTACTGGAGGTATTTCGGTAAATATTCAGGTTCCAATACAAGCTGATGAAAATTTTATCAGAAATGTGATGCGAATAAACGGGATCCACAACGGTCGTATCACCATACGAGAAAGAGGTCTTACGATTGACCAGTTAATAGATGTTTTATCCGGGAATCGGGTTTACATCCCTTCGTTAGCAGTTATAAATAAAATAGATTTGGTTGATACAGAATATCTCAAGATGGCAACTTCTAAACTTAAAATTCCATATACAGCTGTGTCGGCAGACACAAACAAGAACATAGAACTTCTTAAACGGGAAATCTACAATAAATTAGACTTTGTTCGAATATATATGAAACCCAAGGGACAAGATGCCGATTTGGAAGAGCCTCTAATTATGCCTCGGAATAGTACTGTCCAGAATATTTGTAACAAGATTCACAGAAACATGGTCAGAGACTTTAAGTTCGCTCAGGTATGGGGCAAAAGCGTAAAATTTGGAGGTCAAAAGGTAGGCTTAGAACACAAAATTATTGATGAAGATGTCCTTACAATCGTAAAGAAAATAAATGCTCTTTAAATACCAAATGTTTTGGCGGCTCAGTCAAATGCCTTCTCTTCATATTGTATACGTGATAACTCTGATTCCTCATAGCCGCCTACGCATCTGTATATTATCTACCGATTATTTGATTTTTCGATTCTAAAGTGTACTATGCATTAGTTACGTTCATACGTTAAAGTATTTACAAATACTGGTTTCATAACCTGCGACAAATTTTTGATTAATAATGGTCATGCCTTCTTTGAGTTTGCACCAACGTATTTATCAAGAGCTTTGTTTGCAAGATAATCCGCACGACTATTTTTAGTTCTAGGAATATGCTTGTAAGTAATCTTATCATAGTTTTTTTCTAGATTTGAAATTTCTCTGGAAATTATTTTTAGTTCCTGACTTCGTATTCTGTACTTTAAGTTTCTCTGATTTATTAATAATTCACTATCTGATAGAATATTTACTTCACCATCCATGTCTGTACAGATTTCAAGTGCTCGCCGTAATGCTTCATATTCTGCTTGATTATTGGTCCGGATACCTATAAATTCACAGTGTTCTTTTATTATTTTGTCGTCATTTTTTATCATGATGCCTATTGCAGATAATCCAGGGTTTCCTCTACTTGCACCATCAATATGTACGTCCAACAACTACTATTATTAAAAAACTAGTTTACATTTATTTTTTTTATTTTTTATCATAAAGATAAAAGGTATTATATTATGTCATCATTTCTAAAGAATTTATATTGTTAGAAGAATACTGAATTTGTGCCCAAGAGAAAGTTAAAAGAGGGGACCCCACGAAAGAATTTTTTCCAAAAAATGGGTAAAAAGGATTTACTTTTGCCTCCGATAATCATAGGGGTAGCTGTATTATTTGGACTTGTATTTACACAGATTGTTCCCCCTCCAGAAATATTGAGCGTCTGCCTCAAAGCACATTCATTGGATAGTTACAATGTTTATCCAAGGGTCCAATTGTTTGTAGACAATAAACAATATTTGTTTCCTGATAACGTAGGCAGGCAACTCGTAGAAGGGAAGGAATGTTTAAAACCAATTCATACTGATTCGATAGGTGATACTCTTCATGTTCAATATATCAGACCGGTTCATTTGTCCTTACCCGACTTGATGAAAATCTATTCATATGATAATAAAACTGTAAATTTGGTAGATAATTCAACTGGCAAATATGTAAATAGCACTCTAGAACTTGCCGATTATGACATCCAATATTCGTATTATTCAGACAAAGGAGAGTTTACTAAAATTGTAAATAATACCGAGTTCCCACCATTTTCCAATGCTTTTTTTGGGAGGATTGATTTTATCCCAAAGTAACTGAAAAAATAAATATGAATATAGTCAAACATTTTTTGAGTTCATTTGAGCAATAAAAAAGCTGCTGTAATAAATGGTGACGGTACTGGTCCTGAATTAGTTAATGCGATGATTAAAGTTTTAAAATCATGTAATACTGACGTTGAATTAATACCATGTGACGCTGGCTCTGAATGGTGGGAAAAAAATGGGGGTAATTCTTATATCTCAAATGAGGTATGGGACACTCTAAAATCATCTGATGCTTGTTTTAAAGGTCCTACCACTACAGTCCCAAATCCCGATGCACCTAGAAGTGTTGCCGTAAGCATAAGACAAAAATTTCAACTTTACGCAAACATCCGCCCGATCAAAACATACAAGATTTCGAAATTACAGCTAAATTTTATTTGTGTAAGAGAATCAACAGAAGGGCTGTATGCAGGTATTGAGTTTAAGACAAGTGATGATTCGGCCATAGCAATTAGAAAAACCACTGGAAAGGGTTGCAGGAGGGTAGTCAAAAAGGGCTTTGAACTAGCTAAAGAAAAAGGATTTAAAAAAATATTTGCAATAACTAAACGAAATATTTTGAAGGAAACCGACGGGATTTTTTGGAATGCAGTAGTGGAAACAAACAAAACATATCCAGACATCGAAGTCGAAGAATATTATATCGATAACATGACTCAACAACTAGTCAAGAATCCAGAAAGATTCAACAATAGTTTACTACTTAGTACAAATTTATTTATGGATATAATCTCTGAATGTGCATCAGGACATGTAGGGTCCATTGGCAATGTTTATTCTGGAAATTATGGTGATACATATGCAATGTTTGAACCTGCTCATGGGAGCGCTCCAAAGCATGCTAGGCAAGACAAGGTAAATCCAGTGGCAACCATATTGTCAGGTGCTTGGATGGTCGAATACTTGGGAGAGAAGCATATTTCAGAAGCAATTTTCAAAGCCACTGAACAAACGATTGATGAGGGAAAGTTTTTGACATACGATCTGGGTGGATCATCGTCATTATCAAAAATGGCAGAGGCAATTGCTCAAAGGTCAGCAGCATTAATCAAAAAGTAATCACAAAATCTATTACTAAAATCAACTGATCCCTTTTGTGTTTGCGTTTTTCCTTTTATTGTCCTAGTTTTGATCATATATCTTTTCTTTTTACTTGAGATAATCAAATCACAGAACTATATCTTACGCCAGAGAGTTCCAATATTTCTAAAGATTCAAAAAAGAACGTTTTTTTTGCGATTATTTTGGTGTTTGAAAACAATTTATTAATGAAATCATCCATTTTTTTGAGATCAGATAAGGTTGATCTCATTATCACAATTTTCCCCCTTTCGCTAAGTTGCAATTGAACTGATCTCAATAATCGAATAGTCAATTCGATACCTTTTTTTCCTCCATAAACGGTAGTATCATCAAGATTACCGAAATCCGTTGGTAAATACGGTGGATTGCTAATAATCAAATCAAATTTACATTTTAATGGTAGACTCAAATCAGAGCAAACCAACAGTTTGTTCCCAATATTTGCCAGAGTATTATTTTTGGCATACAAGATAGAATTAACATCAATATCAGTTCCTACAACAAACTCAAAGTTTGTACATAATAATCTGGTTAAGTATCCAGATCCGATACCGACCTCAAGGGCAATTTTACCTCTATAATTTGAGAGAATATCCTCCATAAAATAAGTATCCTCTGAAGGGCTGTACATGTAGTAATCGCTTAGCAAGTAAAAAGATAAACAGTTATTTAATAATATTTTAACAGAAAATTCACTTTATCGAGTTTAAAACAGGGTTAAGTGAAAATCGTTCTTTGAATATATTTGTGATTTTATGTTATATCATATTTTTGATCATCTTACAACAATTTCTCCCTTCATTTCGGGATGAAAAGAGCAATAATATGTGTAGTTGCCTGTTTTATTACTTGCAATTCCTGTTATAAAATCTTGCTCAGTTGTCAAGTAGGCGGTATTGATGCCTAGTTCCTCAGAAATGAAATCATGTTTCACAAAGTCTTTATTAAGAATTATTAGTCTAGTAGGTTGACTTGCATTCACATATAAAGTTGGATTGGTCTGGTTAAAGGCATTATTTTGAGCTATTAATAGAATTGAATCATTTGACTTTTGAATATTTTTTTCCTGAGGAGTATTTAATAAATTACCAATGCCCCATAAACCACCAACTACTATGAATGAAATGGCTATGATAGCAATGATATTATGTAGCAAGTACGTTAATTATTGTTATACTACCAATAAATATCTTGAATGAAAGAATTTTTCCTGTCTAACTACTTACATTTTTCTTAAAGCACAATATTACAAAGTGCTAAATTGAAACCCATAGTACTTAATAACCAAGTTCATCCCTGTTCTGAAATACTTTCAATAGATATTCTATCGATTTATTTTCATCCTTGTGCACTTCTTTTTGTTCTGAGGCTCTCATTTCGATAGTAGATTTAGCTAGATGATATTTTTTCAAAGCCAGCATCACATCATCGATAGTATCTATATCCAGCTTCAAATTCTCGTGGTAAAATATTTTCAGCGAGACTCCATTATCTAGAGCTTTTCTAAAATGGTTGAAAAAACTGTTATTATCAAAGCTCGTATCTATTATCGAATGCGGTTTTCTCAACAATATGTTGGTTCCATCGAATCTATTTGAAGGAACCATACTAATAATTTCTTTAAAGTCATGTGCGAAAGAAATGATCTCTCTTATTTCTTTTAGCGTTAGCAGTGGTATATCTATTGGGATCACAATCGAGCTATCAAATTTGTTTTTCTTTATATAATAATCTGCAATTTTAACAGCATCATTTACTCCGTTGCTCCGACCTTCAGATAACACTACTGCTTTTTCTCTTGATTTCGCCGGTATCTTAATAATTTCATTTGTAACCAAAATCATATTACATTCTTCTAACTCGGACATTTTTTCAATCAAATCATTTACCATAAGATTACAAAGCCAGGCTCTTTGTTCTTGGCTAAGAAATCCGCTCAACCGTGTCTTACTCTTTTCAAATCTTTTTATCGGAATAATTATTGCAGTTCTTGTGTTGCTCAAAAAATAACCCTAGTCTATTCTTAAAAATTAGAAATTATATACCGCGCCAGTGATGTTTCTTTTCTTAAATTCGTCATAAGGATGTCAGAATAACAAAAGTTTATTTCAGGATAATCGTTTTTTAGTTTATTTTCAATTTCAGATTCATCAAGTTTATCGAAGATCATTGTATTAGCAATTTCTGAATAAAAGTCAATTAACCCCCTCAAATTAGGAGAGATATTCTTCGCCTTCATATAAATTTCACATGGGCCACTGACTGCTCTATTAGAGATAAGGGGAGAAATCATAACAATTTTATTTTTTAACTTCTTCAAAAGGTTTTTCATACCAGGTATGCTTATTATTGGCCCAATGCTGGTGATCGGATTTCCGGGAGCAAATAAGATTAATCTTGATTCTTCAAGTGTTTTTTGAGCTTGTAAAGTAACCCTGGCTTTTTCAATGTTATTGTAAATAATGTCATGCACCGGCACCGAACCTTTGTATTTTATCCAGTATTCTTGTAAATGAATTCGTTTGTTGCCTTCAACCACCATGTTTGATTCATAATGAGTATCAGAGGCAGGAGCTACTAGTAGTGATAGACCATATTTGTCAGTAAAGAATTTGGTGATTTCAGTTAAACTCCGCCCCTCTTTTAATAGCTGCGTTCTCAAAACATGGGTTGTCAAATCTTTATCTCCGAGGTTAAACCATGTTTCAGTTCCAAGAGTATTCATATATTTTAAGAAATTAAATGAATCTCTTTTTACCCCCCAGCCCTTCTTTTTGTCCAAATTATTACTGAGTCCATAGATGATCGTATCGATATCGGGACAAATGTAGAGCCCATAATGCCAAAAGTTATCTGCGACATTTGAAATAATTGTAATGTTTTCTGATTCCTTATACATTCCTCTAACTAATTTAACAGAACCGGTTCCCCCAGCTAAAATGGTAATCAATATTACAGTTCTATTTTTTTCTTTTTTTATTCTTTGTTTTTTTCTGTTTGTTATGTTATGATTTTTTTACTTTTAGACTAGATAAAATATAATTTTTAATTCTAAATATGCAGTATTCAATTTGAATTCACCTCAAGTAAAGATATTTCAATAAGCTTATAAACAAGGAAAATGGAATTCAAAAATATTGAAATTAAGGTCTTTAGATTATGTAATAGTATTATTGGCTGTTGTTTTTTTTAGCGGGATTATTAATCAAAGCTTTGCTATACAAATGGAATCAGGAGTCTCACCTGCATTAAATACGGCGGACGCTTCCTTTACAGGTGATAGAATTCTTACTTTAAAGTATCCCGCTAATAGCACTATGTCACAAATCTTAGATGGAAATAAAACATCAATCTCATTTTCATTGAATTCTTCAGATAGTGGTAATGGTGTATCTGAGATTTTGGATAAAATAAACAATCAATTACTTTCTCAAAAACAAAGTTTGGTAAAATTTGAAAACGCCACACTAGATTATAAAGCAACCCTAAATGGAGGACCCACAACTTCAACTGTTTCGTACCAGGTGGAATTGCATCCAATTATTACTAATCTTGTAACTGGATCAAACGGATCTACTTCATCTATTTTGGATGTAGATTGGAGAAGTATTGCATTAGAAGAGCCATTGATAGTAAATACTGAAGAATATGGTCAGATTGACATTAATCATCCTATAGGAGGTTTGGAAAAACTAGCTCCAGAGGTAGCTACTAAAATTCAAAATACAACTCTATCTCCTGCATTTGAAACCCCTATTTTAGATTTTGCAGATTTTGGGGTGACAATGAATAACTGGCACTTTTTGTTTGACGCAACTGGTGCTCAAGCAGGTGCAGCGAACTTTGGGTTTTCTGTCACTGAGGGAGGATCAAAGATAGTTTCGATATATTCTTTGGGTGAGAGCAGTTTCAGAGAAGGAACACACACAGTTAAGGAAACTTCTGCTTCAGCCGATATTGATGGAGTAAATGTTGAAGTTGATGGTTTAACAGCCCCTGTAAGTGGACAAATGCAGATAGGTGGATTCGCTCAAGTTCAACAATCAGGAGATAAAGAATATCTCCTTGTATCATCCGTAGCACCCAAAGGTGTGGCTACATCTTCGGGTAGCTTTCCCTTACAAGTCATATTGATATTTGGAGCGATGATGGCAGGAGTGGCAGTCCTAGTACTAGTAAAAGCAAGGAAATAATCAATAGAATTTAATAATTTTTTTGTTGTTTGTATTTATAGTAAATGGTCTATATTTTTGTCAACAGATTTAGATAGTCTATTTTCACTTTTTAGATAGTATGTACCAATATCCTGAGTAGTATCTATCGTTATTATATTAGGTTGAATAATCAAGCTCCCCGAATATCTAGATTTACCGAATCCAATAACCTCCTTATTATGGTTTAATATTATAACTTGTTGATTTTCTTTTATATCTTTGAAAAACGAAAGAATTGAACTTCCCATTATGTCCCTACCAAAAACTATTAGATTTTCAGCCTTAGTATTGATGATAACATGAGGATAATCCATATTTTTGTTGTGTTTGACTACGAATTCGGCAAAATTTAATCCGGGAGAAAATTTCTTGTTCTTAATAGTACCGATTTTCATACCGATACTAATAGGAATTAATTTTTTAAACAGCATATCGTTATATTTAACGTTGGAATGAACGAAAACTTCTTCGGTTCTCTTTATTTTTATTTCCGACTCAGCGAATTCAATACCATTTGAGTACCCTAATGCTAAGGCATGAATTCGTCCCTGATTATTGTCGTTATATTTTCCAACTGCATTACTACTATTACCACTTGAATGGTTACGCAGAATTTTGTTTGGGATGGCATCATGTTTTGAAATGTTTGTCTTTTGATCACTAATAGCGGTATCTAAAGTCAAGGTTCGGATTAATATTCTTAGTGTTCCAAAAATTTCAAAAATTCCCCAATTATTAAAGGATCTTTTTAAAATCGTTTCTTCAACATTAGTCAAATTTCTAAAAGTCATTTTAGTTCGGTTTCTTCCTTATTTTTGCTATAAAAAATCCGTTGGTTGAATGGATATGAGGATAGAACCTTTTGGTAAATACCATTTTCTCGTCGAATTGGTACTTTGAAAAGTTTGTCAAACCATTCATTCCATAATTTAATGGCTCGAGTATTGCATTTTTGTGATTGTTTAGGAGATGTTGTATTATCATCTCATTTTCTTCTGGGGCAAAGGAACAAGTGCAATATATCAAAAGTCCGTTTGGTTTCAAAACATTAAAACCAGATACTATCATTTTTTTCTGCCTGTTACTGCAGGTTTCCAAATCTACTAAATTACGACTTTTCTTTCTAGAATTGTCTTTCATAATAACCCCTTCACAGGTACAAGGAGCATCAAGCAGTACCCTATCAAAATGTAATTCAAGTTCGTTTATCTCTTCTGCATTAATATTAAGCACTATTGTATTTTGCACAAAACAACGTGACAAGTTAAAAAGTAGAGGTGCAAGTCTGTTAGAGTTTAATTCGCATGCGAAAATTGCTCCCTTATTATTTAGTTTTTGAGCGATATGAGTTGTCTTGCCCCCAGGTGCCGCAGCCATATCTAATACAACCAAATCGGATCCAGCATGAATTTCTAATTCCTCTACTGCAATGCACGAGCTCAAATCCTGAATGTAATAGTATCCTTTCAAATATTCAATCGTTGAACCTATACTAGGCTGTTTGGACCTAAGGTCACTATCTTTGCTAGACTGCAAATCATAATCTTTTTGCATGGTAACAGCGTCCTTATTGTCATGGTTATCATCACTATTTTTATTATCAATTGTAATCCCAGCGTCCTTAATTTGAATACCCCCGAACCCAGGGTTCTTTATCTCAAATACTTCTTTTAGAATTGTTTCGCTTAAGTGATAGCCCTTCTCATTGAGTCGCCTTTTTAGTTCTTGTGGATTAGTTCTTAGCGTATTTACTCTTATATAATAATGCAAGTTTTTACTATTATGGATATAATCTAGCATCTTTTCAGGATAAGGAATAAAATTTAGAAATCTAGATATCATCCACTCTTTATATCCATATCTTTTTGATAGGAACCTCGAATGATCGTTACCCGTTAGGAGCACTGGACAGTCTAAATTATCATCCATTCTATACTACAATTTATCAGTAGTGACAATTAGAATTAATAGATTTTCGAAGTTTATTCGAAGATAAATAGTATGGGATTCAAAATGGAAAAGTTTCCCTTATGAATCCCACATCGTGTGTCCTAGTAGTAACCCTCCTTTTGTTTTAAGCAAGATTTAGCTAAGCAGCCTACCTGAGTGTATGTACGGGTTCCTAACTCTGTTTGGCCTTTCTCCACCTAGGTCGACAGTTTCACTCCAAGGTTGAAATCACTCAGATTATTAATCATCATTGCCTTTGATCTCAACTGGATCCTTTTCTATTTCGTTGCCAGAAGTCTCCTTCTAATTATCGCTAATTCAGGTGCCCGTAGTGAGGGAGGAGTTTCCTCTTCGTTATATATTGCTAGAAGTAACTTGCTCGCTAGCTCACAAGTAAAAATGAAACTCTAAAGTTATTAACTTTCTCATTTACTAGTCGTTTTTTGAATATTCTTTCTAGTTGAAGATATAATTAATACTCTTTTCCAAGTCCAAAAAGATTGATATTGAAATATTTTTGAATATATCAATTAACTTGTATTAACGAAATTATCCTTCCAGTGTAATTTGATTTTTAATGCAGTACTTTTCGTAGAATTTGTTGTTAGGAGTTGAAAATGTGTGGAAAGTAATCCTTTTCTATCGTTATGATCTCATCTTGTCCTAGTGCATGAGAATAATCCTCCAAGATTTCGGAGTTTAAATCCAAAAATGTATGCCCCCACTTAAATTTATTTAAAATTTCTCTAGACATTTCTTTGTAATTCAAAATATACAATGCTGCGGATATGGCTTCAACTGTTGAAAGCATTCCTAATTTGGCATAATTGGTAGGATTTCCGGCCAATAAAGCAGGAAGCTTTCTATTATTAAAGAATTTTTTTGACGTATTAATTACCTGAGGTGCTAATTTCCAAGAGCAATCAATAGCGCAAATGCCTCTAAATTTTTTCATATCATTAGGGATAACCATTTTTTCAGCGAAAGGGTTGAGTACCAAAAATGTGGTAGGAACCCTCCTTACTTCCTTAACCATCTTAAATTTAACAAGTCGTGATGCTGTACACTTGTTTGGATCATCCTGCCTATACATTAGTACAGCCAATTCTAAAGGTATCGCACGGGATTCACTCATCTTTTAATTTTTCTTTCTCCTCTTCCTGTTTATCCTTTTTACCTCCACGAATGAATGAATATATCAATAATCCAGCAATTATAGCCATTATAATATAGTTTACAGGGGGTTTCAAAACCTGAGGTATGATACCCACCTGTGGGATTGTATAGATAACTTTCCCTACATAGTTCTCCTTTGTTATCGGAAAATCTATTCCAGGAATGGAACATTCGTTTGCATCTCCTTTTGTCAAAATTGTTTTTTCCTGTATGACTTCATTTATGGCAATAGGAGCACAAAGGATCACGTTTCCTGTCAAATTATTCCCTTTCTCAATGATGGCTGATACCCGGTGCACAATGGTCTTATTTTCTTCCGCTGGATCCGGGGCTTTAAAAACGATGATATCACCTATGTTCGCATTAGCAAAAGTGCTATTGTCCTTTTCCCAAACTATTATCAAATCATTTATGTTGAGTACAGGGATCATGCTACCACTTGCCACTACATAAAACGGATTAGAGTCGGCCAATAGAGTCCTAATAGAAATAAATGCTATAGCAAATACTACAACAATGATTATGATTATCTTTATATCTTTCCTCTTGTTATCCTTGTTCTTTTTTGACAACTTGTAATAAATAATTTGGATTTTAAACCTTACATAAACATTCTGTTTAAATTTTAATTATCTCTTATTTCATCCCCGTTGAGTAATTCAAAATAAAAGTATTTTATCAATATGCTTTTGCAAAGATAACTGTCTTATTTGCCTTTTTTCCGCAATAAATACAATCCTTAATTACGTCATATGTCGTATTGAGTTCGGTTGGGAGGTCTTTTGAATCAAACGGGATTACCCTAATGTCTGCTCCAGTATCCTCCTTTACTCTGACTTCACAGTCTTCATTACCACACCAACCTGTCACCATAAAGCCTGAATAACAATCCAAATTCCTCTTGAAATCGTCAAAATTTGTTATGATTTTTGTTTTCTCTTTAAGATATGTTTCGGCTTTGCAGTACAAATCAGATTGCAAACTTTGAAAAATTTTCTCGATTTCTTTACTCAAATTCTCCATAGGGACAATACTTTTTTGTCTATTATCTCTTCTCACTACCTCTACATTATTTCTTTCAATATCTCTCTGTCCAATATTTATTCGGACAGGGACCCCTTTCATTTCCCATTCATTATATTTCCATCCAGCGGTAAACTCATCTCTTTCATCTACAAAAACCCTATAGCCTAAAGCTACCAAACTATCTTTTAGTCTATTAGCATGGTCTTTAACTAAATGTTCATTTACATTTTTGTAAATTGGAATAATAATAATTTGGATTGGGGCAACGATTGGAGGTAATATCAAACCTTTGTCATCTCCATGAACCATTATTAACGCTCCAATCAATCTCCAAGATATCCCCCAAGAAGTTTGGCAAACAAAATCTTCATTATTGTTTTTGTTCAAAAATTTAATTTCAAATGGTTGTGAAAAATTAAAACCCAAGTTATGGGAAGTACCAAGTTGTAGTGCTTTTCCATCAGGCATCATCCCCTCCAATGCAGTAGTATAATCTGCGCCAACAAATTTCTCTTTGTTGCTTTTATAGCCAGATATCGTAGGAATTAAAAGGACTTTTTCAATAAAGTGTTTGTAGAGATGCAAAATTGTCATTACTTCGTCCTCTGCCTCTTTTTTGTCGGCGTGAGCTGTATGACCCTCTTGCCATAAGAATTCCGAATTTCGTATGAAGGGTTTTGTTGACTTTATCTCAGCCCTCAAAGCGGTGTTCCAAAAATTCATTTTAAGTGGAAGATCTCGATAACTGGATATCCATTTCGGAAATATTGAATAAAGTAGAGCCTCAGAGGTGGGCCTCAACGCTAATTTTTCATTCAACAAAGAATCACCAGACGACGTTACCCAAAAGACCTCTGGATTAAATCCCTTGAAATGTTTTTCCTCCTTGTTCAACAGACTTTCAGGTATCAAGCAAGGTAAGAATCCGTTTAGGTGTCCTGTCTCTTTGAATTTCTGATCTAAATAGGTCTTGATGAGGTCCCAGATAGCAAAACCATATGGCCGCAGGACAATGAAACCTTTTGCAGATATATAATCCGCCAACCCTGTTTTTTCAATTATTTGAGAATACCACTCGCTAAAGTTTTCATCTTTTTTCACACTAATACCGAATTCCTTACTGATTTTCTGGTCCAATTAATCAAAAGATAGCTATGGATTTCTATTTATGAAGCTTATGCTGTTATTACCGGCGCAATAAAAAGAAATAACTAGACTACTCTAAAGGGTCACCCTTGCAATAAACCACACCACTAATTCTACTATGAAAATTGCTACAAACGTAGCATTCTACAAAGCCAAGTTCCTGTTTGAACACAGGACAATCTATAGATTCTAACTTCATTCTCTTTAACATTTTTGGACTGACACCCTTTAGTTTTAGTTTACCTTTATCATCCATCATCCCTGAGCTTTTTAACTCAGCTTTGGCTCTATCACTTATTTTCAATGTTTTTTCCACTTGCTTTATTGGAACCTCATATTTCGTATCGGGCGATTCACTCATCTCAATTAGATTTAATGTATGGTCTAATTATTTATAAAAATTTTTTTTCCAATTTGAGGATTAAGATAAAGTGTATAAAAAAAGAGACACATAGACTACAAGATTTTTGATTTTAGATTCGCTAAATATGTCGATATCTGCATGAGCTATAATAAGCAATAACCAATAATCACTATTAGATGATCAATAATTATACATCTTTATTATCTATGACGAATTGAATAAGCTGTTTGAAGACGTATGTGATCTCCAAGAAAGATACGGAGAAAATACTCAAAACAATAGTCAATGGCTGGGAGGAGAAGATATCGATTCCCAAAACTAAGAATATTAAAGTTTTTGAAATTGAAGAGAATAAGAGTATCTTGGTTATCGATTCCCTTGTTGCAGTTTTCATTTCTGAGGAGATTATACTGCCTTTTTTGGGCAGAACCGAAGTCCTGGAAAAATTCCCTTCGATAATTGTGGACTCGGGTTCTATAAAGTTCATATGTAATGGAGCAAAGATATTGCGTCCAGGTATTGTAGAGTTTAGTCAATTCAAGAAAAATGACATAGTTGTAGCAAAGGAGGAAAAATATGGAAAATATTTATCTGTCGGTATAGCACTTGAGGACAGCATTAACGCCAAAGAATTACAAAAGGGACAGATTATAAATAATCTGCACTATGTCGGTGATAAATTCTGGAATGCTTTTAAGGAAATTTCCTTTCGATTATGAGATTAAATAATATGACGTATGAGAGCTTTATCTTTATATATCCAAACCATTTTTAAAATGACATGCTTACGGGAAAGATGACAGCTACTTGGCTAATCCTTTTAACTATAGCAGGATGCGCTGCAGTTCCAGTTTTGTTAATTTATTATACGACGGTACATCCATTCATCGAAACTCATCCGCCTAAAATAACGTTAGGTTTAGTAGATTTAATTCCGAAGGCCATAATACTTGGCTTTACCCACACTGTATCAACATAGAATCACAGCCCTGAGCTTGTGAAAAAAAATTAGGAATTTAGTCAACTAATTTTTAATATTTATTTAAATAATCTTCTCCTAAAAACTAAAATATATTGACTATGGAATTAAAGGTTCATCCATCATTTTTTAGAGAGTTTGCCACGAAAACGTGGATATCTCCCTACGAAATAGTGAGAGAACTAATTGAAAACGCCTTTGACGAGGATGCAACGAATGTTCTCGTAACAGTATTAGAAAACGGCAACGTGGTAATTGAAGATAACGCAGGGATGAACTCCAATTCAATGGACAAGTTTTTGATATTAGGCTCACCCCATAAAGCTGAAGAAACTCTTTCACCAAAATTGAAAAGGTTAAGAACGGGAAGATATGGTACTGGACGATTATCCTTTTTGACTTCGTTTAATCAAATGAAAATCAAAACTCGGCTGGACGATTTTAGCAAAACCATTAGCTATTGATGGGAATACATTAGAAGAGCTTATTACTGGAAGAGCAAAATTACGTGAGATAAAAGAACCGAAACTCAGCAGAAATGGTACTGAAATATTGTTGATAGGATCTAAAATTAGCATTGACATAAACAAACTTTCCAAAGAGATTAAGAAACTCTCTATTCTAAAATATCCACTCTTTGAGGTGTATATCAAATCTGCTAACAATATTAAAGAATGGGATATGTCTAATTCCCAAGTAATACACTCGCCAGATATTCAAGGTTACAAGTTAGAAGTAAATTTAGATAATCCAAGAACCACCGGTGAAATAACCATTGCGAGAAGGCCTTTGGGGCAAGATGAGAAAGGAATAGCAATAATGGTAGGTAATCACGTGGTTTTGAGGAGCACATTTGGATTTGACAACAAGCTGAGCCGAGTTACAGGATATGTAAAATGCGACGAACTTACATCCAGGTTTGCAGATAAATCGGCTTTGATTGAGAATGATACCTATAACGCTTTCAATCAAAATGTAAAAACATTCATAATTGATCAAGTGCTTCCGAGCCTAACAGAATATGAAGACGTTCTCATTACAAGGGAAGAATCAAAAATTTATAAGGAAATAGATAAAGTCATGGGTCAAGCTGTTTTGGAAACCCTTGAACCAGTAGAAGAAATTCAAGGATTCGAATCGGTCGAGGTTTCATCCCCAGCTGGCGAGAACGGAACAGATGGCTCGAGTCACACAAAAGATAGTCTGACAGGCGATTCAAATTCAATTCAAGGTTATGAAAATAATAAAAACGATAATGTATCTTTTACCTTAACACAGGTAGATGGGAACAATGATTTAGATATCGGTGATGAAAACAGCAAACGAAATTCCGATTCAAATTTTGATGATTTGAATGCAAAGAAAGCTACAAAAACCTCTTCATCAGACAATTATACAGACAATAGAGACAAAATTTTAAACAATTCTGAAATCTCAAATTCAGCAAATGAATTTGCTCTTAACGATTCTACCAACAGAGAGAGTGCTTCTTTAACACAGATTTCAAATAATAATTACAACGACAACCTCGCTACTGGCAACAACGGGATGATTAGAAAAACGGTTAGAAAGCCTATTCTCAAAAAAACTTTCACGCTAAAAAAAATAGGATACAAGGTGATCCCCTACGAGGATGAAACTGATCCGAGATACAGTTTTACAAATGAAAATATTGTCTTTGTAAATAAGGCTCATTCCACCTATAAGGTAGAGGCTCAAAGAGGAGATGAATTCCTATTCAGACACATAACAAATATTGTTGCAGAGGTGGTGGTTGGATCAAAGTATCCAGAGGCAAAGGACATTCTAGAAATTCAAAATAAGCTAATATCCGAAGCAATCAAGATTCATGACTACTCAATGTTGAAAAAGTAGGCATCAATATAGAAACGACTAAATCTAACTCTTTTTTTTTAATTATTAAATGGCTTTTCAATTTATGCCCGGAGCAACAGCAGTTGGGATTACTTACAATGATGGAGTACTTTTGGCTGCTGAAAAGAGAGTTTCATATGGCAATTTCGTAGTTAATAAAAATACTAAAAAAACATTTAATGTTACTGATCATGTGGGTGCCGCCTGTGCAGGTATGGTTGCTGACATGCAGGTTCTTGTACGCCAGGTAAGCGCTCTATCAAAAATCAGGAAATTGGAAACCCGACGTAACGTCGAACCAAATTCGGTTGCAAAATTGATGTCCGTCATAATGTTTGAAAGGAGATACTTTCCCTTATTGACTCAGGTTGTGGTGGGAGGTGTTACAACTGGAAAACCAGAAATTTATACTCTCGATCCACTAGGTTCGGTTTTACCAGATAGATATGCTGCAGTAGGAACTGGAGCTGAAATGGCATTGGGAGTAATGGATGCAGAGTTCAATGAAAACCTAGATGAGGAGAAGGCAACAAATCTAGCATTAAGATCCATTCGATCATCCATTCAAAGGGATTCTGCAAGTGGTGATGGTATAGATATTTTGATCATCAATAAGAATGGGAAAAGCGAAAGTTCGTACCCAGCATAAATCTGAAAAACAAATATTTTCTCATATTTATAGCAAGTGGCAATAAGCGATTTCTTCCTTTGAGGCCAAATCAACCAATTAGTTTCAATTATTTATTTAAACTAATTTGAGAAGTGAGACGGTCAAGTTATCTAGAATACTAAGTGTTGGCAGTTGGATCTCTAATTCTCGTTCTACCAAATTTGGAACTCTACCTTTTACTTTTTTTATAAATACTATTATTTAGAATAAATAAAAAGGACCCGAAGGGCTTACGACTGATATCAGTTCTTTAAATAGATTCTAGTAGATTACTACATATCAAATAATAATAGGTAATTTAACCGCAGAAATAAGTAAATCCATCTGTCATGATATAAGAGTAAATAGATTATATCGTCTCGAATGCTTATCTAGATTCTTTTCCTCATAGTATTGTTTGAAATGTCCACAGATTATTTTGATTCATTAAACAATATTTCATCTGAGCATTTAAATATCGAATCATCCACAACCCATGAAAATACAATTTGTTGTTCTGTACATCATTGTTCTGGTAAGCCGATATCCAGGTGTGTTCCGTGTTCGGCCTATTATTGTCAAGAGCATTTACATATGACCTTCATAGGCTGGACAATTTTAGAATAATTAATTTTGCTATGATGGACCAATTAAGAAACCTCCTTTGTTAGTGTCTTGGATGTTATGGTTTTTCTTAAAAAAAATAATCGATAAATCCGATATTCAACGTGGATTCGTTTTACTAACACTTTATGATTGGATTTCTATTTCAATAAACATATCAAGCTTTAAAGATTACTAATCCCAATATTACTGAGATTAGAGACTATTTCGTTCAAATGATTTGGACAGGACATGTAAATTAAAACAATCTTTATCGTAACGGGCCCGGAGGGATTTGAACCCTCGGCCTGACGCTTAGGAGGCGTCCGCGCTATCCATTATGCACCTTTGATTATCCAAAGTCTGCGCTACGAGCCCATCTGACACTCTCAGATTATTATATTTTTTAAGATTAACATAATATTAATGCTGAGAAGAATTTACGAGGTTGGATGTAACCATTAGTTTGCCCAAAGTAGTAATGTTAATTACTGTTTTACCTCTGTCACCTTTGTCTACTTCTACCAACCCCAAATCTGCCAATCCTTTATTTTCCTTACCGCCTTGAACATGATAGCTCAAAAGAGGTTTTCCGTAACCCGAAATTTGTTCTAGTTCTTCCAAGCTGCTTACCATGCCGCCTATGCTATCAATACTTTTTAGTATTTTTATTTTGGTATCTGATATGATTTCGCTGTAACTGAACTTTAGTACCGGTAATAACAGAGGTACAGTGTGAGCATGGTCCATTGCAAAAGCCTTTATTCCATTAATGAATGCTGATGAGAGTGCAGCACAACTGATTAATTTATCCCCAGAACTTACATTCATAAGTATCTGATGATATTCCATACTTTTCTTTAACAATACTTCATTAACTCTTTCAATTGTATCCTTTACGACGTTTTCCTTCTCAACAAGAATTATTTCTGAACCGATACCGATTATTGTTTCAATCTTCTTTGAATATTCGATAGCTTTGGATTCATCACTTGAGTAGCATATCAATATGAGTTGATGAATTGGAAAATTTCGAATCCCTAGTGCAATTCCATCTTGATCATCGTCACCAAAGGTAGCAATTTGAAGGGTTTTCATTCTATAACTTATTGTAAGATGAACTTTATTAAAAATATTTGCAATTTTTTTATCTTTTTTGGATTTAGCAATTAATAATAATTGAATACTGGAAAATTATGATAACATTAGAAACAAAATGCCAAAAGTAGAAATATTATCAATTTTTTGATCAGAGATTGAAAATAAATATTTTTTTAGAATGACACTAATCAAATTTTACTAAATGCAAGCTATTTTCATTCCCTAAATTGAGTAACGTTAATCATAGCTAATAAAAAGACTAATCAAACCCGAAATTTCTATTTCTCGAAATAGACAGGTACTTTTACAATCTCTCTCACTAGAACACTGGTATATTTTCTGAAGGTTTATCTTCAGTTTTTTCTTTAAATCCTAGATTCTGTACCCTATCTTTGATAGCATTAGATTGCTATTCTCTTGTTATCATAAAGTAAATCATTCTGATCAGCTAAATTATAACAGGTCACCTCGGTTGACGGTTAACATATTGACTGCGTGTTGAAGTTTATTCCGGGCATTTATCGGGGTTTTAGTATCATTCATGTATTAGGTCAAAATATCAAGATCAGACTCCAAATTCATGATTTTTGTCTTTTCTATTATAATATCGGAGAAAAGGCAAAAATTAACTATAATCTTTAATTCTATCAATTTAGAATGCGAGAAATATCGTTTTAATATTAGGATAACCAAATAATCACGGTACGAGAAAATGTCAGACTTGGATCTTAATACTTGTTCGAGAATCATTAAAGTCTTAACCGAGCTGGAAAAACAATCAACATTAGAAAGATCAGGCTTAGCAGAGGTATCCCATGAGGATTCGATGCTTGCGATTACCGGTGACACTGGAAAATTTTTTAGTATCTTACTATCATCAATGAATGCCAAAAAGATATTAGAAGTAGGTACTTCTGTTGGATACTCGACACTGTGGTTAGCATATTCGTTTTATCAGAATGAAGAAAACTCTCACCCGCCAAAAGGAAATATCACTACCATAGACAATAATCCACTAAAGACTAAGAAAGCAACAACAAATTTTAAGAATGCTGGAGTCAGTGACATAATAGAAATAATTGAAGGAAATGCCATAGAAGTACTAAAGCAATTGTCAAACTATGTTAATGATAATTCAGGCGATCAATCCAAATATTTTGACTTCATTTTTTTGGATGCTGACAAAGAAAATTTACCAGAATATTTTGATTTAGCTATCTCAATAGTCAAGAAGGGTGGAGTGATCGTTACGGATAATGTATTGTATCCTGAGGAATATAGACCAAGTATGTCCAAATATATAGAACATATAAGGAAAAAAGATTCTGTTCAATCAGTAACAGTCCCAATCGGACATGGGGAAGAAGTGAGTCTAAAAATAAAATAATTCCTGAGACTAACGACATATCATGTACTCCATCCTATTTGAAATTAGAACACATATGAATTTGTGAAACATATTACAACAGCAGTAACATTTGAATATTTAAGAGAGAATTAAATAATTGCATTATGAAGGCATAAATTGAGACTATTTAAGATATGAACTTATTTGGACCAATCAATGTTTAACCTTAACCATTTCGATTAATTTTAATGTCGAAAATCGTTGCAACCGGGCTAGTCTGTGTTTGGTTATGAACAAAGATATTAATTTGAACATATCAATATGAACATGACAAAAATTGTTAAAACGAATCATCCCAATGAAATAATCACACTTGAATTATCAAAGTCTGAACTAGAAGACATCCTGAACTCGGTTGACTGTATGACAGAAAAAGAACAAAGAAAATTATTAGAGAATATACCATCCACGGAGGAAGGACGAACAAGATTGGACAAATACAAAGCCCTTAAGGAAGATCTCAAGAAAATATTTGAATCCGTTTCATGAAACTAATTACTATTGAAAAAACTACATGTTGTACTGCCAAATGAAAGAATTGTAAAATTAAGATTCATAAATTCATAATAATATTAAGAATAGCTGTAAATAATGAGTTTTTCTAGACTAACAACTTGCACTGGAATTTTCTTTTGTAAAATTAATTATTCTATATGTCGAATGACCCGAAATAATACGTCAAAAAATAAACTAATAATCTGAATAAATCAAAAATATAAAAATTTTGGTTTTAGGGTTGCAGGTATGAAATTTTTCCATTCGCACCTGCATCACCTAATCATTGTCAATCCTATTATGCTATTGGAGCTAGTGGTTTACCTGTTTCTGTTGTTGTGTTTCACTTTGAGGAGCTACTGGTTTACCTGTTTCTGTTGCTGTAGTTTCACTTTGAGGAGCAATCATACGAGAGTTGTCAGAGCTTGATTTGTCGCTGTCGTCTTCAGAAGCGGCTGCTGTCGTCTTTAGAGCTGCTGCGTCAGTCGTCTTTAGAGCTGCTGCGTCAGTCGTCTTCAGAGCTGCTGTCGTCAGTCGTCTTTAGAGCTGCTGCATCGTCGTCTTCAGAGCTTGACTTTAGTGCTGTCGTCTTCAGAGGCTGCTGTCGATCTGTCGTCTTTAGAGCGCTGCGTTGTCGTCTTCAGAAGAGGTGCTGTCGTCTTCAGAGGCTGCTGTCATCTGTCGTCTTCAGAAGCTTGATTGTGTGCTGTCGTCTTCAGAGGCTGCTTCGTCGTCTTCATCAGAGTGCTGTCGTCTTCAGAGGCTGCTGCTGTCGTCTTTAGAGCTGCTGCATCGTCGTCTTCAGAGCTGCTGCTTATCTGTCGTCTTTAGAGCTGCTGTCGTCTGTCGTCTTTAGAGGCTGCTTGTCGTCATTAGAGCTGCTGTCGTCTTCAGAAGCGTGCTTCAGTGCTGTCGTCTTCAGAAGCGTGCTTCAGATGCTTGTCGTCTTTAGAAGCTGTTGCATCGTCGTCTTCAGAGCTGTTGCTTTATCAGTCGTCTTCAGAGGCTTGTTGCCTTATCAGTCGTCTTCAGAGGCTGGTTGCTTGTCGTCTTCAGAGGCTGTTGCCTTATCAGTCGTCTTCAGAGCTTGTTGCTTGTCAGTCTTCAGAGCTTGTTGCTTGTCGTCTTCAGAGAGCTTGTTGCTTTGCGTCATGTCGTCTTCAGAGCTGCTGTTGCTTTATCAGTCGTCTTCAGAGGCTTGTTGCTTTATCAGTCGTCTTTAGAGGCTTGTTGCCTTTTCAGTCTTCAGAAGGCTGATTCATTCTGAGGAGCTATAGATTTACTATTGTCGTCTGGACTTGTGGAGCTTGCATCTTCAGATGGTGTATCAGATTGTGCTTTTGGAGATTGAATATCATTGAAAGGAAATACAAGATCGATTCCACCCATTGGATCAGTAGCTGCGGATTCATCTTGAGAACCTGAAGCAGAGTCATCATCGCTAGATGATGATTCATCTTGAGAACCTGAAGTGCTAGAATCACCGAAGGGGAACAATTCATCGAAACTGAAACCTTCTTTGCTACTTCCGAATAGACTATCAAAATTTAATCCACGAGAACTGTCTTCACCAGAGTTTTGTGCTAATACGTTTTGATTAAAGATTGCGTGTGTACTTGTACCTGTTACTACCACTACTAAGAATATTAATAGTAGATTAAATGGTATAATCTTTAGCATTATTGAAGATCCTAGCTAATCCCATAAAGCAGTTTGATAACTGATTACTTCATCAATAGTACAACATCATGTTCAATAAAAATAAAAGAAACAAAATTAACCTATTTAGTTATATAATAGAACTCTACTAAAACACATTGCTAGTATTCTAACATATGCAGGCTGGTTTTAGAGATTAGATTTGAATATTCGTAAGTAGGGACAAATTTGATTCACAGCATATAAATTTGAAAAATATATGCCTGTTTCCCTTTATATACTCAAATATTGTTTTGATAATTCTAAGTAATTATTTGATAACTCTTTTATCCATTCTCGTTCCTTGTCATTTATGTCACGGATTTCCTTTGCGGGCAATCCCCCCCAAAGTTTACCTGAGGGAATTTTAGTGTTTGGCTTAACCACGGATCCTGCAGCAATTATAGACCATTCTCCAAGCTCGCACTCATCCATGACAACAGATCCAATCCCAACCAGCGAGTTATCTTTTATTGAACAACCATGAAGTGTCACCGAATGACCAATAGTAACATTGTTACCAATTATGGTTGGATATTTATTAGCGGTAACATGCACAACACTATTATCTTGTATATTGGTATTATATCCAACTCTTGATGTGAAAGACATCACCTCTAAGAACAGTACCAAACCAAATCGATGTACGAGAGCCTATTTCTACGTCACCGATAATCACAGAATTCGGTGCAATAAAACAATCGGAATTTATTTTTGGAACTTTATTTTTAAAAGGCAATAATGACACACTCGTCTTAATGATGTAATGGGTTATAAATTATTACAGACTAGTCGATATGAATTGGGATCACTCCACTTGAAATTGATGTGCCAACTTTCTAGCTTTGGTTTGGTTCTAGTTTAAATTTGACAATATCGCCTTTATCGTTACGGCCCAAATATTCTTATTATAATCTTCAGGGATCCCAAGGAGACTTCCTGCGGTAATACCGTCAAACAAAGACACCATTCCTGAGGCAACATAGGTTAAGTTAATATCACCTTTAATAAACCCCTTGTCACTTTGGATCTGCAAATAGTTTTCAACAACTTTATAGATTTTGAGTCTATGTTTGAACAAGATTATTTTTAATTTTGGATTGCGTGTTGATTCTGATAAGGCCTCAAAAAAGACCTTTGCACTTCCTTCCTTTTGTATTTTTTGAAAGTTTTCGTAAAATAATTCTGCATTGGATATTAGGTCATCCCTACTTTTAGTAAATAAGTGATCAAGTTGAATTTTTAGTAGGTCGAGACTGTCCTCACAAATTGCATGAAATAAATCTTCTTTATTATCAAAATAATTATATAATGTTCCTTTACTTAAATCGGCCAAAAGAGATATTTCATCCATTCGAGTTCGATCGAATCCATTTTTAGAAAAGCATTCAATTGCTGATTGGATAATCCTACCTCGTACTTCTTGCTTATGTTGAGATGTTACCTTTGGACACATTAATGTTCACCCATTTCAAGATGTCTGTAAGAATACTTGTATCCTCTGAGGTTTACTACTTCAATACGGGACACATCTGATTTTCCACTTTTTTTTAATAAAAAATTTATGGCACACAATATTATAGGTTTAATGTAACTACCAATAATTTGAAATTTTCTAGTATCATTTTTTATATCGTTAGGTAAAGAGGCAATTCTCATTCTAAATCGTAAAAAATACTTTGAAGCAAGTTCTTGGGAATTAAAATCAAGTCTAGACACGAACAAGTTAATTTAGGTCTGGATACTAATAAACATGTCTGACCAGTCAGTTTAATTTATTAAGGAGTATTAGTAAGATAAATCATGATTCCATTAAGGAAGGAAAATGACCAGTCTTTAGACGGCATGCGTTTGGAGACACAGGAACAGTTTAGTTATTCAGATAGTGTCCTTAGCACTACTAATCCAATTACATCTAACAAGTTAAATGCCCAAAGGCCCAACATCCTTAAAAATGAAAAAGTAGTTATCATAGGACTTGGCCAACTTGGTCTTCCAGTTGCAAAATATGTTAAAGAACATGGTTTTGATACTTATGGATATGATATAAATCAAAAAACCATGCAATCAGCTGAAGCCAACTATGGAATAAAGCAAGCATCCAACTTTGGTGATTTTGACGTACTAATTATCTGTGTATCTACACATAGACCAGATGATATGTTTACACCACAAGTAGATGGTTTGATGTCTGTTGTTGAAAAGATATCTAGAGAAGCTAAAACAGGCGCACTAATATCAATTGAAAGCACTATACCAAAAGGTACATCTAAAAAAGTATTTGAAAAAGTAGACCATAGACTACACGTTGTACATGCACCACATAGATGGTATGCATTAGAAGAAGAAGTTCACGGTGTTAATCAATTACGTATTGTAGGAGGTGTGAGCAACTGCTGCTTGCAACACGGTCTTAACTTTTATGATGGACGGGAAGTAGTACCCCAGACAACAGAAACAACAAAGCTTCATCATCAGCTGGGATAAAAACTCTATCAATTCCAATGCATCCAGTATCGTCAGTTGAAGTAGCAGAACTAACAAAAATAGTAGAAAATGCTCATAGATATCTTCAAATAGCATTTGCAGAAGAGCTTTACCTCTATTGCAAGTCTAACAGTATCAGTTTTTCTGAATTACGTGAATCACTCAATACAAAATGGAATGTAGAAGTTCTAGAACCTAGGGATGGAATAGGAGGTCACTGTCTTCCCAAAGATACAAGGATGTTTATCAATTCATCTAACACAATAAGAAGCAAAATACTTCAAGCAGCCATGGAGATTGATGAGGACTATAGAGAATATAGAAGTAAATTAAAGAAGGAAGTTAAAATTCCAGCCGTATGATCTGATAACATTACTACCATTTTTTGCTAAACTAGGTATTCATTCATGAAAAACATAAAACCAAATGCCAGCGAAAAGATTCACGAATCCACGTGGATAACACTGGCAATATTGGGATCGACAATTTTGATAACGATGTACGGAGAAACCATGCTTTTACCAGCTATTAGTGATATAATTAGAGACTTTGATATTTCATATAGTACCTCGTCATGGATTCTGACGGCCTACTTAATTTCAGGAGCAGTCATGACGCCTATAGCAGGAAAATTATCAGACATATATGGTAGAAAGAAAATGGTGCTTGTGATTTTTATTATTTATATTATAGGGATCGCCATCGGAGGATTGTCAACTAATATTTACACTTTAGTTTTGGCAAGAATCATTCAAGGTATAGGTATTTCAATGTTCCCCATCGCATTTGGAATCATAAGAGACCAATTTCCTATGTCTAAGATTGCAATTGGTATAGGAGTTTTCAGTTCGATGTTTGCTGCAGGATCAGTAGTTGGAATGGCTATAGGTGGGACAATAGTCCAAAATTTTGGATGGCAAGCTACCTTTTTCACCATAATACCAGTGGCAATCATACTTTGGATCATAATAAAGAAGCGAATAAAGGATGATGACACATCAAATATCAACAACGAGGGTGAACAAAATTCAAATTTCAATCCAACCCAAAAAGGAAAATGGACGATTAGATCAAAGTAACCTTAGTGATAAAAAAACCAGACATCATATAGATATTAAAGGAGCAATATCGTTAGCTTTATCAATTTCATCTTTCCTATTAACTTTAACATATTTTGCTAACACAAATAGTGAATCCAATAATTTTACGTCGTTTGATGGCATTGTCCTAGGTTCACTTGTTACACTGACAATTTGCTCAATGACAGCATTTGTACTCGTTGAAAGAAAGGCAAAGGATCCGTTAATACCACTCAGATTAATATCAGACAGGATTTTGCTTCCATCAAATATTATCCTCTTAGTTTTTGGAATAACAATGTTTATGATTTATCAAACTATACCAATTTTGGTAACTAGCCCAATACCGTTTGGATTTGGTGGGGAAGCAATGGATAGTGCAATGGTTCAATTGCCGTTCATGATAGTTTTCTTAATATTTGCTCCATCCTCAGGATTTATAGTATCAAAAATAGGCAATTTCAAGCCAATTGTTGTAGGAAGTGTTTTGACTACAATTGGTTTTGCTAGTTTATTCGCATTTCATGGAAGTGAATTTTTAATTTCACTAAATTTGATAATAATCTCCGCAGGATTGTCATTGACACAAGTAGGAGCTTTCAATATCACATTGCAACATACACCCCATCAGTATAGCGGAGTCTCGATAGGGATATCAGTAGTATTAGTATTAATGGGCAGTTCCATAGGTCCAGTAATTGCCTCAACTTATATGCAAGCTTTTCAAGAGTCAGTAATCAGTATGGGGGGACAATCATTTCCTTCTCAGTTATCATATGATCTCATCTTTATCACCGCAACAATAATTTCTTTGATATCCTTCCCCTGTATGATACTATTGAAAAGAAGAACGAATCAAATTACTCTAAAAGAGCATGAACTATAAATTCTCCAATTGTCACACTCTCACATAGTGCAGCTGGCTATCTAGCAAGAAAAATCGTAATTGAGGGCAAAATTCCCCATTTTTAGTAAAAGAAATCCTGTACTACATGTTCTACATAAATCAAGAATTAATGACTAGGTTCATTATTCCGACCATTTTACCTAATACAAAACCCCCATATCAAAATAGTTCAACGAATATGTTTATCGGAATCCCATTAGCTCGCATACCAATTCTGATTCTACCAGTCTCATATGATATATCACCTATACTATCCTTTAATCCTCGCGACGCAAAATGCAAATGATTACTCCGCAGGTTTATTTTATAGGTTCCATCATTTTCATTTTGAAGTCCAGACAAAAACTATCAAGTGGCCTTCATTTCTCAATTCATCAAGTTCTCTACAGATAGGTTTGATAATATTCCAAGCTTCTTCTTCTGATAGTTCTTTGGTCAATTCTTGTCAATAATCAGGACCGACTATTATTGGTTAAGATCTTGTTAAACTAGATCTCATGACAAAGATTAAAATGACTATGGCTGTTATCATGATCCTAATTTACTTATCTTCAACTAATACTGTAAATAGTAATTTGATTAAACCGGACTTAATGTCTTAGAGCAGCCAAGATATGAAAGAAAACCGTTAGTAGACATTAAGATACCCGAAAAAGACGTCGAGATAATTTTGAAAACGCAAAGCCTTTTTCAAAAGATTGTTCATTTATTAGAATTAGATCATTTTGAAACTAGAACTTCATCCCCTTTCAACTCAGTCCCTAATTCATAGGCATTAGTCACATCTTTTACAAAGAGTACGCCGTATGGTTCTTCTTGCATATCAAAACTACGCATCATCTCCTCAATGATTTGGTTAACAATCGAATCCGAAACTATTGAAATCACAAGGACACGGCCTATAAATTTAGGTATTGTGGTTCTACCGGTTTGATAAGAATGAATAATTTCGGAGGTAGATCGTGGAGTTCTACCAGTTCCCTGGATATCAAAAAAGGTAATACCCAACTTATGCTTTTGTAAAATATCAGTCACTTTTGAAAGATCGTTCGGTCGAATATAAACATTGATTTCTTTCATGAAAATAAATACAGAATCTCTAAATTAAACTTTACTAATTATTTTTACATACATTAATAATAATGTTTTAAGAGATACAGCTTTTATCATCTTTTGTCGCACTTACAGTCTGTAACAAATTGAATAGAATATTTGGTCGAAATTTAATAAAGCAAAACAGGAACTAAAAAGGGGTATTATTTGCTCTTTTATCTTAGTTTAATTTTAGAAAACAGGAATGGATCTAATTTTCTAGCCTTAGTTAGACAAATCTGTGCATTTTCCAAATTACCCTGCATCTCAAGGCATCTTCCTTTGTTATACCAAGCCTTGGAATAATTTTTATCAATAGAAATAGCTTTATCAAAACAATTAATGGCTTCATCCATTCTTTTCTTTTTGATTAGGGTTAAACCCTTATTATGCCACGTTATCGAATTTTTTGGATTAATTTCCAATGCCTTAGAATACATTTTTAAAGATTCATCCAATTTTCCCATCTTGTCAAATACTAGGGCCTTATCACCGTAAGCAGAGTCAAATGCGGGATTTATCCTTATTGCCTTATCAAAAATATCTAGAGCCTTTTCAAAATTATTCCGACTGGCCTCTTTTTCACCACACTTTACCAGTTCTTCAAGATTGATGGTTTCATCTGTAATCGAACTTTCGTTACCAAATTTTTGTATTTATTCTTAAAATAGTTTGTGTTTATTTTAAACAACTACATACACCCAACTTGTCTAAAATATAAAAGCACAAACTGATATCTCTTTTGTCAACATGAGGAACTTTAAAATCCAATTCGTCTTGTAAATCTTGTATAAAATCATAAATTTCACTAACTGAAACACTATCATTCCTATTCTTATGTTCAATAGTAGAAATATATAAAGAAATAAAGTAAGATAAAAAAGTCGCTTTACTCAATTCATCATAATGATCAAGTTTTTCATTTGATTTGAGATAACTTTGCATCACTTACTATCAAATTTAATTAATATAAGGATTGTTTAGAATCCCGTAAATTACGAATATAGGCGTAAGATTGATGCGTATAATACGATTAATAAAGAAAGTGGCAAACTAATGGCTTCAAACCAAAATGAATAATAATATAAAAGATGAATAAGTAATAAGGATTGAAAATCAAGAATATTCCGGTTGATTTAATCGATGTAGCAGATGAAAATGTCCGTAAGAATTTTTCATTTGGAAAAGATTCAAGTGATAACTTAATGAAAGAACATTTGGCAAAATTTGAATTACTTCAACCGGTTGTGGTCCGATTTGATAATTTTACTAAAAGATATAAGTTACTTATCGGAAGGAGAAGATTTTTAGCCCTCCACAATAAAGGAGAGAAAGAAATTCCAGCAGTTATTACAAAATTAAAGGGTGCAGAAGCAGAGGCAGCCTCTCTGTTTGAAAATTTAATAAGAAAAGATCTCTCCCCTTTAGAAAAGGCAAGAATGGTAAAAAAATTGGTAGAATCGACGAAGTCTGGAATTACAGGAGTATCTCGTTTATACGGGTTACCGAAAAGCACAATTAGTGAATGGCTAAGCATTCTTACCCTTCCAAATCAGATTCAGGAAAAAATAGAAAATGGTGAAATTACGCTTTATGAAGGCATAAAAATAGCAAGACAGCCATCTGAAGTTCAGATAAAGTTGGCAGATATCGAGCCTGCTGCATTGAAAGAAGAACTCATCCGATTAGGGATAAAAAGAGGCGCTCCCAAAGGACTACTTACAGTAAGATTAGTTTTTAATCCTTCCAAAGAAAAGGATAGAATCCTGTGGAATTCTTTAGAGCAAAAGGCAAAAGAGAATGGTCATGAGGTAAATGATTTTGTAAAAGAAATAATCCTAAACTATCTAAAAAAAAAGTAGATGGTTATCGGATTACCAACACAGGGCATTTGGAATGACTAATTATCCCTGATGCAATACTTCCAACTAACATTTGTTTAAATTTAGATAATCCTCTCGAACCCATAATAACTAGATCAATATTATTTTTTTCTATAAATTGAACGATTGTTTCTACTTTAGAATTTTTTTCATCATCTAAAATAGCAATGGTACTCTTGATACCCTCTGTTGTGGCTCTCTCTTGAATTGGTTTTATCCATTTTTCTGCGTCCTGCCTTCTTGCCCTTTTGTATCCATCAATCAAATTAGTATCACCATATCGTGCTCTTAGACCTATGACCCCGCCTTGCTTAATATTATCAAGGATGTGTAAGAATGTAAGAGGTGCCCCTTCTAATTTACACAAGTAAATTGCATATTCTGCTGCTTTTGACGAAGCATGTTGAGCCATCGAAAGCTAGTAAAATATTCTTAAATAGCATCTAAAAATCAGAGAGGAACCATTTTGTCAATGACCCTAGAATAACTTACCTGTCCATCTTTTTCATGAATGATGAGATCCACTGTATATTGAAGACCGTTTAACAAGAATGTAACCTGAATATCCCATCCATCTTTTGGTTGAGACGTCTCGTCCATTTGTTCGCTATGGGCTACAATTTGATCCTCAGAATATGGAAATACTTCACGTATTCTAAAATTTTCAACATTTGGTCCAAAGAGGGCGTTTATTGCATTCTTTGAAGCATTTTCAATTTCAACTTTAGATGTTACAGTTGGCATTAAGGAATTAATAATTAATAACTATAAAAAAGTATTGCAAAAAAGAGGAATTTACACATTTGTTCCAAAAAACGAATACGTAATCTACTTTTATATTTTCAGAACGAATTACAAATTTTTGTAAAATACATTTTTGATGTTACCATATATAAACTCCAAGAATTATAACAAGATATGTCCTATGCTAAACTAATCCCTGATGATACACAGCGAACAAGTGGCAAAGAAGTAAGGAGTTATAACATTCATGCCGCTCGGCTGATAAAATCTCTAATTGAGAGCTGCTATGGTCCTTTAGGAAATGAAAAGATCTATATTGACATAATTGGTGAATCGACATGCACAAAAGATGGTGCCACATTCCTCCGTAAGATTGATGTTCAACATCCCGCAGCTAAAGTGATAATCGATGCCACTAATACAGTGGATAACGAAGTAGGGGATGGAACACTAACAACTGCCATAATTGCGGCTACTCTTTTGGAAAAGGCACAAGAGATGTTGGCGATGAACATATATCCAGCTACTATTGTTAACGGATATGATAAAGGGCTCAAATATTCCCTAGAGACCTTGCACAATATCTCAAGAAAAGTAAGTAGCAAGGATAGGACAATCATTGAGAAACTCGCACGGACGTGTTTAGGAACAAAAGTCAGGCTTTCCTCTGACCCACAATCCGAATTAAATAATATTTTAGAAATTACCGTTAATGCGATTAATACTGTATATTCTAATAATAACTACCTTTTAGAGGCGGATGACATAAAAATTGAGGAAAAAATTGGTAATTTATCAGAGAGTATTCTGATTGATGGAGTACTGATTGATAAAACAATAGATAGTGATCTCATGCCTAAATTTGTCAAAAATGCACGAATCCTTTTACTAGACGAAGACCTTCAGGCAAGGTCGACAAAAACAGAATCTCAATTATCAATCAGCAGTCCAGAACAGATGTATCTATTTAGGATTGAAGAAAACCACATCACGAGAAACAAAATACAAAAAATAATCGATAGTGGTGTAAATGTAGTAATAAACCGTAAAGGAATAGACTTGGTGGCACAGGATCTTTTGGCCAAGTTTGGAATAATGTCAGTCAAAAGAGTAAAAGAGAATGATCTTCATTGGCTAGAGAAAGCTACAGGCGGAAAACTGATAAAGGATTTAGATGTTAGAAACATACAAAGTAATGTAGGATATGCCAAAAATGTATATGAGAAGAAAATAGGGAGCGATAAGATGATATTTGTAGAAGGATGTATAAATCCTAAAACAGTTTCAATTTTAATCAGAGCAAATTCAAAAATGATGCTAGATGAATATCATCGTGCAATTCAAAGTACTATTACCAGTATAAGTAGATTCGTCCAACATCCATCCATTGTCATTGGAGGTGGGTCTTGTGAAGCATTAATGGCACAACAAGTAAGAAAAAGAGCAAACATGATTGAAGGAACGGAGCAAATAGTTTTACTTAAATTCTCCGAAGCATTAGAAGAAATTCCATTAATTCTTGCAAAAAATTCAGGGTTGAATTTGATGGATGCTTTTATTCAACTTAGACTAAATCTATCTCAGAATTTTGATAGTAAAAAGGTTAAATGGTTTGGACTAAATTCAGACGAAAGAAAAATATCTCAACTGGATTGGGATGTGATCGAACCTACAATTGTAAAGGAGCAAGTGCTCAATACAGCCGTAGAAGTAAGCCGTCTTTTGATAAATATAGACGACATTATTATCAAAAAACCACTAATGAACACTCATACCCATGAGGATGGGACAGAGCATTCGCATGCTGGTGGAGACAAAAAACATGATCATTACTTTGATAGGTTGGGCAAACAACAAAGACCCCATCACCATTATTATTAATTTTCTATTGATCAGATAGATACAAAATGGTGGAACAAATTCAAGTTTTAAACTCAAATATCAACAGTAAATATCAACAATTTTTTTCAGCACTGGTTATCAATTTTCAAAAAATAAAACACGATTTGATGCATTTGCTGTTTAATTTTTACTCATCCGTATTGGCTTTACTAATCTTAATCTTATATTATGGGAAATAATGTGATCCTGTAACAATTTTTATTTCAATTTCAATTTTTTTCATTAACTCCACTACTCCTATCATAACCATTTCTTCACTTAGTATCTTAGATAAATTTGTCCTGATTTCATCTATATGCAGTACCCAAGTGTAATTGATTTAAGACACATCCGCAATAAAACCACATCGATTCATTTAAATTGATTCTTAATTGCCTTTTGATTTTTGTTTCAATAATCTTGAATGTATTAAAAAATATAGTTTCATCGATTTCATCTCTCAAAAAAATATTGTGATGGATAGTTTGATGTGAAGAAAAGCAATGTACTCTGATTAGATGCATTACTTTCTTTTTGGTATCTTTGCTTTAGGACCGTTTCCAAAATCGTATGTATTTCCCTTACCACGATAAAATTTGGGTCGTACAGGCTTTCCTTCAGATTCGCCCTTTTTGGTCAAGGATAACCCTGCCATTAATTCAACTATCAAACGATTTGCGAGCCCAGATGTAATACCTCCGTTATAAGAATTAACGTCACTTACATCATATGTTGGGGAAACCTCAACAAGATCGAATGCAAATCTATCTGGATCAAATGAAGTTGATAATAATCTCATTAGCTTCATCCCTTCCCTTGAAGTTAGACCATTGGGCTCTGGTTCACCGGTTCCTGGTGCGTACGCAGGATCAAAAGTGTCGATATCCCAACTAACATAAACAGCATCAACATCGTCGTTTGCCCTATCCGCAGCCTCTTTGGCAATCTGATCAATACCTAATTCCTCCACATCAAGCATCGTAAACCACTGAAAATCCTGGTCGGCCATCCATTTGTACAGATCTGGTCCTGGCCAATAACCTCTAGGACCTATAAGCGTATAATTTTTTCCCTTAAGACATCCCAATTCCATGATTCGTCTAATGTGAGCTCCATGATCATATTTGAATCCACAAAGTCCTTGTGGTGCGCAATCAGCATGACAATCAATATGGATCATTCCTATGTTCTTATATTTTTTAGAAAGTGCACGAACGTTTGCAAAGGTCACTGAATGATCTCCGCCCAAAATTATTGGGATTGCATCTATATCGAGAACTTCTTTAACTTTATTAGTCATCCGTCTATGAGACTCAATGACATCCCCAGGAGAGATATTGACATCACCGTAGTCAACAGCTTTAAAGACTCCAAACGGGTCGACCCCAGTTTCAATGTTGAAATGTTCATAAGGTGGAGAAGGAACAGTAGATGCAGCTCTAATTGCTCTTGGGCCGTAACGAGAACCAGGTCTTATCGTAGTTCCAAAATCGAAAGGCTCTCCTACTATTGCGATGTCAGGCTTTATCTTTTGCAATTCTTCATTTTTTTTGACATAAGGTAGTTTTAGAAAAGTAGGTATGCCAACAAAAATAGGTTCGTCATTTCCCTTGTAAGAATCTCCGTAAAATTCCATTCCCATATAATATCTAATTATTATGTCTATGAATAATTAATAAATATTGTTAAGTAAACTACGTTTAAAAAAAAGTTCGACAACCGAATATATTATGCTTAATATTCACAATTATTACATTTGACGTAGTTTACGTCTTTTCTTGCCATAACATATTATGTATTGATCTTAGTGGTATAACCACCATACATAAGGAATAACCAGTCAAATAACATAGCGTCAGATATACAGATCGGGAAATTTCATTTTTTGAAGCAAAGTTTCCGAAATTATTTATGAAAAAGGAATCAAAAAAAATAGTATTCATTAAATTAATAATATTTATATATTTACTAACTAAATACCAATAACATTGGTTTTCATAGATGCTTATGGTATAGCAGTTCTCTCGTTCATGGGGCTGGTCCTGTCTGTGGGAGTATTAACTTCCATGATGGTAAAAAAAAGTAGCAAAAGATACATGGTTGCAGGAAAGAGCCTACCGTTAATATTTGTAGGAACAATGCTTTCAGCTCAATCAATCGATGGTAACTCTTCCTTAGGTAACGTGGCACTTGTTTATCAATTTGGTTTTTGGGCTGGAGCTGCGATACCAATTGGATTGGCATCTTGTTTAATAATAACAGGAATTTTCTATGCGAAAAGGGTAAACAAAATGTCCATGCTCACCCTTCCAGATTTTTATTATAGAAGATATGGTGTTGGCGCAGAGGGAATGTCATCCATACTTTTGTCTTTAAGTTTCATAATATTAGTTGCAGGGAATTTTGCAGCAGGGGGATTTATACTGTCAACTGTCTTGCACATTCCACTTTTCTGGGGTATGCTAATTGTTTCATTGGCGGTATTGGTATATACGTTTGCGGGAGGGTTATTTTCTTCTGCGTATACAGATATTTTCCAGGTTTACTTAACTATCGGAGCATTCTGGGCAGCATTTCTGTATTTTGCCTTTGGATTTGGAGGAGTGGATTTAGGAACTATTCTTGTCTGCCACGCCAGAGAGCTATTTGGATTTGTCCGGTCTAACCGATCCTAAAAACGGGGCTTTGGTAAACTGGGCAGGAATTATAGCATTGGGTCTTGGTGATGTAGTAGCACTTGATTTTATGGAAAGAGTATTTTCAGCAAGAGATGGCAAGACAGCTCGAAGAGGTGCATTCATGGCTGGAATTTTAACAATTTCAATTATTGTACCTACGAGTATGATGGGAATAATTGCGTTATACATGTTACCAGACATAGAAGATCCGTACACAGTGTATCCTCTACTTGCTATCAACCTACTTCCGTTTCCAATAGGAGCTGCTTTACTAATGGGAGTTTTAGGCGCGTCTATGTCAACTGCTAACGGTGGTCTTCTTGCGATCTCAAGTGTTATAGCGAGAAACTTGATTCAAAGAGACATCCTTAGATCATTATTCAAAAAAGCCGGAATAGAGGATAAAAAGTTGCTTATATTAACTCGATGTGTAACGATACCAGTAATGCTATCAGGTCTTCTCCTCGGAGCAGCAATCCCTCGTCCAGGAATTTATTTAATACTTGCATTTGATATAGTATTTGCAGGGTTATGGGCTCCACTTACATTAGGTCTGTTTTGGAAGAAGGCAAACTGGCCGGCTGCAATCGCATCAATTGTGGTAGGGTCCACCCTAAGATTGGTATTGTATTATACTACCCCACCAGAGTATGCAGGATTAGATACTTTTATACCACCCATAGTATCGTTTGTTCTTTTCATAATCGTAGCATTGCTTACTCAGAAGAAGGATCCAGGATTCAAGCGACATGGAGTTGTGGACTATGTACCACCTGAGGAAGATGTTGTCAATGGTGAAGACCTGAAGAATTATGTACCCCCATCTCACTAAAAATAATTCACCATTTTATTTTTTAGCCTCATCCAAAATAAGTTAATAAGCATACTAAAGTGAATAAAAATGATGCCTACGAAGGGATATGCAACTATCGGGCTAAAACCATCTATACTAAACAAACTACAGAACTCTACAGATGAATATTACCCAGGAATGTTTCTTCCAAGTGCCCTAATAATTATGATGAATGAAATCAAACGTGGTCATTATTCTGTTGAAATGCATAATCTGAAATTAGACTTTTCCGGAGTGTACACCTCGTTGACAATTAGGATGGATGTAAAAACATGGTTAAAAGAAAACTATGAAATTCATAAAGAGGAATATATGAGAAAATATAAATTAAAAAATTTTACACAATTTGCAGGAATTTTTATGATAAATGTATTTGAATCCAAAGCTAAAACTAATAGATTCATTGTAAGATTGAAAGAAGCAGATTTTCTATGGCTTGAAGACGAATATAATAAACGCAAAGAAGAATATAAGAAGCAATTTGGAACAATTGATTTTGACAAGTTTGCCGATTTGTTCATCAAAGAATTATTTGAAAAACTAAATCAGGCCAAAAAAATTTTAACCATGGATTGATATTCAATAATCCCAGAATATGTCTAGTGTAATAAAGTAGTAATATTTCTACGGGTTTTTTCGTATTTCTCGAGCATATTTCAAAGTCTTTTGCTCACGTTCTTGTATATCACGTTCAATTTCTGGTTGAAACTTATTCTTTACTAACCAAGTCACAAGTCCACATACCCCTATGATTATCCCAATGGTTAAGGATTCGACTAACATCGCTAATTCTTTTGTAATAAGTCCAGCTAAATATATATATTTTGTAATAAACTTTCAATATTTCTTACCTTATTGGTACATGATCTACATATCTTTTAGTATCATCTATAAATATTATAAATATTATCGTTTAATGATATAATTTTTTGATCAAATTATATGATATAAAAATTCAAGACTGCCATATAAATAAATGAAAAATATTGATTACTGGTGTCCACTGTTTCACCCCCTTTCAAACATCAACCCAATCACCAAAACAAATCAATGAGAAAATTAATGAATACCCGAGAATGAGTTATAGTGTGAAACTTACAAACGCTAGAGATTTCTGATATCCTTCGTAAGATTTCATTTCTACTGGAGTTGGATAATGATAATGATGATAACAAGACTAATTTAAATTTCAAAAATAGAGCATATATTAGAGCAGCTGATCAAATTGATAACCTTCCGCTAAGTATTACATCTCTTTATGAGGAAAGAGGGATTAATGGATTAATACAAATTCCTTCTATTGGTAAAGCAATCTCCTCAAAAATAGAAGAATATATTGAAACAGGCAAGATTGAATATTATGAAATACTAAAATCGAAATACCCCATAAAGATAGATGATTTCGTAGGCTTAGAAGGAATAGGTCCGAAAACTTTGAGAGTAATAATTGACAAGTTACCCATAAGAAATCTCAGTGATTTAGAAAGGGCTGCTAGAGAAGGGAAGTTGAACGGGATTTCAGGAATTTCTAAAAAAAAAGAAGAAAAAATACTAAGGAGAATTGAATTACACAACATAGGCAAAAAAAGGCATCTACTTGGAGATATTTATCCATTGGTAAAGCAAATAGAAAAATATTTAACAAATTTGGAAAACGTTTCTACTGTAACAGCAGTAGGATCCTTTAGAAGAATGAAGGAAACCATAGGTGATATCGATTTTCTAGTAGTTTCAGACAATCCAGATAAAGTAATTAATTCATTCGTAAATATGCCCGAAGTTAAAGAAATTCTAAGCAAAGGTGGTACTAAAGCATTTATTAAATTTAATAATGGATTAGATTCCGATTTATTGGTCGTTCCTAAAGAAAGTTATGGAGCAGCATTACAATATTTTACCGGAAGTAAGGAACACGGAATAGCATTGCGAAGATTAGCACAATCCAAGGCACTTCGCTTAAATGAATGGGGATTATTTGATATTAAATCCGATCAAAAAATATCAGGCGAATCAGAAGAACAGTTGTACAATGAATTAGGGTTGGAATGGATCCCTCCAGAATTGAGAGAAAACAGTGGAGAAATCGAGATAGCAAAGAAAGGGTCAAAGGAGTGGCAGGAAAAAATGAAAGGATTGATAAAGTATGGTGATATAAAAGGAGATCTACAAGTACATTCAAACAATACGGACGGGAAAATGTCAATAAAAGAGATGGCATATTTTGCAATGACGAATTTTAATCTTGATTATATCGCCATCACAGATCACACAAAAAGCCTAAGAATCGCTAGGGGATTAGACGAACAACAGCTACTAGACCAAGCACATAAGATTCAAGAATTTAATGATTCAATAAAAAGCGGTACTTTCTTTGTGGATCTAAATAAACATAATGAAGAAAAACAGTTAGAAAGGAAAACAAGCAACTACGAAAAGAAGAGAAAAAAAAGCGAAAGGAATTTGAGTGACTTTAGAATACTTTCTTCAGCAGAAGTAAACATCCTTAGCGACGGTTCATTAGACATTCCAAACAACATTTTGGATAAATTAGACATAGTAGGTGCTGCAATTCATTCTAATTTTTCTCAACCAATAGAGGTACAAACAAATAGGTTAATTAAAGCAGCCCAAAATCCGAGTGTAGATATTATCTTTCATCCAACTGGCAGAATCATTAATAAAAGAGATGGCTATCCTGTGGATATTCCGAAATTAATGACAATTGCAAACGAAACTAACACAATTCTGGAAATTGATTCTCACTATAACAGGTTAGATTTACGTGATGAATACATAAGAACAGCTATACAGAATGAAGTTAAATTAGTTGTTGATTCAGATGCTCATCACCCCCTGCATTATGCATTTTTGGAATTTGGTATAGGACAAGCAAGAAGAGGGTGGGCAGGAAGAAATGATATTCTAAATACATTACCTGTACCAGAATTACTCAAAAAATTGAAATAATAAAATTACTCTCAAATTACATCAAAATGGTCTCCTCATAATTCTAACCAAATTTCCTGATCTATCAATCTCTGGTTCCATCATTGTAGGATGTAAATTCAAATAAGATCATTAACAAACAGATTCAATTTGCAATGCATGGCAAGAACACCGAGGAGATAAAAAAACGCATAACAGAAGGTTGGGAACAGATCTTAAGATCGAACTTTAATAATCTTTCAGAAAAAATATCAGGTGGATCTCCTCCCTCCGTGTTCGTTAGCAGTTACACATATCCAAAAGTAAAAGTAGGACCCCTATTTTCACCATTGCAAACCGATTCGACAATACTGGATCACCCCGAAAAATGGGCAGGAAAGTCCATTGAAGATATAATAAGATACAAACTATCTCTAATCAGAGGCACACATTCAACTCATGTAAAAACAAATTTGAATGCTGATCGCTATATTCAATCCCTTCAGGAATTAACTATGGCAACTAGATCTACTGAAATAGAAGTTACATTTGAGAGAAAACCCAAATTGAATTTGGAAGAAATCTCATCAAGGACGACATCGGATTCTGACACGATCCAATTCGGGATGGCATCAGAATTAGAGAGTTTGAAACTGCCTTCAAATATTTCTAGTAACAAGAAAATTGAAAAAGCATTTTATGATCTTGATTTTAGAGCCATAGAAGCAATCAACTATTTATACGAAGAAGGAATTGAGATAAGTAAAATTAGTAAAATCCTAAGTTTAGGAATGATTGGAATTAAAAAAAATAGAAGACTCGTACCGACCAAATGGAGCATCTCTGCAATTGATCAAATAATTTCATCTGACTTGATAAAAAAAACTAATACCTTTCAACCACTCGATCGGACTAGGATCTACAAATACGTTCACCTGGGGAATTATTATTCCATTGTCTTAATCCCAGATGAATTATGGAGTTTTGAGATGCATGAAGCATGGATAGACAAAAAAGGAGATGCAAAGATAGAAACAGATTCCGAGGATTCAAGTGGTCTGAAGAACTATCCAAAAATAGGGGGATCTTATTTTGCTGCTAGGCTAGCTGTCATAGAATTTCTGCATTACCAAAAAAGAAGTGCATCAGTAATAGTCCTTAGAGAAATACATCCAGAATACATTCTCCCTGTCGGAGTCTGGCAAATAAGAGAGGGAATAAGAGAGGCTTTGAGAATGAACTGCAACAAATTTGATACACTGGACATGGCACTATCCTTCGCGTGTAATAACTTAACCATATCAAAAAATGAATGGATTGGAAATAGCAGTATAATTAAAACAAGAAAGAGTCATAGCAGAATATCCGATTATTTCGGTACATCCTAACAGGAATATGACATTATTAGAAATAGAAGACAAATAATTTTTGAATTTGGTTGCCTACAAATCAAAAATATTGGGAAATCCCAACAGAGCGAGAGGAGTAAATTTTTGGGAGATCCAGATCCATTGAGATTAATATTATTTGTTAGTTCAAGAAAGAATCATCAAGGGACATGCATGGATATGCTTTACTACCCTTGGCATTCCCCGAGTTTGAGCTCGGCTTTATTTTAGATGATATTGCCAGTCCTTTCGGCTTTGATTTACAATTAGAAATACGGATAATAGTGATGAGAAATTATAGTTTGCAATGTAAAATAATACTTGTCTTATATTGTGGCTGCTGATAGCACATTTGTAAGTATTTAATAAATATGCTCATGATCTGATAATATTCTAATATGGCCATAATATTACAATGTGAAAAATGTAGACAAATTAGTAAGAAGACTTACTGTGGAGAGTGTAACAAGTCGATTGACTACTTTGAAGTTTTTGAATACAACGACGAGACAACCGTTCCTGAGTCTAGGGAACCAATCGATAGAATAAAGGCATATACATGGAATGATGTATTGAATTTTGTCAAGAATAAATATTTTAAAGAAAATAGCGATCTAAATATTAACTGTGAGAAGGACTTTGCATATATAGAAAGGAAAACGCTTCGAGATGCTTCTAACATGAATTCTATGATCAACAAGTTAGGATATAGAATATTTCTAAACAAAAATATTCCAACAGAATTAGATGATTCATCGAGTCCTGGAAAATTCATCACAGATATTACTTGAGAAGTGGAAGATCCAAAATTGTTTAAAGTGGGATTAAAGGATAGAATGTTTCCTGATAAATAATTGACAATAGTCAATAAAAACCCGCCTATTATCACAAAAGGATTCTGTTTGAGAGAAGTAACTCGAAACTAGAATGATTATGACTTTAGCTGCGGAGTTTTATGATTGGAATTATGAAAACTAAAACCAATAATCCACCAAACAACCATGCCAAAGAATAACCAAATGATTTTACCATGATAGAGAATACAAATGGAACCCAAAAAGCTCCAAGTAAAGATAATCCGTTAACAAAACTAACAGCAAGAATTTCATATTTAGGCAATCCGAGTTTCTCCAAGGCTAATCTCCTTGCCAATGCATATGGAATTACAAATCCTCCTGATGCAAAAATTCCAATTATCATTATTGAAGGGATCAAGAAATAAATATTAAGCATATGAAAAACAAATGATATTTACTGAAATAACTATTCCACATATTAGCAACAATATTATATCATTATTGAAATTATTTTTTCGAGTTAATTTATCATAAATTCTACCAATAAAAGGAGCAAATATAACATTCACTATCAAGGTTAATCCCCCAATTAGACCCGCAATTGAAGAGGTAATATCAAGTTCGACTCTAAGAAATAGAATGATAAAAGTAGAGACTAAATTCCAAGCTATTTGAAATCCAAGCAATGATAATCCCACATAAATCATATGTTTATTCAACATGATAGATTTGAGGGCATCAAAATTAATTGTGAATTTAGACTTTTGATCGCGGGTTTCTTTGTTCAGGTCAAAGAATTTAAAAAAAATGGAAACTTTTTCCTGAAAAGAATAATTAGATAGATTATTGGAGCTATCATAATTTTTTATCTGTAGAGCGTATAGCAAGAACAATCCACTGAGTATTCCCAAGATTCCACTGATTACTAGACTTGTCCTCCAACCAATAGCCTCCGCAATGATGATCCAGCCAAATATTCCAATAATTCCACCCAATGAATGGGCGGAATTTAAAATTCCAACACCTAGCCCATCTGATCCTTTACCCAAATATTTTGAAATGAGAATAACGCTAGGACCAAAGAAAAACGCCATCCCAACTCCTACTAGGAATCTTAGAATTACCATTTGATATAACTCTGAACTCAACCCTGAAAGAAGAGAAGATATAGACAACAACATTGTTCCAAAAAATATCATAAATTTTGCATCGTATCTTGCCGACAGTATTCCAGCTGGAATCTGAAAAAGGCCAATCCCTATTAGAAATCCAGAAGTTACCAATCCCAACATCGAAACATCCTGTTTAAATTCATTTAAGATGAGATAAAAAATAGAAGAAATATTAAACCAATTTACTGCATATATGATCCTAGCAAGTATTATGGAGGTAACAGGAAGAGAAAATACTTGCTTGAATGAAGACATACACAAGTAAACCATGGATTGACGTATTATTACTGTTCGGATAAACAATCGATCAAAAAACCATAAAGTTTCAAACCGAGATTCGGAAGTAAGACAAAATTTGGTAACTAGAACGGTTTTGAGAGACGCACAGTGAAATTATCTTATCAATCATATCACATATTCTAAAATTAAGTATAATGTATTCGTCAGGTTTAGTATTTTTAGTGTCAAACCTTTGATCACCATCATTTGCCCAGTCATGTTATAAACATGTTTTTTAGGTACAGAATGAAAGCAAACAACCAATTATGTGGATATTCCTCATAATCCATTTTATGCAGTAATATTTCATACAATTCTGATACTATAATAGGTCGCCAAGACGAGGTTCAGATGGTTAGATGTGTTAGGGAAAAAAGTCAAGAATCTAGTACAACATATTTTTAATAATAGCACTAATCAATCAACTACTAAATTATTTCTCGGGTATGTTAAAGTACATATACAATTCAAATTAAAATATTAATATGGAATGTCCCACATGTCAGAGCCAATTTCATTCTAACATGCGTAATACGCTTGTTGGAAAAAATAAGAGAAGTGCCAGTATTTTTGTTTATTTTCAAATATGTCCAGAATGTGATGAACCTATTGTCGGTATCAAAGAGGCTACACGGGGAGAAGTATATATGAACCCCAATAATATTGAGGATTTAGTCCTATTGAGAAAAGAACAGAAAAGATGAGCGCATTGGATATAAAAGAATAAGATAAAAGAAATATAAGATACGAAAGAAATAATATTCTTAGACATCATAGTAAAACATGAATTGATTTATGACTGATTCATCGTTACCTATTTCCACTATTTCCTTATTTTTAAGATCCGAATACGTACTGATTAAATCATGGTGAAAACAAAGGTTTAGATAATTTGAATCACTTTTCAACGAAGATAACGCTTCCTCCAAACTACCAGGTAGAACACCTATTCCAAGATCCTTCCTCCTTGAGTCAGACATTTTGTAAATGTCCTCACTAACAGGGTTCCCTGGTTCAATTTTTCTATTTATTCCGTCCAATCCTGCTGCAACTATGGCAGAGAAAGCAAGATAGGGATTTGCGGAAGGATCGGGTGCCCGGTCACTCAATTCTTTTTGAGTTCGAACTCTTTTTTTCGTTGACTGGGAGTCTAACTACAGCAGATCTATTTCCCCTAGCCCAAGCAATATAGACGGGTGCCTCAAATCCTGGTATAATCCTTTTATACGAATTTACGGTTGGAGTTACTATTGCAGATAATGATCTAGCATGATCTAAAATACCGCCTATGAAGTATCGCCCAGTTTGGCTCAATTCGGCGTAATCATCAGACTCATCATAAAATAAATTGGCATTCTTATTTGCTGATTTTGTCCATAAGCTTATGCTTACGTGCATACCTGATCCATTATCACTATTTTCATTGTTCAGAGGATCAAAAATTGGTTTTGGCATGAAATTTGCAATCTTGTTGTATTTTTTTGCCACATTTCTGACTACATCTTTATAAATCTGAACGTTGTCGGCGGATTGAGTCAAGTAATCATGCATAAAATTGATTTCAATTTGGCCACTACTAGCCACTTCGTGATTCATATTTGTGACATTGATATCATAATATTGTTTCAATATATTAGCTACCTCAAACCGAAATTCAATCAGAGAGTCTTGAAAAGTAGGAACATCATACCCAGATTTTTTACGAATAGGATATTTCCCAATTCCATATTGTTCTGAAGATAGGATTGAAACATCTTTTGCACGATTCCGACCATTTACATTATTACTTGCGGGGTCATTCTTTTCCATATCAAAGATTATTTGATCAAATACAAAGCATTCAACCTCAGCACCTACTTGACACGCAATCTGACTCACGGCAAGGTGATCCTCAAGAGTTTGCGAAACGCTCCGTGGATCTTTTCGAGATCTACCTTGATCAAATCCATTGTAAACATCAGCAATAACAGTCATTATTTCATAGCTTGACAAAGGTATTTTTCTTAATGTTTTTCTATCAGGAAACAGCATCATATCAGACTCATCTATAGTTGAAAAACCAATTACTGAAGAACCATCCAACCCTATCCCCTTTCTAAAAACATCCTGAATTAACTCTTTATCGATTTGAATATATTTTGCGAGAAACTTGCCTATAAGATCAGTATACCTTATTTGCATAAAGTCTCGATCGACAGATTCAGCAGTAATTCTCCCGGTCATAGTAGCATCATTCAAAGAACTTCTCCCTCAACAACCTTAATACTTTATAGGATAAATAATTTTATGAAATTTATTTGCAGTATGAGATAGAACTAATTTAGTCTCACTGTTATGATGAGCAAAATAATAATAATGTTAATTAACTTGGAGTTCAATCAGAGGTAAATTAAAGGAAATCTACAAGAAAAGCAAAGTTCACTGGTGGTCATGGAGATAAGTTATAACATGTATCACAACAACCATATGGAATCACCAACGGTAGTGGCACTTTGTCCTGAAATCAAATATCTTGTATAAATTAGATTTTGCTGAAACAGATTGTTATTTCTACTCACAGAACCACTGACAAAAGAAAGATCATTTAGCGGAACTAGATGTTCATTATGTGGAAACTATGGAAAAATGCGTTCGCCTGTATATCTGTCAATGATGAAAATTGCCTTAGTGGGACAAGTTTTGGCTGCATCAAGTATAGTTTCAAAATCTTCGGCTGTTTCTGATATAACTATCGCTTTTGGATTTATACGTCTATTCTTCTCAACTACAAAAACCTTCGGAGCAAGCGTTTCACAACTTCCGAATGCTAAGCAGAGTGACGGCTCTATAATTATACGATATCGACTTTCTAATAAAGAAGTATCCTTACCTAACGACGCAGCCTCATGTTCAGCATTTAATCTACTTTCAAAATTTACGTTGACTTCATTATCGTAACTTCCAGTCTGACGGTCCAAGTCGTCTGAGATAGTATCTACTTTCCAATTATATCGATTAGAAGTTGAATTATCTTCATGATTTTGATCAGAACGGTCTAATTTTCTTGGACGCTCACCAGCAAGAGATTCATCGTATTGTTGCCTTTTTCCTGGATCGGATAGAATTTCAAACGCGATATTAATATTCTTCATTATATCATCAGAAACTGTTGAATTCCTGTCGGGATGGTATCTCCTTGCAAGTCGTCTAAACGCACTTTTTATATCTCTCTGATTGGCGTATCGTGATATCTCCAAGACTTCGTAATAATTAGCATCATCCAACCAGTTTTTCAAAGTAATATATCTTTTCAATTTAATATATACATACTTGATTGCTTATACAGGCCGAGCCGCTATTATCAATAGGTTTGATAAGGATTGTACATAGAAATTGACATTGAGATAGTTTCGGTATAGTTGTACTCATGAAGATAGCAAACAAATATCGACCATGGTGTGTGCTTTCTTATAACATGGTATTAATAATTTATCTAATCCTTTTGATAAAGAGCCATTTACCATTATTGACCAAAGATACTAACCTAATAGAAAGGCCGAGTTAGAGAAATTAAGGGATTGAGTTAGAATTTTTTTAGAATGAAAGTGAAGTAATTATTTTAGACCTAATAAATCCTTAATGTGCGACCTTTATTCCAGAATTTGTCATTTTAGACCCCACCATATCTAGTTTCTTTCATAACCAGACAAATTCAATTTTCTTGGTATTAATTATATTATTACAAGCAATAGGATACTATGATATTGGAAACAGGTTTAGATAATCATACTAAATCTGCACCAAGGAGCAGACTACAATTGTCATGATCATACGCTAACCTGCTTTGAGAAAGTTTGTTACCATATTTCTTTATAAAGTACTATCTAGTTCTCCATGTCATAATTAAATAATTCAGAATGGATATTCTATAATTTTGGCTGTAAATACAAGTGTCATTAATAAAATTGCATTATGGTTTGATTCGGAGGCAATATTAAACAAGTTCACATGATATTCAATCTGATTTTTAATCTCATCTCAAACAAAAGATTATTCAATACCGATTACTAATATATACATGAAATCGAACTATGGCAAAATACGGAAACTCTGGGAGGCAGAGAAGGGGCGTATTATCACGCGTCGTAGGATACATAATGATAGGTTTTATCATCCCCTTTGTTTTGAAGAGGATTCAGCATCGTATTATAAAAGAACAAATGTCAAGATGTAACCGCTGCAATAGAAAAATGGATTTGATAAAAAAGAACGAATATTATTGTAAATATTGTAAGATCATTAGAATCGATGATGGGGACATATAACTAGTAGAGGTGCAAACATATTTTTGTACTTTATTTATTTCAAGCGTATCACATAGAGTCCTGAATTTAGTAATTCATAGTTTTTTCAATTCCCTTTTTATTTTGATTATCGACAAAATGCTACGACTATGTTGTATATGTAAATAAAAGGATAAGACAAAAAGGTCAAATATAATAGAGAAAATAAGGAATAAGAAGAAGAGGCGTCTGTGTTTCTATGACATTGATTTTGTTGTTCGAGATTTTAAATCATAATTTACGTTAAACATCGTTATTATATCGCGGAAGTTTTCATTTGGTGAAAATCTACATAATGTGATCCAGTTTCCACGGAGGCGCATTTTGATTTCACATATGCCATTTAAAGGAGGTGGAACAGATTCCACATCAAACCGCCGTCTTAATTTTTCTTCTAATTTAGTCCTTATCGGATCATCGGCTAATATCAAAATTTTTTGCATGTTTATATTTCAGAAATTGTCAACGATAGAATAAATCATAGATTGATGCAAGAGAATCCTTGTCCGAATATCTTTGAAATACTGAAACGCAATGATGTTTGATTTTAAGCTTGGAAGGCAATTATGCAATATGAATCAATTCTCCATAAATAATTTGCTAAGATAAAAAATAAGTGGAAAAGACATTGTTAGTCAATTCTTATGGAATCAACCATAGAGTTAATATCCATGATATTTTGCGATTTTTCAGTTTCCCCAACTGTATAGCCTACTACAAACGCATTCGAATCATTAACAAATAAAATTTGTGTTTGTAAGTACGGATCGCTTTTAGAAGTAACATTATATTTTAACCCACTCATATTACTGAGTGAAATTGGAAGGTTATTTGACAATTTGATTGTAGGATCAGACAGTAATGAATTCCTAGTTAATTCGGTATATTTTTCAATGGACACGGGGAAAGGAAGTAACTCAGACAAAATTAAAAATGAAGATCCATCCAGAGATTCTGGGAGTAACAAAACTATAGGTTCAACAAGTTTAGGATCTTGATTCAACCCATTATCCATACCATCCATATCTCCAAAGATCGCATCAGCGTATTCTTTATCAGTTACCTTCCAATCCGATGGATACTGAAGAGTAATTCCTGTACGCGGATCTTGAAAGGTGGTTTTTGTCACATTTGTTTGTCCCAAGACTACCGGAGAAAAGAAAAGAAAAGAAAAAAAAAGCAAGAATAAAGGAAGTATAGTGATTTTTGCCAACAATACAGGTTACCTAAAGACAGCTATTACTTATTCTTTTCCATACCTGCCGGTGAGACATCTTAATGAGATATTTCCCCAATTATTTTGATATGTAAATCGATTCATCCAGGTTTGTACATGTTTTGATACAGTTTTTCTTTCTAGATGGAAAATAATCGTCAAATTTTTCTTTGGTCCTGTCTTTTTTTATATACTGCAATGTCCTCTCTAGCCAGTTTTAGTCGAATTGTAATAAGATTGAAATTTTTATATCCTGTTATTATGTTGTTTATCTTGTTTGTGTTTTGATCGAACTATCGTAGATTGACCTAGTAAAGACTTAGATATTATTCGAACGTATGTGGTATTTAAGTTTGGAATATTTTATGAAAATTTTAAGGAATTAAAAAAATTTAGAAATTTGAGTATGAAAATTTTTTGGAAAAGGTTGCATAGACTTTTACTTTAGGGACTAAAAATGTTGCCAAAAATAATTCACTATTAATACTAGTATAAATCATATACCAGATTAGTATGACAGCAAAAGTTGACGACACTAAATCGTCAAAAACCGCTACATTGAAGGTAGCTGAAGCAGAACAAAGAGATGTTGGACGAAAAATAGCTCGCGTAGATCCCGATATTGCAGAGTCGTTAAACATTGTTAGCGGTGATGCGCTAGAACTATCATCTATTGGTAGGAAGACTACCGTTTTAAGCTGGCCAGCTAAGGAGAGTGACAGAGGCAAAGGGTTGATCCGTATGGACGGATTTATCCGAAATAGGCTGGATGTCGGTATCAATGACTTAGTAGAAATCAAAGTTGTAGAATCAAAAATAGCAAAAGATATAACATTTGCTCCTACTGAACCCCTGCGAATAATGGGTGCAGAAGAATATCTCGCAGAATATCTAAATGGAACTTTGATGACTAAAGGTGATACAGTCCCTATCAGTGTAATGGGTAGAAGAATAGATCTGGTTGTGATCTCTACACATCCATCAGGCCCAGTCATAATTAGTGATACGACTGAGATAGTAGTTTCGGAAGAGTCTTCAAAAGCTGTTCAGATCTCCCAAGAGGGTACGGCTGCATCAATCACATATGAGGATATAGGAGGATTGGGAGATGCGGTAGCAAGGGTTAGAGAAATGATAGAGCTCCCTCTAAGACATCCAGAATTGTTTAAGAGATTAGGTGTAGAAGCGCCAAAGGGGGTGTTGTTACACGGTCCACCGGGAACAGGGAAAACATTATTGGCAAAAGCCGTAGCGAACGAAACAAATTCCAATTTCTTTACAATTGGAGGACCAGAAATAATGAGTAAGTACCACGGCGAATCTGAAGAAAGACTTCGAAATGTATTTCAAGAGGCGGAAAAGAATGCACCTTCTATAATATTCATCGACGAAATTGACTCAATAGCGCCAAAACGGGAGGAAGTTACCGGTGAAGTCGAAAGAAGGATTGTTGCTCAACTGTTATCTTTAATGGATGGGATGAAATCAAGGGGTAAAGTAGTGGTAATAGCCGCTACAAATAGAGTAGATGCCATTGATCCTGCATTAAGAAGACCAGGTCGTTTTGATAGGGAAATTGAAATTGGAGTTCCCAACAGGGATGGGCGGTTGGAGGTATTGCAAATACACACAAGAGGAATGCCACTCGATAAGGATGTTGATTTACAAAGACTAGCTGATATTTCCCATGGTTTTGTTGGAGCTGATTTGCAGGCACTTGCGAAGGAGGCAGCCATGCGCGCCCTTAGAAGAGTTCTACCCGATATGAATCTCTCTAGCGAAAGCATCCCACTTGATACTTTAAGAAAGATTATAGTTAGAATGCAGGATTTTATGGAAGTAATTAAGGAAACAGAACCCTCAGCCATGAGAGAGGTGTTTGTAGAAGTACCGGATATAAAATGGGAGGATATAGGTGGACTTTCCACCATAAAACAGGAGCTTCAGGAAGCTGTTGAATGGCCATTAAAATATTTGGGAGTTTTTACCTATGCAGATGCCACCCCTCCAAAAGGAATTTTGTTATACGGTCCACCTGGAACAGGGAAAACATTAATGGCAAAAGCAGCAGCAAATGAAAGTGAAGCAAATTTCATAAGTATTAAGGGACCAGAACTGCTTAGCAAGTGGGTAGGAGAATCAGAAAAAGGAGTACGAGAGATATTCAGGAAAGCTAGACAAGCTGCTCCATGTATAATTTTCTTTGATGAGCTGGATGCCATAGCTCCAACTAGAGGCGGAGATCATGGAGATTCCCATGTAACAGAGAGAGTAATCAGTCAATTTCTGACCGAGATGGACGGCCTCGAAATACTAACGAATGTAGTAGTAATTGGAGCCACCAATAGACCCGATATAATAGACCCAGCATTATTGAGGCCAGGGAGATTTGATAGAATTCTTTATGTACCCCCACCTGATCGGGAATCCAGACTTCAAATTATCAAGATTCATACAAAAAAGAAGCCGTTAGCTGAAGATGTCAATATTGAAGATTTAGCTGATAAAACTGATGGATATACAGGAGCTGATATCGCTTCCTTATCATCTGCAGCAGTCATGTTGGCATTAAGAGAACATATAACAAAATATCCAGATTCCAAGGAGGCAGAGAAACAAGCAAAGGAATTAAGAATAAATATGAAGCATTTTGAAGATGCCATGAAAAAAATAAGACCATTGTCAAAACAGGAAATAGATATGTATAAGAATGTGGCAAACAAATTTGGGAAAGTGGAATTATAGTCCACCGAATTTAATAAAAGAACACTTTATCCTTATTTGTAATCCTAATATCGTTTGACCGAATAGCCCTAACCAAGGTTGGAAGTTAAAGGCAACAAGATACATCAATCATTATTTTCATTATAGTCATCAAGTGCAATTCTCATGACTTTATCTATATGGTCAAATGAATAAATCGAAGACAAATTCAAAAATTGAATTCATCTTAGATTAATACCTCCCTTTGATGAGCATTAATATCGACGCATAGATGACTCCATGTCTAACAATTTTTGAACTCTCTTTTCGATTGGTGGATGAGTTGAAAAAAGTTGCGTAAGAGTGTCACCTGAAATTGCAGGAATTATGAAAAAGGCATTGTAGCCCTCTATGTGTTTTAATTCCTTTGGTGGCACTTTATGCATAGTTCCACTAATTTTCAACAATGCGTTAGCCAAGCTGACAGGCTTTCTGGTCATTTGAGCCGCACCTCTATCTGCAGAATATTCTCTATAACGCGAGATGGCCCTAATTATTAGAAAACTCACTATCCAAGTTACTAATGAAACAACAATTATGATTATCATAGAGCTTCCATTATTGCGATCCCTTCCTGCACCATATATTCCTCCAAAAAATCCGAATTGCATCATTTGCCATGCTATGGTTGAAAACAAACTAGCGAGTGTTATTACCATTACATCTCGATTTTTTATGTGTGTTAATTCGTGTGCTAAAACTCCCTCTAATTCATCCTGATCTAATATTTCTAATAATCCTGTAGTAACAGCAACCACAGAACTGCGATGACCTTTGCCTGTGGCAAACGCATTAGGAATTCGGTTGTTTACTACAGCAATCTTGGGCTTGGGCAAATTATTATTAGACACTATATTTTCCACCATAGAGTGCAAACTTACATATTGTTCCTTGGTAACTATTTTTGCTCCAGTACTCCAAAGAACTATTCTATCAGAAAAAAACCACTGACCCAAAATAAAAACTGCCGAAATTATTACTATTGGAAAAAAACCCAAGCCAAAATAAGCCAAAACCGTGATAAAAACAATGTACAAAAAGGCCAATATGCCCAAGCAAATAATTATTCTTATTGTTATCCCAGTATCCCTTTTCCTCCAAGAACTCTCCATTTTCCTAACCATATTTGGATGATTTGCTATTTAATCATGATATTTTTTGTTCCTTTGCTTCACCCCATAAGAAAATGTAAAAAATACGTGTTAGAAATTCTAGAACTTTGTAGATAAATGAAAATATTCATATAACTTAAAATAACAAAACGGCTTGAGATTGTTGAAAAATTTGATCATGATTATATGAGTTCGCCTCTAGAAAATCTAGAATCTCACTCGGTGATGTTCCTTTAGGATATTTTTTGATGACCCTCTTCTCTCTAAACTACTCAGGATATGGAAATTCAAGGAACCGTGCAGTCTCTTTGCCAACCTGTGCTCCAAAAAAATGACTGACAAGGAATAAAGATAACCTTATGCCTGAAGCAACCCCTGCAGAAGTAAATATAGTTCCATCAACAGTAAAAATCACATCTTGTTGTATTTGAGCTTTGGGTGCAGAGTCACGTAGAAAATTAAATGTTCTCCAATGAGTAGTAGCCTTTTTTCCATCCAAAAGTCCCGCCCTACCAATTAGACTTGAACCTGTACAAACTGATGCGGTCAAAGTAGATTTTGCAGATAGTTTTGATATCTTTTGGAGCAATACAAGGTTATTTACCTCTCTACGTGTGCCCCATCCGCCGGGTACGATGAATAAATCTAAATTTGGACAATCATCAAAAGTAAAATCTGGAAGGAGCTTTAATCCTCCGATTGCAATGATAGGTGTTTTTGTTTCCGATAACAGCACAACTCGAAAAGGTGATGCGGTTTCATATCTCTTGTTTTCATCAAGACGCGTCATCGAAAAAACTTCAAATGGACCAGCAACATCCAAAACTTCTACATCGTTAAATATCAAAATTCCTACAGTCTTCATACTAGAAATTTTTTTCTCCGTGGTGGATAACATATCTAAATATATAATAATATCACCTTTATTTTTCACTATAGATTTTAAGATTTCAATGAATTAGCAAGTTTTAGACTTGAATAATTATTAAGATATGGTTTAGGACATGATATCGGTATTTAGGACGTGTAAATGTCATTATACCAAGCAATTTCCAAAATTTTAATTTTTATGATGATGCAAAGCCACTTTCAAATAGGCAAACGATTATTTATTTATACAATATATGCCAACTACTATCATGAAAGTCCAAGCCTTTGCTGCAACTAAATCAGGATCAAAATTAAAGCCTTTTGAATATGAGCTGGGACCACTCAAGCCTGATGAAGTTGACATAGACATCGAGTATTGTGGAATCTGCCATAGCGATTTGCACATGCTCAAGAATGAATGGGGGATCACCAAATATCCATTTGTCCCAGGACATGAAATCATTGGAAAAATTTCATCCGTTGGAAAAATGGTAACTCATCTAAAAACAGGCCAACGAGTTGGAGTTGGATGGAGATCTCGTTCATGTCAGACATGTGAACAATGTTTGAGTGGTTATCATAACCGATGTTTAACTGGAGAAGATGTAATTGTGGGTAGACATGGTGGATTTGGAAATAAGGTCCGCTGTCAAGCCTTATGGGCTTTTCCACTACCAGATAACCTAGACATTAAAACAGCAGGTCCACTCTTTTGTGGTGGTATCACAGTATTTAGTCCCATCATTCAAAATGGGATCAAGGCTACAGATCATGTCGCAGTAGTAGGAATAGGAGGACTTGGCCATATGGCTCTCCTTTTTCTCAATGCATGGGGATGTGAAGTTACAGCTTTCTCTACTAATCCTAAAAAAGAGAAAGAAGCTAGGAAATTTGGGGCACATCACTTTATAAATTCAAATAATACGAAAAATCTGAACTCATTAGCAAATAAATTTAAGATGATTCTTGTAACTGCAAATGTCGAGATAGATTGGGATGCCTATATCAATACTCTTGCCCCAGGAGGAAGACTGCATATAGTTGGAGCCGTCCCTCAGGTAAGGGCCACGATGTCTCCTTTGATTTCTCATGAAAGATCAATAGGAGCCTCCCCAACTGGAGGTCCTGCGGTTATCTTGAGTATGCTCAATTTTTGTACACGAAACCAGATTATGCCACTAGTTGAGGAATATCCATTGTCCAAAGTTAATGAAGCCCTAGAACATCTAGAGGCAGGGAAAGCAAGATATCGTATAATATTAAGGAATGATCTGACCTAGTCAATTATGAAACAAATCTCATTTTTGAGGGCATTATTATTCTATTCCAACCAAAGTTTAACTCACCCTCTTACTTTTTAGTAGATTTATTTAAACAATAATAGATAAAAAAATATCAAGTCCTATCATTTGTGTTAATTCATTTGATTCCTTGGCGAAATATCCAAGATTTGGCTTCAGTAAGGTACAATAGGAACAGGATTTTCTTATTAGTTATACCATGATTTCCTGATAACGATATAATTATAAAGTTCTTAATTGCCTTTTGATGGTAAGGTCAGTGTAAACTTTGATCCTTCAATCTTGTTATTTCCATCGTAACAATTTTCAGCCCATATCTTTCCCTCATGTGTCTCAATTATTTTTTTTGAAATGTACAATCCTAATCCGGTTCCTTTGCGTGATTTTGATACGAACTTGGTGAATAGATTAGGTAGAATTTCTGGATCTATCCCGCGCCCCGAATCACTAATAGTCAATAAAATCTCACTGGTTGTCTTGTTCTCACTTAATCGCAGAGTGATTGTCCCACTGTCTGTAAATTCAACTGCATTTTCTAAGATGTTTACTATTACCTGAATAATTCGTGTTCTATCCGCAAACACATATCCAAAATTTCTTCTGCTTTCAGAATTAGTACTATTGCAATCATTGAGTCTGGAATCGTACCTGATTTCTAACTGATTTTTATTTAAGAGATGTATATTATTATTATATTCTCTTACAATTTCTATTACAAGTTTCTCTAAACTGAAATTTTCTTTATGCAGTATCAATAATTCATTTTCTAGTTGCGTAACATCCAATACTTTATCAATTAACCGTGCAAGCCTCTTTGTGCTTTGATTTATAGTAACTATAAAGTTGCTATAGTTGTCGATATTTCCTGTGGTATTCATCAAGATATCTGAATATCCTAACAATGATTGCACCGGATTTCTAAGTTCATGTGCAGCAATATTAATAAATTCTTTTTGTAGTCTGTCTTGTACTTTTAATTTATCGTATAGTTCAGCTTGATTCCAAAGAGCTTCAAATATAGACGCATATGATTTAGAAACCCTGTGACTATTTGAATATGATGAAAGTCCAATAGACTCAATCATATCAATCGCAGGTATGTTTTTTGATTCGATTATCAATGATTTATTCTTATCAACAATTAAGAATCCTATCTCAGTAAATAACCTGCTGTTTAAAATTTTCAATTTGAAATTCTCAACACCCTTGAATTTAAATTCCAGTGGGATCTCGTCAGAGTTAGAAATGCCGGGAATCTTTCCATTAAATTTGTCAAATATTGTCAAAATCTTGTGCTGTATTTCATTATCAGTTTCCTCTACGATAAGGATTCTGATATTCATATTCTTTCTTGATATAGAGATATTCTTCATAAACTCCATCATTCCCGATTCGACCTGTCTTAAAAATGAATTAAAATTGGGAAGAATAGCTAAAATTTCATATTTAGCAGATGATATCAAAGTACGAACTAATTTCACTGACTCCTCAGGATCATCGATGGTTTCTATAAAAGATAATTCAGTTTCCTCTTCTAATGATTTTATGACTCTTTCTGGATCCTTGCTACTCTTCCACAGCTCTTCAAATACATTTGAGAAATGATCTAAATATGAGGGATCATTACTATATAAAATACTATCGCTAGGATCATTTCTTTCCGTTCTCTTAACTGCTATAATAAGATCCGAATTAGTGACAGTGTAATCGATAGAAGACATATCTTTGATATGTCTAATCTGTATTCCTAAATCTAGTAATTCTTTAACTATCTCTAGATTGTCTCTAGTGATCTCAACTAGAATTCTTATTCGTTTATGTGTATTTATCCCCTCATTTGTTAATGCATTTATTATGGATTCTACAAGATAATTTTTGTTAATCCTTAAACCGTCAATAGATGTACAAACATTAATTTCAGAAGAATTCCATACTACTCGCCCAAACTCAGTTTCTATTAATGAATCACTAGATTCTGTGATTAATTTTGTTTCATAAGATTTGATCCCTTCTTTTAATTCTTTGATCTTCTTTTGAGCAACTGTAGCATTTTTCCATAAAGTATCAAAAATAAATTGCCCCTGAGCAACAACTTCGTCTACATTGCTATAGATTACCTCAGTTAATGGCTGTGCTTCTTGAAGGACTGTAGTAGCCATGTACTCAGTTTCATTTATAGCAATTCCTCCTTTAAGACCATCCATATGTCTTAATTCAGTAACAGTTTTCACTAGTTCTTCGCAATATCGTAGATTTTCTTTTGTAATTTCGGTTATACATCTAATTTTTCCTCCCCTTTTTAGAATATCCCCGTAGCCATTGTAGTACTGTGGGATTTCAATAACTATCGAAGGAGCTCTATGATCAAATGTAATATCCATCCTATGTTTAACATTTTTCATAAATTCTACGCCTTTTCCTACCGCATTTTCAGCTCCATATAATAACTGCGTATTTTTATGCAGATGAAAACCATGAGGAGGTAATGACTTTTCATCATATTTACCTGAGGCCATGGATATACGAAAAATTAGTAAGTACGTATATAAAACCTATTTGTATACCTCACAAAAATCATATCAAGATTTTAGAAAATTTAGGCATTAAAGAAATATAACACGTTCACCCAAATATACATGATTTTTTGTAAATGAATATGATAATAGACGCCAGTTGGTTGGCTTCACATTTAGACGATGAAAATTTGATAATAATTGATTCCAGGGGAATTATGCCCTTTAGATTCAGTCATATTAAGAATGCTGTGCCGATGGGTGTGGAAAAGGTGATATCAACCGATGAAAATGGGGCTCATCTGGTAATTACGCCCCAAGCTGCAGAACAAATATTTACTGACATGGGTATTGATGACACCAAAGTAGTTATCGTGTATGGTGAATACCCAGATCCTTCACTCGCAAGAATTGTTTGGACACTTATTTATTTTGGTCACAGGAATGTAAAGATTCTAGATATTGGTTTTGAAAACTGGTTACAAAGTGGATACCCCGTTACAAAAGACTTTAAATCAAATAATACAGCGACAAAACCAGACAGAGGATTTATTGCGCATATTAAAGCTACTGAGAGAGCTGATGCACAAATCATTTTTGAAGAGAAAGACAAGCCTGAAACTATCATCATAGATGCACGCACCCCCCAAGAGCATTTATACGCGAGAATTCCAGGCTCAATCCTGCACAATTATGATGAGGGAATAGGAGACAATGGTAAAATGATTAAGGATGTTGAAGTGTTAAAAAAAGATTTCGAAAGAATAGGTATCACCCAGGACAAACAAATAATATGCTATTGTCACTCTGGAATTCGAGCTGCACATACATATTTGCAACTAAAACAAGCAGGTTTTGCCAATGTAAGACTGTACGATGGGTCCATCATAGATTGGGCCAAGCGTAAATATCCTTTAGGATAAAAATTATATGTATTTTGAATTGGATCTTGATAATTATGAAGCCTTTTGATACTCACCAAAGTAATCAAACAAGTAAATACTTTGGAAAATATCTTGAGGGGTTAATAAATAGGTAAATTAAGGATTTACGGTTACCTGGAATTTATTATTTGTTTGTCTTTTTAGTCCATTCAAAGATTTATACAGATATAAAGTTGCTATCGAGTTTGACAATTATTGGGTCAATAATTAAAATATATGTTATTGATGACTAGATGTGTTCCTATAACTTGGTCTCAATAATCGATTTCGCCTTTTCAAATATTTGAATCCACATAGGCCATGTTAAAGTCCCAGTATTGGTATTTCTCCTGCTTGGATGATACGAAACGATCAGAGTCTTAGTAGAATCTATTTGGTAAACACTATTGTGTTTGAAGTACAATCCTCTCATATCACTCAATTTGCAATACGTATCAAAAGCCATTTTGCCTAAAGTTATGACTACGACTACACTATTTTTTAACAGATTTAATTCGCTTCTTAAAAATCGTGAACAATTAGAAATTTCAGAATTAGTAGGTTTGTTCGTTGGAGGAGCACACTTGACTATAGAGGTAACGTATGCGTCGGATAGGAGCAACCCATCATCAACAGATACACTGTGGGGGCTATTAGCAAAACCAGTTTCAAACAATGCTTTCATCAACCATTCCCCGGAGCTATCTCCTGTAAACATCCTTCCTGTTCTGTTACCACCATTGGCTGCTGGTGCTAAACCAATTATCAATAATCTCGCTTTAGGATCACCGAAGGACGGTACAGGTTTTGCCCAATATGTATAACCACTATATCTTTGCGGCCTATAGTCTCCAACTTTGCGAATATATTGCAGGAGACGCGGACACTGGCTGCATAAAGTGATTTGTTCATTAACTTTATCTAATGACAAATATAGTTCATCCGTCCCCCTTTTTTCATTTTAGTAAGAATTAATATTCAATATAGTTCTTTAATTTTGATTTGAGGATAGATCCATTCCTAATGTATCTACAATAATGATGTTAAATACCTTACTATTACCGGAAAATTAAATCAACCGGCATTGACTCAATTTATTTATTGACAAATTGGGTAAAAAGATGAAAATTCTTAAAGGATTTTATAATTTGAATCCGGTTTTTCAAATTAGATTTCTCATATTTCCAAATACAAGTCAAAGTAAAAATCAGAGTATAAAACAGAAGTGTTAAATATCAAAATTTATTATACCTAGTATGCATCCACTAATTGAATTCCAATACTGGACAGTTACTGAATTTATAAGACAGTTGATCGAAGGCAATGTGATCTCGACAATTGGAGATAAGGACGTTGCTGATTTGGATAAGAAAGTACTACAATGGATAGAACGAAGCTATGAAAAAGACTTTAATGTACATGAAGATGAAAAGTTACAAGGTCTTACTAAAGAAATATTCGATCAAGTTGTTTTGCTAAGACTTACAGGATTATTATCAGGGATTTTGTCCATACACAAGTTTGGCAAATCTTAATTCCTAAACATTTTTAAAATAGTATCTTGGAGTCTGGATCTATCTTCGTATCAAAAATCAAATCTAGATTTAAAGTATAAAATTCAACATCCTTTCAATTCGAAACCAATGAAAAGGAGAGTAAGAAGAAGAGTAGTATATGTTTTTGTAAAAATTAATTATTGAAATATGGTAAACAATAGATCAGTTGTCTGGTACCAATGCTTTTTTTTGAATCCTAATAGTTAAAAAAAGTGTACGATGTTAAAGGAACATATTCAGGATTAAGATAGTTTTCATCTTGATTAGCTTCGGGATTATCTTCAAGGTTCTGAGCATAAACAACCATGGTCAAGATTTTGTTTTTTGTGTTTAGAGTATCTGGAAGTTGAAATTCCAAGTCAATATTATTCTTACTCAAGTCCCACTTTTTTGCTTCTATTATCTTGTAGGAATCATCTTTTTTTTCCTGAATATATTGCAAGTCTGATGGTAAGGGTTTAGATATCATTAATTTAAGATCTCCAAAATCATAACTATTCTTGTCTCTATTTTTTTCATAATTCAGTTTGGTTGGGAATTCGTCTAAGAAGAACGAAACATGATTTATGACAAAATTAAATTTATTTTGATCATTGATTTTAGCTTCCAATATTATATCTTCATTATTTTTTAGGATTTTAAGATCGGAGCTTAGATAGTGATTTTCAAAATTCTGTACCATGACAAAATAATATTTGTTAAATGCAATGCCAATGCTCACATGGGTATGAAACTTGTTTAAAATATTATTCTTGTGTCCATTGTTGCAACAAGCCTCATCATTATTCATCATGGAGTATTCCAAATCATTAATTGCTTTGTATTGATCAAGTGACTGGACAGTAATACCGCTTGAAATCATAACATAAATCAGATGCTTTGTAGTAATTTTGGCCATTGTTTGAAAGTACATAACTTATTTGCCCTATGTTTTGCTGAACATAGCCAGTACCATTATACAACGAATATAACATGTAGGGTTTAAACCCATCCAGGCTCATGTGAGATATAGTCTTCGTTTGTAATAACTCATTTGCGTGAATTTGGGCAGCTGTGTTATTACTTTGTAATAATGGCGAAAGAGCATGTTTTGCACGATCCTCATTTATCTTGGATAAAGCAAAATTCTTTAATGCCTGCATAGTACCTGAGGAATCATTATAGTTAATCGCAGAGATTGGATTTGACGCGTATGATATAGACACATTAGCAATAAGTAAAGAAAAAATCAAAAAGGAACCAACTAACAATGGTTGGTATTTACTAGGCATATACAATGAATTTTCATAAAAAATAATATTTTTATTTTTTGTATTATTCATGCAGTAAAATCTTCCTAATTTTTCTCTATTTCGATCATATTTACTAGTAGTTTATCTATCTTGCCTGATGGAAATAATGCCTACTCACCCGCAGATTTATTCGATAAATAGCGTCACAGTTTGAATTTTCCTAAATTCAAAAATTTTCTTTAAATTATTTTCTACATAACCTTCCATTAATTTTCCTAAAAAGAAAAAAGGCAATTCGAATTCAATCTTGTCTGTAATAACTGTTTGATTTTCTCCAATTTCTGAAAATAGATGTACATGTTTCCATTTTTTGAATGGTCCTTTTACCATTTCATCAATATACATATGCTTAGATATATCAACCAAAGATATTATTGAATTCCATTTGCTGTTATAAAGGAATAACCTGCCTGATATGGTCATTCTGAGACCTTTGACAATTTGTTTATCGGAGGTTTCAATAATTTTTAAGTTCAGGTTGGGTGGTGTAACTATTTCTAGATGCTTGATATCAGTATAGAACTTCCAAACTTTATCTATGCTACAATTGACCTTGAATGATTGTTCAAAAGATTTCATTTTTCAATTCATCACCAGATAAGTCAATTTTTATGTTTTTCTAGAATTAGAAATTCATTTCCATCGACATCTTTAAACATCGCATGAATTCCTAGAATAGACTTTAAAGGATTACGAGAAAAAGTAACTCCTTTTGCTTTTAAATTATTAAATGTACCATGAATATCATCGGTCCTAAAAATTATCACGGGCATGGGTTTTAGATCTTTTTTGGAAATTAATGATTTTGGATATAGATTAATCGAGGAAGTCGATGATCTTGGGGCAATCTCCACCCATCTGAAGTTTGATTCCAATTCCAAATCACATATAACTTCAAAGCCTACCTTTTCAACCCAAAAGGTCAAAGACTCCTGCTGATCTTTTACAAATACAGATGTTGAAGCAATTCCAGTTATCACCATTTATCTAATTAATTCACATTCATCCCGCTTTCCTTTTAATGTTTTATGTTCCATCGAAATTGGAAATCTTGTATATAGATATGTTGATCGATTGTCCTAATTTCATATCCATTCATCTTTTACTATATGATATATCTTCTTTCTTACGTCATCTAGGTTAGTTTTTTCAACAATTAGTCCTTGTTCTTTTAGTTCCTCCAACCCTGTTTGAACGGTTCTACGGGGTAAATTAGTAATATTAATTAATTCGCTTTGTTCCATAGAATTTCGAGTTCGAATGATATAATAAATAAACTTTGTAGCTGGACTGCCTTTGGCTATTTTTTTCATGCTGGAAATTCCATAACTAGATCGGGATAAGAATCCCTTTCTTTGTGATTCAATGGATATTACGTTCTCCAAATTTGTTTCAGCAAGATTTACCCTTTGACCGAATTCAGCAATCATTGCTGACTGTTGAATTTCCAAAGGAGTTTCAAATATGATCTTATTTGGAGATATTTTCGATGTTACTGCACCAACTATATTCCATTTAATATTCCCTTTTTCGTCGTATATGCCTACGGCATATCCCAGATTACCTTCAAGGAGAATTTTTTCTGAACCCACTTCTATTGCCTCATTAATTTTAGTAATTGATTGATCAAACGAAAGTTGCCTTCTTGGATCTTTCTTTCCTACTTTCCATAGTGCCACCAAGTCTTTGGACTTTAATTTAGCTGCAATCTGTTTCTTTTTTTCTAGAGATAATTCAATATTATTTTCACCTACTTCAATGATGTCAAACCCCAGCTTTGAGGCATCTTCAATGTATTTATCAAATGATTTTTCTAACAAAGCATATTCTGTGAGTGTACTCCCAACGGAAACCAATATGTCATGTTCATGGTAGAAATTTATCCGTTCCATAAGTTGATCGTTTGAAATCAAGAGGGGCAGTGGACCATAAATTTTTACAATGTCTATTAGCGGAGAAATTATTCTGAAATTCGCACTATCAAATCCTTGAAATTTATCTACGATATAAGTAATTCCTTCTTTCCTCGGTTTCTGCCAATCAATCCTTTTGGTAGATAAATGGTCGAGCATAAGTATCAATAAGAAAAGAGGTATATTGAACTATACCGCCTATGACACAATTGTCAAAAAATTCAATAAAATCTCATGGAGCTTTATTGCACATAGTTTACTTATATCTTGGAAATCAGAATGTCAGCACACTCCAAATCTAATGAGAAAGAAGGAATTAACGCGGCAATAATCATATTATAAAAAAATCATTGGATTGTATATATGTATTCTCAATCAAATTACTTCTATAGCTTCTCTAGGATAACCCTTGGTCAACAAAAATTCAGTTACCTTTGATCTATGATCTCCTTGCAATACGATCATCCCATTTTTTGCGGTTCCACCTGTACCTATGGATTTTTTTAATTCATGAGCAATTGATTCCATTTTTTCTTGATCGGTAAACCCCTTGATGTTTGTTACTCGTTTACCTCGTTTAATTACATATAGTTGAACAATTATTTTAATCTCATCTTCATCGAGTTTTTTTAGTAAATCGTCAAAAGAATTCTCGTCTGCGACTGCAAATGGTTCTATTCTATTTTTTTTAGAACTTACCGGTTTCTCTTTTTTTATCTCTGATATACTGATTACTAATTAGTGATGATATTTATTTTTTGTTATCAATTATATGTTAAATATTCAAATAAATGACAATCGAATTTTAGGCTGATGCGATCCTAGATGCTCTACGGATCCTCGTTCTAATTGAAATTTCCAATCCAACACTTCAAATAGTAATTACTTCTGAATATTGTAATCAATTATCAATCATAATTGCGATTCCGGGTCATGAAAAGATTGAATGATATTTATATTGATGATTATTTATATGATTGTCCCAAATACCCCTGGAAACCAATATGTTTGAAAAAATCAGTAATAAAATATCAAACTTGTACTGCAATTACAACATAATTTCCTTTTTGCATACTAAGTAAGTTTGCCATTTTTGCTTTGATACCATATTTCTTATCTCTCATTTTTAGAATATCGCTTTTCTCCTGCGAGTCAACAAAATGTGCAGTGCCAGTCACCCACTTCCCCTTTGGATGGCCTCTATAATTGCATGGAGCCACTCTCACAACATTATTATTCTTAAGGCGTTTCACTTTTCCGGTCTTTTCCTTAGTTACTACAAAAATATCATTATCATTTAAGATGAACCAAACTGGTGTAACTACTGGTTGATTGTTTTTTCTATAAGTTTCAAGATTCAAATAGGATTCATTTTCAAATTGTTGGGTATTTGTAGACATGATATTTTTGACTGTCTGCTAGTTATAAAGAATGTCGTTGGCAGATCCGTTGAATGAATAGTAGGTATTATGATATGTAAAGAGAATAGAAAGAGTAAAAACTGAATATTAAATAATTAGATCAAAGATATACATAATCTAAATATCTAAACAATTAAAATACAATATTTAATTGCAGAACATGAGATACACCATTACCGAACAAAGAGGAGGCACCAGTATAATCAAAATTAATAGGCCAGAGGTTCATAATGCGATTAATTTCGATTTGGTTACAGAATTAAAGCGAGAGATTGGTTTATGTGAAACCAACGAGAAAATTTGTGCCGTAATCTTAACAGGAGAAGGATTAAACTCTTTCAGTGCTGGTGGAGATTTAAACAACGTTATTAAGATGTCTCCTAATGAAGCAATACAATACGCAAATCATGTTCATGAACTATTAAACCTAATTGAAGGGCTAGCCAAGCCTGTACTCGCTGCGATTAATGGTTTTGCATTAGGCGGGGGATGTCAGATAGCACTGGCCTGTGATTTGAGAATTGCATCCAGTAATGCAAAAATAGGGCAACCGGAGGTTAAGATAGGAATTTCACCTGGGTGGGGAGGTACGCAGAGATTATCAAGAATAGTAGGCATCTCAAAAGCCAAAGAACTGATATATACCGGAAAAATAATAGACGCCGACGAAGCATATAGAATAAAACTCGTCAATAAGATAGTCAGATTAAACGATGATGAAAAACAACAGGATAACCCGATAACCAAAAACTCTATTTTATTAAAAGAAAAACTATTACGTGAATGCGTTTCCATCGCAGACTCTATTAATAATGGTCATCCCATAGTGACGAAAACCTGCAAAGTCCTTATAAACAAGGCAAGAGATGCAGACAGCGATACAGGTTTACTCCTCGAGTATCTTGCCTTCAGATACTGTTTGAACGATCTAATAAAAAAACGACAAAATCTAAGGGAAAAATAACAATCATACATAACTCCGAGTTTAGGACTAACATAATTTCCCTTCTAAAGAATTGTTGTTTTTGAACCATTTTATTGATTTGCTAACTCAATTATTACAATTAGGTCTTTTTTGTTAACCAGTGAATTTTAAAAAGGAGAATTAATGACCGTTAATCAGGATTTAGTGAGTTATGAGTGAGTGATATCTTATCTACTTAAAACCGTTTATGATCCAATATAGTCCGGAAAATATACATTCGGATTTTTCCGTTAACATATATACTTATTTTTGTCGAAATTAATATAGATTCATGCCCTCGTTTAATTTTTTTAAGAAAAAAGACAAAGATATTTCAAAATTAAGTAATAAAAAGAGTGGTGCTGCAAATTCAACAATACCGATAGTTCAAGCCCAAGACAATAAAATTACTATTGAGGACGCTGTAAAAGAGTTAGAAAAGAGTGAAGGAAGGATAACTAAGAATCTCTTGATTAATTTGGAAAAAACATTTGAGGAGACGAATCTAGCCTTTCAACACATTAATATTATTGCAGAGGATTTAGACGCTGAAGTCATTAATACCGAAGAAGAAAAACTGATGCCCTTAGTGCAGAATACAAAAAATACCATTGTAAGGGCATTAAAACGCGAATCTTCCAACATCTTACCCATTCCCAAGACTTTTGAAGAGTTCATCAAATTCAGGGAATCAGTGGAGGCGTCAATAAACAGATTCGGCGAAGTTACAAGCTCGCATAGCAGAATCGTTAATACCTTTATGAAAAAACATGCAAATAGTTTAAGGGGAGAATTAAAAAGAATAAGTGACAGTTCTGAAAAATTAAACGACGAATATGATCAGATAACCGAGGAAAGAAACATGATAGAACAGTGTAGATCTAACCTCTTAAGCATGCATTCCAAAATAGATGAAATTGATAAGGCTACTACCACAATTAAAAATCTTGATCAAAAGATAAGACAGCTTAAGGAAGTAAAAGATAGGAGAGAAAAGGAAATTAATTCAATAAAATCCTCTTCAGACTATGGTAAATGTTTAAAATACCTACAAGAAAAGGAGGAAATTGATAAGGAGAGAAAGAAATCTATTAATGAACTCTACGAAATTTCCAACCGTTTGACAAAAGCGGCAAATAAATATTCTTATGGACTATCTAGAGGAACGGTAGAAAAAATAGATACAATTGTAAATAAACCTTCAGAAATAGTTTCCAAGCCAGATATGTCAGAATACATAACACTACTAAAAGATATCAAAGAATCTGTAAGGAGTAATAAAATTGTATTAAAAGATGCTAAAAAGGTATTACAATATTTTGACATGCTAATAGACGAATTACCGAAATTTAAAGCTGAGATCAAAGAGTTAGATTCAAGAGTAGATCGATTAAAGGACAAAGACAAAATAGCAGTCCTCGACGAATTAAGGAGAAAAGAAGATGAGAGAAAAGAAGATGAGAGGATCATCATGTTAGAAAATCAAACTAAAGATGAGATTACTAAGCAAAAAAAAGAACTTGATGAACAAATGATATCGACAACAAGAGATATCGAAGAGCAAATCCATAAACTATGCAGAAAGAAATATGAAATAATTATACCTTCATAATAAAGGATACCCATTCAATTCGACTAAACTGTGCAAGATTTTAGTAAATTACTTAATTGATATAATGCTATGAATACAATGAGTAACATTTAGCATAAATATCGCGCATTTTAAGGGATCACCACAGTTAAGTAATAGGAGAATAGAATTTTGATATCGGTTTTATTGTTTTGCGAATCTTTCTATGAGATCCTTATGTTGAGGATACTGGAGTATCAATTTATCCTTGTTACCCAATTCAAAATCTTCAAAATCAAATCCAGGAGAAACAGTACAGCCCATCAGTGCAAATGACATTTTGTTGTTTACTTCGGCACAAAACCAAGTATCCTTTTTTACTACGTAATGGATATTTTCATCGTTTTCAAGATTATTGCCAAGTTTAATTCGTGGACTAATATGGTCTTCATTAATTAAATGAATGGTAACAGGACTACCCAAATAAAAATGCCAAATTTCATCACTCTTGACTCTATGTATAGCGGAGTATTGATTTCCAACCAACAAATAATATATTAAAGTTGAAGCTGGACGTATTTTTTCAGGATGAGTGGTCTCTTCAGAAATCTTATGTCCGTGTTTCTTGTTATGAAATCCATTATTCGATATATTATCAGGGGAACGATATGATTCTTTAAAATATCCACCTTCAGAGATATGTTTCTCTAATTCCAATTTCTTAATAATAAACTCTGCATCAATCATCATCAAGAACTTAATTCTATAAATATTAAGAATTACTCCTGATAAGTGGTATTGCCTTCAGCTATCTCCATGATATGGTTGCTGGTAATGAAAAAGGATCACCATTTCATATTATCATTGATGAGATAAATTCAGGTTTGATTTGTCCAATATTGTCCATCCCAATAATTTGGGCGGGTTCTTTAGTGATTTTTGAGATACAGTCGGATTTTGAAAGCCCAAATCGTAACAAGTGTCTTAATGTATAGAATGGGTTTCTTCGCAAGATTAAAGGCTGATCACTCATTAATGCAAATTTTATCCTTCAATCTATCAGAGGCTTCACGTTTATCCAAGTTTCATTTTTTAACTCAACTTTGTATTGGAACTATCCAAAGAACCATGTTCAGGAACCCCACTTTCAATAGAATCTCTAAAAGACAAATCATCCATGTAAATGTGATACAATGAGTTGATTAGAGGTAAAACCACATTGCTATGTTCATTTGTTTCATATTCACAAGCCGGTTCTCCTGATCTTACCATTCCTATATGGGCTATAGGCATCATTTATCGCCAAAGTTACAAATACATCCCAGGCAATTAATTCATAGGAATAGTCCGGTTTGGGTTTTCCTTTTCCAATATAGTCATCCAACATAGTCCTTTCAAATGTTGGATACTATTTGTTAATCCTCTATGTCTAATATTGCAACATCATGGATACCTTGTGGTATCGATAATTCTATTGCAGTTTTATTATCAGTGTTTTTCAAGTTTGTGGCCTGGTAAGGTGATCCGTCCATCATGATAGAGACAGGATTATTTTGCATGGGCATTAATTCTACAGATAGTGACCCAGGATAAGGATAGATATTGTTTATTGCAAAATCAAACTGTTTACTGCTATCATTATAATTCATCGAATCGATTTGAACTAGTGCTGAAAATTTATATCCTAATATTTTTGTAGCAGATATATTGACAATTTTAAATTCATCAATTTTCATATCATCGATGTCACCTCCAACACAACTATAAAAATAAACTCTGTCCTTTATAGCAGGATCTGGTGTAAATGAAAACTGTACTTTTTCATAGGGTTTTAAAACAGGTATAAAGGTCCTTACAGAGTCTATTTGTGTGCTATTTTTGTCATTTACAATCGCAAACAAGGTGATGTTATTGAGTGGTATAGGACTGGTGTTGGTTATATTGCCGAATAATTCCTTATTTTTACCTTGAGGGATTACGGGATAGTCCAATTTGATAGTATTTAGTTTAGTGGTAGGCAAACTAACGTTTTCGCTCTCAAGAATAAATGGCTCAGCTCTTGTTGCTAGAGGAAAAATAGTAGAATTTAATTTGAATTTGAAAGGAAATGGTTCATTATTTTTAGACAATATTGAATTATAGGGTTTTTCGGCAATGATTTCATGACTGCCGGTAATATTGTTATATGCCAAGATACCTACGGTAACATTTTGTGGGTAAATCTGATAATCAGACTTTGCAACGGAACCAATAATTACGATGTTATTATCTCCATCAAGATAAGATGAATAATTTTTGATATAAGCCCTGGGATTATCGGTTATATTGAGTTCCAGGTGGTCTACGGCATAGGACATATTAAAAGAGACTAGTAAAAGTATTACACATACAAGAATGCTAGTCACAGAGTAGGTGACAAAAATGTGATTGTAGGTTTTTGGCAATCACAAGATTGTTGTTAAATTTCGCATATAAGTTTTATTATCAGGAAAGTGGTCAACTTAAACCAAGTGTTAGATATAAAATGTAATAGTCATCTCAAAAAATATTAGAAAATATTTTTAAGATTTACCTAACAACCGACTGTTTTTTTGACAAACAAACATCTAATGTTAACTATTGAATCAAAACCGTTCAAAAAATAGTTTTATGTTGGAAAATGTTTTCATAGATGAACGTGAACAATAATATATTTAGTAAGATTTTGATCCCCGTAGATGGTTCTATAAATTCCATGAAGGCCATTGATTACGCCGTGGACCTAGCGGATAAATATAAAAGTGAGCTATTAGCGTTGCATGTCTTGTATTCACAATCAGGCTTTGCTTTTCATAAGGAAACAGTAGCGGGAGCCATTACATCAAGTTCTTTAAATGATTTGAATCTTGAAGCAAAGCAAGAAGCAGAAAAATGGTTTGAAGAAATAAACAAGAAAGCCGAGGGAAGAAATGTACAAATTAAAACTGAAGTTGTGTTTACGGTAATATCAATAGTAGAAGGTATCCTAACATATGCTGAGAAGGAAAATATCAATTTAATAATTATTGGATCTAAAGGCAAATCCGGTTGGAAAAAACTAATAGTAGGAAGCGTAGCCTCCGGAATTTCTACCTATGCTCATTGTCCCATCCTAATAGTAAAATAAAATCATCATCAAATAAATATCAAAGAGGAATTTTGAAATGCATTATTAGATATCAACGAGTGAAATCTATCAAGAATTTACTGCTTCAAGGTTTGATGATATAGTTAAAATATGATCGCAGATGCAAGGATCATTGATACTAGGGCAGTAGTAAGAAAACCGAACATGATGTAAGGAATAAATTTATTCAATTTCAACCCTTTGTGCAACTTTGATGCCACTGAATTGGGCTTTGATCCAGATAAAACATGATAATAAACTACTAGGGATAGAGAACCGCCAAATAGAATGACGATACCCTTTGTTGTATGAATCAAATCCTCAAATTGGAAATTTGAATTAAAGCCAAATAGGACAAATCCGCTTGTAATAGAAACTGTAGAGGCAAATATCACAAGTTTACGAATGTGCGGCAAGATGATAGATAAGTTGCCCCTTCCGTTTAGAGGTCTAATAATAGTAACTACAATTAGGGTAACACTCCACCATAAAATTGATGAAACCGAATGAATACCTTGAATCAGTATACTGTATTCGCCAATCAAGACAACACAAACTATCTTTTTTTAATACAAATTTCTAAATGTTTCTAATGCAATCGATAATAAAATAGTTGCAGAAATCCTTATATAATTCACAGTGTTCTGCCTTGAAAAAATAGTTAATCATCATGATAAATATCACTTATTTTTATTAATATTCTAGTTTTTTGAATTATGGTTGTTTCTAACATTTGGATGATTATGAACAAGTTTATCAACTACAGTGGGTAGAAGGTGTCACAATAAACTTGGATAATTTATTTTTCTCCTAGACTTCATCATAAAAATAGGTAAATCAAGACAAATGTTAGACGGAGCTTGTTTTAATGCGGAATATTCTTGTATATGTATGACGATGGAGAAAGCAAAAGGAAATAGCAAATAAGATATCAACTGTAGAAACTAGTCCTTCCTTCTGAAATTTATGGTTGGCTAATGAATCAATTTTTTATTATCTGTTTGCCATTAAAGGTATTATTCAAGTATGTACTAAAACGAATTATGTCTTCGGGAGACAATTTTACAAGTTTATTTTTTCCAAATCCATTATGATCAAAATCGTCAAATTCACTGTTATAATTCTTTTTAAAATAATTGACTATAAAGGAGATGGTCTTTTTCCTAAAGGATAACAAGAATTGAATATCCTTAATGAGTTTATTTGTTAAGGGTGATGTTCTTGGGCATATCTCGATTAAGACTGAATCAACTTTTGGGATTGGTGAAAACGACGTACGAGGAACATCGAATAACTTTTTGATTGAGAACCTATATTGAGACAATATAGAAATAGCCCTATAATTCTTCTCTCCAGGCTTTGAGAGAAGTTTTTCAACAAATTCACGTTGTAATAGGATTATTCCCCTTTTAAAATTTTTTTGGCACAACCATGTTACTGCGTTTCGGCTCTCATAGTAAGGTAGACTAGAGAAAAAAACATCAAAGGGAATAGTCAGATTTTCATTAAAACCATCCAGTTGCAATAATGCTAAATTCGCATGTTTCAAATTTCTCTTACAATGAGAGTACAGAGTAGAATCCAATTCGAATGAATGTACAAATTTTGAAATTTTGCATAGCTCTGTAGTAAGGATGCCCTTTCCAGTTCCAACTTCGTATATCACATCTTCTCTATTGATTTTAGATTCCTGAATTATTTTTCTCATCATAGTATGATCTACGAGAAAATTTTGTCCTAAAATGGTAGGTTTTTTCAATGTGAGTTGAGAAATTTTGTGACCTAACTTTTTTGAATAGATTGCCGTGAAAATTCTGGAATAAAAATTACAACCCTATTTTCTTACAAAGATATTCATTCGGGTTTCGCCAGAAATTTCATCGTATATTCTTTTTGCAATCAATTTTGTTACATCTCGTAATCCCGTCCTATTTTGTAGATCTGAAAATGATTCGAATTTTCGCTTATCTCTTTCATCCAGTATCGACTTCATGTATGTTTTCCCTATTCCAGGGATAAGCTCAAGGGAATGAACCCGTGGTGTCATTGGTTGAGCGGAATTGAAATAATCTATAAATCGTTTTTCATTTACATTGACTATTTTTTCAATTACAATTGGTAATTCATTTTTTGCGGATTGAGAAATGTGAGTATAATCAAGTCTGCCCAATACACTAATAATCTTCTCACGCCCATCTTTACCGATATACACACGTTCACCAATGCTAAATTTTTCGTTACTAATTCCCAATAATTCTAATAATGTTAAATGCTCTTCACCTATTGCGTGAATAATTACTCCCTCCCTCATTCTCACTATAGAAGATTTTCCATTTTGAATATAATCTAAAATGTAAGCATACTCTTCGAATTTTCGTGGAGAAAAAGTATCACCATGTCTGCTATAATTATCTCTGTTTGAATTATACCTTGACAAAATATGTTTTACCTTTACAAATATATAAGAAATGACTTTTTATTTAACTTTCAACTTGTGATTGAAGTTGTTCGTCCCCATTATTCTCACTCTTAGAGAGTAAAATGGATTTAATCTTTTCAAGTTTTTCTGTAACTATTAATTTTTTCCACCCAAATGTAAAAGCCCTCAATTCTTCTATGGACCGCGGCATTACGTTTACCAATTCTACAGACTCTTCATTGGTCAAATCACCTTCAGCCACAAGCCTATCGACCATTTCTTTAGCTGGCTCGTAATCAACCTTTGAAAACTTCTTAGAGTAATCAAATGTCCAACGTTGAATTTGATCCATCTCATCCACAGGAATAGATTCTAATATTTTTTTCACTTCAGACAAAGTGACGATCTCTCTTTTTATTACTTCGGGCAAATCAAGCACACACTTTATAATTAGTTAGACAACTATTGGTCGAATATGATTAAGTTTTGTTTGCAAGTACTTTGGCTTACTTCCGAACACTACAACGACTTTAACTATGCGTCTGCCAACATGCTCGATTATTCCAACTTTGCCCTGAAAACGTCTATGAGGCATAGTATTATGCTCGCTTGGGTCTATATCAATTACAACTTTATCACCTGGTTTATATTCTATGAGCAAATATGATATACCGGTAATTTTGTTAGATTTTGTTAATATCGATCGGGATTTCCTTCTAGTTCCGTGTGATGAGGGCATAACATCATTTCATAAATACCCTAATAAAAATTATTTACAATCAAAATACAATATCTCTACTTGTACTTCATTTTTTTATAGGATCAGAAATTCCAGATTCTCCTATTGAAAACAAAATTTCACTCTCAGGATGATTTGGCGAATCGACAATTCTAGCGATCCGATTTCTGTCGGCCTTTCTCAGAAAAATCCGGTATGTACTAGAATGCGCGAAGATATTTCCGCCAGCAGCTTTAAAGGCATTCCCGGCAAAACCCGATTCTGGTGAGGACTGAACCTGATTGGTTAATAAGACGGCGATTTGGTGAGTTTGAGCGATCCTCATAATAGTATGAACTAACTTATTCAAACGCTGTTGACGGATTGATAGGGTAGATAACCCCAGAAATTCAGAACGGTATAAAGAGATCGCAGAATCAAATATCATTAACTTTATGTCTTGAGACTCAATTATTCTGCTTGACTCAGACAATATCAGTTCCTGATGCGAACTACTGTATGCCTTTGCAACCACAATGTTATCAAGGATTTTAGTTGGGTTTAGAGCACGGGCTCTTGAAATGGCATCAATTCTTTCGGGTCTAAAAGTATTTTCGGTATCAATAAATAGTGCTCCGCCTTCTAGCCCGCCTTCCGAATGATTGAGTTGTACCATTACGCAAGCAGTATGACATAACTGCGTTTTCCCCGTTCCGAATTCCCCGTAAACTTCGGTAATAGCATTAGTTTCAATTCCACCCCCAAGAAGTTTGTCAAAGTTCTCAGAACCCGTAGAAATCCTTCCTATTTTTTTTCGTTTATGATACAAGGCTGTAGCGGGAGTAAAGCGCTTTTCCATTATTCCAAACTCCTCAAGAAATGTAATAGATTGATTATAAATGAAGGTAGAATCATCGATACTGATTCCAGCCCTGGTAGAAATTTCAAACGGTCCCTCTATAACCAGATCTTTTATGGACAGATAGCCTGATTCTTTTAATAACTTTATCATATCATCGGGTAAATTAGGTAATAAATCTAAAGAAAAAGGATTTTTATTCGATTTAGTATTAAAGAACGGACTAGAATCTGGACTAAAATTCAAATATACATTATTTTATCTAATCCAATATTTCAATAATGCTAATAATTCGGACTAAACAATGTTAAAGGCAAATTAGAAAAATATGGAATGGGACTGATCTAACGAAAAAGATGCCATAATTTTAGTTTATTATCTGAAGCATGATGTAGTCATGGGTTTAATAAATAAACTATATTAAATCTAATTGAAGACGATCTTTAATAGACGTGATTGTTGACTTAAACCTGAAAGGCAGAAATATCTTGGTGATAGGGGCTGGCATGGAGGGCGCCAAGAGGATAAAATCGTTGTCTAAACACGATTGCAAAATAATAATAATAAGCGAAACTGTCAATGAATCACTTTATGAAATAGAGGGAAAAAATAATCCAATCATTATAATAAGAAGAAAAATTGAGGATCCAAGTATCATAGATGAGTTTAATGATATTTTTGTAGTTTTTGCATCAACTAATGATCCATTTTTGAACAAAAAAATTATAGAGAGGGCAAAGGAGAAAGGACTACTTTCTTATAGCATTGATGATGCCTCAGCAAGTGATTTCTTTTTCACTTCGATAATAAATATTGATGAAATAATTCAGATAGCAATTTCCACGTCGGGGAAAAGCCCCTTGATGAGCAAAATCATTAGAGACAGAATTGAAAATGCTATAAAAAATATAATAGGGAAAAAAGATACAGATAATATTAAAATTCAAGAATTTGCCAGAGAACATGTAAGAGACTACATCGATAATCAACATGAAAGAAGGAAGTTTTTGTACAGCATAGTAGACGATCGAGAGATTCAAGAATTAATAGCAAAAAATAACATAGATAAGGCCAAAGAAAGAATTATTAATACATTAGATAAATGGGAGGATAATAAAAGCAGATGACGCTATATCTAGGAGTACAATCATCACAATTTGTCAATATAAGAGTCACATTTAAAAACTCCCCTATTCACATATTAGAAAAATTTGCTTTTAAAGATGTTTTTGATGCTCATCAACACCTGTTGAATTTGGCTGATTTGCAAGAATGTATTATTTTGCAGACATGTAATCGTGTTGAAATTTATGGTGTAGGAATAAATCCTGATTATGAGAATTTAATTACCGCATGGTCTTATTTAATTAATTTACCAGCAGATCAAGTGAAAAATAATGTAATAATAAACGATGGGGAAGAAGCTTTAAAACATCTAGTGAAATTAACATCTGGGCTTGATTCGTTAGTAGTAGGCGAGGATCAAATTTTGGGTCAGGTCAAAAGATCCCTAGAGTTTTCAAGAAAAAACGGATTTGCAGGTCCGAATCTAAACATACTTTTTGACAAGACGATAAAAATAGGAAGCAGAGTTAGAACTTTAACAGGTATTAACAAAGGAAGCACATCAGTTGGGTCTATGGCAGTAAATTTAGCCTATGAATATTTTGATGACATAAAAGAAAAAGAGATTCTCCTCATTGGCTCTGGAGAGGGAGCTAGTTTAATCGCGAAAGCTCTGAAACAAAGAAATATGAAATTTTTTGTTACAAGCAGAACTTTTGAAAGAGCACGATCATTTGCAGATACTGTAGCTGGTTCCCCCATACCTTTTGAAACGGCTTTGGAAAAAATCAATGACAATATAGATATTGTATTCATCTCAACGGTTGCTCCATATTATTTACTAACATATGAGAGAATTGCCAATATGATGAAAAACAGAAACAAGGGATTAATGATTTTTGATTTATCAAATCCCAGAACTGTAGAAGACAAGATTGCTACTCTAAATAATATCAAATTGGTAAATATCGATCAAATTTCAGAAATTGTAGAAAAGAATGTTGGAAGAAGGAAAAAAGAAATTCAATCAGCAGAAAAGATAATAAATGATGAACTGATAGCAATCAAGGAAATTTTAAAAAGAAAGAGTTCTGAACCAGCTATAATAACCATATTCAAGAATGCAGATTCTATAAGAAACAAAGAATTCAAAAAGGCCTTATCATTAATTGGTAATAGAGTTAGTAATGATGATATTAAGATTCTTGAACAGTTTTCATATGCACTGGTAGAAGGGATATTATCTACACCTATGAATAACCTACGAAAGGAATTTGCAAATAATAAAAATGAAAATGAATTAATAAATTTGGCTTTAAAGTTATTTAATTATGAAAAACCGTAACGTAGATAAATCAAGGAACATAGACAAGAACCAAAGTATAGATAGCGATTTTAGAGATAACACAACTTTCATCTCAGATAAACATTCTAGTTATGAACTCTTTCCAAAAATGCGATTAAGGAGATTAAGAAAAACTGCTGCTATAAGAGAACTCTTCCAAGAGATACGTTTATCTCCAAAAGACTTTGTTATGCCTATATTTGTTCAAGAGGGGATAAACAAAAATCTGGAAATAGAATCAATGCCAGGAATATTTAGATATTCTCCAGATAAAATTTTAGAAGAAATTGACCAGATTTCAACCCTTGGAATTAAGGGAATAATACTCTTTGGGATCCCACTAAAGAAAGACCCTAATGGAAAAAATTCATTCAATGACAAAGGTATTGTTCAAGAAACCATCAAATCCATTAAGAAAAACTTTGGAGAAAAATTAGCTATAATTACGGATGTATGCCTATGTCAGTATACATCACATGGCCATTGTGGAATTTTCCAAGGAAATGAGATTAATAACGACAAATCTTTGGATATACTGTCAAAGACTGCTTTGAGCCATGCGGTCGCCGGTGCTGATATAGTAGCACCTTCAGCAATGATGGATGGCCAGGTAAAATCTATAAGAGATATTCTTGATGATAATGAATTTAAGGATACACTAATAATGGGATATTCTGCCAAACAGGCATCATCTTTTTTTTCTCCCTTTAGAGACGCAGCACACTCTAAACCTGAATTTGGTAATAGACTTTCATATCAAATGAGCTATCATAATTCAAGAGAAGCCGGTAGAGAAATTAAATCAGATGTCGAAGAAGGTGCAGATGTACTTATGATAAAACCAGCGATACCCAATTTAGATCTAATTTATGCTGCAAAGCAAAATACTCTTCATCCTATTGCAGCATATAGTGTATCTGGAGAATATTCCATGATAAAAGCAGCTACGTTGAATAATTGGATGGATGAAAATCTAGCTGTTACGGAATCTCTGACGGCTATCAAACGAGCAGGTGCAAATATTATAATATCTTATTATGCAAAAAAAATGGCAGAAATTTTAAGGAATAGTTAGAGAAATGAAAGTTTGGTTTGGTTTGATATAGAATACTCAATTATTAGGTAATCAAGTATCATACTATAGAAAATTATTAAAAATTAAGGTATTGGAGAGAACACGTGAATGTCTGTATCTTTCCCATCGGCCACGTATACATCTCCTTGGGAATCCAATGCAATTCCGACCGGATCCTGAACCCTTTCATGTGATGCACCTGTATTTCCAAATTGAGTAATATACGTACCATTATTGTAAAAAACTTGAATTCTGTTGTTATCGCTGTCTGCCACGTAAACATTGTTAGCAGGATCTATTGCTAAATCCATAGGTGCTTTAAATTGACCATTGCCTGATCCGAAGGTTCCGAATTTCATCAAGTAATTTCCATCCTGATCGAATTTTTGTACCCTGTTGTTACTAGAATCAGTTACAAAAATATTATTATTTGAATCCACGGCTACATCTGCAGGATTATTAAATTGACCATTACCGATACCTGGTGACCCAAAACTCATCATGTAATACCCATTCGGATCGAATTTCTGCACGTTATTATTTTCTCCAAAATCTGTGGCATAAAGATTATTTTCTTTGTCCACGCCGACACCACCTGGACTAATAAATAATCCAGGACCAAGGCCAAATGATCCTATAGATCGGATAAATGTGCCATTAGGAGTAAATTCCTTTATTGCATAAGTGGGATTTCCAAAGTCAGCTATGTAAACAGAATTATTGGAATTTATTGCAATGCCAGCAGGATTAGTAAAGTACTGTGGCCCATTGCCAAATGTACCAAAACCAAGGATAAATGTGCCATTAGGAGTAAATTTTTGGATCATTTTGGTTGTATATCCGGCAAAATCTGATACATACACATTATCTTCAGAGTCAACACCGATACCAGAAACCTGGTTAAATTGACCTTGAGCAACACCTTTCTCCCCCACATAGTTTTATGAGCAAATTCTAGGGCATATGCAGAGAAGTGGCTTGCCGTTAATAACATCACACCTATTACAAGTGTGCTTAAAATAGCAAATGGAATAAGCTTCATCTCGTAATATCAATGATCCATTATTTAAATAGTTTTTTAAAGTCCAAAAATAAAATGAAGAAAAATTCGGTTATTTAATGATCCAGCGTATTATTACCTGGTCCATTTTGTAGGGGAGAATTCTGAATGGACCTGTCAAATTCAGGACTCGCCACTATTCCAAATATGGTATGTGAATCGCCAAAATGATGATCTACACTTTCAGGATCAAGCCATATTGATATTGCGCTCTTATTTGATAATGCAATGGAGGTAGGAATGTCAAGTGCAGGACCTTTGGCAAGGCTAACAGTGGAAGTCCCATTATAGAATGTAGAATTAGTATCAGATTGAGAAGAATTTAACAAAGTAAAATCAGTTAGAGTATGTGTATGTCTACCAGTACCATCAGGTCGAATCATTTCAATTGCTGCATTAAATGAACTACTGTTTGTATCAATTGAGGTATCGGTAGCGTTAGGTAAACTTGCTCTCCATACTCCTGCCAGTACCCAATCTATTGTACCGTTATTATCCTGTGTTAATCCAGTAATAGGTCCAAAAACATAAGTATTGTCAAGAAAATCAATAGGCAATGCCAAAGTGGTAGTTGCAATCAAGCCTAAAAAAGCAAAACCACTTATCAACATAATAACAAGGATTAATGTTACATAATTTTGCATTAACTGTTATGGACATTTGCCTTTATTATCTTTTATGAATTTCTTATTAAAGATAAATTAAGAAGTGATTAAAGTATTTTGAAAGATCTGTCCATAAAGAGATAGCCCAGCAATTGACAGGTTTTCCTACCTAGCCACTTTCGGTGATCTGAATTTTCTAAAAAATAATTATTAATTCAAAGAATTTTACAACCTACTAATTTCTGTCTATTCAAGAATACGCAGATAAATGATTAGACATATAAGTGTATGACTTTTTGTAATAAGTATGAGTTTTTTACAGCATTTAACTTTTATGCTTGCTGTAATACTCGCAACTATATTCATTATCTCATTAGTTTTTAATCAGACAATGACCTATTACAGGATTCTAGAAAAAGCGAGAAAATTTGGAAAAAAAACCAAAATCAGGAAACAAGCAGCTAGTTTTTAAAATCATGTTGACGATTATTTAGGATACATTTTTAATCATCCTCTAACGTGCCAAATACTAGGATTTAGAATTCAGATGTTTCAATAAACCTCATCGTGATTAAATCACACTGAAGGTCAAAATATTGGGACCGTTGCAATAGATAAAATCATTACAGAAGTAATGTCAGCCTTTTAGTAGACCATTCCTAGAATTTGCTAAAAGATTGTCACTAAACAATGATATTCTAATAAAGTTACATATATTATGTGAGTTGGGTTTCTGGAATAATTATTACCATAATTGGTGTAATATTTTATTCGATTTCAAGCATGCTGCCTCCTTGTGCAAATACCATAGCGAAGATAGTAGGGTTTATTCTAGCAATAGTTGGAATAGTATTAATAATATTGGCAGCAGCAAGATAGAGTTCTTCATAGTTTCCTTTAAATCACATTTTTTCTCCTTTTTTGACCATGCAGATCAAAATCTAGTATTTATAAATTGTCCCTTTCTTGTTGTTGATGAAGAAGGTATGTATATAGCATAGATGTCTACTTAGTTCTTGTCTTATACATATGACTCCAAATAAATGAAAATCCAAGGAAAAACAAAATTGTTTTGATCACTTGAATAGTAGCTAATGAAATGTAAATATGTATGTAGGTAAGCACCTATCCAGAAGATAGAAACAATCAAAGAATCATCCAAAAATCCAATTAATGAGATGATCGAAAGTTAGAAATTTTAGACCAAAAGTGTTGATAATTAAAATATTAGATAATGTATATCTAGAACATATAACCAACAATATCATTATACCTCATGACGGATATAACATTTGATAAATCACGTATTCTATTTGAAAAAGCATCCAAAGTGATTCCAGGAGGGGTTAATAGTCCAGTCAGATATTTTCAACCGTACCCTTTTTTGTTGAATCTGCCAACGCAAGTAGGCTATTTACCAATGATGGTAATGTATTAATTGATTATTGCCTAGGTTACGGATCAGTTTTTCTAGGACATGGTAATCAACAAATAGGCTCTGAAATAAAGAGTCAGATAGACAAAGGCAATCTATTTTATACCTACAGAAAAGGAAACTCAGCTAGCTGAAATTTGTTCCAAAATAATTCCATGTGCAGAAATGATAAGAATTATGAATACTGGAGCTGAGGCAACCATGCATTCGATTCGCTTAGCAAGAGCATTTACAAGAAAATCAAA
>CAVSMN010000013.1:0-107641 GCA_963729045.1 uncultured Nitrososphaeraceae archaeon | reverse complement strand
CTGATAATTTATACTATTCTTAACAAGAACAACTTTGTAAATAATTTCGACTCATTACTAAGAAGGGGTATAACAATTAAAATTCTAACCGACGATATTGACGAACATTTAATGAGTCATATTGCTCAAATAAATGAAACAAACAAAGATAATCCAATGCAATTTGGATATAGTAACAAGTTAGGCGAATTTAATGAATTCATAATGTTAAGTGATAATAGATATGTGTTACAAATAAAATATGACCAACAAAATGAAATAGTTGCCTCATTTTCAAATGAAGAGCATAATGTAATGATTCAAGAGATTCTATTTGAAAAATATTGGAACGAAGTCAAGAGTCTTGAAGTTGTGAATAGCAATTAGAGGACTAGTTCAATAGTGTCAAATGGTGATCATTGCTCGGGATCAGGGATGAATCGCTCTATTTGAACCCGCCATTTCTCATCTGAGACTCGATTTGGTTTATATACTCCGTCGAGTGAAATTGGTTATGAATAATAGTAGACAGGTAAGAAAAGATTATCTTTTCATTGTAGTATTCATTTCTACCATAATTTTCTCAAGTACAACTTTGATCAACGGTTTTACTAATGTTGCGTATAGTCAAACAAATGCTACCCAAGCAAACTCCACAAATGTTACGGGCTTAGTAAATACAGAGGATATTCCATTAGAAAAAGTCCGTGTTGGAGATATTGAAATGGCGTACAAGATGTTTGGCAAAGGTGACCCCATAATTCTTCATAATGGTGCTTCTGATCATATGGATGCATGGGATCCAGCCCTTTTAACTAGACTAGCGTCAAATAACACAGTAATTATTTTTGATAGTCGTGGAATAGGAAATACCACTGCAGGTACCGAACCGTATTCTGTAAAGTTACTTGGCAATGATACTGCGGGTTTAATGGATGCTTTGAAAATACAAAATGCAAGCATTCTTGGACATTCTCTAGGTACATACGTAACGCAACAATTTGCAATCACACATCCTGATAAGGTTAGTAGCATTATACTTATTTCTGGTTCCTGTGGTGGTAAAGATGGTATACCTAAACCGGCTGAGTTTTTAAAATTGCAGGCTGATATTGTAAACAAATCTCAAAATAATGTAACCGTTCCTCAAGAAGATTTCAAAGCTCTCGTAACTGCATCATTAGGATCTGGTTGGATAAAACTGCATCCTGAATCTCTTGATATTCCAGAAAATATGACACTAGCATCAACAAAGCCTGGTCTTTCTCCTGATACATTGAACAATCAAAACAACTTGGGTGTGGCCTGGGAAGCAAAAAACTGGAGCGGTGTCTGTGACGACCTTGCAAAGATAGACAAGCCCCTGTTGGTTATAACAGGTACTGACGATAACCAGTACGAACCTCATCAGAATGCTTTAGTCATTGCCAGTAAAGTTCCAGGAGCCTGGCTTGTACAGATAAAAGACGCTGGTCATGCAGTTCCAGATCAATATCCAGAGGAAGTCAGTAAAATAATAGAAACATTCCTGTCGACTGTAAAATAGTGGGAGACCAAGCGGAAAGAAGAATCGGATATTAATTTTGTACGCAATATAGACAAGCGGGTTCAAATCAATCATAAAAAAGTGCGAAGTGCGGGATTTGAACCCGCTAACCTTGATATTTACTCTACATAGCTAAGACACTACTTTGCTATCCTGTTCAGTTGATTGACCTTGGAAGATTGGAGAGTCAGAGTACAGGTTTGCATCACCAGACTGTCCACCCGAATTATGACCAGAATTCTCTTGGATCTGGATGTTTACGTTATTACCTGAGCCTACAATACCTTCAAATGGTGGAGGTGCCGATGGAGAATTGGAAGGGTTTATATCTATAGTAACGCTATCAGGTTCGCTTTCCATCCCTTCCTCATTGGTGACAACCAATTGAAATGTTAGATCAGTTTGCACATTTGTTTCGGCCGCTGTAAATGATGAAGATGCAGAGGTTGAATCACTTAATGTTACTTCTGGGCCAGATGTCTGAGTCCACTGATATGTCAAAGCCGATCCATTTGGATCGGAGCTATTTGAACCGTCTAATTGAACCACTTCCCTACTATCAACTGTTTTGTCTGGACCTGCATTAGCAGATGGTATTCTATCTGTTGAAGTGTTCGTAAAAATAACAGTAACATCTCCAGACATTTCGTTTGCCACATATATTTCGCCATTGCTTGGATTATATTCCAATGATGACGGATGAACACCAACTCTTAATGTGTCAATTACCGTATTGGTTGACTCGCCTATAATTGAAACATCATTTGATGAAAGGTTAGTAACATAAATGTCTCCATTGCGGGGGTTATATTCAATTGCAATTGGATTGGTTCCCACCTCTATAGTATCAATAACTGTATTAATTGAAGTATCAATGACGGATACATCCTGTGATTCAAGATTGGCTACGTATATTTGTTCATTGCTAGGATTGTATTCTAATGCGAAAGGATAATCATTGGCAAACGGTCAAGATTTCAGTTCTACCATAATTAATTATTAGAGTCATCCAATATCCTGATACAAAAATTGTAGAATGTTGAAGAGTTAGGGACAACATAGAATGTAAATTCGATTCTTTATTATATCTGTCAATTAATGATGTCATAATACTTGGGAATGATTCATCTGAGGATGTTTTCTAAATATGGAGGTTTTTAATTAGTTGAATATTATACTTGGTAACATAATACATTTATGAAATCTAATAGTAGTGGAATAAGTCTTAACCTATTGATTATTACTAGATATAGTAATTTATTCAGGATAAATGTAAACTAATGGTTAGCATAAATAGTAAATTTGTATTACAAATATTAAATGCAAGTAGGGATTGATAGCTTTGCAGCTGCCCATGATGATAAAAGCCTCTCTATTGGCGCAGCTGAGCGTTTGCAACAATTGATCGAACAAATCGAAATAGCTGATAAACTAGGATTGGATGTATTTGGAGTAGGAGAACATCACCGTCACGGATTCCTTGATTCTGCTCCAGCTGTCATCCTAGGAGCGGCCGCAGCACGAACTAAACATATACGCCTTACCAGTGCAGTAACGGTATTGAGTGCAGCCGATCCCGTAAGGATATTCCAAGAATTCGCAACTTTGGATCTTTTGTCTCAAGGTAGGGCGGAGATGGTAGTGGGCCGCGGCTCATTCATTGAGGCATTCCCATTGTTTGGCCTGAAGTTGGATGACTACGATACCCTTTTTTCGGAGAAGCTCGAATTGCTGTTAAAGATTCGTGAAAATGAGCATGTCCATTGGTCTGGTAAATATCGACCTGCTCTGACTGGACAAGGAATCTATCCAAGACCCTTGCAGAATCCATCTACCCATGTGGATAGGTGTTGGTGGGACTCCTGAATCGTTTGTACGTGCGGGTAACCTTGGCCTTCCTCTAATGGTTGCTATAATAGGAGGGAGAACACGTTATTTTCGCCCATTGATTGATCTCTATAAGACGGCAGGTAAACAAGCTGGACATTCTCCTGACAAATTGAAAGTAGGCATACATTCACTTGGCTATGTAGCAGATAAAACTCAAGAAGCAATCGATGATTTCTTTCCAGGCTACGCTCATACTATGACTGAGATTGGAAAAGAGCGTGGATGGCCCAGGATGACAAGAACAAGTTTTAATGCTCAGCGTGATCCCGAAGGAGCACTAGTCATAGGCAATCCAACTGAGGTAGTTGAAAAGATCATTAGACACAGCAAAGCACTAGGTGGTATCTCTAGGTTCACTTTTATGATGAACCCTGGATCGTTACCTCAAGAGAAACTGATACAAGCTACCAAGTTAATATGTACACAAGTAGCTCCTGCACTTCGTGAACAACTTGGTGACATTGGAGCAGATAACATATAACGAGTAGTAAACCTTTTCTGCTTGAATTCCGAATAGGTACCATGAAAGTAATAGGTGCGATTGCAGGTACACCTCCTAGAGTAAGGAGGAGATAGATGTTTTTCTCCAAAAGAATTTGATTCTGCAAATCGGTACTATAAATAAGAAAGGTGATCCCAATATACTTCCGATATGGTTTAACTATGATAGGAGTAGGGAAAAACTTTTGATACTTACTCTCAAAACATCCAAAAAGATTCACAATATACGCAAAAAGGCTACTATCTACTTTTCCATCATCCATGTAGACATGTTTAGCAACAGAATACATATTCTCATATCCTGATTTGCCTTTATTACGCAAGTGATCTAGTCAACCAGGAATGAGTAAAATTCTTTAAGTCATGACCTTAAATAGCATTATATGAATAATTTAGTGAATATAATAATATACTTATAAATTTTGAATATACATATAATTTTATAAAGTTATCATACATCATTTCGAAACCATTCAAGAATAACTTTATATATATCTTATGTTTATTAGTTCTATGGTATATAGGATTTTGTCATTGATTGGCATTACTGTGATTTTAGGGGTAATAACTTCTGTGGTAACAATTTACGTACCATCAAGCAATATAGCTTTTGCAAAAGGGGACTCACAATCTGATTCTGGTTCTATGCATGATTGCTCGAAAGGGTCTGATGGATGCTATGGCAATCCTTACTGTGATATAAATGATAAAGTGACATGTTATGATAGATATGAAGGAAACGATGAGGGTAGTAGTACTGACCCGCAGTCATCATCATATAAAAGTATCAGTGACCCAAAGCCCCCACTCTATAAGTAGCAGGGGAACCACTAACTCTAAATTTCCTTTTATTTGATACTTTATTGGTTTTTTTTGGCTCTGTTCACTTAATGATAAGCCTATATCTTGAAAGTGCTCTATTTCATATGTGATTAACAGAAACAGAACATCTTCAAAGTATATGTATGCTATGGTCTGTATTTGTATTTTTCAGGCTTATCATTAAGAAAAACCTCCGAAAGACTTGCTTGCTCTATCAAATGAAACCATGTATCGATTGGGAACTGGATTCAAAAGTACCATTCGCAAAAGTTGTCATATCGTAGAAGGAATGTATCAGAGTATGTCGTTAATGAGACACTAATCAAAGTTGTTTCTGAATCTATCTGGTTGTGGGTAATCATAGAACCAAAAAAAACAGGCAAATTCCCGCACAAAATACAGTAATTGCAAAGAATCTCTAAACATCAGGTGCGAAGTGCGGGATTTGAACCCGCTTCTTGTTTAGTAAAAGTTCAAATCCCGAAAATAAAGGAGAGAGAACCCGCGATCCCTCTTCTTAAATTTAGAGCGATGTATTTTGAAACCACTCTAGATGAGTAGGTTCAATTTTAGACTTAAAACTCTAAGGTATTACTTGACTATCCTCCTCTTTAGATTATCCTTGGAAAATAGGAGAGTCAGAATACATATTTCCTTTACCAGACCGTCGCCTACTTTATTACCAGAGTTTTCTTTAACCTGGATATTGATGTTATTACCTTAATCAATTTGCCTTCAAAATTAGAACCCCAGTTATAGTGACGTTATCACGTTTACTTACCGAATCTTACTCGTTTGTCACAACCAGTTCACATGCGAACGTTTGTTGGAATATGGTCCGGGATGCCGTGAAGATTTACTGCTATTAAGTTATTCAGAGTGACTCCAAGTCCGTTTGTGCGAGTACACTGGTAAGTCATTGTTTCATTCCTTGGGTCAGTACCACCACGGCCATCTAGATGCTCTGTCACACCAGAGTCTACAGTTTGGTCAAGTCCGTCATCTGCAATCGGCATTATTGACCCAATTACAGAGACAGAGTTTGAATTTGTGCTTGCTGCATACATGTTACCGTTGTCAGGGATTGTAGGCTATTCCACCTGGGTTTCCTCCAGCGGACAGGGTATCTGTAACCTCATCAGTGTTTGAATCTAGGCTCTTTTACAAATATTATTCTGGTGGAAGTTTTTCTTCTTCCTGTTCCTCTTCAGTATTAAGCAATTTGTACACTCCTGCTGCTATTAGTCCACCAGCAATTGGTGCTACCCAATAAATCCACTGATAAGCAAAATCCCAGGTTATTAAGGCAGGGCCAAAGGAGCGAGCTGGATTTAATGACCCTCCAGTAATTGAGCCTCCGAATATAACATTGAATCCGAGAGTAAAACCTATGGCTATTCCAGCCAATGGAACTATCTTAAAGTTCTTTGAAGTGGTTGTTGCTAAAACAACATATACCAGCGTAAACGTCATTACAGTTTCTAATATAAGGGCTCTTATCACATTATCATCGGAAGGCAATGTTACACTAGCTGACATTTCAGAGCCAAAAATTGAATAGACAACTGCAGCGGCAAGCACGGCACCTATAATCTGAGCAATGATGTACACAACTGCTTCCTTTCTACCAATTTTCTTGGCCACTAACAGACCGATTGTAACAGCAGGATTAACCTGTGCACCAGAACGATATCCTATAGCATAAACAATTGCAGTTAGGACTAGAGCATGAACCAAACCTATTCCAATTACTCCTAACTGTCCACTATCAGAATAGACGGTTGCAGCAGAAGCAATTGCATAAACTAAAATAAAAGTACCGACGATTTCGACCAAAAATTTGTTTCTCAAAGACGGTCGGAAAATATGTTGAACGTCTTTATCCATGTTCCATACTGATAGTCTCTAGAATATTTAAATGATGATGTGATCCTAACTATAGAGTATCAATGTCTTTTGAGTTAAGATAATGATGACATTAGAAGATCATATTCTTATAATTATCATTCATGTGATCAAATCCCGCGTTAAAAGTGCGAAGTGCGGGATTTGAACCCGCTCTTTGCTATGTATAGTTCAAATCCCGAAAGTGGGAACCCGCGATTCCTCACTGTAGTAATTTAGGCGTGTTCCGCTTTTAAAATCCCAAACTTGTTCTATAAACTAATTTTGTTCAAAACTATATTGTGACTATGGTTAAACATATGTATCCATACATGGTGTTTTTAAACACATCAGGATAGTCAAGGTTAACATTAGCTCCCAGCAATGTTCCAGTCGGGTCTTGCATCTCTAGATTTCTACGCTCCTTATGCAGGACCCCGCTTTCAAGTATCTTTACTTAGAAACAAGAAATTAAGCCTAAGAAAAGACCATACAATCCGAACAAATCGGATCTGATACAATCTAACCAACAAGTTTAAGCACAACTTAAATAGAAGTAATGTAATTAATTTGCAATGAAACGCAATTTATCAAAAACAAATAAGATAGCTCTATCAAAGACACAATTCTATATTGCCTTAGGTATAACTATGTTGACAGTTGCTGGGCTTAATTTCTTTGGTGATAATATCGATACAGTATTTGCTCAGACAGATACTACTACCTCGTCGTCTTCCAACAATACTAATACAACCTTAGCAATGGATCAACAACAAAAATCAAGTTTTCATCCTCAAATAGTATTAATCATAGAAGAACAGGGCAAAATCACAAATCAAAGGGTTCTTGAAGTTCATCCTCATCCAATAATTGAATCAACATTTGTTGCGAACTCAACTATACTTGGGGATATACCAGCACATGACCTTGGTACATATTGGGCAACACTCTATCCTAACGGTTCTGTTCATGGCGAAGGACATGGAATAAATACTGCTACAGACGGGGAATTCGTAACATGGACAGCAGAAGGCGTAGGCAATACGAACCCAGAAGGCGATGTTAGATTTGAAGGTTCATTATTCTTTCATACAGCATCTGAAGGAGAATTATCCTACCTGAATAATAAAGTGGGATTCTTTGATTATGAAGTAGACAATGAAGGAAATACATCAGCTAGTGTATGGGAAATAAAGTAATAAAATAACTGACGAACCACATCCAATTCTCCTTTTATCTATATTTATTTAATTGACTAATATTTTTGTTTGACTTAGAAGGATTATCATCATGTTTCAGAATTATAGACCTATTGTTCTATTAATAAATATCATATATCTTAAAAATTTTAGTAGGGATGACCGTATCGAAATAAAATCAAGCCAAGTTAGGTGGTCATTATTCTAAATACTATTAGGTTGATTTCGGGGGCAAGCGCTCACTATTTTCCTATCGTTGTTCAAATGTAAATTGTAACCAAAGTGAAACATGACTATCGATATATGGTGTTTTAAACCCATCAAGATAGTGATAACCAACTCCCAAAGTAATTTCAGAAGGGTCGTGCATTATATCCACAAGCCGCTTATGCAAGACCCGATTAAGTATCTTCACTTAGAAACAATATATTACATGTTACTACTGGAATATTATTATACATGCAATCTAAAATAGAGAATGTGAATAAAGTATTTTCAGTAATTCCTATAGTTTTAGGTTTAGGATTAGCTGCGATGACTTATCCAATTGGTTTGATTGAACAACATGAAGTGTATGCAACCCTTTATGGCGGGAGTTCTGAAGATGTTATGACTATCGCCTACCCATCGTCTACTCCTTCAGATTCTAAGATTACAAATCAGGATAACTTCACCGCCTCTAAAGCTCATAAAGATAACCCAACCCAAATTACTGGCGGACCTCCAACTTCACTTCCGACTAGCTAATTCACTTTTAACCATTTTTGAAATTGATGGTTATTTCTAACTCAAAAAGAAAAGAGGTGCGAAGTGCGGGATTTGAACCCGCGATCCCTTCGCTTTATTGTAAAGTTCAAATCCCGATAATTAAAGAGAGAACCCGCGATCCCTCTATCTTTAGTTATTGGTTATAGAGAGAGTAATAATTTGACCAAGATAGTCTTCATACAAGACTTCACCCTCTTTATATACTTCCTCGAGTGAATTTGGTTATGTATAATAATAGACAGATTAGAAAAGATCTATCTTTTCATTATAGCATTCATTATCTACTATAATTTTCTCAAGTATGACTGTGATCAACGGTTTTACTAATACAGTGAACGGTCAAACAAATGCTACCCAGACCAATTCAAGCAATACTAACTCCACCAATAATGTTACGGGCTTGGTAAACACACAAGATATTCCATTAGAAAAAGTCCATGTTGGAGATATTGAAATGGCATACAAGATGTTTGGTAATGGCGACCCTATTTTGCTTATTCAGGGTGTTGGTGGGTCTATGGATGACTGGGAACCAACTATTTTAAGAGAACTATCCTCAAATCATACTGTAATAATATTTGATAATCGTGGAGTTGGAAATACAACTGCTGGTACAAAACAATTCTCAATTCAGCAATTTGCAAATGACTACTGCTGGTTTACTTGACGCTCTGAAGATTCAAAAAGCAGATGTTATGGGACATTCTATGGGCTCATTTATAGCTCAGCAGCTTACTCTTACTCATCCAGAGAAGGTCAACAGGCTTGTACTTGTTTCTTCAACATGTGGTGGGAAAGAGAGTATACCTAATACCCCTGCAGATTTAGAACTGGCTAAGAAGTTCCTCAGTAGTATTGTAAATAACACTCCAATAGAACCACAGGAAATAAAAACGGCTGTATCTCTCAGCTACGGACCAACATGGATCAAACTGCATCCCAACCTCCTTGAAACCATTCCAACAAACCCCAAAGATTTGCTACCTTCTGGTATGACTCTTGATACTTATTTACAGCAGAACAATATAGTACAAAACTGGAAGTCAACCAACTGGAGTGGTGTATGCAGTCAGCTTCCAAATATATCCAAACCTACCTTGGTAATGACTGGAACTGAAGATGTTACTATACCAGCTGCTAATTCTTTAATTATTGCAGAAAAAATCCCAGGAGCCTGGCTTGTACAGATAAAAGATGCTGGTCATGCAGTTCCAGATCAATATCCAGAGAAAGTCGGTAATGTAATAGAAACATTTTTGTCGACTGTAAAGAGTAGGTGACCAAGCAGGAAAGAAGAATCCGACATTAATTTTTGTACACCATCTTGACAAGCGGGTTCAAATCAATCTCAAAAAAAAGTGCGAAGTGCGGGATTTGAACCCGCGATCCCTTCGCATAAAACAAAAATATATTAATAGTGATATGATCCCGCCACTTCGTAAAGGGCCAACCTCGCAATATTCTTTTAATTAATTTATCAAGAATGTATGGTTTCACTATCAAACTGACCTGTAGATCTTCAGGGCATACTCAGTATTGATACGCGTAAGTTTTGATTCGACCTCTTTCGCCAATAAGATTGAAGAGTAATGAAACAATCTCCATACTAATAACTCTCCATCATTCTAGCAGTTCAACAAGTTTCCGACATTATACATTTGTTCTTTACCTAGTTCATCAAGTAAATTACAGACCGACCTGTCATTTCTCGGATTGTTATATGACAGTAAGTTCTTTATCTGGTTTGCAGCATCTATAGAGTTTGTCACATTCAATGGATTCTGAATAATACCTTTGATAAAGTCACCAGTTGTCTTTGGGTCTTCATTTGGTGGTGGTGGAGTATTAACAGGATTTATGGTTATTATCACTTCATCTGGTTCACTCGATATACCTTCTTCATTAGTGACTGTCAATTGAAACGTAAGATCTGTTTGTTCATTTGTTTCGGCCGCACCAAGCCTTGATTCAAAGATAGTAAGTTGGATCAGATAATAAAGGAGAGATCGGTTCCAACCATGATACTTCTTCAGTCGAAATCAATGTCAAATTCTATGGAATTATTTTCAGCAAATTGTATTGGATCATCGCCATTATTCCATAACACTATTCCATTCACGTTGCTAATCGTTTTAGATTCACCGGTTTCCAAGTCTAATCCTTCCTGAGTGCCAGAAATAGTTGCTTCATATAGTGAATTATCTGAAGAATCCTCATCATCCACAGGCTCTAATTCAACCTCTACGGCGTCTGATTCACCATCCTCAAAGTTTGCAGCGACTAGTTTGAGATCATCATCTCCAACGAGGTTTAACTTCAATGAGGCCTCATCTAATTTGCAGTCCTCAAAATATGCAATAATTTTCACACGTTCAGAATCTAGTTGACCAGGGTATAGGTCTATAGTATCAGAGATATCATCGCAAGTATCTTGTGAAGCTCTGATCACATCTGAATTACCGTTATTATCATTATCATTATCGTCATTATCATTTGTTTCACATCCAATACCGTCGTTATCATTTCCATCAAAACCGTGTGGGTCGGGCCCATTTACCTTGAAGTTATGGTAAGGAATCTCGTCATCCTCAAGGTCTCCACCTTGGTCACAGTCGAGATCGGGCGGAGGGGAGGGGATGCAATTATTTGGATATGATGGGTCGCATTGTTGTTGTCCACAATCTGGATCTTCAGAATCAGTTAAGCCATCACTATCATCATCTCTATTATTATCGCATTCATCAGGTGTTTCTACACAATCATCAAGACCTGGATTTTGTTTGCATATATCGTCCTTGTAGCCACAGGTTTTTCCGGTCAGGTCTAAATATCATTCCCTGCTGGACATCCGTCTGAATCTGGAATACATCGCCCAGTTTCATCATCATCTACACTGAATGATATCCATCTGGACAGCCGTCACGATGATCTGGAACACATTGTTCATCCTCATTTTGAAAGAATCCATCAGGACATTCTCCATCAACAGAAGCACATTTTGGTAAATCAGGATTAAACAAGCAATCTCCATCTGGTCCTTCATCATTCCCCTACAGGAGTAGGAGGTAGTCACATTTCCATTACTATTTCCACCGTTGCTTTCACAACCTATACCATCATTATCTTGATCAAATCCATTTGGATCATTAGAGGATACTATGAAATCTCATATCAGAGATATCATCACAATCCAATTCTTGTTCTCCATTATTATCATTCGGGGAAGAGGATGAAGAATTGTCATCGTTATCGGTTAGAGTAGCGGGATTTTGTAATGTTGGTGGGATTGTAGTTATTGGAGATGGTGATAAAGATGGATCAGTGGCCGCCGAGGCTGTAGAGTCTGAGCTGGTTGGTGGTGGTGGTGCAGAGTTTGTGGGGTTCGTAGAGTCTGGATTATCGCTTTCACTACTGCTATCGCTTTCACTACTGCTATCGCTTTCACTACTGCTATCGCTTTCACTACTGCTATCGCTTTCACTACTGCTATCGCTTTCATCATTGTCCTCCCCATTTTGAGCAAATGCCTGTTGTAATCTTAATTGTGAAGAGGGACTTGGGAGAGAATACATTAAACTAGATAATGAGGGTGAACTAAACATGGAAACAGATACGATAAGTATCAAGGATAGTAACATTAACGATTTAGTAGATAATTTTCGATTTGAATTATCACTATGCATATTTATGTTACAATCGTAATCTCATTTCTGTATAATATCTATTTGATAAATTTGTTATAGATCAAATTTATATAAGAATTAAATATTGCGTTCTGGTTTGTATCTGATTAACGAATTTAAATGGAATATATTGAATAGGTGATCTGATTGTTACCATGTCTATATATTACTAGTCTACTCTGAATTACATAATGCTGAACTATTTGATGATTTAATAAAACATGATTAAATTCGGCCGCTGCAAACGCCATAATAATCAGTGAGTATAATTGCTACATCCATTGTGGTAGATAAGTCAAAGTTGTAATCTGTAGATCATATGTCATTCCATGTAAATTTTCTTATGGTCTGAAGATTATCATGGTTATGGAAGGTGGGTTTGACCATTTGAATTTTTTACGAGGTCTACCAAACAATGATAGACAATTAAAAATATTGAGTAAGATAGTTAGAACACAAAAATTCTGAACAATGCTTTCGATGAGATTTTAGAATTCAAGGGTTAAATCCCGCGTTAAAAGTGCGAAGTGCGGGATTTGAACCCGCGATCCCTCCGTTTTATTGTAAAGTTCAAATCCCGATAATAAAATAAAGGACCACGAGATCCTACTCATTTTAAAGATCCTTTCCGGATTATTTTTGATTTGAGCAAGAAGAATACTATTGGAGATGATACGGAAAGGATGAAGATTTGTTTTTCACCGAAGTTGACTGACTTTTATTCTAAAAATCATTGTTTGTTTATATATAGAGGGTTTATTACTAATGTTATTGCTTTTAATAAGATTTAAGCGAGAACCCTTAATAGTTTTTGGAATATTTTTTGGTACATTTTTAATTTTAGTGACTTATTTATTATCGTCTGGTTCGTCTGTGTTTCAGAATGCATTGGCACAACATGATATTCAAACGGTCAAATATAGAAATCTGACTATTGATCTTGATAATGGATTAAAGACCAACGCTCAATTGATTTTTCCTGCTATTGGAAAAGGACCATACCCTGGTGTAATTATCTTTCCGGGCGCTGGTGCTGGTTCAGTAATTACACCGTCATATGGCAAGGTAATATTCTATGGACATCTAGCTGAGTATCTCGCAGAGAGAGGATTTGCCGTTCTTAAATATGACAAGAGGGGTGTGGGGTCGTATCTCACGATATCAGATAGTAATGCATGGGGCAATCTTACATTTGACAATCTGAAGCATGATGCTGAGAAGGCTTTATCAGTACTATTACAACAACCTGAAGTAAATGCAACTAAAAAGGTTACTTTGATTGGACACAGTGAGGGTACTACCTTCCCTCCAAGAATTGCCGCCGAAAACCCCGATAAAGTCAGAAATATAGTCCTAATGGCTCCAGTAGCTGAAAAATGGACTGATATTATATATTTCCAAGAAGTCGCTAATCCTATTCTTTATGCTGAGAACATATTAGATAAAGGTCATCCTGGACAGATCTCAGTGAAGGAAGCATCAAAAGATCCTATCTTTCAAAAGTTGGTTGGTGGAAACCTAACTCAACTTCTTCTTAACCCGACTCACGTTACCGGTAATAATGGCACCGATATTTTACCTGAACAAAAAAACAACACGAGTGATGACTTGATTAGTATTGAAGGTGTGCTAAAGCCTGCACTTGTAAGAGGATATGAAAATGATACATCACCAAATACCTCAATGCTGTCAGCCAAATGCGTAAGCGTAATTGGTTGTCCTAGTATTGGAAAATCTTTTTCTGCCCTCCCTAGCGTCATCGGCATGATAGGGAACGTATCTTCAAATATTAGTATACTTACCCTAGAAGGGCAAAATGATAGTCAAACCCCTCTTCAACAAGCATTGTTATTACAACAAAGATTAACAGAAGTAAATCATCCTGACCATCAAATTATTGTTTATCCAGATCTTGGGCATAATTTTATTCCTAGCAATCAATGGGTAACCTCAGGTGGTCATCAAATGGAAGAATATGTATTACAGGATATGTATGAATGGCTCACATCTCCCGCAAGAGAGGTCAATCAAGAAGCACGGTAATGAAATCGAGGCTGATTCTGAAGATGTCAACTATATGATGTGATATAGTGAGTATAATAGAGTGGATTTTTTGATGTAGGGACAGTCGGTTTAGAGCAGCATGGTTTTATAGATTAATACGCTTTTTAGCCTGCAAACCAGATATATCTCTGCAAATGTTATTGAGATCCCCCACTTATGAGACTCAAATCTCTTTTTGTACAAATTCTAAAGGATTACATAAAACACAATAAATTAATTTGATATCATGGTTTCCAGGTCGCATGGTGAACGGGTTCACCATGAGGATTTAAATCCCTTTGATTATTGTTGGAGAAGAGAACCTTCGATTCCTCTATCACTAGTTTTTGGTATTAGAGTGATAATTTGACCAAGATAATCTTCTTACAAGACTTCACCCTCTTTATATACTTCCTCAAATGAAAGTGCTTATGTATAGTAATAGCAAGATAAGAAAAGATTATCTTTTCATAGTAGCGGTTTTAGCTATTCTAATTTTCTCAAGTATGACTAGGGTTAACGGTTTTACTAATATAGTAGACGGTCAAACAAATGCTACTCAGGCCAACTCCACCAATACTAACAATTTGGTAAACATACAAGACATTCCATTAGAAAAAGTCCATGTTGGAGATATTGAAATGGCTTATAAAATGTTTGGTAAAGGAGATCCCTTGATACTTCATAATGGTGCTTCTGATAATATGGATGCATGGGATCCAGCCCTTCTAACTAGACTAGCGTCAAATCATACGGTAATTATTTTTGACAGTCGTGGAATCGGAAATACCACTGCAGGGACCGAACCGTATTCTATACAATTACTTGGTAATGATACTGCGGGTTTAATGGATGCTTTGAAAATACAACAAGCAAACGTTCTTGGATATTCTTTGGGTACATACATAACGCAACAATTTGCAATTACGCATCCTGATAAGGTTAGTAGCATTGTACTTATTGCGGGTTCCTGTGGTGGGAAAGATGGTATACCTCGACCTGCTGAGTTTGACAAATTACAAGCAGGTATTGTAAACAAAACCCAAAATAATATACCTGTATCTCAGGATGAAATGAAGTCGCTTGTAACGGCCTCATTAGGACCGGGTTGGATAAAACTACACCCAGAATCTGCAGCGATTCCAGAAAACATCACATTCCAGGAAATGAAACCTAGTCTTTCCGCTGAAACATTGAACAATCAGAAGGAAGCTGGATTTGCTTGGGTGGCTTCCGACTGGAATGGTGCTTGTGACGACCTTGCAAAGATAAACAAGCCTCTGTTAGTTATAGCAGGAACAGACGATAATCTCTACGTCCCACATGAAAACTCTTTAGTCATTGCAAGTAAAGTTCCAGGAGCCTGGCTTGTACAGATAAAAGACGCTGGTCATGCAGTTCCAGATCAATATCCAGAGAAAGTCGGTAATGTAATAGAAACATTTTTGTCGACTGTAAAATAGTAGGTGACCAAGCAGGAAAGAAGAATCCGACATTAATTTTTGTACACCATTTTGACAAGCGGGTTCAAATCAATCTCAAAAAAAAGTGCGAAGTGCGGGATTTGAACCCGCGATCCCGAGCTTGGGAAGCTCGTACCTTAACCAGGCTGGGCCAACCTCGCCTGAAATAAAATTAACTAGACGGTATTAATAACTTAATGCTGGTCTGCTATTTGCAACTATTCCATATTTTCCCCTTTCTAAAAGCAATTTTTCTAGCAGAGCTAATATCACGGATCCCACCTCGGTTTTTTTCCGTACCTTGTCTTATAGAGGTTCCATATTCGTCTACAATTTCAATAATTACCTCGTCTTTGAAATACGATTTTAGAATTCCAGCTATTTGATGAGATAGAGCCAAGCTTCCATCACCAATTCTAACTATTTTAGTTGGAGACTCGATTGAGGATAAAACAAAACTGATTTTTTCAACTGTGGAATTAACCGAAGACAAAACTATCCTATCTAGTTCGAAATAGCAGTACAGTATAGAAATGCCAATCCTTTTTCCAGGATCTATCCCGATTATCAATTGTTCTTTAGAGGAACCAAAGTAGCCCATGCAATTTTGTAGAATTTTTGCTTTTATGGACAGAGGAAATTCTTCTAATTGGGTATCCAAATACATGTTATCTCTATTTACGATTTTGGATTCATCGATGGTTGTAATTATAACTTTCCCGGTTGATAGCGCCGCTTCTTCAGGTGATAACGACAAATAACGTAAGTCAAGCGACTTTAAAACATTTGTTATTTTATAATAGGAACGGCCTGATACTGTCGCAACAATAACTGGTGGACAACTTGTTAAGTTGAACATTTCTATTGCTACTTTAGCGTGATGTTATAAGCCTATTAAAGATTACGTATAATTTTCAGGTAATCAAAATGCAAGAATTACACAAATTTCAAATCGATCCAAATCCAAATGTAATCACGTAGTGACTTTCCTCAAGTTAAGGCACAGATTATTAGCGTAATGAGAATCGGATAATAAAAACAACATTTTTACATGCAATGTTTCTAAAAATCAATCGAATATCGGAATAATCATCATATAATTTCCAAATAATTATTAATAATTCTTTAAAATTATAATATAATTAAATATTTTGAGTCTTTTCGTATCCCTAATTAATTGATAAAGAGATAGCGTTTGTTAAACTGTCAAATTAAGTATTGCTTGTGCGATATCGCCCTTAGTATCTGTCAAAGCAACGATCGCTTTTTCTTTTGAGACATTTGCCTGTTGCATAACTAAAATAATATCTTCTTCCTTAAAAGAAGGAACATCCCTGTTAGTTTCTTCGATATCGGTAGCAATAACCTGAAAAATAGTACTATCTTTGCCTTTCATTTCAACAACTTGGGGTTTTTTAAGAAATATTTCTTTCATATCGGTTCTTATAATGACTTCCTCTACCGAACCTAAATCTTTCATGTCTAAACCCATCCGGTCAAGCATTCTGCGCATATCTCTATTGCCCGATCGCATCATAGAAATCCCTACGTACTTCTGCTTTTTATTCCTTCTCTAATTTTTATCCCTATACCACGGATAAGCGAGCCCATATTATGATCAGCAATATCATCTAATGACTGTAAATAGTATGAAAAAGGCAACAAAGATCGACCTACAGCCAAAACAGATTGATTTTTGTCTATTACTGCAACATCCGACCCGCTTTTAACGTTCTCACCACATTTTAACACATGCTTTACGAAGAGGGATCTACCTTCGGATACGAAAGGTATGGCATCTTCAATAGGTATAACACAATTGGATTGATACCCCTTTTGTTTTAGAAAAAGTTTGGCACCGTCAATAGTTAATGCAATTCCCCCATCAGTTCGAAAGGTTCCGATTAATTTTCCATCTATGCTAAAACTCTTGATTTTCCCAGTTTTTCTAGAATATTCAAGCTCTAAATCTTTTGGAAGAATTGAGCTGATATCCCTTCCAAAGAGAAAATCCACATGAGAGCATATTTTCTGATACGGATCTAGAAATAGCTTTTGCAATTAAACAACCTAACTAGAGATGTCTACAATAAAAACCATCTGGATTGCTAACTGGTAAGGAACCTCTGAGAAGTAAGATGGAGAGTATTTTGCCATTCAACAAATCACTCCTGTAACTTGAAAATTGTCAACATTTTATCATTAGTCATAATTTTTACAATATTTGGATTATATTATGTAAATATCGTCAATAATGATAGTTTTTTATAATTTTCCTTACTATTTCCAATATGTCAAAAACTTAGTATAAACTAATTAAAAGTTCAATGTTTTCTTGCTTCTTTGCATATCATATTTCAGGTCCAAGGATACTAATGTTATATAAGCAAATCATTGATAAGTATATACATATATTATTGGTTAATTATGACATACAACGGTATGCTCTTGGTGTCGCTTTTTATTAAATATAGCAAAGAATATGGACACAGTCCAAATAGTTAATATATTAAACTATTTATAAATGTCTAAAAGACTAACAGTTTCAGGTCTGTGTATCTTGCTTCCATCATATACCATCATATCACGTACAATTAGAGAATTTGACAGTCAGATGAAAGATAAATCCGATAGTGAAACGTATACCCGGATTCCTACAGGTCAGGTGCGAAAATGTCTAAGGTTATTGTTACAGCCTGCAAGAAGAGAAATAAAACCAATATCAATACCCTCTGTTTTTATGCCACATACTGTAGGCTGTGACCTCCTTTAACAGATTAATACTCTTTAATTCTACCAATCCAGTATGGACAAATCAAAGGTTAGAAGAAATCATGCAGTCATTTGATTTTATTTTGGATAAGCCATGAGCAGACAGCCTATTAAATGAAATATCAGTAAACAAAATCGAGTATATGCTTAGAAATCATCCTAGTTGTAGATAATTCTCGTTAGTTGCAATATACCTAGACACGAACAACAGAGAAAAGTAGGCCGCCAAACACGCCAAAGACGCCAAAGACGCCAAAGACGCCAAAGACGCACAAAGACGCCAAATCCTAATAAATTAGAACCGATTAGTACATACATGGCTTCTTTTTGTGAATTATGCGGAAAACATACCGAGGTAAGCAAGAAAGTAATAATTGAGAAATCAATTATGAGTGTCTGTTTGTCTTGTTCAAAAAGAGGCAAAGCAGTAGAATCCAATAATGTTTCAAAGAACATAGGTTCACCAAAAGTGACAACCCCTGTAGGATATTTATCCCCCAAACCTGCATCTGGCCCCCAACAAGGTTCAAAGAATCTTTATGCCAGAAAAATAAGAGCACCTCCAAAGATTAAACCACCACCCTTAAAGAAAATCAACTGGGTTGATGAACTGATTCTTGATCCGGAATTTCCATCTTTAATAAGAAATGCCAGGAGTAAAAAGGGGCTAACACACGAACAACTTGGACAAAAAATTAACGAAAAAGTGACGCTGATAAAGAAAATCGAAACAGGTTCGATAAGGCCTGATGAAATTATAGCAAAGAAACTTGAACGGTTTTTGGGAATAACGCTATTTATAAACCCCAATGAAGAGAACGTAGAAGAATAGAATAGTAAAAGCAACAAAAGTGTAATCTTGTTATTTTTTTTAGAAATCTCCATTGGTGACTGAAAAGATGATAGCAGGGGTCGTGATGAAGATTAGCTAATGACTATGCCACCATCTGTAGCAGTACTTAGAATAGGACACAGACTGGTAAGAGATGACAGAACTACTACTCACGCTGTGTTGGTATCAAGGGCTATGGGAAGCGAAGTAATCTACATGACTGATGTGGATGATGAAATAAAAAAAACACTAGATAAAGTCAATAAAAGATGGGGAGGAGAAAAAGAATTTAGACTTGAAATCATTGACAATTGGAAAAAGATACTGAAAACATGGAAAGAAAATGGCGGCAAAGTTGTTCATCTTACAATGTATGGAGCGCCAATCAATCAAAAAATAAAAGAGATCAAAGAATTAAGTCAAAGAATATTAGTCATAATTGGAGCAGAAAAGGTTCCAAAAGAGGTTTATTTTCTTGCTGATTATAACATTGCAATCGGCAGTCAACCTCACTCAGAAATTGCTGCATTAGCAATTTTTCTAGATAGAATATTTGAAGGCAACCAGTTTAACAAGAGTTTTTTGGATGAAAAAATGAAAATCATACCTTCAGATAAGGGAAAAAATGTAATAAAGAGGAATCCGGGCTACTCAAGTAGCAACAATAATAACAATAATAACAATAAACAATAATTCCAGGTCTAAAAATAACCAAAATTAAGAGATAGTTAAAGATGCATACTACTGCTATCGCAAATTGGGACGAGATTGTAACCGTGAAATCACTATGACGTTAGATGGCACTCATAAAAAGAGAACAGTTAATCGATTCTTATATAATTAAGTTATAATAAACAACACCACAAGAAATAAAAAAAAACAGGATTATATGATAGAGTCAATGGGTGATACACAGCTTAGGGCAAAAAGAACCAGGATCAAAATATTGAGAGCTATTGTAAAGAAGAATGGATCCGCATGTTTTTCTGAAATCAGAACCATCACAGGTCTATCTACAGGATCTATCTATTATCACCTAGAAAGGATGAAAAATTATGTATTAAAGAATTCAAAGTATTATGTCATAACTAAGGAAGGAATGGATTTGTTGGTTGAAATAGATAAGAGAAAAGATTTCACATTATCGACAAAACTAATTTGATTTAATCTGCTTGATTTGATTTCATGCGAGTAAACTTTCTTTTTTTCCAACCATTGTGACTATAAGATTGAAAAAATCAAGTCGTTATTAAACCAATTTTGGATGATTCAATAGCCCTTTTTATTTCTAAGGAGATTCTCCTCCCCATACTCATCGGAGTCTCAAACAATAAATCTGAATAAGGTGAACCCGAAACGTACAAGTTTGTTCCAGCTACGATGCGCGCTGAAAATTCAAATGCTATGAAATTAGCATTATTATCATAAACACCTTCGATGCAAAAGGGTCCAGGCATTCCCGGAGGGACTAATTTTCTTGATGATTCAACAAATCGTTCACCCATGGAGTAAACCTCTGGAAGCAAAGATTCTCTTAGGACGATTGGTATATTTCCTACAACAGTATAAGACGGCTCAATGTTAGAAGTTATTTGATACTTTGATGGGATTCGCCCTATTGCATCTATATCAGTTTCATAACGTCTGTCTATCCCTAATAACTCGAGTTCATTGGTAATAGGTGAATAAAAATATTGTAAATAAACTGGGACTCCGTTAGCATATTTTTGTATAAACAAATTTTCCTCGGACTCTATTACATGTGATTTTATGAGTTTTTGTGCCTGTTCTTCGAATCCCTTTTTATCAGTGACCAAGAAATACCCTTTTCCCCCAGCTGCTCCATGTAATTTCACTATACACAAACCATCGATTTCATTCTTAGAGGATATTTGAGTCGGCGAAGGTAACTTTGATTCGTCCATTAATTGTTGTTTTAACATTCTATCTGATTCCCATCTTAGGATCCATTTATTACCAAATATGGGTATCTTAATACTCTCCAGTTCATCCATATTTAATGTAGAAATCAAGGTTCCGTGAGGGATCAAGATTGGACTAAACTTTTCAATTAATTCGTCTTGAAAATTCTTATTTACTATTTCTTTAAAATTTTTAATCGATACAATATTGTCAATAAATTTGAACCGCTTGTACATGTCAAATCGTTTTTCTTCACATACTAACAAGGTTTTGAACCCCTCATCTTTGGCTCCTTTTAATACCTGTAATGAGCAATGTGAGCCCAAAGTCATAACAGTTTGTTTATCAACATCTATATCGAAATTTCTTTCAGCTTTTTGGTCATTCATGATTCATATCCCGTTTATTAATTGGAATTTTATCGGAGATTAATTTTATTTGTTTCTCATCAAATCCCGCACAGAATAATTACTTGTAATTAGATATGAAAAAGAGAGAAGAGCAAGCAACGTATGGTGACCAATAGCACCATAGAGACACAATTAGTAAATATTAGTCAAAAATTACTTTTAATGAGTTAATGTCTAAAGAAGGGTACAGCGTCATAAACAAGAAGGTGGTCCATGAGGGCCCAGTAAGGTTAAGAATAGATACATTCAACTACAAAGGAAAAGTCTTTAGAAAGGAAGTAGTTGAGCATAGTCCTTCTGTCGGAATTATTCCCATCATTAATAAAAAAGAGATTTTGTTAATTAAACAATTCAGACATGCCGTAAACAAATATTTAATTGAAATACCTGCAGGCAAGATTGAAAGTAATGAATTACCCCATGAAGCAGCAAAAAGGGAATTAGCAGAAGAAACAGGATATGCAGGGGTATTAAAACCGCTTACTCGATGTTTTTTGGCTCCAAGTTATGACACCGAATTAATGCATTTTTTCGTTGCAGAAAATATGTCTAAACTGGAGAATCCAAATAAAATGGATGAGGATGAAAACATTACTAATTTTGTTGTTGAATTAAAGGATGCTATCAAATATTGTTATGATGGTACAATAATAGACTGTAAGACGGTTACGGCAATATTCCTATATTATTTTACCCTCCACAATGATAATGTATTTAGAAATAACTAGATTTGATATAATCAATAATTTCAGATAATGAAGGGTTATCACCAAATGGATTTCCTACATGGAGTGAGGATAATAAATTGGCAAAACAAATTTTCTCTATAGTTGTGAATCCATATAGGTGTCCAAAAATGAAACCAGCATCCCATGAATCTCCTGCTCCACTTACAATATCTATTTTGGATGGAACAATAGAATTTACAAATAACGATTCTTGACCATCAGATATTGCAGAACCCTTAGTTGTATGTACACATACTGTTAAATTAATAAAATTAGCAAGGAACTTTGCTGATTCGCAAAAGGCGTTAATATTATCAGGGGATAAATTGCTATCAAAGGTCAATAAGAGTACTATTGTCATAACCAATTACGCTCTCTAATGCTTTGATTATCAGATTATATTCATTTTCATTGATACTTAGAAAGTCTACTAAATTGGAACGACTTTTTAGCACATTAATGAATTCAAAACATCTCCTTTCGATATCAGCGGGATCCAAAAAATGAATCGATTTAGGAGAATTCGAAAAGGTATAATCTAACAAGTCGGTTCCTCTTAGATTTGACGCCCAATTTGTCATTATCACAGCATCAGATGATCGCAAAATCATCCTTACTTCTTGTGATTCAATTAGTTCTGGACCAAAATTATCGTTGTCACCTACATCACTTACCATCACATTTGAGGTAGGGAGGTGGAGGTAGAGGTGGAGGTGTGGAGGCATTTGAAAATTCAAATACTGTCGATAATCCATGTTTTCCTTTCATAATGTGAAGATTTACGTTTGTCTTGAAGGGCAAAAATACAGAACGCAAAATAGCAGAACCAATTTCATCTGCTATGGTAAACAAATCTACGCGAACATCGAGTTTTGCTAGACTATATGCCATATTGACTGCGTTACCACCTTTGATATCCACACTAGAATACCCTCGCATACTTCCACCTCCCGCAACAATCTTTTTTTGGATATCATTCATAAAAATGGGATAGTCCAATACTTCAATAATTCTATCCACAAAAAAATCAGGCAAAATGGTAACCTGTGGTTGATGATACTTATCTTCCTTTATATCTGAAAGTTTGATCAACAGGTTTCTGAGAATATCACGAGTATGGGAATCCCCAAAAATCTGATTTGTCAAACTCTTCCTATTTTCCGTTTTAACTCTTCTGTCAGACTGGTTTGTGTTTTCTTTATGAAGATTTTGATTATGATTTGGACGTGGAAATGAATCATTACCCGTTGAAGAAAAAATACTTTCTAAAGACTTTGATGAACAAGACAAATCTAAAAACGGTGATGAGAGAGAGCTAGGAAATGGAATAGGAGATGCTGGAATAAAAGTCCAAGGATTCACGGTATGAATTTTGAATTTTGATAAATATAATGGTATCAGAAAGGCTTAAAAAATAAATGGAATAAAACGGTGGACATGTATAAAAAAAATTAATCTTTTTTTTTGCAGAATAAACGAATGGATTAATCCATATCCATGCCGCCCATGCCGCCCATGCCGCCCATGCCGCCCATGCCGCCCATGCCGCCCATGCCACCAGGTGGACCAGCGGGCATTCGAGACTTTGTGGCTGCAATGACGTCATCAATTCTCAACAGCATACAAGCGGTTTCAGTAGCTGACTTTATGATTTGTTCTTTAATTACAGTTGGTTCGAGTATATTATTTTTATAAATATCTGAAACAGACAGCTGTCTTTACATTTATACCAATCCATTTGGATCCCTTTGATTGTTTTGCCTTCAATTCAGCCATGGTATCAATAGGATCCATACCTGCATTCTCTGCAAGGGTTAAAGGTATTACTTCTAATGCTTCAGCAAACTTTTGTGCGGCCAATTGTGATCGTCCTTCAAGACTGCTAGACCATTGTCTTAATTCATTGGCTATGTATGCTTCAGGTGAACCACCGCCTGCAACTATAGATGGTTTTTCCAACACATCCTTCATAACCATCAATGCATCATGTAAAGATCTATCAGCTTCATCAACTACTCTTTGTGATCCACCACGTACAAGAATGGTTACTGCTTTTGGATTCTTGCATCCTTCTATGAACACCCACTTGTCAGTTTCAACTTTTCTTTCTTCAACCAAATTAGCGATACCTAAATCACTTTCACTCAAGTCATCTAGATTATTTACCAGTCTTGCACCTGTAGCCTTTGAAAGTTTGAACATGTCGCTTTCTTTTACTCGCCTTACTGCCAGTACATTTGCTTTAGCCAAATAATGTTGTGCAATATCATCAATTCCCTTTTGACATAATACGACGTTAGCCCCAACTGATTTTATCTTGTCAACCATATCCTTGAGCATCCTATTTTCTTCTTCTAAGAACATTTGCATTTGCTGGGGCTCACTGATTCTAATTTCTGCACTCATTTCAGTTTTTTCGATTTCAAGAGCAGAATTTATGAGAGCAATCTTTGCATTATCGACTCTCTTTGGCATTCCAGCATGAACTATTTCCTTATCTAAAACAATTCCTTGGATGAATGTTGTATCACGTATAGAACCTCCTGCTTTCTTCTCAACCTTGATATTGTCTAAATCCACTCGTAAACCTTCACCTGAGGTATTTTTTTCTGCAACTTGTTTGGCAGCACTTACCACAATTTCACTCAATATGGGACTATCATCAGATACCAATTTAGATTCCATACTGGTTTTTGCAATTTTGATAAGAAGATCCTTATCATTGACATTAACTTTTATTCCAATTTTATTTAGGATAACTAGTGCTTGCTCAGAAGCTGCAGTATATCCATCTACAATTGCAGATGGATGAACATCTTTGCTTATCAATTGTTCTGCTTTTTCTAAAAGCGCGCCCGTAAAAATTACAGATGAGGTAGTCCCGTCTCCAACTTCGTTATCGACAGACTTTGCAACCTCTACCATTATTTTAGCGGCAGGATGTTGAACATCTATCTCTTTCAAAATAGTTGCACCGTCGTTGGTAATAGTGACATCACCTAACGAATCCACTAGCATTTTATCCATGCCACGTGGCCCTAAACTAGACCTTACAATTTCCGCTACTAATTTTGCTGCAGAAATGTTATTTTTTTGTGCCTCTCTGCCTTTATTTTCTTTAGTTCCTTCTTTTAATATTAATACTGGCATACCACCAGCTGTTTGTTGAATTGAAGCCATGTTCTCATATCACCTTAATAGAATGGTACAATTTTTCGGTAAGCCCCTTTTATAGGTTTCACAAATAAAATACCAAAAAAGATAGAGATCAAGATCAACAAATAATTTATCAAAGCAAACTGAATAATTCTTATGGATTTTGACATAAAATTAGGAACCAAAAATGAAAGGAGAATTAAAGTTAGTCACAATCAGACTACCAGTTTTCTTTGGGAAGGTGAAAATGTATTCTCGACACCTTCAATGATATCAGAAATGGAAGAAACCTGTAGACTGCTATTAAAAGAGCAATTTCTAAAGGTTGATTCAGAATGGGATTCGGTAGGTACCGTTGTAGACATTAATCATACTGCTGCAACCCCTGTAGGGGCGGAGATAATTCTGAAAGCCGAAATCATAGGAGTTGATGGAAGAAGAGTTCAATTCAAAGTATCTACAGAAGACAATTTAGAACAGATAGGAGAGGGAAAGCATGAAAGGTTCATTATCAATATTCCCAAATTCAAAGAAAAGTTCGACTTGAAGGTGAAAAAACTAGATGAATTTCAAAAAGGATGAGCAAGCAGAATTCTAGAGTTGATTTGTCCTGATTAGAAAAAAACAAGAAAGAAAGCGATCTAGTGAAAGAACGCATCTACCATAAAAGCAATAAATAATGCTGCCAAATATGGACTGCTAAATTTAAATACTAACCAAGAAGTTTTTTCACTTGGTTTTAGCAATAACCACACAGACAAAATTATCATCACAATACCAAATACGGTAGCAGTCAATAGATATATCAAACCAAATTGATTAAAGAAAAATGGCAGTATACTAAATACAACCATCATCAAAGTTGTTAGTGCTATTATCCTTACAGATTTAGATTCGCTTGATACAACGGGAAGCATTGGAACATTGGCCTTTTTGTAATCTTCTTTTACATGTAAGGCTAAACTCCAGATGTGTGTAGGAATCCAGAAAAAGACCAGTCCGGCCATTGCAATGCCTATTTCCACATGTTGAAATGTTATTGCAATATAACCAATTAATGCTGGAGCGCCACCAGAAAATCCACCTAATATAATATTAGATTGACTGGTTCGTTTTAGCCATTTGCTGTATACTATGATGTTATCAAACAAGCCAAATGCCATTAACCCAAATGCCCATATGTTTATGAACCAAGAACAAACCAGAGAAATTCCTGTTAAAATGAGCCCAAAAATTAAAGCGTTACGTGGAGAAATTCTTCCCGAGGGAATCGGACGACCTTTGGTTCTTTCCATTATTGCGTCAATATCTCTATCGTTATATCCTGTAAGTGTATCCGCAGCTGCAGAGCCTGCTGCGATTGCAAAGAACAATAAAGCCCAAGTCATCCAACTGACCTGAACATCAAATAACCAGGATGCTGATACCGCAGCAGCTATAGCTGTGAAAACTAGTAAATACCAAATTTTTGGTTTTGTAAGCTCATAATAATTTTTAACTTGGTTACCAACTGTCTTCATCTCTAAAACCAAATAGTCTATTAACCTACCACCATATTATAAATAAAATAGTTATTTATATCTTGAGAGAACTTTTTTTATTTAGATACAGAATTTGATATTATTTCTCTTGAAGTCTTTCTCATCTCAATAAATGTTTCAGTTTTCTGTACCCCTTCAATCCGTCCCACCTTTTCAGATATGATTTGATGCATTTCATCTAGAGAACGAGCAGTCATGGTAACCAACACATCAAATCTTCCAGTAACTTCGGCTACTTCTCTGACCTCGGGAATTTTAAAAAGCTCTGCAAGCACATTATCCCTTAATTTAGAATCCATGGTAATTCCAGTTAGTGCTTTAACATTAAAACCTAAGGCTTCATCATTTATTACAATAGTAAATTTCTTAATCAAACCTCTCTTTACAAGTCGCTTGATTCTACTATAAACAACAGAGGAATTGATATTGATTTTTTTTGAAAGCCTGGGAACCGATATACTTGCATCTTTTGACAACTCGCTTAATATTTTTAGATCAAGATCGTCAATTCTTCCCATAATTTTCAAAATATACTATTTTTTCGTGGTTAATAAATGTATAATTTTTATTTTTGTTATAAAGTTTGTTTATTTTTAAAAAAATTTATATAATTTTTTTTGTTTTGAACAACTCGGCTAATAATACTGCTCCTTTCGCCGAACCCATTTTTTCATTGTGAGTCAGTAGAACATACTTTATACCATTGTCAAACACGGAATCCTTTCTCAGTCTACCAACCACTGTGGTCATACCATCGTTGATTTCTCTGTCTACTCGTGGCTGAGGTCTTGTAGGATCATCATTGACAACAATGTAATCTCGTGGAGCAGTAGGAAGATTCTTTATGGATACATTGTCAGAAAATTCCATCATTTTCTTTTTAACTGACGAGGGGTCTGCATTCTCGATTGTCTCTACAAAAACTACCTCAGTATGACCATCAGACACTGGTACCCTGGTACAGGTGCAACTAACCTTTACATCATTAACAGAGATTTCTTTAGATTCTGTATCATATTTACCCAATATTTTTTTGGTTTCTATTTGAACTTTTTCTTCCTCTTTAGGAATGTATGGAATGACATTGTCTAATATATCCAAAGCAATAACACCAGGAGACCTACCTGCTCCAGACAATGCTTGCATTGAGGTCATAAAGACGCTTTTCACTCCAAAGCTATCAATCAAAGGTTTTAGAGTAATAGCGAGCCCAGTAGTAGTGCAATTAGGCATTGGGGCAATAAAGCCCTTCCATTGACGCTCTTTCTGCTGTTTTTTTAAAAGATCAGTGTGGTCATCATTGATTCCAGGTATCAAAATTGGAACGTCGTTTTCGTATCTGAAAGCAGCAGCGGTACTAATAACAGGAACATGAGCAGCTAACTTTGGTTCTATTATTTGTGCGTCATCAGATTCCAAAGCAGTAAAAATCAAGTCAAACTCCTTTGGATTTATGTCGTCAAATTTAGATATGGTTTTATCTCTAACATATTCAGGGATTTGTTCTCGATTATGCCACTTTAGTATACCCGACTGAGGATCTCTAATTGCGTCCACATATTTTTTGCCAGCAGATCTTTCAGAAGAGACAATATGAGTTAAATTAAACCAAGGATGTTTGTCAAGTGCAACTACAAATTCTTGACCTACAGCGCCAGTTGAACCGATTAACGCTACTTTTAACATATTGAAATGGTTAGAAATAAAACAATTAATAATCCTTTTTAAAGTGTAAAAAACTAAAACTATTATACAATAGATGAAAAGATCTTTTCATACTAAAAAAAAAGATAAGAAATCATCTGATTGAATCGACTTTGCAACATTGTCATCATGGTGGAATCTATTCTGTAAATAGTCAAAAGAATATAAGAATAGATTTTAGTTCGAACATAAATCCTCTTGGAATTTCCAAGAAAGTTTTTGAAAAATTAAGAACCAATATCAAACTAGCCTATATTTATCCTGATCCAAAATGCACTGAATTGAAAAAAAAGATAATAGAGTATATCGATTGTGAATTTAATCTTGAAGTAAATGAGAATTTAATAACGGGAAATGGCGCCACAGAATTAATACATTATTTCGCCGCTGCTTTTGCCCGAAAAAAAACACTTATTCCAATACCCACCTTTTGTGAATACGAGCTTGCTGCAAGACGCAGGAAATCAAAATTGGTATTTGTACCCCCTCTTGACAATAACTTTCAAATTGATTCAGATTCTATTGCAAAGCTAACAAACAATCCAGACAATGAAATAGGATCAGTATTCTTATGCAATCCAAATAACCCTACAGGAAAGTTTTTCAGAAAAGAAATACTAGAAATACTAGAAAAGATCGATAAAAAGATTCCAATCCTGCTAGATGAATCCTACATCGAATTTACCGATACTAAAAAGGAAAACGACAATAACTATTTTATTAATCTAATAAAGGATTCCAATAATCTAGTGATTTTAAGATCGCTTACAAAAACATTCGGTCTAGCAGGTTTGAGAGTAGGCTATGCGCTATCGACCAACGAGAATATTCAAAAATTAAACAACAATTTGATTAGCTGGAACGTAAACGGATTAGCCCAGATTGCTGCCATAGAAGCGCTAAAAGACAAATCTCATATTAAAGCCGCTAGGAAAAACAATATTTCTGAAAAGAAAAGAGTTTTCAAATTGCTTGAAAAAAACAGAAAAATAAGGGTAATCTCAAGTGATGTCAATTTTTACTTGATCGAGATACTAAATGAGAAAACATCCACAGAACTAACTAGCAAATTATTAATAAAGAACGGAATCCTCGTGAGAGATTGCAAGAGTTTTAGAGGTATGAATGACAAATTTATTAGAGTAGCCATCAAGACTCCAAAAGAGAATAATGTCCTTTTAGAATCATTGGAAGGAGCACTTTGAAATCAAAACTGTTAATGATTCAGGGGACGTCTTCGGGAGCTGGCAAAAGTATGCTTGTTACTGCACTATGCAGAATTTTGACCAACAAAGGATTCAAAGTAGCTCCCTTCAAATCCCAAAACATGTCCTCATTTACACATAAAATAGAAAACACAGATAAAGTGATAGCAAATGCTCAAGCGATTCAGGCTATAGCAAGTAGAGCGATTCCTGACTCTAACATGAATCCAATATTATTAAAGCCAATAGGTAACAGCAAGAGCAGAATATATGCAAACGGTGAATTCTTGTCGGTAATGGAAGCTAAAGATTACTATTCAGATTTTGTTCTCGATAAAGGTTTTAGAATAGCATTGGACGCATTCAGAGAATTAAGAAGGAAATACGAAATAATAATATTAGAAGGAGCAGGCTCACCTGCTGAAATAAATATACAAAAATACGACATCGCCAATATGATTTTTGCAGAAAAAGTAAATGCACCAGTAATCCTGGTTTCAGATATTGAACGTGGAGGATGTTTCGCTAGCATTTTAGGAACAATGATGTTGTTAAAACCATCACATCAACGATTAGTAAAAGGAATCATAATTAACAAATTTCGTGGAGATAATACAATATTATTCCCCGCGATAAAAAAGATCGAGTCAAAAATAGCAAAACCATTTCTAGGTATCGTTCCTAAAATAGATCACAATATCCCAAAAGAGGACTCCTTAGACAGAGATAATAATGACAATGAAATAAAACAAGGTCAGAATGAAAACAAAAACAAGAGAACATATGCCCGATCGATCAAGAAAAATGACAAAATAAATAATCATCAAAAAACGACAGATCAGTCAGATTTAGACGCAGAGATCAGCAGGTTTGCAGAAAAAGTAGAATCATCAATCAACATGGATTATATTCTAAAAAAAATAATCAGATAAAAAAATCAAGCCATGTCACTTGAAATCGTAACAGAAATCATATCAATTTTATTTATCGCGACTTTGATAGACATCACCTTAGGCGAACCGCCAAATAGGATACACCCCGTTGTATTGATTGGTAGAATCATAAACTTCTTTATTAAAATAATAAAAAATGCTTCTAAATACATGAAAGATAAAGATAAAGAAAATTTTGAAAAGGTAATGGGATCGATTTTAGCATTAGGATTAACAGTCATGGTTAGTTTGGTAGTTTATTATATTTGCATGCAATCACTTTTTTTGTTAGGTATTATTTTTTTTGTCATAGTATCGGCAGCGTTGTTAAAAACAACATTTTCAATAAGAGCTATGGATAACCATATCAAGGAGATCTTGGAGGAATTAGACAAAAATGATTTGGATAAAGCTCGCAGAAATTTATCAAAAATTGTCAGCAGAGACACACGGAATCTATCAGAGTCCAGAATTCTATCAGCTTGTATCGAATGTGTAGCAGAAAGCTTTGTAGATGGTATACTCTCGCCACTATTCTATTATGGTCTTTTAAGTATTCCAGGTTCTATGATGTATAGAACCATAAACACATTAGATTCCATGATCGCTTACAAGGATGATTACTATAATAAAGTGGGATGGATGTCAGCTAAACTTGATACCATCGTAAATGCCATACCTGCACGATTGTCATCAGTTTTTTTGATTATCTCCATGATGGTTTGCAGACAAGATTGGAAAAATGCAATAAAAATATGTAAAAGAGACTACCAAAATACCGAAAGTTTCAATGCAGGTGTACCAATGTCAATTATGGCTGGAGGATTGAATATTCAGTTAGAGAAAATTGATCATTATAAATTAGGAGATATGAAAGAACAACTTACTATCCAAAAATGCAAAACATCCTTAAAAATAAGCAAGATAGCGACACTGATATTTATGTTCAGTTTTCTAATTCCTGTTATCATGATTTTGAACTATTTTAATTGGTGGACAATATTATTTGGTATTTAAAAGCATCTTAGAGATCATTTCATTTTTAACAATAATACCTATTGGAAAATTTGGTAAGAGTGATGGTTTAGAGAACATTTCAAAAAAAATGTTCTTGTTCCCTTTTATTGGACTATTAATAGGACTTTTAACTATTCCTGTAGTATTAATTTCCTTTTATTTATTTAATCAATTTGTATCGGCATTCATAGTAACAATTTTTCTAATAGTCTTAACAGGCATACATCATACTGACGCCCTCGCAGATTTTGCCGATGGTATTATGGTAAGAGGAAACAAAGAAAAGAAATACAACGTAATGCATGACCCAAGAATTGGATCAGCTGGAACTGTCGCGATTTCAGGATATGTTATTGGAATGGTAATAGCAATCTCTTCAATCACAAGTTTGGATAGGTTAATGATTGCAATAATTCTCTCCGAAATCATGTCGAAATATTCTATGGTACTGGAGTCTCATTATTGTGAGTCAGCTTGGGATGGATATAGTTCATTGTTTACAAAAAATATGAAATCAAAAAAGAAAATGGCAATCGCAACAATCATTACTATAGTTTTGATAGCTTTGATAGCTTTGATTTCAAATATGAGTGTGATTGGATTGCAGATATTTATTGTAGGAATTATTTGTTGTTTTATTGTCATTTATATTTCAAAAAAGAACTTTGGAGGAATTACAGGAGATGTAATGGGAGCAACAAACGAAATAGTAAGACTTTGTTCACTCTTATCCCTGTCATAAAAGTTCAATCTTGTTTTTGTAATGAGCAAATTACAGGCAGATTGAAAAAATAAAAGAATGAACCTTTAGCCAATATTTATCTTATTAAATTTGATGTAGTAAAGACATGTAGATAGGTGATATTCAAATCAACTACAGTCTATCGAATCTGGATAGGCATGAAGTGGTAATTTTGCGAAACTAAAAATGAAATAAGTTGATTGATTGATTGATTGATGATGGATTTATGAACATTTAGATTAGCAATTTGAACAAATAGCAAGATAATAAGAATAATAAAATTCACTAGGAAATCAATTAAAGAATGTCATAATTAAGGAGCAAATTTTATTAGTTGTTAAATTAACAAAATCAAATTGACAAAAAGAGAGAAATGATTAGTTGTGTTCTAATGTGTGGAGGAAAAGGAAGTAGACTGAATACAGATCCAACAGTCAAAGTAGAAAAACCCCTCTTAGAATTGAAGAATAAATCACTGATAGAATACATGATAGAGGCGGTACAGAATTCAAAAAAGAATTTTAAGATATATGCTGCAGTGAGTAAGAATGCAGTAAAAACCAAAGAGTTCCTAAAAAGCAGATACTGTAATGATATAACACTGATAGAGACAACTGGTAGCGGATTTTCAAATGATTACCTAATTGTACTCCAATTCTTCAAAGATAAAGAAAACAAAGGGGAAAATGGAATTCAAGATTTTGCTAATAATAAAATTTTGTTTTTACCTACCGATCTTCCCTTGATATCATCTAAAACCTTAGACGAAATTACAGATTTGTATCAGAGTAGTCCTAGTATTGCAATAGTTGTAGACAAGAAAATGTTTATTCAGAACAATTTCGTTCCCTCAACTTTCGTAACAGAAATTAGTAAAGTTGATTATTGTTATACGGGGATTTCGATATTAGACTTTCACACTATTGCCGGATTGGAGCATATAGACCAAATCAAAGAAGTACCAGTGATCATGAGTAATCTGGAATTAGTTTATAATATTAACACGGTTGACGACTTGAAAAAAGCAGAAAAATTTATTGGATTGTAGGATGTGAAGCCATAATCAAGAAATGATTAATCCAAGGTTTCTAGGATATTGCCAAGTATTTTAGCCTGGCCACCGGTATTTACCAAAAGTTCAGCATTACAAGATGGACATGAAATAGGTTTTGTACCGAAAGTATACAAGACTTTGATATTTTTGCATGAATCACATTCAACTTTTACAAAGTGACTACGAGGTTTTGGGATCATAATGTTATGTTTTTTCACAATCATTCACTCCAACTAAGCCTGGATCTCCAATTTCCTAATTCGCATTCCTTGTTTCATCGTCTTTCTTTGACAAGTTTTGCAAGTATATTTCAGGGTTACTTTTTTAGTAGTTTTAGCGGTCCTTTTTAATTCAGGGAATTTTTGACCACCATAGCCCTTTTTATCTTCTGCGTGGCGCCTGGCACCCTGAGCACCCTTTCTATCTTTACCTTTTTTATAAGTAGAAACAGCTTGAGTAGTATGAGTTTTACATTTCGGACAAAATTTGCGCAGCTCTTTCTGCATCTTCATATATAAAATCAGTTCGAGAGGGTAATTTAAAGTAAATATACATAGTCCACTAGAATCCACGATTTCGTAAGAATATGATAATATTATATCGATTTACAAAAATATAATATCATAGTAATCGATTGTTTTTTATTCAATAATGTCGTATTTAGAATAAAAAATAAGGCAATACAAACCTTATATACATCCATGATCTATAACCCTCAATGTTGCAGTTCTTACAAGTTGTGATAAACCCTGAAGCTTTTGGAGTTTGGGTACCGTTAGCAGTCGGTTTAGGGATTGGTCTAATTTATGCATTAGCATCGATGGCCAGAAGGGCAAGATAAGCCCATTAATTTTTTTAGACTAGAATATTTTTTTCATATTCATATAACAATCGAGAGATAACTATTTGGGATTCTAATCCCATGTCTGATACGGATAACTTTTTGTCAAAATAGGATTCAATGTTTTTTGAGAAATGTCCCTTTGGGAAGCCTCCAATAACAACACATCCATTTGTATATGATGCCAGATCAGCACCTATCGATTCAAGGCTCTCATAGGTACCTGTTATTGAAAAACCCAATACTATTTCAGGTTTAACAAACACCTTTAATAAATCTCCAAAATTAGTATTAGGTCGAAGATCCAATAATAACTGCCCATCTTCTGAAATTATTTTCTTATCTCTAAAAAGATTTAACATCAGACCTTCAAATCGAAAATAAGACTTGGGAAACCTAACATTATTCCCTACTAAAATAACGTTATTATCAACTGTATGAATAAACACCCTAAGATGGTTTCGTTTGTATAGAGGCGTGGCTAATGCATTAAGCAAAGCAATGTGAAGGATATCTGGTCTCCCCCTCTTATAATCCTCATCCAGTTTAGCAGACATCATAGCGAAATGGTGAAGAGATCTATCTAACAAGATTTCTTTGGGCTTTTTCCCACTATTACGAATTTTTTTAAGAGATGGATGCTTGAAAACATTGATAGGTATAATTTCAAGAGAAGTATCTGCTATGATCAAATTTAACAAATGATACTGATTTAAAGGGAAATAATTATTATTTAAAGATATATAATGCAAACAGCAAGTCAATCACAAAAAGGTATGTCATGAAGAAGAGCGTTATAAAACAAATAGCGATGCAAAGAGTAAAGGTTTTGATTGATAGAGCACTATATTCTAGAGATGAATTCTCTGACCACCATATTGTGATTGCTAAAAAAATTATCTTAAAGTATAAACTAAAAATACCTTTTGAATACAAGCTTCTTTTTTGTAAGCAATGTAAAAAATTTATCATCCCAGGTAGGGATTCAATCATTAGGATAGGTAGATCGAATACAAAGGCTTTAAGGATAACCTGCAAATTATGTGGTCACACTTATAGAAAAATTATTGAAAAACCCAATCAAATCTGATATTTTGTTCATTTGGGCATACAGATGACAAGATAAAGAATAAGGATTATAAGGGAAAATTAATGAAAGAAATTTGTAATATTAAATGGCAAAGGTTTTTGATGTTCCAGCAGATGACTTGATATCAAAATTATCAGATCAACTTAAAAAAGATAAGAAAATAAATCCTCCAGAATGGGCCAGTTATGTAAAAACCGGCACTCATGCAGAAAAAATTCCTCAAAACAGAGACTGGTGGTATACTAGATGTGCATCTTTAGTAAGAAAGGTGTACTTACATGGCCCAATAGGAATTTCGGATTTAAAAAGTTATTATGGAGGAAGAAAAAGAATTGGCTATAATTTAGATCACCATAAAGATGCTGGTGGCGCAATCATTAGAAATGCCTTACAACAATTAGAGGCATCAGGATATGTAGAAAAAAAGAGCAAAGGTAGATCAATATCAAGCGAAGGTATGAAAAGAGTTGACAGACTAGCCACTGAAATTTTTAAAGAGATATCTAAACTTAATAAAGATTTAGAAAGATACGCATAGAGGATCTAGCATGTCTGGCCCCCCACAATCTCATCAGCCTTCTGACGATGAAATTAGAAGGCAACAGGCTGAAGCTGAGGCAATGAAGCAAAAAGCCCTAGGTATGTTATTAGATGTTGAGGCAAGGCAAAGACTCATGAATGTAAAGATGGTCAAGCCAGAGCTTGCTTCAGCTGTTGAAAATTATCTATTAAATGCAGCTACTACTGGAAGATTAAACAGAGCAATAACAGACGATGAATTAAAACAAATACTTTCTACAATTCAACAACCAAAAAGGGATTTTAAAATCAATAGAAGATAAGATAAGATTTGAAATAAATTTTAAATTTTTTGTTTAAGTTTTAAGGGTTATTATCTAGTAACCTTTGATTTTGAGTTAACTATATTAAGGTTTTAGAATATCTTCTCCCCATGAAGGCAGCTGTTTTTAGAGAATATAACAAAGATCCTACTAAAGTAGTAAAAATTGAAGACATCGACGTACCAAAAATAAAAGCAAATGAAGTTTTGATAAAAGTTGAGTCGGCATCATATAATTACAACGATTTATGGGCAATATGGGGAGATCCGGTTAAAACACCGCTTCCTCACATTTCTGGAAGTGATGTAGGCAGGAACAGTAGTTGAGATAGGAGAAGATGTAACAAAGTTCAAGGTTGGCGACAGAGTCGTATCTCATTCTAATATGAGTTGTAGAATATGTGAGCAATGTACAGCAGGAAGAGAGTATGATTGTAAAGAGAGAACCATATGGGGATTCCAAACAGGTCCGCTGTGGGGAGGTTTTGCTCAATATACACATCTACCGGAAGTAAATGTGGCAAAACTACCAGAAAATGTATCATTTGAGGATGCTGCTGCCATTTCAATGGTAGGAATGACAGCATGGCACATGCTTGTTGGACGGGCAAGAATAATTCCAGGTCAAACGGTATTGATAATGGGTGGAACAAGTGGTGTAGGCATGGCAGGCATACAAATCGCAAAGTTGTATAATTGTAATGTCATTGCCACAGCAGGAAATCAACAAAAAATGGATAAATGTCTGGAACTTGGCGCAGATAACGTTGTAAATCATAGAGAGGCTGATTGGTATAAAAAAGTAAGAGAAATTACCAAGAAGGAAGGTGTGGATGTGGTGTTTGAGCACATTGGAAAAAACGTTTTCCCCCAAGAAGTTGGCCTATTAAAAATGGGAGGCACACTCGTTGCTACAGGAGCTACAACAGGCTATGATTCTACCTTAGATTTGAGATTCTTATTCTTCAAAGGTACCAACTTGCTTGGTTCCACTCAAGGGACAAAAGCAGAATTAGAACAGGTCATTTATTGGTTAAGCAAAAATAAAATAAAGCCACTTATTGCCACTACATTGCCTTTCTCAAATATGGTGGAAGGTCATGTAATGATGGCTGGGGCCGAACAAATAGGAAAGATCTTAACCACTCCCCAAAAACTTTAATTTTTTTATATCCAGTCTGTAAATACAGGTATATTGTGGGAAGATCAAGAAGTCTAATTTTTATTCCTGGAAATAATCAGAGATTTTTAGAAAAGTCTAGAACAATAAATTCGGACATAATCTGTTATGATTTAGAAGATTCTGTACCTCAAGAAGATAAAGAAATTGCAAGAGAAAGTGTAAGAAGAGCAATTCAAGAGATAAATAAGATTGATGATGCTAACAAGGAGCGAATCCTGGCGGTAAGAATCAATTCCCCAACATCCGATCAGATGGTTACAGATTTGAAAAAGATAATCACCCCAGGGATTGATGCAATTGTAATTCCAAAGGTCGATGATGACAGACAAATAGCAGAAATTTCAAGAATAATTGAAAAAGAAGAGAGTGCAAAAAACATTCAAAGAGGGATCATTAAAATAATTCCATCTATTGAATCTGCGTTGGGAGTAGTTAACGCGTATAATATAGCTAAATCAGATCCGAGAATTACTACTTTGGTATTTGGCATTTTTGATTTCTTACACGACATGAAAATTGATAATCAGGATATGGAGACCATTGCTGGTTTCATGTATGGTCGAGCAAAAGTTCCTGTAGATGCTAGAGCTGCAGGCATTGACTCTATTGATTCCATCTGGCAAGACATTCATGATCATAACGGTTTGATAAAAGATCTTGCCCTAGGTAAAAAAATGGGTTATAATGGAAAATGTATTATTCATCCATCCCAAATTGAGCATGTACACAACGCATTTAATGCTTCAAACCAGGACATCGAATGGGCAAAAAAAGTAGTACAAGCCTTAGACAGCGCGAAAAACACTAATGCAGGTGCAGTAAAGTTAGAAGGGAAGATGATAGACGCGGTCCATTACAAACAGGCCAGAAGAATTTTAGACTCAATGTAAGAGAAAATAAATTATCAGGAGCAACATTTGATGGATTTCAACAATCTTCAAATTATATTTTCGTTTATTACAAAGTGTGTTTACCGGAATTACAGAATATTTAGGTGAAATTGAAAACATTAAAAAAAACAAAAGTAAAAAGACTAAGAAGAGCGATATTAAAGCGAATCACCACACCGAAATTACCCTAGTTTTACCAGAACCAAAAGATATCAAAATTGGAGATAGTGTATCAATAAATGGAGTTTGTCTAACTGTTTCAAAGTTAAACCATTCCAAAGCCACTTTTCAGGTCATTGATGAAACCATCAATAGAACTAATTTTATTGATTTAAAGATAGGAGACAAAGTAAATGTTGAAAGGAGTCTAAGCCTTGGAGGTAAACTGGAAGGACACTTTGTGCTAGGGCACATCGATGGCATTGGCATAATCAAAAAATTAGAAAGAGGGAACCTGGGAAGTAGAATTAAGATAGAAATATTAAATAAAGATTTATTGCCTCTTATTGCTCAAAAGGGCTCTATAGCAATAGACGGAATAAGTCTCACTGTCGTAACCGTTAGAAAGAGTATCGTTGAAATAGCACTGATTCCTCATACTTTGGAGAACACAACACTGGGAATCAAGAAGGAAGGCGATGCGGTTAACATTGAGGTAGACATACTATCAAGATATATATCAAATATCTACCAATTTTCTGGTAATAACAAGAAAAATAGTAAGATATATTAACATTAAAGTATAAAAAAATATAATTGACAAGGATATCTGAAGCCATAACTTCGTTAAAGAATGGAAATTTCGTTTTAATTCATGATGATGATGGTCGTGAAGACGAGGTTGACATGGTCGTATCTTCTAATAATATATCTCCGAAACACATTGCTACAATGAGAAAGGATGCTGGAGGGTTGATCTGCACGGCAATATCAAAGGAGATAGCCACAAAATTGGGGTTGCCATTTATTTACGATGTACTAAATATTTTTGGACCCACGAATCAAACCATTTCTTCTATTAATAGTAACAGCTCACCGTATGGTGACAGACCATCTTTTTCCGTTACGCTAAACCACATTAACACTTACACTGGAATAACTGATCGTGACAGAGCTTTAACCATTTCATCACTAGCAAATATTTGTAATGATTTGAGTGATTATCAGAAAGATCAGAAAGAAACGATTGAAAAGTTTCGTAGCAACTTTAGAACACCGGGACACGTACCTATTCTAATTTCTTCGAAAGGGTTACTCAATGAAAGAAAAGGACACACAGAGATGTCAATCTTTCTTACTAAAATTGCTGATATGACGAACGTCACAACTATTTGTGAGATGTTAGATCCCCACAGTTACAAAGCCTTATCGTATAAGGATGCAGTCGAATATGCAAAGGAAAACAATCTAGTAATCATCGAGGCAAAAGATTTGATAACCTATGCGGAATCATTCGAAAAACAGAGATGAAAATAAGAATTGGGATTGTTGTTTCAGAATTTAATAATGAAATAACCTTTGCTATGCTGAGTGAGGCCAAGAAATATGCAAAGGAATTTTCATCAAAAATAACCTACGTTTGCTTTGTTCCCGGTGTATTTGATATGCCTATTGTAGTACAAGCGATTCTAAAAAAAAAGGATGTTGATGCAGTAGTGACCCTGGGGGCAATAATAAAAGGTGATACCAGTCATGACAGAGTAATAGCTAACAGCACAGCCAAGTTACTTTGCGAACTTTCTTTAAAATATGATAAACCCATATCCTTAGGGATCACCGGGCCAGATATGACATTTGAGCAGGCCGAAGCAAGAATAATTCCCACATCTCATCATGCAGTTTATACCGCGATCGAGATGGGAAAGAGACTAAGAAAAATAAGAAATAATAAAATGAAAAGTAACGATATACAAATAGTAGATTAGGTTGGTTTGTCAAATAACAGTAATAAAATTAGAGGGTTATGGTGCATGGACTCTAACCCTAGGTAGTGACAGGGAATATGCTTTACAAATTCTGCAGTCAAAAATGTATGCAGATCTTCAAGAATGTTTTTCTGCTAAAAACGGATTAGTATTTTCTAACCGATTTGATGAGTTTATTGCAGTTACAAATGAAATTAGCTTACCTGATCATAAAGAAATCCATGACAGGGTTTCAAAAAAAAATGAAAACATAAAGATATCAATGACGATAGGGACTGGAAAAACTCCACTAGAAGCTGACAAGGCAATACATGAGATAAAAAGAGATGCAAAAAACATGATCTTTCCAAATATTTACGGTATACGAGAAAATTTCAAGGTACAAGAGGGCCAACAAACTATTGAATTAGAAAATCAAAGAGGCCATAACAACTTAAAAATATTACACATAGACGTCAATGGCTCTACCTCGATAGCTAAAAATCTTTCAACCTACGAAATCACAAATTTAATAATGAGACTTTATTTGGCAATATCAGATTCATTCCTCAAGGAAGAAAGTTTGACTTTCTTTTTGGGAGGAGATAATTTTATGATTGTTGCAAAAAATGATATCCAAATAAAAAAAATAGCAGAAATAGTTAATTTTTTAATAAATTCAACTGGAATCAAGCTGAATTGCGGTATAGGAAATGGCATTAACGCAAGAAAAGCTGCAGAGGAAGCAACCAAATCACTTGATTCAATAAGAGCCTACAGAAGAAGCGGAAAAATAATTAATGTTTTTGAATCGAATTGAAAAAATCATTAATAAAAAATGCGTACATTTTGTTTGGTAAGGAACTTCAAATAGTTCAGAATGGATCTATACTAATTAATGAAGATGGAACGATTGAAGATGTATTCACATCCAAAAAAAATACAGAAAAAAAAGGCAATGTAATAAACAATTCAGTCAATAAGGATAATAAAATAGACATTATTGATGCAGAAGGTTTTATTCTCCTCCCAGGATTAATAAATTCTCATGTTCATATAGGAGACGCCATAGGAAAAGACGTCTCAGCTAGTTCGGATTTAAATCAAAGAATACATCCACAGTATGGTATTAAGAAGACAATACTCGAAAGAACTCCAAGTTCTCAGTTAATGCAAATGATTAGAAATGCAGCAATGTCAATGCTACATAAGGGAATAACTACCTTTGTGGATTTCAGGGAAGGAGGACTAGAAGGAATAACCCTCATACAAAATGCTTTAGAAAATATACCTATAAAGAAGATCATACTGGGAAGAATTGATTTTAATGTGAATTATGAGGAAACGGGTACTACCACTAGATTTCTTGAAAATGGTAAAGATATCGGGTCAAAGAGTAAAACTTTAGGAAACCCGAACCGGATAGAAGAAAACCATATTATTAATCAGGGTAGTAAAATAATTGAGAATTGTGATGGCTTTGGCATTAGTGGTGCAAACGAAAATACTGATGAAATGTTACGGCTGTATAATAAAATAATTATGAAATATGAAGAAGGTCAAGGTCAGGGTCAAACTGAATTGAAAAGTCATAGGAAGAATCCAGTGGTAGCAATACATGCTGCGGAGGCCGAAACAGCAGTAATGGAATCTGTAAAAAAGTACAAAAAGACTGAAATTGAAAGAACCGTTAATACGTTAAACCCTGACATATATATTCATGTTACCAATCCATCGAACTCAGACCTGCAATTATTATATCAGAACAAAAAGAAAATAGTCATTTGCCCGAGAGCCAATGGAGTGCTTGGAACAGGTTTTGTACCATTACGAAAAATGTTAGAATATAATTTTGAATTAGGTATCGGAACAGATAATGTTATGCTTAATTCTCCGGACATGTTTAGAGAAATGGATTTTCTCATAAAGAGTCAAAGAGCTGTTGAAAGGAATACTAGATTTCTAGATGCAAGGAAGGTGCTAAAAATGGCTACAATAAATGGCGGTAAAATTTTTAACTTAAATATCGGAAGTATTGAAAAGGGATTTCAGGCAGATTTGCTTTTTATTGATAAATACGATTTAGATCTATATCCGATTCATGATCCCCACATGTCAATAGTACACAGATGCACTGAGAGACAACTAAAAGCAGTTATGATTGATGGTAATTTTGTATTGGAAAAAACATCAATAAGATAAAGGTATCAGCGACGAATGAAAATAATACTAAATGCGGCTATTAGTATTGATGGAAAAATCGCGACTGTTAATGGCGACACAAAAATTTCATCGGCATTAGATCTCAAACGTGTTCACGGATTAAGAAGAGAAACAGATGTAATTTTGGTGGGTATTTCTACAGTTATAAACGACGATCCATTATTGACGATACGATATGGTATGAATAAAAAAGGTACTAAAAATCCTATTCGAATAATAATAGACAGCAAAGCTAGAATCCCCCTTCATTCCAAAATTGTAAAAACAGCAAATCAAATTGAAACCAGAGTAGTGGTAACCTCAAAAGCCCCATCTAAGAATTTGAAAAAATTGGAGGAAAGAGGTATCAAAATAATTGTGCTAGACCAAGGAACAGAAGAGGATAGAGAGGATAGAGGAGAAGACAATGGAGAAAAGGTGAATTTGAAAAAATTATTTGATCAATTAGAAAAGGAGGGTGTATCAAATGTCTTAGTGGAGGGTGGAGGAGAAATAAATTGGTCCGTCATAAAAAATAACTTGTTTGATGAGATAATAATCACTATATCTCCGCTCATAATTGGTGGGAAAAAGGCGATATCATTAGTGGGTGGAGAAGGCTACAAGACAATAAAAGAAAGTGTAAAAATAAAGTTGTCACGAATACAAAAAAAAAATAATGGTGAAATAATACTACATTATAAAAATATCAAAATAAAATAAGAAATTGTTATTTTACGGTATCTGAACTAAGTTGTTCTATTTTATACCTTAATGCATCTTTCAATTTACTGTTATCTACCATATTCAATGGTTCTTTACAATTAGGACACTTAAAGAATAGTTCAATTGCATAATCAAATTTTATTCTATCACAAGCAGAATTACCGCAATGGTAAAATTCGGATGATTCTTCATATTCAAGTCTATTTTGCAATCTTTCCAATATTTTCTTCTTCTGATTGTCAATAAAATTATCTACATTATCTCTCTTTGCTCTCCATCTATACACAAACCATCCCTTTTTCTCATCTTTAACGCGAATACCCGTTATCAGAGCCTTTCCAAAAAGATCATATAGAACTTTTCGAATAATATTTATTCGAAGACCTGTTGCAACAGCAATTTCTTCGTCGGTTGAATCTTCAGTCTTTAACAGTGCTTTGGCAACATGATGATATTCTTCCCCTCCTATTAGAGATGCAATTTTTACAAAAGGATCTTCACTACTGTCAACACTTCGCATAAAGATATACTATAATAGCGTGATTAAATGATATATAGTTTTCCTAATAATTGCGAGAAATTCAGGGTTTTCTCCCCATATAATGCCTTTATTTTTGATCGAGTTTTTATGTGCTATGCCTGGTATGATATTTTATCCATTTTCACTAAATTATATTAATGATGATACATAAAATCTGCAATAAATTACTAAAAAAAATTTACTGACGATTGTGTGAAAAACATTAATTTCGGCCCGGCACCATAATAGATTGCCTTCCTTATCAAAATCAAAATGTCTTAGATTTTTTAACATAAAAATATGGTCATGACAGTTCTTAATTTAACATTTTTTCATCTATCATGAGATGGTTTCATTTAGAATTTAGTTCCTCCAAAAACTGGTAGATTACCGAGTAGTCTTTATTTTTTCTATCATCACTATTGTTAGCTGCCCTAAAAAGCTGCTGTGATAAGGAGGTCATGGGTAGAAACAGCCGCAAATCTTGTGATGCATCCATCATTAGATCTATATCTTTTAACATGTTTTTTAGGAAAAAAGAAGGCGAATAATCATTATTTATCATCATTTGACCTTTCCTTTCACTAATTCCAGTTTTAAGCTTAGTAAGATTAAGGATTTGTAAATAGAGATTTGGATCTATTCCACTATGTTTGGCTAAAATTAATCCCTCAGACAAGGACAAGGTAATTATGGCTATATTTAGATTGAGTGCCAATTTTATGGAATTAGAAACCCCATTGATTTGGCCAACATAAAATACGTGTTTGGAAATTTTTTCCAAAACATGACGGATTTCTTTAAATGAGGTTTCATTTCCTGAAACAAGAGAAATAAGTTCCCCCTTTTTCGCGTCATTGGGTCCACCCATCACCGGGGTGCTCAGGAACGTAAATCCATCCCGCTCCCTTACAAGATTTGAACAGTACAAAGATTGATCAGAATTGACGGTTGTACAATCTGCAATGATTAGTTCCTTGTTACTACATTTCATCACACCATTCTTCTGAAACAGAATTTCCTTCAATGATTCAAAATTAGTAACACAGGTTATTATTAAATCGCTTTGTTCAGCCAAGGTTCGGGCATCGCTAAATATTTTTGCACCCTTATCCTGAAAATAAGTGAGTTTGGCTTTATTCCTACCGTAAACATTCACTTTAGTACCTAGTTCTATTAATCGTTCTATAATCCCAGTACCTAACATGCCAACCCCAATTACACCAATCGCCATATCGCTCTTTAGTGACACAATCTTTGAGCATATTAGAACAGTTTTAAATGTATATGTAATTTCCAAATGAGAAGAATAAAATAGATACGTAATGGATCACACATATAACATGACTTTTACATTATTGATTGGTAATAACTTTATATCAAATAGTCCAAGAAGCATAAGGTATAACGAAAAATCTTTATTCAAATTAGAACAAATATCAGATTCACAAAATCCTTTTATTTCGGTCAATATAGTCGATCCCGACAATAAGTTAGTAATTGAAGTCGTAGAGAACGTATGCAAATATTGTTCCCCAGATCTGAAAATAAAAAAATCAGATCTTGATCATGTTTTGATTGTTGATAAAGCTGGTGAAATAGTATTTGAATCCAGAATCCTAGATAAAAAAACAATTCTAGTAAGCGGAATTTTTTACGTTGATGATCTAAAACTCACAATTACACAAAACTACATTATTCTTCCGACCCAAAAGTGGATAATGCATGATAAGGTCGATGCAAATAATAAAGATATAAACATTACAAATGAAGGCATAAGAGTGTCTTCCTGATAATATTAATAATAAAGTCTACAAACATGACGAAAATAAGAATGGATCATTAGCTATCCGCGTTTCTCTTTATCTACAATCCAATTGCCTGATTTTCTTTTAAGGATCAATGTCCCAACAAATTTTCCACTGCTATAAACTTTGCAAAATTCTTGGCTCATTCCAAAAAATGCTTCAAGGATGTTATGTTTTTTATGATATCCAGCCTCAATTACTTTGATATTTAATTTTGTACTTGATTTTTTTATGACGTTTCTGGCTATGCTCCAATCACCGCTCCATTCCACCAAATCAAAATCTCCAAAATTTAAGGTATGTATTTGATTATTTGTAATAGAAATTTTGAAAGATTTGTTGCTCTTTATGATAAATTCATTTATCCATTTTATCGCTACATCGCCTTTTCCCTTTTCTATTCCAAAATTATTCGCACTAGCCAAAAAATATCAAGTTATAGTAGCATGGTTCTCTATAAATATATAAAAAATACAAAAGTAAATGAATAATATCAGGCAAGCTTGCTTACGACGTCTTGATAGTTTTTCAATGGAACTATTTTCACTGTATTAAAGGAAAAGATGTCTGAATCAATGTAGAGTTGTTCTATATCATGAGCACTGTTTGCTTCAACCATAATAATCCACTCATGCTTAAGCACAGACATATAGAATCCACTGATATTTTTTACCCCATATTTTTCAGAGTTTGACTGCAATTTATTAAAGATCTCTTTAAAGACCTCTTTTTGGTATTATTTAATGGACAAGCTTCTGGACTATGGATAGCAAATATCCCGAAAAGATTGTAAGAACTCTTAATTCTTAAAAAAGTTACTCTCATTTGTATAAATTAAAATGGTAATTTGACAATGGTGAATGATAATACAATGTTGAATGTATATTTTATTCTCACAGTTTACACCCTAAATTTTTGACTGGTAAAGCACAACTAGAATGCTTATATCAATAATTACTAACTATGGTTATGAATGAAGACAGCCTCATAAAACACAATCATCTAAACGAGAGTACAAAAAATGATTGCTCTAGATATTTTTTGGGAGGATTGATATATACCATAGGTATTACAGGAAAAGAAACTGATCAAAATTATTCGGTCTTAGAACTACTATTTCCAGCAGGGGTCGAGCAGAATGTACCTCCTCACAAACATAGTAATGAAAATATTGTATTTTATGTGGTCAAAGGAAATTTTCTTTTCGAGTATGGAGACAAAAGTATTAAAGCGGATCCGGGAATGTTTTTGAATTTAAAGAGTAATATTTTTCACTCATATAAGAAAATTGGGGTAGAGGAAGGTAAATTAATTATGATTATTTCTCCGGCAGGATTTGAAAATTATTTCAAAGAAGTAGGGATGCCTATTAAAAATGACTATAATACCAATATCCCCAATATCAAAACCGATGATGATAGAATAACACTTCATATAGGAGAAACAAAGTATGGTCTAAAATTTGTAGGCGAATAGTAATTCCATTTAGACATAATTACCAAATATTTTCAGCAGGATTCCAATTAAATAAGCTAGAACGTTTAAGAAAATTAAGATTATTACAAACAGTAATTATGATAAACACTATGATAAAGAGGACCAGACCAATCAAGTCATATCACAATTAGGCAAAAATCCACAGATAATAGATAAATAGTCCATCAATTAAGGTATTTATGAAAGGCATTAACGTAAAATAAATTGGCAAACGAATCAAGTTATAAAAAAACATTAAAGTATCTAATAATTTTGATGGTTTCGAGCATTATATTTGTCGATTTATCCATAGTATTAATCCCTGATGAACATTTTCAGCATGCAATTGCAATAATTAGTCTTAATATTGCAGGTGCTACTGCCACGGGTTTGGGCGTAATAGCGGTTGTAAGACATGGAATTTCTGGAAGCCATGGAAAATCTTATTTGTTTTTAACAATTGGTATTGCATTGTGGTTTGCAGCAGACTTGGGAATAATGTACTCTTATTTTGTCTTACATGTGGATGAATTTAAGCGAATAACTCTATTAGATATGCTATGGTTGGGCGGGTATCTGTTTCTTATTTTTCATTTGGTATCCATTATTAGAACCATAAGGATTAGAAACTTGTCTGTAACTCTGACAATTATTTCTGCAGTTGTTATAGGGTTTGTTATAGTCAATTTTGTTAGCTTCCTACCTTTACCAGAATCGTTCTTAAATAATGGGGAGATTGATGCTGCTGAAAAAGGTTATGGATGGTCAGATCTTGTAGTTACTTTACTATATCCAATTTTAGATTTATGTTTAATTATTCCCTCGATAACCATATTGTTGAATATATATAGAGAGTACCAACACTCGGTACCTTGGGTACTAGCTTCGTTATCGTTATTAGTAAACGCTATAGCAGATAATGGCTATACAAATGATTACATCAACGGTTCAGCATCGGCTTTACCGTGGGATTTATTTTACATCGCTGATTTCATAATCATGTCTGGTGCCCTATTTTGGTATAACAAATATCATATTACCGACCATATTTCAAAAAAGAATAAAAGAAATGAATTCATCAATTAGGCCAGTTACCCTTTGTCTTTGCATTTGCCTCCAGCTACTAAAGAATGGATAATTATCAGTCAGTTAGCCATTATCGGGCTGTGGGTCACTGTTTTCCTCCTCGGATTCATCTTCATCTTCATCTTCAAAATCTATATCCTTTTCCTCTTCCTCCTCTTCCTCCTCTTCCTCTATATCGCTCTCATCGTCTTGTAGTTCATGGGTCTCATCTTTGATTTCATCCCTTTCGGCATCTTGATTACTCATATTGTCGAAACCTACTATACACAAATGGTATAAAAATTTTGAATTACTTATCGATTAATATATATGGATTATTGTATTGGTTATTTACACAATTTTTCAGGTATACTTATAGAGCAAGTATTATTTGAAATTGAATTACCGATTTCGTTAAATTTTCCTCCATTTCCTATGTTTATGTCTACACCAAAACTCCTTGTAAAATGATTAGAATTCAAAGAAGTATTTGTACTTTTAGTATCAACAAATATTCCATTCAAGCTGCTGGATATAAGATTATCATTTATTATATTATCATGAGAACCAAATAAAGAAATAGAAGAAATATCATTAGAATCAAATGTGTTATTTGAAATCATAGAATCACCATTTGTGAAGAATTTAATCCCGGCAGTGTTAGTATAGAATCGATTATTGTCTATGAGAATTCCTGAAGAATTTGCAGCATAAATGGAAATTTCATTCCCTGTGAAGTTAACTTTAGATATATCAACATTTTTGGAGTTATTTATGTAGACTCCAATTTGAAAATGACCAACTATTCCATTTCCCGTTAGAGTAACATTTTCTTTATTTGATATCAAAATGCCGGTATAAGGGTTCAAGTAACCTGAACCCAAAATAGAAAAGTTATTTAAATTAATAACAGTATTATTGGTATTTATTGATATACCATTCTCAAAATCGCAATCCAAGGACTTGTTTAGCGTATAAAACTCGCCAACATACGAATCACACTTAAATAGACTCGCATCTGGATTCATATTTTGACCACTAGCAAGTTTAGGTTCAACTTCAACTTCAACTTCAACATACCATAGAACAAAAAATAGTGCAAAAATAACTGCAAAAGTGTGAAGAATACAATTCCTTAGCGTGAACACACAATTAATTGAAAGGTCTGTTTTATTTATTTAGTGTTTAGCATCACACGACTCACGACTCTAAGTAAAAGTACAGTGAGGACCGCGACACTAAGGTTATCTAATCTTTAGTAATAATAAGATGCTAGTCAAAAAAAGTACAGACATGAAATATCTAAAACTAAAAGAAGACCTTCATAAAATATAAGGGCCGTTGACTTTGAGCCACCTTATTTTGATTTTATAATCACTCATATTATCTGATACTATTTTCCAGAATCGCTTAGAATGATTTCTTTCAATGAGATGACTTAGTTCATGTAATACCACATACTCAATTACATCCATTGGAGCCTTTAAAAGATGGATATTAAGATTTATGATATTACGATATGTTGCACTGCCCCACCTACTTTTCAATTTTTTTAGCAATATTTTTGTAGGTGACACATTTAGAAGTTTTGAATACTTTGCTATTATTGGACTAATAATCGGATAAGCCATGTTAGCTAACCATTGTTCATAAATGCGTTTTACGTTTCTTCTATTGGTGTAAATAATAAATCCATCATTAGAAAAACTCAATAGATTCGAATTATGACCAATAATCCTTAATCCATAGTTCTTTCCAAGATATGGTAAAGTAGAATTATTTTGATAAAGGGGTACTTTAATTGATGCATCTGGATTATCTTGTTCTTTGATTTTTTGAAATATCCACTTTGCCTTTTTACTTACGAGTGACTCGATTTCTTTCAAGGATGATGATGTTGAAGTTCGTACTGACACATTGCCATATTCAATCAAAATTTCGTTAGTTTTTCTTCTTCTTTGTGTCCGAATTATTTGAAATTCTAAAACATTGTTGTCATAAATAATTTTATGTTTGTGGTTGAAAGAAGATGGTACACTCATAAATATTGGCTAATAATAATTAGAATACTGTTTTTATAAATTTAAGGATGTATATAAAGTGTCGATATCAATCCATTACAGGGCAAAAAATATGTTTTTCTTTATTGTTTATCTATCCAGAGTTTCCTAAATGTCCTAGAATGGTCAAAATTTTATTAAAATATTAATAATAACGTCAAAGGAAATCCATTATGGATTTTTGAGGATTTCTTCCATCCTTATCTATTTTTAACAGGTTGGACACTTTAATGCCAAGTTTTCTTATGTACATGGAATTTACATCATAGCTATTGGCAGTATGAATATCCCCTTCGCCAATCTCTTCGGTGTTGCTGTCATCATCATTAAGACTGAATCGATTCAATAATGTCCCCATAACAGATATTATACTTTCTTTAGTCTTTTGATATGATGAAAAGGTAATTTCTCTGGTTTCAATTGAAAAATCAGTCCTAACTAACTTGATTCCAACAGTTTTAAACTTGTATCCTTTTCTCCTGACACGTTCATAAATATCATCAGCCATATCATTAACAAGAATATTCAGGATATCTTTTTTATTAATTAGGGGTCTTAACAATGTCTCCTCGGTACTTAAGGACAGGTTGTTTTCGCGCGGTATAACAGGTTCATTTTCTTTGCCATTTGCTATCTGCCACATCCACAGTGCTTGTTTTTTCCCAAATTGATCAGACAGTTTTTGGATATTCGAATCGGATAAATGTCCTATAGTCTCAATCCCCATGTCTTTAAGTGTACGTGTAGTTTTTATTCCAATTCCAGATATTCTATCTACTGCCAGTGCGGACAAAAATGTTATAGTGTCTTGAGGATAAACGATAGTAAGCCCATCTGGTTTTTGAAAATCAGATGCAATCTTGGCAACCGACTTGTTTGACGCAACTCCAATTGAACAAATTAGTCCATTACACTGTGACCTGATAGAATCTTTAATATTTAATGCAAATTCCCGGATTGAAAAACCTTCCTGGATGTCATATTTTCTTGTGGAATTATTAGGGGTATTTTTCAATTTTTTCTGATTGACAGGATTATCTCCTGAAATATTCTGTTTTTGATACTGCGAAATTTTTTTAGTGCAATCAATGTATGCCTCATCGATACTAGTTTGTTCTAATGCATCGGCATATTCCTCCAATAGTCTCATTACCTGTTGAGAGATCGAATTGTAATATTCTTTGTCTACAGGTTTTAGTATAAGGCTAGGACACAACTCCTTGGCTTTTGATAAAGACATTGCAGATCTAACGCCAAATTTTCGAGCCTCGTATGAACAAGAAGCGACGGCTCCTCTTGTTATCAAGCTGCCTTCTCTTTCAGGAGTCATTATTACTGCATGGGCCTTACCTTTAAGAGAAGAGTCTCTCAGTTCTTCACAGGCTGGAAAAAAAGCATTCATGTCAATGTGCATGATAATTTTTCCCGACCAGATTTGGGTAGCAAGAGAAGGCTTTTGGGAATCTTCTGATGAATTAACACTTTTAGGTTTAGGAATTATCAAATTTTGAATAAGATGAACCATGGACGGGTTCCGGAGTACAATAATTGAATAATCAATAACATTATTGGTATATTTTGGATAACCTGTTTCCTTTTCCTTTTGCTTTATCAAATTGATCCATCTCATAGCTCGGTCATTATTGATAGAAGCATTATCAAGATTAAGGAAAATGAAATTAGAAGTAACGGCTGGATAGTAATATCGATATCCGGTATGTGACCAAGCAAAAGATGAATTATGTTTTCTTAAAATATTGTACGTTAATTCTTGGTACCATGTATTAGTGTTCCCAAAATCAACAGCCACAGAAAAACCGTGATAAGTAGCGTTATGCAGTATTTCCTCTAACCAGGTACGTCCAGTATTTCGTAAGGATACTTGGGGGGGTGGTGACAATAAAATTACAAGAATTTTTTCTTTTAGCACTTGTAAATCTTCCAAAAACCTTCCAAGTGATTCAAATTGGTCTGATCTCATGGTCTTATTGATAAGATTTTGAGGAATTTTTATAGAGAATCGAAAATCATCCGAAGTTTCATTCGCCCATTTTTTTAGAGCAATAGAGCTTGGAGGAAATAAGCTCTTGCCGAGGTCAAGATGCACAAATTTGAAAAGTTTGGAATAATACGAAAGATATTGCGTTGATTCCAATCCAGCAGGATAAAATTTCTTGGCCCATTCTGGGCTCTTCCATCCACTGCAACCTATATAGTATTTCAATTTATCTTTCTCTTTTTCTTTTCTGATCTACCAAGATTAATCTTACTTTCTTCAACCAGGAATTCTATATTTGAAGTCCCAAGAGAAGTTATGAAGGATGGATTGATCTCGATGAAGTTAAAGATAGGAATTGAAAGAATTGGTAGTAGTCCCTGAAGTATGTGGGGAGGTGGGGAGGTGGGGAGGTGGGGAGGGAGAATCAAGAAAAAGTCTGAGCAACGAAAAACATTGTCAAAGTTATTTTGAAATAAATCTGACCTTTTGACAAATATCACAAAAAAATGTGACGCGCCATGATAATTAAAAAAAATGGTTGTTATTCTGGATGATAAGCATGATACTAGGATAGTATTTTCCTCATCTCTGTAGAACCTCAATTCAAGATATTATAATAATAAAATTAATAGAATTATTTAGTATTATTATGATATATAAATAAGTTATATACAAATCTTTAAAAATAGTAATATTATATATTATTGTTTAAAAATATACGGGTAAAAGTTTGCAGATTAAACATCGTTTAAAAACATCTGTAATGATATTAACGGTTTTACTATTAACTGTAACCTCATTTTCTTTCTTAGGATCTATGGAATATAGTGCGCATGGAAAAAAAGATTTTGATCAATCTCAAGTATCTAAACAAAACTCAAAATGCGAGGCGGGAGAGGATAACAACAATTCTTGCAATAACATAAGCATATCCAGACACGATGATGATGGCAGTGGGAGCGCTAGCGGCAATGGTAATGACGGAGGAAATCAGGTTCAAGTATCTAAACAAAACTCAAAATGCGAGGCGGGAGAGGATAACAACAATTCTTGCAATAACATAAGCATATCCAGACACGATGATGATGGCAGTGGGAGCGCTAGCAATGGTGGTGGTAATGACGGAGGAAATCAGGTTCAAGTATCTAAACAAAACTCAAAATGCGAGGCGGGAGAGGATAACAACAATTCTTGCAATAACATAAGCATATCCAGACACGATGATGATGGCAGTGGGAGCGCTAGCAATGGTGGCAATGGTAATGACGGAGGAAATCAGGTTCAAGTATCTAAACAAAACTCAAAATGCGAGGCGGGAGAGGATAACAACAATTCTTGCAATAATTTTGATCTTAAAGAAATGATTAGCGATAGACTTAAAATGTTAAGACAAACTTAAAAATGCATTTACTCTTTTGATATTTTTATAATATAGTATTTTTGAATCCTATTTTTGATAATTCTCAGATCTCCAAAGGTATTCGTAGCCATGAGTATAAATATCAATGATGTTTCCAAACGGATCTTCACACGATACTACCTTGAAAGGTTTTCCATTCGTTAACTCCCATATTTGAGTTCTCTGTTTACCACCACTATCAACAATCCTTTCCGTGGTTTCCTCGATATTAGGATCAGTTATGCAAATATGAAAGAATCCGGTCTTCCAATACTCAAAATTGTCCTCCCTTTTCTCTTCTTTAGGTTCAATGAATTCGAAAACTTCGAACCCAATTTGATTGCCAAAGCTTAAGTGAGCAATCTTTAGTTTCTTAAAGTTCTTGCCAAAAACATCTTGAAAGATCTTGCCTATGTGAGTGTCATCTGCAACGGCTTCGAAAGGTGGTTTTACAACATTAAAACCCAAAACTTTTGTGTACCACGCTATTACATCTTCAATATTAGTTACACTTACAGCAATGTGGTTTAAATTACTAGGATATGGATACAATTTTGATTTGTTGTCAGATATTTTATTGGAAGGCAAAGTCATTAGTATAGCAAATATTTTTCCCTATTGTTTAAATTTGTTGCTGAGATTAAAATTCATTTAAGGCCAGTCTAAAAACATTCCCGGTGGTAACTATATGCTCATTGATTCTAAAACAATTATTAGAACTACATAAAATTTTTCTGATATATTATAATTGCATAATGCATTCATACAATCCATCGAATTGGTTCGTATTTACTGTACCATACGGCCATTCGATAATAAAACTAGTTGATCTTTTAAATAGTCCCTATAATCAGTTTTTTTAGAAACGGCCTAAACATCTTCGTATCCATAATACTACATTCTTATCTTTAGGAAATATAATATTAGAATATCCATAGGCATTAGGATCATCATATATCATAACCTTATCAAGAATATATGAAATTTTGCATCATCATTTTAGTCCTTCGTATTTAGTAATAAAAGCTTCAATCATTTCATTCAACCCGATCTGATTAGATTTGATGGTAAAATATTGAAAAAGAGTATTAACAATATGAAAAAAATTTAGTTATCGATTATGGACAACAGTGACTCACATTAGTAGCCATTAGAGGCTATTTTTCTCGTCGTTAATTAGTTCCGTTGATATAGTTATTTTACCATCCACCTTCCACTTTGCACCCCCTAGTTCTCGACCATCAGGACCGTAAGCTTTTGGGATCTCGATTTCCAAATTATCAAAAGAGTAAGTAACTTGCAAATCCTTGCCGGTCAATTTGTCTATGATTCTTGAAATTAATTCAGACCATTCTGAAATGTGCTCTTTAGATGAGTTCTTTGATCGGTCAGAATTGTTATTTACATTCTCGTTTCCACTATTATTAGAAAGTTCGCTCATATCTATTCATATTTATTAAGCTTTAAATAGATATCACCACAATGCGACATTTCTAATCTAGTGAGATTCTTTTTGATAGTTTTAAAATTAAGGGAAAAATAGTCTTTTTTCATTTTTGAAGGACATTAATCTATTGAATCCGGAGTTCAAATCAACAATCACATCATAGGACCATAACAGAATATGGAGGTGGTGGATGACATAAAGGATCAGTTAAATCAACTAGCCGTACTAGATGCATCTATCATTTGTTCGCGTGTTAGTCTGACTGGTAGTACTCTACCCGGTTTCGATTGGTATGATGGAATTCCGACTCCGATAGCAATCAATGTTTCCTTTTGTTTAGCATGAGGAGAGAAAAATTCGATCACTTCATTATCATAAAAAGTGGAACCTGATGCTCCCAAGCCACTGGCATAAGATAAAAGATAAATTTTTCCTGCAGTGATCCCTGCTTCCATCTGTACTGCTCTGTAGCCCCGATTACCCAACATATCAAGTATATGTTTTAGATCAGTCATTATGAATATCACAACGCTTGCGTCTGCAAAAAGAGATTGATCTAAGCAAAGATGACCGGAGATATTATGACCTGGTCTATACTTTAACAAGTCTATAGAATTATTCCTCTGATTAAAAAAATACCCACCCTTTTCAAGCCCATCAACTGAATTAACTACAAGAAATAAATCAATTAGACTATCTGAATCACTTTTGTAATCCATTGGAATTCCTCTTGTTGAATTTAAAAGAATATTAGATAAAGTCAAAAAGGAGATGGGTAGCCTTGAAAATTGTCTCGTAGAACCTCTCTTCAAAATGGTGTTTCCAATATCAGGGCCGTTGTCATCCACACAAGGCTTGGGCAAGGAATATTGTCTTAAAGTACCCGTATTAGAATTATCTTTTTTATCTAGTTCGTCAACTTCTCCAATCCTCTTGTGATTAATCCATTGGGAGACCTGAGCATTATCGAATAATTTAGAACTGTTGTAAGCTTTCCAAATTTCAGGATAGTCAATTTCTTCTAACGAAAGGGGATAAACCTTTGGAGTAGGTGAATTTAGAATCTTTTCTTGCATTGATTGCTCTTGGTTAACATTGTTTTTCAAAGAGTCTGCATCAATGGCTGCAATCAATATGGAAGCCTCTTTATGATCTTCTAGTCCCAGCAATCTGTTAGATTGGTCGTCCAGAAACCCCATAATTAATCTGGTATAAAGATGCATAGAACTTGAGACGGCCAGTAGGTTAGAAACTATAACCCCAGCGTCCCAAAACCAATGTCTATAAGATCGTGATTGATACTTCCATGCATTTCTCCATGCATAAGATGTAAATATTAAGGAAACAGGAGATGTTGTAATATCGGTATTGTTACCAGCAATAGTTTCCAGAAAGTTTCTATAATCACCTTTATGAATAGCAGTCAAACTAAATTCACCTGGATTAAAATGATACACCCCTGCATGCAATTCAGAACCAAGACCTTTAGTAACCACGTAGGTTTCTATTGGATAGAGGGCTCCTGTTGCAGAAGCAGCACGCATATAATAATCAACAGAATTAAAACGCATCACGCGTGTTATACCACAAGAATAAAACAACAGGGAAGATAGATCAGATAATGTAATAATTTTAGAAACATCCTTTGAAGAGGATAATGGAGAAGCAAATTGGGTCCTGTTATTAAATGATTCATTGTCGCTTGATAAATTACTTATTGCGGTCATAGCATTCAAGGTAGGATGAGGAAAATCTATTGGAAGAGGGAAAGAAGATAATTCTTTATACACCTTAAATGGTTTAGGCCGATTACTCCAATCCAGATAGTAATTTGAATTCATAACACTAAATTCAGAATGCTTTGTCATTTCATGATAGTTAATCGAATACAGGATATCATTATTCATGTGTTAAAAAGTTATAACAATTACAGCATATTTAAGTTAGAAAACACATATGATAAATTCAAAATTCGACCAGTCCATTAACATGTTTGTTTGCTCTCTAGAGACAGCCCATAAAAAAAGCACCCGGAAATCAAATTCTTTAAACGGAGGCTCATGCAAAATGATACTAATCGTGAATACGCTTCTCTATTTCGAATGCTAACTCATGCGAGAGGAAGTATAAATGAAAAAGTTGATCCTTGTCTATCAGTATTATTCTGGGCCCAAATTCTGCCACCGTGGGATTCTATAATATATTTTGAAACATACAGTCCTAAACCTATATGATTATCGACTGTAGAGACAAATTTGTTAAATAGTTTTGAGAGAACATATTTATCTATTCCTTTTCCATCATCCTTTATTTGGATCAGAATGAAATTGTCAGTATCGTGTTTGTGATCATGTTTGTTTAAACTTTCGTAATCATGACTTTTTACTTGGTTTATTTTGTCTAGGTAATGCCTATCTACAACTGTAACTTGTACTGTAACTGTACCAATGGATTGAATGAATTCCACCGAATTATTAAACAGATTTGTCAACACTTCATAAATTCGAATTCTATCTACATTGGCCCTTACCGATTTCACAGAACTTTCAGCCACCTCGAATTGAATATTCTTATTTTTTAGATTGTCGTCTGTTTTAGATACGTACCTATAATCGTTCACTGCTTCAGAAACTATTTCATAAATGTTGGTTTCTTCTTTATTCAAATTGAAAGTGGTATTGTCTATTTTAGCAACATTTAGTATGTTAATTACGATAGAGTTTAATCTATTGGCGTTTCGTATGATAGAATCAAAATAATGTTTGTAATATTGACCTGCCTCATTGTTATTAATATCTATCGTTGCCATTTCCGAATATCCTAAAATTGCTTGTGTAGGAGTTCGTAATTCATGAGCTATGGTATCAATCAAGTTTCTTTGCATTATGTCTTGAATGTACAGTCTCTCTGCTAATTCTGCTCTACCCCATTGCACATCAAACAACAATTTGTATTTATTGATAGAGTCTAATTGAGTGGTGTAAAAATAAGAATAATCACCTTTATGATTATCATCGTTTGATGGATGTTCGTCATTTAGATGAGGATTTACAATAAGTAGATGATAATTATCTACGATCAGGATCAAAGATTCAAGTTCAATATCATCGCCTTTTGGTAAAGCCCTAAACAAGAAATGTGACTCCTCTTGTTGTTCCATTATGCCTAATTCCAAAATTATGTGTTTCAAATTATTTGACTTTAGTATTATAAGAGATGGAATGATAAATTTGACTTTTATCTTATTTTTCAAAACCATATTTTTTAAGAGCCCAAATAGATCTTTTGATATGAAATTATTGCTCCCCCATAAGGTAGAAGTATAAAACAAGACTTCATGTTTTGATGTACTTATTAATTTTTCAACAAATTGGTTTATACCATTCTTGTCAACTTCACGTATAACAGAAGCCACATCAAATTCAGTTTCTAGAAGATGTATTTTCTTTGTTGCATCTATTCCAAATTGCCATAACTGTTCAAATATTAATCTATATTGTGCTATCATTTCGTTATTTATATTAGTAATATAATTCAAGTCACTCATAATATTATTCCCATTATCAGTTTTGGGAAGAAATACACAGGCTGACTCATTAACCATAAATTTTAGATTCAACTCGTCAACATGTCGTATATCTGCAACTGATAATAGTTCTTTTATCTTGTGTTCATTAGATAGACTGACTTCTGTTAAAATCTTGATTTCAATCTGGTCTTCCTTAAGATCCGATAATAATTTGAAGAAAGAATCATTACTGATTCCAAGCGATTTTGAAAATGATGAATATGGTCCACAAAAAAAGATGTATTTAGAGGTAATTCTACAGATGTCTAGATATTTATTTGGATCTGAAGATACGTCATTCAATTGTTTGAATACACCCCTAAACAAGGATATTTACGAAAGGTAATATGAGGTTTAATGATATCAAATAAACATTTATTTATTTGATCTGAGATTCGATAGGCTTCTTCATCAATAACATACTTATCTTTTCTACGACAGTAGTTGGACTGATTGGTTTTACCGCAAACTCATCTGCACCGTAATCTAAGACTCTGGTCTTTGTGTTTTCGTTTTCAGCAAGTGCAAATATCTTTACATCAAGAGTCAATTTTCGTATATTTACGATTAACATGGGACCTCTATCAGCAGCAATCGTGCCATTTATTAATATCATATCCACCCTGTTATTCAATTCCTTCAGCTTATCTAGACATTCTGTTGCACTAGCGGTCTTGTATACCTTAAACTTGGCCAAAGTGAAATGACCTGCTAAAATATTAGAGACATCAATATCATCCTCTACTAATATGATAGAATGTTTGTTATCTATGGTGGATTCTGTTAGCAACTATACAGATATATCACATCTCGGATAAATTAATCTTTCCAGAATTACGAAATTTTACCCAAGTGACTGGTTGGGTACTTGATTGATTAATTGGTTCATATTTTCAAATAATTCAAATTCAAAAATAATAAAGGTTGAACGGATTTCTAATCAGAATCTAGATTGAGTGCAGGAGCCGGAACAATTACTACTGGTTTACCAATCGCTTTAATCAAAGTATTTTGAATTTGAACCAAGTTTTGTTGTATGGCAGTTTCATTGTCGTCATTCAATGCCAAAATAGCGTCATTCGTGTAATTTAATAATCTTTCTTTCATCAGTAAATCTGAAGAATCGGCGGCGGATGTAGAATTAGTTTGATTTGCCTGTGATTGTATTTGTGGTTCTGCTTGGTCGATGTCTGCTTGGTTGGACAAGTTGGCTTACATTCTGGTTGGTTTGGTTACTAATGTCAGGAGCAGTGGTATTAGCAATAGTAGTAGTGGTATTTGCTACCGGTTGACCATAACCACTATAGCTTGCTGTACTTAAAATCATCATCAAGCTTAGGGATATGATAACTGGAACAATTATTTTCAAAAACGATTCCATCATGATATCTAAGTCAACAATATTTATATAAATGATTGGAATAATAATCGCATTCTGTTCAAAAAATATCTAGTATTTATACTTGAATAACGTTATTGTCTAAGGTTCAATATTAAAAGATTGTTAAAAGCATGAGTCAATAAGACAATGACATGACCAAGACTATTAACTTATTAACTCAATTTACCCTAATTACATCTGTAGAGAATAATTAAGAGAGGTTTATAAACAGGATATAGATCACTGCTAAATCAAATCGGATGTCAGCGTTAGAAAACTGATTTGTGATGAATATGGACAAAGCAAGGTTGAAAATATTATTGAATCGTAAAACCATATCAGGATTAAAAAACAATTGTTCTCGAATAATTGTTATTTTAATGTTTTCTAGAAATTAGCAAGTAAAAATGTTTAGATATAACATGACTAAATACTTTTAATAAATGAAAAATCGAGGCTAAAAAATAGTTAGAGTTCTAATTTACTGGAGAGGATTGAAATCTCTCACTGTGTGCTGTTTGCAGATGATAAAGCATTGCTTTGATTTTCAGGCTCTACATACTGTTCCTGTTCCATTCCTTGTCCTAATGAAGTATTACCGCCTGCTAAGGATGTATTATTAGTCAAGATTTCTTGATTTCCAGATGTTAAGTTCTGTAATTCTTGAATGGATCCGACATCTGTTGTGTTTCGTTACCTGAACCAGCGCTTGAAGCATTGCCTGCTGTTTCGTTACCTGAACCAGCGCTTGAAGCATTGCCTGCTGTTTCGTTACCTGAACCAGCGCTTGAAGCATTGCCTGCTGTTTCGTTACCTGAACCAGCGCTTGAAGCATTGCCTGCTGTTTGGTTTCCACCCATCATTCCTGAAGTCAAATTGTTAAAGGCTTGACCAATTTCCTCTACGATATTTTGTGCATGTGCCACCTGAACTATCGGTATAAACAATACAGAAAGTAGCAATAATGATAGATATTTCATTAATGATTTTAGTTCATCATGATTTAAATAGTTGTACCCATTTATAAAATTCGAAAATATCGACAAGATAGTAGTATATTTGAGTCTACCGAGGCCGATATGCTTTTGTTTCTGACATTCAAAATGGATATTCTGTTAGAGTCTACTAAACATACACTTTGAGACAAATTTCCGAGAACAATGTAAATAAAGGTTATTTATCAAGATTGAGAGAAAAAAAAGCAAATAACGCCTTTCTATTCGGAAACATTCTTTTGAGCAATAATTTTGCTAGGTTTTATTCTTATGATGCATTCCCCTTTGACGGCGTTTCTCTTACCGTATTTTTCGGCATTCTCTTTTCCCATATATCGTTCAGCTAATCGACTGGTTAGACGTAAAAGTTCATCATAGTTAGGATTTTGATCTATTTCTGCGATTCCATTTAGTATTATGAAAGAAAATGGAGGTTTTTGATCATCTACACTGAGACATATTTTAGGATTAGATATCAAATGTCTTGCCTTTACTGAATTATAAAAAGTTGTAAAAATAACTGTAAAATCTTTATTACTGCTACTACGAGGATCATAATCAACTACAAACCAAACTGGAGCAACGTGAGGTATACCATCTAAAGATGCTGTTGAAACTTTAGCGGTCATTGTGCCAAGATTTAAGAAGTTCATGACTTCTTGAGGATTCATTTCTGTCAAATCTCTTCATTAGCAATATTAGAGTTCTCATTTAAAAACTTGAAAGCCATTTGGAGTGAAACAAAATTCACTTAATAATTCATAAAGATTTCAATTAAAAAACAAAAAGATGTAAATTTTGATACCTTCCTTAATCCCCAAATTTGTCTTACAGTTGAACGATTCACAGCACAAGTAAGATAGGATATTAATTTCTATTTTTGTACAGTATCATCTTACCTAATTATCTACAATAGTAACAATATAATAAATAATATCGAAATCAATTTTCATTACAAAGTAAGAGCAAATATATACATAAAAATAATACAGAAATTAGTATCAAAACCATGATATATCAAAATTCAGGTATAGATTTAGATAATAATGAGTAACATAACAAAAAACTATAAAGTTGGACTTTTTGCAATGTTTATCGCAGCTGCTCTAATTGGTTCAGTAGTAGCATTTGGAGACAACATGGCATATGCAGGCGGAAAACACAAAAAATCTAATGACGCAGAACAGGCAATTGAACAAGACCAAGAGAACGAACAGAATGCACAGTGTGTATCCGGTGAATTCACCTTAGCATCATGCAACAACTTAGGCTTCCTGTTCCAAAACAACGAAGGTAACTTAGCCTTAGGTCAACAATAAACTTCCTCCTCTTTTTTTACTATTACTCTAACTTTGTTCAAATTTTTCAAAGATAATAAAGATTTTTTAACAACAGGCAGTCAAAATTCATTATTTACAATTATTCAGACAATACCTCTTATTCCTACCTTTTCGTGATTTTGTTTAGAATCTAAAGTGATTTTGTTTTGGTTATCTAATACCACTGATCTTCAAGAAAATATTGACCTAGTCTAGTAGACGTAAAACAAAAGACCGTGTGTGTAATTAGATAATAATCAAAAAAAGTTGGACCGTACTTGGGATTACCAAATCAAATGACTAGATATTTAACTAATTATTGGTAAAGATGTTATAAAGCTCGCCATCAGTATGATTGGCGTAATTCCAAATTTCAGTATTAGTCTTCAATTGTCTAAATGAGTCTTTATCTTTGATATCTAATTGATCATATAATTTTTGACCAATTACAATGTGGTCAGCCTCCGCAAGTGACGTCATCTTAACTGCCACACTTATGGTGTATCCTATAAGGTCCAAATGAGGAGTTTTTAGCATTGTTTTTTCAAATTCGTAAATATCAATTCCATATTGCACAACAGCAACTTCCCCAAAATCAATTCCTACCCTTACTTTCAGCTCGGGATAGTCATATTGATTTAAAATCGGGTTGATCCCTTCTTTAATAACTCTGATCATGGTCAAAGCACAACTAATCCCATTACTGAATTGGAGGGAGGAGAAACCATTGTTGGTTTCTGATTCCTCTCCCGAATTTTTCACTTTGTTCATGTATTGTTCTTCACTAGTAGTATCTTCTATAACGAAAAAAGCCAAAACTGCATCTCCGATATATTTTAAAACATAACCGCCGTACAATGATATTATGTTTGTCATTTCCTGAGCAAATGATCTGATTATGGTGGTCAATCGATCTATAGGTATGGTTAAGGCCATTTTCGTAGAACCAACTAGGTCAATATGCAGCATTACTAATCTCAATTTAGATTCGGCGTTCTGTTCCAAAATATTCTGAGTTTCTTTTACTATGATATTTAGTTCAGGTTTTGCTTTGAGTGCATTCCATGTCCTGAATTGTGCTTCCTTTACGACTGAATTGATGTCTATAATCGCATCAAGATAGAATTTATTCAAAAGGTAATTTGATAAATTATTATTAGTATTTCCTCCTTCCCTCTTATTCTCATTTTTAATAATATCTCTTATGATGTCTTCATTGATATCTAATTCAAGTGAAATTATTTCTGGTTCAATTCCTGAATTATATAAGTTGAGTATAGTTCTTTTTTGATCTGAAGCTTCAGGCAATTTATTCACCAATACATCATTCAATTTTTTTCATTAGATATAAAGGTGATATCTGAATAACAAATCCATTTTCTCATCATATTTTATTTGCCAAATTCTATTTGCTAAAACCATTTCAAGATTAAATGCTTTCTAAATCTGTTCATATGAAATAAGATATCTTTGAAACGGATGGAGGGGAAGGGAGAGGGAAGGTGGGGAAGCAGTCCGAATGTGTATTATTGTGTATAAAAACAATAAAACTGAGTTTGATTAGATCAATTCTATATTACTACAAACTAATTGGATAAAATTATATTTAATGTCGGATATCGTTTCATAATCTGATCCCTCGATAATTTACCTATATTTAGTATTTCCAGTCTTCTGAAACTCCATTCCACCAAGATCTATTTTCTTTAATATCTTTTCCAATTTCCTCCTTTATTCTCATCTCTACCGAATAGAACATGTTTTCCATTGCATCAGTCCCTCCATCATTAAACAATTCTGTTCCAATTTCCATAACACGTTGCTTCTTTGTTTCCAAATCAGAAGCGTTTGGGTTTTGCAAGTAGTATGTGAACAAATCAATCAATTCTTCTTCTAAATATGCATCCAATCATTAATTCTATGCTTTTCTAGTATTTTATTATTCTCTTAGTAGGCAACCAAGCGATGATGTAAATGATCTGGGTACTATTTTGGTTGGCATCTTTATCTATATTGTCATGATGACTTTATCTGCAATTATACACTCTGTTGCACTCTATGTCTGTCTAAATCTAAAATAGTACTAACTACATATTTTGATTTGAAAAGAAAAGCATAAAACTAAATCATATCTTGTTTAAGATTTCTCTGCTACGAAAAGGAGTCAAATGCATTTGGCTGAGGAACATGTAGTAGTATTTTACAATGAAACGATTTTCAAATTGCTTTATAAGCCTCTTTAATTTCTGGTTCAATACTTTGAATCTCCTGGATGTTACTAACTACATATTCTTTTGCCGGTTCCTTTCTGTTCTTTCTAATCCCAATTATAAGATCATTATTCCTAGGATAAATATCTAGGAAATACCTGAATGTCAATGACTTTGCATAGACTATCCTATGAGGTCTAACTTCTTCAATCACATTATCTCCTAAAGATAAAACAAAGTCTCTGAGATTGACCAATAATATCTCTATATCTTTACCTAAATTTACTAAATGACTTTCAAATGAAATATTCGATTTGTCTGTTTGAAATCCGAATTTGTTCATAAATAAATATTTAGTTAGTTTTTTAACCTATTTATTAGTTTAAGGTTCATTTAAGTTTAAACACAATGCATTCACAATTCTCTAATGAACTTGCTTTGAAGAATAATTTCATATTTTTATAAACAATTTCTAATTCTAAAACTGCTAGAATATTAGAGTATTGCACTCTAGTTAGCAATCCCAATATATTTTTTCTATAGTATCAAAGGTATGAATAAAACAAATATTCACAACCAAAACAAAAACAAAAACAAAAACAGCAAAATCTTTGTCGCATCAATTGCAATAGTAGTAGCATTAACCCTATTTGTCAGTCCAATGCTCAATGTAGATGATGCTTTAGCCACACACAACAAGAAAAATAAAGCAAAACAGTCCATAGATCAATCACAATCATCAAACCAAAATGCTGGATGTGTATCAGGTGGAACAACCTTTCTCTCATGCAACAACCTTAGTTTCCAACACCAAAAGAACAGTGGAAACAACGCATTAGCACAAGGTGGACAGGGTGGAAACTCTGCAGAACAAAGCATCAGCCAATCTCAATCCTCCAGCCAAAACAGCCAAGTAGTATCAGGTGCAGATACAATAGGTTCTGGTAACAACATTAACGTCCAAAGTCAAGAAAATACAGGAAGCAACGCATTAGCACAAGGATAAACTTCTTTTTCTTTCTTGTATTGTATGTATTAATTACACATTTCTTTTCAATCTGTATGTCATCAAATTTTAAATAATATACGAATTATCTCCACTGCTTCTGTTTTCTCTCAAGGTCAATTTCCTTTTCCGAACCGTTAGTTGGATTTGATATGCCTAGCCTTAAAATTAACGGTTAGAGGACATAGGAGGCTCATCAAATATTCATTTTAAGACATCAATGATGATTTCTCTTAAACGCTCCAATGCAATGGGCTTGCAAATCAATCCATCTATTCTTATATTAGGGTTTAGATTTCGTGTAATTTCATCTTGTGTGATATCGTAAGCAGATATTAAGATAGTCCTTATTTCGGGCCTGATAGCTTTTACCTTATTTATTAATTCATATCCATTCATGCTCGGCATGCGCATGTCTGTTAATAACAATCTATACATTTCCGGATTCTTTTTAAATTCCTTAAATGCCATGTCTGGGTTGTCAAACGTAGAGATTTCCATACCTACTAATTTTAGAGCTTTTTCGTATACAAATAACAAATCCTTTTCATCATCTACAATCAGAAGACGGCATTGATTGTAATTAGAGGAAGTGTTTTTTGTACTGTCAGACAATAATGAATTTAATTGTAATTGCTATAAAAGTTTTTAAATTTAATTTCCATAAAGAGAAACACAATAAATAGATTATTTCTTGATTTCCATAGATAACCTTGACTTTACAGACTTCTCCATTTATTCTATAATAAATAAGGCTGAGTTTGTTGAGTTCATTATAGAAGTTATTCTTAAGAATTTTTTGCTAACTAGATCATAGTATTGATAGAAAATTCCCCATTTAACTAAAACTCAATTTTTTCATTGGATTTTTTCCTTTGTGATAAACGTTATAAATATTTTCAATCAATCATCGTGCTGCTATAGAATTAAGATAGATATATTCATTTGGAGCCCTTAAGGGGCTCTAATCATGTTTGCTAAAAAAGCACCCATGAGAGAACTTGATGTTATTACAACTTTAACATATTTATGAATTATGATGAATAGTTACTTCAAGGTCTAATGGTTGATTTCTTTTTCTTTTAGTCATTGGATATATAAATGCGATAAAAAAAGACAAACAGATAATTAATTGAAGTAGGTATCCTAGGGATACCTCATTTTCTTTATATTTCAATAAGGAATCCGTCCCAAATCATAGCAATAATAAACCTCAATTGTAATAAAAAATACATAGTTACCTTTAATGATAGTTAGAGTTTATTTTTATAAAGAAACTAATCCTGAAATCATGCTTGGCTCAAGTAAATTGAGTCGACAAGCACTCTCTACGATTTATGAATTGGTATGGGAAGCAGAATTTAAGAATATATTGAGCCCGGGGAGAGTTTGGATAAAGTTCGTCGAAGAGGCAAATCCTTTTGGGATTTCTTTAAAATACAAACGACATCATTCCAAGATAACTATGGGTGACATCATACAGATTTCTGAAGATTTTTATATTGTATCGGATGTTGGTGTGAAAAAAATTAACATGCTTGATTAGTTCTCATCTAAAATTTTGTAATAGTAATTCGTTCAAAAATCTTGTCATCGAAAATGAATTATATGCGTATGTTTCACAATGCTTTATTTTTTACACCTATTTATCATTCTAGAGTCACAATTACCTAAGATGAATGAGTATCGGGTTAGATAGAAGTGGAGTATCAAATATTTTGATGATATACATATTATATACCTCGAGGATTTCGTCGATATGTAAGATAAAAGTAATAGTGATATTCATATTGATTACAGTCTGCTATCACCACAGATCCAAAATTAAAAATATTCTCTAGTTGAACTTGACATAGTATGCTAACTACGATAAGAAAAACAATTAATTATCCTGCCTTTAATAATTTCATAACTTTCGTAATATTATTGCAAGCTGCAGTTTTAGTATTAGAAACTATTCCAGAGTTGACTGAGTATTATCTAATATTTGAAATTATTAGTTTGATGGTCTTGGTTATTTACATAGCCGAAGCTGCCTTAAAGATTGCTGCCTCCTACCCTCACTTTTCAACCTATTTCAAGAATGGTTGGAATATTTTGGATTTTTCAATAATTGTAGTCTCTCTGCTGCCCCTTAGTGAAGGATACACAACCGTCGCTCGTTTAGTTAGACTTTTGCGTGTAACAAGGCTAACCCACAGATCCAAAGAAATGTCTGTTGTAGTTATGACAATTATCAAATCAATCCCTAGTATGATAAATATCTTTTTGCTCTTATCTCTACTCTTTTTCATGTATGGTATCGCTGGATATTATTTATTTAGTGACATAGATCCAATTCATTGGGGTTCCCTGTCCAAATCACTTTTAACATTATTCCAAATATTAACTCTGGAGGGGTGGATAGAGGTTATGTCTGCGGTCACTCTTGTAAATCCACTATACGGGATCTACTTTATTAGTTTCATAGTGATAGGAACGTTTATAGTTATTAATATTTTTGTAGCAGTGATCGTAAGAAAGTCTGAGGAAGCGTACAAAAATTTGGAGATCGAACTAGCCAAACCCGTTACCCAAAAGGAAATATTATTTGAAATAAAGGAAATAAGGAAGAAAATTGAAGATTTGGAATCAAGACTCTCAACTTAATTATTGCATGAGAATTTGAAGTACTGATACTACCACTAGTTGTGCTAATATTATCAGTAAATGAGATTTAAATGAGACTAAAAATTTTCCTTTTATCATGAACCTTCTATTTCTGTTCCAAGTCCTAATAAATCATATCTATAACTTGAAGCGATTAAACAATAGTTACTTTTTATTGGCACACAAAGGGTGGCCAAGGTTTTTTGAAAATTTTCTTCAGTATTTGATATTCAAGAAAAAGCTAGCAGGGCTAGTTTATCTAGATTTGATTAATTTGTAAGATATTATGATTAAAGTTAAAGTAATAGTAAAAAAAAGAGGAGGAAGTTTATTGTTGACCTAAGGCGTTATTTCCGCTGTTTACTTGGTTTTGGAAGTTTTCATTGTCGCAAGATACAATAGCATCTTTACCAGACACACATTGTGAGTTTTGGTTAGAAGATTGTGATTGGCCTATACCTTGATTAGCACTGTTACCGCCACTGCCACTACCGCCACTTTGGGCTGCTGCATTATTTCCGCTGTTTTGTTGGTTTTGAGTATTTTTGTTGCTACATGAATTGCTTAAGGAGCCGCCTGCTACACATTGTGCGTTTTGGTTAGAAGATTGTGATTGGCCTATACCTTGATTAGCAGTATTACCACCACTACCACTACCACCTTGTTGTCCTACTGCATTGCTTCCGCTGTTTGCTTGGTTTTGAGTACTGGTATTATTACATGAATCAGCTACGTTTCCGCCACCAACACATTGTGCGTTTTGGTTAGAGGATTGTGATTGGCCTATACCTTGGTTAGCAGTGTTACCGCCGCCACCTTTGCCTTTTCCACTGCCACTACCACTACCACCTTGTTGAGCTGCTGCATTATTTCCGCTGTTTGCTTGGTTTTGATTGTTTACATTATTGCATGAATTTGCTGTATTTCCTCCAGATACACATTGTGCGTTTTGGTTAGAGGTTTGTGATTGGCCTATACCTTGGTTAGCTGTGTTACCGCCGCCACCTTTACCTTTTCCACTGCCACTACCACTGCCGCCACTTTGGGCTGCTGCATTATTTCCGGTGTTTTTTTGATTCTGGTCATTTACATTGTTACCTGAACCTGCTGTATTGCCACCAGATACTACACCGCTGTTTTGGTTAGAGGATTGTGCTTGACCGATTGCTTGGTTAGCAGTGTTACCGCCGCCACTTTTACCTTTTCCACTGCCACTACCACTACCACCTTGTTGAGCTAATGCGTTGTTTCCGCTGTTTGCTTGATTTTGTGAATTCAAATTATTACAAGAAACAAAAGTACCAGTTCCTGAAACGCACAAGGCATTTTGGTTAGAGGATTGTGCTTGACCGATTGCTTGGTTAGCAGTGTTACCGCCTTTACCACTACCACCTTGTTGAGCTAATGCGTTGTTTCCGCTGTTTGCTTGATTTTGTGAATTCAAATTATTACAAGAAATAAGAGTACCAGTTCCCGATACACAAACACCAAGTTGCGTTGAAGTTTGTGATTGACCTATACCTTGATTAGCTGAATTGCCTTGAGCAAATGCATTCATTGACATCGAAGTTGGCCCTATCAAAAGTAATAATGATAGTGCTACTACCGCTGCAAATGACGCTAGGATATTTTTCCCACTGTTCATTTTATATTGAATAATAGATTTATTCACCCCCTTATTAACATAAAATAAGTATATTTGGTTTGCTAACAAGTTGCAATATTCTAATACTCTAGGATTTCTAGAATTTTGAACCTTGACATGAATTGCTATTGATCAGGTTATGTAGTAGGTTTAGATGGTAATGTACTGAATATGAGTGATATGCAAAATCATGAATTCTCAGATTTAGATGTTCAAGCAAAACAGCCAGAGAATATCATGAATCCAAGAGGGATTCAAATCATGAATTAATCAAAAGAATTAGAACATTAATTAACGAAAACCAATCGTTTATTCTATATTTATAATTAAATAATGGGGCAAGTGTCAGATGTATAGTATGAATGAAGAATATTTTCGATATCATGCTATCGTATTTGAATAAATTTAAATAAGATCTTAAGATATTATATATACATGAAGCAAAATAGTCTCAAGCAGGACAAGAATATTAGCAAAAGACCATTGACCAAGACAATAAACAGTGAAGATGTTTACAGTATGCTATTAACCATTCCTAAAGGCAAAGTTTCTACCTATGGAGATCTTGCCAAAGCCCTTGGAAACCCCGCTGCTTCAAGGCATGTTGGAAGAATATTGAGCAAGAATCCAAATCCGATTAAAGTACCTTGCCACCGGGTCGTCATGTCCAATGGCAAAATAGGTGGGTATGCCCTTGGAACCCAGAAAAAGAAAGAATTACTGCAAAATGAAGGAGTCATTTTTTCTGATGAGTATAGAGTAAACGAATTTAGCAAAGTTCGTTATTATCCAAAGAAAGGATAATACAATTAATTAGATGTAAGTTCAGCCAAATATTTACCGAACACAAACTAGTTGATATTTTAAGGTCGTCATAAAATATTGAGTTACTAAAATATGATAAAATAGCGAAAAATATAGATAAAAAAATTATGATGCTTCTAACTCGTTGATCCTTTCTGATACTCCTTTGACCTCTTTCTCTAAATCATTTTTGTATTCCTTCAATAAATCTACTTTTTCTTCACGAGTTAGAAAGCTTCTTGATTTCTGTACTCCAACAGCGTTTACACCACTGTAATTACAACCGCAACCCATTATTCCACCTCCTCATCCATATCATCGGACATACGATACATAGCATTCAAGATGTATTTATATATATCGGATACCCAATACCTTTATTATCTATGCGCGGAGAAAGGGTGGACATAGAAAGAGAGGGAGAGAGGGAGAGAGGGAGAGAGGGAGGAGATTGCTGCGACATGAGAGGAATGTTGGGCTTTCTGATCCTTTTCTTACTTTCGAAAAAACCAATGCATGGTCAAGAACTAGCTGGAGAAATTGCAATTAGAAAAGGTGAGAAAAAACTAAGTCCCGGAACAATATATCCGGCACTAAAAGGTCTAAAAGAATTAGGTTTCATTGTTGAGGAAAGAGATGGTAAAACAATAGTATATAGTTTGACTGATAAGGGCGAGAAGGCTTTGAAATTAGCTAAAAGAAAATTCATAAAGACTTTTTTTGGCATTTTTCCAGAATAATATCTTCCGATAAAACCTTCATAGGATGTTGAATTTATTGTGAAAAAATAGAGTATTTCAAAAATAAAATATGTAAAAAAAGATTAAAATGATCTTGTAACCTTGGGTAAATAAGGTCTTTAATCAATTAGAAGATATAAACAACTGAACGTTGTTATTAGTAGTGTCTGCCACATATACACGTCCATTAGAATCAATGGTTATACTCTCTGGTTTCGAAAATTCCCCGGGACCTTCACCCATTTGTCCAAATCCTGTAATATATGTACCGTTTTTCGAAAATATTTGAATTCTTTGGTTGTCTGAGTCTGTCACGTATAGATTTTCGGCATTGTCGAATGCTATTACTGCTGGATGATTAAATTCTCCGGCGCCCTTTCCTTCTGTCCCCCAATCCCTAAGAAATGTACCGTTGTTGGAGAAAACTTGAATTCGATTATTCCCATAATCAGGCACAAAAACATTATTTCCACTATCAACCGTAACATCCCATGGCATTTCGAACTGACCATTCCCTGTACCTTCGCTACCCCATGAAGCTATGAACGTACCATTTGGAGAGAACTTTTGAATAGTATCAAGATCTCTGTCAGATACAAAGACATCATTCTGGGAATCTACTGCAATGCCATGTGGATGTAGAAAATTCGCACCACTATTTTCATTTTCACCCCAAGATGTTATGAACGTACCATTTGGAGAGAACATTACAACTCGTTTGTTATTTTGATCTGTAATGTAAATATTCCCTTGTTTATCGATTTCATTACTATGAGGATGATTTAGCGGAGTTCCATTAGCAGTTTGATTTCCCCATTTTAGAATAAAATTTCCATTCATATCATATTTCTTTATTTCATTTGACTGAATATCGTTGACGTACAAGTTATCATTACTATCGACTATTATTCCTTCAGGCTGAAAAATTTGAGTAGAATTTAAGTTTTCAGTTTGTGAAGCTATCTCTCTTTTGAATTCAAATTTTGTATCAGGCGATATAGGGCCAAATGAAGGAGACTCATGATTTTGAGCAAATATAATATTTGTCGAACAAAATGATGACATCAAAACAATAGATATAGTGCAACAAAGAAATAATTTGTAGTTAGTTTGCTTACAGTTCCACATATGGAAATAATGGCCGATATATAATATATAATATATAACTTAAATCTAAGTCAACGCAGAATTACAGAAAAATTGAGCAAGATGACTCAACTTTGATGGCTAGCAATTGAATGATTAATCCACGTATAGAAAAATCAAGTGCGGACTACAATCCAAACCAAAAAAGGATATTGGATCTCATAATTCAATAAATCAAGACACAGTTTTGTGAGTTTATGCAATATTAGAGAAATAACAATTTATTCATGCCATCTACATAGTTATATATTATGAAACTGGGCAGATTCAATAATTTAAAGGAATCAATTTCAAAGTTTTTTACAGTAAATAATTCAATCTATACTGCTGCTATTTTCATAGTCATAATCCCGCTTATTTTATTTTTCTATTTACAACAAGAAACAGAAGAGAGTATAAGAGACAGCATATTTGAACAACAAAAGCAAGTTCAAATTGATTCGAGTCGTGCGATAGCACATCACTTGCAGTCGGACATAGAATTGATTTTATCAAGACTGCAAGGATTAGCAATGTCTGGTAATATTCAAGATGGAGATTTTACATCCAATTTGACCAAAAGCCTATTAGTAGATTATTACAACAAGATAAATTCCACTACTCCTGTGGATAGATTGTTCCTTCAAAATAAAAATGGGATCGCTGTTATTGATATGGCCCCTAATGGAAACCCCTCTTATGCAGGAAAGGACTTTTCTTTTAGGAGCTGGGTTAATCAGACAAAAAATACAATGTCTCCTGTAATTTCTGACATGTTTGTTGGAATAGATGGTAAAAATAGAATTGCAATGACTTACCCAATCATCACAACAAATATCAGTGGTTCTTATTATAATGGCTTGGTCGGGGTAGTAATTCCAACTAATGAATTTTTTAACTATTATGGCAATGTCTACGACATACAGTCACAGTATTTGTCAGTTTTAGATAACAGGGATATGCTGTTGGTACATCCTATACCATCAATCGTAGGAAAACCTTTTTTTGGAAATTTTACCCAAAATTTAACTGGGCATAATGACATGCTAAACAATCTAGTAAAAACAGTCATGTCAGGGGCTCCATCTTCTGCAGTATACAAGTTGCTAAACAATGAAAGACTAACTACGGGATACCCGGTCATCATTGAGGGCTCTCCCAAGTACTCTGTATTTGTGATATCGCCAACCTCCTTTATTTATTCAAAAATTAATGAAATAATAGACATGGAAAGGCTGCAAATGCTGACTTTAATAATAGGAATAATCGCAGTAGTACTTTTATTGATCTTGTTCCTAAGTAAAGTTAACAGTACCTTGGATAAATCAGTTAAGAAAAGGACCAAGGAATTGGAAGATACAAATAGGAAACTCGAAATAGCAAATAGAAATGTCCAGATTCACGATAATATGCAGAAGGAATTTATAAACATAGCTGCTCATGAATTAAGAAATCCGGTACAATCGTTACTGGGCTTCTCAGATATTTTAATGAAATCTATTGGTAACATTGAGTTATATAAACATCCTATGGAAGCAATAAATAGAAATGCGAAACGGCTCAAGAGATTGGTGGATATAGTCTTTGAAATATCGCAACTAGATAATGATCTATTGCTACTAAATAAAGGACCAATCAACCTCAAGAAATTGATAACAGAGATAATGATTAACTACCAAGATCGTAAAAAAGGTGATCGCAAGTATAATATTGTACTTGAAGAGTCATATGCTCCTAATGACAGTCAAATATTAAATGCTGACGAATCTCAATTGACGCAAGTTATCATGAACTTGATAGATAATGCCCTTGAATTTACAAAGGACGAGGATGAAATAAAAATAAATATGAAAAAAATAAACAATGGAAAGGAAATAGAGGTTACTATAAGTGACCCGGGACATGGAATTCATCCAGATGATCTACCTCTGTTATTTACTAGATTTGTAAAAAAATCGAGCAGAGGAACAGGACTTGGTTTGTATGTTTCTAAAAAGATAATCGAAGCCCATGGTGGAAGGATTTGGGCTAAAAACAATCAAGATGGAAAGGGTGTAACCTTTGGATTTAGTTTGCCGGTACAAGACCAACTTTCTAATCCAGATAGATAACTTTGATGATCGATAATTAAATATGATTATGGATTTAAAATCAAAAATTATTCAACAAATATTGCTATCAATGGGTTTATATCTTAAAATAAATAGATGGATTAGGTAAAGCATGATACAAAGATACAAATCAATATAGTATCATTTGCTAAAAGCACAAAGATTTAATTAGTTAGTATCTAGCTCTTCTGCAACCGGGCTACTTTTTGACCAAAATAAATTCTCCAGGATTCGGGCAAAAATTCTAATTTTGTTGCTCTTTTCATTTTGGATACAATTTCTCTATTATTACTATCATTTATATATAAACTAACAATATCATTTATAGTAACATTATTTTTATCCCTGTATAACAATTTTATGTCGTCCCCGGCACCTAATTCACCTTCTTCTAATACCTTGTAATATATTCCTGGACGTCGACTATTGACGAATTTCTCTAAGACATCCATGCGACCAAATTTGATCCCTAGTTTATAACAAGGCATTCGAGGTTGTGTTACAACTAACCGTGTTGAACCGATTTGATATTGATCACCTATGTTTACCATGTCTTCAGTTAATCCCTGAGTAGTAAGATTTTCTCCAAACATCCCGAAAGGCATAACAATTGTAGGGTATACTTCTTTCCAATATTTGTAATGTTCCTCAGGATATGAATAAACCGCCTTGTCAAATCCACCATGAACCGACAGGTCTGCTTGTGCATCCCCATCCAAATTAAGTGTGGTTACTTTTACCCTTCGCTCTACAGGTTCTTTGAATATGCTCGTAACAACTTGTCGCTTCCCATATGAAACCTGTCTGGGTAATCCCACGTTAACTGAAATTACTTTCATCATAGGTCTTATCTACCTAACATAGAAGTTATTCTTAACTTTAATTCTAGACTTGATTTCAATTACCATATTTTCAATTGTCTAGATTAGTTCCAATCATATTTTGAAATTCGCAAGTCTAGTTGGATTATATTTTGAAATTCGCAAGTCTAGTTGAATCGTTATTATTCCGATGACGTACAAAAGCATCAATGGTCCCACTACAAACCACATGGTTATTCCGCTCCCATCTGGAGTTATGATTGCACCCAGTATGACTAGAAAAATAACCACGTATCTCAGATTATCCTTCCAGAAATTTGTATTAACGATTCGTGTTTTGGTTAGAGCCCACATGACTACTGGAAGTTGAAAGGCAAATCCAAATATCAACAACATATTAACGACAAAAAGGATAAAAGGAGTGATTTCAAAAAAAGTTAGTACACTTATAGCCTGTCCATATTGGTACAAGAAATCAAGAGTATATGGAATTGCAACATAGTAAGAAAATAGACAACCCATTACAAATAATGATATAATCGGTACAACGATTCTCTTAATGACTCTTTTTTCAGAATAATGGAGTGCAGGACTTAAGAAGGCAAACAGTTCCCCAAGTATGACTGGCAAAGACCCCACAATTCCGATTATTATGGCCACGTATACCTGCGCCGTAAAAGCCTGCCCTGGAGTAGTTTGTATCAGGCTAACGTTATTAGGCAGTAAGTCGTTCTTCATCTGGGAAATTACTTGAATAGATAAACTGTTAAAAGTATCAGGATAAAGGATAAATAAACTATATCCGTCAAATTTGATCACGGTGACACCAAGAGTCATACACACAGAAACCAATATGATCATTACAATACATATTCTGGTTACTCTTACTCTGAGTTCGTATAACAGTTTTACAAATGGTTTATCCTCAGATATCTTTATCACCCTTGTCTAATCCATCCAACCTAATAAACTGTTTTAGCAATATTGATTTCTTAAATTTTCATCTTGGTTAATTAGCGATGTTTCGTAAAGGCCTATATACATCAAATGGGTTTTAAGATATTAGATCACACGGTAGAGGAAATGTAATTGAGTAATAACCTTGTAGATAGTTTTGGAAGAATAGCAAAGAAACTAAGAATTTCAATAACTGATAGATGTAATATGCAATGTGTTTACTGCATGCCCTCAAACAATACCAATTGGTTAGAGCAAGACAACATTCTAAGTTATGAACAAATAACTCGCCTTGCCAAGATATTTGTATCTTTAGGAATTGAAAAGATAAAAATTACAGGAGGAGAACCTACAGTTCGAAGTAACGTAGAGAATTTAATCAAATCTTTGTCCTCTATTAAAGGATTAGAATCAATTAGTATGACTACAAATGGAATACTAGTAAAAGATAAAATAAAGATTCTCAAAGAATCTGGATTAGAAAGTTTGAACATTAGCTTGGATACATTCAAACCTGACAGATTTAAAGCCATGAGTGGAATTGATGGCTTTTATAAAGTAAGGAACGCAATTAATACTGCAATCGACGAAAATTTACCAGTAAAAATCAATACTGTAATTATTAAGGGATGGAATGATGATGAAATATCACATTTTGTAAGATTTTCAAGAGACACTGGATGTATTGTTAAATTTATTGAATTCATGCCGTTGGATGGAACAGGCATTTGGTCTGAAGAATTGGTTGTAAGTAAGAAAAGAATGATAGAGATAATAAACAAGGACTTTGATCAACTATCTCCACTTTATAATGATAAATCTGACCCCGCTAGATTATATACCTTTGAGGATGGAAAAGGAGTTATAGGATTTATTCCCTCCATCACAGAGCCTTTTTGTCAGAACTGTGATAGAGTTCGGATTACTGCAGATGGTAAGCTTTACAGTTGTTTATTTGACAAGTCAAGCAATGATCTAAAGAGTTTACTTGAAGAGGGAAAATCAGATATAGATATAATTAAATGCATCAACAAGTCAGTGCAGGAAAAACCTGAAGGAATTATTAAAATTATTAATACACACTCATTAAGGCCAACTTTGAATGTTATGCACACTATTGGTGGATAAACACCTGAACGAAAAAAAGATGTGTAGAAAATATGTACAAGGTTTAAACTTGGATTCTAAATAGGAAGAATTTACCAATTCTTTGGTAATAGCGATAAATCGGATCTACTCTATTATGTTTTATTTGATTTGATTTACAGTTTCAGATAAAAAACAAACAATACGGATTATGGACAAAAGACAAAAATGGTTTTACATCAAAAATGCAAATTTTATACTGAAATATTTACTTGATTATAGCCTCCAGCACCGCTTGGAAATGGCTCTTCTAATTCAGAAGTCTGGATCTGACCGGTCTTGTCTGTTGCTCTCACGATAATTTTATAATCCCCTTTATCTGCAGCTGTAAAGCCACTTGTCCACAAAACCCATGTATATTGTGATAATGGATCTTTGACTATCGCAGTTTTCCACGTAGTTCCCCCATCTACACTTACTTCAACTTTGGATATTCCTCTATCACCTGCAAATGCTATTCCAGCAATAGGAATGTTTTTACCATTCAGGAAGCTGCTATTAGGCACTAAATTCGGGAATCTATCATCTATGGGTTGATTGCCAGGAATAACTATAGATGAATAAATATTTTTGATGCCATTATTTGTCCACCCTTTTCTTTGCCAAAAGCCTTCGTACGTTTTATCTACCAACTCTATTTCTGTAATCCATTTTGGATTCATCATTCCATAGAATCCGGGCACTATTGCTCTAACAGGATATCCATGTTCGCTGGTCAAAGGCGAATTATTCATGTCATACGCTAAAATGGTGCCATCCATCATGCCATTCTCCAATGGAATTCCTACATCATATCCATCTGAACATCTAAACACAATATATTTAACGCCAGACTGAACCCCAGCTTTAGAAATGATATCTCTAAGTCTTACTCCCTTCCATAAAGCGGTGCTTACAAGATTTCCACCTATTTTGTTGCTAATACATGTCAAGGTTGCAAATTCTTCAACTGAATTCATATCCTTAAAATCTGCATAGTTAATTACAACAGGATTATCCACTAGGCCTTTGATAGTGAGATTCCAGTCACTAGCATTGATAGTGGGTACTACCGTGTTTATATCTATCCTATAAAAAATAAAGGTTGGAGTCACCTCAGCATCTACCAGGGGAGTAAGAATAGGATTTTCAAAACCAGGAGGTTTGGATTTTGATTGCAAAACTTGCTGAATAGACTTGTCAAGGGCTTGGGGCTGTCGTTGCTGTTGTCCTGACCCAGATATTAAACGATTAAATCCAAAATACACTAATGGAAGGGCAATAACTGAAATTATCAAGGCACGGATCATATCTCTCTTGTTATAATCGATATCGACAGTTTTGTTACTTTTATTTAAAACATCATCACCATCATTAGAAGGAATTTCAACCAGATCAATTTTCTTATTCTTATTCTTATTCTTATTACCAAACAAGAATGCAAAGATCAATCCATAAAGCGGCACTTGGTAATAAAAATATTACAAATGAATTAACAGGAATAGATACGGATTGTCCAGGCGTGGTACTAAGCACCAAAAAAACAATTGTGAGTATAATCAAAATTAAATAAGAAATGAAAGTAGATAGTATGGATTTAATTACATAGTGTGGCGATTTCATTTTCATAAACAATTTACCTAAAATGATACCGATTATACCCCAAAGTAGGATGTTTGCTACCGTTGCACCTATAAATGTAGAATATTTAGCTAAAGGACCTAGTGTTAGTACCTGCTTGCGATTCGATTTCTCCAGAAGTAATTGAGATTAATCCCTGGGAAGCAATTTCAGGTATGAATAATCCATTAATGGTTAACTTCAAGAAAATTGATAAAGATAAACTCGCAATTCCTGCAGCAAGACCAAAAAGAAAAAATACAATATAATTATTGCCCCTTATCCTTAGGACCACCATATAATCAAAAAACATGAGAGATTTAAGGTTTTTTCCAAATTCAATCAACATTCATTCGTATCAGTCTACACATGTAATTTGACCCAAACAGTGACTTTACAAATATAAAGCCTCGACACTCGTGATATGGCACAATCTTAATCTTATATAGATAATTTATTCTAATTGTAAATAATGGGTGGTATGATTGATGTCGGCGACAAACCAGAATCCCTTAGAACTGCTGTTGCTCAAGCACTTTTATCATTTGATAACAAAATTATGAGCATAATAAAGGATGGAAATTCCCCAAAGGGGAATATTTTTGAAATAGCAAAAGTGTCAGGTACTCTGGGAGCTAAAAAAACTTCAGATCTTATTCCATACTGTCATCCTATTCCGATTGATGATGTAAAGGTGGATGTTACTATCGAATCTAGCTATGTTAGGATTCTAGTCAAAGTAAAAAGTATTTGGAAAACAGGTGTCGAGATGGAGGCGTTAACGGGAGCAACTATCGCGGCTTTATCCGTATATGACATACTAAAGCCTCTGGACATATCTCTATCCATTGATAACATCAAATTATTAGAAAAACATGGAGGGATTGGAGATTTTAAGGAAAACTATGATAAGAAACTCCAAGCGGCTGTTATTACAATTAGTGATTCTAGAAAGAAAGGTCAAGATGAATCTGGTAAATTGATAATTAGTGCCCTTACAGCAAACGGATTTAATATTGTTGACTACAAGATAATTCCTGATGAAATTAAATTAATAGAGAAAGAATTGATATATTATTCTGACAAACTCAAAGTAAATATTATTATTACTACTGGAGGAACAGGAGTAGGACCCCGGGACGTCACTCCAGAGGCTACAAAAAAAATCATAGAAAAGGAAGTATCAGGTATATCAGGGAATCTTCGAGACTATGGACAAAGTAGGACCCCCCTATCCATGCTCTCACGTGGGGTTTCAGGAATTAGAGGAAATACATTAATTGTGAACATGCCAGGTAGCACCAATGCAGTTTCTCAATCCATAAATGCGTTATTTCCAGGGGTAATGCATATTTTTAGAATGATTGCAGGACATGGTCATCATAAATAGCAGTAGTGAAACATACACATAGATGCTTTATCCTGTAAACTGGATGTCGTTAACATATGAGTAACCGGGCAAAATATTTACTTGTACCACGTCTCCCTTGAAAAGATTTATTACATTCTCAGGAACAGTCACATAACCATTAGTATTGACTATCAATGAAATACTCTGAGTTTCGCCCATTATTGGTTTTGCATAGAACTTGTCTTTTATTTTTATAAGGTGGACATATACTATTTTTCTAAAATCATGAAATTTCTTCCGACAAGTCCAATCTTCAACCATTATGGCAGAAATGGCAAAAACACTAATCGTAGTTTGTCCCGAAAATAGGGAGATCAAGGGTCTTGCAAATACAAAAAAGGCATTCAAGCTGCCTTGAATTGGTCCGGGCATAATTATTATTGGTTTTTTATTGACGACGGCAAGTCCGGTTACTCTACCCCTGTCGAGTTTTATTTTATGAGCTATAATTTCAGACGAAGTCATCGAATCAATGGTTGATTTCACAATATCCTGCTTACCGGCTGAGGTTCCACCTATCGTTATAATTAAATCAGAAGTTTTTACGGCATGATTAATTTTTCTTTTTAGGATACCCACGTCATCTGGTGTAACTCCCATATCTACTGATATGCCACCTAATGCACTTACTAAGCAAGAAATAATAGGACCATTAGTGTTGACTACTTTATGTTCTTTGTTTTCTTCAACATCGTCTGTAAGTTCGTTACCTGTAGGTATAATAGAGACTAAAGGCCTTTTAAAAACTGAAATTTTACTAATCCGTAAAGAAGCCAAAAGACCCATGTGTTGAACTCGTATTGCCTGTTCTTTACATAACACCTTTTTTCCTTTTTTAATATCCGATCCAGTTGAATAAACAAAACTTGCTTTTTCTATGGGTTCAACTATCTCCACTAGATCGTTATTGATTATTTTTGTGTTTTCTATTGGTATTACTGCATCGGATTTTAAAGGCATATATCCACCAGTTTGTATTCTATATGCTTCTCCTTTTTTTAGAATATGGCGTGGTAAGATCCCTAAAGTTGATTCAGAGCGTGAAATCTTTAAAACAACAGGATTTTTCTTTGATGCATTAGTCACATCGCTAGATCGGATTGCATATCCATCCATGTGAGAAGAATCATAAGTAGGTATATTTTCTTGTGCAATAACGTCATCTTTTATGATCCTTCCAAGGGATTCAAAAACGGGAACAAGTTCTATATTCTTAGGAACTGTTATCTTTTCTAAGAGAATTTTGAATGCCTTATCTACGGTAAAATAGGCATTAGAATTTTTTTTCATATACTAATTCATTCATTTAGAATTGAGAACGATATTAAATTTGTTTAATATTATGCATGGCGTTTTATTCAAATTTTTACTTCCAGAGTTTGAACCAAATACTTGTATTTGTATTTGTATTTGTTTTCTCAATTTGTCTTGATTAATTTCCCATCTACCCATTTTTCATCGCCTTTTGATAGAATTTCTTTTTTCCAAATTGGCACCTCTCGTTTAATCTTTGCAAGAATGTATTTACAGGCCGTAAAGGCATCTTTACTATGAGGAGTTGAAAGTGCTATGATTACACTGTTGTTCCCTAAAGCTAATTCACCTATTCTGTGAACTATTTTTATTTTTTTAATACCATACTTTTCCATAGCCAATTTTTCAATATTTTTTATCTTATTTTCAGCCATTTTTACATAAGATTCATAATACATTCCTTTTACCTTTCCATTGATTCCAAAGTTTCTTACTGAACCTACAAAAATTACAGTTGCCCCAGAATGTCCCTCAGTGTCCACCATCGAATTTATAATATCATTGACATCAATTTCTGATTCCGTTATTCTTTCTGATGATGACGATGGCTCGAGTGAGTCTTGGTTAATAATAGAGCTACGAGGATCATTACTGGAATTAGGTTCTGATTTATTGGTCTTTTTTTGCAAATCTCTACTTCTCAAATCAAAACTATCCTCCAGAAATTGGTGGTAGAAGGGCCACTTCATCATTGTTTTTTAGAATTGAGTTGGAGTTTGAATCGACAATGCGGTAATTGACAGAAATTTTCATGTTTTTTATGTTTTTTATGTTTGGATACCGGGTTAGTATGATTGATAACAAGTTCCTTTATCGAAGTATTTGTAGACAACTCCATTATTTCCTCTTTTTTTCTAGTTGTTTCATGTACAAAGGCAAAATAAAGGACGGTGACACGAATCTTTGGCATCATCTGGGTTGTCATAGATACTCCTACTATTTAAAATGATAAAAACTATATGAATTGTCTGTGATTTGGTCCATGTAGACTAAACCCATTTCAAATAGGTCATACCACTAAAACAGTATGTTAACCGGAAACATTATTTGATTTTCAAAATGCCATTTTCAGTATGTTTTGAATAGCAAATTGTAAAAAATGTAGAAGATAATCCTACCCGAGAGATTGATAATAGCACCCATTACACTGTTTGAATAGTTAAAAGGTATTTGTATGTCACAAAATACATCACGAGTAAAAAATATAAAATCCAATCAAACTAAAAAGGAGGAGTAATAAAATTCAAATTAAAAGCTTGTCAATTTCCTTGTCGATTTCTCTTAAGATAAAATCCAGATCTTTTTTTAGATTATTTAGTTCTTCTATAGAAAGATTATTTAATTCTACATCTTTGTAATAAAACCTCTGCGACCCAATCATAGAATGAGATAAATCTATTCTGAAAAGAGGTTTTTTTTCTTTTGTCTCATTGGATAGCTTTACGTCCTTTTCATTACTTGTCTTTTTCTTATTTTGAGAATCGACTTTAAATTCAGCATTAGGATCATGTGAATGAGAATGAATCTCGATCACCGAAGAATAAATAGAAATTTTGTTAAAATCAATATCAAGGGTTTGTTTTATTTCGTTTAGGATTTTTTGTCTTTGATTATAGTTCTTGTTAATTTTTTTATTTATTCTATTTCGTAAATCTTTCAACTACAAGAAAATGGATATACCATTTTTTTATAAATCTTTAAAGGTTCCCTCGCTTTCGAACAAGCTCCACCAAATAACCCAATGGCAAACTGCCAATCATTGGACAAATCTCCAGCGATAGACTCTCCAGATAACAAACCAGAATTAAGAGAGGAGATGAATGAAATATGACCTAGTTACTCAGTCGACCTCATGACCCGGAGTCAACTAAGGAACATCCTTTATTGTTTATCTTGTTGATTGATGGTGTATCAAGACGCAGACATTAAAGTTAAATAACTCATCTACTTTTTTGCTTTAATCTGTAGAATTTTTCCTCATATTGATACGATTGTTTAATTTCCTTGGAATATTCTTTAAGTCAATTATTGCCTATCGTTAAATAAGTAACTTTAACAACTTCAATTATGAAATCTTATTTACTTTTATCTTCACGCACAATATGAGGAGCAGTAGCCTTGAATATGGCATACACATACTCTCCCTCGACGATCTTTAAATGTTCTTTAGATTCCTGGGTAATCCTCGACACTAAACTGATATTATTAATAACTAAATGAATATTTAGTATGCCTGTTTTGATGTTCGAAGCATAAATGGCGGCTATTTTTGTCTTAATTATGTTTCTTGCGCTGGTGCGGACAAAATCTACAGCCAAGATAATATCTTCAGGTTTTATTAATACTCCTACAGTAGAATCAATTGGATAATCTCCCAGGATTTCAAATTTATGTTCTCCTACTTTGAAAGTAGTAATCCCATTTGTTGAGTCAGTAACACAGCCCTCCAAATAATTATGATCCTTTTGAAAAAACTCTGATATTGATGAGGTTGACATGGGTTGATTATTTGGAAAAGTTAGCATTGTTTTTAGTGTATCAGTCTTTTTGATAATGCCTTTTTCTAATACCGAGACAGAATCAGCAAGTGCATATACGTCATCTTCAAAATGCGTTACATATATTCCCAATACTCCCTCTTCCTTGAGTATTCGTCGAAGATCCTTTCTCAACTGAACTCGAGTTTTAGTATCAAGATGAACAAGGGGTTCATCCATGAGCATTATTTTTGGTTTCGTTACAAGCATTCGCGCTAAGGATATTTTCTGCATCTCCCCACCACTTAATGCATGTATGTCTCGGTCAAGAAGATTGGACACTCCAAAGGACTCTACAAGTCTTTTAATTTGTGATTTTTTATTGTCCCTGATAGATTTTCTAATACCAAATACAATATTCTCATAGACATTCAAATGCGGAAAGAGGCTTGGGTTTTGAAAAGAATATCCAATTCTTCTTGATTCAATAGGTGTATTGGTTATATCAACACCATTGATGTAGATAGACCCTTTGTCAGGTTTGGTCAATCCCACTATTAGGTTTAGAAGAGTGGATTTACCACTTCCAGTGGGACCTATTAACACCATAATTGTGTTATCCTGCAATTTCAGATCAATTGGTCCTAATGTAAATCCTGGAAATGACTTGGTTAAATTAATTATTTCTAGGGTCAAACCTAATCTCTCCCTCATGATCCTCCAAAACTAAAGATTTTATTGTTTTTTCTGGTATCACCACTCGATTTTTTCACAATTATAGAATATACAATTATGAGAACTATTGAAAGTAAAATGGATAAGATTATTCCCGGAATAGCTTGTGACAAACCTCCTACGGCATTATCTTCATATATCTGGATAGAAATGGTATGGGGATTATAGGCTAACATCAAAGTTGCTCCCAATTCTCCAATGGCCCTTATCCATGTCATCATTATTCCAACCAAAATCCCTTTTTTTGCAAGTGGAATCGATATTCTTACGAAAACCTCCAAATTTCTCTTTCCAAGAACTCGTGCAACATTTTCTAATGATTTATCTATTGAATCAAATGCAGCCATACTGGCAAGGATCATAAATGGAGAGGCAACATATGTTTGCGCTATGATAATTCCTATTATTGATTGAGTAAACTCGACATTGGGAAACAGTCTATCCAAAAATGATTGGGGATTAAACACCCCCAACAGGAGAGCACCACTTGCTAGTGGTGGCAACACTAAAGGAATAACAATGATAATTTGTGCAACAGATCTGCCTGGAAATTTATATCTTGATAGACAATATGCCAAGGGTATGCCAAATAATGCTATCAGCAAAGTGGATACTGACGCAGTACCTATGCTTAAAACAAAAGCGTCAATGACTCTTGGCCTTATGAGTGATTCTAGTAAGTTGTTAGGTTCAACAAAAATCAAGATACTAAAGAGCGGATAAATAATATATAACAAGGCAATTCCGGATAAAACACATATTACAAGTTTGAAGTTGATCAATCGGGTATTATTCATAGATTTATTCTTTGAAAAAACTAGTTACCCTGATTGCATTTATTATTATCGTGTCTCTTAATCGATATATTCATCTCTTACTATAATGTATTATCGAAAGTTAACGTTCAATGAAAGTAATTTTGTATCCGCTTATGTGCGTTTCATGATTTTTTGAGAATACTTTATTTTATAATGAAAGTGACCACATTTCACATTTCAATCAAGATTTAGAATAATATTGCATCCTCTAAATCCCTATAGGGTGGGAATATGGTAATAGTCAGTTATTACGATTCTTATAGTTAGAGCATTCGTCATTTATATCGTCCTTTTTTTGAATTAATTCACAACAATAGGACAAGTAGAAAAAGGGAATAACTTCCTTGTTTATAGTTTCATTTGTCTGTCTGTCTGGTTGATACTAATGCATTTATCCATTTAAAGATATGTAATTCAGCCAAAATATTGATCTACATAAGGTTCCTCAATTTCTATATAAGGTTCCTCAATTTCATTCTTTTTAGTATTTAGATGATTGATTTCCGATCTTAATTCATTCCTATGAATAATTAGTTTTTCAATTTCTGAATCGATGTTCTGTATGCTTCTTAATTTATTGATAAGTAATTTCCAAGTTTCATTTTTGGAGTTTTTTTCGGTATTATTATTTCCAATACCATTAGCTGTATTTCCGCCTTGAGATGAGGTATTAGTTAGAAAGTTACTATTTTGAAATGAAACTACGAGCTGACTCATGTTTATGATATCTTCATTTGTTACTCCATTGTTCACTAAGATGTAACAATAAAGAAGCCACTTGGCTTTGGATTATGTAAATTTGATTTGTATTGGGGAATTTCATCCTTTAATTTATCCATTGTTGTCCTCAGTTCTTTTATTTTGGTTTCAAAACCTAGTTTGTTGTCATACTGATCCTCAATATCATTTAGAAACTTTGTGACGGCGTCCATATCGGTAGTATATGATTAGCTATTGCGATTTCAATAATCGTACCATAAAGTTGTTTAAGTCTTTTAAGATCAAACCCCATTGCGTCGAGTTCCCAGTATATTTTCATAGTTTGCCTTGATACATCAAGTTGAGAATTTAGTGAGTCAACCTGTTTGAGCAAGTCCTGTTGTAAAGGAGTATTTAGATCTATGTCATTTTGAATATGATCTCTTTCTTTTCTTAATGATTGAATTTGTTTGTATTCTTTCAGTATGTCAAGAATATTGTATTTGTGTGTCTTAAAGTCATTAATTATTGATGAAAAAAATATGATTTCTTCATCTAGATTCATGTTGTAATTATCAGACAAATCTTGTTTTAAGAAATCATACCACTGCAAATGAGCTAAAATGTTGTTGTTTTTGTTAGTTGTTTCTCTAAGATTGTTTTCTAGAGCCGATTTTTTATTTTCTAGGAAGGATATTTCAGTGTTTAGGGATTTCCTATACTCTTCTCGTTCCTTAACTCTAGTTTGATTTGATTGATATAGTAAGAAACTTGCGAAATAAATGGGATTTCAATGGATACGTCTGGTTCATTGGTTTGCTTCGTTAACGTATCACCTTTTATCTCAAAGTTTTGTTGAATATCATTATCATTTTCCCCTTTGAGGGCCTTTTAAAATAAATTATTTATTCAGATTCATCCTCACTTTCAGTGGATAAAGAAAGTTCAGGGTCTTTGTTAATAGACGAAGGGGATTCACACTCAAGAGAGGGATAAAAATCAAGCAAATCTTTGATAAATCCTATAAAATCGGATGGTTTAATATTATATTTTTTACAGTTATTGTAAATATCTTCAATAAAATGGTGAAAATCATTTTTTGTTAATGCATCTTTATTTCTTCTCCCCCTTCTTTTCGTTAACCCATGATATGGAGATCTAAGGGGATCATTATCATTTTTTCCTATTTCCCAGTCAGTTGTTCCATTTCTGATAGATTCCAAAAGATCTTGTTCTGGAGCAGAATCATCCCCATCCTCAAATTCATCGTTGATACCCAATTCCTTTAGAATTTGAACGATTCTAAATCCCTGAGCACATTCTTGAATTGTCATTCCTGATTTGCTTACAACGAGTTGCAAATTCCCTTATTTCTTCAATTCCAATGCTCCCCAGCTTATCCTTCCAGCGTTTGACCAAATTGTATACGGTGCCTTTGGATAGATTAGTTTCTTTGACTATTTGATCAAGGGTTTTACCGTTGAGATATTTTTGAATAACAATGTCATTTCTAAAAGATGTAATTCTTGTTTTCATAATAATTATGTGATGCTAGCCTAATAAAGTAGTCAATTTGTTAGTCATTTTAGTCAGCATTCTAGTCGATAAAGTCAAAAAAATAGTCAATTAATTAGTGCTTAAAATAGGCTCTAGATAGCATCAAAGAAAAGGTCTTAGTTAAAGTATATTCAAATATAATTTAATCACAAATAGGGTATAGATAGCCCAGTCTAAATCATATTGATGAGAAAATATTGATAAAAAAGATTCTAATCCCAAGATTATGATCTATTGCAAGTAGGGTTTAGCATGTATTTTTTTGCTTAGTACTATAGACATGCTTATAGCAGCTATTGAAAACACCAGGGCGCTAAGAAATATTAGGTCAAAAGAGAATGATGAAGGTAGTGATTTAGTTATTCCTTGTATGTTAATTAGCGACTGATTTGTTTGCATATACATTGCAGCCAAAGCTGGTCCAATTGACGACCCCACAATTCTCAACATTGTACTAATCCCCATTGTTACACCTGTAAATTCAACAGGTGTAGATAGTATAGTGACGTTAACTGCCCCCACGGCAGCAAGGGAGAGGCCAGTCGATAATATTGCCAAGCCTATAGAGATGGAGATTTCTGTTGAATGAAACAAATATAACATTGAAAACCCGGTCGCTGTAAGAACAGTACCTATAATCATTGGCTTTATCGATCCCAGTTTTGAAATGATAAATCCAGAAGTAGGTCCAAATATTAAAAGGACTATCGCGAAAGGCAATTGGATTTTACCAGTATTGATAGCATTTTCACCAAATCCGATAGGTTCTGGGCTTTGTACCAGTATAGGAATAGTCTGAAAAACCATAAACATCGACAAGCCTACTATCATAATGATCATATTTGAAAGCAAGATTGGTGGTCTCAGGAAAATTCTAAAATCTATTAATGGATATTTGATTCGCCTCTCCAAATGAACAAATAAGATTAGAGATATCACTCCAATTGCCAAAAATGGCGCAATTTGTTCCAAGGAAGAGTAAGGACTAGTAGTAGCATTACCGGAAAAATTTGATGCATTTTGATCTGGGGATGGTTGCAAGTATGTTAAGGAGAGCAGAAAAGAAACAATAGTAATCGCTAGTAAAATTGATCCTTTAATGTCTATTTGAGAATAAATCATTTGTTTTTTCTTTGGAATTTTGTTTGTAGAATTTTTCAGTAACTTTGTATGTTTATCTTGTTTTTCGCCCTTTTCCTCAAGATTATTATTGTCAGAGACTTTAACATATTTTCGTATCATTAGCAGCAATAGTATCGAAATAGGAATTATTGTAAAAAATGTCATCTTCCATCCAAATTCATGAATAATCAAACCCCCTACTGATAATCCAATGACTGAGCCTGCAGCAAACATCGAAGTAATGATTCCGGTTGTGATGGAAATTCTTTCCCTTGGAAATTGATCTCGAATAATGCTAAATGCTATAGGGAACATTCCTAGTCCAATGCCCTGAATTGTCCTTGCTATTATCATAGTAAGAAAATCGTTCGCAAATCCTCCTAAAGAAACTCCGACAGTGTATATAGCCATGATAATTAGCAAAACTTTTTTTCTTCCATAGATGTCAGACAGTTTACCTGCTATAGGGGTTATAACTGCCCCTGCTATCAAATAAGATGTCAAAATCCAAGATGATAATCCATATGAGACGTCAAAATCATTGATTAGAGTAGGAATGGCAGGTATCAACATTGTTTCTGCATACATAACCATTGTGGCAAGGCAACTAAGAATGAATAGTACTTTCCATGGTTGTGATACTGTTAGTAGACTTTTGTAATCAAAAGAGGACCCCTTTATTCTTTTAGATGTCAGTTTCTTTAACCCCCAATTTTTTATTTTTTAACCCTTTTACCAACCTTAGAGATTAGTTTTTGTGGATGTATGTCGTTTTTCAATAATAATGTTCGATGTAGGTTGATTGATTAATTCCCGTTTTTGTTTGATTTCTTCTGAGCAACTTAAATTGAATTTATCTTGCAAATTAAGCCACATTTGTACCAAAGTTTTTTTTGTTGTGGAAATATCCTCTTCAGAAATTTGATCGAGGCATATTTTTTTTATTTGAGACACACATTCTATAGTTTCATCAAGAAATTCGTGTGCCTTTTCGGTCAACAAAATGCGATTAATTCTTCGATCCTTCGGGTCGATCTTTCTGATTACAAATGCATCCTTTTCTAATTTATCGATTATTGGGATAAGGGTCGGCCCTTCCAAAGCTAACTTATCAGCAATTTCCCTCTGAGTTAATCCAGCAGCATTATTTGCAAGTATTATTAGCACTTTCCATTGTCCAAATGTAATACCAAATTTCTTACGTAATTCTTGGTCTATTACATAAACTAATGATTTACCCATCCTATTGATGATAAAACCAATGCTATTCTGAAAATCATACTTAATCATATACTATACACTAATAAGTAGTATACTAATCAATAGTATTTAAATGATTAGTTATAGAAAAATAATAAGTGAGTAATTGAACGCATCTCTGCAATTTCTATTCAAAATAAAATCAACAAAGATTGTATTAATGACACATACTCTGTCATAGATAGGGTCATCATTGTCACTAAATAATTTGCGATATTGTTTAACTAAACAGGAGATCAATTACGAAGGAGTGAGTTTTGAGGGTTCATCCTTTACGTGGGCCTTTTTTGAAGCTATCAAATTTCTCAGTTTATGAATCCCATATCCTGATTTTGATGAAATGGCAATCTTGTCGATTGTATCGTCCATGTATTTCATTATTTCTTGTATTTTGTCTGATTTAGTAGTCTCTACTTTGGTTAACACTATGTATAATTTTGACTTGTCGATTTTGAGTTCCTCGAGAACTTTCCAACAACTAGAATACTTTTTGCCAATATCCTCTAAATTCTCTGAACAATCAATCAAAAAGAAAATCAAATCGGCTTCAAGTGATTCTTCTAATGTGGATTTGAAAGCGTCTATCATGTAATGTGGAAGTCTGCTGATAAAACCTACTGTATCCACAACCAAGACATCTACATCACCCTTATTGTCAATATTACTAGAATTGTCGAGTGATCTTGTGGTTGTTGAAAGTGTTGTGAACAAATTAGCAGAAGTTTCTTTATTTTCCTTAGTAAGTAGATTGAAAAGAGTTGTTTTTCCCGAACTTGTATATCCAACAAGGGAAACGATGAACATTCCTTTTCGTAGTCTTTGCTTGCGATACTCGTGACGCTTGAGATTTGCATCTTTTAATTTTTCTTTCACAAATCCCATCTGTCGTTTTAAATCACGGAATTGAACATCTACGATGTATTCACCCATTCCTCCTTTTCCTACCCTCTCATTACTTTTACTCATGAGTTTTGCATTTTCTCTTACACGAGGCATCTTGTATTGAATCTCAGCTAATTGGATTTGCAGTTTGGATTCATTCGTTGTAGCCCGAGAATAGAAAATATCAAGAATCAATCTTTCTCTATCAATTATTGGAATTTCTATAAGTTCTTCTAAATTAAATATCTGTTTTGCACCTAAATGTTCATCAACAAATATTTTTTCTATATTACCTGCTTGTGAAACAAATTGTTTTATTTCTTCCGCTTTGCCAAACCCCATACCATATTTAGCGCGGTTTAAGTACCTTTTGAGTAAAAACCTTTACTACTTTATAATCTGGGATTGATTCAACCAAACTTTTGGCTTCTTCTACTGCAAATTCTTCAGGATAAGTAACTAGTATTATATTGGCTTGATGCAAATTAATGACTTTTCCATATGATTATTTGGTTCATATTTGTTATACATGTGTATTGGATATATATTTTGAAAGTCTAATAAGATAATTTTAGATTATAGAGCAAATCAAAACAAAATGAGAATATATTGTTACTTTCTATTGGTCAGCTAGATTCAGTGCTGATTACTTCACTTTATCAAGGTTTTGATTATAATTCATTAGAACTCAATTGAAAATAGAAAAGGGTTAGAATCTAGAGGAATATACAAGTAATTAGTTTGAAAATCAATATCATATCTTATTTCGGTATAAAAGACATCAAATTGGTTTACGCATAAATAAAAATATCATACTGTATTTTGATCTTAATTAAGATAGTATAAGAAATTGACTGTCCCATTAGACACCTATTTCTGCTGCTAATTTCAACATCTTCTTTCCTTCTTTTGTTAGTTTATTGTAGGTTCTATTCTTAACGATGTTTCTTTCTACCAACCCTCTCTCTGAGGCTTTAAGCAGTAACTTGTGTCCATAGCCGTATGCACCAAGTTTTTTCAACAAGTCTCTAGTGGAATATTCGTTCTCACCTATAGATTTGATCAATTTTACCAAAGCTCGTTCTTCTATCATTATTTTGATTAAGTTTGCATCTCGCATACCAGTAATGACACAGATTGGCTATTTATTAGTTACCCTTTGATGGCAACAAATACCTCATTTGGAGATGGTCACAGAACCATTAATATCTACTAATCTCAATATAACACACCAATCTCATTAAAAGGATATCTATAATTTGGATATTTTGTATCATATTCTCAATACATAAAAAGGGGGATAATGATCAGTTTTTGATTACAGATATATTTTCATATATATGGTATCAAATGAAAATCAAACTAAAGATTTAACTAGATTAATACAACAATATACATTATTAGTTCGGTCTATGAGTTTCCTGTTTTCGAAATCTTTGTTCTCTCAGGATTAAAAAGCCTTTATACCCCATGAATTAATAATAAATGGAATGATATTAAAATTTTTAGAGAAAAATCTATCCATATTCTCTTTTATGACTATGCTAAGTGCATTAATCCTATTACTCTCCAATTCACTGGTTCCCAATCAAACCTCAGCTATCACTCTGGAAGAACAAGAAGGATTTTCAAATTTGGTTCTAGTTTCGACATCAACCAATAGTCAACAAGACCCAAACAATTCAACTTCCGTTAATGCTACTCAAATACCGGAAAAGGCCAAAGGACCTGCAATACCATCCAAGGGTTACTTAGTCGAGGAAATACGCGACGGTCTTTATTGGGTTACTGATGGAGTTTATAATACCATGTTTCTTGTGAGTGATGATGGTGTAATCGCTGTTGATGCACCACCTTCCCTGGGTGAAAATTATATCAAGGCAATCAGAGAAGTAACAGACAAGCCGATAAGATATGTGGTTTATAGTCATTCTCATATTGACCATATCGGGGCTGCTGGAAACATATATCCAGACAATGTCTCGATTGTAGCTCAAGAAGAAACAGCCAAATTATTAAAAATGGCAAATGATTCAAACCGACCAATCCCTACCATCACCTTTAAGGATAATTATAATTTGACCCTAGGTAATCAAACTCTAGAACTTGACTATAAGGGTGTTAATCATGAACCTGGCAATACGTACATTTATGCTCCAGGTCAAAAGACATTAATGTTTGTAGATGTCATCTTTCCAGGTTGGGTTCCATTCAAGGATTTGGCTGTAACCACGAATGTTTCTGGTTTTGTGCAGGCTCATGACATAGTATCAAGTTATGATTTTGATACACTTGTTGGTGGTCATCTCACTCGATTAGGTACTATGGAAGACGTGAATACTCAAAAGGAATTCATCACGGATTTGATCAATGCTTCAAAGGCAGCAAATAGTAAAATCAACTTTATGGACTATGTCTCAAAATATGGACTCACAAATCCATGGCTTACATTTTCTGAATATGCTGATGCAGTAACTAATGAATGCACCACTACAATGCTAGGAAAATGGAAAGATCGATTGGGAGGAGCAGAGCAATTTACAGAAAGTCATTGCTGGACAATGACTGAAAGTCAGAGAGTCGATTGATTAGTATTATTATTTATATTAATTAATCGATCAATTCTTTTATTATTTTAAAACATTTATGAATTTTTTAATAAATATAAGAAATTGAGAAATAAGTAGATTCGGGTTCTTTTAGTCCACGAAACCACTCTGAACCATTAGATAACGTTTAATAGTATTTGTATTACTCGAGTAAACACGAAATACGAATCCATACCAAATGAAAACTATGCCTTCAAAATGAACGATTCTTACCTAATTACCAAATATCATATAAGCATGGTCTTTGCAATTTAACCATATGAACTCTTTTTCCAAACTAACATTAATGATCTTGGTAATGTTATTGATTCTTAATTACACCAAATTCCCAAATTTCGTCTTTTCCCAAAATAATAAAATCAACGTTAATCCCATTGTTAACGGTACATGGATAAGTAAACGTGACAATCTCAATATAACAATGTCCTTAATACCTCCAATGCCAATAATTGATCAGACAACAAAAATCAACTTTGAAGTAAAAAAATTGGATAGTTCAGGTTTTTTTGACACTGCAAGTGCAAAAATAACAATAACGGATCAAGATGGGAGATTATATAAATTTGACAATAAATTTTTTCCAATAGTAGATGGAAATGTTTCTGTGGATTATCTTTTCCCTGTAGAAGGCGAACATGAAGTCATCTTACAGCTATATAATAATTCTAGACCTTTTACCGTCAGCTCATTTGATATAATAATACCACAATCGGTCCCCAAGGATAATAATATTGTATCTAACCTATTTGGCAATCTGTTCCATTAGGTTATTTAACTCTATACTAACCAAGTTCATATTGGAATGAGATTTGGCTTGGAATTTATAAATAAACGATTTAAAATCTTATTTGATCAATAGTTATAAAAGAAATTAATAAAAACAAGTCATTATTCATCTATTTCTTAACCCATTCATCACCCTTTTTCTCATATTCTTTCTTCACAGCAGCCCAAGCTACCTTGTGAGCCACTTCTTCTACATCCTCCTTTGCACCACCCCTCCTCTTCTTTGGGTCTTCATATTCTTTGAGGGCACTAGCATGTGCTTTCTTAAAAATATGCTGAGCATGTTCCGGCAGCTGATCTATTCTTTTCTCTGTTGCCTCAGATAATTCGACGTCTTCCTCTTTTTTCCTTTTGTCTTTTCCAGGCATTTCAATCATACCTTAACCATATTGATAATCTTCCCTGTTGAATTTCACAGTGATTAAATTCTGTTTCATTTAGCATTGATCCTCTGTGCCTCTTTTTTTGAACCATACATCACAATTTTTCATGCAAAACACTGGGCAACATACATTAAATACTAAATGCTTTGACCAATCTTTCAAAGTGAAAATTACGATTGATAGGCGAAAATCAATGTTTGTAAAAAGAATCGCGGATGATCAAATAATCATACCAAATCGATAGTCACTTAAGATGACCTAGTCTCCAATCTTGAACTAAAATAGTAACGCTTTACCATTTAATCGAATCAGCTAAAATAAAATAAGAATAAAAAAGATTAATTCGTATCCAATTCCTTTATTCTTTCTTCTACTCCTTGAACTTCCCTCTTCAAGGACTGATGATATTCCTTCAATAATTGAATTTTCTCTTCTTTAGTTAGAAAACTTCTTCCAGTATAACTTGAACCATAGCAACCGTAACCCATTATTTCACCTCCTCATCCATTCCATCGGACATACGATACATAAAGAATAGGACGTATTTATAGATATCGTATGTCCAATATCATTTTTTTTACAACGTACTTATGTGAGAGCAGCAGGAAAGAGCCGAAGGATGATAATTTTTTTGCCCCTCTATTAATTTCTGAAAATAAACTACTTGGTATTATTTAGTTACAAAATGATTAAGAAGGAAAAACGATAATCGAAGTAACTATTTCTACTGCTATTACAATGTTCTGAAATTTGAGTATGTTAAAGAGATAGACAAAAAAAAGGCAAATATCAACCACCTGTACTAGGATATAGCTTCCTAATTATAACCAAGATATGAATTTCGATTTGTTAACCATTTTGGTAAATGGAACTCAGTCAAATAAAGAGGGATTAACATCTATGTGAATAACTTACAAATTCTTGTTAAGCTATTGTCAATCGAGTTGGAAAAGAAATAATGGTTACTATGAAAATGTTCTTCGATATTATTACAATTAAGACAATTCCAAGTAATGACTTCTTCACATGAAGAATTAGATACATTCATGCATATTTGATGAGGTTCTAAAACAGATCCACATTTTCTACAAGAATCTATATTGTGCAATGACTATTTCCTCTGGTTTAGTCAACGTTTTCCAAAAAAATAAAAATTCTTGGAATTATCCTTGTGCTAATGCGTTGCTTCCTGTATTTTCTTGACTTTGGACGTTGATGTTGTTACCAGAACCTATTGTATCTGCACCTGATACTACTTGGCTGTTTTGGCTGGAGGATTGAGATTGGCTGATGCTTTGTTCTGCAGAGTTTCCACCCTGTCCACCCTTGTGCTAATGCGTTGTTTCCACTGTTCTTTTGGTGTTGGAAACTAAGGTTGTTGCATGAGAGAAAGGTTGTTCCACCTGATACACATCCAGCATTTTGGTTTGATGCTTGCGATTGGGATATAGACTGTGAGGCCTTATTTCCTTTCTTTTTAGTTGCAAAAGCATCATCCATAGCCACTATGGGACTTGCGAAAAGAGCTAATGCTACTACTATTGCAATTGATGCGACAATGAGTTTGCTGTTTTTGTTTTGGTTGTGAATATTTGTTTTATTCATACCTTTGATACTATGGAAAAAATATATTGGGATTGCTAACTAGGTGCAATACTCTAATATTCTAGCAGTTTTAGAATTAACTTATGAAATCGTAAACTAATAGGCACTATGGGGTTCAATAACACAAATAATGTTTGATCTGATTATCCATATTAGACCCCTATCTTAGATGGATAAGATATGGTTTATAGTAACGATTCTTATCGGTTAAGATTATGCTGATATCGGTATTTTAAATAGGATTCTAAAGTTAATTGTATCTGGGTATACTTAACCATTTACTGAATAAACCGAAATTTTAGAGCAAGAGTAGAATCACATTTCAATGAACCTTCCACTCTTCTAACCAGAATTCAATCCAATTCTCTTAACTTATCCACTTAGCAGTTAGAGCATAGACATCTTACCAAAATCCCATGTAGAGAAAAACTTTGGTTTTATTTCAATTATGACCCCTTCTCCGCTTTTGGAGCGTTCACTAATAACTTTTGCCATTGGATGATCAAGTGTACCCAAATATTTTATGATTATTTTTTCAGATATTGAAATGACTGTTTTAAGATCATCAAAAATAGTAGCTACACCTTTACCTTTTACACCTTTATATGGACTGTTTCCATCTTCAATACAGAAATAGATGGTAGGTCTTTCTCTGACATTCTGACTCTTATTAGTCATTTTACCCGTCATGAGGAATAGTTTTTCTTCAGTTTTATCGTAGTAGAACCATACCGGTTGAATGTTAGGATCGCCTTTATTATCAATGGTAGCGAACTGTAAATTTAATTTGCTTTCGAAGAATCGCTCAGCCTCCTCCATAGTCATACTAGGAATCTCGGGAATCGCTTTAAGGATCTTCATGTTATTTGAGATCATTCTTGAAGAATAAAAGCATTGTAAGTTTGAACCATTACATCAATCTTATACTTCATCATCTCAGAGACTCGCCGATTTAATGAAAGATGTGTTATCATGGTCCAATAATTCTACGCCAGTATATAACAGATAGTATACCTAAAATTAGTCTGGGCGCATGGGGATCAAGTTCCTAGTGGCAATAGGGTTCTACGACATTTCATAGTAGATTTGATATTCTTAAAAAAGCACGTTATATCGTTATGTTAGTGATAATTCAACAATTTAATACCTTGAATGGAGCCGTAGGCACTAAATTCATTTTGATATGGGTTTTATCAAAGATTTTACTCGACCGTGGTCATGAGAAACCCAAGAGTATATAATTCACCATCCATCACGCTATGTTAATAAACTAACAATTATCCAAAAGACCGTTAGGTCATTTATGTGAAGCATCTACAAAAAGGAGTCCATGAATTTCCTTTACTAATAAATATTTAATAATTAAACTAATGCTACTTACGTTAGGTCATGTATGTCGCATTAACTTTATCGATTACGATACTTGCATCATTGTATTTTATTATTCAGATGACTGAAACAGTTGTATCATCTGAATCAAAGTTATTGCAACAGCCACAACAAAATCAATCATATATAGCGAACCTAACTGGTGATAACAACATACCGCCTGTAAACACAAATGCAATGGGTATTGTTAAATTTATTACCAATGATCATTACTACGACAATAATGAATTATATTATGAAATAAATCTCACAAATATACATAGTGATGTGGGAAAAGTTGAAGTTCACTTGGGCAATGAGAATGATAATGGACCTGCTTTGGTTACTTTGTATCAAAAAACGACATCCCTACCTTCAGAAATTTGTTGCACATCTGCTGATTCAGAAAATGAACGAACTAAACTCTTCTTCAATGGAACAGTATTTACACAGGCCTTTGAATTTGGACCCTTAGCAGGTAGCAAAAACATTACAGATTTAGTCAAGCTTTTTAATAATGGTAGTGCATATGTACAAGTTTATACATATCATCATGACTCTCTAAGTTTGTTTGGTATGGATAGCGAAATTCGTGGCCAAATTGCAAAGCAATAACTTGTAGTAGTTTTCATACTAACAAATTTTATTTCCCAAAAATAAGCCAAAAGGATTTGTACATATTTGAAATACATTATTAAATATGTTCTTATCCAAAGGGATTATGTTCCTTGTGGTAATATGGTTATAAAAAAAAGTGACACATTTAGTCATCATGTGACAACCCATAAAACATTGCAGTAAATATTTTATTAAAACTATCCATTATTTCCTTTATATGTTTCCTATGCATCTGGGGCCCTGTTAACTTAAGGATGAATTTTCTCCTCGTTATGGTAATTGACAAACAGATTCAACCAGTTCCGTACATGATTTAGTTTGCAATTCTTCAACCTACAAGGAAAGTAGTCATCAAAACTTTCAGTTCGATCTTTGATATACTGCATTGTTCTTTCAATGAGACTTTTCTCAAACGAAGAATAGATATGGTGTTTTAGTTTTAGGAACCTACATGCTTGTGGATACCATGTGCCACCATCTGTGGAAACTGGATGTTTTCCATGATTCTTTATTACATCTGAGATGAACCTCTCAGCAACAAACATGTTTCTTTCCTTTGAAATAGATAGTGCGAGAATTTGCCTATTTTCGGGCTCTATTACTACCCATAACCAGATGAATTCAAATCCAACTTTAAGCAATGTCTCGTCGATGATAAATTCTGAAATCCTTTTTCTCTTTGATAATATCTTTTTAGGATGATACTTTTGAATCCACTTCCAGATCGCAACATGACTTCTCTTGACCTTGCGGAAACAAAACATGGCTTTAGCAACGTTTCTTGTCGACAAACCTAGAAAGTAACAAATACAATGCACGACCAATATATGATGAAGATGTTCTATTTCTTGTACTGGACATACTGGAAATAGGCCATCTTTAAGCTATAGATTTATCGGTAAGTTAACAGAGCCGCATCTGGTATTTAGATGAGAACATATCTCAAACTAATGGGTTCAATAAAAATTAGTAGATATACTATTGATATGAAATGTGACTAGAAATATTTCTACTATATCTTATTCTACCTGGATTTAATTCAAAATAAAGTTTGGTTTAATAACAACTTGTCTAAACCTAAGGGTGGGATCTTTTGATTAATAAGTATCTTTTTTTTATAATTACTATATCTGCTTTTATTATTTTGGCAGTGGTCATTTCACCTAAATCAAATTTAAAAAGTAATTCATTGACAAATACAGATAATAGATTCTTTCTAAGAATAAATAATTCTCATTTTCAGGTTCTCAATCAAATGATGATATACTTGAGCTGGTATGGACTAGAAGTATTCTGGATACTGGCAATACTTTTCCTGTTTATTTTCGGTAGAAAGACAGGTAGAAAGACTTGCCTTTCGTATTTTAATATTAATGATCGTATTCATACCCATAGGAATTATCACAAAGGAAATTATTGAAAGACCAAGACCAGTTATTCATGAATCCGACTTTTTGGATAGCTGGAGATTTTGAGTACGCTTTTCCATCTGGTCATCCTCTGATGATCACTACAGGAGCAACAGTTACTTTGGAACTGATGAGAAGATCGTCCATTCAGTCCTTGTGGCTTTATTCTTAACAACTGAAGCAACTTCGGTTTGTTTTTCACGCTTGTATATAGGGGGTCATTATCCATTGGATGTCTTGGGCGGAATACTCCTTGGGGTTGGAGTATCTTTTGTTATTCTATGGAAAGAGAAAGAATTGGAGACAAAATATTTTCAAATGATCAGAATTATTAAAAATTTAAAAACGAAATGGTCACTTTAAAATCAAGTATTAGAAATCTAAATATTAAATGAACAAAAAATTTATCCAATTTCACATTATTATGATAACCTCTACCTTTTTTCGTTAAAATGATTGAGATATATCATTTCTGCCTATAACTCTGTTATTAGATCTATTACACAATTAATCATTCCACTATAATTTCGCCTACCATGGATGGGTGATAAATGCAATAGTATTGATAGTCACCAGTATTATCAAACGTTATACTATAGTGCTGATTTGGTATTATTGCATCCGAATCAAATATCGTCCCTGCATCCGTCTCACCATCTAGACCAGATGTGACAGTATGAGAAATGGCGTCTCCATTATACCAAGTTACAGTTTGACCTTTTTGTATTTTCACAGGATTTGGTGAATATGAATTATCTCCATTTATTCCTGCAATGGATACAGGTACAGAGTTATTATTTTCAGTATCGTTAGTTTCGGTTGTATCCATGAGTTGATGCTCTTTTCCATCTACACCATCTGAATATGGTAAAATCCTAAATAGCGATCCCGTATAACTTAATACATATAGATATCCATCTGGTCCCACCTCAATATCGGTTATCCCGCCAAAGCCTTGACCAAATACTACAGGTTGATTTTCTTTGGGATCATTAACCTCATAATCTGCTAATGATTTGATATCTCCTAAGGAAGTATCGTTTATAAGTATACTATTTCTAGCCTGATTAAGGACAAATCGATATAAAAGACCGTTGTCAATATCACCTACAAACATATTGTTTTGATATTCTTGTCCTAACTTACCAGAATTTAAGAATTTCAATGCAGTGATTCCGATTGGAGTTACCCATTCGAATTTAGGTTCAGCATATGATCCTTTGCCAAAATATACTAGATCATCCGAGGTTGCACCGGTACCCTGAAAATCATTCTTTGAAAATCCTTGAATTAATGACCAGCCACTATTAAATCCTGGATATACTAAATTAATTTCATCACCAGCAGTGGGTCCATTTTCTGTGTCCCAGAGGTTTCCAGTTAACGGGTCAAAATCCATACCAAAGCTATTCCTAATACCCATGGCATAGTAAACGTTCAGAGGCAATCCTTTGCCAAATATAGAACCATCATCTACTACACTGCCGTCCTGTGTAATTCTGAGGATGCCTCCAAGACCGTTAGGGGCTGGACCGTCCACTATATTTTGAGCCTGTGTTCTATGACCACCGACCTCGCCAATTACATAGTAAATATTATTATCGGGCCCTATCAAGATCTTACCGCCATTGTGCTCACCTCTACCATTATCGGGAATAGCGGTTAAATCTAACAAAAGAACAGGATTTATTAATCGACCATCAACAAATTCATAACGATATAGTCTATCCCCCAATGGATCTGTCTGATCCGTAAAATCACTACCATCTACTCCATCTCCAGATTCCGTATAAGATAAGAAAACATACGTTTTTCCATCAATTTGTTTAGATACCGCAATACCTAGTAGGCCCCGTTCAATGGTACTAGCCACGGGTACATCCAGTACAGGCTTGTCTTGCACTTGACCGTCAAGTATCCTCATAACTTTTCCTGTTACTTTCTCGGTAACTAGTATATCATTGGGCCCCAAAAAAGCCATACTGGTGGGAAAGTCCAAAGTGTCAGTAATTTTTTCAACAACAAGCTTGTCATCTTTAATGGTAGGTCCACGAGGAGCCACTGGTGCCTTTGCGTAAGCGGCAAAGGATAAATGGACACTGTATGGAATGATTGCTAAAGAAAGTAAAATAACTGATGAAATAAAAAAAGAAACTAAATGTTTCGTTTTATACATAGTTCATCTTTACTTATAATAGATTAAAGTTTACCGATCAATGTTTTTATAATAATTTTCAAGAAATATTTGTGTTTTTATAGCAATTTGAATTTGATTTAGTAGTTAGTTTCTAAATTTCAAAAAAAGTTCATGAACATTACTGTCATGGAGCACCGCAAATCATATAATAAATTAGTACGAGTGTATAAATGAAATTGTTTTATAATATAATAAAGATGATTGTTCTTTAACTCTTACTAGATGTCTGATTATGGTCTAATTTCCTAAATTGTAGTCAAGAAAGTACCAATCAAGATATTTAGACATGTCAACCCCTTTAGTTTGATAGGATAATCTTTTTTCCGCAATGTAAATCTGTGTTCTTTATTTTGATTCTCTTTTGATTGTCCTCCCATTAGAAAAAGCTTATCATCACTCATCGTTATCTTGTTCTTTATGGACTTTGCAGGATTTCCAGCCACAATATCTTTGTCTTCCACACTATGAATTACGGAACTTCCTGATCCTACAATTACGCTATTTCCTATCTTTAGTTTGTGTTTTATGGTGCTATTAAGACCCAGCCAGCAGCTATTGCCAATAACTGTACTCCCGCCTACAACTACTCCTGCAGTAACTTGTGTATTTTTTCCAATGTGAACATTATGAGCAATATGACATAAGGCATCAATTTTGGTGCCTTCTTTAATTACTGTATTTGTAAGAGAACCACGCGCAATAGAGCAATTAGCAAAAATTTCTACATTGTTTTCGATAATAACCTTCCCATAATGTGGAAACTTTTCAAGACTCATATTATTATTGTTTCTCTCAAATGCAAATCCATCTTCACCTATGATACTTCCTGATTGAAGAGTACAATTGTTTCCAACTATGCTATTTTTTAGTACAACTCTAGAGTCTAGTATTGTATTATCTCCTACTATACACTTATCTCCGACTATTGTCAAATCTCCTATGTAGCAATCTCTTCCAATTTTGGCTGAATCTGCTATGATAGCGTGTTTAGAAACACCTTTTCTATTATCTTTATGATCTTTCATTAGTCTGACTATTTTTATAAATACAAGTCGTGGATTATCTACAAATACAAAGAGTTTTGGCATGCTTTTGTTGATAAATTTATTTTTTTGACGAATAGTTCCTACAAGACTTTTTTTACATAGGATTATACCGGAACTAGATCTTAGAATAGATTGTAAACCCTCATAATCATCCGAAGAACAAAAGGAGAGATGACTGGATTTACCTTTATCTATAGGTGCAATATTGTCTATTGGAATTCTTTCTTCTCCTAACAGTGTGTAACCATATTCTAATTGCTCCAAATAGGACTCGATAGTCCGCTGAACCATAAGCTAACTTGCCTTAAATTACCAAAATCTTCTATATAACCATATTTGATATTCTAATAATATATGTTAGTTTGACGTAGAGTTGTCTTTCAATATGAGTAGAATTTAACCTGTTTGTATATTCTACGAATGTTTCAGGAGATTTATAAGAAATGGATAATCACAAATTTTTGGCAAGCTTAAGTTGACAAACACGAGATAAGAATTGTTTGAAAAAGGAAATTGGATATAGCTATTGTATATTGGGAAATACAGTTGATTGATTGTTATCTTCCCATTTATACAATGGGATATTGTTTCTAGATCGTAATGTTGAGATCTCACTACTAGTAGCAAATAATAAACAATTGGATCGTTTCCCAAATGTTTTCATACAATAAAATATTAGATATATAATGTAATGGAATTCCTATAAAGATATTTGATTTTGAACATTTAGAAGTGACATTATATTTATTTAATTTTGATATTAAAATGAATGAGATGTCTTATTCCTGTTAGGATTATCCCATAGCTCATTTATGATCTCTAAATAATTAAAGGATCTAATCAGTCCTATTAATTCGTATTAATCAATTTAGACTGTTATTATCCTGTGTGCTAGTCCTTCACTAAAAATATCATCTAAAGTAAAAAATAATTGGATATATTATTACTAGTGAAAAAATCATATGATCATTGCAGATTATAATGTATTTGACACAGAATGTTCCTATCTTGATCTAGATTTCATTGGATGAATTAGTTGACTTAATCAATATCTAGGAAGATTTGAAGTAGAACACGCTCGTGTAAATATCCGCCCACGCGTACCATTACAATCCTGTGGATTATTATGTTGTACAGATGTAATCAAAGTGGGAAAAAATAATCAGTATTAGTATTGGAATAAGATCAAACGGGGTTGATGGTATTCTGATGTCCGATTACTTTAAGGTATAAACCTTGTAAGGATTTCCTGTTTTTATGTCAATATATTTCCAATCACTATTCTCAAAATTGACTTGCTTAAAATTAGTTTGAATTTGTGGATGTAGTAATTTATAAACATTTTCTCCAACAGATATTTCATTGGGTGATGTAATAGAAGTAATTTTCGAAGTTACATTCATTGTGTAACCTAAAATATCAACTTGAGAACTCTTATCATAACCGTATTGAAATACAATATTTTCCCCTTCGTCGATACCAATTTTGACAGAAAGACTTGGGTAATCATGTTTACTTAAGATGGGATTGATACCGTCCTTAATGATGTTAATCATGGATTCAGCGCATCTGAATGTGTTATCACATGTTAGATATTTGTTGAAGCCGGAAGGAAAAAAAGCGATAACTGCGTCACCAGCATATTTTAGAACATATCCATTAAGGCTTTCTATGGCTGAGGACATTTCATGGGAAAACGCCCTTACAACCGTCACTAATTTTTCTACCGGCAGGGTCATGCTCATCTTAGTGGAGCCGACCAAGTCAGCATACATTACTACTAATGATACTTTAGAATCTACATGTCTTAGCAAATAGTCTTGTCCTCTTTTAATGGATGTGTTGTATCGATATCTTTCTTTTATTGCTCCCCATAATCGATCTTGCCTTAAATTAACCAATGTCTTTAGATCAAAAATTTCTGTTTCCTTTTCAGTTTGATTACTCTTTTTGTAAATAATGTCTTCTAGAACCCTTCTATCTTCATCATCTAGTTTGTCATTATTTGCTTGCTTATCCGAGTCGGTATTCTCTTCCTTCAAAGAGTAAATTTTAAGATCATGCTTTAAAAAGATTTATAGAATATGTTGTTTTCTGGACAATTTTCCTTTTGACTAAAATCGTTTGCTGCATGAAGTCGACGTCGACTCATATTACAAACACATATCGATTATTGGTATATCTTTTAGTATATTCTAGTAAAGGTGATTTCAAAAAGAATATTTTCAATGCCTTTCAAAGTCATCCCTGAAGTATTAGACTAGTATTGATTGAAAAAAATTACTACAAACAATTGTTGTGGTAACAACAAAAAATTGTCTATCTTTATCAAACATAAAGGGCTAATTAATAGACAAGGTGAAATAAATTAATCAACGGACATTCTAATTTACTTCTGTATTTATACATGTCTTACCCAACCTCCTCTGCTTCTTAGTCTATATAAAACTAAGTGCAGTAAAGGTTAAATTTATTGCTTTATTGTATCGATTAACAAATTGTAGTTCAACCGCTAGGATGTTGTGATTATAGATACCCATGTATCTTTGTACCGACCCTAAATCGGATTTATTATGCTAATCTCAAAATGGATATGCAAAGGATCAAAAAAAGTAGATTGTTTCTTTTTTTGTTACTGATTAATTAATTTGAGAGTATTGCTAATAATATTTCCGTGATCTGCATCAACTTCCGTAGTCACCACAAGGAGATGATCATCATCATCCAAAGGAAATGTTATTCGTTTCAATTTTTCATATTCTGTCATTGCATATATTCCCTTTCCCGTTTTACTAGTTAGCGATTTTCTCAGTCCCCATCTACCCACTGCTTGCAAATTAGATTTTTGTGATTCTTGAGGTGAAAGTAGACTAGGTTTACCATCTCTCATGCCACCATATTTTGTTTCACCGGTTTCATCACAAACGCCTGCAAAACGAACTTTTGGATCGATATCTAAAACACTCTTACAAATCTTATCATAATCCATGGCTATATAGATAGATGGCTCGTATTAAACATATCATAAATTTATAATAAAATATGATTTTTACCTGGTATTATCCGAATTTTAGTTTATTAGTTTAAAAAACCATACAAAATTCATAATTTTATGTCCAAATGATCTCCTTAATAGTTCTACTAATTAATTTTTTTAGACCTAAAGTCTAGGTAATAATAAAACATGAATTTGGTTGAACTTATTGTGTAGGGTCAAGTTTTGATGCTATGATGTGTTTGGATGAAATTTCCAACTCTTTTATCTTCATTTCACTTGTAGGAGGACGTCAAATGTCTTGTAATCAAATACTAGCCATTAGGAAATGCATTCAAAAGAATTGAAATTTGATTTCAATTGATAGATCTATTGCAATAACAACTAGCCTCAATAACCGATGAAACGTTTTCAGTCATGAGCAATTAATCTAGGGTGAACCAAATTATTCTTCAATTGATATACTTTCTAATCTTTTTTTCTAAATTCCTACCTGATTCTTCTTGAATTTTTTGATCTATTATCTAATTCTAAAACTGCTAGAATATTAGAGTATTGCACCTAGTTAGCAATCCCAATATATTTTTTCTATAGTATCAAAGGTATGAATAAAACAAATATTCACAACCAAAAACAAACAAAAACAGCAAACTCTTTGTCGCATCAATTGCAATAGTAGTAGCATTAACCCTATTTGTCAGTCCAATGCTCAATGTAGATGATGCTTTTGCCACACACAACAAGAAAAATAAAGCAAAACAGTCCATAGACCAATCACAATCATCAAACCAAAATGCTGGATGTGTATCAGGTGGAACAACCTTTCTCTCATGCAACAACCTTAGTTTCCAACACCAAAAGAACAGTGGAAACAACGCATTAGCACAAGGTGGACGAAGGGTGGAAACTCTGCAGAACAAAGCATCAGCCAATCTCAATCCTCCAGCCAAAACAGCCAAGTAGTATCAGGTGCAGATACAATAGGTTCTGGTAACAACATCAACGTCCAAAGTCAAGAGAACTCTGGAA